>NZ_JBIVZV010000001.1:0-1146347 GCF_044759735.1 Streptomyces sp. NPDC100445 | reverse complement strand
CCCCGCGACCCCCGGCGGGGGGGGGGGCACCACACCCCCCCCCCCCCCGCCCCCCGCCCCCCCCCCCCCCCCCCCGGGGCGGGGGGGGGGCCCCCCCCGGGGGCCCCCCCCCGCCCCGCCCGTCTACCCGCTGCCGCACCCTAGGCCGACACCTCGGACCGGTCCCCGCCCCACAGCGTGTGGAACGCGCCCTCCCGGTCCACCCGGCGGTAGGTGTGGGCGCCGAAGAAGTCGCGCTGGCCCTGGGTCAGGGCGGCCGGGAGGCGTTCGGCGCGCAGCGCGTCGTAGTAGGCCAGGGCGGCCGCGAACCCCGGGGTCGGCACGCCCTGCCGGGTCGCGGCGACGAGCACCTCGCGCCAGTCGTCCTGCGCGGCGGCGATCTCCCGGGCGAAGGTCTCGTCGGACAGCAGGCTCGGCAGGTCGGACCGGGCGTCGTACGCGGTGCGGATGCGGTCCAGGAAGGCCGCCCGGATGATGCAGCCGCCGCGCCAGATGGAGGCGACCTCGCCGAGGTCGATGTCCCAGCCGTACTCCTCGCTGCCGGCGGCGATCTCGTGGAACCCCTGCGTGTACGACACGATCTTGGACGCGTACAGCGCCTGCTCGACCCGGTCGGCGAAGGCCGCCGCCTCCGACCCGCCGAGGGGGACCGGCTTCGGCCCGGCGAGCCCCCGCGAGGCCTCCCGGAGCGCCGCGTGGCCCGACAGGGACCGGGCGAACACCGCCTCCGCGATGCCCGACACCGGCACGCCCAGGTCCAGGGCGATCTGCACCGTCCAGCGGCCGGTGCCCTTCTGCTCGGCCTGGTCGACGACGACGTCCACGAACGGTTCGCCGCCGGCGTCCACGTGGGACAGCACCTCGGCGGTGATCTCGATCAGGTAGGAGTCGAGCCGGCCGGTGTTCCAGGTGCGGAAGATGTCGGCGATCTGCGCGGGGGAGTAACCGGCGACGTCGCGCAGCAGCTGGTACGCCTCGCCGATGAGCTGCATGTCGGCGTACTCGATGCCGTTGTGCACCATCTTCACGAAGTGCCCGGCGCCGTCCGGGCCCACGTGGGTCACGCACGGCGCCCCGTCGGCGGCCTTCGCGGAGATCTTCTCCAGCATCGGGCCCAGGGACTCGTACGACTCCACCGATCCGCCCGGCATGATGCTCGGCCCGTGCAGCGCGCCCTCCTCGCCGCCGGAGATGCCCGTGCCGACGAAGTGGATGCCCTGCTCGCGCAGCTCGCGCTCCCGGCGGCGGGTGTCCGCGAAGTGCGCGTTGCCCCCGTCGATGATCATGTCACCGGGCTCCAGGAGCGGAGCGAACTCCTCGATGACGGCGTCCGTCGGCTCGCCCGCCTTCACCATGACGACCAGGCGGCGCGGGCGTTCCAGGGCCGCGACGAAGTCCTTCGCGCTCTCGGCCGCGACGAAGTCGCCCTCGTGCCCGAACTCCTCCACCAGCGCCCGGGTGCGCGACACGGTCCGGTTGTGCACGGCGACCGTGTAGCCGTTGCGCGCGAAGTTCCGGGCGAGGTTGCGGCCCATGACCGCCAGGCCTGTGACGCCGATCTGCGCTGAAGTGCTCATACCGCCTGCTCCCTGGTTGCCTCGTGACTACGGCTCCGTCAGTACGGGCCCTCGCCCATCCTGGCGTGCCGCTGTGGCGAGCGCACTTGCGACCCGCCACGCATGTGTACGCGGCGACGGTGCCTTACGCCTCACCCACCGGCCCGTCCGGCGGGGCGAGGGACGTTACCGGCCACCCTCCGGGACCGGGCGGCCGAAATACCGTCTTGTCATGGCCAGTTCGCTGCCCTTACTTTTGCCCCTCCTGACGCACGCCGAGGGGAAGTCGGACATGGCCGTACGCGGTCGGCACCGCCGGTACCAGCCGAACAGGATCAACCGAGCCTCACTCACCGTCACGGCGGGCGGTGCCGGCCTCGCGATCCCGCTGGTCGCCGCCGGCACCGCGAGCGCCGCCGACGTGGCCACCTGGAACAAGGTCGCCGCGTGCGAGTCCAGCGGCAACTGGAGCATCAACACCGGCAACGGCTTCTACGGCGGCCTCCAGTTCACCCGCTCCACCTGGGACGCGTACGGCGGCACGCGGTACGCGCCGCGCGCCGACCTGGCCACCCGGGACCAGCAGATCGCCGTGGCGGAGAAGGTTCTCGACGGACAGGGGCCGGGCGCCTGGCCGGTGTGTTCGGGGTCCGCCGGGCTCACCCGCGGCGGCGGCAGCCCCGGGGTGCACACGGAGACCGCCGCCGCCCACCCCGCCCAGACCCGCCGCGCGGTGCAGGACGTACGCCCGCAGACCACGCCGCAGTCCCGCGCGGGCAGCGCCGAGATGTACACGGTGGTGCACGGCGACACGCTCTCCGGCATCGCCGGCGACCACCGGGTCAGCGGCGGCTGGCGCGCCCTGTACGCGGGCAACCGCACGACGATCGGCGCCGATCCCGACCTGATCGTGCCGGGCCAGCGGCTCAGCCTGAGCGGCGGCCACACCAGGACGGCGCCCCCGAGGAAGGCACCCCCGCCCCACCGCACCACCCACCCCGGCACGCCCCCGACCCGGCACGCGCTCGTCGCCCCGGTGACGGCGTCCATCGGCACCGGCTACCGCGTGGCCGGCTCGCACTGGTCGAAGGGTTACCACACCGGTGTCGACTTCCTGGTGCCGACCGGTACGACCGTGAAGGCGGTCGAGGCCGGACACGTGGTGTCCGCGGGTTGGGGCGGCTCGTACGGCTACCAGGTGGTGCTCCGGCACGCCGACGGCCGCTACACGCAGTACGCCCACCTGTCGGCGATCTCCGTGCGGGCCGGGCAGAGCGTCGCCGCGGGCCAGCGCCTCGGCCGCTCCGGCGCCACCGGCAACGTCACGGGACCGCACCTGCACTTCGAGGTGCGCACGGGCCCGGACTTCGGCTCGGACATCGACCCGCTCGCCTATCTCCGCGCCGGCGGCGTCCGGTTGTGACCCGCCGCACCCGCGGCCACCGCGCGCTCGTTCAGGAACCGACGCGTGCGCGGTGCCGCCGGTCGAGCACCGGCAGCGGCACGTGCACGCCCGCGGGCAGCGGGGCGTACCACGCGGGGAACACGCCCTGGACATCCGCCCCGCCGCCGGCGTCCGGTCCGGGCAGCTCACGCGGCGCCGGCCCGGCCGGCCCGGCGCCGGACTCCACCGTGCGCTGCCGCGGTACGACGACGAGTCCCCCCGCCGCGTCCCGCGCCGCCACGTCCGCGGCGGACGGCACCGCGGCCTCGGGCGCCGCCCCCGCGGGCGCCGGCGCGCCCTCGGTCCGTTCCGTCGTCAGCATGACCAGGCCGCCCGTCGCCACCGCCGCGCAGGCCAGCGCCAGCGCCGTGCCGGTGCCGCCGTGGCGGAACGTCTCGCCGAACAGGACGACGCCCACCACGGCGGCCAGCACCGGGTTGACGACCGTCAGGGTGGCCAGCGGGGCGGTGAGCCCGCCGCCCCGGTAGGAGGCCTGGGACAGCAGCACGCCGGCCGCCGCGAACAGGCAGACCACCGCGAGCGAGGCCAGGTCGGCCGCGCCGACGCCCAGACCCCAGTCCACGGCGACGGTCTTGGTGAACACCGACGACATGCCGAACGCGATACCGGCGGCGGTGGCGAGCAGAACACTGCGCACCGCCGGACGCCGGTGCGCGGCCCGCCCCGCGCACATCAGCGCCACCACCGCCGCGCCGGTGACGAGGGCGGCCGACACCCGCTGGGCCGTGGAGAGGGAGTGCGTACCGGAGGCCCCGACCAGGGACAACAGTCCGGCGAGGCCCACCGTGGCCAGTAGGGCGCCGCGCCAGGCCGTCGCACCGGCCCTGCGTCCGACGCACAGCGCCGCCAGGGGCAGCGCGAAGACGATGGTCAGCGCGCCCAGCGGCTGGACGAGGCTCAGCGGACCGCAGGCTAGCGCCACGACGTGGAGCACACCGCCGAGACCGTTCAGCGCCAGCGCGCCCCACCAGCCCGGGCGGCGCACCGGCAGGTACGCCTCCCGCGGGGCGGACACCGCGACCCGCTCCTGCACGACGGCCCCGCCCGCGTAGGCGACGGCGGAGACCAGCGACAGGAGCACGGACAGCGCCAGGGCGCTCATCGGCGTCCTCCCGGCGTACGGCGCGGGGTCCGGACCCGGCGTGACGGGCGGTCGGCTTCCATGCGGAACACTCTGCCGGGTGACGCCCTTCCCGTCGTCGTACCTGAGGCCTCACTGCGTCCTACTGCCGATGGAGTAGGCACCCCGGCCGGTCATCCTCTGGCAGGGGGAGGCGGGCCGGGGCCCCGCGCGGCCGGACCGGCGACGGGCCTGGTAGTAGTGCCTGTCGTGGACCTCGACCCCGGCCTCGACGCGCTGCGCTCCCTCGGCGGCTTCTTCGTCCTGCGCACCCTGCCGCCCCCGCACCCGGCAGCGGCCGGCGACGCCACCGGGCCGCACCGGCTCCCGACCCTCGCCGAGACCTACGCGGGCTCGGCGGCGGACGGCCGGCGCGACGCGCTGGCGCTGCGGGTCGCCACCGTCGCCGCCCGGACGGGCACCGCCGAACCCCGGGTCGCCGCCTCCCTCGCCCAGCAGGGGCTGGCCGCCCGGCTGTGGTCGGCCGCGCTGGGCTGCGCCGTGCTGTACGGCCGGCTGCCCCGCCTGGACCCGGGCCTGCTCCGCTGGGACGCCCTCGCCCCCGTCCCCGACGACCTGTGGCTCACCGAGGTGCGCCCGCTGCCCGGCGACGCGGACACCGTCGCCGCCGCCGTCCTTGACGCCCACCTGCAACCCCTGGGCGCGGTCCTGCGCGCCCGGCACGGCGTCGCGACGGAGCTGCTGCGGGGCAACGCCGGCTCCGCGCTCGCCGCGACGGCCCGCGAACTGGACCGCTGGGCCCGCCTCCACGGCCGTACCGACGTCGCGGAACGCTGCCGCGCGCTCACGGACGCCCTGTTCACCCACCCCCTGCTGCGGGCCACCGGTGCCCGCGACGGCACGGCCTTCCGCCGCCGCAGCTGCTGCCTGTACTACCGCGTCCCCGGCGGCGGGCTGTGCGGTGACTGCTGCCTCACCCGTGTCCCGGGCCCTTCCCCGCGCGCCGCATCTGGGTGACCATGAGGGAGACGTGCCACCGAGACCAGGGAGTTGTCGGGTGCGAGTGGGACTGCTGAGCCGGGAGTACCCCCCGGACGTGTACGGCGGCGCCGGTGTCCATGTGGAGTTCCTCGCCCGCGAACTGGCCTCGCTGGTGGACCTGGAGGTGCACTGCTGGGGCGAGGGACGCGGCGCCGGTGTCGTACGCCACCGCCCCTGGTCCGCCCTGGACGGGGCCAACGACGCGCTGCGCACCTTCTCGGTGGACCTCGCCATGGCCGCCGCCCTGGAAGGCCGTGAACTCGTCCACTCCCACACCTGGTACGCCAACCTGGCGGGCCACGTCGCCAAGCTGCTGTACGGCGTCCCGCACGTCGTCACCGCCCACTCGCTGGAGCCGCTGCGCCCCTGGAAGGCCGAGCAACTCGGCGGCGGGTACGCCCTGTCGGGCTGGGCGGAGCGCACCGCGGTCGAGGCCGCCGACGCGGTGATCGCCGTCTCGGGCGCCATGCGGGAGGACATCCTGGCGTGCTACCCGGCGCTGGACCCGGCCCGGGTGCACGTCGTGCACAACGGCATCGACACCGGGCTGTACCGCCCCGACCACGGCACCGACGCCCTGACCCGGCACGGCATCGACCCCGCGCGTCCCTACGTGCTGTTCGTCGGTCGCATCACCCGGCAGAAGGGCGTCCCCCATCTGCTGCGCGCGGTACGGGACATCGACCCCGGGGTCCAAGTGGTGCTGTGCGCCGGCGCGCCCGACACCCCGGAGATCGACCGGGAGTTCCGGGAGCTGTTCGAGGAGCTGCGCCGGGTCCGGTCGGGCGTGTTCTGGATCCCGCAGATGCTGCCGCGCCCGGAGGTGATCCAACTCCTCACCCGGGCGGCCGTGTTCGCCTGCCCCTCGGTGTACGAGCCGCTCGGCATCGTCAACCTGGAGGCGATGGCCTGCGGCACGCCCGTCGTCGCCTCCCGGGTGGGCGGTATCCCCGAGGTCGTGGACGACGGCCGCACCGGCCTGCTGGTCGACGCGGACGAGGATCTCGAGTCCGGGCTCGCCCGGGCGCTGGACACCGTGCTCGGTGACCCGGCGGCGGCGCGGCGGATGGGGGAGGCCGGACGGGCGCGCGCGGTGGACGAGTTCGGCTGGGACGCGGTCGCCCGCCGTACGGTCGGACTGTACGAGGAGATCCTCAAGGAGGCTTAGTCCGGCCCGCTCGGGGCAACCATGGTTCAACCAGGGTGAGGGGAGCGGGCATGCGTCGTGGAGGGCCTTCCGTGCTCGGGATCGTGCTGGCGGGCGGCGAGGGCAAACGCCTGATGCCGCTCACCGCGGACCGGGCCAAACCGGCGGTCACCTTCGGCGGCACCTACCGCCTGGTGGACTTCGTGCTGTCCAACCTGGTCAACGCCGACGTGCTGCGCATCTGCGTGCTGACCCAGTACAAGTCGCACTCGCTGGACCGGCACATCACCACCACCTGGCGGATGTCCAGCCTGCTCGGGAACTACGTCACCCCGGTCCCGGCGCAGCAGCGGCTCGGCCCGCGCTGGTACCTGGGCAGCGCCGACGCGCTCCTCCAGTCGCTGAACCTGGTCCACGACGAACAGCCCGAGTACGTGGCCGTGTTCGGCGCCGACCACGTCTACCGCATGGACCCGCGGCAGATGCTGGCGCAGCACATCGAGGGCGGCGCGGGAGTCACGGTGGCCGGCATCCGGGTGCCGCGCGCGGAGTCCCCGTCGTTCGGGGTGATCACGCCGGGCTCGGACGGGGTCACGGTGGAACGCTTCCTGGAGAAGCCCGCCGATCCGCCGGGGCTGCCCGACGACCCGGGATGCGTGTTCGCCTCGATGGGCAACTACATCTTCACCACCAAGGCGCTGATCGAGGCGCTGCAACGGGACGCGGAGGACACGCAGTCCGTGCACGACATGGGCGGCTCGATCCTGCCCCAGCTCACGGCGCGCGGCGAGGCCCAGCTGTACGACTTCAGCGACAACCACGTGCCCGGCGAGACCACCCGCGACCAGGGCTACTGGCGGGACGTGGGCACCCTGGACGCCTACTACGAGGCCCACATGGACCTGATCGCCGAGCGGCCCGCGTTCAACCTGTACAACCGGCAGTGGCCCATCTACACCCACTCGTACCAGCTCTCCCCGGCCCGGTTCAACGCGGGCGGCATCGCCAGCGAGTCCATCATCAGCGCCGGCTGCCTGATCCGCGGACAGGTCAGCCGCTCGGTGCTGTCTCCCGGGGTGCGGGTCGACCCGGGCGCGGTCGTGCAGGGCTCCGTGCTCCACGACAACGTGCACGTCGGGCGGGGCGCGGTGGTCCGCGGCGCGGTCCTCGACAAGAACGTGGAGGTGCCGCCCGGCGCGACGATCGGCGTCAACCCGGAGCGCGACGCCGAGTTGTACACCGTCTCCAAGGGCGGCGTCATCGCGCTGGGCAAGGGGCAGCGGGTCCCCTGACGGACACCCCGTCAGGGGCGCCCGCCCCGCGACGCGCTCCGCGCCGTCCCGGCGAAAATGCCCGGGTTCACGCCGTTCGCCCCTCACGATGCAGGCAACGACGTCGAACCTGCGGAGGTCATCCGACATGAGAGGGACCCGGCGCACGCGGCTGTGTCTGGCCGGGGTGATGGCGGCGTCCGCGCTGGTCGCCACCCCCGCCGCACGGGCCGCCGAGCGGACCGACGGCCACCTCACCGACCTGGTGAACCCCTTCATCGGGACGCGGAACGAGGGCAACACCTTCCCCGGCGCGGCCGTGCCCTTCGGCATGGTGCAGCTCTCGCCGGACACCGGGCACAGCACCGGCTACGACTACGCGCACCACAGCGTCCGCGGCTTCTCCCTGGTGCACCTCTCGGGCGTCGGCTGCCGCATCGGCGGCGACCTGCCCGTGCTGCCCACCACCGGCGACGTCACCGAGACGGACTACGCCCGATACGCGGCGGACTTCTCCCACGACGACGAGGAGGCGGGCCCCGGCTACTACCGGGTGGGCCTCGACTCCGGCATCCGGGCCGAACTGACCGCGACCACCCACACCGGGGTGCAGCGCTACACCTTCCCGGCGACCAGCAGGGCCAACGTCCTGCTGAACGCCGCCCAGTCGCTGCACAAGCCCGCCGGCAGCGCGGTGGAGATCCTCGACGACCACACCGTGCGCACGGAGATCTCCGGCCACGGCTTCTGCCGGGACACCGGCCCGTACACCGTCTACACGATCACCCGGTTCAGCCGGCCCTTCATCGCGTACGGCACCTGGGACGGCGGGACCGTCACCCCGGGTGCCCGCACCGGGCACGGCGGTGCCTACGTCCGCTTCGACACCACCGGGGACCGCACCGTCGAGGCGACCACCGCCCTGTCCTACGTCGACGCGCGCGGCGCCGCCGGCAACCTGCGCGCCGAGGGCGGCCGGTCCTTCGACGCCGTGCGCCGCCGCGCCCGCCAGGAGTGGGAGGACCGGCTCGCCGCCGTCCGCGTGCGGGGCGGCACGCGCACGCTCCGCCGCACCTTCTACTCCTCGCTGTACCGGTCCTACCTCGCCCCGAACGTCGGCAGCGACGCCGACGGCCGCTACTTCGGCTGGGACCGCCGGACCCACCGCGCCCGGGGCTTCACGTACTACCAGAACTGGTCGCTGTGGGACACCTACCGCACCCAGGCCCAGCTCCTCGCCCTGCTCGCCCCGCGCGAGGCCCGCGACATGGCCCGCTCGGTGGTCGCGATCGACGAGGACGGCGGCTGGCTGCCGAAGTGGGGGTACGGCCCGGTCGAGACGAACATCATGACCGGCGACCCGGTCACCCCGTTCCTGACCACCGCCTACCACATGGGGCTGCTGCGCGGCTTCGAGGAGCGGACCTACCGCGCCCTGCGCAAGAACGCCGACGGAGTGCCGCCGGCCGAGAACCCGGGCGTCGGCCGGGAGGCCGCCGCCGAGTACATCGCCCACGGCTTCGCGCCCTACGTCAAGGGCCGCCCCTACGCCAAGATGGGCGACTCCGACTACCACCAGGGCGCCTCCGTCACGCTGGAGTACGCCCTCGCCGACGCCATGCTCGCCCAGATGGCCCGCGGCCTCGGCCACGAGGAGGACGCCGCCCGCTACGCGGCCCGCTCACGGAACTACCGGAACATCTTCGACCCCGCCACCGGGTTCTTCCGGGCCCGCGACGCCTCCGGCGCCTTCGCCGGCCCGGCCGACCCCGCCCGCAGCGTCGGCTTCCACGAGGGCACCGCCTGGCAGTACCAGTGGCTCGTCCCGCAGGACCTGCCCGGCATGGCCGCCCTGTTCGGCGGCGCCCGCGCCGCCGACGACCGCCTGGACGCCTTCTTCGCCTACGACCGGCTGCTCGCCGACCCGGAGCGGACCGCCCGCGAGGTCTGGGTGCACGGAGACCCGTACGCCTACTACAACGCCGCCACCTACAACCCGCAGAACGAACCGGACCTGATCGCCCCCTACACCTACCTGTCGACCGGGCAGCCCTGGAAGACCACGGACGTGGTGCACGCGGCCCTGACCCTGTTCACCGACAGCCCCACCGGCATCACCGGCAACGACGACCTCGGCACCATGTCCGCCTGGAACGTGCTGTCGTCCATCGGTCTCTTCCCGGTCCAGCCCGGCTACGACACCTGGGGCCTGACCACCCCGGTGTTCGACCGCGTCGACCTGACCCTGGACCGCGCCTACTGGCCGGAAGGCCGGCTGACCGTGCGCGCGCCGGGCACCTCGGCCACCGACCGCTATGTCCAGGCCGTCCGCACCGACGGCACGCCGCACCGCCGGACCTACCTGACGACCCGGGCGCTGCGCTCGCTGCGCTCCCTCGCGTTCACGGTCGGCCCGCGCCCGTCCGAGTGGGGTACGGGACCCGGCGCGGCACCACCCGTCCTGAGGTGACCCCCGTGTCCTGCGGCCCGTCCCGTCCGGCGGAGCGGGCCGCCACCGGACCGTCACGATCCGTAGCGTGACCGTGCTTGACCGTGATCGTGCGCCGGGGTTTGACTTCTGGTCATCCGTCATCGCCGCGTGAGGAAAGCCCGTGACCTCCGATCTGCTCGCCCCCCTCGATCTGGCTTTCTGGAACATGGAGTCCGACCGGCACCCCATGCACCTCGGCGCGCTCGGCCTGTTCGCCGCCCGCTCGCCCACCGCCGGCGCCCACGCCGCCGACCTGCTCGCCGCCCGCGCCGCCGCCGTACCCGGCCTGCGCCTGCGCATCCGCGACGTCTGGCAGCCGCTCGCCTTCGGCGGTGCCACCCGCGAGAGCGTCCCGGACTTCGATCCGCTCGACCACGTGCGGCTGCACGCCCCGACCGCCGACTTCCACGCCACGGCCGGCCGGCTCATGGAACGCCCGCTGGAGCGCGACCGGCCGCCCTGGGAGGCGCACGTGCTGCCCGGCGAGGACGGGGTGTCCTTCGCGGTGCTGTTCAAGTTCCACCACGCCCTCGCCGACGGACTGCGCGCGCTGAAGCTCGCCGCCGGCATCCTCGACCCCCTGGAGCTGCCCGAGCGCGCGCCCCGCCCCGTCGAGCCGCCGCGCGGGCTGCTGTCCGACGTGCGCCGGCTGCCCGGACTCGTCCCCGACCTGGTCAGGGGCGCGCTGTCCGACGTGGGCCGGGCCCTGGACATCGGCGCCTCGCTGGCCCGCTCCACCCTCGGGATGCGGCCGACCTCCGCGCTGGCCTGCGCGCCCAGCGGCACCCGCCGCACCGCCGGGGTCGTCGTCGACATCGACGACGTGCACCGGGTGCGCAAGAGCGCCGGCGGCACCGTGAACGACGTGCTGATCGCCGTCGTCGCCGGGGCGCTGCGCCGCTGGCTCGACGAGCGCGGCGACGGCAGCAAGGGGGTGGCGCCCCGCGCGCTGATCCCCGTCTCCCGGCGCCGCCACCACACCGGCCACCCGGGCAACCGGCTCTCCGGGTACTTGATACCGCTTCCGGTGCACGAGGCCGACCCGCTCGGCCGCCTCGACCGGGTGCGCACCGCGATGGTCCGCAACAAGGACGCGGGTCCCGACCGGGGCGCCGGCGCGGTGGCGCTGCTCGCCGACCACGTGCCCGCGCTCGGCCACCGGCTCGGCGGGCCCCTGGTCGGCCAGGCCGCCCGGCTGTGGTTCGACATCCTCGTCACCAGCGTGCCGCTGCCCGGGCTCGGGCTGCGGCTCGGCGGCAACCAGCTGACCGAGGTGTACCCGCTGGCCCCGCTGGCGCCCGGGCAGGCGCTCGCGGTGGCGATCTCCACGTACTGCGGGCGCGTGCACTACGGGCTGGTCGCCGACGCCGAGGCCGTGCCGGACCTGGACCGGTTCGCCCACGCGGTGTCGGCCGAGCTGGAGACGCTGCTGGGGGTCTGCGGGCACTGAGCCGGGAGTGCGCCGGGCGCCCGGGGAACGGGGCATTTGGTGCTGGGGCCGTGCGCTCCGTAAAATTCTCCGTTCGAAAGCGGGCGCGAGTCGGAGCGCTGCGCGGGTGATCAGGGAAACGGCAGCGCGATGACGGTGACAGAGGACGGTTCCGCGTCCATGGAGGTCCCCATGGACGTCCCCACGGACGCCTCCATGGACGAGGTGGTCTTCGGGCCCGGTATCGACCCCGAGCGGCTCGCCGTCTGCCTGGACGTGCTGGAGGAGCTGGACCGGCTCGATGTCGACCACCCCGACGCGATCAGGGTGCGCCGGGCCACCTCGCACATCTACCGCACGGTCAAGCAGCGCCGCCGCCAGGAGCGCCGGGCCGCCAAGACCGCGCACGACCGCGCCGTCACCGAGGCGACCGCCACCGGCTCCGCCGAGCGCATCGACGACGAGACCGAGGGCGTCCTGCCCTCCTCCAAGGTCGACGAGGGCCGGATCGCGGGCATACTCCAGCGCCCGCGCTCCTGCTACATCTGCAAGCAGCGCTACGTCGAGGTCGACTACTTCTACCACCAGCTCTGCCAGCGGTGCGCCGACGAGAACCGCGCCCGGCGGGACGCCCGCGCCGACCTCACCGGCAAGCGCGCGCTGCTCACCGGCGGCCGGGCCAAGATCGGCATGTACATCGCGCTGCGCCTGCTGCGCGACGGCGCCCACACCACCATCACGACGCGCTTCCCCAACGACGCCGTCCGCCGCTTCAAGGCCCAGCCCGACAGCGACGAGTGGATCCACCGCCTGAAGATCGTCGGCATCGACCTGCGCGATCCCGCCCAGGTGGTCGCCCTCGCCGACTCCGTCACGGCGGAGGGCCCGCTCGACATCCTGATCAACAACGCGGCACAGACGGTACGGCGCTCCCCGCAGGCGTACAGCGAGCTGGTCGCCGCCGAGTCCGCGCCGCTGCCCGCCGGCGAGCTGCCGGCCTCCGAGGTGATCGGCACCTTCGGCTCCGGCGCGGTGGCCCAGCTCCCGGTCGCCGGCGGCGGCGCGCTGACCGCCCAGGACGTCACCGGTCTCGCGTTGGTCTCCGGCTCGGCGTCGCTGGAGCGGATCGCGGCCGGTACGGCCATCGACGCCGGAGGCCTGGTGCCCGACCTGCACGACACCAACAGCTGGGTGCAGACGGTGGAGGAGGTGACCCCGGTGGAGCTGCTGGAGGTCCAGCTCTGCAACTCCACGGCCCCCTTCATCCTCATCAGCCGGCTGCGCCCGGCGATGGCGGCGGCGAAGTCCCCCCGCACCTACATCGTGAACGTCTCCGCCATGGAGGGTGTCTTCGAACGCGGTTACAAGGGCGCCGGCCACCCGCACACCAACATGGCCAAGGCCGCCCTGAACATGCTCACGCGCACCAGTGCGCAGGAGATGTTCGAGAAGGACGGCATCCTGATGACGGCCGTGGACACCGGCTGGATCACCGACGAGCGCCCGCACCCGGACAAGGTCCGCCTCGCCGAGGCCGGCTTCCACGCCCCCCTCGACCTGGTCGACGGCGCCGCCCGCGTCTACGACCCGATCGTGCGGGGCGAGTCGGGCGAGGACCTGTACGGCGTCTTCATGAAGGACTACGCGCCCGGCAAGTGGTGACCGGCGCCCGGTGGCGTGTCCGGCTCCGGGACACGCCACCCGAACGGCCGTCACTCGGACGGCCGCGGTCCGCCCCGCCCCGGACGGGCGCGTGGAGGCGGCCGATTCGGCGGCGTGTTCGCGGATATCGCCCGAGTGGGTGATTCGCCGGGGCGCACGAGTGATGCGGTTCGTCATAAAAACCCTCATATTGAGGGGTATTGAGAACCCCGCGAAGTGTATTGGTTACACCTTGTTTTCACTCCCTATCGAGCGGATGGCCGCTCATTTGGTTAATCTGGGGTGGACGGACAGCAGCACGGGGTCCCACCCACACCCATCGTCCGTCCTGGGGTGAGCCGGTCGACAACGGCCTGCTCCGTCCTGAGACACCGGCGCCACCGCGTCCGAACTGGCCTTCCATCCAGGCCCGAACGGGCTCGAACGCCGGAGCGCAGACCGTCCGGCGCGCCCCGAGGGTGACCGACACATAAGGAGTGCGCGGTGACACCGGAGAAGACGAATCGCGAACAGCGCCCCAAGGAACGCACGGAGCGCGCGGGCCGCCGGCCCGGAGAACTCGGCAGCCTGGACGTGTGGGCCCGGTCCGCCCCGATCCGCCTCGCGGGTTACGAGGACGACCTCGCCGAGCCCCACATCCTGCCGAGCGTGGACTGACCCCCGGGTCGGACCCGTCGCGATCGCCGCACGCGTGGGCGTGGCAGACTCACGCCCATGCCGATCAGAGAAGCCGTGGCCGCGGACTGGCCGCGCATCTGGCCCTTCTGGCACCGCATCGTCGCCGGGGCCGAGACGTACACCTGGGACCCGGACACCACCGAGGAAGCCGCCCGCACCCTGTGGATGGACCCGGCCAAGCGGGTCTACGTCGCCGAGGACCCGGCCGGAACCGTGGTCGGCTCCGCCTACCTCACCCCCAACTACGGCGGCCCCGCCGCCCGCGTCGCCAACGCCGGCTTCATGGTCGACCCCGACCACGCCGGCCGGGGCGTCGGCCGCGCCCTCGCCGAGCACGTCCTCGCCGAGGCCAGGGCCCACGGGTACCGCGCGATGGTCTTCAACGCCGTGGTCGAGACGAACCCCGCCGTCGGGCTCTGGACCTCCCTCGGCTTCACCGTGCTCGGCACCGTCCCGGAGGCCTACGACCACCCCCGGCACGGCCCGGTCGGCCTGCACATCATGTACCGGGCGCTGGACTGACGACTCGTCCGCGACACCGGCCGCCGCCCGCCCCGGCTCGCCCCGCTACGACCGGTTCGGCAGGGGCGCCGTACGCCGCCACGGACTCAGCTCCTCCAGTTCCTGCGCCACCTCCAGCAGGACCGCCTCCGCTCCCGGGCGGCCCACCAGCTGGACGGCGCACGGGGCACCGGACGGCAGGGTGCCGAAGGGGACGGACATCGCGGGCCAGCCCGTCAGGTTCCACACCGGCGTGAACGGCGAACAGGCGGTGTTCACCAGGACGTTGCGCAGCCAGCCGCGTTCGTGCCACGGTCCGGCCTGCGGGGAGCGCCGGGCCAGCGCCGGGGTGAGCAGGACGTCGTAGGCGCTGAGGAACGGGGTCAGCCGGGCGCGCAGCCGCTCACGGGCGTCGCCGGTGCGGACCCCGCCGACGAAACGGCGGCCCACGCTCGCGTGGACCCGGGTCCGGCGGGCCAGCCGCGCCGGGTCCAGGCCCTCGGCGTCCACCGCCGTCCCCGCCGTCCAGTGCCGCAGCGCCGTCACCCCCAGCGATGCCGGGTAAGGCGGCTCGGCCCGCCGCACCTGGTGCCCGGCCCGCGCCAGCACGCCGGCGGCCTCCCGCACCGCGGTCGTGTACGGCCGGCTGACGCTCACCCCGGTGAGCGGGCTGCGCACGGCGGCGGCGATCCGCCGGGGTGTCCGCTCCTCCCGGCGCTCGAACGCCGTGTCCGCGAGGACCGCCAACATCAGCCGCAGATCACCGACCGTCGTGGCCAGCGGGCCGTTCTCCGACATGCCGAACCAGTCGCCGTTGCCGATCCCGGCCGGGACCACGCCGGGCCCCGGCTTCAGCGTGACGAGCCCGCAGTGGGCGGCCGGTATGCGCAGCGAGCCCATCCCGTCGTTGCCGAGGGCCAGCGGCACCAGACCCGCCGCGACCGCCGCCGCGCTGCCGCCCGAGGAGCCGCCCGCCGTGCGGGAGAGGTCCCACGGATTGCGGGCGGTGCCGAACGGGCCCTCCGTGGTGCCGAACACGCACAGCTCGGGCACGTTCGTCAGGCCCACCACCACCGCGCCGGCCGCCCGCAGCCGGGCGACCGTGACGTGGTCCTCGGCGGCCGGGGTGTCCGGGGTGGCGGTGGTGCCGTCGCGGTGCGACTCGCCGCGCACCGACAGATTGTCCTTCACCGCCAACGGCACGCCGGCCAGCGGCAGTTCCCCGAGGTCGGCGCGGGCGGCCAGTTCGTCGGCCTCGGCGAGCGCCGCCTTTCCCCGGACCGTGCGGAAGGCGCCGACCCGTGCGTCGAGCCGGTCGATCCGGGCGAGGTGCTCGGCCACCACCTCCCGGGGCGTGACCCGCCTCTCGCGGACGGCGGCGGCGATCTCGACAGCGGTCCGGCCGGCCCAGCTGCTCACGGGCGCTCCTCGTTACTGATCGGTAGGGAAGACGGGCAGGGAGAACTCTGCCCGCTGCGGGCACCGTACGTCGAGGGTCCGGGACGGGCCGGCGGGGACCGATCGCCCGGGACCGGGCCGGGGCCCGCTCCGGGCACGGGGGGACGGGCCGCACGGTTCGCGGCGCGCGCCGCGGGGGAGCTGTAGACCTCGTCGGCCCGCGCGGCCGGCACGCACCCCCGCAGCCCGCGCGAGCCCCGGTCCCCGACGCAGCAAGGGAGTGTCCCGCATGCACGACGACCGCACTCTGGTGGAGGCCCGCCTCGGACGCGTCCTCGCCGAACGCATCCGCCCCGCCGTGTACCCCGAGTCGGTGCCGCTCCGCGTCGCGGTGTGGCACGCGCCCGGCGAACCCGTGCCCGTCGCGGAGGGCATCGCCGCCGCGCACGAACCGATCGAGGTGGGCGCCCGGTGGGGCGCCCCGTGGGGCACCAGCTGGTTCCGGGTGACCGGGACCGTGCCCGAGGCGTGGGCCGGGCGGACCGTGGAGGCACTGCTGGACCTGGGCTTCGACGACAGCATGCCCGGCTTCCAGTGCGAGGGCCTGGTGCACCGTCCCGACGGCACCCCGGTGAAGGGCCTCGGGCCGCGCAACCAGTGGGTGCGCGTCGGTGCCCCCGCCGAGGGCGGCGAGGAGGTGTGCCTGCACGTCGAGGCCGCCTCGAACCCGGTCGTCCTCGGCCGCCACCCGTTCCGGCCCACCCCGCTCGGGGACCGGGACACCGCCGGTCGCCAGCCGCAGTACACGCTCGCCCGCATGGACCTGGCCGTCTTCGACGAGGACGTGTGGCAACTGGTGCGGGACCTGGAGGTGCTCGGCGAGCTGATGGCCGAGCTGCCCGTGGACTCAGCGCGCCGCTGGGACGTCCTGCGGGCGGTCGAACACGCCCTGGACGCCGTCGACCTCCAGGACGTGAACGGCACCGCGGCCCGGGCGCGGGCACGGCTGACCGGGGTGCTGTCCGTGCCCGCGGCGCCGTCCGCCCACCGGATCAGCGCCGTCGGGCACGCGCACATCGACTCGGCGTGGCTGTGGCCGCTGCGGGAGACCGTCCGCAAGGTGGCCCGTACGGCCGCCAACATGACCGCGCTCATCGAGGACGAGCCGGAGTTCGTGTTCGCCATGTCGCAGGCGCAGCAGTGGGCCTGGCTGAAGGAGCACCGGCCCGGGGTGTGGGCGCGCGTCAAGGAGGCCGTGTCCGAAGGGCGGTTCGTGCCGGCCGGCGGGATGTGGGTGGAGTCGGACACCAACATGCCCGGTTCGGAGGCGATGGCCCGGCAGTTCGTGCACGGCAAGCGGTTCTTCCTCGACGAGTTCGGCATCGAGAACCAGGAGGTGTGGCTGCCGGACACCTTCGGTTTCGCCGCGGGACTGCCGCAGATCATCAGGGCGGCCGGCTCCCGCTGGCTGCTGACGCAGAAGATGTCCTGGTCGCGCACGAACAGCTTCCCGCACCACACGTTCCGGTGGGAGGGCATCGACGGCACCCGGATCTTCACCCACTTCCCGCCCGTCGACACCTACACCTGCTCGATGAGCGGTGCCGAGGTCGCCCACGCGGCCCGCAACTTCAGGGAGAAGGGCAGGGCCCGGCACTCCCTCGCTCCCACCGGCTGGGGTGACGGAGGTGGCGGCACGACCCGTGAGATGGTCGCCCGGGCGGCCCGGCTGCGCGACCTGGAGGGCTCCGCGGCCGTCGCGTGGGAGACGCCGCGCGCGTTCTTCGAGAAGGCCGAGGCCGAATACCCCGAACCACCCGTCTGGGTGGGCGAGCTGTACCTCGAACTGCACCGCGCCACCCTCACCAGCCAGGCCGCCACCAAGCGGGGCAACCGGCGCAGCGAACACCTGCTGCGCGAGGCCGAGCTGTGGGCGGCGACAGCGGCCGTGCGCACCGGACACGCCTACCCGTACGAGGAGTTGGACCGCGTCTGGAAGACGGTCCTGCTGCACCAGTTCCACGACATCCTGCCCGGGTCCTCCATCGCCTGGGTGCACCGCGAGGCCCGGTCGACCTACCGGCGGCTGGCCGACGAACTGACCGCGGTCATCGACTCCGCCCAGCGCGCGCTGGCCGGGGAGGGGACCACCCCGCTGCTGTTCAACGCGGCACCGCACGCCCGCCACGGTGTCCCGGCGGGCGGCGCCGCCACGCCGGCCGACCCTGGCGACACGGCCACGGCGCCCCGCGAGGGCGGCGGGTTCACCCTGGACAACGGCCTGCTGCGGATCGGCGTCGACGCCCGCGGGCTGATCGTCTCCGTCTACGATCCCGCGGCCGACCGCGAGTCGGTCGCCCCCGGAGCCGCCGCGAACCTCCTCCAGCTCCACCCCGACTTCCCCAACATGTGGGACGCCTGGGACGTCGACTCCTTCTACCGCAACACCGTCACCGACCTCACCGCCGCCGAGTCGGTCACGGCCGGGGAGGACGGCGCGTCCGTCCGGGTCACGCGGGCCTTCGGCGCGTCCCGCGTCACCCAGGTGCTGTCCCTGCCGCCCGGGGAGCGACGCCTGCTCATCGACACCGAGGTCGACTGGCGCGAGACGGAGAAGTTCCTGAAGCTGGCCTTCCCCCTCGACGTGCACGCCGAACGGTACGCCGCCGAGACCCAGTTCGGGCACGTCCACCGCCCCACCCACACCAACACCTCCTGGGACGCGGCCCGCTTCGAGGCGTGCAACCACCGTTTCGTCCACGTGGCGGAGCCCGGCTGGGGCGTCGCGGTCGTCAACGACTCGACGTACGGCCACGACGTGGCCCGTACGGTCCGCACCGACGGCGACCGCGGTACGACGACGACGGTCCGGGTGTCACTGCTGCGCGCCCCCCGCTTCCCCGACCCGGAGACCGACCAGGGCGTGCACCGCTTCCGGCACGCCCTGGTGCCCGGTGCCTCGATCGCCGACGCGGTCCGCGAGGGCTGGCGGATCAACCTGCCGGAACGGCGCACGACCGGCGCGGGGCCGGTGGTCCCGCTGATCACGGTGGACGACGACGCGGTGGTCGTCACGGCGGTGAAACTCGCCGACGACGGCAGCGGGGACGTCGTCGTCCGCTTCCACGAGGCCCACGGCGGCCGGGCCCGCGCCACCCTCACCGCCGGCTTCGAGGTCGCGGACGTCAGGGTGACGGACCTGCTGGAGCGGCCCGGCGCCGACGGACCGCCGCCGCGGCGCGAGGGCCGGCGGATCACCGTACGACTGCGGCCGTTCGAGCTGATGACGCTGCGGCTGCGCCGGGGCTGACCGGGCACCGGGCGGGACCGCGCCGGGAGCACGGCCATCGCTCCACCCCACCGACGTGGGTGCCGCAGCGGGCTGTTGCGTCGCCGCATCGGTCTGGTAAGCATGCCCACGTCCGCCGGCCACCGCAGTCGTCCTCGGAAAGGGCCCCCGTGTCCCACGACCCTGCCCGCCCCCACGACCTCCGCCTCCCCGGAACGGCCCCCGCCCCCGCCGGCGACGGCGGCACGCGGGCCCCGCGACCGCGGCCGGCGGTGGACCGGTGACCGCCCTGGGCCGCAGCGGCGTCCAGGTCGGCCCCCTGGGCCTCGGCACCGCCCCCCTCGGCAACCTCTACACCCCGGTGGACGACGAGCAGGCGCACGCGACGGTGCGGGCCGCGTGGCAGCGCGGCATCCGCTACTTCGACACCGCGCCCCACTACGGCCTCGGCCTGTCCGAACGCCGCCTGGGCGCCGCCCTGCGGGAGTACGACCGCGCCCACTACACCGTGTCCACGAAGGTCGGCCGCCGCCTCGACCCGGCCGACGGGACCGGCGACGACCTCGACCACGGGTTCGCCGTCCCCGCGACCCACCGCCGCGTCTGGGACTTCACCGCCGACGGCGTCCGCCGCACCCTGGAGGCCAGCCTGCACCGCCTCGGTCTGGACCGCGTCGACGTCGTCTAC
Organism: Streptomyces sp. NPDC100445; assembly: GCF_044759735.1. NCBI lineage: Bacteria > Bacillati > Actinomycetota > Actinomycetes > Kitasatosporales > Streptomycetaceae > Streptomyces > Streptomyces sp. NPDC100445. The sequence goes on along the minus strand of NZ_JBIVZV010000001.1, from coordinate 1,126,650 downwards.
CTCCACGACCCCGACGACCACGCCGAACAGGCCTTCCGCGAGGGCTACCCCGCCCTGGAGCGGCTCCGCTCGGAGGGCGTGGTCGGTGCCATCGGCGCCGGCATGAACCAGACGGAGATGCTCACCCGGTTCGTCCGCGACACCGACGTGGACGTGGTGCTCTGCGCGGGTCGTTACACCCTGCTCGACCGGAGCGCGGCGGCGGAGTTGCTGCCCGAGGCCGCGCGGCGCGGGGTGTCCGTCGTCATCGGCGGCCCGTTCAACTCCGGTCTGCTGGCCGACCCCACCCCCGGGGCGACGTACGACTACACGCGGGCACCGGCGCACCTGCTGGAGCGCGCCCTGCGGCTGGAGGCGCTGGCGGCCCGGCACGGCACCACCCTGCGCGCCGCCGCCCTGGCCTTCTGCGCCGCGCACCCTGCCGTGGCGAGCGTCCTGGTCGGCGCCCGGTCGGCGGCCGAGGTCCACGACTGCGCCGACCGGTTCGCCACGGCGGTGCCGGACGCCTTCTGGCGGGAACTCGGCGAGGGCGGTCCACCGCCGCCCGGGGCGCCGGCCTGAGAGCCGTCCCGCGGACCGGAACCCTCGGGCGTCGCCCGGCGTCCGGCGAGCCCCGCCCCGGCTCACCTGGGACCGTACGGCGGCACTACCGCTTCCGGGCCGGCCCCGTCAGCCGGGTGGGCGGCAGGTACTCCCGTACGTACGTCCGCTCCCAGCACGCCCCCGTCTCCCGCCGCTCCCGCGGGCTCGTGTAGCGGTACCGGAACAGCCGGGCCCGGACGTAGCGGGGCGGGGTGTCCGGCGGGAACGGGGAGGCCCGGAGCAGCCGCAGCGTGTCACGGTCGTTGTCCAGCAGGCGTTCCACCAGGCCGCCGAACCACTCCCCGGCGTAACCGGGGGACAGCGCCGCGAACCACATCAGCCAGTCCAGGCGCAGGTGGTAGGGGGCGAACTGGCGCGGCCAGCGCCGGGGATCGCCGGGCTTGCCGCGGAAGGCGTACTCCCGCCAGTCGGAGTCCTCGCGCGGGGTGCCGTCGAGCGTGCCCTCGACCACCACCTCGTGGCGGACCCGGCTGACGCTGCCGAACGCCCCGTACGTGTTCACCAGGTGCAGCGGGTCGAACGAGCGGTTCATGACCTGCCGACGGGAGATCATGTTCATCACCGGGCGGTGGCTCAGGAACAGCAGCAGCGCGGCGACCGCGAGCACCAGCACCTCGTACCACAGCGGCGCCGGACCCACGGACGGCGCGGGACCGGGCAGCCGCAGCGCGGACACGGCCAGCACGATGGTGATCCAGTTCAGCCAGGAGAAGTTGCCGGAGAGCACCAGCCACAGCTGGGTGACGATCATCAGAGCCGCCGCGACCGAGGCGACCGGCTGGGGTGTGAACAGCAGGAACGGCACGACGAGCTGGGTGACGTGGTTGGCCGCCGCCTCCACCCGGTGCAGGGGGGCCGGCAGATGGTGGAAGAACCAGCTCAGCGGGCCCGGCATCGGCTGCGTCTCGTGGTGGTAGTACAAGCAGGTCAGTTCCCGCCAGCACGCGTCGCCGCGCAGCTTGATCAGCCCGGCGCCGAACTCCACCCGGAACAGGATCCAGCGCAGCAGGAAGAGGACGACGACGGGTGGCGCCACGTCGTCGTTGCCGAGGAACGCGGCGAGGAACCCCGTCTCCAGCAGCAGCGACTCCCAGCCGAACGCGTACCACGTCTGGCCCACGTTGACGATCGACAGGTACAGCGCCCACGGCACCAACCACAGCACGACGCCCGCCCACAGCGGCAGCGCGGAGTCCGCCCCGGCGAGCAGGGCCACCGACACCGCGCAGCCCGTCCACGCGACGGTGGCGAAGAACCGGTCGGAGTAGTGCAGCTGGAACAGGCTCGGGGCGCGTCGGAACCGCACCCGGGCCGTGAAGCGGGGGACCGGCAGCATGCCGCGCTCGCCCAGCAGCGCCCGGAACTGGAGGGCCGCCGACAGGAACGCGACCAGGTACACGGCGGCCAGGGCCCGCTGGAGGACCAGCCGGCTCAGCCAGTAACCGGGTGCGGTGAACCAGTCCACGGCCGCGCGCCCCCTCCCGTACGGCGGCACCGGTGCCGCCCTCGACCCTTTCCCGAGTTGCCGACCGGCCGCGGGCGATGCCCACAATGGGGAAGAATCACCCGGAGTGATGCGGAGTGTGCGGTGCGGATACCTCCCCGATCCATCGTCACGGCCTGCGTGCTCCCGGCCGCTCTCCTCGCCGCGGGCTGCGCCGGCTCCGGCGTCAAGCAGGACCGGGTGGGCGAGACGGTCTTCCTCCAGGCCGCCACCGACCGCGGTCCCGAACCTTTCACCGAGTCCGGGTCCGGGCCGTCGGCCACCGCCTCCGGCCCCGCCTCCCGCACCGCGCCCCCGGCCACCGCCACCGTCACCACCGGCCCGGCACCCGGACGCACCGGCGCCACGACGCCGCTCCGGTCCGCGCCGCCACCGATCGCGCCGCCCGTGTCCGCGCCGCCCCGGAGCGCGCCACCGCCGACCGTGCCGCCCTCGTCCGCCGCGCCGGGCGACGACGGGATCTTCGCCCCGCTGCCCGCGGCCCACACCCTGTCGGGGACGACCCCCGGCCTGTACCGGGGCACCGCGCACGTCGCCGGCTGCGACGTCGAGCGGCACATCGGCTCCCTCACGGCGGACCGGGCCAGGGCGGGCGCCTTCGCCCACGCGGTGGGCGTCTCCGCGGCGGCCCTCCCGGGTTTCCTGCGCGGCCTGACCCCGGCCGCGCTGCGCCGGGACACCCGGGTCACCAGCCACGCCTACCGGGGCCGGCGGGCGGCCGGGTACCAGGCCGTGCTCCAGGCCGGCACCGCCGTTCTGGTCGACGACCGGGGTGTGCCCCGGGTGCGCTGCGCCTGCGGCAACCCGCTGGACGCGCCCACGGCGGACCACGACGGCGTGGACGCCCGTGGTGCCGCCTGGCCCGGATACCGGCCCAGCCGGGTGATCGCGGTGAGCCCGGCGCCCCGGGCCGTCGACAGCCTCATGCTGGTCGACGTCGACGCCCGCCTCTGGATCGAACGCCGGACGGGCCGGGACGTCGGCCGGGACCGGGTCGTGCCCGCGCCCCAGCCGGCCACCGTCGGCCCGACCGGTCCCGGTCCCGACGGTGCCGCGCACACCGGCCGCCCCGCCACGGGCCACCCCGGCCCGCCGGGAGCGCACCGGCCGCCCGTCCGGGCGTCACGGGCACGCCGTCCGCCGTTGTCGTGACCACCGCTCCGGGCCGTCCGACCCACCACCCGGACCGCACTCGAAGAATCCGGCAAATGCTGGCAAGGTGGGCGCATGGCTGATCGGGGAGCGAGAGCCCTGTCACTCCCGCAGGAGTGGCCCGCCCACCCGGACCCGATCCTGGCGCTCAACCGCATGGGCAGCTTCGACTGGGACCTGGACGCCGGTCTGTTCCACATGGACGCCCAGGCCTTCGCGGTCTTCGACCTGCTGCCCGAGGAGTACGACGGCCGCCCGGAGACCCTCGCCGTCCGGGTGCCGCCGCCGGAGGCCGCCCGGCTCGACGCGGTGGTCTCCCGGGCCATCAAGGACGGCAGCGAGAACTACGGCGCCTACTTCCGCATCCGCTGCCGCGACGGCTCCTCCCGCTGGACGCACACCCAGGGCTACATCCGGCGGGACGACACGGGCCGCCCGCGCCGCGTCGTCGGCATCGTCCGGGACGCCACCGACGAACTCGCCGAGAGCGAGGAGCGCAGCCACCAAGCCGCCCGGAGCGAGGCATTCCGGCAGCAGACCGGTGTGGTCCAGGTCATCTCCGCCGCCCTCGCCCACGCCCGCAGCGTCCAGGACGTCATCGACGTCCTCAAGGACACCCACGGGGTCCGCCACCTCGGCGCGGCGAGCCTGGTGATGGGCCTGGTCGAGGCGGGCCGCATCCGGCTGGTCGCCGAGGGCCCCGCGGGCAGCTTCGTCCCCGGCACCCGCGTCACCCGGATCGACGAGCCGTACCCGATGAGCGAGGTCGTCCGCACCCTCAGCCCCCGGTTCATCGAGTCGCCCGAGGAGTTCGCCGAGGACTACCCGATCCTCTGGCCGCACCTCACCGACCTGAGCATCACCTCGGCCGCCTACCTGCCGCTGATAGCCCAGGCCCGGCCGATCGGCGCGATGGGCCTGCTCTACGACGACCGGCGGGGCTTCTCCGCCGAGGAACGCGCCGTCCTCGTCGCGCTCGGCAGCAGCATCGCGCAGAGCCTGATGCGGGCCAGGCTGTACGAGCAGGAGAAGGACCTCGCCCAGGGCCTCCAGCAGGCCATGCTGCCCCGCACCATCCCCCGCGTCCCCGGTGCCGACATCGCCGTGCGCTACCGCTCCGCCGCCCTCGGCCGGGACATCGGCGGCGACTGGTACGACGTCATCCCGCTGCCCGGGGGAGGCCGGGTCGGCGCGGTCATCGGCGACGTCCAGGGCCACGACACGCACGCCGCGGCCGTCATGGGCCAGTTGCGGATCGTGCTGCGCGCCTACGCCGCCGAGGGCCACACCCCGGCCGCCGTCATGGCCCGCGCCTCCGTCTTCCTCCACGAGCTCGACACCGACCGCTTCGCCACCTGCCTGTACGCCGAGGCCGACCTGGCCACCGGCGTCGTCCAGATGGTCCGCGCCGGACACATCGACCCGCTGGTCCGGCGCAACGACGGCACCTGCGGCCGGGTCCCCGTCGAGGGCGGCCTGCCGCTCGGCCTGTCCGCCGAGTTCGGCCGGCTGGAGTACCCCGTCTCCACCCTCGAACTGGACCCCGGGCACACCCTGCTGCTGTGCACCGACGGGCTGGTCGAACAGCCCGGCACCGACCTCGACGACAGCATGCGCGCGCTCGCCACCCTCATCGGCGACGGCCCGGACGAGGTGCGCGCCCTCGCCGACCGGCTGATCCGGCTGGCCGAGGAGCAGGGCGGCGACGACGACGTGGCCCTGCTCCTGCTGCGCCGCCGCGCCCCCGAGGCCGCGCGCGCCCGGGGCCGGCTGCGGCAGCACGTGGCGCCCGGCGACCCCCGCGCGCTCAGCCGGGCCCGGCACATGATCCTGGACGCCGTCCGCGCCTGGGGCGCCCGCGACCGCGCCGACGAGGTCGAACTGGTCGCCGACGAGCTGATCACCAACGCGCTGATGCACACCGAGGGCTCCGCGATCGTCACCCTGCGGGCCCTGGACGGCGGTGACCGCAGGCTGCGCATCGAGGTGGAGGACTCCTCCAGCGCCCTGCCGCGCCGCCGCGAGGCGGGGGAGGAGGGCGTCTCCGGCCGCGGTCTGCTCCTGGTGGACCGTCTCGCCGACGTGTGGGGCGTGGAGGCCCGCGGCGGCGGCAAGGCCGTCTGGTGCGAGTTCCGGGTGCCGTAGCGGCCGGCCCGGCGCGGCGTGGTGTCCCCGGTCCCGGATGGCACCCTGGACGTATGCCGGAACTGCCCGAGGTAGAAGCGCTGACGGACTTCCTCACCGAGCACCTGGTCGGCCTGCGGATCGTGCGGGTGCTGCCGGTCGCCGTCAGCGTGCTGAAGACGTACGACCCGCCGGTCACCGCCGTCGAAGGCGCCCGGGTGACGGCGGTGCGCCGGTACGGCAAGTTCCTGGACATCGGGACGGACACCGGACCGCACCTGGTCACCCATCTGGCCCGCGCCGGCTGGCTGCACTGGCGCGACCGGCTGCCGGACGGCCCGCCGAAGCCCGGCAAGGGCCCCCTCGCGCTGCGCGTGGCGCTGGAGACGGGGGAGGGCTTCGACCTCACCGAGGCCGGCACCCAGAAGCGCCTGGCCGTCTACGTGGTCCACGACCCGCGGGAGGTGGAGGGCATCGCCCGCCTCGGCCCGGACCCGCTCGCCGACGACTTCGACGAGGACCGCTTCGCCGCGCTGCTGGCGGGCGAGCGGCGGCAGCTGAAGGGCGCCTTGCGCGACCAGTCACTGCTCGCCGGTGTCGGCAACGCCTACAGCGACGAGGTCCTGCACGCGGCGCGGATGTCCCCGTTCAAGCTCGCCGCGTCCCTCACCCCGGAGGAGACCCACCGGCTGTACGAGGCCCTGCGCGGCACGCTCACCGAGGCGGTCCAGCGCTCCCGGGGCGTGGCCGCCGGGCGCCTGAAGTCGGAGAAGCGCGGTGGTCTGCGCGTGCACGGCCGGACCGGTGAGCCCTGTCCGGTGTGCGGGGACACGATCCGCGAGGTGTCCTTCAGCGACTCCTCGCTCCAGTACTGCCCCACCTGCCAGACGGGCGGCAAGCCCCTCGCCGACCGCCGGCTGTCCCGGTTGCTGAAGTGAGCGCCGGTGGGTGGCCGGGCCGGGGGACCCCCGGCCGGTGCCGTCACGGCGCGCCGACGCTGACCAGCCGTTCGCCCGCGTCCGTGCGGACCTCGTACCGGGCGATCTGACCGGGGTGCAGCGCGGCCGCGCCCATCGCGGTGGTGGGCCGGCCGCCGTCGCCGCGGCTGGTCCAGCCGGCGACGACCTGCTCGGTGCCGTCGCGGCCGACCGCGACCAGCCGGCAGGTGTGCCGCCCGGAGCCGTCCCTGATGTCGAGCCGCAGGTCGCTGCCCCAGCCCGCGTCCGAGGATGTGACCCGCGCCCACACCCCGGTGTCGGGATCGGTCGCCGCCATGACGCGCGCCGCCGGCTCCGCGTGGCCGGTGAAGGCCACGACCGCCGGGCCGGCCACGGCCAGCGCCACCGAGGCGGCCAGGCCGTACAGCAGCCGGCGCCGCCGCGCCCGGTGCCGCCGGGCCAGCTCGCCCAGCAGACGCTCCAGCATGCGCGGGCCGGGGCGCGTCATGGGGTGCACGAAGCGCGGGGTGGCCCGCCGGTACAGCATCAGCTGCCGGGCGGTGGGCCCGAAACCGGTCACGTGTGCCGCGCACCGGGGGCACTCCATGAGGTGGTCCTCGAAGCGGAAGGCCTCCGCCTCGTCCAGCACGCCGAGCGCGTACGCGCCGACGTCGCGATGCCTTTCCAGGGACCTCATGCCGAATCCTCGTGCCTATGGGTGCGGGTGGGGTTACTCCTTGCTCCCACCCGTACGCAGCGCACCGCCGAATCACTCAAGCCGCGCACAGAATCGCGGACAGGGGATTCGGAGCGGTCCGGCCCGCGGATTGGTGTGAATTCCGGAAGGTTCAGAACAGGTGGATCGCGAGGTGTCCCAGGGGCAGTCCGAGCCGCCAGGCCGGCGTCCACACCTTGGGCCCCTCGTCCTCGCCGACGACCGCGCCGCCGCCGGGCACCGCGTCCAGGTCGGGCGCGAGCAGCTCGGTCTCCTCCAGCCAGCGCCAGGCGTCCGCCGCCAGCGCCAGGTCGGCCGAGGGCGGACCGGAGGGAGCCGTCAGCTCGGCCATCCGTTCGCGCACCCAGTCCTGCCACGGCTGGTCGTAGGCGGTCAGCGACAGCCAGTTCTCCAGCTGCGAGATCACCCGGATGCCGGAGAGTTCGCCGTCGGTGTCGGACAGGAACACGGTCAGCGCCAGCGCGTCCCGGCCGGCCCGGAACTCGAAGGACGTCGGCGGCATCAGATCGCCGGTGCGCAGCAGTTCGTCGGCGATGTACTCGGCGTACAACCAGGCCATCGGGACGGTGAGTTCACCGTCGTCGGTACCGCCCCTGCTCTCGTGACCTCTGTGCTGCATCCTTTCCTGCCCTTCCTCCGGTGCGTGCGCGCCGCCCGGCCGCCCGGGCCGGGCCTCCCGGGCCCGGCCCCCGCGCGGAACGCGGATGAGGACAGCCCATGCCCGGAAGGGGGCCGGCAGCAAGGCGCTTTGCCGAGCCTTGACCCGATCGTCGGTTTCAGCGCAGGTCGGCCGCGTAGCCGGGCAGGACCCGGCGCAGGGCGCGCAGCGCGTAGAACGCGCGGGACTTCACGGTACCGGGTGGGATCCCCAGGGTTCGCGCCGCTTCCGCCACGCTGGCCCCGTGGAAGTACACGAGCACCAGGACGTCACGGTGCTCCGGCGTGAGTGTCTTCACAGCCTCCCGGACGTCGAGCGCCGCGGCGGCCCGTTCCGCGTGGTCGGCGGTCACCCGGGCGTCCTCGGGAACCGCGTCGCCGACCTCGGGGGGCCGGGCCCGGCGGGCCCGCCGCGCGTCGATGGCGAGCCGTCGCGCGACGGTCAGCAGCCAGGGCCGTACGGAGTCGAAGCCGTCGGCGTGCAGCGCCTCGGGATGCTGCCAGGCGCGTACCAGGGTCTCCTGGACGAGGTCCTCGGCGCGCTGGCGGTCTCCGTCGCAGAGCCTGAGCAGCAGGGCGAAGAGGGGGCCGCCGTGCTCGCGCTGGAGCGCGGCCAGCTCGTGCCCGGCGGTCGTCGTCCCGTGGGTGAGTGAGGTTCCGGCCGTCATGGCCGTATGGCAGCGCAGGGACCGGCCGGCGGACAGGGGGTGGACCCGGCCGTGCGACGGACGGTCGATCGGGTCGGCGAACGGTCGGACGAACGGCTTCTGCGGCACCGGACGGGCTAATCGGAGGGCCCGGACTGTTTATCCGGCACATCAGATTCATACCCATATGCCGTCACGGCCTTGTCTGCATATACGACAATCCTGGGGTGAGTTGATGATCGGACGCAGACAGCAGGTGGCCCTGGCCCTGACCGCCGTGCTCACGGCGGCGGCCGCCTGCCAGAACCACAACCGGCAGGACCCCGGCTCGCAGCAGGGGCGCCCGGCCCCCTCCGCGGCCCGCGGGTTCACCCTCGTCGCCTCCGGAGACGTCCTGCCGCACACCTCCGTCATCGACCGGGCCTCCTACGACGCCGGCGGCACCGGCCACGACTTCCGCCCGATGCTCTCCGGTGTCCGGCCGATCGTCTCCCGCGCCGACCTGGCGCTGTGTCACATGGAGACCGTCTTCGGCGTCGAGGGCGCCTACAGCGGCTATCCGTCCTTCAAGTCGCCGCCGCAGATCGCCAAGGGCCTCGCCGCCACCGGCTACGACGGCTGCTCCACCGCCTCCAACCACGCCCTGGACGACGGCACCACCGGCATCCGCCGCACCCTGGACGCCCTGGACGCGGCCGGCCTGCGGCACGCGGGAACCGCCCGCAGCGAGGCCGAGGCCCGCACGGTGAGCCTCCTGCGGGCGGGCGGGGCGAAGGTCGCCCACCTGTCCTACACCGCCGGCACCAACGGCAACCCGCCCCCGCACGGCGCGTCCTGGGCGGTCAACCTCATCGACGCGGACCGGATCGTCGCCGACGCCCGTACCGCCCGGCGGGCCGGCGCCGACGTGGTCGTGGTCTCCGTGAACTGGGGCACCGAATGGCAGGACGAACCCGACCGGCTCCAGCTCACCCTCGCCCAGCGGCTCACCGCGTCGGCCACCGCCGGCCGCCCGGACATCGACCTGATCCTCGGCACCCACGCCCACGTCCCGCAGGCGTACGAGAAGGTCAACGGCACCTGGGTGATCTACGGCATGGGCGACCAGATCGCCGGCGAGATGTACAACCGCGAGGGCGCCCAGGACCCCCGCGGCAACGAGTCCACGCTCGGCCGCTTCACCTTCGCCCCGCCCGACCGGCCGGGCGGCGCCTGGCGGGTCACCAAGGCCGAGTTCGTCCCCCAGCTGTACGACCTCGACGCCGGCCGGGTCGTCGACCTGAACCAGGCCGTCGCCCAGGGCGCCGACCTCGAAGGGGTGCGCGACCGGATCCGGGACGTGGTGCTCAGCCGCGGCGCCGGCCAGGACGGCCTGGTCATGGCCGAGTGATCACTCGGCGGGCCGCCGGTCGGCGAGCGACGAATGCCGGTAGGAGTAACCGAAGTAGATCACGCAGCCGATCACGAACCACACCGCGAACCGGACCCAGGTCTGCCACTGGAGGCGCGTGACCAGCCAGACGGAGAAGAGGATGCCCAGCGCGGGCAGGAACGGCATCCACGGGGTGCGGAAGGCGCGCGGCAGCTCCGGCCGCCGGTAGCGCAGCACGATCACCGCCGCGCACACCACCACGAACGCCAGCAGGATGCCGATGTTGGTCAGCTCGGCCACCTCGCTGATCGGGAGGAGCCCGGCGATCAGGGCCGACGCCGCCCCGACGATCCACGTGACCCGGGTCGGCACGTGCCGGGTGGGGTGCGTCTTGGCGAACCAGCGCGGCAGCAGCCCGTCCCGGGACATGGAGAACCAGACCCGGGTCACGCCCAGCATGAACGTGAACATCACGGTGAGGATGCCGATGATCGCGCCCACCGCGATCACGTCCGCGAGGGCGCCGAGCCCGACCGCCTTGAACGCCGAGGAGAAACCGCTCTCCTGGTCGATGTCCCGGTAGTTCTGCATGCCCGTCAGCACCAGGCAGGCCGCCACGTACAGCACCATCGAGATCGCCAGCGAGTAGATGATCGCCCTCGGCATGTGCCGCTGCGCGTCCTTCGACTCCTCGGCCGCCGTGGACATCGCGTCGTAGCCGAACACCGCGAAGAACACGAGCGCCGCGCCGTCGAACGCGCCGCTGACGCCGTACGGGAAGAACGGGTGATAGTTCCCGCTGTCGATGTGGAACGCGCCCACGCCGATCACCAGCAGCACCACCAGCACCTTCAGAGCCACCACGAACGTCTCGAAGCGGGCCGCGCTGCGCATGCCCAGGTTGAGCAGCCAGGCGATCAGCAGGCACAGCACCATCGCGAACAGGTCGACACGGTGCCCCGCCCCGGTGCCGGGCGCGCCCAGCATCCAGGCCGGCAACTGCGCGCCCATGTCCGTCACCAGGAAGCCGAAGTAGCCGGAGATGCCGATCGCGACGACCGCCACGATCGCGGTGTACTCCAGCAGCAGGTCCCAGCCGATGAACCAGCCCGCGAACTCGCCCAGCACCGCGTAACCGTACGTGTACGCCGAACCCGCCTTCGGGATCATCCCGGCGAACTCGGCGTACGACAGGGCCGCGCAGGCGCTCGCCAGACCGGCGATCAGGAAGGAGATCACCACCGCGGGCCCGGCCGTGCCGTTGGCCACGGTGCCGGCGAGGGTGAAGATGCCCGCCCCGATGATCCCGCCGACCCCGATCGCGGTGAGCTGCCACAGCCCGAGCGACCTCTCCAGCCGGGGGCCCTCGGTGACCTCGGTGTCCTCGATGTGTTCGATGGGTTTGCGGCGGAGAATGCCCTCACCCGCGCGGATCCGGTCCATGCGCCTCACCTCTTCGCCGACGGCAAACGGCTGACGGCGGATCATGATGGCTCAGGGCCGCCCCCCAGGGAAGGCGCCACGCACGTCCCACCCCGCAGTCCCGCACCCATCCCGGTCGCACGAACCCGGGGCCCCCGGCCCGATACGCCCCCGCACGGGACGGCGGGCCGCTCGGACCGCCCGCGACGGCTCGCAGGTATGCGGCAACAGCCCCCGCAGCTCAAGCTCCGGGCACTCGCGGCCGCGGTACGGCGGAGCCACCGGCCCGTCGCGGACCGGCGCGACCCCCGGCACGGGGCCGGGGCGCCACGCTCCGACGGTTGTCCATCGGTCGCCCACCGGGCAGGGGCCCCTCCCCTCCGCCGGCACGGGGGCGGTGGGCGGGTCGGCAGGGTTGGTGGGAGCGTGGCGGGGGCGTCCGCATGCCGCTGGTCGGCGCGGCCCCCGGACGGGGTACGGCGTTGGGGCCACGCCCCTTCGGCTGTCCGTCTCTCGCGCACCGCGTACGGGCCGGTCGCCTCCGCCGTCGCACGGGGGCGGCGGGCCACTCGGGGAGGCGGCAGGGCTGGCGGCCCCGTGGCGGGGCGTTCGCCTGTCGCGGTCGGCGCGGGGTATGGCGATGCCCCGCCTCCGGCTGTCCGCCGGGGGTGGAGGGTGGTGGGCGTGCGGCGGGGGCGTCCACCTGTCGCCGGTCGGCGCGGGGTACGGCGTTGGGGCCCAGGCCCGCCGCACGCCCGCTTGGGGGGCGTCCGTCTGCCGCCGGTCGGCGCGCCCCCCGGCACGGGGGCATGGCGGTAGGGCGTCACGCCCCTCCGGTCGTCCGGTCGTCGCCCACCGCGTCGGTCTCGCGCTTCGCGCGCTGCGCTGCGCCGCGGGGGGGCCGGCTGGTCGTCACGGCCGTCCGTCGGGCGAGGCGTGTCGCCGGCGGGGTGAGTGACACGAGACCGCCGGGGCGGCGGTGCCGATCGTTACGGGACGACCGTCACCGGCCAGCGGCCGGCCTTCACCAGCCGGACCGCCACCGAGCCGATGATCCGATGTCCGGCCTGTTCCGACGCGCCCACCACGACCGCGTCCGCCTTCAGCTCGTCGGCCGCCGTCACCAGACCGGTGTACGGGTCGCCGCGGAAGGTGTGGAACTCCCAGCGCACCTCGAATATCCCCTTCAGCCGCTCGGCGGCCTCCCGGATCTGCGCCACCAACTCGTCGGCGATCTCGTCGGTGGTCTCCGCCACCGGCGCCCCGAGCGCCGCGCCGGCCGCGAGCACCGGTTGCACGTACACCACGGCGAGCAGCGCGTGCTGGCGCCGGGCCAGACCGCCCGCGTACGCGGCGGCGCGCATCGAGGACTCCGAACCGTCCACCCCGACCAGGACGACCTTCGGTCCGTCCGTACCCCGCTCGAACCGGTGCGAGCGCTCTTCGTGCTGTTCCGTCACGGCCGTGAGGCTATCGGAACGGCCCCCTCCCGCCGGGACGCGGGGCCCCGGACCCGGCCCCGCGCCACCGGCCCGCGCCGGCCGCTCGACGCGCGGCCCGTGCCGCCCCTTCCTACAGTCGGAACCATGACTGCCACCGCGGGGCCCGCCGCGGGCAGGGGCGCCACGGCCCCGGCCCGCCCACCGGCCGGCGGGCGCCTCGCCCGGGTCCCGGAGGCCTTCGGGACCCTGTTCGCCGCTCTCGGCCTGCTGTGCGCCCTGCTCGCGTTCGTCCCGCCGCTGCGCCGCCTGCTCCGGCCGGTCGTCCGCGTCCTCGACCTGCTGCTCGTCCCGATCAGCGCCAACCTGGCCTACGCCGTCTTCCTGTTCCTGCTGGCCGGCGCCACCGCCGCCCGCAAGAAGGTCGCCTGGTGGCTGGTGGTCGTCTACCTCGGGCTGCTGGTCCTCACCGACGCGCTCGGCGCGGCCGTCGGCCTGTACGCCGAGTCACTGCCGTCCCTCGTGCTGTGCGCGCTCCTGCTGCTCCTGCTGCTCGCGGCCCGCCGGGAGTTCTACGCCGCCTCCCGCCGCGCCGCCGTACGCCGGGCGCTCGTCGTGCTGCTGGCCGGGCTGGCGGTGGCGATCCTGCTCGGCTGGGGGTTGGTGCTGCTCTTCCCGGGCACCCTCCCAGCGGGCCAGCACCTCGCCTGGGCGGCCGACCGGGTGTGCGGCGGGCTGGTCTCCAACAGCTCCTTCGACGGCCGGCCGCCGCACCGGGTCACCTTTGTCCTCGGCCTGCTCGGCGCCCTCGCCCTGCTCAACGCGGCGGCCGCGCTGTTCCGCTCCCAGCGCCTGGAAGCCGCCCTGCACGGCGACGAGGAGGCCCGCATCCGCGCCCTGCTCACCGCGTACGGCGACCGGGACTCCCTCGGCTACTTCGCCACCCGGCGCGACAAGGCCGTCGTCTTCTCGCCCAGCGGCAAGGCCGCCGTCACCTACCGCGTCGAGGCCGGCGTCTGCCTGGCCAGCGGCGACCCCGTCGGCGACCCGGAGGCCTGGCCGCCGGCCATCGCCGCCTGGCTGGACGTGGCCCGCCGGTACGCCTGGGCGCCGGCTGTGATGGGCGCCTCCGAGGACGGCGCCCGCGCCTACGCCCGCGCCGGACTCGGCGCCCTCCAGCTGGGCGACGAGGCGATCCTGCACATCCCGGGCTTCGACCTCGGCGGCCGCGACATGCGGGTCACCCGGCAGGCCGTGCACCGGGTCCGCCGCACCGGTGCCACCTGCCGGGTCCGCCGCCACGCCGCCCTGACCCCGGTGGAGACCGAGGAGATCGTCCGCAAGGCCGATGCCTGGCGCGACACCGAGACCGAACGCGGTTTCTCCATGGCCCTGGACCGGCTCGGCGACCCGGCCGACGGCGACTGCCTGCTCGTCGAGGCGCTCGGTGACGACGGCCGGCTCCTCGCCCTGCTCTCCTTCGTCCCCTGGGGCCGCGACGGCGTCTCCCTGGACCTGATGCGCCGTGACCGGACCGCCCCCAACGGGGTGATGGAGTTCATGGTGGCCGAACTGTGCGCCGCCGCGCCGAAGCTCGGCGTGCGCCGGATCTCCCTGAACTTCGCCGTCTTCCGGTCGGTGTTCGAGGAGGGCGCCCGCATCGGCGCCGGCCCGGTGCTCAGGCTCTGGCGCCGCCTGCTGCTGTTCTTCTCCCGCTGGTGGCAACTGGAGGCGCTGTACCGCTCCAACGCCAAGTACCGCCCCGAGTGGTACCCGCGCTTCATCTGTTACGCCGACACCGCCTCCCTCGCCCGCATCGGGCTCGCCTCCGGCATCGCCGAGGGATTCGTGTCCGTACCGTCCCTGCGCAAACTCTGGGGAAAGGGGCACCCGAGCACCGGACAACGGCCCGCCACCACCGAGGGGTCGCCGCCCGTGGCGGCGCTCGGCCCCGACGGAGGGGACCGGGCCGGGCCCGCGGCCCCGGACGCGGGCCTGTCCGACCAGGTCCGCGTCCGGCACCGCACGCTCGACCGGCTGCGCGCCAGCGGCACCGACCCCTACCCGGTCGCCACAGCCGCCCCCACCCACGCCCTCGCCGACGTGCCGACCGGCGCCGACGTCACCGTCGCCGGACGGGTCATGCTGGTCCGGGACTTCGGCGGCATCGTCTTCGTCGTGCTGCGCGACTGGTCCGGGGACCACCAGATCGCCCTCACCCGCGACGGCTCCCACCCCGCACCGGGCCGCTTCACCGCCGACACCGACCTCGGCGACCACATCACCGCCGTCGGCCACGCCCGGCCCAGCGACCACGGCGAACCCACGGTCTTCGTCACCACCTGGCAGCTCACCGGCAAGTGCCTGCGCCCGCTGCCCGACAAGCGGCGCGGCCTCACCGACCCCGAGGCCAGGGTCCGCCACCGCCACCTCGACCTGCTCACCAGCCCCGACGCCCGGGCCGTCGTCCGCGCCCGCTCCGCCGCCGTCCAGGCCCTCCGGCAGGGCCTGCTGGACCGCGGCTACCTGGAGGTCGAGACCCCGATGCTCCAGCAGATCCACGGCGGCGCCAACGCCCGCCCCTTCACCACCCACATCAACGCCTACGACCTGGACCTCCACCTGCGCATCGCCCCCGAGCTGTACCTGAAACGGCTGTGCGTCGGCGGCCTGGAGCGGGTCTTCGAACTGGGCCGCACCTTCCGCAACGAAGGCGTCTCGCACAAGCACAACCCCGAGTTCACGATGCTGGAGGCCTACCAGGCCCACGCCGACTACGACGTCATGCTCGACCTCACCCGCCGGCTGATCCAGTCCGCCGCGACCGCCGCCTTCGGCTCCCCGGTGGTGCGCAGGGACGGCGCGGAGTACGACATCTCCGGGGCCTGGCCGGTGAAGACGGTGTTCGGGGCGCTCTCCGAGGCACTCGGCGAGGACGTCGGCCCCGGCACCGAGCTACTGCGCCTGCACCGGCTGTGCGACCGTGCCGGCGTGCCGTACACCCCCGACGACGGCCCCGGCGACATCGTTCTGGAGATGTACGAACGGCTGGTCGAACACCGCACCGAGCTGCCCACCTTCTACAAGGACTTCCCGACCGACGTCTCCCCGCTGACCCGGCAGCACCGCACCAACCCGCGGCTCGCCGAGCGCTGGGACCTCGTCGCCTTCGGCACCGAACTCGGCACCGCCTACTCGGAGCTGACCGACCCCGTCGAACAGCGCCGCCGGCTCACCGAGCAGTCCCTGCTGGCCGCCGGCGGCGACCCGGAGGCCATGGAACTGGACGAGGACTTCCTCCAGGCCCTGGAGTACGCGATGCCCCCGACCGGCGGCCTCGGCCTCGGCGTCGACCGGCTCGTCATGTTCCTCACCGGACTGACCATCCGCGAGACACTGCCCTTCCCGCTCGTCCGGCACCGCTGAGAGTGTCGTCCGCTCGGCTGTCCGGGTGCAATCGGGCCGCCGCACCGGTGCCGTTGTGGTGCGCCGGGGCCCGACGGGGCGACTGATGAGTCATGCAGAAGGATCAGTTGCCCACACGGCGCCGGATGCTGTTCGCAGGCGCCGCCGCTCTGGGAGCCGCGGGAGCCGCGGGTGCCGTCGGCACCGTGCTGACGGGCGGCGACGGGGAGGCGGCCCGGACCGCCGCCGCCCCCGTGGCCGGCCCGCAGGCCCGCCAGGTGCTCAAACCCTCCGCCTTCCGGCTCCAGCCGCTCACCGGAGACGGCCCGCCGCGCGCCGCGCCCCGCAAGCTCAAGGTGCGCAAGGAACCCTTCCTGCGGATCCCCGGACACGGCCGGCGCATGATGCTGACCTTCGACGACGGCCCCAACCCGAACTACACCCCGCACATCCTGGACACCCTCGCCAAGTACCACGTACGGGCGATGTTCTTCGTGTGCGGCGAGTGCGTCGTCGAGAACAGGGAGCTGCTGGCCCGGATGGCCGACGAGGGCCATGTCGTCGGCAACCACACCTGGACGCACCCCCTGCTGACCAGCCTCGGCCGCAAGGAGATCCGCTCCGAGATGGAGCGCACCAGCGACGTCATCGAGGACACCTACGGCGAACGCCCCCAGTGGTTCCGCGCGCCCTACGGCGCCTGGAACCGGGCGGCCTTCCAACTGGGCGCGAAGATGGGCATGGAGCCGATGGCCTGGACCGTGGACACCACCGACTGGACGGTGCCCGGCACCCAGACCATCGTCGACCAGGTGGTGCAGGGCGCCGGCCCCGGTGTCGTGGTGCTCTCCCACGACGCCGGCGGCGACCGTTCGCAGAGCGTCCAGGCGATCCGCGAGTACCTGCCGTACCTGCTGGACTCCGGCTACCACCTGACGGTGCCCCGCCGGCGGGTGTGACGCGCGCCCGGGGGCGCCGGGAGACCGGCCGTGCGCCCGCCGGGCCCCGGCGGCTTCAGCCGACCGAGGCCAGGCGGGCGAAGACGACCACGTTGCCGTCGTAGCCGCTCTGCTTGGAGAAACCGCCGCCGCAGGTGATGACCCGCAGTTCCGGCGTCCCCTTGGAGCCGTACACGCGGTCGCCGGGGAAGTTGTTCTTCTCGAAGACCTCGACCCCGTAGACCTCGAAGACCGCGGTCCGGCCGTCCTGCCGCACGATCTCCACCCGGTTCCCCTTCTTCAGGGCCCCGAGTCCGTAGAACACGGCGGGGCCCTGCTTGTTGTCGACGTGGCCGACGACGACGGCGGTGCCCTTCTCGCCGGGGGAGACCGCGCCGGTGAACCAGCCGGCCGTGTCGGGGTTCTCCGGCGGCGGCGCGGCGACCCAGCCGTCCGCGTCGAGACCGACCGGCACGACCGGCGCGTCCACCTGGATGGCGGGGATCCGGACCCGGTCGACGGCGGAGAACGGCAGCGTGGCGGGGGCGGCGGCGAAGGTCTCCGGGGCGGTCCCGGTGTCCGGGGCCGCCGCGGACGCGGGCTGCGGTGGGCCCACGTCGAACTCGCCGGACCCGTTGCGCATCAGCGCCAGGCCGGTCAGCAGGACGAGCGCTATCACCCCCCAGGGGGCGCGCTTCCTGCGCCGTTCCTCCTCCTCGGCCAGCTCGGACAGCCTGGACGCAGACATTCGCCAACCCCTCTCCACGCTGCCGGCACCACGTCCCACGCGCATGGGAAAACGCTAAGTCCCGCGCGCGCGACGGGCGACGGGGCGAGGGGCGAACGGGTGGCCCCGGGGCCTTCCGGTGCGCCATCCGAGTTGCCGTTCCGAGGATTCTTCTGATGGCCCGTGACCTGCGGCAATATCAGATTGTGTGGATATCTGTCGGCGTGTCGGCTCACCAGGACGGACCATTCTCGACATGCGGGCGTGTTCCGCACGTCGGAGGGTCGGTCCGGGAGGTGCTTTCTCGCCGATCCACCGGGAACGGGACCCGGGGCGCCTTCCGCGGAGGATCACATGCGAAACCAACGTGCCCTCGCGGCGGCGTGCGCCGCGGTCGCCGCGCTCGGGCTCGCCGCCCCCGTGGCCGTCGCGGACGGCATGGGCAATGGGGGCGGGCCCAGCAGTACCGACACCACCGTCATCGTCCCGGGTACGGGCACCGGAGCCGCCAACGGCAACGGCAACTGGAACGGGAACGGTGGTTTCAACAACGGCAACGGCGGGTTCGGGAACGGCAACGGTGGGTTCAACAACGGGAACGGGAACGGCCGTGGGGACGGCGGCTTCGGGAACGGGAACGGGAACGGCGGGTTCGGAAACGGCAACGGCGGCTTCAACAACGGGAACGGCGGCTTCAACAACGGCAACGGGAACGGCCACGGGAACGGCGGTTTCGGTAACGGGAACGGGAACGGGAACGGGAACGGCAATGGCCACGGGGACGGTGGTTTCGGCAACGGCAACGGTGGCTTCGGTAACGGCAACGGGAACGGCAACGGGAACGGCCACGGCAACGACTTCGGCGGCCCGCGCAACATCGTCGCCACCCCCGCGGTCATCGCCGCCGGGGGCCGCCTCACCGTCACCGTGAACGGCTGCCGGGGCGGCACCATGACCTCCCGGGCCTTCGGCACCGCCCCGCTGGCCCCGTTCCGCGACGACACCGCACGCGGTGTCGCCACCGTCCACCGCGGCACCCGTCCCGGCCGGTACGACATCACCGTCCGCTGCGACGGCCGCCCCCTGACCCGCCCGGCGGCCTTCACCGTGATCGGCGGTGTGCAGGGCGGCATCGGCGGCAGCCGGACCAGCGGCGCCACCCCCACCGACATGGTCATCGGCGGCGGCCTGGTGGCCACGGCCCTGATCGGCGGCGGTGCCTTCTGGCTGCGCCGCCGGCACGAGAGGCGCGTCTGAGCCCCGCGCCCCGCCGGGCCACGGGTCCGTCCCGGCGTCCGGGCGTCGCGCACACCGACAGGCCTCCGCCCCGGTCCCTCGCGGGAGCGGGGGCGGAGGCCTGTCGGCGTGCCGCCCGCGGCTACCCCGTGATGTGGGGGAAGAGGTTGAGGAACGGTTCCGCGGTCACCGCGATGCCCCGGCTGTACGGGGCGTCGAGGTCCCAGATGAGGAACAGCATGAAGGCGATCGTGGCCGAGAACAGTCCGGCCAGCACCAGTTCCCGTCCGGTCCGGCGGATCTGGAGCGCGAACACCATGCCGATGGTGATCAGGCCCCCGGTGATCAGCCCCCACCACACGACCGACGGCATGGTGGCCCCGGTGGAGTCGGCACGCGCGTTGCGGGCCTGGTCGGCCGCGGCGATCTGGTCCAGCAGCGGCTGGTAGGACTGGGCCTCGAAGTCGTTCCCGGGCCGGTAGTCGGTGACGTCCTCGCGGACCTTGCGCAGCAGGGCCGCGCCGTGCTCCGTCACCTGCTCGTCGTCCGCCATCGCCGTCCACTCGGTGTGCACGACGTACTGGACGTAGGCGTCGATGTCACCGCGGACGCGGTCACGGACGTCCGGCGGGTAGACCCGGACCCGCTCCGAGATCTCGTGCAGTGCCTGGGCCTCGGACTGCACGTAGTCCTGGGCGGCGCTGCGGGCCTCCCACACGCCCGCGATGGCCAGCCCCAGGACGATGGCGTAGATGACGCCGATCCACATCGTCATGTACTCGATGACGTCCGGGGTCTCGCTGGGGTCCTCGTCCTCGGCCGCGGTGCGGTGCCTCACCAGCGTGATGACGACCACCACGGCGCATGCCCCCAGCATCGCGAGGACGAGAACAAGCCAATCCGACAACTGGTGCCTCCACAGGGTGAGCGGGCCGGCGCGTCAGCGCGGGCGCAGTGCCGCGACGGCGACGATCGCGGGGACGGTGATGAGCAGGACGTAGATGACGGGCGTGGTGTGACCGCGCGCGTGGTGGCTGACGGGGTGTGGGCGGTACGCCGGGTAGCGCACCTGGGTCACCGGGGGCCGCGGCGTGGGCGTGGGCGGGGGTGTGGGCGTCGGTTCCGGTACGGGCCTCGGCGCGGGCGGCGGGGGCGGGGTGGGCGTGGGTGCCGGCGGTGCCGGGGCGGGCCGGGCGGGCGGTCGCGGCCGGGGTGGGGCGGGCCTCGGTGTGGGGGTCGGGCGCGGTGGGGGTGTCGGCTTCGGGGGTGGTGGGGGAGTGGGTGTGGGCGTCGGTTCGGGTGGCGGGGGCGGCGTGGGCGTCGGCGTGGGGGTGGGCGTCGGCGGGCAGGGCGGCGGTGGCTCGGGACAGGGCGGGTCCGGCCAGTGGTGGCAGGGCGGGTCCGGCCAGTGGTGGCCGCCGGCGTGGGCGACCGCCACCGTGCGGCCCGGTCCGGTCGAGGCGGACGCGCAGGCGTCGGCCGACGCGCTGCCGGCCGGACAGCCCACCAGGGTCCAGACCAGCGTCAACAGGGCCAACACCCTTGTGGTGGGTGCGCATCGGGTCGCTTCGGGTCCATGCACGACGAAGATCATGCGGGGTGGGAGGGCGTTGTGCGCCGTTGTGCGCCCACAATGCTCCGAAGGGGGGACATGGTGCGGTCAAAGGTTTGACGGGCGGAGGGTCCCGGCCGGAGCGGCACGCACGTCTGTACGAGCCCGCGGGCGCCGGCGCGTCCCGGTCCCCGGAAAGAAATATCGGCCGCCGTTGAACACCGCGGCCCCCGCGCCGCGTACCCATGGCCGTGCGGCGGCGCGGCAGGCGCTGCGATATCCAGGCGATATTGGGGAGTTACGGATGAAGACCTCCTGGCGGACCGCCTCACTGGTGGCCACGGCAGCCTCGGTGCTGGCGCTCACGACGGCGTGCGGTCAGGACAACAGCGCGGCGCCCGCGGCGGCGGCCCAGAACGTCGGGGCCACGGCCGCGGCCGGTGACTACGGCAGCCCGGGCGCCGGTACCGCCACCGCCGCGGGCAACGGGTACGGCGCCGACGGCAGCCAGAGCTCCAGCTCCCCGACCGCCGCGGCCCCCGCGGGCAAGCTGACCGTGGCCAACAACCCCGACCTGGGCAGCGTGCTCACCGACGGCTCCGGCCTCACGCTCTACCGGTTCGACAAGGACACCGCCAACCCGCCGACCTCCAACTGTGCCGGGGACTGCGCCACCACCTGGCCGCCGGTCCCCGCCGACGACGCCAGTGCCGGGGCCGGCATCGACAAGGCGCTCCTCGGTGAGGTCACCCGCGCCGACGGCAGCAAGCAGCTCACCGTCGGCGGCTGGCCCGCCTACCGCTACGCCAAGGACGTCAACTCCGGTGACGTCAACGGCCAGGGCGTGGGCGGCAAGTGGTTCGCCCTGGCGCCCACCGGCAAGAAGGCCAAGGTGTCCGACCTGCCGGGCCTGTCCGTGCGCAAGGACCCCGAGCTGGGCGAGGTCGTCGTCGACAAGAACGGCATGACGGTCTACCGCTTCCTGAAGGACCAGGCCTGGCCGAAGTCCGTCTCGAACTGCACGGGCGCCTGCCTGGAGAAGTGGCCGGCCGTCGGCCCGGTGAACGCGGACGACACGAAGGGCGTGAAGAAGAAGGGCCTGATGCCCTTCACCCGCCCCGACGGCGTCCGGCAGATGTCGGTCAACTGCTGGCCGATCTACACCTTTTCCGGGGACAAGGCCCCAGGCGACACCAACGGTCAGGGCGTGGGCGGCACCTGGTACGCCGTCTCGCCCGACGGCAAGCCGGTCGGCGCGCCGGGCAAGTAGATCACCTCCCCAGAGTCGATCGTCCCGCCCGGCCCGGCGCAGACGACCGAAGGTCCGCCCCCTCCGCACGGAGGGGGCGGACCGTTGTGCGTCGCGGCGACGGTCGCGCGACGGCTGCCCTGCGGCCGTCACGCAGCGCCGCCGTGTGGACACGTGCCGCAGGCAGTGACCGGGAACGGATGGTCAATTTCCGTTTCAGGTCGCTCCTTTGGCGGGCGATCAGTAGCCTCAGCTCGAACACCGGATCGCCTACACTTGTCCACGCCTTGGAGACATACATGGAGCGTCCCGCCTGGGCCCCACGGAGCATCGACATCTCGGTGCCGAGCGTCTCACGGATCTACGACTACTACCTGGGCGGTTCGCACAACTTCGAGGTCGACCGGGAAGCGGCCCGCAAGGCCATGGAGTTCATGCCGGGCCTGCCCAAGATCATGCAGGCCAACCGGGCGTTCATGCGCCGGGCCGTGCGGTTCGCGGCCGGCGAGGGCGTCACCCAGTTCCTCGACATCGGCTCCGGCATCCCGACGTTCGGCAGCGTCCACGAGGTGGCCTGCGCCGCCGCCCCGGGCGCCCGCGTGGTCTACGTCGATCACGACCCGGTCGCCGTCGCCCACAGCGAGGCGGTCCTCGCGGGTCACGACGACGCCGACGTGGTCGCCGCGGACCTGCGCAAGCCGCAGGAGATCCTCTCGGCCCCACGGCTTGAGCGGCTGATCGACCTGAATCGGCCAGTGGCCCTCCTCCTCGTTGCCATACTGCACTTCGTGGACGACGCGGACGACCCGTACGGTGCGGTGGCCGAGTTGCGCGAGGCTCTCGCGCCGGGCAGCCTGCTGATCCTCACGCATGCCTCGTACGAGGGGATCCCGGTGCCCGCCGAGCGGGCCGAGGGCGCCGTGGACGTGTACAAGGACATCCGCAACCCGCTGATCATGCGCTCGCGCGAGGAGATCGCGCGGTTCTTCGAGGGGTACGACATGGTGGAACCCGGACTGGTGCCGATGCCGAACTGGCGCCCGGACTCGGCTCCCGAGGACGAGGATCCGTACGCCTTCTCCGGGTTCGCCGGCGTGGGGCGTACGGCGTGACCGCGGAGCCGGACGGGCCGGAGGACAGACTGCGCCGGCTGACGACGATCTGGAGCCGGGCGGTCTTCCCCGTCACCTCCACCTCACTGACCCGCCCCGAGTTCGAGGAGCGACTCCTGCCGCTGGCCCGCCGGTTGAGCGGACTGCTGCGGGCCCGCACCTTCGACCCGGACGCCGCCAGGGCCGTCGGCGCCGCGTTGGTCGAGGCGCACTGCACCGACCCCGAGGCGCTCACCCGCACCCTGGACTGCGTCGACGCCTACCTGGTCCTGTACTGCGGCGAGGACGGCCCGCAGGACGAACTGCGCGTGCGCTCCTCGCGGTTGCAGCACGCGATGGCCGCCGGGTACGCCCAGGCGCTGCGCGAACGCACCCTCGCCGAGCAGGAGGCCATCGCCCAGGCCGCGTTGCTGGCCCAGGGCGTGGTCGCGCAGGCGCTGCACGCCAGCGAGGCGCGGTTCCGCGCGGTCTTCGAGGGCGCCGCCATAGGGATCGGCATCGCCGACCTGGACGGCACCGTCCTCCAGGTCAACGAGGCGCTGCTGCGCATGTTCGGCGCCACCCCGCAGTCGCTGCGCGGCCGGCGCGTCCAGGACTGGGTGCACCCCGAGGACGCCCCGCAGACCTGGCGGCTCTACGACGAACTCGTGCGCGGTGAACGCGAGCACTACCACATGGAGAAGGCGTTCAACCGGCCCGACGGCACCGTGCTGTGGACCAACCTGACGGTCTCCCTGCTGCGCGACGCCGACGGCAACCCGCAGTACCAGCTCGCCCTGATGGAGGACACCACCGAGCGCCGGCTGCTCAACCTCCGGCTGCGCTACGAGGCCACCCACGACGCCCTGACCGGCCTGCCCAACCGCACCCTGTTCTTCGAGCGGCTGGAGAAGGCCCTCAACGCGGGCGAGGGCCAGCGGTTCGGCCTGTGCTACCTCGACCTGGACGGCTTCAAGACCATCAACGACAGCCTCGGTCACGCGGCCGGCGACCGGCTGCTGGTGGAGGTCGCCGACCGGCTGGAGTCGTGCGCCACCGCGCCCGGCGAGATGGTCGCCCGGCTCGGCGGCGACGAGTTCGTGGCCCTCACCACGGGCCCCGGCACCGCGCACGAGGTCGACGAACTCGCCGAGCGCATCATGAACGCGCTGGTCACGCCGGTCAGCATCGACGGCCGCGACCTGCTGGTCCGCGGCAGCCTCGGCATCGTCGAGGGCCCGGCGGGCGAACGCACCGCCGCGGAGGTCCTGCGCAGCGCCGACATCACCATGTACCGGGCCAAGTCGGCGGGCGGCAACCGCTCGGAACTGGCCGACCCCGAGGCCGACGCCCGCGCCATCACCCGGCACGGCCTGACCACGGCCCTGCCGACCGCTCTGGAGCGGGGCGAGTTCTTCATCGAGTACCAGCCCCTGGTACATCTGGGCGACGGCAGCGTACGCGGCGCCGAGGCGCTGGTGCGCTGGCTGCACCCGCAGCACGGTGTCCTCGGCCCGGACCGGTTCATCCCGCTCGCCGAGCACACCGGCCTGATCGTGCCGCTGGGCCGCTGGGTCCTGGAGGAGTCGATCCGCCAGGCCCGGTCCTGGCGCGAACGCCTCTGCGGTCAGGCGACCGGCCCCCTGCGCATCAACGTCAACCTCTCGCCCTGCCAGCTCACCCATCCCGGGCTGGTCCAGGACACGGTCGACATCCTGGAACGCGCGGGCGTCACCCCGGACGCGCTCTGCCTGGAGGTCACCGAGTCCGCGCTGATCGGCGCCGACGACGACCTGCTCAAACCGTTGCGCCGGCTCGCCGAGATGGGCGTCGACATCGCCCTGGACGACTTCGGCACCGGCTACTCCAACCTGGCCAACCTGCGCCGCCTCCCGGTGAGCGTCCTCAAACTGGACCGCTCCTTCACCCAGGGCATGCAGCAGTTCCCCGCCGACCCCGTCGACCTGAAAATCGTGGAGGGGATCGTCTCCCTCGCCCACAGCCTCGACCTCGCGGTCACGGTCGAGGGCGTGGAGACCGGCGCGCAGGCCGAGCAACTGCGCATCCTGGGCTGCGACACCGCCCAGGGCTGGTACTACGCCCGCCCGGGCCCGCCGGAGCGCCTGCACGACCTGGCACTGGTCGACGCCACCGGCTGACCGCCCACCGCCCCGAAACCGAAGGACGTCGACCACCGCCCGCCCGGCGCCGGGCGGGCGCCTGCGCCCGCGCCTGCCCGACGCCTGTGCCGGGCGCGCGTGCCTGTGCCCGCCGCCAGCGGCCGGCGCCTGTGTGGCGCCCGTGGCCGGCGTTCTCGGCTAGAGCCCGCGCCTGTCACCCGTAGCCGATGTCCGTGCCCGCTCCCCGTGGTTGGCGCTCGCGCCCGCCTCCTTGCGACGCTTCCTTGGCTCGGCCGTGGGACTGGTGAGCTCGCATGTTGAGGTGTCGCGTATTCCAGCTCAGAGCGCCCCGATCGGTCACTTTGGGTCATGCGGGCGGTGTCCAGGGTCCGGCCCGGAGTGAGTATGTTCGTCCGATGGCGCGTTCGAAGCGCTTCGGGAGGGGAGAGTGCCGGTGGACGTCGTCGCGATCATGGAAGCACTGGCTGAACAGGGCGTAACGGTGCTGTTCAAGGCCGACGCTGAGCGGATGGCAGAGAGGGGCGAGCCTTGGACCTTCGTCGCCAGTGGAGCGCCGTTGCGCGAGGACGTCCTTGTGCGAACCGATGCCGCGTCTGTGGAGCAATGCCTCGCAGTGTGCTTGCCCCGCCTGCGTGAGCTGGGCTTTTCGTTCCCTGAGTGAGATAGCAGGTGTGACCGCACCGCCGCCCTGGATGTCAGTGCCGGCTGCTTGCATGAGCCCATGGACACCGTGCACACGACCGCCGCCCTCCTCCCGGACCCCGCCGAGCTCCGCGCGCACCTGCGCGCGCTGGCCGTGCTGGACCAGGCGATCTGCCGCGACCCGCGGTTCTCCCGCTACTCCTTCTCCACCACCTGGGGGCCTGGGACGGAGGCGGCCCTGATGGACAACGGCTCGGGTGACGACTTCTCCGTCCTCTTCACCCCGGCCGGTGTGCTCGTCCGCGGCTTCGACCACGAGTCGGAGATGAGCCCGTACGCCACGGACGACGAACAGGTCTGGCCCGGTGTCATCGACGAAGTGCCCGCCGCGCTGCGCCCGCTCCTGGACGACCCGGCTTTCGTCGACGAGGGCCTCGGCGCCCCGCGGGTCACCGCCTGCCTGTGGTGGGAGACCGGCGGCAGCGCCTGGCGCACCGGCTCGGGCATCGAGTTCCCCTCGGGCAGCCCGGACCCGGACGGCTCCGGGCACCTCTTCCGCCTCCTCACCGACCGCTCCCCCGAGGCCGTCCAAGCGCACTTCGAGGGGGACTACGGGCGGCCCGTCCCCCTCGGCACCGTCCGCCACGTCCTCGCGGGCCACCCCCTGACCCCCGAAGCCGCCCACGGCCTCAACCCGGTCGCCCTCTCCGACGAGGCCCTGCTCCGCCGGATCGCCGCCGACCCCGAGGTCGAGGCGTACCTCGCCTGCGACGGCGAGTTCGACCTCACGCGGACCGACCCCATCGAGTCGATCGCCCTGCCCGCCGGTCTCCCGGTGGAGCCCGTGGCCGGCTGCAACGCGGGAGGCACCCACTACCTCTGTGGCCCGGCCGGCTCCGACCGCGTCCGCCCCGTCCTCTACACCGACTCCGAGGGCCAGGCTTCCCTCATCGCGGAGTCCCTCGCCGAGGCCCTGACCCTGGCCATCGTCCTCCCCTCCTGGCACGACGCCCTGGCCGGCTTCCGTCCCCCCGCGCTCAACGCCGACTACCTTGAGGACAACCCGGACCACCCCGAGGTCCGCGACCGCCTCCTCGCCGCCCTCCGCCTCCCCCCGGCCACCGAGCCCGAGGTCCTGGCCCGCCTCCTCACCACGGCCGCCCGCACCGTCCCGGACGGCTTCCTCCCTTCGGTCGAGGGCGAGGAGGACGCGGCCTTCGAACCGATGCTCCGTCTGCCGGCCGAGTAGGACAGCCCCGCCGCGCGCCGCCTTCCGGACCCGACGCACCGCTACGGCGAAGCCATGACCGCACTGCCCGACTGGATGCGCCCGCCCCGCGCGGAGGGCTGTTCACGGAGGACGTGGACCGCCTCCCCGAGGTTCGGCCCGGCGCATGCCGGATCCACGGCAGGAGACTTTGGGGTGATCGACCTCAAGGACGTGGGGGGATGGGTCGTCACCGGGCATCACAACGACGTCCTTACCTATGTCGGCCCCGATGAGCCTCAGGATCAGTCGCAGATCGCTGTCGGGTTGTTCGGACGTTCCAGGCGTCACAGGGACGGCACCGAGCTTTACGTCGTCCACGTTGAGGACAAGCGGGGGTCAGTGGCCCCAGCGTAAGTAGCCGCGCTTCACCGCTGGTGGACGCCTGGGGAGTATCGGCTCCAGGTCCCACCGGCTTCGGTGACCAGGCGGGTGGCGGTCTTGTCGTGATAGCCGAGCGCCTTCGCGATGACGGGGGCTGGGGCCTGGAGGACGAGCCTGGTCCGGCTCGGGGAACCGGCCTCACCCATCCCCGAGCCAGCCGCTTCCCTGCTGCTGGACTACATCGCTGACCGCGACCACATGAACACCGCCACCAACCCAGCATCCCCCTGGCTGTTCCCCGGACGCCGGGCGGGCCGGCCCTTCCGCCCTGACCATCTGTCCGCACTCCTGAATGAGATCGGCGTCCCGGTGGCCGCCGCCCGCGGCGCCGCCATCCGACAACAACTCCTTGAGATGCCCGCTCCCGTTGTCGCGGAGGCTCTCGGCTACCACGACAAGACCACCACCCGCCTCCTCAACGAGACCGTCGGGACGTGGAGCCGATACACCGCTGGAAATCGCACACGGGCACCAGCAGTTGCGCCCGGCGGGGAGCTGGTGACAGTTGAACAGGAGAGCCCATGAGTAGCGTGGCATGGTCCGCGATGGTCGGTCCCTGAACGCGATCACCACCGGGCACTGCCGGTAGCGGGGGCTGGCCCCACCTTCGATCAACCGGGCAGCCGGATGGCCGGGAGACGCCATGTCGGCGACCGTGGGGCTGTCCCGAGCAAGTCGCCTACAGAGAAGGCAGGATCGTGCGCATTGTCACGGCCACCGCCGCCGCCCTGGCCCTCGCCGGGCAAGCCGCGCCAGCCGCCACCGCCCACCAGCCGACCACCGACGGCATCTGGCGCATGGACGGCTACGGCACAGTCCTATCCATCCGGAACGGAACCTTCCAGGAGTACGAGACCACCGCCGTCAGCTGTCTCAAGGGCGATTCCGCGCAGCGGACCGGCCCCAGCACCTACACCATGCCCGACGGCACTGTCCTCACCGTGCGCACCCACGGAGGCCGCGACCGCGGGTCCATGCGGGCGGACGGCTCCGTCGGCGACCGGAACCTGCGCCGGATCCCGGAGTTGCCCGACGCCTGCACGAGTCCGGCCCCCAAGGGTCCGCTCGCTGCCTTTGACGTCTTCTGGCAGTCCTTCGAGGAGAACTACCCCTTCTTTTCTGCCAAGGGCATCGACTGGCACGCCGTACGCGACCAATACCGCCCCGGGGTACACGCTGGGACGACGAGGGACGAGCTCTACGCCGTCTTCAGCGAGATGGTCAAGCCGCTCTACGATGCCCACGTTGCCGTCCAGGACGGCGATCACGTCTTCGCACAGGTTCGCCCCGGCACTGTCGTGCCCACCGAGGGGTTGGACGCCAAGGTCAAGAAATTCATCGTGGCGCGCGACCTCAAGAACGCCCGGAACCTCCAGGACTTCGCCAACGGGCGGATCACCTACGCCGACCTCCCCGGCGGGCAGGGCTATCTGCGGATCTCCGGCTTCGGCGGATACGCGGGCGATCACGCCCCCTACGCCGCCCAGCTGGCCGAGCTCGACAGGGCGCTGGACACGGTCCTCAGCCAGGAGCGCCCCCAGAGCCTGAAGGGCCTGATCATCGACCTGCGGATCAATGGCGGCGGCTCCGACGCCCTGGGAATCCACATCGCCGAGCGCCTCACCGACACCCCCTACCTCGCCTACTCCAAGCGGGCACGCAACGACCCCGCCGACCCCACCCGGCACACCCGCCCCCAGCCCGCGTATGTCACGCCCGCTCAGGGCCCCCGCTACACCGGGCCGGTCGCCGTACTGACCGGCGGATCGACCGTCAGCGCGGGGGAGACCTTCACCCAGGCCCTCATGGACCGGCCTGGCAGGACGGTCCGGATCGGGCAGCCCACACAGGGCGTCTTCTCGGACGTCATGTCGCGCAAGCTCCCCAACGGCATGTCGGCCTGGCTTCCGAACGAGGAGTTCCTGACCCGGTCGGGCAGGACCTTCGACGGCACGGGCATTCCGCCGCACCTCAAGGAGCCGGTCTTCACGAAGGAGGAGTTCGACAAGAAGAGGGACTCAGCCTTCGACAGGGCTCTGAACGTCCTGCGGAACTACAGCGGTGCCACGGGCTGACGCAGGAGTAGCGGGCCTGGGGACAACCCGCTGGAGATCATGAAAGTCACTACCACGCTCAGCAGCACCGACAACTGGCGACAGTTGAATGCGCGAGCCCACGAGTACCACTGCCGTGGCTGGAGCCCGCCCCCGCCCTCCGCCCGCGCTCGCAGCCTGCGGCTGGCGCCCGTGTCTGCGCCTGTGCGCCGCCCTTGCCTGCCGCCCGCGTCCCCGCCCCTGCCCCCGTGGCCGGCGGCTGTGCTGGCGCCCCTCCCTGGGCCCGCGTTCGCGCCCATGGCCGGCATCCGTGCCTGTTGCCCGTGGCCGACGTCTCTGCCTGGCGCCCGTACCTAGCTCCTGTCCCCGCCGTACCCGGCTGGCGCCCGTGCCGCCCCCTGCCCGGTGCCTATGTCCGCTGCCCTCAACTGGAACCCGTGCCCGTCGCCTGCCCGGCGCCCCTGCCCAGCGCCCGCGCTCGCCCTCCGCGCCCCCTGCCCGTCCCCGCCCGATACCCGCGGCCAGCGCCCCTGCCCACGGCACGTGTCGGGGTGGTCAGTGTTCGAGGAGCATGTGTTGGAGTTCTCGTGCGGCTCGGGGTGGGGCCACGTCGCTGCGGTGGGCCAGGGCGATGGTCCGGTGCAGTCCCGGCCGGGCCAGTGGGGTGACCCGGAGCCCCTGACCCGCCCGGACCGCCACCATCCGGGGCACCACGGCGATCCCCAGCCCCGCCCGTACGAAGCCCAGCACCGCGTCCATCTCGCCCCCCTCCACGGCGAAGTCCGGCTCGAACCCCGCGGAGCGGCACGCGGCGACGGTCAGCTCCCGCAGGTCGTACCCGTGCCGGAACATCACCAGCCGTTCCCCCTCCAGCTCGGCGACCTCCAGGACCGGTCCGCCGCGGCCGGGCACCGGCGCCTCCGGTGAGGACACCACCACCAGGTCCTCCCGGAGCAGTTCCACGGTGGTCAGCGCGGGCGCCGGGGTGGGCAGCGGCAGCACCACCAGTGCCAGGTCGAGCGCGCCGCGCGCCAGCTCCCGTACCAGGTCGTGCGAGCCGCCCTCCTCGACGAGCAGGCGGATCCCCGGGTACCGGTCGTGGAAGGCGCGCAGCACGTCCGGCAGCAGGCCGGTGCACAGGCTCGGTGTCGCCCCGAGCCGCACCCGCCCGCGCCGCAGCTGCGCCAGCTCCTGCACCTCCTGCCGGGCGGTGTCGGCGTCGGCGAGGATGCGCCGGGCCAGCGGCAGCAGCGCCGCGCCGGCGTCGGTGAGCGTGATGTTGCCCCGGGCGCGCAGGAACAGGTCCGCGCCGAGCTCCCGCTCCAGCGCCTTGATCTGCTGGGACAACGACGGCTGGGCCACGTGGACCAGCTCGGCGGCCCGGGTGAAGTGCCGGGTCTCGGCGACGGCCACGAAGTACTGGAGCTGCTGGAACTGCATACAACCAGCATAGTCACCGCCTATCGAAACGAGCCGGACCATGTCTTGGACCGATCGGCCGCTCCAGGCCTAGCGTGCTCTTCATGGCTCTGGCAACGCGGACGGACCGACGACCGTCCATGGCACGCACGCTGTGGGACTCCACCGTCGGCAAGAAGACGGTGATGGCCGTCAGCGGTGTGATCATGCTGCTGTACCTGGTCGCCCACGTCATCGGCAACCTGAAGATCTTCTTCGGCGCGGCGGAGTTCAACCACTACGCCCACTGGCTGCGCACGGTCGGTGAGCCGTTCATGCGCTACGAGTGGACGCTCTGGCTCGTGCGGATCGTCCTGGTCGCCGCCGTGGTCGCCCACGCCACCGCCGCCTACCAGCTCAGCCGCCGCGACCTCAGGGCACGGCCCACCGCCTACGCGCACAAGAAGCCGAGGGCGAGCTACGCCACCCGCACCATGCGGTGGGGCGGTGTCATCCTCGGCCTGTTCATCGTCTGGCACGTGCTGGACCTGACCACCGGCACCGTGCACCCCGGCGGCTTCCAGCCGGGCCACCCGTACCAGAACGTCGTGGACACCTTCTCCACCTGGTACGGCAACGTCGTCTACATCGTCGCGATGCTCGCGCTCGGCCTGCACGTTCGCCACGGCTTCTGGAGCGCCGCCCAGACCCTCGGCGTCGGCAGCCGCACCCGCGACCGCGCCCTGAAGGCCGTCGCCGACGTCCTCGCGCTGCTGCTCACGGCCGGCTTCGTCGCCGTACCCGTGGGCGTCATGACCGGAGTGGTGAGCTGACATGACCGTTTCCACCGACTACACCGCCTACGCGACCGGCGCGCCGATCGCCGACACCAAGGCCCCCGCCGGGCCCGTCCACGAGCGCTGGGACCGGCGCCGCTTCGAGGCGAAGCTGGTCAACCCCGCCAACCGGCGCAAGCACACGGTCATCGTCGTCGGCACCGGCCTCGCCGGCGGTTCCGCGGGCGCCACCCTCGCCGAACAGGGCTACCACGTCGTCCAGTTCTGCTACCAGGACTCCCCGCGCCGCGCCCACTCCATCGCCGCGCAGGGCGGCATCAACGCGGCGAAGAACTACCGCAACGACGGCGACTCCGTCCACCGGCTGTTCTACGACACCGTCAAGGGCGGCGACTTCCGCGCCCGGGAGTCCAACGTCCACCGGCTCGCGCAGATCTCCGTCGCGATCATCGACCAGTGCGTGGCCCAGGGCGTGCCCTTCGCCCGCGAGTACGGCGGCCTGCTCGACACCCGCTCCTTCGGCGGCGTCCAGGTCTCCCGCACCTTCTACGCCCGCGGCCAGACGGGCCAGCAGCTCCTGCTCGGCGCCTACCAGGCGCTGTCCCGGCAGATCGCCGCCGGGAACGTGGAGATGCACCCGCGCACCGAGATGCTCGACCTGATCGTCGTCGACGGGCGGGCCCGCGGCATCGTCGCCCGGGACCTGGTCACCGGGAGGATCGACACGTACTTCGCGGACACCGTCGTCCTCGCCTCCGGCGGCTACGGCAACGTCTTCCACCTGTCGACCAACGCGATGAACTCCAACGCGACCGCCGTCTGGCGGGCGCACCGGCGCGGCGCCCACTTCGCCAACCCCTGCTTCACCCAGATCCACCCCACCTGCATCCCGCGCACCGGCGACCACCAGTCCAAGCTGACCCTGATGAGCGAGTCGCTGCGCAACGACGGCCGTATCTGGGTGCCCGTGGCGAAGGGCGACACCCGCCCGCCGCACGAGATCCCCGAGGCGGAGCGCGACTACTACCTGGAGCGCGTCTATCCGTCCTTCGGCAACCTGGTCCCCCGTGACATCGCCTCCCGGGCCGCGAAGAACGTCTGTGACGAGGGCAGGGGAGTCGGCCCCGGCGGGCAGGGCGTCTACCTGGACTTCGCCGACGCCATCGCGCGCCTGGGCCGCGAGGCCGTCGAGGCGAAGTACGGCAACCTCTTCGAGATGTACCAGCGGATCACCGACGAGGACCCGTACCAGGTCCCGATGCGGATCTACCCGGCGGTGCACTACACGATGGGCGGACTGTGGGTCGACTACGACCTCCAGACCACCGTTCCCGGGCTGTTCGCCATCGGCGAGGCCAACTTCTCCGACCACGGCGCCAACCGGCTCGGCGCCAGCGCGCTGATGCAGGGCCTGGCCGACGGCTACTTCGTGCTGCCGGCCACCATCAACGACTACCTGGCCCGCACCGGCCACCAGGAGCCGGTCACCGACGGACACCCGGTCGTCCAGGAGGCGTTGGCCGAGACCGAGGACCGGCTCAACCTGCTGCTTGCCGTGGACGGCGACCGCACCCCGGACTCCTTCCACCGCGAACTCGGCGAACTGCTGTGGGAATTCTGCGGCATGGCCCGTACGGACAGCGGGCTGCGCAAGGCCCTGGAGCGCATCCCGCAGATCCGCGAGGAGTTCTGGCGGCGCGTCAAGGTCCCCGGCACCGGCGCGGAGCTCAACCAGTCGCTGGAGAAGGCCAACCGCGTCGTCGACTACCTGGAGCTCGCCGAGCTGATGTGCCTCGACGCACTGCACCGCACCGAGTCCTGCGGCGGCCACTTCCGCGAGGAGTCCCAGACCGCGGACGGCGAGGCCGCCCGCGAGGACGACGCGTTCTCCTACGCCGCCGCCTGGGAGTTCACCGGCACGGGCGAGCCGCCCGTCCTGCACAAGGAAGACCTGGTCTTCGAGTACGTCCACCCCACCCAGCGGAGCTACGCATGAAGCTCACCCTGCGCGTCTGGCGGCAGAAGAACGCCGACGTCGAAGGCGCCATGTCCACCTACGAGGTGGACGGCATCTCGCCCGACATGTCCTTCCTGGAGATGCTGGACGTCCTCAACGAACGGCTCATCCTCTCCGGCGAGGAGCCCGTCGCCTTCGACCACGACTGCCGCGAGGGCATCTGCGGCGCCTGCTCGCTCGTGATCAACGGCGACGCGCACGGGCCCGAACGCACCACCACCTGCCAGCTGCACATGCGCTCCTTCCGGGACGGCGACACGATCGACGTCGAGCCCTGGCGGGCGTCCGCCTTCCCGGTCGTCAAGGACCTGGTCGTCGACCGGTCGGCGTTCGACCGGATCATCCAGGCCGGCGGGTACGTCACCGCGCCCACCGGCTCGGCGCCGGAGGCGCACGCCACCCCGGTCCCGAAGGCCGACGCCGACCTCGCCTTCGAACACGCCGAGTGCATCGGCTGCGGCGCGTGCGTGGCCGCCTGTCCCAACGGGGCGGCGATGCTGTTCACCTCCGCGAAGGTCAACCACCTCAACGTCCTGCCGCAGGGCGCGCCCGAACGGGAGACCCGCGTGCTGGACATGGTGACGCAGATGGACGCCGAGGGCTTCGGCGGCTGCACGCTGGCCGGGGAGTGCGCGACCGCCTGCCCCAAGGGCATCCCGCTCGTCTCCATCACCCGCATGAACAAGGAGTGGCTGCGGGCCACCCGCAAGGTCAGGCGGTAGCGCCGCCGGGGGAGGGGAGGACCGCGCCCGGCCGCGGCTCCCCGCGCCCCCGGACAGCGCGGCGGACGTTCGCCCATCGAGGGGCGGGCGGGCGGGGCCGGGTAGGTGCTCACCCGGCCCCGTCCGGTTTCCCCGCCGCGCGAAACGGGCCGGCACGGACCGGCTATCCCGGCGTTCAGCATCCCCACATCCGCTCTCCCGGCACCCGTCACGTACACGCCAACCGGCGTCGGGAGAACAGGGGAGGCGGGCCGCACGCACCCGGGCCCGCCGCCGCTGCCGCCGACCCGCCCGTGCCCAGGAGAGTGCCATGACCGGCGTGTCCACCCTCGACCGTCCCCCGCAGCCCCCGGCACCCGTCCGCTACACCGTCACCCTCGCCCGTGACGAGGCCGAGGTGCGCGCCGCGCAGCGCCTACGGCACGACGTCTTCGCCGGTGAGCTGGGAGCCCTGACGGCCGGCCCGGAGCCCGGCCACGACATCGACGCCTTCGACGCGTACTGCGACCACCTGCTCGTCCACGACACGGAGACCGGGCAGGTGGTCGGCACCTACCGGCTGCTGCCGCCGGAGCGGGCCGCGGTGGCCGGCCGGCTCTACGCCGACGGCGAGTTCGACCTGAGCGCGCTCGACGCGATCCGGCCCGACCTGGTCGAGGTCGGCCGCTCCTGCGTCCACCCCGACCACCGCGACGGCGCCGTCATCGGCCTGATCTGGGCCGGCGTGGCCCGCTACATGACCGACCGGGGCCACGAGTGGCTGGCTGGCTGCTGCTCCCTGCCGCTCGCCGACGGCGGCGCCCTCGCCTCCGCCACCTGGGACCGGGTCCGCGCCCGCCACCTCGCACCCGAGGCGTTCCGCGTCCGGCCCCTGCTGCCGTGGGTTCCCGCCCCCGGCCTCCCGGCCGCCCGCACCGGACTCCCCGCCCTGCTGCGCGGCTATCTCCGCCTGGGCGCCCAGGTCTGCGGCCCGCCCGCCCACGACCCCGCCTTCGGCGTCGCCGATCTGTACGTCCTGCTGTCGATGCGCCGGATAGACCCCCGCTACCTGCGGCACTTCCTCTCCCTCGTGCCGGCCTGATGGGCGGCCGGCAGCCCGGCGCGCCCTGCACCCCGGGCACCTGCGTGGACCGGCCGGGGGCCGTCGTGGCCCTGCCCCGGGCCCTGCTGCGGCTCGCCGCGCTCACGGCCCTGGTCCTGGCGGGGATCGTGCTGTACCCGCTCGGCCGGGGCCGCCCCGGCCCACTCCCCGCCGACTGGACCGGACGGTGGTGCCGGGCCGTCGTGCGAGCCGCCGGAGTGCGCGTCGGCATCACCGGCGCCGCCCCGCCGGCCGGCGGGCTGCTGCTGGTCGCCAACCACGTCTCCTGGCTGGACATTCCGCTGCTCACCGCCGTACGCCCCGCCCGGATGCTCGCCAAGAGCGAGATCGGGCGGTGGCCCGTGGTGGGTGCCCTGGCCGGGCGCGCCGGGACCCTGTTCATCGAACGGGACCGGCTGCGCGCCCTGCCCGGGACCGTGGACCGGATCGCCGGCGCCCTCAGGGCCGGCGCCGCCGTCACCGCCTTTCCCGAGGGCAGCACCTGGTGCGGACGCGCCCACGGCCGCTTCCACCGTGCCGTCTTCCAGGCCGCGCTCGACGCGGGCGTGCCCGTCCAGCCGGTCCGCCTGCGCTACCGGCGGCTGGACGGCGGACCCGGCACCGCGGCGGCCTTCGTCGGCGAGGACACCCTTCTGGCCTCGCTGTGGCGGGTGGTCCGCACCCGGGGCCTGGTCGCCGAGGTCGAGGTCCGGCCGGTGATCCCGCCGGGCACCCACCGCGACCGGCGGGCCCTCGCCCACGCCGCTCGGCCGGACGCCCCCGAGCCCGCCTGGACCCACGCCGCCCTGGTCGCGGGCGTCCTGCACGGACCGTACGCCGGTACGGCCGTGGCCACCGCGCCGGCGGGCCGCGCCCGACTCAGGGCATGACCCGCGCCAGGAACGGCGCCGTGGCGCTGTCCCGGGCCCGGGCCACCCGCTCGGGCGGGCCGGCCGCCACGATCAGGCCGCCCCGGTCGCCGCCGCCCGGCCCCATGTCGATCACCCAGTCGGCGCCCGCGACGACCGTCATGTCGTGCTCGACGACGACCACCGTGTGCCCGGCGTCGACCAGTCCGTGCAACTGGTCCGTGAGCACCTCCACATCGGCCGGGTGCAGCCCGGTCGTCGGCTCGTCCAGCAGGTACAGGGTGTGGCCGCGGCGCCCGCGCTGGAGTTCGCTCGCCAGCTTGATCCGCTGCGCCTCCCCGCCGGACAGCTCGGTCGCGGGCTGGCCCAGCCGCAGGTAGCCGAGGCCCACGTCGAGCAGCGCGCCCAGAGCGCGCACGGCGCCCGGGGTGTCGGCGAAGAACGCGGCCGCCGACTCCACCGTCAGGTCCAGCACCTCGGCGATGCTCCGCCCCCGGTACGTCACCTCCAGCGTCCTGGGGTTGTAGCGGGCCCCGCCGCAGTCGGGGCACGGCGCGTACGTGCTCGGCAGGAACAGCAGCTCGACGCTGACGAACCCCTCGCCCTGACAGGTCTCGCACCGTCCTCCCGCCACGTTGAAGGAGAACCGCCCGACGCCGTAGCCGCGCGCCCGCGCCTCCGGGGTGCCGGCGAACACCTTGCGCACGACGTCGAACAGGCCCGTGTAGGTGGCCAGGTTGGAGCGCGGGGTGCGTCCGATGGGCTTCTGGTCGACCCGGACCAGCCGCTCCACGTCCCCCGGCCGTTCCGCCAGTTCCCCGACGAGGGTGGACTTCCCCGAGCCGGACACCCCCGTGACCGCCGTGAACACGCCGAGCGGGAACTCGGCCGTCACCCCGCGCAGGTTGTGCCGGGTCACCGGGCCGACGGTCAGCCGGCCGCGCGGCCGGCGCACCTCACGCGCCGGCCCGGGCGACTCGTCGAAGAGGTACGCGGCGGTGGCCGACCCCTCCACCCCGGCCAGCTCGGCCACCGGTCCGCTGTACAGCACCCGTCCGCCGTGCTCGCCGGCGCCCGGACCCACGTCCACCAGCCAGTCGGCGCCGCGCACCACCTCCAGGTGGTGTTCCACCACGAACACCGAGTTGCCCGCGGCCTTCAGCCGGTCCAGCACGGCGATCAGCGCCTCGGTGTCCGCGGGGTGCAGTCCGGCGGACGGCTCGTCCAGGACGTACACCACGCCGAACAGTCCGGACCGCAGCTGGGTGGCGAGCCGCAGCCGCTGGAGTTCGCCCGCCGACAGCGTGGGGGTGGCCCGGTCCATGCTCAGGTAGCCGAGGCCCAGTTCGGTCACCGGCTCGATCCGGGTCCTCAGGTCCCCGGTGAGGACACGGGCGGTCTCCGTCTCCCCTTCGAGGAGGCCGGCGAGGTCGGTCAGCGGCAGGGCGGCCAGCTCGGCGATGGTCCGGCCGGCGAAGGTCACCGCGAGCGCCTCGGGCCGCAGCCGGCTGCCTCCGCAGTCCGGACAGGGGGCGCTGGTGAGAAACCGCTCGGCCTTGGCCCGCAGGGTGGCCGAGCGGGTGTCCGCGAACGTCTTGAGGACGTACCGGCGGGCGCTCATGTACGTGCCCTGGTAGGGGCGTTGGATGCGGTCGGCGTCCCGGACGGGATGGACGGTGACGACCGGCTGCTCGTCCGTGAACAGGATCCACTCGCGCTGTTCGGCGGGCAGGTCCCGCCAGGGCCGGTCCACGTCGTACCCGAGCGTGTCCAGGATGTCCCGCAGATTCTTGCCCTGCCAGGCACCCGGCCAGGCGGCGACGGCACCCTCGCGGACGGACAGCGACGGGTCCGGGACCAGCAGCTCCTCCGTCGTCCCGTGCACCCGGCCGAGGCCGTGGCAGCCGGGGCAGGCGCCGGCCGCGGTGTTCGGCGAGAACGCGTCCGAGTCGAGGCGCTCGGCACCGGGCGGGTACGTCCCCGCGCGGGAGAACAGCATCCGCAGCGAATTGGAGAGGTTGGTGACCGTGCCCACCGAGGAGCGCGAGGTGGGCGCCGAGCGGCGCTGCTGGAGCGAGACCGCGGGCGGCAGTCCGCTGATCTCGCCGACGGCCGGCGCCCCGACCTGGTGGATCAGCCGGCGCGCGTAGGGAGCGACCGACTCGAAGTACCGCCGCTGGGCCTCGGCGTAGATGGTGCCGAACGCCAGGGACGACTTCCCCGAGCCGGAGACGCCGGTGAACACGGCGAGCACGTCCCTGGGGACGTCCACGTCGACGCCCTTGAGGTTGTGCTCGCGGGCGCCGCGGACGCGGACGTAGGGGTCATGGGGGCTGTGCATGGGAAGAAGACTCTAGCCGCCCCCGCGGGTCACCCCTGTGGCGGGTTGCCCGGGTTGCCCGGGTCGCGCGGGGTGCCGAACTCGTCCCTCAGCTTGTCCTGCCCGGTGTCGACCTGCGACCGGTACTTGTTGCCGGTCCGCTGGTCGATCTGGTCGCCGCCCTTGTCGATGCCCTTGCCGGCCATGTCCTCGTGACCCTTGAGCATTCCCTTGATCTTGTCCATGAAGGACATTGACAAGCCTCCTCGTCGTTCGGAATGTGCCCTCCCAGGGTCACCGGCCCCGGCCGGGTCCGCATCTCGGGCGCCTCACCGGGGCGGAGCGATGAGCCCGGCGAGCCGCCGGTGGGAGTCGAGCAGGGCCGTACGGTCGTACGTGCTGGTGGTGACCAGCACCTCCCGCGCGTCCGTCTCCTTCAGGACCGCCTCGAGCTCGTGCGCCACCTGATCCGGGGTGCCGGCGATGTGCCCGGCGAGTGCGCCCTCGAAGAGGTCCCGTTCCCTCGCGGACATCCGACGGGCCTCGACCGACTCGGCGGGGGCCAGCGGCGGGAAGGTGCCGTGGGTGCGGGAGTACGCCGTCGACCAGGCCTCGGGGAGCAGCAGCCGGCGCGCCTCCGCCTCGGTGCCCGCCACCGCGACCGTGCCGGAGACCACCACGTACGGCTCGGGCGCCCAGGGGGAGGGGCGGAACAGGGAGCGGTAGCGGTCGATGCCGCGCAGCATCTTCGCGCGGTCGCGCAGGTCCCCGATCACCATCGGCAGTCCGGCGAGCGCGGCGGTGCGGGCGCCGTCGCCCATCGCCAGCACGAACGGCCGCACCGGCAGCCCCTCCGCCGGGCGGGCGTGCACCCCGGCGGGGGAGCCGACCGTGAACCACTCCAGCAGCTCGGCGAGTTGCGCCCCGAAGTCCTCGGCGTCCCCCTTGTCCCGGCCGAGCGCCCGGCGGACCCCGTCGGTGAAACCCACGGAACGGCCCAGTCCCATGTCGATCCGCCCCGGGAACAGCGACTCCAGCACACCGAACTGTTCGGCGACGACCAGCGGCCGGTGGTTGGGCAGCATGACACCGCCGGTGCCGACCCGGATCGTGCGGGTGGCCGCGGCGACGGCGGCGGCGAGCACGGTCGGCGCGGAACCGGCGACGCCCGGCACGCCGTGGTGCTCCGAGACCCAGAACCGGTGGAACCCGAGCGCCTCCGCCTCCCGGGCCAGCGCCACGGTGTCCCGCAGCGCCTCGGCGGGCGGGTGCCCCTCGCGGGTACGGGAGCGGTCGAGGAGGGAGAACCGGGTCCGGGCGATCACTGAACTGCTCACCTCGTGTTCAACACCCGCGCGGCTCCCTGATTCCCGGAACCCGGGAGACCAGCCACCGCGAGGAGCGGGGCGGCGGGGCGCGGGCCGCCCGGGGGCGAGGGATCGATGGGGCAGCGGGGCGGTTGGGTCGGCGCGGTGGCCTGGTCAAGGCGCCGGACGGTTTCGCGGTGAGTGAGCCGGTCGGTACCCGGGTCGCGGGGTTCCCGGGGCGGCGGGCCCCCGAGGGCGCCGAGTCGGCGGGGGCCCGGGGGACGGGCCGCCGGTGGGGTGGGCGGTGCGCGGGTCGCCGGGGGCGGGGGCGGGGCCGGTTAGGGTGGTCGGTGTGATCGACAGCAGCAGTCGCCCGCTCGCGGTGTTCGACCTGGACAACACGCTCGCCGACACCGCCCACCGGCAGCACTTCCTGGAGAAGCGGCCGCGCGACTGGGACGGGTTCTTCGCCGCCGCGCCCCAGGACCCGCCGCTCGCCGAGGGCGTGGCGCTGGCCCTGGAGAGCGCCCGCGACTGCGAGGTCGTCTACCTCACCGGCCGCCCCGAGCGGTGCCGCCGGGACACCCTGGAGTGGCTGGCGGCCCACGGGCTGCCGGAGGGGCCCGTGCACATGCGCGGCGACGCCGACCGCAGGCCCGCCCGGTCCACCAAGCTGCGGATCCTGCGCCGGCTCGCCCGGGACCGCGAGGTGCGGTTCCTGGTGGACGACGACGAGCTGGTGTGCGACGAAGCCGAGCGCGCCGGGTTCACCGTCGTGCGGGCCCGCTGGGCGGCGAGGTCGGCCGCGCTGGAGGAGGCGCAGGAGCGGGACGGCCGCACCTGACGGGGCTCAGGAGCCGCCCTCGTCCTCGATGCGGAAACCGACCTTCATGCCCACCTGGTAGTGCTCGATGCGGCCGTTCTCGATCTGGCCGCGGACCTGGGTCACCTCGAACCAGTCCAGGTTGCGCAGCGTCTGGTCGGCGCGGGCGATGCCGTTGCGGATGGCCTGGTCGACGCCCTCGTGCGAGGTGCCGACGATCTCGGTGACCCGGTAGGTGTGGTTCGACATGCGGGTGCTCCTCTCGTCTCACGCGTACTCCACCGTGCCGTATCCGCGCCCCGCCCGCACGCGCGTCCGGGGCGTACCGCCCGGTAGCCCTTGACCTCCGTATTGGTCCATACCAAAATCCAGCAGACCCGTACGAGCGCCCCACTCGTCCCCCCACGTCGGGCCCCCACCCCTGTCCGCAGTACCGTGCCAGACAGAACAGGACCCCTCGTGAGACGTCGTCTGATCGCCCTCCTCTGTGTCACCGGAACCCTCGTCAGCGGCTGCGGGATGCTGCCCGGTGGACACGACCGGAAGACCGTCACGGTGTGGCTGATGAAGGACAGCGCGTCCAAGGAGTTCCTGCACCGGTTCACCGAGGACTTCGAACGCACCCACGACGACCTCCGGCTGGACATCCGCATCCAGGAGTGGACCGGCATCGTCGAGAAAGTCCGCGCCGCGCTGAAACCCGGCGCGCACGACGGACCGGACGTCATCGAGGTGGGCAACACCCAGGTGCCGCTGTACGCGGACGACGGCCGGCTGGTGGACCTCACGCTGGAGTCGATGCGGGACTGGGGCAAGGAGAAGTGGCTGCCCGGTCTCGCCCAGCCCGGCCGGGACGGCAACAAGCAGTACGGCATCCCCTGGTACGCGGCCAACCGGGTCGTGATCTACCGCAAGGACATGTTCGCGCGGGCCGGCATCACCCGCCCGCCGCGGACCCGCGACGAGTGGCTGGCCGACACCCGCGAACTCGACTCCGGTGACACGCAGGGGATCTACCTCGCCGGACAGGACTGGTACACCCTCTCCGGCTTCATCTGGGACGAGGGCGGCGAACTGGCCCGCGAGAAGGACTACGAGTGGCAGGGCACCCTGGACACGCCCGCCGCGCTGCGCGGCATGGACTTCTACCGGCGCCTCCAGGCCCTCGGCGAGGGGCCCGTGGACGCCGACGAGGAACACCCGCCCCAGGCCGGGGTGTTCGCCGGCGGCAAGGTCGCCCAGATCATCGCCGTACCCGGACTCACCCAGGCCGTCGTGCGGCAGAACCCGAAGCTGAAGGACAAGCTCGGCTACTTCCCGGTGCCCGGCCCGACCGCCGGACGGGCCGGCACCGTCTTCACCGGCGGCTCCGACCTCGTCGTCCCGCAGAACACGGGCGACCAGTTCGCCGCCACCACCGTCGTCGCGGCGCTCACCGGCGCCAAGTGGGACACCGAACTCGCCCGCACCATGAACTACGTGCCGAACAAGACCTCGCTGGCCGGCGCGGTCGCCGGGGAGGAGGGGGTCGCCGCCATGGCCGCGGGAGCGGCGCACGGCAGGGCGACCCCCAACACCCCGCAGTGGGCGGACGTCGAGGCCGACAACCCGATCAAGGACTACATGACGCGGGTGCTGAAGGGGGCCGACGCGGCGGTGGAGGCCCGCAAAGCCTCCCACGCGATCACCAGGATGCTCGCCCCCGACCTAGGCTGACTCACCGGACCACGCTCAACGACAGCGCGAACCGGCCCGGCCCGTCCGTCCACCAGTGGGTCAGCTCCAGCCCGGCGGCGGCCAGTTCGGCCGTCACCCCGTCCTTGCGGAACTTTGCCGACACCTCCGTGCGCAGCTCCTCGCCCGCGGCGAACTCCACGGCGAGGTCCAGCGCGGGCACCTTCACCGTCTGCGCGGTACGGGAACGCAGCCGCATCTCGATCCACTCGCGTTCGGCGTCCCACAGGGCCACGTGGTCGAAGGCGTCCGGATCGAAGTCGGCGCCCAGCTCCCGGTCGATGACGGCCAGCACGTTCTTGTTGAACGCGGCCGTCACCCCGGCCGCGTCGTCGTACGCCCGGACCAGCACCTCCTCGTCCTTGACCAGGTCGGTGCCGAGCAGCAGCCCGTCACCCGGGGCGAGCAGGGTCCGCACGGAGGCGAGGAACGCGGCACGTTCGGCCGGCAGCAGGTTGCCGACCGTGCCGCCGAGGAAGGCCACCAGGCGTGGCCCGGGCGTGACCGGCAGGGTGAGCGGCGCGGTGAAGTCGGCGATCAGCGCGTGGACGTCGAGGTCCGGGCGTTCCCCGGCCAGCGCCCGCCCCGCCTGGCTGAGGGCGCTCTCGCTGACGTCCACCGGGACGTACGCCGACAGGGGGAGCGCCTCGATGAGGTAACGGGTCTTCTCCGAGGAACCCGACCCCAGCTCGACCAGTGTCCGGGCACCGCTCGCGGCGGCGATCTCCCCCGACCGGGCCACGAGGATCTCCCGCTCGGCGCGGGTCGGGTAGTACTCGGGCAGTTCGGTGATCCGCTCGAACAGCTCGCTGCCCCGGGCGTCGTAGAACCACTTGGGCGGCAGTCGCTTGGGCGTGGAGGTCAGTCCGTGCAGGACGTCGGCGCGCAGCGCGGCGCCCGTGGTGTCCTCGGGAAGGGTGCGGGTGATGTGCAGGGGGCTCAACGGCAGTGCTCCTTCGATGGTTCGGACGCCGGATCCTCCAGCGGGGCGAGCAGCACACCGGCGCGGCTCGCGGTCAGCACGGTCCGGTCGGGCACCTCCCGCCAGAGCGGGTCGTCGTCGTACGGCTCGGACGCGACGACCGCGCTGCGGCCGGGCTCCACGCGGTACCAGAGCGAGTCGCCCCAGGTG
The DNA here is from genome assembly GCF_044759735.1 of Streptomyces sp. NPDC100445. Lineage (NCBI taxonomy): Bacteria > Bacillati > Actinomycetota > Actinomycetes > Kitasatosporales > Streptomycetaceae > Streptomyces > Streptomyces sp. NPDC100445. Next base: position 1,083,170 of record NZ_JBIVZV010000001.1, on the reverse strand, counting down.
GTCGCGGTGATCGTCGCGCCGTCCGTGAGCAGCAGGTTCAGGCGGGAGGCGGGGGCCGCCTCGGCGAGGGCGCGCACGCTGTCGCCGAGGGCCCGGGCGGGCTCGTCGCCCGCCCGCAGCCGGTGCAGCACCAGCGCCCAGACGAACGCCGAGTCGGTACGGGCCTGGAGTGACAGCAGTTCGACCGGGGGAAGCGTGGACACCAGTGGCGCCGCCGCGTCCGGCCAGCCGGCGATCGCGCCGTTGTGGCTGAACAGCCACCGGCCGGCCGCGAACGGCGCCGCCGCGGCCTCGGCGTCCGCGCCCGCCAGCGTCGCGTCCCGGACCGCCGCGAGCACGGCACCGGAGCGCACCACGCGTGCCAGGTCGGCGAAGGACAGGTCCGCCCAGATCGGCCCGGCCCGCCGGTAGCGCGCCGGCTCGGGGTCCCCGGGGGCGTACCACCCCACGCCGAACCCGTCGGCGTTGACCGTGCCGTACCGTTGCCGCCGCGGCGCCCAGGACTGACGCAGCAGGCTGTGCGCGGGCTCGGTCAGCACCCGGCCGAGCGGCTCCTGGGGTCCCAGGTAGGCGAGGTGACGGCACATCAGACGGTCTCCGAGCGCGCGGTGCGGAACCCGGAGAAGATCTGCCGCCGGACCGGGAGGTCCCAGTTGCGGAAGGTGCCCCGGCAGGCCACCGGGTCCACGGCGAACGAACCACCGCGCAGCACCTTGTGGCCGGAGCCGAAGAACACCAGCGAGTACTCGTCGTACGGGAACGCCCGGAAGCCCGGGTACGGCAGGAAGTCGCTGGCCGTCCACTCCCACACGTCACCGATCAACTGCCGCACCCCGAGCGGCGACTCACCGGCCGGGTAGCTGCCGGCGGGGGCGGGACCTAGATGGCGCTGGCCGAGGTTGGCGTGCTCGGGCGCGGGGTCGACGTCACCCCACGGGTAGCGCGTCGAACGGCCGGTGGCGGGGTCGAAGCGGGCCGCCTTCTCCCACTCCGTCTCGGTCGGCAGCCGCCGTCCGGCCCAGCGGGCGTAAGCGTCGGCCTCGTACCAGCACACGTGCAGCACCGGCTCGTCCGGCGGGACCACTTCCGTCACCCCGAACCTGCGCCGCAGCCACTGGCCGCCGTCCCGCCGCCAGAACAGCGGGGCGGTGATGCCGTGCTCCCTGACGTGCGCCCAGCCCTCCGGCGACCACCAGCGTTCGGTGTCGTAGCCGCCGTCCTCGACGAACGCCCGGTACGCGCCGTTCGTCACCGGTGTCGTGTCGATCCAGAACGGCGCCACCTCCCGGGTGTGCGCCGGGCGTTCGTTGTCGAGGGCCCAGGGCTCGGTGGAGGTGCCCATGGTGAACGGGCCGCCGGGCACCAGCACTTCGGCCGGTCCGGTGAACGGCGGGGCCGGCTCCGGGTCCGGGGCGGTCAGGACCCGCGGTCCCCGCCGCAGCTGATGGGTGATCAGCATGGTCTCGTCGTGCTGCTGTTCGTGCTGCGCGACCATCCCGAAGGCGAAACCCGCCTCGGTCAGCCGGGAGCCGTGGAAGTCCGCCCCCTCCAGCAGGTCCAGCGCCCGGCCGCGTACGTCGGCCGCGTACCGGCGGGCCTCGGCGGGCGGCAGCAGCGGCAGCGAGGGGCGCTCCGCGCGCGGATGCTCGAAGGCGTCGTACAGGGAGTCGATGTCCGGACGCATCGCCTCCCGGCCGCCGACGGCCCGCAGCAGCCACAGCTCCTCCTGGTTGCCGATGTGCGCCAGGTCCCACACCAGCGGTGACATCAGCGGGGAGTGCTGCGCGGTGAGGTCCGGGCCGTCGACGCACGTCGTCAGCAGGGTGGTGCGTTCGCGGGCCGCGGTCAGGGAGGCCAGGGCCCGCTTCCGCAGTGCCTCGCTGTCCGTCTCGGCGGTCGTGATGTCGGTCTCCGGGGCGGTCATGCGCGGATGTCCTTCCTCCCGTGCGCGGTGGCCGGGCCGGCCCCCGATCGGGGCGGGCCGGCGGGCAGCCGGTCCAGCAGGTCGTCGGCCGGGCACCGGCCGCGGGCGACGTAGCGGTCCCGGTAGGCGGCCACGGCCCCGATGATCCGGGCGGTGGCCCCGAGCCGGGGCAGCGCCTCCAGGGCGGCCTCGAAACAGACGGCGGCGGCGTCGCGCAGCTCCGGGTCGGCGAGCCCCCGCCGGGCCGCGTCGACCCACAGCGGGTTGTGCGGGGCCGGCCGGTTCAGGGTCCGTTCGGTGAGCGGCTTGACGGTCCGGTACGCGGTCTCCGCGGCCTGCGGGTCGTCGAACAGCGCCGCCGTCACCGCCAGCGGCACCGTCCAGCCGTCCTCCCCGGGCTGCGCGTCGATCATCCGCAGTTCCAGGTGGCCGCGGGGCCGGACCGGCGGGAACAGCGTGGTCAGGTGGTAGTCGAGGTCCGCCCGGGTGGGCGGCCGGGGTGACCGCGAGCGGGTCCACTCCCGGAAGGTCAGATCCTCGGGCACCTCCCACGGCCCGCTGTCCCGGCGGACGCACATCACCGGGGAGTCCAGCACGTGCCGGGCCCAGGCGGTCCGCGGCCGGGCGTCCAGCGGGGGAGCGCCGGCCCGGCCGGCACCGATCTCCGTCCACACCAGCTGCCGGGTGGACATCCAGCCGGTGGGCCGCTCCCCGGCCAGCGGGGAGTTGGCGAACGCGGCGACCAGTACCGGGCCCAGCTGGTGCGCGAGCCACCAGCGCCGGATGTGGCCCAGCGGGCCGGGCTCCTCGAACCCGGCGTCCACGCAGACCTGCACGGAGGCCGACGCGCACATCATCCGCCGGCCCGCCGGACCGGTGCGGTCCAGGCATGCCTCCATGGCGTCGTAGCGCGGCTCGCGCAGGAACCTGCGGGGCTGGTGCCAGGGTTCGTGGCCGATGCCTGCGAGCGCGAGACCGTCCTCGGCCAGCACGGCCCGGACGGCGTCCAGGTCGGCGGCGACGGTGTCGACGCACTCCATCAGGGAGGCGGCGGGCAGCGAGCTCAGTTCGAGCTGGCCGCCGGGTTCGACGGTGAGTGCCGATCGAAGGGGTACGGCCCGCAGGGCGGCGTAGGCCGCTTCGAGCCGTTCGGATGTGACGGGGAGCTGTGGCCGCTCCCGTTCGTGGACGAGCCACTCCAGCTCGACCCCGAGCGCGCGGGGTGGTCCGGTCTTGAAGCAGATGCCCCTGACCAGGGCCTCCACCTCGGCTTCGGTGACGGCGGTACGGGGCTCCGTACAATCACCACCGTCGTTCCTGGATTCGGACATGTCGGGATCCTCCTGAGATTCCACCATGTCACCGGCCCTGGTCCGCCGTGGGGGCGGGGCCGGTACTCGTTCCACCCAAGACCCTCGAACCGATTCGCACAAGGGCGCCCGGAGGGACGTTCCGGATCGGTCACTTCCGTTTCCGTGCGTGATCGGGGAGCGTTCCCCGGGCGGGAAAACTCCGTTGCACCGCTCACCAGCATCACCCAAGATGCGTGCGTGAGCACGACGGGGGAGACCCCGCAGGCGGCGGTCGCGGCACCCACGGGGGTGGCGCCGGGGGTGCACGCCTGCGCGGGTCCGCCCGGGCGCGAGCCGGCGGGGCGTCGGTCAGGTCCAGCCGTAGCGCTCGTGCAACCGTCGCCTGACCAGGTCGAACCGTGCCCGGTCCAGCGCACACGCCTCGCGGCGCATGCCCTGCTCGTGGAGCCGCAGCACACGGTCCACGGCCACCCAGGAGTCCCGGCCCGACCGGTCCCACGGCCCGTCGCCGATCGGCACCCACTCCCGGTCGCCGTCGTGCCGCTTGCTGGACAGCCGGACGGCGAGCAGGGTGCCCGCCGCCTCCCGGGCCACGACCAGTACCGGGCGGTCCTTGCCCCGGCCGTCGTTCTCCTCGTACGGCACCCAGGTCCACACGATCTCCCCGGGGTCCGGGTCGCCGTCGTGGGCCGGCGAGTACTCGGTGCGCACCCGGCCGACCTCGCGCGGGTCCGCCGGAGTGGTCGCGTGGGGGCCGTACCGGCCCGGGACGTTCTCTTCGGTGGACACACTCACGCGGGCACCCTGGTCGCCCACTCCGTGCCGCCCGTGAGCGCCCCTCACCACCGGGTCAGCGCGGTGCGGCGTCCGTGCCCGGAGCCGGCGCGCCGCCGATCCACATGCCGGGGCGGCGACGGTGCACGGTCAGGTAGGTGAGGCCGTCCGTGCCCGCGGCGACGCCGCGCGGGGCGCCGTGCGGCAGCCAGACGAGGGCACCCCCGGTGAGCGGCTCCTGCCCGGCCGAGGGGCCCTTGTCGAGCACGCCGTCACCGGCGACGACCAGGAGCAGCACGTCCAGCTGCGCCTCGGTGTGGACGGTGATCCGTGCGCCGGGAGCGAGGCGGACGACGTTGGCGTCGAGCTGGCGGCCGCTCTCGGCCAGCTTCCACAGCGCGCCCGCCGGCACCGGAGGCGCCTCGGCCAGCGCGCGGGTGTCGCACAGGACGCGTGGTTCCGCCGGCGGGCGGCCGCCCGGTGCGGTGTCCGTCGCGGACGGCGGCATACGGAGTTCCCCTCGGCTCGGTCGTTCCTCGACCCGCTGGGGGTCCGGGCCAGCCTACAATTAATACAGGTAGGGTTCGTGAAAAAGCGGCGGCAGGCGGGGAGAGGTGTCCGGGCGTGACCACGCGGCAGAGCCCACGGCGCCGGCAGGTCCTGGACGTGCTGCGCGCCGCGCCGACGCCGCTGGGCGTCGCCGAGACGGCGGAGCGGCTGGGCCTGCATCCCAACACCGTCCGCTTCCACCTGGACGCTCTGGTGACCGACGGCCTGGTCGAGCGCCGTACGGAGCCGCCCGTGGGGCCGGGCCGGCCCCGTACCGTCCACACCGCGCGCCCCGGCATGGACCGGGGCGGTCCCCGCGACTACCGGCTCCTCGCGGGCGTCCTGCTCGCCCGGTGGGCCGCCGCCGGCCCGGCCGGGGCGCGGGCGGAGGCACGGGAGACGGGGCGTGCCTGGGGCCGCTCCCTGGTGGGCCCGGCGCCGCAGGATCCGCCGCCACGGAGGTCGCTGCCGCAGGACCCGCCGTCGCAGGGCGCGCTGCCGCACTCGCCGCCGGGGGAGCGTGGGTCGGCCGGGGATGCGGTGGCCCGGCTGCTCGCCCTGCTGGACGAACTGGGCTTCGCGCCGCGGCCGGACGGCGACACCGGGGCCGGTCACCCGGTCCGGCGCATCCGCCTGCGGCACTGCCCCTTCCTGGAACTGGCCGAGGAGCACGGGGATTTGGTCTGCTCCCTGCATCTGGGGCTGATGCAGGGCGCGTTGGCGGAGCTGGACGCGCCGCTGACGGTCACCGTACTGGAACCGTTCGCCGCACCGGATTCCTGCGTGGCCCACCTGGCCCCGGTCCCGTCCGGACCCCCCACCCCCGACGGAGAAAGGCTCCTCACCGGATGAACGCCACGTCCGCCGCCACCGCGAGCGCGGTCACCTTCGTGTGGCTCGGCATGGTGCTGGCGATCTCCTTCCTGGAGGCGCCGCTGAAGTTCCGCGCCCCGGGCGTGACGATCCCCGTAGGCCTCGGCATAGGCCGCCTGGTGTTCCGCGCGCTCAACGCCGTCGAGGCGGTCCTCGCGGTCGTCGTGCTGGCCGCGGTCGCCGCCGGGGACGCGCCCGTCGCGGTCGTCGTGCCGGCGGTGGCGGTGGGCGTGCTCCTCCTCGTCCAGCTGGCCGTCGTACGGCCCCGTCTGAACCGCAGGTCCGACCGGGTGCTCGCCGGGGAGGAACTGCCCCGCTCGCGCGGTCACCTGTGGTACGTGGCCCTGGAGGTCCTGAAGGCGGCGGCCCTGCTCGTCCTGGGAATCACCCTGCTCACGGTGTGACCCCGCGGCCGGGCCCCTGAGGCGGGCCCCGGCCGCGCGGGCCACCGCCGGGTCAGCCCTCCCGTTCCACGGGCACCTTCTGCGACACCACACCGTTGTGCGGGGCCGGCGCCCCGGCGGCCGGCTGTCCGCCGTCGCCCGTCGAGGCGAGCAGCTTCCTGGCGAGCCCGAGGCCCGTACCGCCCATGGTGAGAGCCTTGGCGAACAACTCGCCCATGCCCTCGGCCCCGTTGAGCAGGACCATGTTGTCCACGTTGCCGAACGCGGACGCGCCCGCCTGGACGATCTCCGGCCACCTCTCGGCGAGTTGCTGGGCGACGACCGCCTCCTGGTTCTCCGCGAGGGCGGCCGCCCGGGCCTTGATGGCCTCCGCCTCCGCCAGGCCCTGGGCCCGGGTCGCCTCAGCGTCCGCCAGGCCCTTGGCCTGCGCGGCGGCGGCCTCGGCCTCACCGGTGGCCCGGGTGGTGGCGGCGCTCGCCGCACCGCGGGTCTTGATCGACTCGGCCTCGGCCGCCGCGGCGGCCTTCACCCGGGTCGCCTCGGCCGCCGCCGCCAGCTCGGTCTCCTTCGCCTTGGCCTGGGCCGCCGAGATGCGCGCGTCCCGGTCTGCCTCGGCGAGGGTCCGCTTCTCGTACGCCGTGGCGTCCGCCGGTTTGCGGACGTCCGCCTGAAGCTGCTGTTCGCGCCGGTTCGCCTCCAGTTCGGCGACCCGCGTCTCCTGGACGACGACCTCCTGCCGGGCCGCCGCCGCGGCGAGCGGCCCCGCCTGGTGGGCCTTGGCCGCCGCCTTGTCCCGCTCGGCCTGGTAACCGGCCTGGAGGATCTCGCTGTCGCGGGTGGCCTCCGCCATCCGCGCCATCGACTGCTGCTCGGCCTCGGTGGCGAGCCGGTTCGCCTCGGCCTGCGCGATGCGCGCGTCCCGCTGCACCGCCGCCGCGTGCGGCATCGCCAGGTTCTGGATGTACCCGGTCGGGTCCTCGATCTCGTGGATCTGCAACGAGTCCACGATCAGACCGAGCTTCTCCATCTCCGTACCGCAGGCCGCCCGGGTCTGCCCGGTCAGCTTCTCCCTGTCCCGGATCATGTCCTCGACCGTCAGCCCGCCCACGATGGAACGCAGGTGACCGGCGAAGACGTTGTGCACCCGCTCCGCCATCAGCTTCTGCTGGTCCAGGAAACGGCGGGCCGCGTTCGCGATGGACACGAAGTCGTCACCCACCTTGAAGATGACCACGCCCCGCACCTTCAGCGGGATGCCCTGGTGGGTCACGCAGTCCACGTGCAACTCGGTCTCGTTGAGGTCGAGCGAGAGCTTGCGCACCGCCTGCACCCCGGGCACCACCATCGTGCCGCGCCCGGTGACGATGCGGAAGCCCATGCCCGCCTCGACCCCCTCGGTACGGTGCGTCGACCCGGAGATGACGAGCGCCTCGTTGGGTTCGGCGACCCGCCACATCATCTTGAACACACCGATCAGGACGAGGACGGCTGCCACGACCGCCCCCGCAACGACGCCGACCATCATCGGCACACGCCCCCCTCTGCATGGTGCCCCTCCGGCACCGGTGAAGGGAGTGTGCGCCCGCGCCGGCCGCGCGAGAAGACGCCGGCCGAACCTTGTCACCATCTTGACGCCCGGACCTTCGTCCGGGGGCCGAACAGGCTCAACCGCCGTACGCCGCCGTGACGTAGACGGTCCGCGGCGGCAGGTACTCCACCACCATCACCACCGTGCCCGGCGTGAGCCGGCCCGTGCCGTCGGCCGGGTGGGCGAGGAAGTGTTCCGCTCCGCCGCGCACCCGCACGATCACCTCGCCGACCAGACCGGGCCCGACCGTCCCCGTCACCCGACCCATCAACCCGACCATCGACGCGTCGCCCATGCCTCCCAGCGTACGGGCGCCGTCGTCACCCGGTCGGCCGGTCCGCCCCGGTCCGTCGCGGCGGCCACCGCTCGTGCCAGCGCAGCTCCGCCTCCAACTGGGCGGCCAGTGACACCAGGAGGGGTTCGCCGTGCGCCGGGCCGAGCAACTGGGCACCCACCGGCAGGCCGGGCCCCACGAAACCGGCGGGCACGTTCAAGCCCGGCCAGCCCAGCACGTTCCACGGCCACGCGTAGGGGCAGGCGGCGATCACCGCGCGCTCGGTGGCCGGCCCGCCGAGCCCCGCCAGGGCGCCGATCCGGGGCGGGGGAGCGGCGGTCGTGGGCGCGAGCACCACGTCGTACGACCTGAGGAACGCGCCGATCCGCCGATGCAGCACGGCCTCGGCGCGCCGGGCCGCCCGCAGCGGCGCCCCGGCGAGCAGCCGCCCGAGCCGGGCGGTCTCCCGGGTGCGCGGGTCGAGCAGTGCGGGATCGGGGACCTCGCGGGCCCGCTCGGCGATCCCGGCGGTGGCCCGCGGCAGGAAGGCCAGCCCGATCTGCCCGTACGGCGGATCGGCCTCCTCGACCTCGTGCCCCAACGCGGTCAGCCTCTCGGCGAGTTCCACCATCCGGGCACGGATCCGCGGGTCCAGCCGGGCCGGTACGGCGGTGAAGGGGGGCTTCAGGGCGAGGGCGATGCGCAGCCGGCCGGGGTCCCGGCCGGCCCAGTCCGCCACGGTCAGCGGGGGTGGCCGGTGCGGGTCCCGGTCGTGGTTGCCGCTCGCCGCGTCCAGCAGCAGGGCCGCGTCGGCGACCGTCCGGGCGAGCGTGCCGTTGACCGTGATGCCGTGGAAGGACTCCCCGCGCGGCCAGGTCGAGATGCGGCCGCGCTGCGGCTTGATGCCGATGAGGTGGGTCCAGGCGGCCGGGATGCGCACCGACCCCGCGCCGTCGGAGCCGAGCGCGGCCGGGACGAGCCCGGCGGCCACCGCGGCGGCCGAACCGCCGGAGGAGCCGCCGGGGGTGTGTCCGGGGTGCCACGGGTTGCGGGTCACGCCGAACGCCGGGCCCTCGGTGAACGGCCACTGCCCCAGCTCGCACGTGTTGGTCTTGCCGACGACGACCGCGCCGGCCGCGCGCAGCCGCCGTACCGCCTCGCTGTCCGCCGCCGCCGGCGGGAACTCGCCCCGGCAGCCGAACGCGGTCGGCTCACCGGCCACGTCCATGTCGTCCTTCACCGCCACCGGTACGCCGAGCAGCGGGCGCCGCACCCCGGCCGCCAGCTCCCGGTCGGCGGCGTCCGCCTCGGCGAGGGCGGCCTCGGCGCGCACGATCCGGAAGGCGTTCAGCGACGGCTGCGCGGCCTCGATCCGGGCGAGGGTCCGCTCCACCAGCGCGCGGCAGGACACCTCCCCGTCGGCGAGGGCGCGTCGGGTGTCCGCGAGACCCGCGGCGCGGTCGGGCGTCATGGGGGCACCTCCGCAAGGCTCCGGGCACGCTGTCTACCGCACGGTAACGTCGGAGCGGGGGCCGGCGCGGGGATTTCGCGCCGGAGTCGCGCGCGGCAAGCCCCGTGGCCCACGGCCACCACCCGGGCGGCCCGGAATTCGGCACGGGGGCCGCCATCGGGATACTTGAACGCTACAGTTTCCCCTGTGGGCCACGTCACAGCCGCGACGGGCGTGCTGGTGAGGGCCCCTGTTCACGCGTAACCGCAGCAGTCTGGGGGGATTGAGCATGCGTGAGATGGTGAAGGGTGCCAACGCGACACTGCCTGAGCTCAGTGATCATGTCGCGTCGGTGATCGTCAGCCTCCGCTGGGCCAGCCCGAGCGGCGAGGGCGACGCGGACGTGTCGGTCCTGCTGCTGGGCCCGGACGGCAGGGTCCGCGGCGACACGGACTTCTACTTCTACAACCACCCGGTCGCCGCCGACGGAAGCGTGCAGCTGCTGGGCAAGATCTCGGCGGAGCGCGGCGACGAGGACCGGATCGGGTTCGACCTGACGGCCGTGCCGGACGACGTCCACCGGATGCTGGTGACGGCCAGCCGCTACGAGGGCGCCTCCTTCGGCGAGTTGGAGGACCTCACGCTGACGCTGTCCGACGCGACCGGTGAGGGTCTGCTCCGGTTCGCCGTCGAGGACGCGGCATCGGTGAGCGCGCTCATCTTCGGCGAGCTGTACCGCCGCGACGGGACCTGGAAGTTCCGCGCCGTCGGGCAGGGGTACGCCGACGGACTGGCCGCCCTGGCCAAGGACTTCGGCGTCGACATCGACGACGACGTGGCGCTGGAGTCCGTCCTCGACGACCCGTCCGGCGCCCCCGTCCCGGCGGCGGACGGGGGTGCCGGCACACCGGACGGCGGGGCGGCGCTGCCCGCCGTACCCTCGCCGCGCCGCTCCGAGGAGGTGGCCCGGGCGCCCAGGGCGACGGCGCGGCCCCGCACGGCCAAGCGGAAGATCACGCTGCCCCGGGCGGCCGGGCCGTCGCTCGCCGGGCACGATTCCTGGCGCGAGGCCAGGCTGTTCCCCGTCTCCGCGCTCAAGAGCGACCGGGACCGGGAGACCCGGGCCACCTCCGTCCTGCTGTCGGTGATGGCCCAGGTACCCGAGTTCGGCAGGAGGCTCATGGCGGCGTTCGGCGCGCCGGCCGGCCGCATGGAGACGTTCGCGGAGGTCTCCCTGCCGCACGGCGACACACCGCGGCGCCCGGACGGCGTCGTCCGCGTGGAGCGGGCGGGCAAGCTGTGGACCGCCCTGGTCGAGACGAAGACCAACGGCAACGCGCTGAAGGCCGAGCAGGTGCAGGCGTACATGGACATCGCCGCCCGCCGGGGTTACGAGGCGGTGATCACCCTGTCGAACGACGTCGCCCTGGAGGGGACCCCGCTCGTCGACGTCAAGGTGGACGGCCGGCGCAAGCACAAGGTGGCCCTGTGGCACCTGTCCTGGGCGGAGGTCGCCTACCAGGCGCAGGTGCTGATCCGCCACGAGGGCGTCGGCAACGCCGCGCACGCCTGGCTGCTCCAGGAACTGCTGCACTACCTCCAGCACGAGAACTCCGGCTGCCACGGCTTCCAGAACATGGGCCCCGCCTGGGTCCCGGTCCGCAACGGCATCGACGACGAGACCCTGTGCCAGGGCGACCCGAGGACGCTGGAAGTGGTGGAGAGCTGGGAGCGGCTCATCCGCCAGGTGTCCCTGGGGCTCGGCGGCGAACTCGGCCGCAAGGTGCTCCCGGTGCAGCGGGGCAGACGCGGCGGCGACCCCCGGGAACGACGGCAGGCGCAGGCCGACCGGCTCTGCCTGGAGGGGCGGCTCCAGGCCGAACTCCGCATCGACGGGGCGCCGGGTGTGCTCTCCGTCGCCGCCGACCTGCGCACCGGGAAGCTGCGCGTCGCGACCGACCTGCCCGCGCCCGAGCAGGGCTACCCCCTCACCTGGGTGAAACGGCTCGTCCGGCGGCTGGCGGAGGCGCCGGCCGACCTGCACGTGGAGACCCTCGTCGACGGTGACACCGCGGGCCCGCGGGGCACACTGGAGCGGCTGCGGCCCGAACCGGCGGACCTCCTGCCCCGGACCGCCGGTGCCCGCATCACCGGTTTCCGCCTGTCGCTGTTCAAGGGCATGGGCAGCGGCCGGGGCAGTGCCGAGACCGGCTTCATCCGCAGCGTCGACCAGGCCGTCCAGCACTTCCTCGGCACGGTGCTGGTGCACCTCGACCACACGCCGGCGCGCCGGACGGCCGGCCGGGAGGCGGTGGCGTCCGGCTGAGCCCCCCGGCGAGCGGTCCCGGTGGGACGCCGGTTCAGGCCGCCAGCTGGCGTCGCAGCCAGTCGATCCGGGCGGTACGGGCCGCCCGCGACAGGGCCGCTTCCGGGGCCAGGGCGTCGAAGCCGTGGCAGCCGCCCGGCCAGACGTGGAGTTCGGCCTCCCCGCCGGCCCGCCAGATGCCGGACGCGTAGGCGACGACCTCGTCCCGGAAGGTCTCCGCCGAGCCCACGTCGAGGAAGGCCGGCGGGAGCCCGGACAGGTCGGTGGCGCGGGCGGGCGCGGCGTACGGGGAGACGTCCGGGCCGCCGCACCGGTCGCCCAGCAGCGCCGTCCAGGCGGTGTCGTTGGCGGTGCGGTCCCAGACGCCGAGGCCCGCCATCTGGCGGCTGGACGCAGTGTCGTTGCGGTCGTCCAGCATCGGGCCCATCAGCAGCTGGCCGAGCGGGCGCGGGCCTCCCCGGTCCCGGGTGAGCAGGGCGAGCGCCGCGGTCAGGCCGCCGCCCGCGCTGGCGCCCGCGACGACGATCCGGTCCGGGTCGCCGCCGAGCTCCGCCGCGTGCCGCGCGGTCCACACCAGCCCGGCGTACGTGTCCTCGACCGGGGCGGGGTGCGGGTGTTCGGGCGCGAGCCGGTACTCCACCGACACGACCACCGCGCCGAGTTCCTCCGCCCACGCCAGGGCTTCGGTCACCCCGGCCCGGTTGTTGCCGGCGACCAGGCCGCCGCCGTGCATGTGGTAGATCACCGGCAGGGCCGTCGTGGCGGGCGCCGACGCGGGGCGGCACACGAGCAGGGAGACGTCCGGGGCGCCCGCGGGGCCGGGCGCCGTGCGGTCCTCCGTCTCGAAGGCGCCGTCCAGGGTGGGGTCGACCAGTTCGGCGGCCGCGCCCTGCCGGGCGCCGTCGAGGTCGTCCAGGGTGAACCCGGGCGACAGCACCTCCCGGTACCGCTCCAGCACGGCGGCGAGTTCCGGGTCGAACGGCGGCGGAACCAGGGGCATGCCTTCTCCTCCCGTGAGACGTCCGGCGTACGCGGTCACGACCCGCCTACCCCGCCGTGGCCGGCTCACCTGCGCCACCTGCCGCCGGCCGGGCCCGCCGGACAGTGCGGACGGCGGGGACGGCGCAGACGGCGGAGGCGATGGGGACGGCGAAGGGCCGGAGCCGCGTGCCGGCTCCGGCCCTTCGGGCGGGTCGTGCGGTCAGGCCGCGGCGACCTCGCCGACGTTGCTGTGCAGCCGGGCCACGACCTCGGTCAGCTGGGCGGCGACCTCGGCGTCGTCGGCCGGGTGGGTGGCGGCGAAGCGGGTCAGCGAGCCCGGGATGGAGAGCTTGATGTCCTCGATCACCTTGCCGCCGGCGATGCCCACGGCCTTGCGGGTGTCGTCCTGTGCCCACACGCCGCCGTACTGGCCGAAGGCGGTGCCCACCACGGCGGCGGGCTTGCCGCCGAAGGCACCGGCGCCGTAGGGGCGGGACAGCCAGTCGATGGCGTTCTTCAGCACGGCGGGGATGGTGCCGTTGTACTCGGGGGAGAAGAACAGGAACGCGTCGGCGGACCCGGCGGCCTCGCGGAGCTTCGCGGCGGCGGCGGGCACGTCGCCCTCGACGTCGATGTCCTCGTTGTAGAACGGGACGTCGGCCAGGCCCTCGAACAGCTCGACCTCCACGCCCTCGGGCGCGAGCTTGGCGGCCGCCTCGGCGAGCTGGCGGTTGTGCGAACCGGCGCGCAGGCTGCCGACGAGCGCGAGGATGCGGACGGACATGAGAACTCCAAGAGGCTGAAACGTCGCGGGCAGGATCCGGACCGAGGTCCGTTTATGTTTCTATCACTCGAAACGGACCGCGGTCCAGTTTTCTTCCCGATGCTTTACGCTGTCTTCATGTCCCGCGCGCTGCCGTCCCTCCCGAGCTCCGAGGAGCCCCTCGGCGAACCCCGGCTGCTGGAGGTCGGCACCGCGTCCGACGAACCGTGCCTGCGCGCGGACGCCGCCCGCAACCGGGCCCGGCTCCTGGAGGCCGCCGCCCGGCTGATCGCCGAACACGGCGTCGCCGGGGTCACGATGGAGGCGGTCGCCGCCGCGGCCCAGGTCGGCAAGGGCACCGTCTTCCGGCGCTTCGGCGACCGCACCGGACTGCTCATGGCCCTGCTCGACCACTCCGCCCGGCAGCTCCAGGCCGACTTCGTGGCCGGCCCCCCGCCGCTCGGCCCCGGCGCGCCGCCCTTGGAGCGGCTGCGGGCCTTCGGCGTTGCCGTGCTCCACCGCTCGGCCGAGCAACTCGACCTCCAGCTCGCCGCCCAGCCCGAACCGGCCCGCCGGTACGCCCACCCCGCGGCCGAGGCACTGCGCCTGCACGTCACGATGCTGCTCCGGCAGATCGTGCCGGACGGCGACTGCGACCTGCTCGCCCAGACGCTGATGGCCTCGCTGGACCCGGCGCTGATCCACCACCTGACCCGGGGGTGCGGCATGCCCCTGGAACGCCTGGAGACCGGCTGGACGGACCTGGTCGCCCGGGTGACCCGCACCGGGGCGCCCCGTTAGTTCCCGCCCCCGAATCTCGTCCGCGCGGCGTGCGTACGGGCGCCGAACTCGTCCAACGGTGGACCACCTCGACCCGGCCGATCCCGGCGTCCGGGCCTCTGCCAGGATGCGGTCTGTCATGGTGCAGATACCGAACACGCCCACGAGTGCCGATGTGGCCCGCCTGGCAGGCGTCTCCCGCGCGACCGTCTCCTACGTCCTCAACAACACCGGCGCGGTGCGCATCAGCGAGCCGACGCGCCGACGCGTGCGCGACGCCGCCCGCGAACTGGGGTACGTGCCGCACGCCGCCGCCCGCAGCCTGCGCGCCGGCCACAGCCGCATGGTCCTCATGCCCGCCCCGGCCGTCCCCGCCGGACCCCTCTACAGCGCGTTCCTCAACGAACTCCAGTGGGCGCTCGGCCGCCTGGACTACACCGTCGTGCAGTACGGCAGTGTCGGCCTGGAGGGCGACGAGGCGGCCCGCGCCTGGGCGGAACTGCGGCCCGTCGCCGTCCTGGTGCCGGGCACCGGCCTCGGCCCGCGGGGTGTCGCGGTCCTCAAGCGGTCCGGGGCCCGGGCCGTCGTCACCCTCGGTCCCGTGCGCGTCGAGGGCGCGCACGCCCTGCTGATGGACCACGACGCCGTCGGTCACTGCGCCGCCACCCACCTGTACGCGCGCGGCCGGCGCCGGATCGGTGTGGTCGTGCCCGCGGAGGCCGGGCTGGAGGCGTACTCGCGGCCCCGGCTCGCCGGCGTCCGCCAGGCACTGAGCGGCACCGACGCGACCGTGACGGAGCTGCCGCTCGCCCACACCGAGGAGGCCGCCGCCGAAGTCGCCGCCCGCTGGCCGGAGTCGGCCCTGGACGCGGTGTTCGCCTACAACGACGAGTACGCGATGCTCCTGATGCGCGCCCTGATGGACGAGGGCGTACGCATCCCCGAGGACGTCGCCGTGATCGGGGCCGACGACCTGATGCTGGGCCGGCTGCTGCGCCCGCGGCTCAGCACGGTCCACATCGAGCTGCCCTCGGGCCGCGACCTCGCCGGGCTGGTCGACCGCGCCGTGCGCGACCCCGGCGGCGCGCCCGAGGCGCACACCGTGCTGGGGGCCTCGGTGGTGCGGCGCGAGTCGACCTGACCCGGCGCCGAGGCCCCGCGCTCGTTACTTCTGCGTCTCGCCCTGCTGGGCGGCGATGCTCTTGCGGACCTCGTCCATGTCGAGGCCGCGGGCCTGCCCGATGAGATCCGTCAGGACGGGGGCGGGCAGGGCGCCCGGCTGGGAGAAGACCGCCACCTGGTCGCGGACGATCATCAGCGTCGGGATCGACTGGATGTCGAAGGCGGCGGCCAGTTCCGGCTGCGCCTCGGTGTCCACCTTGCCGAACACCAGATCGGGATTGTCCGCCGCCGCCTTCTCGTAGACGGGCGCGAACTGCCGGCACGGGGGGCACCAGGGCGCCCAGAAATCGATGAGGACGAACGCGTTCTCGCTCATCGTCTGGTCGAAGTTCTCCTTGGTCAGCTCCACGGTGCTGCTCATGGCGTTATTCCCTCTTCCTGGTGTAGGGGTGTGCCGACGGCGGAAACACGGCCGCCGGTCCGCCTATTCCACGCGCGCACGCCCGTGTTCCGCGCGCGTACCCCTGTGGCCACCGCGCACACCACCCACCAGACTGACCCCATGACGGAAACGGAATCCATCGCTTACGACGTCGTGGTGCTCGGTGGCGGCCCCGTGGGCGAGAACGTCGCCGACCGCACCCGCGCGGCCGGTCTCACCACCGCGGTCGTGGAGAGCGAACTGCTCGGCGGCGAATGCTCGTACTGGGCGTGCATGCCCAGCAAGGCCCTGCTCAGGCCGGTCATCGCCCAGGCAGACGCCCGGCGCCTGCCCGGGCTCCGCCAGGCCGTGCGGGGTCCGCTCGACTCCCCGGCGGTGCTGGCCCACCGGGACGAGTACGCCTCCCACTGGAAGGACGACGGCCAGGTCGCCTGGCTGGAGGGGACGGGCGCCGACCTCTACCGCGGTCACGGCCGCCTGGCCGGCCCCCGTACCGTCGCCGTCACCGCACCCGACGGCACGGTCACCACCCTCACCGCCCGGCACGCCGTGGCGGTCTGCACCGGCACCCGCGCCCAGCTGCCCGACCTGCCGGGTCTGGCCGAGGTCGGCCCGTGGACCAGCCGCGAGGCCACCAGCGCCCCGGCGGCACCCGGCCGGCTGATCGTGGTCGGCGGTGGTGTCGTCGCCGCCGAGATGGCCACCGCCTGGCAGGCCCTCGGCTCCCGGGTCACCCTGCTGGTCCGGGGCAAGGGGCTGCTGCCCCGGATGGAGCCGTTCGCCGGCGAGCTGGTCGCCGAGGCGCTCACCGAGGCCGGCGTCGACATCCGCACCGGCACCTCCGTCGAGTCCGTCACCCGGGAGAACGGCACGGTCGTGGCCGTCACCTCCGCGGGCGACCGCGTCGAGGCCGACGAGATCCTCTTCGCCACCGGCCGCCTCCCGCGCACCGACGACCTCGGCCTGGACAGCGTCGGCCTGGAACCGGGCTCCTGGCTGGACGTCGACGACAGCCTGCGGGTCACCGGCACCGACTGGCTGTACGCCGTCGGGGACGTCAACCACCGTGCCCTCCTCACCCACCAGGGCAAGTACCAGGCGCGCGTCGCCGGTGCCGCCATCACCGCCCGCGCCGCCGGCAGCCCCCTGCTGGACGAACCCTGGGGGGCGCACGCCGCCACCGCCGACCACGACGCCGTGCCCCAGGTCGTCTTCACCGACCCCGAGGCCGCCGCGGTCGGCCTCTCCCTCGCCGAGGCGGAACAGGCCGGCCACCGCGTCCGCGCCGTCGACGTCGCGTTCTCCTCCGTCGCCGGGGCGGGCCTGTACGGCGACGGCTACCAGGGCCGCGCCCGGATGGTCGTGGACCTGGAGGACGAGATTCTGCGCGGGGTCACCTTCGTCGGCCCCGGCGTCGGCGAACTCATCCACTCGGCCACCGTCGCGGTCGCCGGTCGGGTCCCGCTGGGCCGGCTGTGGCACGCGGTCCCGTCCTACCCGACGCTGAGCGAGGTGTGGCTGCGGCTCCTGGAGGCCTACCGGGACAACTGACCGGACCCCGGGCCCCGTGCCCCCCGTCCCGCCGGGACCGGAGCCCGCCGGCCCGTGAGTCCCGCGTGGTCCGGACGGGAGTCCTCAGGGCAGCCGGAAGCCGAGGGCCTCGGCCGCGGCCTCCGGCGACGGCTGCGCCCACAGGGCCGCCACCGCCTCGTCGGTCGACAGGGACCGCGGTTCGGCGCGGTCCAGGTACAGCGTGCCGTCGAGGTGGTCCGTCTCGTGCTGCACGATGCGGGCGGGCCAGCCGGTGAACACCTCGTCCAGGGCGCGGCCCCGTTCGTCCTCGCCGCGCAGCCGCACCTCGGCGTGCCGGGCCACCACGGCCTGCCAGCCCGGCACGCTGAGGCAGCCCTCGAAGAACGCGGCCCGGGCGTCGCCGGCCGGCTCGTACACCGGGTTGACCAGCACCCGGAAGGGCTGCGGGACCCGGCACCGGACCACGGCGACCTCCTCGGGCACCGGCGCCGGGTCCTCGATCACCGCGATCCGCAGCGGGACGCCGACCTGCGGCGCGGCCAGTCCCACGCCGGGTGCCGCGTGCATGGTGACCCGCAGCGCCTCGACGAACCGGGCGAGCAGGGCGGGCCCGAGCTGGCCGTCGTACGGCTCGGTGCCGCGCCGCAGCACCGGCCTTCCGGCGGCGACGAGGGGCAGGGGGCCGCCGGCGGCGAGGAGTTCCTCGACCCGTTCGGCGAGCGGCGCGTGTTCACGGGGGAGTGCCATCGCGTCAGGATGCCATGCCCGCGCACCGCTGCTCGTGGCCGACCGCGTCGGCCGGTCCGGCGGCCCGGCCGCGTCCGGACGCGGGCCGCCGGGCTCCGCCGGCCGCCCGCGTCCGGTCGCCTCACGGCCGCGGCAGGTCGCCCGCGAGCGCCGAGGCGATCCGCAGGTGCCGGTCCGCCTCCTCGTGCCGGGCCTGCCGCTGGAGGGTGCGGCCGAGCATCAGCCGGGCGTAGTGCTCGACCGGGTCCCGCTCCACGACGGCGCGCAACTCCGCTTCCGCGCGCCGCAGCTGGGCCGAGTGGTAGTAGGCGCGGGCCAGCAGCAGCCGGGGGCCGGTCTGCTCCGGCGCCTCCTCGACCAGCCGGGCCAGCACCCGGGCCGCGCCCGCGTAGTCCTTGGCGGCGAAGAACCGCCCGGCGCGCTCCCAGCGTTCGGCGGCGGTGCCGTGGTCGTAGTACGTGGTCTCCACTTGCGTCTCCATTCCGGCCTCCCTCTCGCGGCCACAACGGAGCACAGTTGTTGAATATTCCACTACGTCGGCCGGGTGGCCGGCCGGCCGGAACGCGGCCGGGGCAGCACACGGCGACCGGGGCGCCAGGTGGCGACGAGAGCCGCCGCCAGCAGCAGCTCGGCGATGTCCCCGCCGTAGTACATGATCATCGCGCCGCCCTGGACCTCGGGAACGGGAGCGTCGATGTCCACCCAGAAGCCGCCGTACATCAGCTGCGCGACGACCGCGTGCACGGCGATGGCGCACCCCAGGTACAC
The DNA here is from genome assembly GCF_044759735.1 of Streptomyces sp. NPDC100445. Taxonomy (NCBI): domain Bacteria; kingdom Bacillati; phylum Actinomycetota; class Actinomycetes; order Kitasatosporales; family Streptomycetaceae; genus Streptomyces; species Streptomyces sp. NPDC100445. The sequence goes on along the minus strand of NZ_JBIVZV010000001.1, from coordinate 1,064,559 downwards.
CAGCCGGGTACGCACACCGGGCCGGGCCGGCGCCGGGTCCGGACCCGCCACGGCGTACGCGAACAGGCAGCCCGACAGCAGGAAGTGGGCGTGCAGCAGCCAGTGCCCGGCCGGATGGGCCATGGCGGTGCCGTAGAGCGGGGTGAAGTACAGGACCACGAGGCTGCCGGTGGACAGCAGCAGCCCGGTCGCCGGGTGCGCGAGCACACGGGCCGGGCCGCTGTGCAGCAGCGCGGTGAGCCGGCGGGCCCGCGGTGCCGGCAGCGCCCGCAGCAGCAGCGTGACCGGCGCGCCGAGCACCAGGGCGAGCGGCGCGTACATGCCGATGAGCATGTGCTGGGCCATGTGGCCGCGGAAGTCACGGTGGGCCAGGCCGGCGACGGGCGGCAGCAGCGCCGCCGCCAGCAGCACCAGGCCGGTGCCGAAGGCGGCGGTGCGCCAGGGGTTCCAGCCCCGTACCGGATTGCGGCGGCGCGCCCGGCGCACCAGCAGCAGGTACCCGCCCGCGCACACCAGCAGGGCCAGGGCGGGCAGCAGGACCGCCGACGGGCCGCCGGACCCGTGGTGGTGGACGCCGGGATGCGTGTGCATGGTGCCGTGGTCCATCAGAGGGCGCGGTCCGCTCGGCCGGCGCGCGGGGCGGCCGGGTCGACGGAGCGCCCGCCGCGCCGGAGGAGCCAGCCACCGGCCAGCAGGATCGCGCCGAGGAGCAGGAAGCCCATGTCCCACCAGACCTGGTACGGGCCGCCGTGGACGTGGTGGATGCCGAGGATCTGGTGGTCCAGCAGGCCCTCGACCAGGTTGAACAGACCCCAGCCGGCCAGGACCCAGCCCCACAGCACCCGCGACGTCCACACCTGGCGCCGGCCGGTGGTCACCCGGGAGTACAGGACGGCGAGGCCGCCGAGGACGGCGAGCCAGCACACGGTGTGGAAGACGCCGTCCCACACCGTGTTCATCCGCAGCCCGGAGACGGTGTTCGGGTCGTAGTACCGGACCCCGATGTGGTCGTGGTCGGTGCTGGTCAGCATGTGGTGCCATTGCAGCAACTGGTGCAGCAGGATGCCGTCGACGAATCCGCCGAGCCCCACCCCCAGCAGTGTCCCCGGCAGTTGAAGACTCGGTGCCGCGGTCTCGGTCCCGCTCGCGCGCACGGTGGTCGCCATCGCTCCTCGTCTCGGTCGGTCCATCGGGTCGTTCCTCGGTGGGGCCGCTTCCCCGTATCCGCGGCCCCACCGACAGCTACCAGTTCACCGGCCCCGGCGCTGCGGCACGCTCGGCCATCCGCGGACGCGGGCGCGCCGGTGGCCGGGACCGCACGCTCTCGGGGGGTGTCGCGCTCCGTCAGTCCGTCCGCCCGGCGAAGAAGTCGCCCAGCGCGGACGCGAGCGCCTCGGGTGCCTGCTCGGCCATGTGGTGCCCGGAGTCGATGCCGTGGCCGCGCACGTCCACCGCCCACCGCCGCCAGATCCGCAGCGGATCGCCGTGCAGTTCCTCCAGGTCGTCCCGGAGGGACCACAGCACCAGCGCGGGGCACCGCAGGAGGTTCCCGGCGGCGCGGTCGGCCTCCTCGTGCCGCAGGTCGACCGTCAGCCCGGCCCGGTAGTCCTCCAGCATGGCCCGCACCACCTCCGGCTTCCTGGTGGCCGCCCGCCACTCGTCGTGGTTCTCCCGCCCCATGACGTCCGGGTCGCCGCGGTACCAGCTGTCCGGATCGGCGTTGATGACCCGTTCCGGGACGTCCGGCTGGGCGAAGAAGAACCAGTGCCACCACTGCGTGGCGAACGCGGTCGTCAGCGGCGACAGGTGCTCGCTGATCGGAAGGCAGTCCAGCAGCGCCACCCGGGAGACGGCGCCGGGGTGGTCGAGCGTCAGCCGCAGCGCCACGGCACCACCGCGGTCGTGTCCGGCGACCGCGAACCGTTCGTGGCCGAGCGCGCGCATCACCTGCACCACGTCACCCGCGACGGCCCGCTTGGAGTACCCGGTGTGGTCGGCCGTGGGCGCCGGGCCCCGCGAGCGGCCGTAGCCGCGCAGGTCGGGACAGACCACGGTGAAGCCGTCGCGCACCAGCGCCGGGGCGACCCGGTGCCAGGTCGCGGACGTCCGCGGATGACCGTGCAGCAGCACCACGGGCGGACCCTCGCCGCCGTGCCGTACGAAGACCGACGCGCCGTCCGTCCGTACCGTGCTGACCTCGAAACCCTCGAACACCGGCCACCCCTTCCGCTCTCGCCGTCCCTCGGCCGCGCAACCGTCCCGGCCGTTTCCGGGGCTGTTCCGCCCGCCAGGGGTACCCGCCCGCCGACGGGAACAACCCGGCACGCCCGCGGCACCGCGCGGGCCGTGCCCCGGCGCGGACGGAAGGCGGCTGATCACATGCCCGGGACCACGGACGGCCTCACCGACGACACGGTCGACCTTCACTTCATCGGCAACGCGACCGTGCTGCTGCGCTACGGCCCGCTGACCCTGCTCACCGACCCGAACTTCCTGCACCGCGGCCAGTACGCCTACCTCGGCCACGGCCTGCTGACCCGGCGCCTGACCGAGCCCGCCGTGCAGCCCTGGGAGCTGCCCCGCCTCGACGGGATCGTGCTGTCGCACCTGCACGGCGACCATTGGGACCGCCGCGCGCGACGGCACCTGGACCACGCGGTACCGGTCATCAGCACCCCGCACGCCGCCCGCCGGCTGAAAGTCCTGCACGGGTTCGAGCGGACGGCGGGACTGCGGACCTGGCAGGGGCTCACCCTCCGGCGGGGCGGGGCCCGGGCCACGATCACGGCGCTGCCCGCACGGCACGCCGGGCACCCGGTGCTGAGCGGGCTGCTGCCGCCGGTGATGGGCAGCATGATCGAGTTCGGGCCCGTGAACGGACCGACGCGGCTCCGGCTGTACGTCTCCGGCGACACGATGCCCTTCGCCGGCCTGGACGAGATCACCCGCCGGTTCCCCGCCGCCGACCTGGCCGTCCTGCACCTGGGCGGCACCCGCCTGCCGGGCGGCTTCGTGGTCACCATGGACGGCGCGCGGGGCGCGGAACTGGCCCGGCGCCTGGACCCCCGGGCCGTGCTGCCCGTGCACTACGGGGACTACACGGTGATGCGCTCGCCGCTGTCCGCCTTCCTCACCGAGGCCGGCCGGCTCGGTCTCGGCGACCGCGTCGTGCACTGCCCGCACGGCGGCCGTGCCCGCCTGTCCGCCGAGCACGGGGCGGTCCCGGTCGCCATCTGACCGGCGCACACCCGGCGGTCCCGGCCCGCCTCCGTCCGGGAGGGGGCCGGGACGACGCCCGTACGCCGGGTGCTCAGCGGGTCACGACATGCCGCTCGTCGGGCACGCAGTGCGTCATGGTGAGGCCCTCCACGTCCCGCGGCGGGTTCTTGCCGAGGTTCGCCAGCCGCTCCTGGTCCTCCTCGGTGAGGTCCTGGCTCGCCAGCGGCCCCAGGTCCGAGACGTCCTGCGGGCCGATGCCGAGACCCTCGCCGACCCGCAGCCCCAGGTCGTTCTCCACCAGCAGGAAGTGCCACACCATCCGCTCCTGGATCGGGCGGTCGCACCGCGAGAGCTGCCCCACCATGTTGCGCACGAGGTCGTCGCGCTCCCACTCCTCCATCAGCAGGTACCGCTGGCCGGCCTGGAGGTAGTCGTTGGTGCGGGGGATCCGCTTGCGGGTGAGCCGGCCGTGGATCTCAGGGCCCTGTTCGTCGTGGGTCGGGTACTCCGCCTCGCGCAGCCCGCCGCGGATCGACGGCTCGTAGTTGACGGTCGGGTTCTCCCCGCCGCCGTCGACGTGGTACGTCATCTGCCCGTCGCGCTGGTTGGTGCGCACCCGCGCGTGCTTCGCCTGGTTGACGGGCAGCTGGAGGTAGTTCGGGCCGACCCGGTAGCGCTGGGTGTCGCTGTAGGAGAACGTCCGGCCGACGAGCATCTTGTCGTCGGAGAAGTCCAGCCCGTCGACGAGGACGCCCGTGCCGAAGGAGATCTGCTCGTTCTCCGCGAAGAAGTTCTCCGGCATCCGGTCCAGCACCATCCGGCCCACCGGCTTCGGCGGGAACTCCTGCTCCGGCCAGGTCTTGGTGTCGTCCAGCGGATCGAAGTCCAGCTCCGGGTGCTCCCCGTCCTCCATCAGCTGCACGAGCAGCTCCCACTCGGGGTACTCACCGCGCCCGACGGCCTCGTACAGGTCCTTCGTGGCGTGTCCGAGCCCGTCGGCCTGCACCTGGGCGGCGTCCTCCTCGGTCATCGAGCGCACGCCCTGCTTCGGCATCCAGTGGTACTTGACGAGCACGGTGGCGCCCTCGGCGTTCACCCACTTGTACGTGTTCACGCCGAAGCCCTGCATATGGCGGTAGCCGGCGGGGATACCGCGCGGGCTGAAGAGGTTGACCAGCATGTGCATCGCCTCGGGCGTCTGCGACATGAAGTCGAAGATCCGGTTCGGTTTCTGCTCGAAGTCCACCGGGTCCGGCTTCAACGCGTGGATCACGTCGGGGAACTTGATGGCGTCGCGGATGAAGAACACGCCCAGGTTGTTGCCGACCAGATCCCAGTTGCCGTCCCCGGTGTAGAACTTGACGGCGAAACCCCGGGGGTCCCGTGCGGCCTCCGAGGAGTCGCGGCCGCCGATCACCGTGGAGAAGCGGACGGCGACGTCGGTGCGCCCGCCGCGCTCCTGGAACAGCTTCGCCCGGGTGAAACGGCCGATCGGCTCGTCGCCCCAGGCGCCGTACGCCTCGAAGAAGCCGTACGCCGTGACACCGCGGGCGTGCACCACCCGCTCCGGGATGCGTTCCCGGTCGAAGTGGCTGATCTTCTCCAGGAACTGGTAGTTCTCCAGCGTCGCCGGCCCGCGGGCCCCGACGGTGCGCTGGTTCTGGTTGTCGTACACGGGGTGGCCCTGCCGGTTGGTGAGGATCCCGCGGTCGTCCCCGGGGGCGGGACCCGTGTTCGCTGCGTCCGTCATGATCGAGGGCTCCTTGGAACGTGGGAGGCGGTCCGGCGAGCGTCGCCGGGACCGGAGGCCGAGTACCCGCAGGGCCACGGCCATGCCCGCGCCGGCCCCCGTGCGGAAGCCGGGCACGGCGACGCCGCCGAGATGGGTGAACCTTCCAAGAAGTTCGGTCAGCACCGTTGACTGGGCGAACCACCGCCCGCACATTACCTATCGGTAGTACCCGCGGTAATCCCGCGACCGGTACCTCACGGCCGTCGTCGTACGTACGCCTGCCCTGCCGGGCCCCGACGGCCGGCGCTCCCCCCGGCTCGAGCCGCCGCACTCTCGCGCACCGGCGCGCGGGCACCCCAGGCCTGCACGCCCCGTGTTCCCCACCACGAGAAGAGAGAGCCCATGCCCCTGCCCGCCCTGCGCCCCGCCCTGCGGCGCGTCCTCGCCGCGGCCACCGCGATCACCGGCGCGCTGACCCTCGGCCTGACCGCCGCACCCACCCAGGCGCACGCCACGGCACCCCTCAAGTACGCGGCCCTCGGCGACAGTTACAGCGCCGCCTCCGGCGTCCTGCCCGTCGACCCCACCAACCTGCTCTGTCTGCGCTCCACCGCCGACTACCCGCACGTCATCGCCGCGCGCACCGGGGCCCGGCTGACGGACGTCACCTGCGGGGCCGCCCAGACCAAGGACTTCACCGGGTCCCAGTACCCCGGGGTCGCCCCGCAGGCCGACGCCGTCACCCCCGACACCGACCTCGTCACGCTCACGATCGGCGGCAACGACAACGGCACCTTCATCAACGCGGTGCTCGCCTGCGGCACCGCGGGCGTGCTCAGCGGGGGCACGGGCAGCCCCTGCGAGGACAAGTACGGCAGCTCCTTCGAGGACGCCATCGAGGCGAACACCTATCCGGCGCTGAAGACCGCGATGCGCGCCGTGCGGGCCAAGGCACCCGGCGCCCGCGTGGCCGTGCTCGGCTACCCGTGGATCACCCCGGCCACCGCCGACCCGTCCTGCTTCGTCAAACTGCCGATCGCCGCCGGCGACATCCCCTACCTGCGTTCCCTCCAGACCCACCTCAACGCCGCCGTCCGGCGCGCCGCCGAGGAGACCGGCGCGACCTACGTCGACCTCGCCCAGGCGTCCGAGGGCCACGACGCGTGCGCGGCCGTCGGCACCCGGTGGATCGAGCCGCTCCTGTTCGGCACCAACATCGTCCCGGTCCACCCCAACGCCCTCGGCGAGCGGCGGATGGCCGAGCGCGTCGTGAGCGCCCTCGACCTGGGCTGACCCTCCTCGCCCCGGCCCCACGGACACCGCCCCCACCCCGTGACCGCGCCGCCCCCGCCCCCCTCGCGGCGGCGGCGCGGTCCGCCACCCCCCGGATGGCGGACCCGCCGCGCTAGGCGGGCGTGAACGGGGTAAGGGGACGGCGACCGGCCGACCTGTCTGTGACGAGGAGCGAACCATGACCGACGACGCCTACCTGTTTCTCGCGGACGACCCGGCCGACACGCTCGGCGTGCCGCCGGCCGCGACGGAACCGCTCTCCTGCATGGACACCTCGGCGGTGCGCGCGTGGCTCGACGCCCAGGGTGTGTCGGCGACGTCCCCGCGGCTGCGGGTGGTGCCCCCGGAGGACACCACGGCCATTCCGGAGGGAGCCGAGCGGCTGCCCGTCCCGCTGAGCGACGAGGAACTGAGCCTGCTGCGGCACCGCACGACCCCCGAGTCGCTGTCCGAGGTCGAGACCGACCTGCTCGCCTACCGCGAGTGCGCGCACGGCCGCGACGAACTGCTCGCCCGGGCGGTCGCCGCGGGTGTCGCCCCCCACCGCATCGCCGAACTCACCGGCGAGGACCCGGCCGTGGTGCGCGCGGCAGCCGTCCGCTGACCGGGCGCCCACCGGCCGGCGGGCGCCCGGAACCACCCTCCGCCGCCGTCCTCGGGGGCGTGTTCCGCCGCCTTCGGTGTCCCTCGTGCCGGGCAAAAGGCTGAGCGGCCATAACCTGTGCGGTTTCCCGGCCGTTTGACCGGATGCGGGTGAGTGCCCGCAACCGTGTCTGAAGGGCTGGGAACCGATGAAACGGGCTACCCGAAACAGTGTGATCGCCTTCGCCGCAGTATCCGGCGCGATGGCAGTGGCGGGGCCGGTGCACGCCGACTCCACCGCGAGCGGTGTCGAGAGCGGCTCCCCCGGGCTGATCTCCGGCAACGGCATCCAGTTGCCGGTGAGCGTCCCGATCAACGCGTGCGGGAACACCGTGAACGTGGTCGGGCTGCTCAACCCCGCGATGGGCAACCGCTGCGCCAACGTGGGCGGCGGCACGGCCGGGAAGGAGCACTCCACGTCGCGGTCCGGCTCCGGGGCCACGGCGCGGGACGTCGCACAGAACTCGCCGGGCGTGGTGTCCGGCAACGGCGTCCAGCTCCCCGTCGACCTGCCGGTGAACGTCAGTGGCAACAGCGTCGACGTGGTGGGCATCGGCAACCCGGTCTTCGGCAACACGTCGGTGAACGGCTCGCCCGAGCGCCCCGACGAGCCGCAGCGCCGGACCCCGCCCCACCACGAGCCGCCGGTGCGCTCCGAGCCCCCGCACCGCACGCCCCCGGCCCGCTCCACGCCGAGGCCCGCCCCGGTCGTGCAGGAGCACACCCCCGGCACCCTCGCGCACACCGGAGCGGACAGCCCCTGGATGACGGCGGCCGCGAGCCTGGCCTCGCTGGTCGGCGGAACCGTGCTGTACCGCCGCTTCCGTTCGAAGGCGTCCAACCGGGAGAGCTGACCGGACGACCCGTCGGGCCGGCCGGCCCCGGCCCCCACCGGGACCGGCCGGCCCTCGCGGTGCCCGTACCCCCGGTGGGCAGGACGTCCGCGATGAGGGCGCGACCTGGGCGCGAGGCCCGACGGGCAGGCCGTCCTCCGACCGGGTGGTGCCGCGCGGTGCCGTCGGCCAGGGGCACCGGAGTCACGGTGGCGGTCACGAGGAACGCGGTGCGCGGGCCCGAGTGGTCCGCCACCGCCCCGAGCGCGAGGACGGCGGCGCCGAACCCGGTCGACGGCTGCTCGGGGAAGACCCGGTAACCGCACAGCGCGAGCAGCGACGATGTGGCCATGAAGGCCGCCCCGTGCAGGACGGCCGAGGCGACGACCGCGGGCGGGGCGCCGGGAGCCGGCCCCAGCAGCGCGATGGAGACGGCCAGCACCGTGAAGAGCACGGGCAGGCCGAGCCGCGGCTCCAGGCCGCCACCGAGCCCTACAACCACCGGCGTGAGCGCCCCGACGGCGGTGTGTGGCCGGAGGACCAACCGCAGCGCGTCGACCACTGGAACCAGCTGCTCCGGCAGGTCGCCGCCCGGCACCGCGGCACGGCCGACAGCCTCGACCCGGGGCGCCGGCTCTGTCCGGACGGCGCTTTCACCTGGCAGGTGGACGGTGTGCGGATGCGCGGCGACGGCGTCCACCTCACCCCGGAGGGCGTGCGCCGGCTGCGGCCCTGGCTGGTGTCGCGGATCCGGGCCGCGGCCCGGTGAAAGTCGGGCCGGGTGAGATGCCGGAAAAGGGGGACACGGATAGGGCGGGCCGCACGTGCGTGCAGGCCCGTCGGCGGGGCATACGCCTGGTAGAGCCGCCGGCTCATTCACGTTGGAGGGACATCATGATCGCTCTCGGCGTTGTGCTACTCATCCTCGGGTTCCTGTTCCACCTCTCCATCCTGTGGACGATCGGAATCATCCTTCTGGTCATCGGCGCGATCCTGTGGATCCTCGGATCCGTCGGGCACGCCGTCGGAGGCCGACGCCACTACTGGTGAAGCGGTCGCGGCCACGGCCGGCCACGGCTCGGAGCCGTGACCGGCCGGGCACGCCGGCCGGCCACGGTCTCCGGGCTCGCTGCCCCTCACTCGGTCACTTGCAGACCAGGAGGGAGTCGCAGTAGCCGACTCCCGGGGCGGCCGGAGGGGTCGTAAGACCTTTGCGGCTGTTCAGGAGGTAGTAGCCGTCCGCCTGGCTCGACCCCGCCGCGAGGACGATCAGGGTCTGGTCGGCCATGTTCTCCCCCGTCGGGGCAGTCAGCCAGGCGTGGAGCGCGGCGAAGAGGTTGAAGTTGAGATCGGCCGTGTGGACCACGCGATAGCTCCGCGGGTCGGCCTGCTGCTTCAGCGCGTCCCAGCCGGTGACCGTGGTCAACTGCTTGGGCCAGCTCTTCAGGTCCTTGGCGACCGTGCCGGCCGTGCGGGCACGGTCGAGCTCCGCGGTCACGTTCTTGCTCTGGCCGACGACGGACATGTGGACGTGCAGTTGGTCGTGGGAGCGTGAGCCGGCCGCGTTGACACCCAGCCCGTAGGTCCCCCGGGGCGGCTGCGAGAACCACTCGTAGGCCTTCTCCCAGGCCACCTGCCAGTAGTTGTGGTCCTTGTCGGAGTAGAGCCCGGACACGAGCTCCGGGCACTCGATACCCCGGACGCGGTCCGTGGGCACCAGAAGGTGTCCCTGCTGCCCCTTGGCCACGAGCCAACGGCTGCCCCTGGGTCTCTCCTCGCACTGCCACGCCATCTTCCAGAGGGTGTCGTCGTCCGAAGTGAGCCCGCACAACGTCGGGTCGGGGGCCGGGGAATGGATGTTCTCGCGGATCTCGGCGGTCATGGCAGTGCCTCCACGGTGACAGGGACAGGTGGTGGCGGCTCCCGGTCGATGACGGCCCCCGACCCCGGTACGCGTGCGGGGCGGTACGTCGGCGGTCTGCGCGTCCTTACGCCCACCGGCGGGCGGACACCGGCCCGGCCGACACGGGCCCGGCGCCCACCGGACCGGCGGACACGCCGGTCACCGCCACTGCCGGACCGGCAGGAGTCGGGCGCTGACGAAAGACGCGGCATCATGCCGCCTCCGGCGAGTACGTGGCCGAGCCGTCGGGGGCCGGTCCTGAGCCGCACCACCACCGTGTCACCGACCGGGGCGGGGTGCATCTTCGGCCGCGTCCCGCCGTCCGCCGCCGCCCCACCCCGCGGCGCACCCCCGCCGTCAGGTCAGCGGGCCCTGCCCCGGGCCTTCAGCGGGACCGGCGGCAGCTCGGGCGCGCGCAGCGGGGCGCCGTCGTAGCCCTTCACCTCGCCGAAACGGGACCCCTCCATCCAGTCCGCGCGGGCCTGTTCGATCTCCGCCTGGGTGCGGGCCACGAAGTTCCACCACATGAGGAGTTCCTCGGCGAACGGCTCCCCGCCCAGCAGCATGACCCCGGCGTCGGACTCGGCGCGCAGCGGGAGTTCGGTGCGTCCGCAGCCCAGGTAGAGCATCGAACCGGGCAGCACCGGCACCCCGTCGACGTGCACCTCGCCGGACATGGCCAGCACGCCGTACTCGAAGTCCGGTTCCAGCGGCAGGCGTACGTCGGCGCCCCGGGCGAGCGCGAGGTCGGCGCCGACGATCGGGGTGAACGTCGTACCCGGTGACCGGGAACCGTCCAGCTCGCCCAGGATGACGGTGCCGGTCAGCCCCGGCGCGGTGACCTGGGGCAGCTCGGCGTGGTACTCGAACATCGGGTCGGTGTGCCGGTGTTCGTCGGGCAGGGCGACCCACAGCTGGGCCCCGTGCAGGAAGCGGGCGTGCGGGCGCGGGGTCTCCTCGGAATGGCTGATCGCGCGGCCCGAGGTCATCAGGCCCAGCTGTCGGGGCCCGATCGTCTGCCGGCTGCCCGTGGAGTCCCGGTGCAGCACCTCGCCCTCGTGCAGCCAGCTGACCGTCTGGAGCCCGATGTGCGGGTGGGGCGGCACCTGCATGCCCGGCTCGTCGGCGATGTCGTCGGGGCCGTAGTGGTCGACGAAGGCCCACGCGCCGATCATGCGCCGTCCGAGGTTCGGCAGCAGCCGGCGTACCTCGGTCGACTCACCCAGCTTCACGTGCCGCGGGCTCAGCAGCTCCCGCACGGGTTCGGCGACGACGAAGCCGCGGCCACCGCAGACGCTGGGCACGGGTGCGCGGTCAAGGTTGCTCATGTCGCCCAACTTAGCGGTGCGCGGGTCCGACGGTGCGTGCGGTGTCCGGGATTCCGCTCCCGGTGGCCCGGCGTTCCCCACCATGGCACGGGGCGGCCCCATCGCCGGGAACCCGGATGCGGGTGCGGGGACCGGTCAGCCTCCCGGCGGCCGGGTGCTCGGAGACGGCCGGAACGGCGACGGGGTGACCGGGCCGGGCACGGGGGACGGCGTGCCGGTCACCGGCCGGCTCGGGCCGGGGCGGGGGATGCGGGCCGGCTCGGCCCGGTGCGGCGGGCCGTCCCGCAGGGCGAGGAACAGCAGGGCCGCCACGGCGGCCAGGGCCAGGACGCCCGCCGCCGTCCGCCGCAGCACGCGGTGACGGCGGACCGCCGTCACCGGCGGGCGCAGCGGACGCAGGTCGCCCGGGCCGACGGACCGGGCACGGGCGGCCAGGGCGGCCCGCAGCCGCTCCTCTACCGGTGCCGCCGTGGTTCCCGTGCCGGGTTCCCTCATCGCAGCCCCTCCAGACGCCGGCCCAGGGCGACCAGCGCCCTGCTGGCCGTGGACTTGACGGTGCCCCGGGACAGGCCGAGGGTCGCCGCGATCTCGGCCTCGGTCAGGTGCGACCAGTAGCGCAGCACCAGCACCTCCCGCTGTCTGCCGGTCAGCGTGCGCAGCGCCGCCAGCACCTCGCGGTGGTCCTCGTGCAGCAGGACGCCCTCCTCGGGGGCGGGCACGTGCTCCTCCGGGCCGGGGACGTGGGCCCGTACGGTCCGGCGGCGGCGCAGCACCGACCGGGCCGCGTTGACGACGCTGGTCCTCAGGTACGCCTCCGGGTCGTCCAGTGCGGCCAGCCGGTGACCGTGCCGCCGGAACAGCGCGGTGAACGCGTCCTGCACGACGTCCTCGGCCGTGGGCAGGTCGTCCACCAGCAGCACCGCCAGGCGCACCAGGGGCAGCCGGCGGTGCTGGTACAACTCCTCGAAGACGGGCGGGCGTTCGGCGTCGGTGACGGCCCGGGCGGCGGGGCCCGCCGTGCCCGCGCCCGTACCGGTGCCCGTACGGGCGAGGAAGCGGTCCCGCAGGGCGCGGAGCCGACGCCGCCGGGCCGGCGGGCGCCACGGGGCGTCCGCCCGGTCCGCGGGGTGCCGTGGCGGGGCCGGCCAGGGTGCCGCCACCGGTGTCGCTGTCGTCATGGATCTCCCGGGCCCGGTGCGGGGAGCGGCCGCGCGACGGCTCCCCGCACCGGGCCTGCCTCAGTGCTGCTGCGGAACGGGCGTCGGCGTGGCGTGCCGGTGGTGCGGTACGGGAGCCGGACGCGTCGGTGCCGGAACGGGCACCGGGTGCCGGGGCGCGGGAGTGCCGCTGGACGGTGCGGGCCGCGGGGTGGCCGGAGCGTGGGAGGGCGCGCTCGTGGACGGTACGGGGGAGGGGGTGCCCGTGCGGACGGGGGACGGCACGGGGGAGGGCGTGGCCGTGGACGGTACGGGGGAGGGGGTGCCCGTGTGGACGGGGGACGACGGCACCGGGGACGGGGTCGCGTGGGTCTTCGCCGGGGACGGGGCCCCGGTCGGGGCCGCGCTGGGACGGGCGCGGTGCGCCGGGTGGCCGTCGTCCTGGGCCGCGCGGGCGGTCAGGGTGCCGGTGACGGCCAGGGCGGCGCCGACGGCGGAGACCCCCAGGACGGCGCGCAGCCTGCGGGCGCGGAACGGGTGCGGGGCACGGTGCGGGGACATGGGTTCCTTCGGTGGCTCGGGGTCGGACATCTGATCGAGGTGGAGGCCTCCACCCCGACAGACGTCCGACCCCGGTGAAGGTTGCGGGTCGGGGCCGACGAATTTCTCCGCCGGCCCCGCCGCGCCCCGTCCACCGCGCCGGGCCGGGCCGGTCGCCTCAGCCCAGCCGCTTCAGCAGCTCCTCGGCGACCGGCGCGGAGGAGGCGGGGTTCTGCCCGGTGACCAGCGTGCGGTCGACCACCACGTGCGGCGCCCACGCCTCACCCGCCCGCACCTCGACGCCGGCCTCGGTGAGCCGGTCCTCGAGCAGCCACCTGGCCTGTCCGGCGAGACCGCCCTGGGTCTCCTCCTCGTTGGTGAAGGCCGCCACGCGGTAGCCGGCGAAGGCGTTGGTGCCGTCCGCCCGCACCGCGGCGAGCAGGGCGGCCGGGCCGTGGCAGACCACGGCCAGCGGCTTGCCCGACTCCAGGGCCGCCACCAGCAACCTGCCGGAGTCGGTGTCCACGACCAGGTCCTCCATGGGGCCGTGACCGCCCGGGTAGAACACGGCGGCGAAGTCGGCGAGGTCCACCTCCGCGAGCTTCACCGGCGTCCGCAGCTCGGCCATCTCCTCCACGGCGCGGGCGATCTCGTCGGCCTTCTCCTGACCGCCGTTCACCTCCGCCGCGAGGCTCGCCCGGTCGACCGGCGGCACCACGCCGCCCGGAGTGGCGACGACGACCTCGTGACCGGCGGCCCTGAGGGCGCGGTAGGGGACGACGGCCTCCTCGGCCCAGAACCCGGTGGGGTGGGCGGTGCCGTCGGCGAGCGTCCAGTGGTCGGCGCCGGTCATCACGAACAGGATCTTCGACATGGGGGTCTCCCGGGTTCTCATGGAGGGCTGGGACGTGTGACACCGAACGTAGGCGACCGGACCCATAGAGATCCAATGCGGTCGCGAATGACTGTCATAGGGCAGCCTATGGCTCGGGCGGAACGGGCCGGACGGCGATACTCGGACCCGTGGAGACCCCCTCACTCGACCTCAACCTGCTGCGCACCTTCCTCGCGGTCTACCGTTCCGGTTCCTTCACCGGCGCGGGCCGCCTGCTGGGACTGTCGCAGCCGACGGTGACGGCGCAGATGCGCGCGCTGGAACGGCAGACCGGCCGCGAGCTGTTCGAACGGCTGCCGCGCGGGGTGTCGGCCACCCCGGTGGCCGACGAACTGGCGGCCCGGATCGCCGCGCCGCTCGACGAGCTGGCCGCCGTCGCCGGTCCCACCCCGCCGGCCGGTGCCCGCGCCGAGCCCGTCCACCTGGCGGGTCCGGCGGAGTTCCTCTGCACCACCGTGCTGCCGGCTCTCGCCCCGCTGGTCGCCGAGGGCCTGCGGTTGCGGGTGTCGACGGGGCTGACCGATCCGCTGCTGGAGGAGCTGCGCGCCGGCCGCCACGACCTGGTGATCGCCACGACCCGGCCGCGTGGCCGCACGCTGCTCTCCGTGCCCCTCGCCGACGAGGAGTTCGTCCTGGTCGCCGCCCCGGCCTGGGCCGAGCGGCTGCTGCCGCGGCGGCAGGGCGAACGGCACGCTGCCGGCGCGGACCACGCCACCGCGGGCTCCGCCGGCCCCGTCGGCCCCGGGGCGCCGAGCCCGGGAAGTCCCGGCCAGGGCTCCGCCGCCCTCCTCGACCCCGCCGTGCTGCACGGCGTCCCGTTGGTCACGTACGCCGAGGACCTGCCGATCACCCGTCGGTACTGGCGGCACGTCTTCGGCCGGCGGCTGTCCCGTACCGCCGCCGTGACCGTGCCCGACCTGCGCGGCGTCCTCGCGGCCGTGGCCGGCGGCGCCGGGTTCGCCGTGCTGCCCCGTTACCTCTGCCGCGACCCGCTGGCCTCCGGCGCGCTGGTGGCGCTGCTGGAGCCGGAGGATCCGCCCATCAACACCAGTTTCCTCGTCCAGCGACCCGGCGCCTGCGACAACCCGGACGTGGCCCGGGTGCGTGCCCTGCTGCTGCGGGCGGCCCCGGCCTGGTGACCGGCCCGTACCCCGGATGGCGCCGGTGACCCGCGGGGCCGACGATGGAGCCGTGGGGTACGGCCGCCGCCGCAGCGCCGGTGCCGTCCGAGGCCGCCGGGGGACGGAGGCCGGCCCCGGCCGCGGTCCGCGGCCGGAAGGAGGCACTGTCATGCTGGAAGTGAAGACGGTCGAGAAGCCGGACGAACGGCGCGACTTCCCCCGCGGCCACATCGAGGCGCTCCACCTCAGCGGACTCGACTTCGCGGTGGGCACGTTCGAACCGGGCTGGCGCTGGTCGGAGTCCGTGGCACCGATCGCGGGCACCGGGAGCTGCATGGTCCACCACAACGGGTACGTGGCGCGGGGACGGATGCACCTCCGGATGGACGACGGCGGGGAGGCCGAGGTGGGCCCGGGCGACGTGTTCGTGTGCGCGCCCGGCCACGACGCCTGGGTCGTCGGCGACGAACCGGTCGTCGTCTACGACTTCGCCGGGACCATGGCGAACGAGTACGCGAAGAGCTGACCCGACCGGACACGGGCCCCGACCCGCGCACCCGGGGCACGGGCCCCGCCCGGGCACTCCGGACGCGGGTCCCGCCCGGGCTCCCTGGACGCGGGCCTCGCCCGGGTACTCCGGGCACGGGCTCCGTCCGGGCACTCCGGACACGGGCTCCGCCCGGGTACTCCGGGCACGGCTCCCGTCCGGGCACTCCGGACGCGGGTCCCGCCCGGGCATCCCGGACGCGGGCTCCGCCCGGGCACTCCGGACACGGGCCCGCCGCGGCACTCCGGACACGGGCAGCGCCCGGACCTCCTGGACGCGGGTCCCGCCCGGGCATCCCGGGCACGGCCTCCGTCCGGGCATCCCGGGCACAGACCCCGCCTCGAGCGCTCTGGACGCGGGCTCCGCCCGGGTATTCCGGACGCGGGTCCTGCCCGGGCACTCCGGACGCGGGCTCCGCCCGGGCACTCCGGACACGGGCCCGCCGCGGCACTCCGGACACGGGCAGCGCCCGGACCTCCTGGACGCGGGTCCCGCCCGGGCATCCCGGGCACGGCCTCCCCGGGCATCCCGGGCACAGACCCCGCCCCGGGCACTCTGGACGCGGGTCCCGCCCGGGCATCCCGGGCACGGCCTCCCCGGGCATCCCGGGCACGGGCTCCGCCCGGGCCCCCTGGACGCGGTCGGCACGCGGTCGATCGCGGGCGGAGTCGTCAGCCTCCGAAGGCTTCCGCCCCGTCCTCCGCGTACGCAACTGCCTCCGCGTGGCCGAACAGGCCCGGCAGGCCGCCGGTGTGGACGAGGACCGTCGTGTCGCCCGGTCGCACGGTGCCGTCCCGGACGGCCGCGTGCAGGCCCGCCAGGGCACGGCCGGTGTACGTCGGGTCCAGCACCAGCGCCTCCGTGCGGGCGGCCAGTCGCAGCGCCGCGCGCACCGGGTCGGTCAGCGTCGCGTACCCCTCGCCCACCTGGTCCCGGCGCACCCGCAGCCCTGCCGTCGTGACCGTCTCCCGGGTGAGCGGCGCCGCGAACTCCGCGACCGCCGCCGCCGGGTCGGGCAGCGCGCCGACGTCGACCCCGAGCACCGACCCGGTGCCCAGCGCCGCGACCAGCCCCGCCATGGTGCCACCCGAGCCGAGGGCGACCACGGCCGTCCGCAGTCGCGGCACCTGCTCGCGCAGCTCCTCGCCGCAGCGGACGTAGCCCTGGGCACCCAGGGTGCCGGAGCCGCCGAACGGGATGAGCGCCGGACGGGCACCGGACGCCCGCAGCCGCCCGCACACCTCGGCCGCCGCCGCGTCCAGCCCGGCCCGGTCCACCTCGCCGGCCCAGGCGAGCCGCGCACCGAACAGGCCGTCCAGGGCCAGGTTCCCGGAGTGCGAGGCGCCGGGCGAGCCGCGCAGCACGAGGACGACGTCCAGGCCGAGCCGGGCGCCCGCCGCGGCGGTCAGCCGGGCGTGGTTGCTCTGCGCGGCGCCCGTGGTGACGAGGGTGTCCGCGCCCTCGGCCAGGGCCGCGCCCACCGTCCACTCCAGCTTGCGGATCTTGTTGCCGCCGGCGCCGAGACCGGTCAGGTCGTCGCGTTTCACCCACAGGTCGCCGGGCTGGAGACCGAGCGCGGCGGCGAGCCGGGGTGCCGGTTCGACGGGGGTGGGGAAGGTGCCGAGCGGCACGGGCGGGTGGCTCATGGCGGCGTCCTCGGATGAGTGGTCGGCGTGACGGTCCAGTCGATCACGGCCACCGGGCACCGCGGGCGGCAGCCTCTCCGTCCCCGGCCCCGGTATGTGCGCAAGCCATGCCGTCACACCGGCAGCAGGCGGGTGATCAGCGCGCCGAGCTGTCGGGCCGTGCGGCACTCGTGCATCTCCACCAGCTCCGCGTAGGCGGGCGCGGCCGAGTCCCCGGTGCCCCACCGCTCGCGGGGCTCGGGGTTCAGCCAGTAGACGCGGCGGGCCCGCCCGGCCAGCTCACGGACGGCGGGGAGGTTGGGGTCGC
Source organism: Streptomyces sp. NPDC100445 (assembly GCF_044759735.1). Classification (NCBI taxonomy): domain Bacteria; kingdom Bacillati; phylum Actinomycetota; class Actinomycetes; order Kitasatosporales; family Streptomycetaceae; genus Streptomyces; species Streptomyces sp. NPDC100445. The sequence goes on along the minus strand of NZ_JBIVZV010000001.1, from coordinate 1,047,396 downwards.
TCATGTTGGTCCGGGCGTCCCCGAGGACGAACACCGTGGTGCGCGGGCCGGCCGCGCCGCCGTACCGTTCGGTGAACTCGCCCAGCGCCACGCCGTAGTCGCTGCTGCCGTGCCAGCCGGTCAGCGTGGCCTCGGCGCGGATGCGGGCGCCGAGCCCGTCCGGGTCGGCGCGGCCGTGGTCGAGCAGGCCGGTCACCTCGTCGAGGCGGTTGACGAAGGCGAACACCCGGACCTTGCCGAACTGGTCGTGCAGCGCCTGCACCAGCAGCATGGTGAAGTCGGAGAAGCCGGACACCGAGCCCGAGACGTCGCAGAGCAGCACCAGTTCGGGCCGGACCGGGCAGCGCCGGCGCAGCACCGGCCGGATCGGCACGCCGCCCGTGGACAGCGAGGAGCGCAGCGTGCGGCGCAGGTCGATCGTGCCGCGCGCGGCCCGGCGGCGGCGGGCGGCGAGCCGGGTGGCCAGCTTGCGGGCGAGCGGTCGTACGACCCGGCGCAGTTCGGCGAGCTGGTCCCGGTTCGCGGACAGGAAGTCCACCCGGTCGGCGGTCGGGCGGACGGCGCGCCGCGCGATCTCGTCCCGGCCCCGTCGCTCGGCCACCCGGCGCCGCGCCTCCGCGCCGACCATCCGCCGGAACTCCTCGACGCGCCGCCGGATCTCGTCGTCGAGCAGCCGGTCCGCGAAACCGGGTCCGTCGCCGTCCCGGCCCCGGACGTCGGCCCGGACCCGCGCCAGGAGGGTCTGGGGACGCAGCCGGTCCAGGGTCTGGTACGCCGACCAGCCGTCCGAGCCCGGCGAACCGCCGTACGCGCCCAGCGCGTCGACCGCCTCCGCGGCCAGCCGGGCCATCAATGCCCGGTCGTCGTCGGCCAGGGCCCGCGCGAGCCGGTCGCGGAGCGCCTCCCGGTCCCGGGGGGTGCCGTCGGGCGCGCAGACGCCGCGCGGGAAGTACAGGTCGAAGACGGAGTCGAACAACGGCCGCTGTCCCGGACCGTGCAGCAGGGTCGCGGCCAGTCCCTCGCGCAGCAGCTCCCGGTCCGCGAACCCCAACGCCTCCACCGCGCGGGCCGCGTCCACGCTCTCCCCGGTGCCGATCCGCACCCCGTGCGCGCGCAGCGCCCCGACCAGGCCGGTGATCCGGTCGGCGACGGCGCTCACAGCGCTTCCAGGTCGAGCTTGGCCGCCGCCTTCCGGATGTCCTCCTCGTGCTTGAGGATCACCCCGAGAGTGGCCCGTACGACCGTCTCGTCCAGCGTGCCGGCGCCCAGGGCCAGCAGGGTGCGGGCCCAGTCAACGGTCTCGGCGACGGAGGGCGCCTTGCGCAGGTCCATGGCGCGCAGCGCCCCGGCCACCCGGACCACCGACTCGGTCAGCGCCTCGCCGAGGCCGGGCACCTTCAGCCGTACGATCCGCCGCTCCAGCTCCTCCTCAGGGAAACCGATGTGCAGGAACAGGCAGCGGCGGCGCAGCGCCTCGGACAGTTCGCGGGCGGCGTTGGAGGTGAGGACGACGAAGGGGCGACGGGTCGCGGTGACCGTGCCCAGCTCGGGGACGGTGATCTGGAAGTCGCCGAGCACCTCCAGCAGCAGCCCCTCCATCTCGACGTCGGCCTTGTCGGTCTCGTCGATGAGCAGCACGGTCGGCTCGTCGCCGCGGATGGCGGTCAGCAGGGGGCGGGGGAGGAGGAACTCCTCGCTGAAGATGCCGGTGCGGGTCTCGTCCCAGCTCTCGTCGCGGGCCGCGCTGATCCGCAGGAGCTGTTTGGCGTGGTTCCACTCGTACAGGGCGCGGGACTCGTCCACGCCCTCGTAGCACTGGAGGCGTACCAGCCGGGCCCCGGCCGCCTGGGCGACGGCCTTGGCCAGCTCGGTCTTGCCCACCCCGGCGGGGCCCTCGACCAGGAGGGGCTTGCCCAGCCGGTCCGCCAGGAACACGGTGGTGGCGACGGCGGGGGAGGCGAGGTAGCCGGTCTCGGCCAGACGGGCGGAGACGTCGTCGACGGATGTGAACAACGGGGCCTCCGGCCGGTCGGGGAGCGGTGCGTCCTTCGGCGGCCTATCTAAGCGCTTGTTCAGCACTCCTGTCACGCGGTCGCTCTCCTCACGGGCGCGGGTCCCGGACCGCGGACCGAACATGCGCACCTGCGGCCACACCGATCGGTTTCCCCTCCTGTCGTGCCGAGGTAATCTCGCGGTATGGCCACATCGCAGAAGGCGTCCCCCCGCGACCGGCTGCTCGACGCCGCCGCCCGGCTCTCCTACCGCGAGGGCGTCTCCATCGGCATCGAGGCCCTGTGCCGGGCTGCGGGCGTGTCCAAGCGGTCGATGTACCAGCTGTTCGACAGCAAGGAAGCGATGCTCGCCGCCAGCCTGGAACGCGGCATCCCGTGGTACGAGGCCCGCTTCACCCACCCCGCGGCCCAGGCCGCGAGCCCCCGCGAGCGGATCCTGTACGTCTTCGAACAGCTGGAACGGGCTTCGGAGGACACCGGATACCACGGCTGCCCCTACCTGGCCGTGCTGGTCGAGCTGAAAAACCCGGAGCACCCGGCGAGCAAGGTCGCCCGCGCGGTCAAGGAACGCCTGGCGGCGGCCTTCCGCGACGAGGCCGCCCGGGGTGGCGCCCGCGACCCCGAACTGCTCGCCCGCCAGCTCCTGCTGGTCTTCGACGGCGCCAGCGCCCGGGCCGGCGCCGGAGTGGAGCGACTGGCCGACGGTCTCGCCACGGCGACGGCGACCGCCCTGCTGGACGCGGCCGGCGTGGGCCCGACCGGCACCGCCTAGGGTCTTTCGTTCGGATCGGGCCGGATCAGGGAGCGGTGCCAGGGCCCGCGAGCCCGGCATGATCCGAACGAGAGGCCCTGGGTGTGCCGTCCCGGGACGTTGGTGACACGCGTGCTGGGCGCTTGTACACGGGAGGGCCCGCCTTCCCGGGTTCGGTGTGCCGCAGGCCGCGTGCTGAAGGCGACGTTGGACGGCCGGCCGGGTCGCAGGAGCGACCGGATGCTGCGGTGGCCACGTCCGCCGCCGGACGGTCGTCACACCGCGGCGGTTCGTCCCCGTCGGTGCTGTGCGGCAACTGAGTGAAGTAAGGGGGCGTCTCGGAACCTGCTTCGGAGAAAGGAACTTCTTTCGGTTGAGAGTTGACATCGGCGCCCTGCTGAAAGGAAATCTGTGGGATCTTTCGTTCGTACCCTCACGGTCATCGCGTTTGCCCTCGGCGTACCGGGAATCGGTGCCGGTGCTGCTACGGCAGACTCCGGATCCGAACATGCCCCGGTCATCATCCAGTGCAACAATCCGACGAGCATCTCCGTCGTCGATGCGTCCGGCGGGGACGCGCTGCTCAGTCAGTTGATCTCCCTCCTCGGTACCACAGTGGGCGCGAACTCGCCCATCAGCGGCGGTCCCGCGAACAGCGGTGGCAACGCCGCCGTGGTCGGCACGGGTGCCGGGGGAGAAGCTGGCTCCACCTCCTCTCAGTCGGCGAACAACAATCGATGTGGCACCAGTTCGGATGTCGACGCCAGCACGCGTATCGACAACAGTCGGCGCTAGACCGACGGCCGCCGCGGCCTGCTCGGAATTCCCGCAACCGCGGCCACTCGATCAGGCTCGCCTTGTCGGGCGCTGATCGCAGTGGCCGCGCTGCCGCTGAGCCGTCCGGAGGGGGCCCGGCCCGCGGCGGAGTCCTGGACACCGGCTGCGGTGAGCAGGAACCGGCTGTCGTCAACCGCGGCGTTGCTCGTCCTCGTCGGTGCTGTGCGGCAACTGAGTGAAGTAGGGGGGCGTCCCGGAACCTGCTTCGGGGAAAGCAACTCACTTCGGTCAAGAGTTGACATCGGCGCCCTACCGAAAGGAAACCAGTGAGATCTTTCGTTCGTACCCTCACGGTCATCGCGTTTGCCCTCGGCGTACCGGGAATCGGTGCCGGTGCTGCTACGGCAGACTCCGGATCCGAACATGCCCCGGTCATCATCCAGTGCAACAACCCGACGAGCATCTCCGCCGTCGATGCGTCCGGCGGGGACGCGCTGCTCAGTCAGTTGATCTCCCTCCTCGGTACCACAGCGGGCGCGAACTCGCCCGTCAGCGGTCCTACGAACAACGGCGGGAACGCCAGCGCGGTCGACACAGGCGCCGGGGGCGAGGTTACTTCCAGCTCCTCGCAGTCGGCGAACAGCAACCGATGTGGCACCAGTTCGGATGTCGACGCCAGCACGCGCGTCGACAACAGCCGGCGCTGACACCGACGGCCGCCGCTGCCTGCTTCGAATTCCCGCGACCGCGGCCACTCGGTCACGCATCGCCCCGCCGCAACGGCATGGTGCGGTGCTCCCGTGCCGAACCGTCCGCGCCGTCGCTGTCCACGCCGCACCGGGCGATCAACCGGGATCTGACCCGCGGTGAGCGGGCCGGGTTGAAGGCCGAGGCCGCGGCACGGCGCGCCCGCGGGCGTGTTCGGCAAGCGGCCGCCCTCCCACCCCCACCGCGAGGTGGGAGGGACCACAGCATCTGCCCGTCGAGGTGGACCTTGACCGCGAGCTGGTCACCGCCAGGGTGACCTGGTCCTTCGATGCACGACCAGCGCCATCCCCGGTGCCGCGGCAACGGCGCACGCCCCGAGCCGGGACGCGTTCTCCGCTGCCTTGCGGATGGCCCTGGCCCGCGACGATGCCCTGCTCTCCGCGGTCGGCGGGCTCCCGGACCGGGTGCGGGTCGACCGCGGCGACCAGTTCCTGTGCCGGACGGTCACCACCGCACTCGGCGACTTCGCCGTGCCCGTGCTCGACCTGCCCGCCGCCGCCCCGCGCACCAGCACCCCCTGCCTGTGTCAACATGCCTTTGCTGTGCGCGAGCTCGTCAGCCCAGCAGCACCACTTCCAGCGTGCGCGGGCCGTGCACGCCCTCCACCCGGTCCAGTTCGATGTCACTGGTCGCCGACGGGCCGGAGATCCACGTCAGCGGACGGGTCGGGTCGAGGCGTTCCAGGGCGCGGGGAACGGACGCGACGACCTGATCGGGGACGCGGACGACACAGATGTGGTGGTCCGGGACGAGCGAGACGCGCCGCCGGCCCTGGTCCGGGGAGCCGTCGAGCACGATCGTGCCGGTCTCGGCGATCGCCAGGGCGCAGCCAGTCACCACGCTGTCCACCCGGTCCAGCCGGTGCGCCGTGCTCACCGCCCGGTCGGGCAGGCGCGCGGCGCCGGTCGCCGACAGCCACTCCGGTGGCAGCCCGGGCGGCACCAGCACCTCCCGCGCGCCCCGCTCGTCCAGCAGCCGCGCCACCAGGTCCGGCAGTTCCCCCTCGGCGCAGCGGTGCACGGTCGCCCGGTAGTCGGCCAGGTTCTCCGCGAGCAGTTCCACCGTCCGCTCGGCGGTCCGCCGCCCGTGCTCGCGCAGGTATCGCCGGGGCACGGCCTCCTCGTACGGCCGCTCGTCCGGCGGGACGTCGGCGAGGGCGCGCCGGACCCGGCCGAGGACGCGTTCCCTGCTGTTCACTCGGCGCCGTCCTTCCCGCCACGGGTGCGCTGCCACCAGTCCCGGAAGGGTTCCGCCGGTACGGCCGGCAGGTCCCGGGTGCCGCTCCAGGCCCGCCCCGGGCCCGGCAGCGTGCGAGGGGCCAGCCCGCGGGTGCGGGAGGCGAGCCGCTGGCCGGCGCGGAGGGCGCCGGGGCGGGCGAAGGCCCAGCGCGCGGCCCGCATCGCCGCCCGCTCGGCCGCGTGTCCCCGGGCCGGTTGGAGGACGACCCGGTTGCCCCGCCGTACCGCCGGGCCGCCCTCCACGACCCGTTCCCGCAGGTGCACCAGCACCTCGGGGATGTCGATGGCGACCGGGCACACCTCGTAGCAGGCCCCGCACAGACTCGACGCGAACGGCAGCGAGGCGTCGATGTCGCTGCCCGTGCCGCGCAGCTGGGGGCTGAGGATGGCGCCGATCGGCCCCGGATAGACCGAGCCGTAGGCGTGTCCGCCGGCCCGCTCGTACACCGGGCACACGTTCAGGCAGGCCGAGCAGCGGATGCAGGCGAGCGCCTGGCGGCCCACCTCGTCGGCGAGGGTGTCGGTGCGGCCGTTGTCCAGCAGCACGAGGTGGAAGGCGCGCGGCCCGTCCTCGTCGGTGGTGCCGGTCCACATGCTGGTGTACGGGTTCATGCGCTCGGCGGTGGAGGAGCGGGGGAGCGTCTGGAGGAAGACCTCCAGGTCCCGCCAGGTGGGCACCACCTTCTCGATGCCGACGACCGAGATCAGCGTCTCCGGCAGGGTCAGGCACATCCGCCCGTTGCCCTCGGACTCGACCACGACGAGGGTGCCGGTCTCGGCGACCATGAAGTTGGCGCCGGAGATGCCGACCTTGGCCCGCAGGAACTTCTCCCGCAGGTGCAGCCGCGCCGCCTCCGCGAGTTCGGCGGGCGTGTCCGTCAGACCCTCCGGGGCCGGGCGGCCCCACGCGCCCATCTCGCGCACGAAGACGTCCCGGATCTCGGCCCGGTTGCGGTGGATGGCCGGCACCAGGATGTGCGAGGGCCGGTCCCTGCCCAACTGCACGATCAGCTCGGCGAGATCGGTCTCGTAGGCGCGGACGCCCGCGGCCTCCAGGGCCTCGTTGAGCCCGATCTCCTGCGTGGCCATCGACTTGACCTTGACGACCTCCGACTCGCCGGTCTCCTTCACCAGCCGGGTCACGACGGCGTTGGCCTCGTCCGCGTCGGCGGCCCAGTGGACCGTGCCGCCGGCCGCGGTGACCGCCTCCTCCAACCGCACGAGGTGGCGGTCCAGATGGCGCAGCGTGTGCTCCTTGATGCGGCGGCCCGCCTCCCGCAGCTCCGCCCAGTCGGACAACTCGCCCACCGCCCGGGCGCGTCTGGCCCGGATGGTGTGCGTCGCGTGCCGCAGGTTCTCCCGCAGCACCGGATCGCGCACCGCCCGCCGCGCGGCCTCCGGGAACGCGGGCATACCGATGAATGTCGCGCTCACGCGGCCGGTTCCTCCTCCGTACTCGCCAGGATCTCCGCGATGTGCACCGGCCGCAGCCCCGTCCGCAGCCGGCTCAGCATGCCGCCGAGGTGCATCAGACAGGAGTTGTCGGCGGCGCACAGCACCTCTGCGCCCGTCGCCTCGGCGTTGCGGATCTTGTCCGCGCCCATCGCCGCCGACACGTCGGGGTTCTTCACCGCGAACGTGCCGCCGAAGCCGCAGCACTCGTCCGCGCCGGGCAGCTCGGCCAGTTCCAGTCCCCGGACGGCCGTCAGCAGCCGCCGGGGCCGGTCGCCGAGACCGAGGCCGCGCAGACCGTGGCAGGTGGGGTGGTAGGTGACCTTGTGCGGGTAGTACGCCCCCACGTCCGTCACGCCGAGCACGTCCACCAGGAACTCCGTCAGCTCGTACGTCCTCGGCACCACCGGCGCCAGTGTCCGCGCCAGCGCGTCACCGCGTTCCTCGGCCCGTGCCCGCTCACCCAGCCGTGGATACAGCTCCCGGACCATCGCCCCGCACGACCCGGACGGGGTCACGATCGCCTCGTACCCGCCGAACACCTCGGCGAAGTGCCGGGCGAGGGGTTCCGCCTGGTGCCGGTAGCCGGTGTTGTAGTGGGCCTGTCCGCAGCACGTCTGACCGGTCGGGAAGTCGACGTCGACGCCGAGCCGGTTCAGCAGCCGCACCACGGCCCGGCCGGTGTCCGGGTAGAGCGTGTCGTTGACACAGGTCAGGAACAGGGCGACACGCATCGCGCTCTCCTCGGTGACATCGTCGGACCCAAGCAGGGTAGTGCGCCGACGGGCACCCGGGCGCGGCGGCGCGGGGCAGTGGGCGCTCCCGGGCATGGGAAGTCCGCTCGCCGAGGACCGGAGGGGAGACGGACAGCCGGGCCGGGAGCCGACGGCGCGGGGGGCCCGGCGCCGCTGGCCCGTCTCGCCGACACGGCCCGCGTTGAACGGTCGTTCAGTGACAAACCATGATCCGGGGGGTCGGCTCCGGCGCCCGCATGTGCTGAACTGGGACGCGTCCGTCCCATCCGTCCCGGGAGACCCGTTGAGCCTCAGCTACCGCCAGCCCGGTGTCGTCCTCACCGACCGTCACTTCACCGTGCCCCTCGACCACGCCGATCCGGGCGGGGAGACCATCGAGCTGTACGCCCGTGAGGTGGTGGCGAGCGAGAAGGCCGGGCAGGACCTGCCCTGGCTGCTGTACCTCCAGGGCGGTCCCGGCTTCGGGGCGAATCGTTTCGTCGGACGGCAGGCCTGGCTCGGCCGGGCGCTGGAGGAGTACCGCGTCCTCCTGCTCGACCAGCGCGGCACCGGCCGCTCCACGCCCGCCACCCGGCAGACGCTGCCGCTGCGCGGCGGCCCCGCCGAACAGGCCGATCACCTCGCCCGGTTCCGCGCCGACTCGATCGTCCGTGACTGCGAGGCCATCCGCCCCCAGGTCACCGGCGGCGCCCCCTGGACCGTGCTCGGCCAGAGCTTCGGCGGCTTCTGCACGGTGACCTACCTCTCGCTGGCACCCGAGGGCGTCGACACCGCGATCGTCACCGGCGGCCTGCCCTCCCTGCACGCCCACGCCGACGACGTCTACCGGGCCGCCTACCCGCGCGTCGAGCGCAAGGTCGCCGCGCACTACGCCCGCTACCCGCAGGACGTCGAGCGGGCCCGCCGGATCGCCGACCACCTCCTCGGCCACGACGTCGTCCTGCCGGGCGGCTACCGCCTCACCGTGGAGGCCTTCCAGTCCCTCGGCCTGATGCTCGGCACGAGCGACGGCAGCCACCGTCTGCACCACCTGCTGGAGGACGCCTTCGTGCGCACCCCGGCGGGCCACGAGCTGTCCGACGCCTTCCAGGAGCAGGCGCGGGCCCTGCTGTCGTTCGCCGGCCACCCCCTGTACGCCCTCGTCCACGAGGCGACCTACGGCCAGGACTCCCGCCCCACCGCCTGGGCCGCCGAACGCGTCCGCGCGGAGTTCCCGCAGTTCGACGCGGCCAAGGCGCTCGCCGGCGACGCCCCCGTCCTCTTCACCGGCGAGACGATCCACCCCTGGATGTTCGACACCGACCCGGCGTTGCGCCCCCTGCGCGAGACCGCCGAACTGCTCGCGGCCCGCACCGACTGGGGTCCGCTGTACGACCCCGCCCGCCTCGCCGTCAACGAGGTACCGGTGGCCGCCGCCGTCTACCACGACGACATGTACGTCGACACCGCGCACGCGCTGGAGACGGCCGCCGCGATCCGCGGCCTGCGTCCCTGGGTCACCAACGAGTACGAGCACGACGGCCTGCGCGTCGGCGCCCCGCACGTCCTGGACCGGCTGCTGGCCCTCGCCCGCGACGAGGCGTGACGGGACTTCGCCCGCCGGGGCCCGCCACGCCTGGGAACGGCGCGCGGAATCGGGTATTCCCCCGGCGGGCCCCGGAGTTATTTCACTGCGCAACTAATTGGGGCGATTCGGGTACATGGTAGGTTCACAGAAACCCGAAAGCATCGCCGAGCAGTGAATTATGGAGTGCGTTCCCATGTCCGGCGTCACCGTCTCGGTCATCATCGCGGCCTATGACGCGATGCCGTATCTGACACGTTGCGTCACCTCGGTCGCCGAGCAGAGTATCGGCCGCGAACGGCTCGAGATCATCGTCGTGGACGACGGCTCGACGGACGGCACGGCGGCCGAACTGGACCGCCTGGCCGCCGTCCACCCGGGTCTGCTGCGCGTCTTCCACCAGGAGAACTCCGGCGGTCCGTCCGTGCCGCGCAACACCGGGCTCGACCACGCCACCGGCACGTTCGTGTTCTTCCTGGACGCCGACGACCATCTCGGCCCTGAGGCGCTGGAACGCATGGTGGCGACGGCCGAGGAGAACGGCACCGACATCGTGCTCGGCAAGATGGTCGGGGTAGGCGGACGCGGGGCGCCCACATCGATGTTCCGGCGAAACCAGCCGCGCACGGACGTGTTCTCCTCCCGCGTGTACTGGACGCTGAATCCGATGAAACTGTTCCGGCGGGAGCTGCTGGAGCGGCTGGGGCTGCGTTTCCCCACCGATCTGGCCATCGGTGAGGACCAGTTGTTCGTCGGCGCCGCCTATCTGCACGCCTCCGGTGTCTCCGTGGTCGCCGACTACGACTGCCTGTACTGGGTGTTGCGCGAGGACGAGGGCAACATCACCCGCCGGCTCAAGGGCTCCGGACTCCGGCTCCGGTTCCTGCCCCGCATGGTCGACCTGATCCTGGACAACGTCCCGGCCGGTCCCGGCCGCGACCACCTGGCACACCGGCACCTGACCGTGGAGGTCCAGCAGCTGCTCGCCGACCAGCTCGTCCACGAGCCGCGCGAGACGCAGGAGAAGATGCTGGACCAGCTCGCCGACATCATCGAGCCGCTGTGGCACGAGGGGATGAACGGACGGCTGTCGGCCATGGCCCGGCTGCGGCTGCACCTCGTACGCCACCGCATGCTCGACGAGGTGCTGGAGCTGGTGGAGTTCGAGGAACGGCTCGCCAGGTCCGGGGCGGCCACCCCCGTCCTCGTGGACGGCGGCCGGGCCCTGGCCCGCTACCCGTTCCTGCGCGACCCCGTCCGGGCCGTCCCCGACCTCTGCTACGACGTCACCGACCAGCTGGGGGTCCGCCACCACGTCACCCGTGCCGAGACGGACGGCGGCACGCTCCGCCTGGCCGGCCACGGCTACGTGCACCGCGTGGAGACCCGGGACGTCACCACCGAGCTGGTCCTGCGCGAGCGCGACAGCGGCACCGAGTACCGGCTGCCCGTCACCCGCACGGCCACCCCCGGGCTCGGCGCCCAGGACGACGAGGGCCGGTACGACTACGGCCTCGCCGGGTTCGAGGCCACCGTCGACGTCGCCACCGCCGCCGACGGCGGGCCGCTCGCCGACGGACTGTGGGACATCTCCCTCGCGGTCGGCGCCCAGGGCCTCACCAAGGAGGTCCGCATCGGTTCCAGGCGCGCCGAGGGAGTCTCCGGCGCCGCCGCCACGCGGGTCGTCGCCACCCCGGCGGGGCTGCGCGCCGTGACCCTCTACACCACCAGGCCGCACGGCAACTTCACGCTGGACCTGGGCGAGACCAAACACCGGGTGCGGCCCCTCCTGCGCCCCGCCGGTGACGTCCGGTGGAGCGACGGGACGCCCGCCGCGCTGCTGTGCGGCGGACGCTGCGAGCTGGCCGAGCACCCGCCGGACGCCCTGGTGCTGGCGCTGACGGATGACAGCGGCACGACCGTCGAGTTCCCGGTCCGGCAGACCGCCGCGCCCGGGGCCTTCCACGTGACCGTGCCCGTCGGGACCCTTCCGGCCGGTGTCTGGTCGGGCGAACTCCGGCTGGGGCCGTGGGCGGTACCGCTGCCGGCGCTCCCCGCGGACCTGCCGCCCGCCAAGTGGTGGCGCCGGGCCCTGCCCTGGTACGCCCGTCCGGCCGCCGGGTCCCCGGAGCACTTCGCCCTCCGGGTCGCCCGGACCGACCTCGTCAAGGGGCTCGCCCGGCGCCTGCGCTGACCGCCCCCGTCCGGCCGTCGCGCGGGGCGCGGCGGCCGCGGACCGGGCGTCCCGCGCAGGTCAGTAGGGTGTGTGTCATGTCCGATCAGATAGCTGCCGCCCCGGAGCTGCGCGGGGACTGCGCGCGCTGTTTCGGGCTGTGCTGTGTCGCCCTGCCCTTCGCCCGCTCCGCCGACTTCGCGCTGGACAAGCCGGCCGGGACCCCCTGCCCGAACCTCGGCGGGGACCACCGCTGCGGGATCCACACCGAGCTGCGCCCACGGGGCTTCACCGGCTGCACGGTGTACGACTGCTTCGGCGCCGGGCAGAAGGTCTCCCAGGTCACCTTCGGCGGACAGGACTGGCGCGGCGCCTCCCCGGAGCGGGCCCGCCGCATGTTCGACGCGTTCCCGGTCGTCCGGCAGCTCCACGAACTGCTGTGGTACCTGACGGAGGCGCTCGGCCTGCCCGCCGCCGCCCCCGTCCACCCCGGGCTGCGGGAGGCCCTGGAGGAGACCGAGCGGCTCACCCGGGGGACCCCTGAGGAGCTGGCCGCGCTGGACGTGGCCGCGCACCGGCAGGACGTCAACGCGCTGCTGCTGCGCACCAGTGAGCTGGTCCGGGCCGGCGCCGCGGTCGGCGGCAGGGGGAAGAAGAAGGGCGGGGGCAGGGACCGGCGGGGCGCGGACCTCATCGGCGCCCGGCTGCGGGGCGCCGACCTGCGCGGGACGAGCCTGCGCGGCGCCTGTCTCATCGCCGCCGACCTCACCGGCGCCGACCTGCGCGCCGCCGACCTGATCGGTGCCGACCTGCGGGACGCCGACCTGACCGACGCGGACCTCACCGGCGCCTTCTTCCTCACCCAGCCGCAGGTCGACGCGGCCCGGGGCAGCGTCGGCACCCGGCTGCCGGCGTCAGTCCGCCGGCCGGCGCACTGGACACCGGCCGCCTGATCCGGCCCCCTCGGGAGCCGTGGCCGGCACCCGGGCGCCGGTCACCGGACAGCCGGCGTCCGCCTCGGGGGACCCGCCGGACGGCTCCGCGACGGCCCCGGCCGCGCGCGCGGACGCCGCGCGCCGCCGCTCCAGCCGCAGCCGCAGCCCTTCAGGCATCAGCGTCAGGCGCTCGGTGACGGTCAGCCGGTAGCCGGGGTCGACGTGCAGTTCGTAGCGGCGCAGCAGCAGGCCGAGGACCAGCGTCGCCTCATGCAGCGCGAACTGGCGCCCGATGCAGGCCCGCGCGCCGGTGCCGAACGGCTTGAAGGTGTGCGGCGGCCTGGCCCGTACGGCGGCGGCCTCGAAGCGGTCCGGGTCGAACCGCTCGGCGTCCTCGCCCCATACCTGCGGCGCGCGGTGCAGCATCGGCGTCAGCACCAGCGCCCACCCGCCCCGGCGCACGGGGTGGTCCCCGGCGAGGACCGTGTCCCGGCGGGCCTCCCGGGCGAAGGCCGGTGCGGTCGGCCACAGCCGCAGCGACTCGTCCAGCACCCGGCGGACGTAGCGGAGCTTGGCCACCTGGTCGTAGCGGGGCCGGTCGACGTCGCCCCAGACGCGGTCCACCTCGGCGCGGGCCCGGGCGGCGACCTCCGGGTGCCGGGCGAGGTGGTACAGGGCGAAGGAGAGCGCGCCCGAGGTGGTCTCGTGGCCCGCGACCAGGAACGTGATCACCTGCCGGCGGACGTTCTCGGCGGACAGTTTCTCCCCGGTCACCGGGTGCGCCGTCGCGAGCATGCGGTCCAGCAGGTCCCCTTCCCCGCCCCCGGACCTGCGGCGCTCGGCGACCAGGGCGTCCACCGTCCGGTCGAGGTAGGCCATGTCGGCCGCGTTGCGCCGGGTGGCCGCGCGCAGCAGCAGCGGGGCCAGCGGACCGGGCACGCTGTTCAGCCGCTGTGCGTGGCTGAGCGTGCCCACCATCGCCGTGACGAAGGGGTGCGGCCGGTCGCGTTCGAAGGAGCCGAAGTCGTGCCCGAAGCCGGTGCGGGCGATCGTCTCCAGGGTCAGCCGGGTCATGTCCCCGGGCGCGTCGACCGTGTGCCCGTCCGCGAGCCGCCGGTCCCAGTGGTCGGTGAGCCGCCCGGCGACGGCCAGCATCATGCCGTGGTAGCCCTCCATGGCCTCCCGGCCGAAGCCGGGTGCCAGGACGTCGTGCGCCAGCTGCCAGTTCGGCTCGTGGTTGTAGGCGGTGAACAGCCCGTCGCCGGCCACCGGCCGCAGGTTGGCGACGCCGAGGCCCACGTGCTTGGCGAACCGGGTCTCGTCGGCGAGGTCGGCGACGAGATCTGGCCCCCAGACGAAGACGAACTCCTTGCCGAAGGCCCGGCGCCGGAAGACCGGTCCCAGTTCGCGGGCGAAACGCATCGAGTCCTGGACCGGCCGGCGCCGGTCGACACCGAGCACGTCGCCGAGCAGCGGCAGCCGGCGCGGGGGATGCGGAATGCGGCGCAGCTCGGGCCAGCCCTGCTCGGCGCCCCGGAACCCCTTCGGCAGCCCGCTCTCGGTCGTCTCCGCCATGACGCGATCTCCCTTGATCCAGCGGACGGTCGATGCTGTGACGCACACGTGTTGTACGTGGGTTCAATAACGCTTCCAGTGTGGTGCTCTTGTTGAACCGGCGTCAAGTAAAGTGACGCCATGCCCGCGAACCAGGGGGAACGCGCCCGGCGCCGCCTCAGCACCGAGGAGCGCCGTGAGCAGCTGCTGTCCGTCGGCGCGAGGCTGTTCTCGGAGAGCCCCTACGACGAGGTGCGCATCGAGCGCGTCGCCGAGATCGCCGGGGTCTCCCGCGGGCTCCTGTACCACTACTTCCCGAACAAGCGGGACTTCTTCGCCGCCGTCGTGGAGCGGGAGAGCGCGCGGATGCTGCGCATGACCGCGGCCGTCCCCGGCGTGCCGGTGCGTGAGCAGCTCGCCGCCGGCCTCGACACCTACCTCGGCTACGTGGAGGCCCACGCCCACGGCTTCCGCGCCTTCCACCGCGCCGACGCGGCCGGCGACCAGGCCGTGCGCCGCGTCTACCAGCGGGCGCTGGCCGCGCAGGAGAAGCAGATCCTGGCCGCGCTCGCCGCCGATCCCGAGTTCGGGCCCGCGCGGGAGGCGGAACCCCAGGTGCGGCTGGCCGTGCGCGGCTGGCTCGCCTTCACCACCGCCGTCTGCCTGGAGTGGCTGCGCGGTGAGGGGGAACCGACCCGGGACCAGGTGCGCGACCTGTGCGCCCGCGCTCTGCTGGGCGTCCTCGCCTGATCCCCGGCCCGGCGCTACAGCGGCAGCGCGCAGACGGCGAGGGGTGAGGGGAACGCGGCGCCCGTGGAGCGCAGGCCACCGCCGTCCTCCATGTGGAAGACGGTGACCGTGCCGGAGCGCTGGTTCGCCGCGAACAGCAGCCGGCCGTCCGGGGAGAACGCGATCTGCCGCGGGAAGTCCCCGCCCACCGGCACCGTGCCGAGCAGCCGCAGCCGGGCCCCGTCGTCCTCGACGGCGTACCGGGCGAGACTGTTGTGACCCCGGTTGGCGAGGAACGCGTACCGGCCGTCGGCCGTCACCAGGAACTGCGCCGGGTAGTTGGTGCCGCCGTCGGCGCCCGTCGGCTGCGGCTCGCCGACGCTCAGCCGGCCCGACCCCGGGTCGTAGGAACAGACGGTGACGGTGTCGTCCACCTCGTTGGCCAGGTAGGCGTACCGGCCGCCGGGGTGGAAGGCGAGGTGGCGCGGTCCCGCGCCGGGCCTGGTGTACGCCTGCGCCACCTCCGTGAGCGTGCCCCTCGCCGGGTCGAGCCGGTAGGTGTAGACGGTGTCGGTGCCGAGGTCGACGGCGAGGACGTGGCCGCCGTCGGGGCTGGTCACGACCTGGTGGGCGTGCGGGCCCGTCTGGCCGGGGCCGGGGCGCGGGGAGGAGTGCGTGACCAGCCCGGTCCGCGCGCCCAGCGCGCCGGAGGCGTCGACCGGGTGCACGGCGACGCTCCCCGAGCCGTAGTTGGCGCTGAACAGCCAGCGGCCGCCGGGGTGGACCGACAGGTGGCAGGGGGCGGCGCCGCCGGTGCTCCGGGTGCCGAGCACCCGCCGGTCCCGCAGGCGTACGGCGGTCACCCCACCGTCCTGCCGCTCGTCCACCGCGTACAGCGTGCGGCCGTCCGGGTGCACGGTGAGGTACGAGGGGTCGGGCACCCCGGTGAGCGTGCCCGAGCCGGTGATCAGCCCCGACTTCGCGTCGTACGAGGCGAGTCCGATGCCGGTGCCGCCGCCGTCGGCGGAGGTGTAGGTGCCCACGTACAGCGGGCGGGGGCCCGAAGGTTCCCCGGGCGGCACCGGGGCGGCGGCCCGCTCGCGCGGGGCGCCCCGGCCGTCCGCCGGTGGGGCCGCCGGGGAGGGCACCGCCACCACGGCCGCCGTGCCGGCCGCGGCTCCCACGAACCGGCGTCTGCTCCAGCCGCCCCCGTGCCCACCGTCGTTCCCGGCCGGGGGAGAACCCCGCCGCGCCGCCCGTGCCTCCGTGTCCATGCCGCACCCCAGGTCGTCGGTCTCCCGTTCGTGACAAGTCACCTTGACCCCCACCCGCCCCCAAGGGCAAGACCGGCAACGGGCGTTGCGTGTGGTGCAACGCACGCGGGGGAGGGGCGGAGTTCGGTGCCGACGGTCTCACGAGTGCCGGCACCGCCGTCCGGTCACGGCCGGCAGGTCACCACTCGCCGTCCTCCACCGGCTTGCCCGGCGGGTCCTTCAGCGGGGTGATCTGGTCGGCGGAGGGCGCCTGCCACGGGTCCAGGTCGCTGCCGAGCCAGTCACCGACCGGCCGGACCGACTCCAGGGTGTCCGTCGGGGCGAGGTCCTCGGCGTCCGCGTCGTAGTAGTCGTACCAGGGCAGGCCCGCCCGGGTGTACGCCGCCCGGTCCACCGGCGACGGCGGCGGGGCCTCGCCGGTGATCCGGCGCCACTCCGGGGGCGTCACCAGGTGCACGAACACCCGGCCGGCCGGCTCCTCGGACCAGTCCGAGAGCGGCCGGTCGTCCCGGTAGACCTCCTGCCGCATCGACCCGCCCACCCCCAGCCCCATGGCCGCGGCCCGCCGTGGCGCGCCACCGGCCGCGGCCGGCGGTACGGCGCCGCCCGGCGCGGGCGGCGACATCATGGGCCCCGCCGCCCCGGGGGCTCCCCCCACCATGGGCGGCGGGGCCGCGCCGTACCCACCGGTCACGCCGAACCCTCCGGACGTCCGTTCCCGCGCCAGCCGTTCCCGTTCCCGCTCCCGCCGCCACCGCGCGAGGGCGTCGTCCCGCAGCGGGAACGACCGGAGCTGGATGCCGCCCCACACCTCCTCGCCGGTGACCTGCCCCTCGACCGTCGCGCCCATCCCCAGGGGCACGGCCACGAACTGGCGGACGGTGCCCTTCCCGGAGTTGATGCCGTCCAGCCAGGGCTGGCGGGGCAGCACCAGGTAGTTCTGCGGACGCCGGGCCAGCCGGTCGCTCCACCGCTCCCCGGACACCGCGCACACCTTGCCGGCACCGACCTGGAGGGCGGCCGGCTCCGTCGTACCGGCGAAACTCAGCCACATCGCCTCGCGCAGATACACGGGCAGCATCACACCGCCGCGCGCCCGCCACTGCTCCGGCACCCGGTCGGCGTAGTCGGCCACCCGCCGGACGGGGAACTCGCCCAGCCCCGGCGGCAGCGGATGCGTACCCGTCTCCGGCAGCCGCAGCGTGCGCACGAACCGGACCGCCACCCCGCCCGGCAACCGCAGGGTGTTCCCCTCGATCCGGACCCCTGAACCGCTCATCCGCCCGCCCCTCGCTTCCCGCCCCGGCCCGCCCGGCGCCCTCTCACCCAGAACGTTCGCCGAACCCCGCGCGGTTCCGCCACAGCTCCTCCTGGATGCCGAGCCGCTCGCGCAGCCGGGACATCCGGGGCAGCCTCTTGCGCTGGTCCCGCGAGACCCGGTCCAGCTCCTCCAGCAGCCGGCGGGTGCGGTGCTCGGTGTTCAGCTCGTCGATGATCCGGGTCGTCTCGGTCAGTACGGCGCCCAGCAGCTGCCAGTGCTCCCAGTCCTTGCGGATCTCCTCCTGGAGCAGCTCGGCCAGCCGGTCGCGGGTGCCGGCCGCGGTGTGCAGCTCGGCCGTCAACCGGGACTCCGCCGACTCCGCGTTCTCGCTCAGATGGGTGGTCACGAGCACGGCGAAGCTGACCACCGCGTCGGCGATCTCCGACAGGAGCTGCTCCATGGTGGCCCCCACCTGCGGGGGGAACATCTCGTCGGACGTGCGGGCCTTCGCCAGATCGGTGAACGAGCGGGCCAGCACCCGCAGCACGACCGTGCAGATCTCCAGCGTGTCCAGGCCGGTGCGCAGCACCACCCGGTGCAGCAGCCCCTCCTTGACGCGCGGATTGAGTCGCAGGCTGTCCTCCGCCTGCCGCAGCGCCGCGTCGACCTGGACGATGTCGTGGTCGAGCCGGCGTGCCTCGTGCAGCCGCTCGGCCGCCTGTTCCCACGGTGTCCGGCCCGCGGCCTCCTCACCCATCCGCAGCATCAGCTGCCGCAGCCGGCGCGCCAGGTCCTCGATCGACCGCCCGGCCTCGTCCACCCAGACAGGGGGCGGCAGCAACAGGTTGCAGGCCGTGCCGACGACCGCGCCGATCAGTGTCTCCACGATCCGCGCCCACGCCGTGAAACCGACCGTGGTGACCCCGAGCACCAGCATGGCGCTGATCGCCACCTCGGCGACGTACTCGTCGACGCGCACCAGGTGCCCCACGCCCAGCGCGGCCACGATCAGCAGCGCCAGGCTCCACCAGGTCAGGCCGACCAGCACGCTGAAGGCGATGGCCACCAGCACGCCCGCGACCACCGCGTTCACCCGGCGGATGCCGTTGGTCAGGGTGGCGTAGAAGGTCACCTGGACGACCAGCAGGGCGGTCAGCGGCGCCGTGAGCGGCGCGGGCTCCGGACTCAGCCGGAGCGCGATGACGTAGGCGATCGTCGCGGCCGTGGCCGACCGCAGCGTCTGGACGACCACCGGCTCCCGGTGGCGTTGCACCAGTCGCAGCAGTCCCGTGATCCACTTCCGTACGTCGAGCATCCCTTGGCCTGTTCCCGTTCACCGGGCGCCTCGAACATGATCGCTTGACCGACCGTTCCTGTCCGCAAAGTTCCGGGTGCGCTCGTGAGCCCCGGCACGCGGGTACGGCCCCCGGGACATCGTCGCCCTCGGGGGCCGGGCGTTGTGCCGTCCGGCCGAGCGGCGGGCGTCCGCACCGGCACCGGATGTGCCCGCGCGAAGGTCAGGCGTACAGCTTGTCGAGGAACGCCGCCAGGTTGCCCGTCATGCGGGCGATCTGTTCCTCCACGGTCAGGCTCTCCTCGAACCGGGCGCCGGAGTCCGGCGCCTTCTTGCCCCGCACGTACACGGAACAGGCCAGGTCCGTGCACATGTACAGCCCGACCGAGTTGCCCTCGCGGCCCGCCGTCCCCGTCTTCCGGGCGGTCATCAGGGACACCCCGCCACCGCGGTGCGTCGTCAGGCACAACGAGCACATGCTGCGGTGCAGGAAGCCGCGCTGCGAGGCGGGGTAGCGCAGGGTGACGCCGATCAGCCGGCCGTCCCGCTCGGTCACCAGGAAGCTGCGGTCGGGGGCCCCGGGATCACGCCAGCCGAGGAAGTCGAGGTCGTCCCAGGGGCGCTCCTCCAGGTCCCGCGGGACCGCCAGCCGCTTGGCCTCGCCCTTCGAGCAGTTGACGAACGAGGCGCGGATGTCCTGCTCGCTGACGGGTTTCATGGGGGAAGTCCTCCGGATTCGGTGTGCCATGAACCTAAGGGGTCTAGGTTCCCGCTCAGCCTAGGCAGCGGGCGGGTCGGCGGGCCAACACTTTTCCGCCCGCCGCCCCCACCCACTCCACCGGCCGCATCCACACACTCCGCGGGCGGGGTCGGTGAGCAGGCGGTGCACGGCCGCCGTGCGGCCGACAGGGCGGCGGGACGGTCGGGCGGGCGACGCGACGGCGGCCGGACGCCGGCTCGACACCTGGGGGCGGACGGGCGGTATCTGGAGGACGTGTACGCCGCCGGCTGAGCCGCGGGGGGAAGGGCGCGCCGGACGGACGCGCCCCGGAGCCCCTCGCCGACCCTCTCCGCCTGCTTCACTCACAGTTTGAAATAAGGGGTGGCGCGAAGTCGCGTCCGGTCCCTGCCGGGAGGTATGTTGCAGGTCGGGCAGGGGAGGGGAAGGAACCACATGACGGGGCGGAACGGACGCACGGTACGCGATCTGCGGCGCGGCAACCGCACGGCGGTGCTCCAGCGCCTGTACTTCGACGGCCCGCTCAGCCGGTTCGAACTGGGCCCCGCCACCGGACTGAGTTCCGGCTCGGTCAGCAACGTGGTCGCCGACCTGGTCGCCGACGGCCTGGTCGAGGAGGCCGGCAGCGTCGACTCCGACGGCGGCCGGCCCCGCACCCTGCTGCGCGTCTCCCCGCACAGCGGCCAGCTGATCGGCGTCGATGTCGGCGAGACCCGCGTCCGGGTCGAGCTGTTCGACCTCGCCCTCACCGAACTCGCTCGTACCGAAAGGCCGTTGACTCCCCAGGGCTACGACGTCGACGTCATCGCCGGTCATATCCGCGACGGGATCGCCGAGGTGCTCACCGTCGGGCGGGCCGACCCCGACCGGCTGCTCGGCGTGGGCGTCGGCGTCCCCGGCATCGTCGAGCACTCGGCGGACCGCGGCGCCGTGGTCCACGGGCAGACCATCGGCTGGGACGCGGTCCCGCTGGAGCTGCTGCTGCGCTCGGCGTCGCCGCTCCCCGACGAGGTGCCGTACTTCATCGACAACGGCGCCAAGACCCTCGGCCAGGCGGAGATGTGGTTCGGTGCCGGCCGCGGGGCCCGCAACGCCGTGGTCGTGCTGTTCGGCTCCGGTGTCGGGGCCTGCCTGGTCACCCCCGAGGCGGAGCACGGGCGGGCGCTGGAGTGGGGGCACCTGACGGTGCGGGTGCGCGGACGCCGCTGCCGGTGCGGCGCGCCCGGCTGCCTGGAGGCGTACGCGGGCGCGGAGTCCCTGCTCGCCCGGTGGCGCGAGGAGGGCGGCCGGCCGCCGGCGGACACCGACGAGGAGACCGCGCTCACCGCGATGCTCGCCGCGGCCTACCCGGCCGAGGGCGCCGCGGCCGACCCGGTCGCGCTGGCCGTCCTGGAGGAGACCGCCGAGTACCTCGGGGCCGGCCTCTCCGACCTGATCAATCTCTTCCAGCCCGAGCGCATCCTCATCGGCGGCTGGGCCGGCCTCCAGCTCGGCGCCCGCTTCCTGCCCGCCGTACGCCAGCACGCGGCGACGTACGCCCTGCGGCACCCGGCCGACAAGGTGACCGTCGAGCTGGGCCGGCTGGGGCCCGATGCGGTGACGGTCGGTGCCGCGATCCTGCCGCTGGCCGGGTTCTTCGCCAGCGGCGGCCGGCGTCCGCAGCCGGCCGGCGAGGTCCGGCTGCCCGCCTGGCGCACCGCGCTCCAGGAACGCGCCCCGCGCTGAGCCGCCGCCCGCGCGGGCGCCTCAGTCGGACGGTTCCTGCGCCCCCGGGTGCTCCGGATGGACCGTGCCCTGCCGCGGCGCGCCCTGCGGGCCGCTGCCCGCCTCGTCCGTGTCCGGTACGGCGTCCTCGTCCGGCGTGTCGCCGGGGGTGTGCCCGGGCGCCACGTCCAGCGGGTCCTCGCCGGGACCGGCCTGCTGATCGGGCATGTCCCTGGGGACCGGCCGCTGCCCGTCCCCGGAAGTGGCACCGGGTTCCTGCACCGCCATCGTGTTCTCCGCTCCTTCTCGTATCGGACTGTGGGTCGGGGGGACGCGCGCTCAGCCGACCTTGCGGCCGCGCATCGGCTCGGTCTCCATGCCGCCGCCCTTCTGGAGGCCGTCCAGGAACTCCTGGATGACCTCGGTCGCCGTGTACCGGGGCTGCCAGCCCAGCTCGGCGCGCGCCCGGCCGCTGTCCATCATCGGCAGCCGCAGCACCGCGTCGAACAGGTGCGGTGAGGCGGGCAGCAGGTGCAGCCCCCAGGCGGCGGCGATCGCCGACCGGACCGCCGTACGCGGCAGCCGCACCGGCCGTGAGCCGAGCAGCTCGGCGAGCACGCCCGCGTCGAGCGGGGGATCGGCGGCCAGGTTGAAGGGGCCGCGGGCGGTGTCGGTGTGCACCGCGAGCCGGTAGGCCTCGGCGGCGTCGTCGGTGTGCAGCGCCTGCACCCGCAGGCCGGGGACGTCGGGGAGGAACGGCAGCAGCTCCGGCCGGGCCAGCGGACCGGGCAGGAACCGCCCGCCGAAGATCCGCCGCTGCTCGCTCGCCGACTGCCACTTGAACAGGAACGCGGGGCGCATCCGGACCACCCGCACCTCGGGGTGGTCGCGCTCGAACACGTCGAGGGTGCGCTCCAGGTACGCCTTCTCCCGGCAGTACGCGGCGTCCGGCCAGCCGTGCGTCGGCCAGCTCTCGTTCACCTCGCGGTCCTTGGGGCCGGGTGAGTACGCCCCGACGGAGGAGGCGTGCACCAGCACCGGCACCCGGGCCGCGGCGACCGCCTCGAACACCCGGATGCTGCCGAGGACGTTGGTCCGCCAGGTGGTGGCCGGGTCGTGGGTGGGCTGAAAGGCCCAGGCCAGATGGATGACGGCGTCGGCGCCCTCGAAGCGCTCGGCGAGGTTCGCCCGGTCCGAGGCGATGTCCACGGCGGACCACTCGGTCTTCTCCGCCGACCAGTCGGGTGTGCGCCGGGCCAGTCCCCGTACCGACTTGACGGCGGGGTCCTCCGAGAGCAGGCGCACCACGCTCGTCCCGACATTGCCGGTGGCGCCGGTCACGACGACCCTGCTGCCCACTGAGCTGCTCACCTTCGGCTCCTCTCGTCGTCACGGCGGGGGCGGGGACGAGCGGCCGGGTACCCGGGCACCGTGCCCGCACACGTCGGCATGACGTCACGGGTAATCGACCGCACCACCCTCCGCGCGGAACGATCGGATCACCGAGCACGGCGGGCGCCCCGCCCCGCCGCCGGTCCGCACCGCGACCCCAGGAGGTCCCCATGCCGTACTTCACCGCCCCCGTCGACGGCGCCCGTCTGCACTACACCGACCACGGTCCCGCGACCGGGCCCGTCGCCGTCTTCGCCGCCAGCGCCTACCTCGGCCACGACATGTGGGAGCACCAGACGCTGCCGCTCGCCGAGGCCGGCTACCGCTGCGTCGGCCTGGACCGGCGGGGCCACGGCCGGTCCGAGGACACCTGGACGGGGTACGACCTGGACACCCTCGCCGACGACCTGCACGCCCTGCTCGACCACCTGGACCTGCGCGACGTCACCCTGGTCGGGCACTCGGTCGGCACGGCCGAGGTGGTCCGCTGCCTGACCCGGCACGGCACCGCGCGGGTGGCCCGGGCCGCGCTGGTCGCCGGCGTCAGTCCGGGTCTGGTCCGCTCGCCGGGCCTGCCGACGGGCCTGGACCCGGCGCTCGTCCAGGCCGACGACGAGGTGTTCCGGCGCGACCGGGCGGCCTACTTCACCGCGTCGGCCGACGACTTCTTCGCCGCGCACCGGCCCGGCAACGAGGTGTCGCCCCAGTACGTCCGTCACCTCATCGACCGGTGCCTCACCGCCACCCCGCGCGCCTCGAACGCCGTCCGGGCCGTGGTCGCCGGCCTGGACCTCACCGCCGAGCTGCCCACGGTCGGGGTCCCGGTGCTGGTCGTGCACGGCACCCACGACGCCTCGGCGCCGCTGGCCCTCACCGGTGAGCGCGCGGCACGCCTGGTGCCGGACGGCACGCTGAAGGTGTACGAGAACGCCGGGCACGGCCTGTTCACCACCCACGCGGAGCTGCTCACGGCGGACCTGCGGGAGTTCCTCGGCCCCGTGGCCGGGCGGGCGGCCGTACCCGCCGGGGCCGGCCGCGCCGGCCGGTGACCGGACGCCGGACAGTGAGGAGCCCCGGCCGTGACGGGGGAATCACGACCGGGGCGGTCAGAGGTGGGTACGCACGGCGGTCGCCTCGCGGCGAGACGCTCCACAGGGCTTCAGCCGGACGATCGTCCCTGTGGGCAGGAGGTGAGGCCCGGATACTGTCCCGTCCGCACCCACAGCTGGTTCAACGGGCAACCATCCCGGAGTGTTCCACCCTCCCGGCATGACCTGCGTCACTCCCCGCCGAACGGGCTCTGCGCCAGCCGGTCCAGCAGGTCGGCCGGGTCGGCGTACACCGCCCCGGCGCCCGCCTCCTCCAGGTCGGCCCGGGCGATCCCGCCGCACAGCACCCCCACACAGCGGACGCCCGCCTTGCTGCCCGCCTGCATGTCCCAGACGGTGTCCCCGACGAACACCGCCCGGGAGGCCGGCACCCCGGCCAGCTCCAGCGCGTGTTCCACGGGCTCCGGCGCCGGCTTGCCCTCCCGCACGTCGTCGGCGCTCGCCGTGTCCTTGATGGCGTCGTCCGCGCCGATCGCCCGGCGCAGCGCGCCCAGCTCGGCACCGCTCGCCGAGGTGGCGAGGACCACCGTCCAGCCGTCCCCGCTCAGCCGCCGCAGCAGCTCCGCGGCCCCCGGCAGGGCGGGCAGCCGGTCGAAGTACTGGCCGTACAGCGCCTTGTGCGCGGCGCTCAGCGCGGCGTCCTGGTCCTTGTCCCGGTCGTCGCCGAGCAGATGGGCGACCAGGTCGTCCGAGCCCAGCCCGACGGCCCGGTGCACGGCGTGCATGGGCACGTCGTGACCCGCCTGCCGGAACGCCTCCCACCAGGTCACGACGTGCAGGTGATTGGTGTCGACCAGGGTTCCGTCGACGTCGAACACGGCGGCGCGCTCCATGGGGGTCCTTTCGTCTCAGCTCCCCGACCGGGTACCACGTCCGGACCCGGCCACGCGTGCCGGCAGCCGGCCTTCGCGCGTCCAGCCCAGCAGCTCCCCGGCCGACCAGGTCGTCACCACCCGTTCGGGCGGCACCCCGCACTCCTCGGCGCGGGCGCAGCCGAGGATCTGCCAGTCCAGCTGGCCCGGTGCGTGCGCGTCGGTGTCCACCGCGAACAGCACCCCCGCCTCGACCGCCGCCCGCAGCAGCCGCCGCGGCGGGTCCAGGCGTTCGGGGCGGCTGTTGATCTCCACGGCCGTGGACGACGCGGCGCACGCGGCGAAGACCTCCGCCGCGTCGAACTCCGACTCCGGCCGCCCCCGGCCCGTCACCAGACGCCCGGTGCAGTGACCGAGGACGTCGGCGTGCGGGTTGCGGACGGCGGCCACCATGCGGCGGGTCATCGACCGGGCGTCCATCCGCAGCTTGGAGTGGACCGACACCACGACCACGTCCAGCCGCTCCAGCAGGTCCGGCTCCTGGTCCAGCGAGCCGTCCTCCAGGATGTCGCACTCGATGCCGGTGAGCAGCCGGAACGGCGCCCAGCGCGCGTTCAGCCCCGCCACCACCTCCAACTGCTCCCGCAGCCGGTCCGGTGACAGCCCGCGGGCCACGGTCAGCCGCGGCGAGTGGTCGGTGAGCACGGCCCAGTCGTGCCCCAGCCCGGCCGCCGCCCGCCCCATCTCCTCGATCGGGCTGCCCCCGTCGGACCAGTCCGAGTGCGTGTGGCAGTCACCGCGGATCAGCGCCCGCAGCGCGGCACCGGGCCCGTCGGCCGCGACCGGCGCCCCGGCCTCCTCCTCCAGCGTGCGCAGATAGCCGGGCACGCCGCCGGCCAGCGCCTCCCGCACCACCTGGGCCGTCTTCGGCCCGACGCCCTTCAGCGCCTCCAGCGTCCCGGCCGCCGCCCGCTGTGCCACCTCCTCGCCGGGCAGCGCGGCGAGCACCCGGGCGGCGGTACGGAAGGCCCGTACCCGGTAGGTGGGCGCGAGCGCGCGCTCCAGCAGAAACGCGATCCGGTCCAGCGCGGCGACGGGTTCCATGCACCCCAGGTTCACACCGGACACCCGGCGGCGGCACGGCGAACCGCCCGGCACGTCCCGCGCGGCCACGGCCCGGCGCATCCGGTTTGCCCGCACAGCCCCCGGGTACTGCGGTGATCACCCCGCACGTGAGGAGGTCGTCATGCCCGAGCCCGCCGCACCGCGCCGCACGGCCGTGATCACCGGCGCAGACAGCGGAATCGGCCGCGCCACCGCCGTCCGGCTGGCCGAGGCCGGCCTCGACATCGGCTTCACCTGGCACTCCGACGAGGAGGGCGCCGAGGCGACCGCCCGGGAGATCCGCGCCCACGGCCGCCGGGCCGCCGTGGCCCAGCTCGACCTCACCCGGCTGCCCGAGGCCGCCGACGTCGTGGACGGGCTCTTCGAGGAACTCGGCCGCGTCGACGTGCTGGTCAACAACGCCGGTACGGGCACCATGACCCCCTTCCTGGACCTGGAGCTGGCGGACGTGCGCCACGTCCTGGACGTCGACCTCGTCGGCCCGTTCCTGCTCGGCCAGCGGGCCGCCCGGCGCATGATCCGGCAGGGTGACGGCGGCCGGATCGTCAACGTCACCTCCGTCCACGAGCACCAGCCCCGGGTCGGCGCGGCGCCCTACTGCGCGGCCAAGGGCGGCCTCGGCCTGCTCACCCAGGTGATGGCCCTGGAGCTGGCCGAGCACGGCATCACCGTGAACGCCGTCGCGCCGGGTGAGATCGCCACCCCGATGACGGGCCAGGAGGACACCGACGTGCACACCGTGCGCCGCCCCGGTGTCCCGCTCGGCCGCCCCGGCGACGCCCGCGAGGTCGCCGCCGTCATCGCCTTCCTGGCGAGCCCGGACGCCTCCTACGTCACCGGCGCCTCCTGGAGCGTGGACGGCGGCATGCTCCGCATGGGCCCGCAGGCCGGCTCCCACCTGCCCGACGACGACTGGCGCCGGCCCTGAGACGCCGATGAGGCTGCGCACCAGCTCCTGCGACGGCCCCGGCTACCGGCGCATCCGCTGCGGCCAAGGCTTCCGCTACGTGGACAGTGACGGCGAGCGCCTGGCCGACCCGGGCCACCTCGACCGCATCCGCGCGCTGACCATCCCGCCCGCCTGGCGCGACGTGTGGATCTGCCCCTGGCCCAACGGCCACCTCCAGGCCGTCGGCACCGACGCCGCCGGACGCCGCCAGTACCTGTACCACGAGCAGTTCCGGGCGGAGCAGGACCGGGCCAAGCACGAGCACGTACGGCAGGTCGCGCGGGCCCTGCCCGAGCTGCGCGCCAAGGTGGCCCTGGACCTGGCCGGGCGCCGGCTGAACCGGGACCGGGTCACCGCCTGCGCGGTCCGCCTGCTCGACCTGGGCTTCTTCCGCATCGGCAGCGACCGGCACACCCGCACCAGCGAGACCTACGGCCTGACGACCATGCTGCGGGAGCACGTCACCTGCGGGCAGGGCGAGATCACCTTCAACTTCCCGGCGAAGGGCGGTGTCGAGATGGTGCGCGCCCTCGTCGACGACCAGGTGCGCACCGTCGCCCTCGCCCTGCTGCGCCGGCCGCGCGGCGGCGACCGCTTCCTGGCCTTCCACGAGCGCGGCGCCTGGCACGACCTGCACGGCGACGACCTGAACGAGGCACTGCGCAGGCTGACCGGCACCGACGTGACCGCCAAGGACTTCCGCACCTGGCACGCCACCGTGCTGGCCTCCGTCGCGGTCGCCGTGACCGCGGGCCAGGCCCGCGCCACCGAGGCGGCCCGGCGCCGGCAGATCGCCCGGGCCGTCCGCGAGGTGAGCCACTACCTGGGCAACACCCCGGCCGTCTGCCGGGCGTCGTACATCGACCCGAAGGTCTTCGAACTGTTCGAGCAGGGGGTGACCGTCGCCCCCGCGCTCACCCGGCTGGGCGAGCACGGGGACTTCGGGCGCCCGGCCACGCAGGGGCCGGTCGAGGCCGCGGTCCTCGATCTCCTGGACGGCTCCGGTGGATGACCCGCCCGGACGGGTTGCGTTCTACCCTCGATGACATGACCGAACAAGCAGTTCCGCACATGTCCCGTCCGCGGATCCTGGTTCTCGGTGTGTGCCCGGGCAGGCCGGGCGAGCCGCCGTTCCGGATCATGGAGATCGACGGTGAGGTGATCGGTGAGGCGCGGACCGTCACCGACGTGCTGGAGGCCGCCGCCGCCCACGGGCTTCCCATCCACGACCTGGACGACCCGGACGTGGTGCGCTTCGTGGGCGGCGACAAGTACACCTGGAGGCTGCACTGAGCCGACGGCTCAGCCGAGGGTCCACTTCTGGTTGGCGCCGCCCGAGCAGGTCCAGATCTGGAGCCGGGTGCCGTTGGCGGAGCTGTTGCCGGTGACGTCGAGGCACTTGTTCGCCTGCGGGTTGACGATGTCGTGCGCCCCGCTGACGGTCCACTTCTGGTTGGGCCCGCCGGTGCAGTCCCACAGCTGGACGGCCGTCCCGTCGGCGGTGCCGTTGCCCGTCACGTCCAGGCACTTGCCGAGCGCCCGCAGCGTGCCGTCCGAGCCGAGGGTCCACTGCTGCGCCGGGGTGCCGTTGCAGTCGTAGAGCTGGACCGGCGTGCCGTTGGCGCTGTTCGCGCCGGCGACGTCGGCGCACTTGCCGGCGAGCCCCCGCACCGGCACACCGGAGGGGCTGTCGGCGGTCGTCACCGACACCGAGTCCACCACCAGCTGCTGCGGGAACTGGGTCGAGCCGTCCGGGTCGCCGGGCCAGTACCCGCCCACCGCCAGGTTCAGGATCAGGAAGAACGGCTTGTTGTCGTACACCCAGGTCTTGCCGCCCAGGTCGGCGGGGGTGCGCCGCTCGTAGACGGTGCCGTCCACCGACCAGGTGATGGAGCCGGGCGCCCAGTCGACGGCGAAGGTGTGGAAGGCGTCCGCGAAGGCCTGTCCGCCCGGCAGGGTGTAGCCGGCGCCTATGCCGCCCGAGCCGGAGTAGCCGGGACCGTGGATGGTGCCGTGCACGGTCGAGGGCTCGAAGCCGACGTTCTCCATCACGTCGATCTCGCCCGAGTCCGGCCAGTTGACCGGCGTGCCGAGCATCCAGAACGCGGGCCACATGCCCTGCCCGCGCGGGATCTTCATCCGGGCCTCGACGTGGCCGTACGTCGCCTGGAACTTGCCGGCGGTGTTCAGCCGGGCCGAGGTGTACTGGCAGCTGCCGTACCAGCACTGGTAGCCGGCCGGGTTCTCCTTCCGGGCCGTGATCACCAGGTGGCCCTGGCCGTCCAGGGCCGCGTTCTTCGTGCCCGACGTGTAGTACTGCCGCTCGTGGTTGTTGACGTTGTCGCCGGTCTCCAGGGTCCACTTCGAGGAGTCGACCGCGGCGCCCGCGGGTCCGTCGAAGGTGTCCGAGAAGGTGGCGGCGGCCGCTGCCGCGGGCGTGGCGGTCTGCGCCCGCGCGGGGCCGACGGCGGCGGAGCCGATCAGCGCTGCGGACAGGGCGGCGAGGAGACATCTGCGGAGCAGACGCGGGGAGGCCATGGCTCTCCGTTCCAGGTGGGGGGAGCGAATGCGATGCCTCTTGATTTAAGAAGTGAGATAAGGGGTCGTCAATACTCTGGTACGGACCTCTTGCGCGAGATCACTCGGCCGCGGGCTCCGGCACCCGGCGGTGCACGCCGCGCCCGAGCCGCCGTCCGAGCAGCAGCCAACCCAGCAGCGCCCCGGTCGTGTTGAGGATGACGTCGTCGATGTCGAAGGCCCGCCCGGTGACCAGCGCCCCCTGGACCAGCTCCACCATCAGCATCACCAGCGCGGTCAGCACCAGGACGTGCAGCGCCCCCCGGGCGCGCGGCGCGAGGACCGGCACGAGCACTCCGAACGGCACGCCGAGCAGTACGTTCCCGCCGACCTGCTTGAGCGCCTCCCGTATCGGCGCGTGCTCCAGGTAGGCCCGCAGTGAGCTGCCCGGGTGCAGGTTGCTGTGCGTCAGCGACACCGACGCGGGGGACGGCTGGAGCGTGATCTTCGCCAGCACCACGGCGAACGCCACCATGAACGCGAACGCGACCAGGACCGCCAGCAGCCGGACGGGAAGCGGCAGGGCGTGCCGCCGCGCGGCCGGCGGACGGGACCGCTCCTCGACCTCGGGCCGCTTCCTTCCGGTGCGCAGCACCGCGGGCAGGCGCAGGGCGGTACGGTCCATCGGGTCCTCCAGGTCGTCAAGCTCCGCGTGGCACAAGCCGCTTACCCGCGCCTCGCCCCGGGATGCCCCCGTCCGCCGCGGTACGCGCGGGGGCGGGGGCATCCCGAGGCCGGCGGTCAGTCGCGGTAGGTGACGCGCACCTCCTCGAAGCCGAGGGAGCGCAGCAGGCCCTGGAGCATGCCGGTGGTGTTGTGCTCGGCGCGGGCGGTCAGCCCGCTGGTCCGGGCCGCGTCGCCGATGTGGCGGACGGCCAGTTTCTGCACGGCCTGCTCGCTGTTGGGATTGTCCGAGAACAGGTCGCCCAGCCGGTCCAGCAGCCCGCGCTGCTTGGAGACGGCGTAGGAGTGACGGGGGTCGAGGGCGGGCGTGCCGAGCCGTGCGTGCGGCAACCGGAGCGTGGCGGACGTGCGGTCGGCGTCGACCGTGACGTCCTTCTCGCCGAGCCGGCCGAGGTCCACGTAGGCGTCCACGGTGCCCGCGCCCACGTAGAGGGTGCGGGTGCCGCGGATCGCGTCCGGCAGGAACTTCGCGTCCTTCTCCAGGTCCACGACGACCTGGAAGGTGCCGGACGCGGCGTCGTAACGGCTCATGTCCCGCACGGACTTCAGGAGCGCGGGACCGGAGCGATCGTGTGTCTCGGTGCCGAACAGGTCCTTGATGCCCGGCAGTACGGCCAGCCGGATGCCGGCGAACAGCACGGCGAGCACCAGGACGAGCGCGGCCACGGCCTTGGCCCAGCCGGGCATGCGTCTGACGGGAGTCGTCATGGCGACGGCCCTCCTTCCTGCTGACCGCATTCCCGCCAACGGCCTGATCAGACAAGGCCGTTGCCGCTCACAGCGAGCCGGAGGCGGCCTCCGGGCGGGCCAGGGCCGACGCCAGGTCCGGGTGCGCGGGCAGCAGCCGGGCCAGACCGGTGACCCGCAGCACGCGCAGGGTCAGCGGGTGCGTGCACACCAGTCGCAGCTGTCCGCCGCGCTCCAGCACCCGTGCGCGGGCCCGGTAGAGCAGCCGCAGCCCGGAACAGTCGAAGAACTCCACCGGCCGGAGGTCGATCACCACCCGCGCACCGGGCCGGCCGGTCACGCGGTCGAGGTGCGGTCCGATCTCCGTAGCCGCGACGATGTCGATCTCACCCCGGAACTCCAGGACCGTGTGCCCACGCCAGTCGTACGCGCCCAGTTGCCGGGTGAGGGGTTCGGGCTCGTGTCGCACTCGGCACCACCTCCCACCCGTGCCCGGACGTCGGATCCCGATCGTCAAGTTACCCTCGATGGAAGGAATTTGAGCATGTTCGATTGACATATGTCTTCGAGTTTGGCGTGTGCCCGATGCCGGGCGGGGCTCACTCCGCCAGCAGCACCAGCTTGCCCGTGGTCCGCCCGGTGTCACCCAGCTCGTGCGCCTTCGCGGCGTCGGACAGCGGGAACGTCCCGGCGACGGCCGGCGCCAGCTTCCCGGACTCCGCCAGCTCCGCGACCGCCCGCATCCCGGCGCGGTCGGCGTCGACCAGCATCCGCACCCCGCGCACGCCGAGCCGCCGCGCCTCGTCGTGGAACTCCTGTGAGCCGCCCGGCAGGATCGAGACCACGACACCGCCCGGCCGCAGCGTCCGCAGGGAGCCCACGGCCGTGTCGCCGCCGAGCGTGTCCAGGACGACGTCCACGTCCCGCACCGTCTCCGTGACGTCGGTGGCGTGGTAGTCGACGGGCTCGTCCACGCCGATCTCCCGCAGGAAGCCGTGCTTGGCCGCGCTCGCGGTGCCGATCACGTGCGCGCCGCGAGCCTTGGCGATCTGCACGGCCACGTGCCCCACCCCGCCGGCCGCCGCGTGGATCAGCACCCGCTGCCCGGGCCGCACGTCCGCGTGCTCGGTCAGCGCCTGCCAGGCGGTGAGGGAGACCAGCGGCAGCGCGCCCGCCCGGACGTGGTCGAGCGAGGCCGGCTTGCGGGTCAGGGCGCGGACCGGGGCGATCACGTACTCGGCGTGCGAGCCGTGGCCGAACGGGTACGGCAGCATGCCGAACACCTCGTCGCCGGGCTCGAAGGCGGCGGCGCCGATCCCGTTCTCGACGACCTCACCGGACACGTCCCAACCGAGGACGAACGGGGGCCGGCCGAGGAACCCGCCGGTGGCCCGGTGCTTCCAGTCGGTGGGGTTCACGCCGGCCGCCCGCATCCGGACCAGCACCTGGTTCGGGCCCGGCTTCGGCCGCTCGACCTGCACGTACTTCAGCACCTCGGGGCCGCCGAGGACGTCCTGGCTGATGGCTCGCATGGTGTCCACATCGCTCATGGTGACCCAGCCTGCCGGAGTCCGGCCCTTCGGAACATGGCGCGACGGCCATCCTCCGACAGGATCGTGCCAGGCGCGCCCGCGGCCCGGTCGGGTGCGGCCGAACGTTCCGGCCCGCCCCGGCGTCACAGGGCGCACGGAGCACACGGGCGAGCGAGGGGCGGACATGCGCGGAGGACGGGTTGCGCCGGCGGTGACGGTGGCGGTGCTGACGGCGGCATCGGCGACGGGGTGCGGCCACGGATCCCCGCGCGGCCTGGTGGTGACGGGCACGCCCCCGGCCTCCCCGTACGCCGGCCCGCTGTACCTGCCCACCAGGAACACCGGGGGCACCGGCCCCGGGCCCCTGCGTCCCGCCTCCGGCACGGCCGGGCGGCCGCTGGAGTGCGACGCGGAGATCTTCGACGGCTCCGGCCCGGACGCCTGGAGCGCCGCCGACGGCGGTGACACCCCGGAGGAGGGGCTGGCCCACTACTTCGACATGGTCCAGCCGCAGGAGCCCGCGCGTGGCTACCGCGTGGAGGCCCGGTCCGCGGACCGGGTGCCGCACTCCTTCGACGAGGCCGGGCGCGCCAAGGTGGCGGTCGTCGTGGCCAGGGACCAGAAGGACCGGCCCGGCCGGGGACCGGAGACCGACGCCTCCTGCGACCCGGCCGAACTACCCGCCCGGTACGCCGCCGCCTGGGGCTGGGAGGTGTGGACCGACGGCCGCGGCGGGCGGCTGCCGGTGGCCCGGATCAGCGGCTCCGCCGGCTCCGCGCACTGCGACCGGCAGTCGGTCCGTCTCCTGCGGCTCGACGGCCGCACGTACGCCCGCGACCCCGAGGGGGTCCTCGGCCGGGACGGTCTGCTGCGGGCGCCGTACCGCGGGGACGCGCGCATGCCCGCCACCGCTCACGACACCGGGTACCACCACGGGGACCGGCGGCTGTGGCTCACGGACGACCCGGACACGGTCTACGTCCGCACCTCCCACGGCGTGGAGGCGTGGCCGCGGACGAGGGAAGCCGCCGGCTGCGACTGATGCCCGTCGGCCGCACGGCGGACCACGGCAACGACCTTGCCCGGCAGGCGACTTCGGGGCGGCCGCGGCAGACGGGGTACGGCCGGCCGCCGGGCGGGACACGCCGCGCCCGCCGACTGATTCCGGCGGCCGGGGATATGCGCAGGGGGACAGACACAGGGAATCCGCCGGGAGGAAGCATGGCACTGGTCAAAGCGGGCGTCATGGTGCTGGACTGCGCCGAGCCCGAGAAACTCGCCGAGTTCTATCGGGAGTTCCTGGAAGGGGAACAGACCGCCGCGTCCGCCAACCTGGTCGAGATCCGGGGCGCCGACGGCGTCCGGCTCGCCTTCCGCCGGGACGTCAACGCCACGCCGCCCAGCTGGCCGCGCCCGGAGAACTCCCTCCAGGCCCACCTCGACTTCCTGGTCGAGGACCTGGACGAGGCCGAACGCCGGGTGGTGGGGCTGGGCGGGCGGCCGATCGAGACGAGGGACGCGGCGGGGCCGTACGAGGAACGCGGTTACTCCGACCCCGCCGGGCACTCCTTCACCCTGCGGCTGCAACCCTCGACGGCCCCGAAGCAGGGCTGACCGGCAGGCTCAGTCCCGGCCGCCCTTGTCGGTCGACGGCCAGACGCCGGTCGACCGTGCGATGGCCTTCGCGCCGGTACGGTCGACGGCGCTGCGCACCACCGCGAAGATGGCGCCCTGGACCGCCGCGGCCAGCAGGATCTCGCCCCAGCCGCGGTCCGGGTCCAGGGCGTCGGGCGCGTCGTCCTCGTGCCGGATCGCCATCCAGGCCTTGCGGAACGCCATGCCGGCCAGCGCGCCGCCTGCCCAGCTGAGCACGAATCCGACCGGCTGATAAGCGAGTGGGAGCTTCTTCTTCTTGTTCTTGGCCATGGGTGACTACTTCCTCGTCAGGCGTTCCTCATGCGGGCCGCCCTCGCCGGGCCACCCGTTCGCCGGGGCCCCGGGCCACCGCGTTCCCCGTTCGGCGCGCCCCGCACGGTGTGAGCCGCCCGGGTCGGGGGCAGTCGGCGATAGGTGACTGGGACATCCTCGGAACGGGAGACGGCCGCACGCGCGGCCGTGGACAGCGACAGCGACACGGCACCGGCGCGCGCCATCGACGACGGCGCGCCACCCGGACGTGACCAGGGCTCCGGCCGGCCGGACGCCCGGTCCGGCGGCGGCTCCGGCAGCCCACCGGACGACGGCGCGGACGGCCGCGCCGACGGCGGCGACGGGTCCGCGACCGGCCGCGTGGACGGTGACGGCGCACCCGGAACCGGCCGTGCGGACGGCGACGGCACATCCGGCGACGGCACGTCCGGCAGCGACCACGCGGACAGCGGTGGCGAGTCCGAGGACGACCACCACACCAAGGTCACCGTCCTGGTGGCGCTCGCCGCCAACCTGGTCATCGCCGTCGCCAAGGCGGTCGGCGGCGTCATCGCGGGCTCGCCCGCGCTGCTCTCGGAGGCCGCGCACTCCGTCGCCGACAGCCTCAACGAGGTCTTCCTGCTGGCCGCGCTGCGCCGCAGCCGCCGCCCCGCCGACACCCGGCACCCCTTCGGTTACGGCAAGGAGCGCTTCTTCTGGTCGCTGCTCGCCGCCGTCGGCATCTTCGTCATGGGCGGCTGCTTCTCCTTCTTCCAGGGCGTCGAGGCCCTGCGCAACGGCGCCGACGAGGAGTTCAGCGGCTACGTGGTCGGTCTCGCCGTCCTCGGCGTGGCCCTGATCGCCGAGGGCGTCTCCCTGATGCGCGCGCTGCACCAGGTGCGCGCGCAGGGCGGCGGACTGGCCGGGCTGCGCGACCCCGCGCTGCGCACGGTGGTCGCCGAGGACGCCACGGCGGTCCTCGGTGTCACCCTGGCGCTGGTCGGGATGGCCCTGCACATGGTGACCGGGCAGGTCGTCTGGGAGGCGTCCGCCTCGCTGGCCATCGGCGTGCTGCTGGTCTACGTGGCCTACCGGCTCGGCCGGGACGCCCGCGACCAGCTGATCGGTGAGGCCGCCGACCCGGAACTGAGCGGCAGGATCCGGGCGCTGCTGCGGGCCCAGCCGGAGATCGACAGTGTCGAGGGGCTGTTCACCATGAAGATGGGCCTCGACTCCATGCTGGTCGCCGCCCGGATCGACCTGGTGCCGGGCCTGGACAGCGAGCGCGTGGAGGAGGTCTCGGTGCGCATCAAGCGGTCTCTGACCCACACGTTCCCGGACGCCGACCAGATCTTCCTCGACGTCACCGACCGGCCGGCGGGCCAGGCACACGAAAGCCCCGCCGCGACGGGGGAGCGCGGCGGGGCCTGACGAGCGGGTGCCCGGCGGGAAACGCGTCCACACTTCCCGGAACAGATTTTTCTGGATCGGGCCGCTTCCCGGCCGGAACCGGTACCCCGCCGGCACCCTCCCGTCAATCGCCGTCCACCGGCTCCAGCACGAAGACCGGGATCTCCCGCGACGTCTTCTCCTGGTACTCGGCGTAGGGCGGGAACGCGGCCACCGCCCGCTCCCACCACTCGGACTTCTCCGCCCCGGTGACCTCGCGGGCCCGCATGTCCCGCTTGACCGGGCCGTCCTGGAGCTCGACGCGCGGGTCCGAGACCACGTTGAAGTACCAGACCGGGTGCCGGGGCGCGCCGCCGACCGAGGCGACCGCCGCGTACCGGCCGTCGTGTTCGACCCGCATCAGCGGCGTCTTGCGGATCTTCCCGCTCTTCGCACCCCGGGTGGTCAGCACGATCACCGGCAACCCGGTGTCGCGCAGCGTCGTGCCCTCGGTGCCCCCGGACCTCTCGTACAGCTCCACCTGCTCGCGCACCCACTGGGTCGGGCTGGGCTCGTACTCGCCCTCAAGTGGCATGGGATACCTGTCCTCTTCGTCGGTCCAACGGATGTCCGTCACCGGCACAACACCGGTGATCGCGTTCTTCATCCCTACCTCGCGCGGCCGCCGTCGACGCGGATTACCTCGGAGGTCATCGCGCCGCCGCGCCCCCCGGGGCACAGTGGTCCCCGTCCCGACCACCACCCGTCCGGGGAGGCAGCCGCCCATGTCCGACGACCGCACCGCAGCGACCCGTTCCGTCGTCCTGGAACTCCTGCGCAGGATCGGCGAGGGCGACCCGCAGGCCGTCGCCGCCCTGTACGCCGACGACTGCGACTGGCGGCTGGACTGGCCGGAGGAGGAGCACGGCCGGGCCGAGACCCCGTGGATCCGGCACCGTTCCGGCCGCGCCGACGCCGCCGCGCACTACCGGGAACTGGCCGCCCACCACGTCCCGGAGCAGGCCGCCACCACCGTCGGGCAGATCCTGGCCGACGGCGAGGACGCGGTCGTAATGGGTGTCGTCCGGCAGACCGCCGCACCGACCGGCCGCTCCTACACCGCCCGCTTCGCCCTGCACCTGACGGTCCGGGACGGCCTGGTCGTACGGCACCACGTGTACGAGGACAGCCTCGCCGTCGCCCGTGCCTTCGCCCCCGGCACGGAGACCGCGCCACTGCCCTGAGCGGACAGCGGGCGCCGTCCGGGGGAGTATGGGACCGTGTCCGGTCCCCGTCCCCCGGACCCCTCGGATCCGGCCAGATCACGCACCGCGCCCAAGTGGCCGAACTTGGCGTCGACCTATAGATGCCCTGGGCATCTAATGAAGATCGGCACGACGCTCCCCTTCGTCTGCGAGGTCTCTTCCATGACGGAACTGACGGACACCACCGGCCCGGCCGTCCCGGCCGAACCCGTCGCCTTCCCCCAGGACCGCACCTGCCCCTACCACCCGCCCACCGGATACGACCCGCTGCGCGACGGGCGCCCCCTGTCCCGCGTCACCCTCTACGACGGCCGCGAGGTCTGGCTGGTCACCGCGCACGCCACCGCCCGCAGCCTGCTCGCCGACCCCCGCCTGTCCGCCGACCGCCGCCGCCCCGGCTTCCCCGAGGTCACCGCCCGGTTCGCGGCCGCCCGCAACCGCCGGGTGGCCCTGCTCGGCGAGGACGACCCCGAGCACCAGCGGCAGCGGCGGATGATGATCTCGTCGTTCACCGTCCGGCGCGCGGCCGAACTGCGGCCCTGGATCCAGCGGATCGTGGACGGACTGCTCGACGCGATGATCGCGCAGGGGCCGCCCGCCGAACTGGTCACCGCCTTCGCGCTGCCCGTGCCGTCCATGGTGATCTGCGGGCTGCTCGGAGTGCCCTACGCCGACCACGAGTTCTTCGAGGAGCAGTCCCGCAGGCTGCTGCGCGGTCCGACCGGCGAGGACACCGAGGAGGCCCGCCGGCGCCTGGAGGAGTACCTCGGCGGGCTGATCGACGCCAAGGCGAAGGAGGCCGAACCCGGCGACGGCATCCTCGACGAGCTGGTCCACCAGCGGCTGCGCACGGGGGAGCTGGAGCGCTCCGAGGCCGTCTCGCTGGCCATCATCCTGCTGGTCGCCGGGCACGAGACGACCGCCAACATGATCTCCCTGGGTACCTTCACGCTGCTGCGGCAGCCCGGCCGGGCCG
Organism: Streptomyces sp. NPDC100445; assembly: GCF_044759735.1. Taxonomy (NCBI): domain Bacteria; kingdom Bacillati; phylum Actinomycetota; class Actinomycetes; order Kitasatosporales; family Streptomycetaceae; genus Streptomyces; species Streptomyces sp. NPDC100445. The sequence continues at coordinate 1,010,011 of NZ_JBIVZV010000001.1, read as the reverse complement.
CCGAGCTGGGCGCGGACCCCGCGCTGCTGCCCGCCGCCGTGGAGGAACTGCTGCGGATGCTGTCCATCGCCGAGGGGCTACAGCGGGTGGCGGTCGAGGACATCGAGGTCGCCGGCACCACGATCCGGGCCGGTGAGGCGGTGCTCTTCGCCACCTCGGTGATCAACCGGGACCCGGCCGTGTACGACGACCCCGACGCCCTGGACCTGCACCGCTCCTCCCGCCACCACATGGCGTTCGGCTTCGGCATCCACCAGTGCCTGGGCCAGAACCTGGCCCGCGCCGAACTGGAGATCGCCCTCGGCAGCCTGTTCGCGCGCCTGCCCGGTCTGCGGCTGGCCGCCCCCGCCGAGGAGATCCCCTTCAAACCCGGCGACACGATCCAGGGGATGCTGGAACTCCCCGTGACCTGGTAAGAGGCTGCACCCATGCACATCGACATCGACAAGGACACCTGTATCGGCGCCGGGCAGTGCGCGCTGACCGCGCCGGGCGTCTTCACCCAGGACGACGACGGCTACAGCACCCTCGTCCCGGGCCGGGAGGACGGCTCGGGCGACCCGATGGTCCGGGAGGCGGCCCGCGCCTGCCCGGTGAGCGCCATCACCGTCACCCCCTGACACCGCGCCCGGCCGCCCCGGCGTCCCGGGGCGGACCGGGGACGCGCGGCGGCGGAACCCAGTGCGTGCATGGCGTCGCGCGGCAGACGCGAACCGCCGGACGGGGCCTACCGCACCCTGCGGACGTACGCGGCGCTGCCCGGGGTGGACACGTCCCGGTCGCGGCGGACGATGCTGATCCGGCCCCCCCACCGGGCACGGGCCGCGCGCAGCCCGGCGTCGGTGTACTCGATGTCCACCACCCGGCCGTCGAACGCCTTGGCGTACACCCCGCACTCGTCGTACTGCCCGCACTCCTCCGACACCGCGAAGTCCAGCCCGGCCCGTCGGCGCCGGCCGGCCAGCTCCGCGGTGTTCTTCTGGGCGACGGCCAGGTGCCGGGCGTGCGCGTGCCGGGAGATCAGGGCCATGAACGCGGTGGCGTCGTCGGCGGTGAGCAGCCGGTGGGAGCGGGTGTAGCTGTCGTAGTTGTCGGGCTCGACGGCGTCGAAGCCCTTGCGGGCGCACTCGTCGATCCATGTGTTCACCCGCCGCGCCACCCGCTCGCGCCGACCGGGGGTGCGCAGGTCCAGCAGCGGCTCGTGCCAGTCCTCGTCGATGACGACGGCGCCGCGGGCGTCGCGCAGCAGCAGGTCCGCCGGCCACGAGGCGCGCTCGGCGGGCTGGGACTGGAAGGCGTTGACGTAGCAGATGTTGTACAGGCCGGGCGCGGGGGAGTCGGACCGGTCGCGGCTGACGATCCGCACGCCCTTCGGCGGGGGATAGGCGCCGCCGATCTGGTAGTCGAACCCGGCGGCGCGCGGGGGCAGCCGCGGCGCGGCCGGCTTCGCCGCACCGCCCTCCCCGCCGCCCCGGTGGCCGGGGGCGCAACCGGCCAGGGCCGTCACCGCGACGATCAGGGCCGCCGACAAGGCGCCCAGGGCCGGCAGGGGACCGGCGGCGCGCAGAACACCCGTGGGCAAGTCCGCTCCATCCTGCCCACGCCGGGCGGCGCGGCACGCTCAGGATCAAATCGCCCTCGCACCGGCGCCGTCAAGTCGGCCCCAGGCCACCGTCGTAGGCTCGTGGGTGATCATCCATCAGACGGCAGGAGCAGCAACGATGCAGTATGTGAAGCTCGGTTCGACCGGCCTGGACGTCTCGCGGATCTCTCTGGGCTGCATGACCTACGGGGTACCTGACCGCGGCACGCACGAGTGGACCCTCGACGAGGAGGCGTCCCGCCCGCTCATCCGGCAGGCGCTGGAGGCGGGCGTCAACTTCTTCGACACCGCCAACATCTATTCCGACGGGACCAGTGAGGAGATCGTCGGCAAGGCGCTGCGCGACTTCGCCGACCGTGACGAGGTCGTGCTGGCCACCAAGCTCAACGGCCGGATGCGGCCGGGACCCAATGGGGCCGGTCTGTCCCGCAAGGCGGTCATGAGCGAGATCGACCACAGCCTGCGCCGCCTCGGCACCGACTACGTCGACCTCTACCAGATCCACCGTTACGACCACTCCACGCCCGTCGAGGAGACGATGGAGGCCCTGCACGACCTGGTCAAGGCGGGCAAGGTGCGCTACATCGGCGCCAGTTCGATGTACGCGTGGGAGTTCTCCAAGGCGCAGTACACCGCCGAGCGGCACGGCTGGACGAAGTTCGTGTCCATGCAGAACCACTACAACCTGCTCTACCGCGAGGAGGAGCGGGAGATGCTGCCCCTGTGCGCGGACCAGGGTGTCGGCGTGCTGCCGTGGAGCCCGCTGGCCCGCGGCCGGCTCACCCGGGACTGGGGCACGGTCACCGGCCGCAGCACCACCGACGAGTTCGGCAGCCGGCTGTACCAGGAGGGCGACCGCGCGATCGTCGAGGCCGTCACCCGCATCGCGGCCGACCGGGGCGTCCCGCGCGCCCAGGTGGCCCTCGCCTGGCTGCTGCGGCAGGACACGGTGGCGGCCCCCATCGTCGGCGCCTCCAAGGCACGGCACCTGGAGGACGCGGTGGCGGCCGTCGACCTCGAACTGAGCGACGAGGAGGCGGAGGAACTGGAGCGGCCCTACACCGCGCACGCCGTGAGCGGCCACTGACCGTCGCGGCGCTCCCGTGCGGCGGGCGCCGCGCGCCGCACGGGCACGGGCGGGGAAAAGGAAGGAGAAGCCTTTCTTCGACGGTGCGTCAACAAGGAAATGCGGAAAAGGGAATACCGTTAACGGGAAGATCTCTTGTTCGGGTGTGTTGGGCCGTGTAAAAGTGTGGGCTGTCGGCGCGCGGGTACCCACATTCCGGTCTCTTTCGAGCTGCCCCGGCCCTCTTTCCGTACTCGTTGGTACGTACCTATTCCCGTTTTCGTGTCTGGAGGAATGCAGCCGTGCATGAGGCAGGCCCGTCGGACGAGCAGCTCGGTGCCGCACTGAGGAAATGGACGGGAACCTCGCCCGCGCTGCATCCGGTCGGCGAACTCCTCGACCGGCACTGGACGGCCGCCTTCGCCTACGCCCGGCTGTGCACCGACGGTCCGCGCGCCGCCGGGATGCTCACCACCGCCGCGTTCACCCGGCTCTTCGGCGCCTCCCTCCGGCAGACCGGGCCGACCTCCGCCTGGCGGCCCCACCTGCTCGTCGCGGTCCGCCGGATCGCGGCCGAGTGGGACACCGACGAGCGCCGCGACCTCCTCCACCCCGCCCTGCGCCCGGACGACGGCACGGGCGAGCGCGTCGCGGCCCGGATGCTGCCGCCCGCCGACCGGCGGCTGCTGTCCCGCGCGTTCCAGCGGGTGCCCGAGACCTCGCGCGCCGTGCTCTGGCACACCGAGGTGGAGGCCGAACCCCTGGCCGTGCCCGCCGCCCTGCTCGGCCTGGACGAGGAGGGCGCCCGCGTCGAACTCCGCCGGGCCCGCGAACGGCTCCGCGACGAATGCCTCCAGGCGCACCGCGAACTCGCCCCCGAGGACGAGTGCCGGCGTTATCTGCGCATGCTCGACGTGACCTTCCGGCGCGGCGGCACGGACGTCGACCCCGACCTGGGACAGCACCTGGCCCACTGTTCCCACTGCACCAGCACCGCCGACCAGCTCGACGCGTTCAACGCCGGGCTCGGCCCGGCGCTGGCCGAAGCGGTCCTCGGCTGGGGCGCCCACGGCTACCTGGAGTCCCGCACGACCCGCGCCGCCGTGCCGCCCCCGGCCGCCGCCGTCGTGGCCGCGGAGGAGCCCGCCGTCCCGTCGGGCGCCGGGTACGCCGCCCCGCCGGCCGGCGAGTCCTTCACCGGAGCCGAGCCCGGGCGACCGGCGGGACCCGAGCGAGCCGGAGCGCCCGCGGCACCCGCCGGCCCGGCCGCGCCGGGCCCCGCCGCCGGTCCCCGGCGGGCGGCCCGCCGGATACCGGGCGCCCTCAGGCGGGCGGCCGGACTCCGCGCCGCCACCGCTCCCCCCGGCGCGCCCGGGGCCGGCGGCACCCGGCGCCCCGCACGGCACCCCCACGCGGCGCCCACGGGACACCCCGCCCCCGCGGGCCCCGGGGCACGTACCGGCCCGGACGACCCCAAGGCCACTGGTTTCCCCCGGTCCCCCCGTTCCCTGCACCGCGCCGTCCGGCGCGCGCGGCGCCGGCAGCTCGGGGTGGCCGTGCTCGTCGCCGGCGGACTGGTCGCGCTCCCCCTGGTGCTCTGGGCGGTCCACGGCTCCGGAGGCACCCCCGGCCCCCGGGCCGCGGGCACGCCGTCCGGGACACCGGGCGGGAAGACCCCCTCGCCGGGCGCGTCCTGGGCCGGCGGGGGCGGCGGCGCCGGACAGGGCGCGCTCCACGGCAGGCTGCACAACCTCGCCTCCGGCCTGTGTGTCGGCATCGTCGGCAAGAAGGCCGTGCGGGGCGCCGAGACCGAACTCACCACCTGCTCCGCCGCCCCGGCCCAGCAGTGGACGTACGAGACGGACGGGCTGCTGCGCAACGCGGCCGCCCCCGACCTGTGCCTGGACTCCGGCCTCGGCTACTCCGTCCGCCTCGCCCCCTGCGCCGCCACCGGCCGGGCGGCCCGCACCATCCGGTACGACTTCACCCTCCGGGGCGCCCTGGTGCCCCGCTCCGACCAGGAGCTGGCCCTCACCCCGGCCGCCACCGACGGCTCCGGCGCCCTCGTGCTGAAGACCCGCGCCGCCGCGGGCGCCGGACAGCGCTGGTCCATCGACACCCCCCGGCCGGATCTGCGCATGGAGAACGTCAGCTGGGACGGCGACACCGTACCGGTCCCGGCCACACCGCCCGCGGGGCCCGTGGGCACGCCCGGTCCGACACCCTGAGGACCAGGGCCTCTCGTTCGGATCATGCCGGGCTCGCGGGGTCTCTGATCCGGCCCGATCCGAACGAAAGACCCTACGGCCCGGGCGGCGGGGGCGGGATCGTCCCCAGCTCCGGAGCCGGTCCCGGCCACACCAGCAGGACGGGGCAGGGCGCGTGGTCGACGACGAACCGGGCCGCCGGGCCGATGCTCCCCGGGCCGAGCCGGGACCGGTCCCCGTCCCGGGCCAGTACCAGCAGACCGGCCCCCTCCGCGGCGGCCACCACCTCCCGCTCGACCCGCCCCGACCGCTCCGCACGCGTACAGGGCCGGCCGAGGCGCTCGGCCGCCGCGTCGAGGAGCGCCGCCGCCGACGTGCCGCCGAGCGCCTCCAGCCGGTCACCGGGATCGCTCTCCCAGCTTCCGGCCGGGCGGTGCCCCCGCCGCCCGCCGCGTCCGAGCAGCCCGGCGAAGGCCCCGTGCGCCACCGCGGGCACGTCCGGTCCGCTCACATGGAGCAGCACCACCTCGCAGCCGTCCGGCGCGTGGGTGCGCACGGCGTCCACGCAGGAGGGCCAGGTCCCCTCGACGAGCCAGGCGATCACACGCATCCGGTCGTCCTCTCCCTCGGCTCGGTCCGCGCCCCTCAGAGAACCTGGAGCGACCCCCACAGTGCCACCACCGCGACGGCGAGGGAGGACGGCACGGCGATCAGCCCGAGCCGGGTGAACTCGCCCAGGTCCACGTCGTGCTCGTGCTGGTGCACGATCCGCCGCCACAGCAGCGTCGCCAGCGACCCGGCGTAGGTGAGGTTCGGCCCGATGTTCACACCGAGCAGCACGGCGAGGACCGCGCCCGGCCCGGCCGGCGCCGCCAGCGGCAGCAGCACCAGCACGGCGGGCAGGTTGTTGATCACATTGGCCAGTACGGCGGCCAGCGCGGCGGTCCCCAGCAGTGCCACCAGTCCGGTGCCGTCCGGCACCACACGCCCGAGCACGTCGGCGAGCCCGTTGTCGACGACCGCCCGCACCACGATGCCGAGCGCCAGGACGAACACGAGGAAGGCCGGGGCCGCCGCCCGTACCACCTCGGGCGCGGTCGCCCGCCCCCGCAGCAGCGACCGACCGGCCAGCACCAGCGCGCCCGCGGCGGCCACCCAGGCCGGCTCCACGCCGAACGCCGACGCCACCACGAACCCGGCCAGCGTGCCCGCCACGGTCACCAGCGCGAACAGGGGCAGCCGCGGCGTCGCGCCCGGATCGCGGTCCGCCGGGGCCGCCGCCGCGAGGTCCCGGGCGAAGAACCGCCGGAACACCAGGTACTCGACGCCGATCGCCGCCAGCCACGGCAGCGCCATCAGCGCCGCGAACCGGGTGAACGCCAGCCCGCTCGCCGCGAACGCGAGCAGGTTCGTCAGGTTGGACACCGGCAGCAGCAGCGACGCCGTGTTGGACAGGTGGGTGCAGGCGTAGACGTGCGGTTTGGGCCGTACGCCCGTGCGGGCGGCCGTGGCGAACACCACCGGGGTGAGCAGCACGACGGTCGCGTCCAGGCTGAGGACCGCCGTGATGGCGGACGCCAGCGCGAACACCGCGGTCAGCAGGCGCACCGGACGGCCCGCCGCCCACCGGGCCGTCCACGCCCCGCACGCCTGGAACAGCCCCTCCACGTCACAGAAGTGGGCGAGGACCAGCACCGCCGCCAGGAACCCCACCACGGGCCCGAGCCGCTCCGCCTCGGCCCGGGCGTGGTCGAGGGAGATCGCGCCGGACGCGATCGCGATCGCGGCGGCGGGCACCGCCATCACCGCCTCCGTGCGCCCGAACGGCCGTACGACCGCCCAGGCGAGCACGGCCACGAGGAGGACGACGGACAGGGCCTCGGCGAGCGCGGTGTTCAGGGCGGATCCTTCCGACACGGGTCACGGGGGGTGCCCGCCCATGAAAACAGACCGCTCCGACCGGCTAGGACGACCGGGTGCCCGCCGCGCCCAGGAACTCCGCCCAGCCGCCCGCCGGCGCCTGCCCGGGCGGCAGGGTGCGCAACAGGCGCAGCACCGCCGGGTCCTGCGCCTCCAGCCACGCCACGAGCTGTTTGAACGACACGAACCGCACGTCCTCGTGCGCGGCCATCTCGCCGATGGCCTCCTCCACGGCGTCCATGTAGATGCCGCCGTTCCAGCGTTCGAAGTGGTTGCCGATGAAGAGGGGGGCGCGGTTGCTCTCGTACGCCCGCCGGAAACCCGCCAGGTAGGTGTCGCGGGCCTGGGCGCGCCAGACGTCGTAGCGCGCGCGGTCCCCGAGGGGGTTGCCGCCGGACTGGTTGAACATCAGGTTGTAGTCCATCGAGAGGACCTGGGTGGAGTGGCCGGCGAACGGCAGGGACTGGAGCGGCAGGTCCCAGATCCGCCCGCCCTGGATCTTGCCGGGCCACACCTGGAGCCCGCCGGGGGAGCTGGCGTCGTAGGTCCAGCCGAGCGCGGCGGCGGTGGGCAGCAGGGCCGTGCGGCCCTCCAGGCACGGGGTGCGGCCGCCGGTCAGCTCCTTGCGGTAGTCGAAGGGCAGCGGGTCGAGGTCGGTGAAGCCGGTGTTGGTCCGCCAGGCGGTCACGAACCCCACCGCCTGCTCGATCTCACTGCGCCAGTCGGCCGGGGACCAGCGGCTCACGCCGGTGGGACCGCAGAAGTGCCCGTTGAAGTGGGTGCCGATCTCATGGCCCTCCAGCCAGGCCGCGCGGACCTGTTGGAGGGTGGCGTGGATGTGACGGTCGGAGAGGTAGCCGATGGCGGAGGCGCCCACCGGGTGCTGGGGCGGCCGGTAGAGGTGCTTGCGGGACTCGGGCAGCGTGTAGATGCCGCTGAGGAAGAAGGTCATGCACGCGTCGTGGTCGGCGGCCACCTTGCGGAACCGGGAGAACAGGCGATTGCTCAGTTCCCCGGCGCCGTCCCAGGAGAACACCACGAACTGCGGGGGCCGCGCCCCCGGCCGCAGCCGTACCGGCTTCGGCCGGCGCGGCTGGGCGCCGGTGTCGGCGGTGGAGCCGTCGCCGATCGGCCGCACGGGCCGGGCCTGCGCGGTGCCCCGGCCGTCCGCCGGTTCCGGCCCGCCGACCCGGAGGCCGGTGCCGGAGGAGCAGGCGGCCAGTGCCCCGAGGGCGCCCGCCGCCGCCCCCGCCGTCAGTATCCGCCTGCGTGGTATCCCGCTCATCGTCGTCCCCGAATCCCTGGTCAGGGCCCCTGGCGGGCCCGTTCGTCGTGCGGTCGACCGGGTTCGATGGCGGGCGGGCGGGGAAAGATCGCGGCGGACGGCGGCTGTTGCCGTCCTGTGACAGTCGTGGCACCCGCACGACGCACCCCGCCGTCCCGGGGGAGACGGCGGGGTGCGGGGGAGCGGGGTCGGTCAGGGGCCGGTGCCCGGGCTGAGCACGGTCAGACGGACGGACGAGGAGTTGCCGGAGACCGGCACCGGACCGCCCCGCCAGGTGGCCCTCAGCGGGTCGTGCTCGTCCGGCGGGGTGACCAGCAGGGCCACCGGGGTGGCCGTTCGGGCCTCGCTGATCGCCGGGTTGGAGAAGGTCAGCCCGGCCCAGGCGCTCTGTCCGGGCCGGAGCGTGACGGTGGCCGGGGAGCCCGGCGTCCGCGTCGGGTCGGGGCCGAGCTGGGTGCCGGAGCCGTTCACGAAGGCGGCGCCCGGATAGCCGTGCAGGGTGCAGGTCCGGGCGGAGGTGTTGGTGAGCACGACGGGGAAGTTCTCCTGACCGGCACCCGGATCGACGCGGCCCACGGCAGCCCGCAGTTCACCGGTGTGGCAGCGTTCGCCCGTCGCGGCCGGCGCGGTCGTGCGCGGGGCCGCCGTGGCCGTCGCCGGGGGCGCTCCGGTCCTGCCGCCGCCCGGGGACCCGGCCGTCCGCGACGGGGCCGGCGCGCCGGTGGCGGAGGAGGCCGCCGGGGAGGCGGGGCCCCGCGTGCTCTCCCGGGCGGGCGCGGCCGGACCGGAGGCCGTGACCGGCGGGTCGCTGTGGACGTCGGTGCCGTTGCCGCAGGAGGTCAGCAGCCCCAGCACGGCGGCCGTGACCGGCAGCAGGGCAACGCGCCGCGCGGGCCGGGGGGTGTTCACCATGTCGCTCACCACTCCAGGATCGTCCCGGCACGCGCGGGACGCGCGCCGTAGGCGCCGGATGCGCCGTCATCACCGTCCGATGCACGGGTCACCGGAAAAGTTCGGGGCACACCGGTATTTTCCCCCCGTCCCGGTCGCGACCGGTGTTTTCAGGCCACCCGCAGCGAGCGCAGTATCCCGTCGGTCGCGTCGTCGTCCCCGTGCTGGCGCACCTGCACGTACACCTGCGGTTGGTCCCGGCCGCCCGCCGGGACCAGCGCGGACTCGGTGATCGAGCCGCCGCCCGGGCAGCCGCTCCAGGCCCGGACCACGCCGTGCCAGGTGCCGCCGGTGAACGCGCGGGAGTCGGCGTGGCGGCAGCCGGAGTGGGTGAGCGCCCGCACCCCGGCGCCGACGTCGCCGTGCGCGCTGACCCCGACGAACACCCCGTCCACGGCGTCCGTCAGATCGGGCCACCGGGCCAGGTCGTCGGCCACCACCAGTCCCGGCTCGTGTCCCGCGGCCAGCCCGAGCGTGTGCGGGTCCCAGCCGGAGCCGCGCAACTCGCGGCCCCAGCCGGCCGGCACCCGCAGCGTCACCCGCCCGGTGGCGTCCGCGATCCGCACCCCGTCGTCCGCCGGGGCGCCACGATGCTGGAGGAGGACGGTCACCGTGACCGCGGCGGCCGTCGCGGCGAGGGCCGCGGCGAGGGCGAGGGTCACCGTGCCGAGCCGGCCGCGCATCCGGTCCAGCCGCCGCGCGGGCCGCGCCGCCGGGTCCGCCGCCAGCCGGTCCAGCTCGTCGGCGAAGGCCAGGGCGCCCGGCCAGCGCCGCTCCCGGTCCGGCTCCAGCGCCCGCAGCACCGCCCGCTCCACGCCCCCGGCCAGCCCCGGCCGCGACCGGCCCGGCGGCACCACCTTGCCCGGTGGTCCCGGCACCGTCCCGGTGAGCAGTTCGTAGCCGACCGCGCCGAGGCTGTAGACGTCGGCCCGCTCGTCGATGCCCTCGCCCGGCTCGGCCTGCTCCGGCGGCTGGTAGCCCGCCGAGCCCGCGGCCAGGGTCAGCACCGAGGCCTGCGCGAGGCTCTTGGCGAGCCCCAGGTCGGCCAGCAGCACCCGCCGGGTGCCGTCCGGGGCGGTGTGCAGCAGCACGTTGGTCGGCTTGATGTCGCGGTGCACGATGCCCGCCTCGTGCAGCGCGGCGGCGCCCCGCGCGGCCTGTGCCGTCAGCGCGAGCGCGTCCCGCACCGGCAGCGCACCGTCCGCCAGCAGATCGGCGAGGGTACCGCCGGCGGCGTACTCCATCACGAAGTACGGTCTGCCGTCGGGGAGTTCACCGATGTCGTAGACCTGCACCACCCGGCTGGAGCCGGCCTGCCGCAGCAGCCGTGCCTCGGACAGGAAACGCTCCCTGATGTCGAGCCGGTGCGCCCAGTTCTCGGCGAGCACCTTCACCGCCACCGGGGCGTGCAGCTCCGGGTCGTGGGCGAGCCACACCGTGGCGAAAGCGCCGCTGCCCAGCGGCCGTTCGAGGCGGTGGCGGCCGATCCGCTCCAGGGGGTGCATACGACTATCATGCCTGCCCTGAGATCCACTTCCAGGGGGAGGCCTTCGTGCGGGACCAGGCGCCGATGGAGGAGTCCGCCCGGCGTGCCGCCGCCGGCGACGCGGCCGCTCTCGACCGGCTGTTGACGGAGATACGGCCGGAGGTCCTGCGCCGCTGCGCGCGCTTCCTGCCCTGCCGGGAGGACGCCGAGGAGGCCGCCCAGGACGTGCTGCTCCAGGTGGCCCGGCACATCGGCGGATTCGAGGGCCGCAGCCGCTTCGGCACCTGGCTCTACACGGTGGTCGCCAACTGCTGCCGGCAGAAGTACCGGGAGCTGAAGCGGCGGGCCGCCGAACAGCCCGCCGCGATCGAGCCCGCGCACGTCGTCGACCCGCGCACCACCAGCGTCATCGCCGGTTCCCGGGTCGACCTGCTGGAGGCCCTGGAGCGGCTGGAGCGCGAGCACCCGCACCTCGTCGCGCCGCTGGTCTACCGGGACATCTGCCAGCTGGGGTACGCGGAGGCCGCCGAGCGCGTCGGCATTCCGCTCGGCACCCTCAAGTCCCGGCTGCACGAGGCCCGCAAGCACGTGCGGCCCTGGCTGTCGGCGTCCTGACCGCTACCGGTCCACCTCGAACAGGGGCAGCTCCGCCCAGATGGTCTTGCCCTCCGTGGTGTGCCGGCTGCCCCAGCGCTGGGTGAGCTGGGCGACCAGCAGCAGGCCCCGGCCGCCCTCGTCGAAGGTCTTGGCCCGGCGCAGGTGCGGGGCGGTGTGGCTGGTGTCGGACACCTCGCAGATCAGGGTGGTCGCGTCGTGGATCAGCCGCAGCCGGATCGGGTGGGAGCCGTACCGGATGGCGTTGGTGACCAGCTCGCTGACCACCAGTTCCGCCGTGAACGACGCCTCGCTCAGTGACCAGGAGGCCAGCTGTTCCACCACCTGTTTGCGGATCGGCGCGACCAGCGCCGGGTCGGCCGGGATGTCCCAGGTCGCCACCTGCGACGCGGGCAGGCCCCGGGTGCGGGCCAGCAGCAGCGCCACGTCGTCGGCGGCGCCGCCGGACGGCAGCAGCCCGTGCAGGACGCGGTCGCAGGTGACCTCCAGGGAGCCCGCGTCCCGCCCGAGCGCCCGCAGCAGCAGCTCGCGGCTGGCGTCCACGTCCCGCTCCCGGGACTGCACCAGGCCGTCCGTGTACAGCGCGAGGACGGTGCCCTCGTCCAGCTCGACCTCGGCGGACTCGAAGGGCAGCCCGCCCAGGCCCAGCGGGGGGCCGGCGGGCAGGTCGAGCACCGCGGGCCGGCCGCCGGGCCGCAGCAGCACGGGCGGCGGGTGCCCCGCCCGGGCCAGCGTGCAGCGCCGGGACACCGGGTCGTAGACGGCGTACAGACAGGTCGCGCCGACCTCGCCCGGACTGCCCTCGACGCCGGACTCCTCCGACAGCCGCAGCACCAGGTCGTCCAGGTGGGTGAGCAGCTCGTCCGGGGCCAGGTCGATGTCGGCGAGGGTGCGGACGGCGGTGCGCAGCCGGCCCATCGTCGCCGACGCTTGGATGCCGTGCCCGACGACGTCGCCGACGACCATCGCGACCCGCAGCCCGGACAGCGGGATCACGTCGAACCAGTCCCCGCCCACCCCGGCCCGCGCGGCCGGCAGGTACCGGGAGGAGGCGTCCAGCGCGGCCGTGCGCGGCAGCGAGCGGGGCAGCAGGCTGCGCTGGAGGGCGAGCGCGGTCTCCCGTTCCCGGGAGTAGCGGCGGGCGTTGTCGATGCAGACGGCGGCCCTGGCGGTGATCTCCTCCGCCAGCAGCACGTCGTCCGGGGTGAATCCGTCCGGGCGCCGGTGCCGGGTGAGCACCGCCACCCCGAGGGTCAGCCCGCGGGCCTGGATCGGCACCGACATCGAGGAGTGGATGCCGAAGGCGCGCACCCGTTCGCCGCGCGCCCGGTGCCAGGAGTACCACCGGTCCAGGTCACCGGTGGCCACCGACGTGGTGATCGTGCGGCCGGCGGTCAGCGCGTCGGCCTGCGGGGAGAACCCCGGGTAGGCGTCCGCCTGCCCCGGCTCGATCACCGCCTCCGGCACGCCCGCCAGCACCGACTGGTGGGCGGTGCGGCGCAGCAGCACCGGCGCGGTGATGCGGGCCGGCGGCTCGCTGCCGTGTTCGCGCAGGTCCAGCAGGTCGATGGTGACGAAGTCGGCCAGCGCGGGCACGCACATGTCCGCCAGTTCCTGTGCCGTGCGGGTGACGTCGAGCGTGCTCCCGATGCGCACGCTCGCCTCGTTGACCAGCTGGAGCCGCTGGCGGGCCCGCTGGTTGTCGGTGACGTCGTGCGCGGCCAGGCACACGCCGAGCACCCGGCCCGCGGTGTCCCGCACCGGCGCCATCCGGGCCAGCCAGGCGTGCGCCCGGTCCTCGCCGCCGGTGCGCAGGAAGGTCTGCACGTCCAGCTGCCGGCCCGAGGCCAGCACCCGGAGCATGCCCTGCTCCAGATCGTCGCTCTGCGGTTTGCCGCCGATCTCCGGGACCCTGAGACCCCGTACCCGCTCCTCCGGCAGGCCGACGATGGCGGCCATCGCCGCGTTCATCCGGCGCAGCCTGAGCGCGTCGTCGTACAGCGCGATCGGGCACGGCGACTGGAGCAGGCCCGCCTCGATCAGCGGGTCGCCGGCCCCGGGCGGTTCCGGGCCGGTGAGCGGGGTGACCACGAGCCAGTCGCCGGGCCGGCCGTCCTCGGGCGGGCGGCGGTGGGCGAGGAGCCACACCGGGACCGTGCGGCCGTCCCGGTGGCGCAGCCCGACCGTGCCCTCCCAGCGCGGGCCCGAAGGGGCCGTCCTCGGGCGGGCACCGGCCAGCAGCTGGGCGGCGGGGCGGCCCATGACGGCGTCGGCGGGGTGGCCGAGCAGACGCCGCGCGCCCTCGTTCCACTCCACCAGCGTTCCGTCGTCATCGATGACAGCCCGGGCCGTCGCCGCGTCGTCGAACGGATAGACCCGGCTCATCGTCGCCGCTCCCAAGCGCACACTCACAGTGAACAGGTGGCACCACTCGTGTTCCAGCGTAGTGCTTCCGGCGCGCCCGTGGACGTCGGTCGCGGCCACCTGGCCGACCGGCCGGGGGCGTGGTCGGGGCGGGGAACTCCGGCCGGAAAACGTCCTGGGGCGACCGCGGCACGCCGGCCCCTGGACGATCGCGCGCGGTCGGCCGTCACCATCTGTTCGGTCACGATCAGTTGTGAGTGCTTATGGGATCCCGTGTGCGGCGTCGGGCCGAGCACCGGGTGTCCCCGCCCCGGAAAGCCTCTCGCCGGCCGGGCGAGTTGCGGGCGGTGGCCCGGCCGGTGGACCGACGCCCGTGAACTCGTGCCGTGGCACGGCCCGTTGCTCCGGTCGCCCGCGTCCCCCTGGCGGTCGAGCCGGTCCGGCTCACAGCAGCGTCGGCTGGAGCGCGCCCTCGTGCGTGAGCAGCCACCGCTTGGTCTCCAGCCCGCCCGCGTAGCCGCGCAGCGAACCGTCCGCGCCGATCACCCGGTGACAGGGCCGGACCAGCAGCAGTGGGTTGGCGCCGAGGGCCTGGCCCACCGAGCGGACCTCGGCGCGGGACAGGCCGAGGCGGGCGGCCAGCTCGCCGTACGTCGTCGTCCGGCCGTAGGGCACCTCGTCCATGGCCTGCCACACCGCCTGCCGGAAGGCGTTGCCGGCGGGGGAGAACGGCAGGTCGAAGCGGGTCAGCCGGCCGGCGAAGTACGCGTCGAGCTGCCGGATCGCCTCGGCGAACGGGCGGTCGTCGCGGTCCTCCGGGCGGACGGCCGGGGTGCCGCGCTGCCCCGGCAGGCAGAGGGAGGTGAGAGCGAGACCGGCCGGCGTGACCGTGCCGGTCAGCAACAGGTCGCCCACGGGGCTCGGGTGGACGGTGTGCACCGGACGGGCGGTGTGCGTGGTCATGGGATTCCTCCGTATCGTCGCCATCGTCGCCTCCCGCCCAGTCTGTCGTACCGGGCACCACCCGACCGGCGGGAATCGGACATGGCCCTCCGCCCCGCCGGTACCCTCCCGCACCACCTCCCATCTGCGGGTATTTACCCGTGAGTACCCGCGCGGTACCGTGAATGACATGCCAGCTCTCAACGTGGAGTTCAGCGAACGGGAACTCGAGGACCTGCGGCAGATCGCCAAGGAACGCGGCACGTCGATGAAGGCCCTCGTGCGGGAGGCCGCCGCCGCCGACATCGCCCGCCACCGGGCGCTGCGGGAGGGCGCGGAGGCCTTCCGCCGCTTCTTCGCCACCCACGCCGAGGAGTTCGCGGCGGCCTTCCCGGACGACGAACCGCCCGTCCGGGGCGAGGCCGCCTGACCGATGCCCTCCCCGATCCATGTCGACGTCCCCTGGCTGCTCCAGCGCCACGAGGAGGTCCTGCCCGACCAGCCCGCCGTGGACGACTTCTCCGCGCTCGTCGCCGCCGTGGCCCGCCACCGCGTGGACCCGCCCCGGCTCGGCGTGGACTCCGACGCCGCCTGGCGCGCCGCCGCGCTGCTGCACACCCTCGCCGTGCTCAAGCCGCTGCCCGCCGCCAACGCCCGCTTCGCCTGCGCGACCGCCGTGGCCTACATGTTCGTCAGCGGCGTCGGCATCGACCCGCCCTACGGCGCCCTCGTCGACCTCGCCCGCGACCTGATCTCCGGCAAGGCCGACGTCTACGGCGCCGCGGACCGCCTGCGCTCCTGGCAGATCTGACCCGGTCGCCGCGGATCACAGCAGGGGCGCGTGACGGCGCCTCAGGCCGGGGCCTCGGTCAGGTCGGCCCCCGTCACGGTCGCCGGCCCGGCGTGTCCGCAGAGGGCGAGGGTGAGGTCCAGCTCCGCCAGCACGCAGCGGATCACGTGCTCCACGCCCGGCCGGCCGTCCAGGCCGAGCCCGTAGACGTACGGGCGGCCCAGGAGGACCGCCCGCGCGCCCAGGGCGAGCGCCTTGAACACGTCGGCGCCGGTGCGCACCCCGCTGTCGAAGAGCACCTCCAACCGGTCGCCGGCCGCGTCCACGACCCCGGGCAGCGCGTCGGCCGCGGCGATCGAGCCGGCCACCTGACGGCCGCCGTGGTTGGAGACCACCACACCGTCCATCCCGGCGTCCGCGGCCAGCCGGGCGTCGTCCGGGTGCAGGACGCCCTTGAGGACGATCGGCCCGTCCCAGTGCTCGCGCAGCAGGGTCAGGTCCGGCCAGGTGTGGCCGGGGTCCCCGAACAGCCCGAGGAAGCGCAGCACCGCCGCGTTCGGGTCCTCGTGCACCGGCTTGTCCAGGCCCGCGAGGAACGCCGGGTCGGTGAAGTAGTTGGCGGTGCCCACGCCGTGCAGGAACGGCAGGTAGGCCTGGTCCAGGTCGCGGGGGCGCCACGCCAGCAGCGGGGTGTCCAGGGTGACGACCAGCACCGAGAAGCCGGCCGTCCGGGCCCGGGCGAGGAAACTCAGGTTCACCTCGCGGTCCCGGCCCCAGTACAGCTGGAACCACCGCTCGGCGTCCCCCATCGCCTCGGCCACCTGCTCCAGCGGGGTGCTCGACGCCGACGACAGCACGAACGGCACGCCCTGCGCGGCGGCGGCCCGGGCGGCGCCGGCCTCGGCGTCCGGATGCATGATCGACAGCACTCCGACGGGCGCCAGGGCCAGCGGCGCCGGCAGGGTCCGGCCCAGCACCTCCGTCGTCAGGTCGCGCGCGGACACGTCCCGCAGCATGCGCGGCACGATGCGCCGCCGGTCGAGGGCCGCGCGGTTGGCGCGGGCCGTGCCGCCGTCCCCGGCGCTGCCCGCCACGTAGCCCACCGGGCCGGGTCCGAGCCGGTGTTCGGCCAGGTCCTCCAGTCGGGTGAGGTCGGTGGGAAGCCGGGGCACCGCCCCGGTCATGCCGTTCAGATAGATCTCGTACTGGAAGTCCGCCCAGTGCTTCGCCATCGTCCCTCCCGCGTCGTCGGCCGCCTGCCCGCCCGACGATACCGACCGGTAAGTCGGTGGGGAGGCGGCATCCGGGCCGGCGCCGGCCGCGCGGGATGGCGGAGGGCCCGGCTCCTGGTGATCACTCGGTGAACACGGGGAGTCATCAAGCGGCGCGCCGAGTTCGCGGCCGTTATGTTTCAGGACGATTAACGAACAGCTTATTTTCAGCCACCGGGCCGCGTCGGAGACGGGGGAACCGCTCAGTTCCGGGCCCGCGCCGGTCGGATTCCGTGACTTCACGCCACTGATTCAACACGAAAGGTTACTGAAACCTGTGGGGTCGATGTGTATTTCGCTGGCGGACTCGGCAGAGTGGCGCTCGCCGCTCCCGGAGCCCGACCGGATCCGGAGCCGGCTCCCTGTCATCGTTCGAGCGGAAGGATGCACACAATGCGGAACACCGCGCGCTGGGCAGCGGCCCTCGGCCTCACGGCCGCCACCGTCTGCGGACCCCTGATCGGGGCCGCCGCCGCCGCACCGGGCGCCGCCCCGTCGTCGCTCTACGCCCCCTCGGCCCTGGTGCTCACCACCGGCCACGGCGCCGACGCGGCCACGGCCACTCCGGAGCGCGCCGTCACCCTGAACTGCGCGCCCTCGGCGTCGGGCACCCACCCGGCCGCCGCCCAGGCCTGTGCCGAGCTGCGGGGAGTCGGCGGTGACTTCGACGCCCTGAAGCCCGCGGGTGACGTCATGTGCACCAAGGTCTACGACCCGGTGGTCGTGACCGTCCAGGGCGTCTGGCAGGGCAAGCGCGTCGCCTACGAGCGGACCTTCGGCAACATGTGCGTGAAGGACGCCGTCGGCGGCAGCCTCTTCGCCTTCTGAGACCGGGATCGTGAGTCCCCCGTGGACGCCGGAACAGGCCCGCAACTGGGGAGTGCGGCCTCTGGAGCGGGGAACCCGCGATCTCGTACCGGAGCAGGCGGGCGGAGTGGGGCCGCCCGCCGGCACCGGGCACACAGCCGCTCCCCGGCCGGTCCGTGGGGGGCCGTCCGGGGAGCGGCGAAAAACCACCGGTTTCAACCAGCGGCTCAGGCCTTGCGCCGGTGACTCGTGTCGCACCACGGGTAGCGGCGGCTGCGCCGGCAGGTACACAGAGCGACGCGGAAGCGGTCCGAGGAGACCGTCGTCCCGTCCTCCAGCTCGATCTCGACGGGTCCCTCCACCAGCAGCGGCCCACGCCGCGACATGGTGATCCTGCGGGCGTCGTCAGCAGGGTCGTTCGGCACGGATGACCACCAGTTCCTCCCTGTCGTCGGCCGCCGCCAGCAGCCCGCGCCGGCGCAGCCACTCCTCCCGGGAGCGCAGCACCGGACCGAAGGCGATCCAGCGGCGCCGGACGACCGTGGCCTTCAGGCCCGCCGCCTCCAGCAGCTCCAGGGTCCGTTCGGGACCGCTCAGCGCGGAGTGCACCAGCAGCAGCACCCCGCCGGGGCGCAGCAGCGGCGGCGCGTCCCGGCAGATCCGGTCCAGCAGCAGCCGCCCGTCGAGCCCCGCGTCCCAGGCCCGGGCCCGGCCGCGCGGCCCGGCCCCGGCGTCGGGCGCCGGCACGTACGGCGGGTTGGCCAGGATGATGTCGTAGGTGCGGCCGCGGACCGGCGTGAACAGGTTGCCGCGCCGGATGTGCACCGGCAGCCGGGTCAGCCAGGCGTTGAGCCGGGCCGTCCACACCGCACGCCGGGACACGTCGACCGCGGTGACACGGGCGCCGCGCCGGGCCGCCTCCAGGGCCAGCGCGCCGCTGCCGGTGCCCACGTCCAGCACCTGGGCGCCGGGCGGGGGATCCTCCTCGCGGAGCACCTCGGCCAGCAGCTCCGTGTCGTCCTGTGGGGCGTACACGCCCGGAAGTACCAAAGCGATCACGTCGGCCGGGTACCCAGAGGATCAGGATGTATGAGACATCTCCTGTTCCCGGGGTGCCGTCCGGTCCGCCGCCACGGACCGGCGCGGGTCCGGGTCCAGGGGTGTCCGCAGTGACGACCGGCCCGCCCGCCAGTCCGCGAGCAGCCGCCGGCCCAGCCGGTCCTCCAGGAACTCGGTCGCGTCGATCCCGAAGGTCACGTCCGGCGCCAGCTCCGGTTCCTCCTCCAGCAGTCCCGCCACGACCTCCTGCCGGACGACCTGCTCGTGCACCGCGTCCGCCTCCACGTGCTCGTCGTAGAAGAACTCGGCGGCCGGTCCGGCCCCGGTGCGGCGCATCGCCGCGGCGAGCCGGCGGGAGCCGGGGGAGGAGGTGATCTCCACCTCGGCGAAGTGGCCCACGAGGGCGCCGCGCAGCCGGCGGTGCAGGCCGAACAGGGACATCAGGTTGACCACGGCCAGCATCTCCGCGGGCACCGCGTCCAGGTAGCGGCCGTACGCCGTGTCCAGGCCGAGGTCCGTCATCAGGTCGGCGAACAGGGCGGCGTGCACCCGGTCCGCGCGGCCGCCGCCGAACTCGTCGAACTCCACGGCGGCCATGCCCGCCTTGGCCCGGCCCCACAGCCGCGGCAGCACCCAGGCGTGCGGGTCGGCCTCCTTCAGGTGGTACAGCGAACGCTGGGCGGCGTACTCGCGCACCTGCCACAGCTCGCCCTCGTCGCACAGGAAGTGGCTGACCCCGCTGCCCTCGACGGGCTCGACCAGCAGCGCGTCCAGCGCGTCGTCCAGGTTGTCGTGGGCGGGCGCGTCGGCCCGCAGCGCGGACAGGAAGGCCCCCTCCAGTGCTGCGCGGACCCGCAGCAGGTCCGGGTCCCACTCGGTCTCCGGGGGGACACCGGCGAAACCGCGGTAGTGCAGTTCGTAGCACAGGTACAGGGCGAGCTGCGGGTCGTCGCCGTACGGGTCCGCCGCCGCGGCGTCCTCCGGACGGGGGAGGGGGCCCGTGCCGCGCAGGTACGCGCCGACGGCGGCGGAGAGCGGGCCCCGGGGCGGGGGCAGCTGGGGTCCTCGCAGGTGGTGGTGGTTCATGGGACCCGGGTACCCGGCCGGCGGCGATGCACGACCACCGCCCGGCCGGAGCCGCCCCCGGCCGGGGGCGCGCTACTCGCCCCGGGCCTGCTCCTGCGCCCCCGTGTTCGGGCTGGTGGCGTCCCCGGCCTCGCCCGAGTGCTCCTCGTCCGCCTCGGGCCCGCCGGCCTCCTCGACCTCCCGGAGGACCTCCTCCACCGCCGTACCGGGCTTCTTCTCACGGTCGTCGCCGCCGCCGGTCATCGTGTCTCCTTCCGTCGTCCTGCGGATCTTCCCTGCGGGTTACCCGCCCGCGCCGTCCCAAGCGTCGCGCCGGTGCCCCGGACGGGTGCGGGAGCGATCGGCGCGCGGGCCCCGCCGTGCGCGGTGTTTCAGGATGTGGCGCCCTGGATACACCGCGAGGGCTCGGTACCGGCAGCCCGCGCGCCCGTGCAACCGTCGCAGTGAGGTCGTCACCATGTCCCACGCCCCGCCCCCCGCAGGACCGTCGGACCGCGCCCGGCCGGTGCGGGACCTCGCCCCGCAGGCCGGTTCCGCCCCCCGCGCCGCCCGGTCCCCGGCCGGCCCTGGCGGCACCGCACTGGTGACGGGCGCCTCCTCCGGCATCGGTGCCGCGGTGGCCCGCCGGCTGGCCGCCGAGGGGGACTGGCGGCTGGTCCTGAACGGGCGTGACGTCACCCGACTGGAGCAGACGGCCGCCCGGACCGGTGCCGTGGCCCTCCCCGCCGACCTCACCCGGCCCGGCGCGCCCCGCCGGCTCACCGACCTCGCCCTGGACCACCTCGGCCGGATCGACGTGCTGGTGGCAGGTGCCGGCGTCGGCTGGGCCGGGGACTTCGCCGAGATGCCCGCCGCGCGCGTCGACGAGATCGTCGGTGTCGACCTGCTCGCCACCCTCCACCTGGTGCGCGCCCTGCTGCCCCACATGGTCGCGGCCGGCTCGGGCCGCGTCGTCCTCGTCGGTTCCTTCGCCGGCAGCGTGGGCGTGCGCGGCGAGGCCGTCTACTCCGCGGCGAAGGCCGCCCTCGCCGCCTTCGCCGACGCCCTGCGCTACGAGCTGGACGGCACCGGCGTCGGCGTCAGCCACGTCATCCCCGGCGTGGTCGACACGCCCTTCTTCGACCGACGGGGCACCCCGTACGCGCGGTCCTGGCCGCGGCCGGTGCCCGCCGAGCGGGTGGCGGACGCGGTGTGGTCCGCCGTCGCCCACGGCAGGGACGAGGTGTACGTCCCCGGCTGGCTGCGGCTGCCCGCCCGGGTACGCGGCGCCGCCCCCGGACTGTACCGGCGGCTCGCCGGCCGCTTCGGGTGAACGGCCATGACCGCCGTCACGGTCCTGCTCGCCCTGCTCGCCGCCCTGTCCAACGCGTCCGCCTCGGTGCTCCAGCGCCGGGCCGCCGTGCAGGAACCGGACGACGGCGACGGCGCGCGGTCCGTCGTCCGCCGGTTCCGGCACGTGCTGCGGCGCCGCTCCTGGCTGGCCGGGGTCGGCCTGCTCGCGCTGTCCGGCCTGCTCCAGGCCGGGGCACTGGCCGTCGGCAGCCTGTCCCTGGTCCAGCCGCTCCTCGCCGCCGAGCTGCTGTTCACGCTGGCCGTCGGAAGCGTCGTCTTCCGGCGCCGGCCGGACCGGCGGACCTGGCTGGCGTTCGCCGCGCTCGCGGTGGGGCTGGCCCTGTTCCTCCTCGCGGCGGCGCCGACGGCCGGCCGGACCAGCGCGCCGCCCCGCGCCTGGCTGCTGGGCGGGGGCGGGGCCCTCGTGGTCGTCGTCCTGCTCGCCCTGGCCGCCCGCGCGGCGCGGGGCGCGTCCCGGGCCGCGCTGCTCGGCCTCGCCTCCGCCGTGTCCTTCGCCACCACGGCGGCACTGCTGAAGGAGGCCGTGGGACGGCTCGGGGACGGCCCCGCGGCGCTGTTCGGGCACTGGACGCTGTACGCCACCGGGGTCGCCGGACTCGTCGCCTTCCTGCTGCTCCAGGGCGCGCTCGGCGCCGGCTCGCTGACGGCCTCGCAGCCCGCCCTCACCCTCGGCGACGCGCTCACCAGCGTCGTCCTCGGCTGGGTGCTGTTCGCCGAGACGATCCACCTGGGCCTGAGCCTGATCCCGGAGGCGATCGGCGCGGTGCTCATCGGCGCGGGCAGCCTCGGCCTCGCGCACGCCCAGGCCGTCGGCGGCCAGTGGGACACGGCCCGGCCGGAGCACCCGCCGGACCGCGACGGCACCCGGACGCCGACCCCACGCGGACACTGATCCGCACCGGCCCAGCACACCCACGGAAGGTGGTCACCGATGTCCCTCGGATCGGGCCGCGCCTGGCGGACGGCCGCCGTCCTGCTGCCGGCGGGGGCCGCCGCGGCGCACATCGCACCGGCGGCCACCTGGCTGCCCGGCGTACGGCTGCCGCTGTTCCCCGGGCTGTCCGGCACCGGCCACCGCCACCACGTCGCGCTCACCTTCGACGACGGGCCGGACCCGGACTCGACGCCGCGCTTCCTCGACGCGCTGGACGCGCTGGGCGTCCGGGCTACGTTCTTCGTCCTCGGCGAGCGGGTGGTCCGCCATCCCGCGCTGGCCCGCGAGACGGTACGACGCGGACACGAACTCGGGGTGCACGGCTGGACCCACGACCGCCCGTGGCTTCCCGCGTTCGCCCGGAACGCCCAGGAGATCGGCCGGAGCGTGTGCGCGGTGCACGACGTCACCGGCCGCCGCCCGCGCTGGTACCGGCCCCCGTACGGCATCCTCACCACCAGCCGCTGGTGCGCGGCACGGCGCGCCGGACTGCGGACGGTGCTGTGGTCCGCGTGGGGCAGGGACTGGACGGCCGACGCCACACCGGCGTCCGTACGGGCCCTGATCGCGGCGGACCTGCGCGGCGGCGGCACCGTCCTGCTGCACGACTCCGACCGGCACGCGGCCCCCGGCTCCTGGCACGCGGCCCTGGGCGCCCTGCCCGGCCTCGTCCGGGACTGCCGGGAGGCGGGCCTGACGGTCGGCCCACTCCACGACCACGGCCACCGCCCGTTTCCACCCGGGGCAACGGGAGAGAACGTGGCCTCGGGTCACCCGCTGGGCGCGGTGCGGTGAGCCGGTCGGGGGAGCCGTGAGCAGGGCGGGGTGGGTTCGGGCAGGCCGGGGCCGGTCGCCGGGTGAGCCCGGCCGGCCGGGATGGTCCGGTGGGCCCGTTCGGTCGCTGGGGTGGTCAGTCATCGGGGGGTAGGTGGTCCAAGGGGTCAGTTCGGAAGAGGGCCTGGCCTCGGGTCACCTGTTCGGCGCGGTGCGGTGAGTCGGCCGTGAGCCGGCCGAGGGCCGCGAGCAGGGCGGGCCCGTCCGGGGCGAGTTCGGACAGCCCGAGGCCGGCCATGCGGCGCACGCCGTCCGCGCCGTGGCCGGGCAGCGGGCGGTGGCCGATCACGGGCAGTCCCACGGCGAGGGCCTGGACGGCGGTCTGACCGGCGGCGTTGTCCACCAGGGCGTGGGCCGCGGTCAGCAGACCGGGCATGTCGTCGACCCAGTCCAGGGCGAGCGCCCCGGGCTCCCGGGCCACCCGCGCCCGCAGTCGGTCGTTGCGGCCGCACAGCGCCACCGGCAGGTATCCGGCGGACGCCAGCAGCGCGGCCGTGGCGGCGGGGCGGGACGCCGCGCCCCAGGCGCCGGCCGACAGCACGACCGCCGGCCGACCGGGCGCCCGGCGGTCGAAGCGCTCCCGCCACCGCGCCGCCCCCGGGGCCGGCGCGCGGAACGCGGGGGCGACGACCGGCCCGGTGGTGACCACGGGCGTGGCCAGGCGGCGGCGCACGTCGGCCGCCGCCGCGTCGGTGAGGCACAGGTACCGGTCGTTGCCCGGATGCAGCCACTGCCGGTGCACCGCGAAGTCGAGCAGGAAGACGGCGCTCGGCACCCGCAGCCGGCCCCGGGCCCGCAGATGTCCGGTGAGCTGCGCCGCCAGGTGGAAGACGGACAGCACCACGTCGGCGCCGGTACGGTCCACCAGGGCGGTCAGCCGGTCCCCGGCGAGCCGCGCCAGCGGCACCCCGCTCGGACGCCGGCCCGGCCCCTCGCGCAGCAACGCGGCGTACAGAGCGGCGTACACCCAGGGCAGGTGCCGTACCGACGCCTGGTAGCCACGGCGCAGGCCCGTGCCGAGTCCGCGGGGCAGCAGCCGCAGGACGTCGACGACGTACGCCTCGTGCCCGGCCGCGGTGGTACGCCGCGCGAGCTCCGCGGCCACGGTGTCGTGACCGGCGCCCATGCCCGCGCTCAGGATCAGCGTCCGCCGCCGGCCGTCCGGCGCATGATGGTCCGTGGTAGGCACGGCTCCCGATTCTGGGGTGGCGCGGAGCGTAAACGCCGGACGCCCGGCCGTGTCGCGGTGGTGCCGTGCGGGTGTCCGGGGTCCGGCCGCGAGTTGCCCGGCGCGGGCCGGGGTGGATGAATCGGCACAGGAGGCGTGTGGGCGGCGAGCACGGGAGGAGCCGTGAGGCGGTGGCGGCGCGGCCTGCACCGCGCGTGGGAGTGGGTCGGGGTCCGGGCGCTGTTCGCGCACGGCCGTGAGCTGGAGCTGATGCACCGGGCCATGGGGTTCGCCACCCTGGCCCTGGTGACGCTCGCGCCGCTGCTGATCGTGGTGGCCGCGGCGGACCCCCTGGTGCGGGGCGGATTCGCCTCGTGGCTCACCGACGGCATGGGACTGTCGGGACGCTCCGCCCGCGTGCTCACCGACGTCATCAGCCCACCCCGCAAGGTGATCGGCACCACCAGCGTCTGGAGCGCGGTCCTGCTCGCCGTGTTCGGGGTGTCCTTCGGCGGCAGCGTGCAGAACGCCTACGAGCGGATCTGGCGGCTCACGGCGGGCCCCTGGCACCGGGTCTGGCGGCAGGCGACCTGGCTGGTGGTGCTGACGGCGTACCTCTACCAGGAGGTGACGACCAAGGCGGCGCTGCACGGCGGCCAGCGGATCGCGCTCTCGGCGATCAGCGGTGTGCTGTTCTTCTGGTGGGGGCAGCGGTTCCTGCTGGGCGGCCAGGTCCGCTGGCGCGCCCTGCTGCCGGGGGCGCTGGCCACGATGATCGGCCTGGCCGGTCTCAGGGTGTTCTCCTCCCTCGTCTTCACCCCGCTCATCGTCACCAACGCGCTCAGCTACGGCGCCGTCGGCACCGTGCTCGTGGTCGAGTCGTGGCTGATCGGGGTGGGTTTCGTCATCTACGGCGGCGCCCTGTTCGGCCACTGGTTCTGCCGGCACCACTGGATGCCGTCCCACTACGACGGGCCGGAGTACGGCGACGACGAGGGGCCGGAGCCGCTGGACCGTCTGCCGGGCGCGCCGGGCGCGCCGGGCGAGCTGCCGGGGTCCTCGGACGGCCCGCCCGGGACCCCGGGGGAGCGCGGCTAGGCCAGCTGGCGGCGCACCAGTTCGTGCAGGCGGCCCGTGGTGTCGGCGAGGAGGTCGGCCGGGGCGCCCTGCTGGACGACCTTGCCGTCCTCCATCACGATCACCCGGTCGGCGTCCAGGACGGTCGACAGGCGGTGGGCGATGACGATCCGGGTGGCGTTCAGCTTGCGGGTGCTGTCGATGACGATGCGCTGGGTGTCGTTGTCCAGGGCGCTGGTCGCCTCGTCGAAGAAGAGGATCCGCGGGCGCCGGACGAGCGCCTGCGCGATCATCAGACGCTGCCGCTGTCCGCCGGAGATCGCGCCGTTGCCCGCGACGATCGTGTGCAGCCCCATCGGCATCCGCTGGATGTCCTCCGCGAGCCCCGCCAGCTCGGCCGCCGCCATCGCCTCCTCCGGCGTGTACGCCCCGGTGCCGCAGATGACGTCCAGGATCGAACCGCTGAACGGCTGCGCGTGCTGGAGGACCACACCGCACTGGCGGCGCACCGCGGACTGATCCAGGGCCGCGAGATCCTGGCCGTCGTAGAGGACGCTGCCCGAGACCGGCCGGTCGAAGCCGATGAGCAGGCGCAGCAGCGTGGACTTGCCGCAGCCGCTCGGCCCGACGACCGCGACGAACTCGCCCGGCCCTACGGCGAACGACACGTCGTCCAGGACGAGCGGGCCGTCGTCGGCGTAGCGGAACGACAGCCTGCGGGCCTCCAGCGCACCCGACAGCGGGCCCGGGCGGGTGCTCGCCGCGCGCACCTCGGGCGTGGCCTCCAGCACCGGCTTGATCTCCTCGAACAGCGGCAGCGCCGCCACCGCCGACACGAACGCGCCCGTCAGCTGGGTCACCGAGGTGAGCAGCATGGTCACCGAGGTGTTGAAGGCCAGGAAGTCCGCCGCCGACATGGCGCCCTTCGCCGGCCCCGCCAGCAGCATGAACATCAGCAGGGTGCACACCGGCAGGTACACGGCGCCGAGGACCGTGGTGAGGTTCTTGATCCGGCCGACCCGCTGCTGGAGTTCCCGGCTGCGCGCGAACTCCCGCGCCCACGCCGCGTACGCGTAGTTCTCGGCCGCCGCCACGCGCAGCTTGGGCAGGCCGCGCAGGGTCTGGAACGCCTGGTTGTTCAGCTTGTTGCCGAGCACCACGAGCCGCCGCTGCCAGCGCACCTGCCACAGCCCGAGCCCCAGGAACACCGCCGCGATGACGACGAGCATGCCGAGCGCGGCCATCGCCATCGGCACGCTGTACCAGAGGAGCAGGCCGAGGTTCATCGCGCCGACCGTCACCGACTGGGCGACCACCGGGCCGACACCCGCGAGCATCCGCCGCACCGCGCTGATGCCCATGGCCGCGCTGGCCAGTTCGCCCGTGGAGCGCTGGGTGAAGAAGCGGGTGGGCAGCCGCAGCAGCCGGTCCCAGACGGCCGGCTGGAGCGCCGCCTCGATACGGCCCTCCAGCCGCAGGATGGACAGGTTCTCCAGCAGCGTGAACGCCGCCGCGACGACGGCGCTGACCATGACCGCCAAGGACACCTGCACGATCAGCCCCGTCCGGGCCTCGGGCACGTACTCGCCGAGCACCTTGCCGGTCGCGATCGGCACCAGCGCGCCGATCGCCACCGTCACCAGCCCGGCGAGGAGCAGCCGCAGCAGGTCGCCCCGGGTACCGCGCAGGCTGAACCGCAGCAGCCCGAGCGGCCCGAGCCGCCGGTCGGGCAGCGGCCGGTAGAACATCACCGCGCGCGGTTCGAACTCCGCCGCGTTCGCCTTCTCCACCGGCGTCTCGCGCCCCGTCCCGGGGTGGACGGCCACATAGCCGCCGCGCCGCCACAGCAGCGCGACCGGCGCGCCGGACAGCGCCCGGTGGCCGACGAGCGGACCGACGTCCTCCCGCCACCAGCGCCCGTCCAGGCGGACCGCACGGGTGCGCACCCGGGACGCCAGCGCGATCCGTTCCACCGGGTCCAGCCGGTCGTCGCTGCCGGCACCGCTCTGCGCGGGCTCGGCGAGGATTATCCCGGCCGCCTCGGCGACCAGCCTGCACGCCGCGTGGGTGGCGTCGGCGTCGGCGGTGGTCGTACGGCGGGAGGAGTGCCCGCCGATGGAGGCCAGCAGGGTCCGGTCGGCCTGGGCGCGCACGGCCTCACCGGCCTTGATCCCGGCCGCGGCGCGGGTCTCGTGGGTGCGCTCCAGCTGCTCGATCCACCGGTCGAGCGCGGTCAGCAGCCGGTACTGCTGGTCGACCACGCTCTGCCACAGCGCCGGGTCCATCAGCAGGTCGGCGGCGGCCTCGGCGCCGTACAGCGAGCCGTACTGCACGCTGCCCGGCGGCACCTGCATCCAGAAGACGTCGTCGTCCGCCGGTGCCGCGGCCCGCTCCTGGGCCATCGGCGCCTGGAACAGGACCGACAGGCCCCGGCCGACGCCCAGGGCGACCGCGTACTCCAGCGGACTCGACGCCGGCGGGACGTACTGGGGGTTGCCGTCCGCGTCGTAGGACCAGGTCTGCGTGTGCGCCGGCTGGTACAGCTCGCGCAGGCCGACGCGGTGCACCACACAGTCGCGGACCGGGCGGGCCACCAGGGTGTGCTGGGGCCCCGTGACCGGGCCGAGCAGCAGCGTGCCCGCCTCCAGCCGGCCCAGATGGTGCCAGTGGCCCTGCTCGGCGGCGTCCACCGCGAACAGGTCCAGGGCACCGGACGCGACCAGCCACAGCACCTGCGGGCCCGCCAGGTCCAGGCGGCCGAGGCCGGCGCAGTCCAGGCGCGTGCCCAGCGCGCCGAGCGCCCCGAGGACGAGGTCGTCTTCGTGCACGGACGTCATCTCACCGCTCCCTGACCAGTGCCGCGTACGCCCCGCCGCGCGCCACCAGTTCCTCGTGCCGCCCGCGTTCCACCACCGTGCCGTGCTGGAGCACGACGATCTCGTCACTGTCGCGGACCGTGCTCAGCCGGTGCGCGATCACCACGCAGGCGCAGCCGCGCCGGCGCAGGTTGTCCATCACGACCTGCTCGGTCTCCGCGTCCAGCGCGCTGGTCACCTCGTCCAGCACGAGGATGCTCGGACGGCGCACCAGCGCCCGCGCGATCTCCAGGCGCTGGCGCTGCCCGCCGGAGAAGTTCCGGCCGTCCTGCTCGACCCGGCTGTGGATGCCGCCGGGCCGGCGCGTCACCACGTCGTACAGGGCCGCGTCCGTCAGCGCCTCCACCACGGCCTCGTCGGGGATCGACGGATCCCACAGGGCCACGTTGTCGCGGACCGAGCCCTCGAAGAGGAACACGTCCTGGTCGACGAAGGAGACGGAGGCGGCGAGCGCCCCGCGCGGGATGTCCTCCAGCCGCCGGCCGTCGATGCGGATGACCCCGTCCCACGGCGTGTAGAGGCCCGAGATCAGCCGGGAGACCGTGGACTTGCCGCTACCGGAGCCACCGACCAGCGCCACCTGCCGCCCGGGGCCGACGGTCAGGTCGAAGCCGGACAGCAGCGGCTTGTCCAGCGGGCTGTAGCCGAAGGTGATGTTCTCCAGCTCCACGTGCCCGTGCAGCCGGCGGGTGCAGTCGGCGCCGCCGGGGCGGGCGTACAGCGGGTCGGCCTGGAAGTTCTCCACGTCCTTCAGCCGTGCCACGTCGGCCGCGAAGTCCTGGATGCGGCCCGCCACGCCGTTGAGCCGGGTCAGCGGCGCGGTGAAGCGGGTGACCAGCGCCTGGAAGGCGACCAGCAGGCCGATCGAGAGGTGCCCCTCGACCGCGCGCAGTCCGCCGATCCACATGATCAGCGCGCTGTTGACGGTGGCGAGCGTGGGCGCGACCACGCCCAGCCAGGCGCTCGGCACGCCGAGCCGCTGCTGCTCCTCCAGGGTGGTGGCGTGCTGCCCCGCCCACTTGCGGAAGTACCCGTCCTCGCCGCCGGTCGCCTTCATCGTCTCGATCAGCTGGAGCCCGGTGTAGGCGGTGTTGGTGAGCCGTGCGCTGTCCGCGCGCAGCTTCGCCGTACGGGTCGCGCGCAGCCGTACGACCAGCCGCATGGCGACCACGTTCAGCAGGGCCACGCCGATGCCGACGCACGTCAGCTGCGGGTCGTAGGTGTACAGGAGCACCGCGTACAGCACGACCACGACCGCGTCCACGCCCGCCGCCGCGAGATCGCGGGCGAGGGTCTCGGCGACCTGGTCGTTGGACTGGAGGCGCTGCACCAGGTCGGCGGGGGAGCGCTGGGCGAAGAACGTCACCGGCAGGCGCAGCAGATGGCGCAGGAAGCGGGCGCTGGAGAGGGTGGAGGAGATGATCCGGCCGTGCAGCAGGTTGGCCTGCTGGAGCCAGGTGAGCACCACGGTGAGCAGGACGCAGGCGGCCATGGAGGCGAACAGCACGCCGAGCAGCGAGGTCTGTCCGCCGATGAGGAAGGTGTCGATGTAGGTGCGGCCGAGCGCGGGGACGGCGGCGCCGACGGCGACCAGCAGGAGGCTGGCGAGGACAGCGGCGGGCAGGGTGCCCGCGGTGCCGCGCAGCCGGGCGGGCATGGCGCCGAGCACGCCCGGCCGGCGCCCGCCCCGGGTGAAGCCGTCACCCGGCTCCAGCACCAGCACCACACCGGTGAAGCCGCTGTCGAACTCCTCCATGGGCACGAAACGGCGGCCCTTGGCGGGATCGTTGATGTGGACGCCGCGCCGGCCGAAGCGGCGGCCCATGCCGTCGTAGACCACGTAGTGGTTGAACTCCCAGAAGAGGACGGCCGGTGCCCGGACCTCGGCGAGGGCGGCCAGGTCCATCTGCATGCCCTTGGCGGTCAGTCCGTAACCGCGCGCCGCCTTCAGCAGGTTGGAGGCGCGTGAGCCGTCGCGGGAGACACCGCAGGCGATGCGCAGTTCCTCCAGCGGGACGTGCCGGCCGTAGTGGCCGAGGACCATCGCGAGGGAGGCGGCGCCGCATTCGACGGCCTCCATCTGGAGCACGGTGGGAGTGCGGACCGTGCCGGTACGGGAGGCGGGGGCCGGACGCTTCGCGGGAGCCGCCCGTCTGCGGCCACGGGATTCCTGGGCGGTGGTCACGGGAGCAGCCAATCGACGGGGTGCTGGTCGGCGAGCCGGACGGAGGCGGTGGCGAGGGTCATGGAGTCCGGCCGGAACGGCGGGCCGTCGGCGGTGGACCACCGGTAACCGCTCTTCGTGGTCCGGGAGGTCTCCAGTTCGACCAGGACGGCCACCGGTCGGCCGGCGCGGGTGAACTGCTCACCGAGCTGGCTGTCGCCGAGGAACGCGGCGATGGACTGGGCGGACTGCGCGCCGCGGTCCACCGACCTCACCTCGCCGCGCAGCACCCCGTACCGCTGTGCCGGTACGGAGGACAGGGTCAGATCGACCGGGGCGTGCGCCGGGATGGCGGCGGCGTTCTCCGCGGGCACGTAGACGGTCGCGTACAGCGGGTCGGAGGCGTGGGCGGTCCGCTCGACGGCGGCGACACCGCTGCCGGTCCGGATGATCTGGCCGATGGTGGCGGCGAGTGTGGTGACGCGGCCGGCGGCGACGGTGCGGACCACCGCGTCGCCCCGATCCGTACGGACCTTCACGACGGGCGCGCCGGCGGGCAGGCGCTGGCCCTGCCGGGCGATGACGGCCGTCACCTGTCCGGCGACCGGGCTCTGGAGCAGGTAACTGCCCTGCCCGTGCGTGAGGATGGCGGGCGCGCCGACCGTGGAGGCGACCGATCCGGTCACCGCCCAGACGGAGGCCGCTGCCAGGACGACGACGCTGACGGCGAGCGCGATCCAGCCCTGCGGGCGGGCGAGCCGCACCGGAAGGTCCAGCTCCTCCGGTGACTGGAGCTTGGCGAGGGCCTGTTGGCGGAACTGCACGGGACTTCCCTCACCCGGGGGGAGACGGCGGAACGGCGGTGTACCGGGGCACCCGAGAGTCCCGGAGCCGAGGGACGGCTCCGGGACTCGCGGTGACACCGGGGTGCGGTCAGAGACCGGCGACCAGGTTGGTGACCGGCTGCGTGTGCAGGCCGGTGACGCCCTCGACGGTGCCGACGACCGTGTCGACCAGGCCGGAGACCGGGGCGATGCCGTTGACGGTGCCGGTCACGGTGTTCAGGGCGTTCACGGACAGGCCGCCGGAGACGTTGTCCAGCTCGGCGTCGGAGATCTCGACGGTCTGGACCTGGGGGGTGGAGTTCATGGGGGAACTTCCCTTCGTATGGGTTTTCACAAGGGGGGAGCGGCCCCCTCTGGGGACAGACGGACGGCCGCGACCGCGGGCGCCGGGCGCCCGTCCCCGGGAGCCCGGCGGACCCCCGCGGTGCGTTGGATCAAAGCACGCACGGCGGCTGCGCTTCCACTCAACCAGGGCTCCCACCTGCGCACTTGCCTCGTCGGGCGGCTCAACCGTGCAGGTGTGCGCACGCCGTGTCGGCGACTCCTTCACATGCCGCACGGCATCACCGCACCGGGCGCCCGGCCGGCGGGCGGCGAAATGGGCACTCGGCACCAAAGGTGTGTCGCCGGGCGCGCGGATGTGCAGAACTCCCGGCGCCGGTGAGGCGCCTGGGTGTGGGATGTGCAGATTCCCTGAAGAGGAGATTCCGCTTCCTGTTCGATACGGGGAGTGATCGTTCGATGACCTGACGTGCCGATGGGTGGCCCGCCGTCAGGTACCGGCCAACGGGGCGGATCACGTGGCCGAATCGCCGCGCGACGCGACCGCCTGGAAACGGAATTGAACGCACCGCGCGGCCCGCGCGTACTCAGGGCCATCCAGGCGCCCAGGTGTTCCCCCCGAACCAACTGCCCGTCAGCGGCAGACTCCCGTCCCCCCAGGAGGTCGAGAAGGTTGAGTCACAAGCGAATGCCCAAGCGCAAGGCCGCGATAGCGGTGGGCGGTGTAGCGGCACTCGGGGCGGCGGCCCTCCTGCTGCCCAACGCCAACGCCTCCCAGGACAAGGACCGGGCGTCGAGCGCGGCCGGCACCGCGAAGACCCTGAAGGCCACGGACGCCTCGCACCTCAGCGACCAGGTGCGAAAGATCCTCGGCGACGCCTTCGCCGGGTCCTACTACGACGGCGCCAAGCAGCGGCTCGTCGTCAACATGGCCGGCGGCGACGGCAAGAACGACAGCATGGCCGCCCAGGCGGAGAAGGCGGGCGCGGTCGTCCGCGAGGTACCCAACAGCGCCGCCGAACTCAAGTCCGCCGCACGGAAGCTGAAGGCCCGGGCGACCATTCCCGGCACCTCCTGGGCCGTCGACCCGCGCACCGACAAGGTCCTCGTCACCGCCGACAGCACCGTCACCGGCGCCCGGTGGAACCGGCTGAACTCCACCGTGCGCGGCCTCGGCTCCGGCATGGCGACCGTGAAACGGTCCTCCGGCACCTTCAAGACCTTCCTGTCCGGCGGCGACGCCATCTTCTCGCAGGTGCAGGGCGGCAACGTGCGCTGCTCCCTCGGCTTCAACGTCACGGCGTCCGACGGCAGCCCCGCCTTCCTGACGGCGGGTCACTGCGGGGTCGCCGCGAAGGACTGGTCCGACTCCCAGACGGGACAGCCCCTCGCCACCGTCGACCAGGCCACCTTCCCGGGCAACGACTTCTCGCTGGTCAAGTACAACGACCCCGCCACACAGGCGCCCAGCGAGGTCAACACCGGCAACGGGCAGACCGTGCAGATCAACCAGGCCGCCGACGCCACCGTCGGTGCCACCGTGTTCCGGATGGGGTCCACCACCGGTCTGCACGACGGCAAGGTCACCGGCCTCGACGCCACCGTCAACTTCCAGAGCGAGACCGACCCGAACGGCGTCGACACCGTCAACGGCCTGATCCAGACCGACGTCTGCGCGGAAGCGGGCGACAGCGGCGGCTCCCTGTTCACCCAGGACGGCAGCGCCCTCGGTCTGACCTCCGGCGGCAGCGGCGACTGCACCAACGGCGGCGAGACCTTCTTCCAGCCCGTCACCGCCGCCCTCCAGGCCACCGGCGCCACCCTCGGCAACGGCGGCAACGGCGGCAACGGCGGCAACGGCGGCAACGGGGCCAACGGGGCCAACGGGGCCAACGCCGGCAACGGAGCGGGTGACCAGGCTGGTGCGGGTGATCAGGCTGGTGCCGGGGACCAGTCCGGTGCCGGCGATCAGTCGGGTGCGGGTGACCAGTCGGGTGCCGGGGATCAGTCCGGTGCGGGTGACCAGTCGGGTGCGGGTGACCAGTCGGGTGCCGGGGACCAGTCGGGTGCCGGGGATCAGTCCGGTGCGGGCGATCAGTCCGGTGCCGGTGACGCTTCAGGAGCAGGTGCCGGGGACCAGTCCGGCGCGGGCGACCAGGCAGGCGCGGGTGACGCGTCCGGTGCCGGTCACACCTCCCTGACCGGCACCCGCTGAGCGGACCGGCAGCCCCCCTGACTCCCCGCCCGGTTCCCCCCACGGTTCCGGCCGGCGGGGAGCGGTCCGGCCCTCCGGCGGGAGGGCCGGATCACGGCCGTACACGCCGGCGCGTCAGCCGTCGGCCCGTGCCCGCAGCAGCACCGCCACGTCGTCCGCCCCCTTCCGCGCGGCCGCGCTGTGCCCGACCACCTCGTCCGCCAGTTCCTCCAGCGGCCGGTCGCCGGCCTCGGCGAGCAGCCCGCCGAGATCGGCCAGCGCGTCCTCGATGTCCACCCCCGGGGACTCCACCGGACCGTCGGTGTACAGCACGAGCATCGAACCGGGCGCCAGGGACACCTCGGTCTTCGGGTACACCGCCGACGGGTCGATCCCCAGCAGCGGCCCGCCCGCCAGGTCCAGCACCCGCACCCGCCCGTCCGGCCGTCTCAGCAGCGGCGGCGGATGACCCGCCCGCGCCATGACGGCCCGTCCGCGCGCCGGATCGAGCCGCAGGTACAGACAGCTGGCACCGCGCGCGAGGTCGCCAGGGGAGCCGCGGCCAGCGCGAAGGGGTACGGCAGCACCACCGAGATCCGGGGGTAGCGGAGGGCCATCTCGTCCTCGCCGCCCACCCAAACCAGCCGCCGCTCGCGCGCCGCGTCCGCCACCGGGATCGGCGCGCTCAGCCCCCCGCTCCCAGGGCGCCGCGAACGCCCGCGGCATGCCGGCCATGACCGCCATCTCCAAAACCGGCTCGTCGGACCGGGGCAGGTAGACGGCGCCGGAGTGGGCGCCGACATCCTCCAGCATCTCGGCCGGCGCGAGCGACAGCACCGGCCGGCCGGTGCCCCGTCGGCCGCCGGCTCGCGTCGCGGCTCCGGCCCGTCGGACACGCCGACCACCTCCCTCGTACGGCCGCGCGTCGCACCCGGGGACCAGACTCCCTCGCGGCGGCGCCCCGCGCACGGGCGAGCGCCCCGGCGCGTCCGGGACGCGCCCCCGCAGCGGACAGCTCCGCATACCCCGCGGAACCGCTCGGCATGCCCGGGCGCGCCGGGCGGGGACGGCTCGGGCGGGACGGCCGACGGGTCGACGGCGTAAAACGGCCACCGCCCGCGAGGGCGGCGCGCCGGGCGGCCCCGGGCGCCCGGTGACCCCGCGCGCGACGGCGGGCGCCGGGCCTCGGCAGGGGCCGCACCCTGGTCGGGCACGCGGCGCCGCGTGTCTCCCTTCCCCGATGCCGGGGACACCGGCCGGGGGGCGCGGCGTGCCGCGGCGGAGCACGAGGTGGTGTACGTGTCAGATGTGTGCGCCCCTGCCGCGCCTCAATGGCTGATTCCGTTCGGCGCGGCCGGCTTGCGCCGCGGCGCGTCCGGGTCCGGCCGGTACCCGACGGCGACGGTCGGCCGGGGCGGCCGGATCCCGCCGGTGGCCCGCCGGAGCCACCGGTGGCGTGATGCGGTCCCCGGCCGGGCACCGGACCGGGCCGCGCCCGCCGGCCGGATCGTCGTACCTGATCAGCGGGCGGATCCGGCCGGTCGTTCGGGAGCAGGCCGCAGGTCCCGGAGGGCGTGCGGGCCGGCTCACGAGGGCCCGGACGAGCGTTCGGCGGCATCTTTTTCCGGCGGGCCGGGTTTGCGGGGGAGCGGCGGGGGCACACGCGCCAGCGGCGATCCGGCCGTAGTCCACACTGCGGCGAAGGTCCGCCGAAGTTGCCGAATGGTGACGCAAAAGCACCGCTTGAACACTCTGGGTTAAGCTTCAGGGGGTTGCTTCAACGTGACTCACCGTGAAGACTGTGGCCGAGTTCCATCGAAACGAAGGTGATGCGGAGTACGCATCATGCCAATCGTGGGGCGGCATGGGCTGAAGCTGCGTATTCTCACATCGCGTTTCGGGCAGTCGGAGTCGGGTGCTCCGCTGTCCGTCCACGAGCCGGGAGGGCCCGCGCGCTGAGCGCGCGGGAGGTATCGCCGAGGGGATGAGTCATGTCGGGTTGGTCTGCCGCACGCCGGTGTTCGACGCGGGGCCGTGGCCGGCCGCGAAGCCGCCGTGTCCCGCACCGGGCCCGCTGAGGGCCTCAGGTCCGTCCCCGCACCGGACTGACGGCGGCCGGCCGCCGGGTCCGCGCTCCGAGGAAGCTACGCGGGTCACGCGCTCTTCCCGCCCGGAACACGTTCCAGTGGTGGTGGTCGAGCCGTGCCCGGGCCGTCCCGGCCCCCCGCGTCGCCGGCCCCGTACCACCCTGTCCGCGCGACTCCTCCGTGCCGCGCGCGCCGCTACCAAGGAGACATGGTGACAAGTGAGCAACCGACGGGCGAGCAACTCCTGTTGGAGGTGTTACCCGACCGCTGGCGGGGCTTACGCGAGAAGGGGCCGGTGCGCTACGACGAGGCGCAGGGGGTGTGGCAGGTCCTCGACCACGCGAGCGTCGCGACCGTGCTCGCCGATTCGGCGACGTACTCCTCCGACCTGTCCTCCCTGGCCCCCACCCAGGCCGACTTCGAGACCTTCACGCAGGGCAACTTCGTCGGCATGGACCCCCCGGAACACCGCAAGCTGCGCACCCTGGTGAGCCAGGCGTTCACCCCGCGGGTCGTGCGGGGACTCGAGCCCCGCATCGAAGCCGTCTGCGCCCGGCTGCTGGACGCCGTCGCGGACCGCGACCGCTTCGACCTGGTGGAGGCGCTGGCCTACCCGCTCCCCATCATCGTGATCGCCGAACTGCTCGGCATCCCGGCCGAGGAACACCTCCTCTTCCAGGAGTGGGCCAGCGTCCTCTTCGGCGGCGACCAGCTCGGCGAGGCGCCCGACATGGCCGACCTGGAGCGGGCCCTGGAAGCCATCGCCCCCACGGTGCGCGAGATGAACGGCTACATGCTGGACCACATCCGCGCCCGCCGCGCGGACCCGGGTGACGACCTCACCAGCAGGCTCATCGCCGCCGAGGTCGACGGGGTCCGCCTCGCCGACCAGGAGATGGTCGGATTCGTGGCCCTCCTGCTGGTCGCCGGGCACATCACCACCACCGCTCTGCTCGGCAACGCCGTCCTCACCTTCGACCTGCACCCCGGGACGGACGCCGCCCTGCGCGCCGACCCCGCGGGCGTCCCGACCGCCGTCGAGGAGGTGCTGCGCTGGCTGCCCCCCTTCCCGGAGCTGGGCCGCCGGGTCACCCGCCCGGTCGTCCTCGGCGGCCAGGACATCCCGGCGGACGCCCTGCTGATGACACACCTGGGAGCCGCGAACCGGGACCCCGCCCGCTTCGACCGCCCCGACACCCTGGACCTGACGCGGGACCCCAACCCGCACCTGACGTTCGGGCACGGCATCCACTTCTGTTTCGGGGCGCCGCTGGCCCGGCTGGAAGCCCGGATCGCCCTTCACATGTTGCATAAACGATTCCGCATGCTGGCGGTCCCCTCCCACGAGGACATCGTCTTCCAGAACCCGGCCGTCATCATCGGCGTACGGCACCTGCCGGTCGAGGTCCGCAGGCCGTAACCCCAGCACGCACGCCACCCCGGCCGGCCCCTGCTCCGCTCATCAGGGCCGCACCGGCACACCCGCACATGAGACCCACCCAACGGGAGTCCCCTTCTCATGCCGTACACCGTCCCCACCGCTCCGGCCGCGTCCTGGACGCCCTCCCTGTTACGGGCGGAACTACAGGACCGCCTCGACGCCCTCGCCCGGACCCACCGGGTGCCCGGCGCCCAACTCGTCCTGGACACCGGCACCGACCTCATATCCGTGCACACCGGCACCGCCGACGCGGGCACCGGCACCCCCTTCACCGCGGACACGGCCGTCCCCCTGGGCTCGCTCACCAAGCCCTACACCGCCGCCCTCGTCATGCTGCTGGCCGACGACGGCGACCTCGACCTCGACGAGCCCGCCGCCGAACACCTCCCGGAGCTGAGAGACACGCCGGGGGTGACGATCCGCCAGCTGCTCAGCCACACCGGCGGCCTGCCCACCGGCCCCGACTCCGACACCGCGGCCGAGACCACCGCCGCGCGCTGCCTCGCGGCCGTCTGCACCGCCCGCGACCTGCTGTTCCCGCCGGGCACCGACTTCTCCTACTCCAACGCCGGCTACGTCGCCGCCGGCCGG
This sequence comes from Streptomyces sp. NPDC100445, assembly GCF_044759735.1. Lineage (NCBI taxonomy): Bacteria > Bacillati > Actinomycetota > Actinomycetes > Kitasatosporales > Streptomycetaceae > Streptomyces > Streptomyces sp. NPDC100445. The sequence continues at coordinate 972,713 of NZ_JBIVZV010000001.1, read as the reverse complement.
CTCGCCGAGACCGTCACCGGCATGCCGTGGCAGGAGGCGGTGAGCGCGCTGCTCCTCGAACCGCTCGCCACCGTACCGGCGTTCATAGGTGACGGCGCGCCGCCGCGTCGGCCCGTCGCCGCCGGACACGCCGTCAACACCGCGACCGGCCGGGCCCGCCCCGCCCGGCAGAACCTGGCCCCGCTGGAGGCACCGGCCGGTGCCCTGCTGGCCAGCGCCCTGGACCTGGCCGCGTTCGGCAACGCCCTCACCGGACGCTCCGACGTCCTGCCGCCCGCCGTCACCAAGGAGATGCGCCGCCCCGAGAGAGCCGCCCGCCCGGGCGCGCTGGCCGACGGCTGGGGCCCCGGCCTCGCCCTGTACCGGCGGGACGACCGCGTGTGGTGCGGCCACGACGGCAACGCCCAGGGCACCTCCTGCCACCTGCGGGTGGACCCGGAGAGCGGCATCGTCGTCGCCTTCACCGGCAACGCCGCGAGCGCCACCGCCCTGTGGCGCGACCTCACCGGCGAACTGGCCCAGCTCACCGGCGTCCGGGTGCCCGCCGCCGCCCAGGCCACCGACCGGGGCCGGTCCGTGGCCCTGCCCGAGTGCCTGGGCACGTACCGCAACGGCACCACGACGTACCGCGTCGCCCCCGGGCCGGACGGCACGCCCGCCCTGTCCGTCGACGGCGACCTGGCCCTCCCGCTGATCTGCTACGCCGACCTCTCCTGCGACCTGGTCGACCCGGCCACCGGTCGCCCGGAACCCGGCGGACGCTTCCACCGCGACCCCGCAACCGGGCGGATCGACCGGGTCCAGATATCCGGGCGCACGGCGCGCCGTACCGACGACGGCTGAGCCGCGCGCACCCCCCGACCGGCGGCCCCTTGACCGCCGGATGGCCGGCGTCCCCGCGCCGGCCGGCCCGGCGGCACCGGCGGTGGCCCGTACCGCCGCCCCGCACCCGCCGCGGATGCCGGACCACCGCCGCCGGTCCGCGAGATCCCGCACCGCCGCGCACGCCCGCCGTGCCGCCGTGACCCGCCGCACCGCCCCACGGTGGGGCGCGGCCCTGCCCGCGTCCGCCTCCGCTGCCCGCGCCGTACCGTCCCGCCCTCCTAAGGACTTCACCCATGACGGACCTGCACGACAAGCCCGCGCCGGCGTCCTCCCTGCCGCGGGCCGGCGACACCGCCGGAGCCCCGGAGAGCGCCGCGGCCCCGGCGCACCCGACGCTCGGCGAGCTGTTCCGCACGTGGGTGACCCGCACCCCGGACGCGCCGGCCCTCACCGACGGCCGGCGGACCTGGAGCTACCGCGAACTGTCCGCCCGCGCCGACCGCCTGGCCGGGTACCTGACGCGGCAGGGGGCGGGCCCCGACCGGGTGGTGGCGCTCGTGCTGCCGCGGTCCATGGAGCTGATAGCGGCCGAACTGGCCGTCGCCCGGGCCGGCGCCGCCTTCCTGCCCGTGGACCCCGCCTACCCCGCGGACCGTCGGACGCTGATGCTCACCGACGCGGCGCCCGCGGTCGTCCTCGACGACCCGCGGCGGACCGCCGAGCTGCTCGACACGGCGGAGGGCCCGGAGGACGGGGAGGGCGCGCCCCGGACCGGCGCCGACCACGCCGCGTACGTCATCTACACCTCGGGTTCCACCGGCACCCCCAAGGGCGTGACCGTCACCCATCGCGGCATCGGCGGCTTCGCGGCGGCCGCCGCCGAGCAGTACGCCGTCGGCCCCGGCGACCGCGTGCTCCAGTTCTCCTCACCCAGCTTCGACGCCTCCGTCCTGGAGCTGTGCGCCTCCGTCCTGTCCGGCGCCACCCTCGTCGTACCGCCGCACGGCCCGTGGCTCGGCGACGAACTCGCCGCCGTCCTCGACGAGCACCGCATCAGCCACGCGCTGATCCCGCCGGCCGCGCTGGCCACCCTGCCCGACCCCGCGGAGGGCACCGCGAGAACGCTGCGCACCCTGATCGTGGGCGCCGAGGCCTGCCCGGCCGGGCTCGTCGACCGCTGGGCGCCCGGCCGCCGCATGATCAACTCGTACGGCCCGACCGAGGCCACCGTCGTCGCCACCTGGACCGGGCCGCTCACCGCCGGCCGGGGCACCCCGACCATCGGCGACGCCCTGCCGCACACCCGGGTGTACGTCCTGGACGCCGCGATGCGGCCCGTGGCGCCCGGCACGGACGGCGAGCTGTTCGTGGGCGGCGACGCGGTCGCCCGGGGCTACCTGGGCCGGCCCGGGCTGACCGCCGCCCGCTTCGTCGCCGACCCGTTCGGCCCGCCCGGGGCGCGCCTGTACCGCACCGGCGACCGGGTGCGCCGGACCGCCGACGGGGAGCTGGAGTACCTGGGCCGGCTGGACCGCCAGGTGAAGATCCGCGGCTTCCGGATCGAACCCGGCGAGATCGAGGCGGCCCTGCGCCGGCTGGCCGCGGGTGCCGTCGGCGAGGCCGTGGTCGTCGTCCGCGAGGACGAGCCGGGCCACCGCCGTCTCGTCGCCTACGTCACCCCGGCCGACCCGCGGGGGACGACCGGGACGGCGGACACGCTGGACACGCCGGGTCCCGCCGGAGCCGCCGGTCCCGTGCCCGGTCCTGTCCCCGGTCCCGTGTCCTCCGGGACAGCAACCGGCTCCACGGACGCGGGGGCCGTCCCGGCGGAGGCTGCCGGGCAGACGCTCCCCGGCAGGACCGCCGGGACCGACGAGTCCGGCGCGACCGACGGGACCACCGGGGCCGGCACAAGAGAGGGCGCCGCAGGCGACGACCCGACCGCCGACTCCACCCCCGCCCGCCCCCTCGACCCCGCCGCGCTGCGGGCCGCGCTCGCCGCCGTGCTGCCGGGGCACATGGTGCCGGCCGCCGTCGTCGTGCTGGAGCGGATGCCGCTCACCCCGCAGCACAAGATCGACCGGCGGGCCCTGCCCGCCCCCGAGCGGGTCTCCACGCCGGACCGGGTACCGCCCCGCTCCGCCGGCGAGCGCGCCCTCGCCGCCATCTGGGCCGACGTCCTCGGCACCGGCGAGATCGGCGTGACGGACGACTTCCTGGACCTCGGCGGCGACTCGCTGCTCGCCGCGCGCGCCCTGTCCCGCATCCGCGACGAGCTGGGCGTGCGACTGACCGTACGGGACGTCTTCACCGCCCGTACGGTCGCCGCCCTCGCGCCCCTGCTCGGCGACCCGTCCGCCGCCGCCCCGGCGGACCCCATCCCGCCGGCCCCCGCCGAGGGAGTCCTGCCGCTGTCCAACGCGCAGCGCCGGCTGTGGTTCCTGGACGACCTGAGCGACGGCGGCACCGAGTACAACACCGGCGTGTCCCTGCGGCTGCGCGGCGCCCTGGACACGGACGCGCTGCGCCGGTCCCTGCGCCGCCTCGCCGCCCGGCACGCCTCGCTGCGCACCACGTTCACCACCGTCGACGGGCAGGGCGCCCAGCGCGTCGCCGCCGACCCCGACCTGCCGCTGCGGACGGCCGACCTCACCGACGTACCGGGAGCGGACCGGGCCGGCGCGGCCGAGGAACTGCTCACCGGGGAGCTGTGCCGCCCGTTCGACCTGGTGACCGGCCCGCTCACCCGCGCGCTGCTCGTCCGGCTCGCCGACGACGACCACCTGCTCCTGCTGGCCCAGCACCACATCGTCACCGACGGCTGGTCGGTGGGCGTCCTGACCCGCGAACTCGCGGCCCTGTACCGCGCCGAGGCCACCGGCGAGCCCGACGGGCTGCCCCGGCCCGCCGTGCAGTACCCGGACTTCGCCGTGTGGGAGCAGCGGCGGCGGGCCGGGGACCCCGATGCCCCCGGGAACACCGACACCGCCGACCTCGCGTACTGGAGACGGCACCTGTCGGACCTCCAGCACCTGGAGCTGCCCACCGACCGGCCGCGCCCGGCGGTGCGCACCACCGCCGGAGCCGCGCACCGCCACCGTCTCCCCGCGGAGCTGACCACCCGGTTGCGGAACCTCGCCACGGGCCGCGGCACGACCGTGTTCACCCTGTTCGCGGGGGCCGCGGCGCTGCTGTTCGCGCGCTACTCGGGGCAGCGGGACGTGGCGTTCGGCACCGTCACCAACGGGCGGGGCCGCCGGGAACTGGAGGACGTGCCGGGCTTCTTCGCCAACACGGTGGTGCTGCGCACGGACGTGGACGAGCGGGTGACCGTCGACCGGTTCGTGGAGGGCCTGCGCACCACGGTGCTGGACGCCTTCGCCCACGACGGTGTGCCGTTCGACCGGGTGGTGGAGGAGCTGGCACCCACCCGCGACCCCAGCCGCACCCCGCTGGTCCAGGCGCTCGTCGTCCAGCAGAGCCCGCTGGGCGTGCCGCCCGTGGCCGGCGGCCTGCGCCTGACGGAGCATCCGCTGCCCCGCCCGGCCGCCCGCTTCGACCTCGTCCTGGAGTTCGCCCCGGACACCGACGGCGGCTGCGCGCTCACCGTGGAGTACAACACCGACCTGTTCGAGGCCGCGACCGTGGCCCGCCTGACCGGTCATCTGCACCGCCTGCTGGCGGGCATGGCGGACGGACCCGGCCGCACCTTGGCCGAACTGCCCATGCTGTCGGCCGCCGAGCAGCACGACCTGGTGGACGCCTGGAACCCGCCCGCGCGCCGGAGCCGGGACACCGGTCACGTCACGCTGCCCGGGCTGTTCGGCGCCCAGGTGGCCCGCACCCCGGACCGGACCGCCGTCGTCTGCGGCGCCGACCGGCTCGACTACGCCGAGACCGACCGGCGCGCCAACCGGCTGGCGCGGCTGCTCGTCGCGCGCGGCGCCGGCCCGGAGACCCTGGTCGCGCTGTGCCTGCCGCGCTCCGCCGACCTGGTGCCGGTGCTGTGGGCGGTGCTCAAGTCGGGCGCGGGCTACCTGCCGGTGGACCCCGGTTATCCCGCCGAGCGGATCCGTCTCATGCTCGACGACGCCCGGCCCGCCCTGGTCCTCGCCACCCGGGACACCGCCTCCGCCCTGCCCGAGGGCTGCGAGCCGCTGCTCCTGGAGGAGTGCGCCGGTGCGGACGGGTCCGACGCCGACCTGACCGACGCCGACCGGACCCGGCCGCTGCTGGCGGACCATCCCGCCTACGTCATCTACACCTCGGGCTCGACCGGCCGCCCCAAGGGCGTCGTGGTCACCCACCGCAGCGTCGCCGCGCTGGCCGCCTGGGCGGGGGAGCGGTTCGGACCCGACGGGCTCGCCCACGTCATCGCCTCCACCTCCCTCAACTTCGACGTCTCGGTCTTCGAGCTGCTGTGCCCGCTGCTGGCCGGCGGCTCCGTCGAGGTGGTCGCCGACCTGCCGGCCCTGGCCGACACGTCGGCCCCGCGCAGCGCCGGACTGCTCAGCGGGGTGCCCTCCGTCGTCTCCCGCCTGGTCGCCGGCGGTGCGGCACCCGTGACCGCGGACACCGTCGTCCTGGCCGGTGAGGCCCTGCCCGCGCAGACCGTGCAGGACGTGCGCGCCGCCATGCCCGCGGCCCGGATCGCCAACATCTACGGCCCCACCGAGGCCACCGTCTACGCCACCGCCTGGTTCGCCGACGCCCGGCTGCCGGAGCAGGCGCCGCCCATCGGCGAGCCCGTCGCCGTCACCCGGGCCTACGTCCTGGACGGCGCCCTGCGTCCCCAGCCGCCCGGTGTCACGGGCGAGCTGTACCTCGGGGGCGGCGGCCTGGCGCGCGGCTACCTCAACCGTCCGGGGCTGTCCGCCGCCCGCTTCGTCGCCGATCCGTTCGGCGCGCCGGGCGAGCGCATGTACCGCACCGGCGACCTGGTGCGCCGGCGGGCCGACGGCCGGCTGGAGTACCTCGGCCGGATCGACCAGCAGGTCAAGGTGCGCGGCTTCCGCATCGAACTGGGCGAGGTGGAGGAGGCGCTGCGCCACTGCGCCGGCGTGGCCGAGGCGGCCGCCACCGCGGCCGCCACCGACGGCCACCGGCGCCTCGCCGGCTACGTCGTCCCGGCCGCCGGGGAGCGGATCGACCCCGAGGCCGTACGCCGGGAACTCGGCCGCACGCTGCCCGACTACATGGTCCCGGCGGTCGTCGTCGTACTCGACGCCCTGCCGCTGAACGCCAACGGCAAGATCGACCGCGGGCGCCTCCCCGACCCGGGCCCCGCCGTGCGGACCGTACGGCACGTCGCCCCCCGCACCCCCACCGAGCACGCCCTCGCCGCGATCTGGGCGGACGTGCTGCACCTGGAGCGGATCGGTGTCGACGACAACTTCTTCGAACTCGGCGGCGACTCCATCCTCAGCATCCAGGTGGTGGCCCGGGCCCGGCAGGAGGGCCTGATGCTGACCTCCCGGGACCTCTACCAGCACCAGACCGTCGCCGCCCTCGCCCGCCGCGCGGACGCCGCCGGGACCCCGGCCGCGTCGGCCGCGGCACCGGAGGCGGCCACCGGGGCGGCCCCCCTGACGCCGATCCAGCACTGGCTCTTCGGCACGGCCGCCGAGCGGGCCGGCCACTTCGCGCAGGCGCTCTCCGTCCAGGTCCCCGACGAGCTGGACCCGGCGGCGCTCGAGGATGCGCTGAACGACCTGGCCGCCCACCACGACGCGCTGCGCTCCCGGTTCACCGCCGGCGACGGCGACGCGCGGGTCAGCTGGTCCGTCGCGGACCGGACGCCCCGGATCGTCCTCGCCCGGCACACCGGCCCCGGCACGGACACCCCCCACTTCGGGCCCTTCGACCTCGCCGGGGGACCGCTGCTGCGGGCGGTGCTCCACGACCGCGGCCCCGGCCTGCCCGGGGTCCTGCACCTCTCCGTGCACCACCTGGTGGTCGACGGGGTGTCCTGGCGCATCCTGCTGGACGACCTCGACCGCGCCTACCGGGCCCGCCGCGCGGGCGACGACGGCGCGGCGGCCCTGCCCGCGAAGTCCACCCCCGTACGGCAGTGGGCGCGCCGGCTGCGCGCGCACGCGGTGGACGGCGGCTTCGACGACGAGCGGGAGTACTGGGCCCGGGAGGTCCCGGACACCGCGCCCGCCGTGCCCGAGGAGGCGGACGGCCCCAACACCTACGCCTCCCAGCGCGCGGTCACCGTCCGGCTGAGCCCCGAGGACACCGCCGTCCTGCTGCGCACCCTGCCCGAGACCTACCGCACCCAGGTCAACGACGTACTGCTCGGCGCCCTCGGCCGCGCCCTGTGCGCCGGGACCGGGCGGGAGCGGGTGGTGGTCGACGTCGAGGGCCACGGCCGCGAGGAACTCTTCCCCGACCTGGACCTCAGCCGCACGGTCGGCTGGTTCACCACCCGCTACCCCGTCGCCCTCGCCGTCCCCGGCGACGCCGGCTGGGACACCGTGCTGAAGCGGGTCAAGGAGCGGCTGCGCGCCGTACCCCGGCACGGCCTCGGCCACGACGCGCTGCGCCACCTGGCCGCGCCCGGCGCCGCGCCCGGCACCCCGCACGCGCAGATCAGCTTCAACTACCTCGGCCGGATGGGGCTGCCCGACGGCGGCGACGGACTGTACCGGGGCACCGTCCGGCCGCTGGAGCTGGACGCCGACCCGGCCGCCGAGCGCCCGCACGCCCTGGAGGTCGTCGGCCTGCTCGACGGCGACCGCCTGGAGTTCACCTGGTTCTACTCCGACCGGCTGCACCGGCGGGAGACGGTCACCGCTCTCGCGGAGGGCTTCGCCGGCGCGCTGGCCGACCTCGCCCGTTTCGCCGCGTCGCCGGGCGCCGCCGGCCGCACCCCGTCCGACTTCCCGCTGGCCCGGCTCGACCAGGCCGCCGTGGACCGCGTCACCGGCGCCGATCCCGCCGCCGTGGCGGACGTCCTGCCCCTGACGCCGACACAGGCGGGCATGCTCTTCCACGGGCTCTCCCAGGACGACCGCGGCGTCTACTTCCAGCAGCTGACGTTCGTCCTGGACGGCGTCCCGGACCCGGACGCCCTCGCCGCCGCCTGGCAGCACGTCACCGACCGCACCGAGGTGCTGCGCGGCCGGGTCGTCTGGCAGGACATGCCCGAGCCGCTGCTGGTGGTGCAGCGCCACGCCGCCCTGCCCGTCACCCACCTCGACTGGCGCGACCTCACCGAGGACGAGCGCCGCACCCGGCTGGACGACGTCCTCGCCCGCGACCGCGCCGACGGCATCGACCTGACCCGGGCCCCGCTCCAGCGCCTGCTCCTCGCCCGGGTGTCCGACACCGCCGTGCGTGTGGTGTGGTCCTTCCACCACCTGCTCCTGGACGGCTGGAGCCTGTTCCAGGTCCTCACCGACGTCTTCGCCCGGCACGCCGGGACCGACCCGGAGGCCGGCCGGGACCGCCCGCCCTACCGCGACTACCTCGCCTGGCTGGGCGGACGCGACACGGCCGAGGCCGAGGCGCACTGGCGGCGCCGCCTGTCCGGCCTGACCGAGGCGACCCCGCTGCCGTACGACCGGGAACCGCGCGAGAGCCACCGCGCGGAGTCCACGCACGAGGTGCGGGCCACGCTGCCCGCCGCCGCGACCCGCGCACTGGAGGAGCTGGCACGGACCTCGGGCCTCACCCTCAACACCCTGGTGCAGGGCGCCTGGGCGCTGCTGCTGGGCCGTCAGGCGGGCCGCGACGAAGTGGTGTTCGGCACCACCGTGTCCGGCCGGCCGCCCGAGCTGCCCGGCTCCGACGTCATGACGGGCCTGTTCATCACCACCCTGCCCACCCGCGTCACCGTCCCCGCCCACGGCACCCTCGTGGACTGGCTGCGCGCCCTCCAGCGCGACCAGAGCGACGACCGGCGCTTCGACCACGTCCCGCTCACCCGGATCCGGACGTTCACCGCGCTCCCGGAGCGGGTCGGCCTGTTCGACAGCATCGTCGTCTTCGAGAACTACCCGGTGGACGACGGCCTCGCCGCCGCCCACGGACTGTCCCTGAGCGGCCTGGAGGGCATCGAGACCACCAACTACCCGCTCAGCCTGACCGCGTACCCGGGCACGGAGCTGACCCTGCGCGTCGGCTACGACCCGGAGCTGTTCGACACCGCCACCGCCGAACGGCTGGCCGAGTACCTGGCCGTGCTGCTCACCGGCATGCCCGGCGGGTCCCCGCGTCCGCCCGCCCGGCTGCCGCTGCTCGGCCCGGACCGCCGTACACAGGTGCTGCGCACCTGGAACGACACCGCCACCGACCTGCCCGACACCACCGTCGCCGCCCTCTTCGCCGAGCAGGCGCGCCGCACCCCCGACGCGGTGGCCGTGGAGGCCGGGACCGAACGCGTCACCTACCGCGAGCTCGACGCGCGGTCGGCGCGCTGGGCGGCCCGGCTGGCCGCGCTCGGCATACGGCCGGAACGCCCGGTCGGTGTGCTCGTGGACCGCTCCGTGGAGCTGGTCGTCGCCCAGCTCGCGCTCGTCCGCACCGGCGGCGTGTACGTCCCGCTGGACGGCCGGGCGCCGCGCGAACGGCTGCGCCGGATGCTCGCCGAGGCCGGGGCCGACCTGCTGCTCACCGACGCAGCCCGGGAGGAGACCGCCCACGACCTGCTGCCGGGCGACCGCGTCCTCAGGATCGACGGCCCCGCGCCCGCGGACCACCCCGCGCCCGCCCACGCCGTCCACCCCGACAACGTGCAGTACCTGATGTTCACCTCCGGCTCCACCGGCGTCCCCAAGGGCGTCGCGGTGCGCCAGCGCGACGTGGCCGCGCTCGCCCTGGACCGGGCGTTCGCCGGGCACGACCGGGTCCTCGTGCACTCCCCGCACGCCTTCGACGCCGCCACCTACGAGGTGTGGGTGCCGCTGCTGCGCGGCGGCACGGCCGTCCTCGCCCCGCCGGCCGACCTGGACGCCGCCGCGGTCCGCCGCGCCGTCACCGAGCAGGGCGTCGGCTGCCTGTGGCTGACCGCCGGACTGTTCCGCCTGCTCGCCCAGGAGGACCCGGGCTGCCTGCGCGGCGCCCGGGAGGTGTGGACGGGCGGCGAGGCCGTGCCGGGCGCGGTCGTGCGCCGGGTGCTGGACGCCTGCCCCGGCCTGACCGTCGTGGACGGCTACGGCCCCACCGAGACCACCACGTTCGCCACCCGCCGCGTCTTCCGCGCCGGGGACCCGCTGCCCGCCGTCCTGCCCATCGGACGGCCGCTGGACAACACCCGCGTGTACGTCCTGGACGGCGCCCTCCAGCCCCAGCCGCCGGGCGTCCCCGGCGAGCTGTACATCGCCGGCGCGGGACTCGCCCGCGGCTACGCCGGCCGGCCCGGCGCGACGGCCGCCCGCTACCTCGCCGACCCCTTCGGGCCGGCCGGCGGGCGGATGTACCGCACCGGTGACGTCGTGCGCTGGAGCGCCGACGGCGAACTCCACTTCGTCGGCCGTGCCGACGACCAGATCAAGATCCGCGGTTTCCGGGTCGAGCCCGCCGAGATCGAGGCCCGGCTGACCGCCCACCCCGCCGTCGCCGAGGCCGTCGTCTCCCTGTACGAGGACGGGGGCCGCAAGCGGCTGGCCGCCCACCTCGTCCCGGCCGAGGGCGCCGAGGTGCCCGCCGCCGCCGCGCTGCGCGACCACCTGGCGGCCGGACTGCCCGACTACATGCTCCCCGCCGCGTTCGTCACCGTCCCCGCGCTGCCGCTGACCGCCAACGGCAAGGTCGACCGGCGGCGGCTGCCCGCCCCCGACTGGTCGGCGGGCGCCGAGGGCGCCTACCGGGCCCCGCGCACCGAGTCCGAGCGGCTCCTCGCCGGGATCTGGGCCGACCTGCTCGGTGTCGAACGCGTCGGCGTGGACGACAACTTCTTCATGCTGGGCGGCGACTCCATCCTCAGCATCCAGGTCGTCTCCCGCGCCCGGGCCGCGGGCCTCACCCTCACCCCGCGCGACCTGTTCCGGCGCCCCACCGTCGCCGCGCTGGCCGCCGCCGGGGCCGCCGCGCCCGCCGTCGCCGGCACCGCGCCGGTCAGCGGCGAGGCCGGCCTGACCCCCATCCAGCACTGGTTCCTCGACCCGCGGCCAGAACAGCCCGCGTTCTTCAACCAGTCCGTCGTCGTCGAGACGGCCGGCCCGGTCGACGAGGACGCCCTGCGCCGTGCCCTCACCGCCCTGTGGACCCACCACGACGCCCTGCGCGCCCGGTTCCGCCTCGAGGCCGACGGCACCTGGCACCAGCACATACCCGCCGCCGACGACCCGGCCCCCGAACTGCTCCGGGTCCACGCCCCGGAGGACGAGGAGGCGGTCACGGCGGCCACCCACGCCGGGCTGGACCTCGGCACCGGGCCGCTGTGCGCCGCCCGCCTGTTCACCGCCGACGGCACCCGGCCCGCCCGGCTGCTGCTCGTCGTCCACCACCTGGTCGTCGACGGCGTCTCCTGGCGCATCCTGCTGGAGGACCTGGAGACCGCCTACCGGCAGGCCGCGGCGGGCGAACCCGTACGCCTGCCCGCCCGCACCACCTCCGTGCGCGAGTGGGCGGACCGGCTGCGCGCCCGCGCGGCGACCGGGTTCGCCGCCGCGCGCGACCACTGGGCGCGGACCGCCCGGCACTGCGCGGAGCCGCTGCCCGCCGACGGCGACGGCGACGCCACCACGGCCGGCGTCCGCGAGGTCACCGTGCGCCTGGACCGCGACCGCACCGACGACCTGCTGCGCCGCGTTCCCGGCGCCTACCGCACCCGGATCGACGACGTCCTGCTCACCGCGCTGGGCCGGGTCCTGGCCGATTGGACCGGGCGCGCCACCGTCGCCGTCGGCCTGGAGGGCCACGGCCGCGAGGACCAGCTGTTCGAGGACGTCGACCTGTCCCGCACGGTCGGCTGGTTCACCTCCCTGTACCCGGTCGCCCTCACCGTCCCGGCGGGCGACTGGGGGACCGCGCTCAAAGCGGTCAAGGAGCAGCTGCGGGCCGTACCCGAGCGCGGTCTCGGCCACGGCGTCCTGCGCCACCTCGCCCGTGACGCCGCCCTCACCGGCACCCCCATGCCCGGCATCAGCTTCAACTACCTCGGACGGTTCGACTGGTCCGCCGGCGGCGGCACCCTGGTCGGCGCGGTGCCCGGCGGCCTCGGCGGCGCGGAGGCACCCGGCACCGAACGGCCGCACCTGCTGGACGTGGTCGCCCGCGTCGAGGACGACGAGCTGGAGATCACCTGGCACTACAGCCCCGGACGGCACCGAGAGGACACCGTCGCCGCGCTCGCCGGGGGCATGCTGCGGGCGCTGGAGGACCTCGTCGCCCACTGCGTCCGCCCCGGCGCGGGCGGCCGTACCCCCTCCGACTTCCCGCTGGCCCGGCTGGACCAGGCGGCCGTGGACCGGATCGCCGGCGACGGGCGCGAGGTCGCGGACGTGTACCCGCTGACACCGATGCAGGCGGGCATGCTCTTCCACAGCCTGCTGGACCCCGAGGGCAGCACCTACGTCAACCAGGTGCAGCTGGTGCTGTCCGGCGTCACCGACCCCCACGCCCTGGCCACGGCCTGGCAGCAGACCGCGGACGCCAACCCGGTCCTGCGCACCGGCCTCGTCTGGCAGGAGACGCCCGAACCGCTCCAGGTCGTCCGGCACCGGGCCACCGTGCCCGTCACCCACCACGACTGGACGGCGCGGCCCGACGGCGGCGGTGCCCGCGACCTGGACCGGCTGCTGGCCGAGGACCGGCGGGCGGGCATCGATCTCGGCACCGCCCCCCTGATGCGGCTGATGCTGATCCGGCTGGCCCCGGACCGGGTCCGCCTGGTGTGGACCTTCCACCACGTCCTGCTGGACGGCTGGAGCGCGGCCCAGGTCTTCGACGAGGTGTGCGAGCGGTACGCGGCCCTGACCTCGGGACGCCGCCCCGAGCCGCCGCGCCGCCGGCCCTTCGCCGACTACCTGCACTGGCTGGCCGGGCAGGACACCGGCCGGGCCGAACGGTACTGGCGCGAGACGCTCGCCGGTTTCCAGGCCCCCACCGAGCTGCCCCGCGACCGGCGCCCCGCCCAGGCCCACCGCGACGCCTCCTCCGGGACGGTGCGGGTGACCCTCGGCCGGGACGTCACGGCGCGGCTGCGGGAGACCGCCCAGCGGGCGGGGCTGACCCTCAACACCGTCCTCCAGGGCGCGTGGGCGCTGTTGCTCGCCCGCTACGGCGGTGGCGACGACGTGGTGTTCGGCACCACCGTCTCCGGCCGGCCCGCGGGCCTGCCGGGCGTCACCTCGATGGTCGGCCTGTTCATCAACACCCTGCCCACCCGGGTGCGCGTCGACGGACGGCGCCCGCTGCCGGAGTGGCTGGGCGAACTCCAGGCCGCCCAGTCCGAGGCCCGGCGCCACGACTTCGTCTCGCTGGCCCAGGTGCAGTCCTGGAGCGAGGTGCCCGGCGGCACCAGCCTGTTCGACTCCATCGTGGTGTTCGAGAACTACCCGTTCGACGAGGGCTCGCTCGCCCGGCACGGCCTCGCCATGGAGCAGGAGCGGGACCTGGAGCCGACGAACTACCCGCTCAGCGTGGTCGTCGCGCCCGGGGACAGCCTGGCCGTGAACCTGGACTACGATCCCGGCGCCTTCGACCCGGCCACGGTGGAGGCGCTCGGCGAGAGCCTGCGCACCCTGCTGACCGGGATGGCCGCCGACCCCGACCGTCGCCTCGCCGACCTGCCCCTGCTGGACCCGGCGGGCGGCCGCGACCTCGTCGCCCGGTTCGGCGGAGCGGTGCGGGAGGCACCGCGGGACACCTTGCCCGAGGCGTTCCGCCGGCAGGCCGAGCGCACCCCGCACGCCCCCGCCGTCCGCCACGGCGACACCTGCCTGACCTACCAGGAACTCGACGCCCGCTCCGGCGCCCTGGCCCGACGGCTCGTCGCCGCCGGCGCCGGACCCGAGCGGTTCGTCGCCCTGTGCCTGCCCCGCACCGCCGACCTGGTCGTGGCGCTCCTGGCCGTGCTCCGGAGCGGCGCCGCCTACCTGCCGGTCGACCCGCAGTACCCGGCCGAGCGCGTCGCCTTCCTGTTCGAGGACGTACGGCCCGACGCCGTCATCACCAGTACGGAGACAGCCGGCCGGCTGCCCGAGGGCCTGTACACCCGCATCCTGCTGGACCAGGACCGTGCCGCGGCCCTCCCGGACACGCCCGGCGGCGACGGCGAGCGCCGCGAACCCCTGCTGCCCGGCCACCCGGCCTACGTCATCCACACCTCCGGCTCCACCGGCCGACCCAAGGGAGTCGTCGTCACCCACGCGTCGGTGCTGGCGCTCACCGACTGGGCCGCGGCCGAGTTCACCGGCCGGGGAGCGGCCCACGTGGTCGCCTCCACCTCGCTCAACTTCGACGTGTCCGTCTTCGAGATCTTCTCCCCGCTGCTGTCCGGCGGCTGCGTGGAGATCGTCCGCGACCTGCTGGCGCTGGCCGAACGCCCCGGGCTTTGGCGGGCCGGACTGCTCAGCGCGGTGCCCTCCGCCCTGGACCGGCTGCTCGCCGAGGACGCCGTACAGGTCACCGCGGACACCGTGGTCCTCGCGGGGGAGGGGCTGCCCGCCCGCACCGTACGCCGGGTCCGCGAGGCCGTCCCCGGCTGCCGGGTCATGAACATCTACGGCCCCACCGAGGCCACCGTCTACGCCACCGCCTTCACCTGCGACCCGGCCGACCCCGACCGCGACCCGCCGATCGGCCGCCCCGTCGGCGGCGCCCGCGCCTACGTCCTGGACGCCCACCTGCGCCCGGTGCCCGTCGGCGCGCCCGGCGAGCTGTTCCTCGCCGGCACCGGTGTGGCCCGCGGCTACCTCGGCCGGCCCGGCCTGACCGCGTCACGCTTCCTGCCCGACCCGTTCGGCCCGCCCGGCGCCCGCATGTACCGCACCGGCGACCTGGTCCGCTGGACACCCGACGGCGACCTGCGCTACCTCGGCCGCGGCGACGACCAGGTCAAGGTGCGCGGCTTCCGCATCGAACTCGGCGAGCTGGAGGCCGCGCTGACCCGGCACCCGGACGTCGCCGCCGCGGCGGCCCGGGTGGTCGAGCACGCCGGCCACCGCCGGCTGGTCGGCTACGCGGTACCCCGCGGGGCGGCCCTGCCGGACCCCGCCGACCTGCGCGCCTTCCTCGGCCGGAGCCTCCCCGACCACCTCGTGCCGGCCCTCGTCGTGCCGCTGGACCGGCTGCCGCTCGGCGCCACCGGCAAGCTGGACCGGCGGGCCCTGCCCGCGCCCCGGTGGGAGGCCACGGCCACCGGCGGCACCGCCCGGCCGCCGCGCACCGAGGCGGAGCGGACCCTCGCGGCGATCTGGCGCGAGGTGCTCGGTGTGCCCGAGGTCGGCGCCGACGACAACTACTTCACGCTGGGCGGCGACTCCATCCTCGGCATCCAGATCGTCTCGGCCGCCCGCCGCGCCGGTCTCGCCCTGACCCCCCGCCACCTGTTCACCCACCAGACCCTCGCCGAACTCGCGGCGGCGGCCACGGAGTTCCACGCGGCCGCGGTCACCGCCGAACAGGGTCCCGTGGTCGGCGACGCCCCGCTCACCCCCGTACAGCACTGGCTGTTCGACACCCTGACCGGTGACCCCGCCCACTTCAGCCAGACGGTCGCCTTCGAGCTGGCCGAGGACCCCGGCGAGACGCTGCTGCGCGCCGCCCTGGCAGCCGTGCTGGAGCACCACGACGCGCTGCGGATGCGGTTCGAGCCGGCCGGGGACGGGACCTGGCGCCAGCACGGCACGCCGCCCGGCCAGGCCCCGCACCTGGAGGTGCACGACCGGGCGGCCGTGCCCGAGGTGGCCGCCGCGCTCGGCGCGGGCTTCGACCTGGCCGCCGGGCCGCTGCTGCGGGCCGCGCTGTGCCGCCCCGGGGACGGCGGCCGGCCGGTGCTGCTGCTCGCCGCGCACCACCTCGTCGTGGACGCCGTGTCCTGGCGGCTGATCCTGGAGGACCTGGACACCGCCCACCGTGCCCTGCGCGACGGCGAGCGGCCGGCCCTCGGCGCCAAGAGCACCTCGTTCGCGGCCTGGGCCCGGCGGCTCGCCGAGCACACCGCGGCGGGCGGCTTCGACACCGAACTCGCCCACTGGCGTGACCTGGACACCACCGCCGCCCTGCCCACCGACCACGCCGACGGCGCGAACACCGTCGCCGTCGAGGAGAGCGTCACCACCGTCCTCGGCGCCGAGGACACCCGCCGGCTGCTCCAGGACGTGCCCGAGGCGTACCGCACCCGCGTCAACGATGTCCTGCTCTCGGCGCTCGGCCGGGTCCTGGCCCGTTGGACCGGCCGGGACCGGGTCGCGGTGACCCTCGAAGGACACGGCCGCGAGGAGCTGTTCGACGACACCGACCTCGCCCGCACCGCCGGCTGGTTCACCGCGATGTACCCGGTCGCCCTGGACGTGCCCCGCCACGCGGACACCGGCACCGTCCTCAAGGCCGTCAAGGAGAACCTGCGCGCCGTCCCGCACGGCGGATTGGGCTACGGCGCGCTGCGCCACCTGCACCCCACGGCCGGCGCCGGCCTGCCCGGCCTGCCCCAGGTCTGCTTCAACTACCTGGGCCAGCAGGACCGGACGCCCGCCCCGGGCGGCCTGCTGCACGCGCCGCACGGCGCCCTCGGCGGCGGCATGGACACCACCGCCCAGCGCCCGCACCTCCTCGACGTGCTGGGCCGGGTCGCCGACGGCCGCCTCGAGTTCACCTGGTCCTACTCCCGCGAGCTGCACCGGCGGGAGACCGTCGCCCGGCTGGCGGCCGAACTGACCGCCGAACTGGAGGAGATCGTCCGGCACTGCGCCGAGCCCGGCGCCGGCGGCCGCACCCCCTCCGACTTCCCGCTCGCCCCGCTCGACCAAGCGGCCGTGGACCGACTCGTCGGCACCGGCGGGGACGTCGTGGACGTCTATCCGCTCACCCCCACCCAGACCGGCATGGTGGTGCACGGCCTGGACGAGGCCGGACACGGCCTGTACGTCGAGCAGATCACCTTCGTGGCGGACGGCGCCCGGGACCCCGGCCTACTGGCGGCCGCATGGCGGCACGTCGTCGACCGCACCCCCGTGCTGCGCACCTCCGTCGCCCTGCACGGCGTACCCGTGCCCCTCCAGGTCGTCCACCGCGACGTGACCCTGCCGGTCACCGAGCACGACTGGAGCGGGCTGCCCGCCGACCGGCGGGACGCCGAGCTGGAGCGGCTGCTCGCCGCCGAACGCGCCGAGGGCCTCGCCCTGGACCGGGCCCCGCTGCTGCGGCTCGCCCTGGTCCGGCTCGGCCCGGACGCCGTACGGGTGGTGTGGACCTTCCACCACGTCCTGCTGGACGGCTGGAGCGTCTTCCACGTCCTGTCCGACGTCATGGCCGCGCACGCCGCCCTGGTTCGCGGCGAGCCGCCCCGGCTGCCCGAACGCCGGCCGTTCGCGGACTACGCCGGCTGGCTGGCCGCCCGCGACACCGGCCGGGCGGCGGAGCACTGGCGCGACGTCCTCGCCGGCCTGAGCGGTCCCACCCCGCTGCCCTACGACCGCCGGCCCGCGCCGGGCACCACGGCCCGCTCCGGCACCTGGCTGTCCCAGCGGCTCGGCACCGAGGAGACCGGCCGGCTCCAGGAGTTCGCCCGCCGCCACCGCCTCACCCTCAACACGCTGGTGCAGGGCGCCTGGGCGCTGCTGCTGGCGCGGTGGAGCGGGGAGCCGGAGGTGTGCTTCGGCACCACCGTCTCCGGCCGGCCCGCCGACCTGCCCGGCGCCGACACCATCACCGGCCTGTTCATCACCACCCTGCCCGCCCGGACCGCCGTCGACGGCGGCGCGCCCTGCGCCGACTGGCTGCGCGCGGTGCAGGAGGCCCGGGCCGAGGACCGCCGGCACGACCACATGCCCCTCAACGAGCTGCACGGACTGACCGGGCTGCCGGCCGGCACCGAGCTGTTCGACAGCCTGGTCGTCTTCGAGAACTACCCCGTCGGTGACGCGACCGCCGGCGCGCACGGCCTGACCGTGCGGGACCTGGACGCCCGGGAGGCCACCAACTACCCGCTCACCGTCGTCGTCTCGCCCGGCGACCGGCTCGCCGTCGAACTCGGCTACGACCCGCGCTGCTTCGACGCGGCCACCGCCGGCTCCCTGGCCGGCCAGCTGCTGCACACCCTGCACGCCCTGGCCGCCACCGACGGCACCACCCGCCTCGACGACATCGACGTGCTCCCGCCCGCCCAGCGGGACCGGCTGCTGAACCCGCCGGCCCGCCCCGACCGCACACCCGTGCCCGCCGCCACCCTGCCGGCCCTCGTGGAGGCCGCCGTCGACAGGTGGCCGACCGCCCCCGCCCTCGCCGGACCCGGCACCCTGCTCACGTTCACGCAGGCCGACGCGGCGGCCGACCGGCTGGCGCACGCGCTCATGGCCCGCGGCGCGGGCCCCGGCGACCTGGTCGCCCTGCTCCTGCCGCGCTCGGTGGACATGGTGCTGGCCCAGCTCGCGGTGGCCAAGGCGGGTGCCGCGTTCCTGCCCGTCGACCCGGCCTACCCCGAGGAGCGGATCGCCCTCATGCTGCGCGACGCGGCCCCCGCCCTCACCCTCGACGCCAAGGAGATCGCCGGACTGCTCGCAGCACCGCCGCACGACACGCCCGGGCACCGGCCCACCGACGCCGACCGGACCCGCCCGCTCGACCTGGACGACCCGGCGTACGTCATCTACACCTCGGGCTCCACCGGCACCCCCAAGGGAGTCGTCGTCACCCACCGCGGGCTCGCCGCGTTCTCCGCCGCCGAGGCCGCCCACTACCAGGTGGCCCCCGGCGACCGGGTGCTGGCCTTCGCCACGCCCAGCTTCGACGCCTGCGTCCTGGAGCTGTGCATGTCCCTGCCGCACGGCGCCCGCCTGGTCGTCCCCCCGCCCGGACCGCTGCTCGGCGCCCAGCTCGCCGACGTACTGCGCGCCGAACGCGTCACCCACACCCTGCTGCCGCCGGCCGCGCTCGCCACCCTGCCGCCCGACACCCCCGGCACCCTCCCCGACCTCAAGACGCTGACCGTCGGGGCCGACGCGTGCGGCGCCGAACTCGTCGGCCGCTGGGCCCCGCACCACCGCATGGTCAACTCCTACGGGCCCACCGAGGCCACCGTCGTCGCCACCTGGTCCGCGCCCCTGCGGCCGGACGGCGCCGCCCCGCCCATCGGCCGGCCGCTGCCCGCCACCGGCGCCTACGTCCTCGACGCCCGGCTGCGGCCGGTCCCCGACGGCGTCACCGGCGAACTGTGGCTGTCCGGGCCCGCGCTGGCCCGCGGCTACCTCGGCCGGCCCGGACTGACCGCCGCCCGCTTCACCGCCGACCCGTTCGGCCCGCCCGGCACCCGCATGTACCGCACCGGCGACCTGGTGCGCCGCGACGCCCACGGCGAGCTGCACTACCTGGGCCGCACCGACCACCAGCTCAAACTGCGCGGCCACCGCATCGAGGCGGGCGAGGTGGAGGCCGTCCTCGCCCGGGACCCGGGCGTGCTGGACGCCGTGGTGAGCGTCCGCGAGGACGAACCGGGCCTGCCGCGCCTGGTCGCCCACCTGCTCACGGCACCCGGCGCCGAACCGCCCACCGCCGCCGCGCTGCGGACGCTGGCCGCCCGCTTCCTGCCGGCCCACATGGTCCCCACGGCGTTCGTGGTCCTCGACCGCTTCCCGGTGACCGAGAACGGCAAGACCGACCGCGCCGCCCTGCCCGCCCCGGCCCCGGCCGAGGAGCGGGAGGAACAGGCCGGGTACGTGGCACCGCGCACGCCCACCGAGGAGGCCGTGGCAGCCATCTGGGAGGAGACCCTCGGGACGCCCGTGGGCGCCGAGGACGACTACTACCTGCTGGGCGGCGACTCCATGCGCGCCCTGCTGATCGCCTCCCGCGCCAACGACGCGTTCGGCGTCACCCTCACCCCCCGCGACATCCTCGTCTCCCGCACCGTCGCCGCCCTGGCGGAGCTCGTGGAGGACCAGGTGCTGAGCGAACTCGAGGCCGCCGCGTACGGCCACGACGGCGGGGACGGCCCGCCCGCGGGGCACACCCACCCCGCCCCCGACGACGAAGACGCCGCGTACGGCGGCCCCGACCAAGACGAACGGTGAGGATCCGACGACCATGACGTCTTCGACCCCGTCCAGCCCCGACAACCGCCCCGGCACCCCGGCGTCCGCCCGGCAGGACCGCGCCGAGGCCCTCCCCGCCGACCTCAGGGAGGCGCTGCGCCGACGCCTCGCCGGACGGGCCGGGGCCGCGGCCCCCGGCGCCGCCCGGCAGGGCGTCCCGCGCGCCCGCCGGGACCGGCCGCTGCCGCTGTCCTTCGCCCAGCAACGCCTGTGGTTCCTGGACCGCCTGCGCCCGGGTGACGCGCGCTACAACAGCGCGGTCGCCGTCCGCCTCACCGGCACCCCCGACCACGACGCGCTGCGTGCGGCGCTGACCGCCGTGGTGGCCCGGCACGAGGCGCTGCGCACCACGTTCACCGAGACCGACGGCCGACCCGCGCAGACCGTGCACCCGGCGGGCCCGGTGCCGCTGCCGGTCCACGACACCGGTGACCTGGACGCGGACCTGCGGGCCGAGTACTCCCGCCCCTTCGACCTGCGGCGGGGCCCCCTGCTGCGGGCGCTGTTGCTGCGCGAGTCCGCCACCTCCCACGTGCTGCTGCTGACGGCCCACCACATCGTCACCGACGGCTGGTCGATGGGCCTGGTCCTGGACGAACTCTGCACCACCTACGACGCCCTGGCCCGGGGCGCCGAACCCGGCCTGCCCCCGGTCGCCACCCAGTACCCGGACTTCGCGGTGTGGCAGCGCGAGCAGCTCTCCGGACCCCGTCTGGAGAAGCACCTGGCGTACTGGAAGGACCGGCTGGCCGGCGCGGTCGCCCCCGAGCTGCCCCTGGACCGGCCGCGGCGCGGCGAGGAGGCGGGCGCGGGCGCCGTCCACACCTTCACCGTCCCCGCCCGTCTCACGGCCCGGCTGCGCGACCTCGCCCGCGACCACCGCACCACCCTGCACACCACCTTGGTCGCCGCCACCCAGGCCCTGCTGGCCCGCTGGTCCGGCCAGGACGACATCACCGTCGGCTCCCTCACCCCCGGCCGGTCCCGCACCGACCTGGAACGGACCGTCGGCTTCTTCGTGAACACGGTCGTGCTGCGCACCACCGTGGACCCCTCCGCCACCTTCCGCTCCCTGCTCACGGAGGCGGCCGACACGGTCAACGGCGCGTTCGCGCACGGCGACACGCCGTTCGAGCGGATCGTGGAAGCGGTGGGCGCACCCCGTGAGGCGGGCCGCAACCCGCTGTTCGACGTGCTCGTCCTGCTGCACCCCGACCCGCCCGCCGCGACCGCCCCGCAGGGCCTCGCCACCGAACCGGTCACCGTGCCCCGGCAGGCGGCCACCTTCGACCTGAGCGTGGAGTTCGTCCCCGACGGCGACCACCTGACCGGTCTGCTGGAGTACCGCACCGACCTGTTCGACGCGGCCACCGCCGAGCGCATGACCGGACAGCTGCTGCGCCTCCTGGCGGGCGCCACCGACGCCCCCGACCGGCCCCTGGGCAGCCTGCCCCTGCTGTCCGGGGCGGAGACCCGCCAGGTCCTCCACGACTGGAACCCCGCCGCGCCGCCGGTGGACGACACCACCTACCCCGCCCTCTTCGAGCGGCGCGCCGCCCGCACCCCCGACGCCCTCGCCCTCGTCGCCGGCGGCGAACGGCTCGGCTACGCCGACCTCAACGCCCGCGCCAACCGGCTCGCCCACCACCTCATCGCCCTCGGCGCCGGCCCCGAACGACTGGTCGCGCTGCGGCTGCCGCGCACCGCCGACATGATCGTGGGGATCCTCGCGACCTGGAAGTCCGGCGCCGGCTACCTGCCGCTGGACCCGGCCCTGCCCGAGGAACGCGTCCGCTACCTCCTGGACGACACCAGCCCCGCCCTGGTCCTGGACGAGGCCGCGCTGCGCGCGGTGCCCGCGACCGCCCCGGACACCGACCCCACCGACGCCGACCGGCGCGCCCCGCTGCACCCGCTGAACACCGCCTACGTCATCCACACCTCCGGCTCCACCGGCCGCCCCAAGGGCGTCGCCGTCTCCCACCGCTCGGCCGTGCGCCTGCTCGCCGCCCACCGCGACGGCTTCGTCGCCGACGCCGGCGGCGGCCCGCTGCGGGTGGCGCTCACCGCGTCCTTCTCCTTCGACACCTCCTTGGAGGGTGTGCTGCTGATGGCCGACGGCCATCCGCTGCACCTCGTCGACGAGGTCACCCGGATGGACCCGGCCGCCCTGGTCGAGTACGTGGTCGAACACCGCGTCGACTTCCTCGACGTCACCCCGTCCTACCTGCGGCAGCTGCTGCCCGCCGGACTGCTCACCGACCCCCGGCACCACCCCCGCGTCCTCATGCTCGGCGGCGAGGCCGTCGGCCCGGCCCTGTGGCGCGAGCTGGCCGCCCACCCGGACGTGCGGGCCCACAACTTCTACGGCCCCACCGAGTGCACGGTCGACGCCCTGTCCTGCCGCATCGACGGCGGCGACCGCCCGCTCGTGGGCCGCCCCCTGCCCGGCGTCCGCGCCTACGTCCTGGACGACCGGCTCCAGCCGGTGCCGCCCGGCGTCGGCGGCGAGCTGTACCTCGCCGGTGACCAGCTGGCCCGCGGCTACACCGGCCGCCCCGGCCTCACCGCGGCCCGCTTCCCCGCCGACCCCTACGGCCCGCCCGGCACCCGCATGTACCGCACCGGCGACCTGGCCCGCTGGACCGCCGACGGCCGCCTGGACTACCTCGGCCGCGCCGACGACCAGGTGAAGGTGCGCGGCCACCGGATCGAGCCCGGCGAGATCGAGGCCGCCCTGCTCGCCCTGCCCGGCATCGGCGCCGCCGCGGTCGTCGCCGCGCCCGACGCGCACGGCCACACCCGCCTCGCCGCCTACGTCGTCCCCGCGCCCGGCGCGCCCCGGCCCGTCACCGCCGACCTGCGGGCGGCCCTGCGCCGTACCCTGCCGGACCCGCTTGTGCCGTCCTCCTTCACCCCGCTCGACGCGCTGCCGCTGACCACCAGCGGCAAGCTGGACCGCCGCGCCCTGCCCGCCCCCGCGCCCACCGAGGGCCGCCGCGAGTTCGCCGCCCCCCGCACCCCGGACGAGGAGACGCTGGCCGGGATCTGGGCCGAGGTGCTCGGCGTGCCCCGGGTCGGCGTCACGGACAACTTCTTCGAGCTGGGCGGCGACTCGATCCTCAGCATCCAGGCCGTCGCCCGGGCCCGCGCCGCGGGCCTGCGGATCGGCTCCCAGGACGTCTTCCGCCACCAGACCGTCGCCGACCTGGCCGCCGCCGCGTCCCACCGCACCGCCCCCGTGCCCGCGCCCCGGCGCCCGCACGAGGACGGGCCCGCCCCGCTCACCCCCGTCCAGGAGTGGTTCCTCGCCACCCACGGCCCGCTGCGGCACTTCAGCATGTCGATGCTGCTCGACCTGCCCCGCGACCTCGACCCGGACGCCCTGGAACGGGCGCTGGAAGCCGTCGTGGCCCACCACCCGGCGCTGCGCGCCCGCTTCACCCGCACGGAGCGGACCTGGCGGCAGCACCCCGGCACCGGCTCGGGCACCGCGCTGCTGACCCGCCCCGCCCCCGCGACCCCGCCCGCCGAGGCCGCCGACGCCGCCCGCGCCGCCCTGGACCCGGCCACCGGCGCCCTCGTGCGCGCCGCCCTGCTGACCGGCGGCGACCGCCCCCAGCTGTTCCTCACCGCCCACCACCTGGCGGTGGACAGCGTCTCCTGGCGGGTGCTGCTCGCCGACCTGGAGGCGGCCTACCGGCAGGCCGCGGCGGGGGAGGAGCCCCGGCTCGAACCCGAGCACACGCCGTTCACCGACTGGGCACGCCGGCTCGCCGACCGGGTCCGGGCCGGCGACCTGGACGACGACCTGCCGTACTGGACCGAGGAGGCCGCTCAGCCCCGCGCCGAGCTGCCCGTCGACCTCCCCGGCACCCCGTTCGCCGGCTCGGTACGCACCGTGCGCACCCGCGTCGACCGCGCCACCACCGACGCCCTGCTGCGCCGCGTGCCGGGCGTGTACCGCACCCAGGTCAACGACGTGCTGCTGAGCGCGCTGGGCCGGGTCCTCGCCGACTGGACGGGCACCGACCGGGTCACCGTCGCCCTGGAGGGCCACGGACGCGAGGAGGACCTGGCCGAGGGCGTCGACCTGTCCCGCACGGTCGGCTGGTTCACCACCCAGTACCCGGTGACCCTCACCCCGGCGGGCCCCGGCGACTGGGGCGCCACCCTCAAGGCCGTCAAGGAGCGGTTGCGGGCCGTACCCCGGCGCGGGCTGACCTACCAGGCGCTCGGCCACCTCGGCTCACCCCGGCCGGAGGCCCGCGCCCTCGGCGAACTCCCGCTGCCCGCCGTCTGCTTCACCTACCACGGCCAGTGGGAGGCTGCCCCCGGACGGGACTTCGCGCCCGCCGCCGGCGTGCCCGGCCGGGACGTGGACCCCACCCGGCCCCTCGACCACCTGTTGGACGTCTCCGCCGTGGTCTCCGACGGCGAGCTGGAGATCACCTGGCACTACAGCGACCAGGTGCACCGGGCCGGCACCGTCCAGCAGCTGGCCGACGACATGGCGGACGCGCTCGCCGCCATCGCCGAACACTGCGCCCGCCCCGGCGCGGGCGGCCGCACCCCGTCCGACTTCCCGCTCGCCCACCTGGACCAGGCCGGTGTGGACCGGCTCGCCGGCGACGGCCGGGACGTGGAGGACCTGCTGCCGCTCACCCCGCTCCAGGAGGGCATGCTCTTCCACCGGCTCGTCGGCGGACCGGACGACGTGTACGTCGACCAGGCCGCGCTGCTGCTGGAGGGCGTCGGCGACCCGGACGCCCTCGCCGTGGCCTGGCAGCGGGTCACCGACCGCACCCCCGCCCTGCGCACCAGCGTGGTCTGGGAGGGTGTGCCGGCACCGCTCCAGGTCGTGCACCGCCGCGTCACCGTACCGGTGGAGCGGTACGACTGGCGGGACGTGGACGCGGCGGAGCGGGCCGACCGGCTCGACCGGCTCCGCGCCGACGACCTCGCGCGCGGCCTCGACCTCGACGCCGCGCCCCTGATGCGGCTGACGTTGGTCCGGCTGCCCGACGCCCGGCTGCACCTGCTGTGGACCTCCCACCACCTGATCCTGGACGGCTGGAGCCTCGCCCAGGTGCTCACCGAGGTGTTCGAGGAGTACGCGGCCCTCACCGCCGGCACCGAGCCGCGGCCCCCGGTACGGCGGCCGTTCGGCGACTACGTGCGCTGGCTGGCCGGGCAGGACACCGACGCCGCGCACGCGCACTGGCGGACCGTCCTCGACGGCTTCGCCACCCCCACCCCGCTGCCCGCCGACCGCGTCCGGCGCCCGGGGCACGAGACCCGCTCCGCCGACGTGCACACCGCCGGGCTGTCCGAGGACGTCTCCGCACGGCTGGCCCGCACCGCCCGGTCCGCCGGACTCACCCTCGGCACCGTGGTGCAGGGCGCCTGGGCGCTGCTGCTGTCCCGCTACAGCGCCGAACCCGACGTGCTGTTCGGCACCACCGTCTCCGGCCGCCCCGACGACCTGCCCGGCGTCGAGTCGATGGTCGGCATGTTCATCAACACCCTGCCCACCCGCGTCCGGGTGGACGGCGGACGTACCGCCGCCGCCTGGCTCCGGGAACTCCAGGAGGCGCAGGCCGAGGCGCGGCGGTTCGCCGCGGTGTCCCTCGCCGAGCTGACCGCCCTGAGCGACGTGCCCGCCGGCAGCCCGCTGTTCGACAGCATGATCGCCTTCGAGAACTACCCCTTCGACGACACGGGCGCGGCCGGCTCCGGGATCCGCCTGACGGACGTCTCCTCCCGGGACGCCACCAACTACCCCCTGGTGCTGCGGGCCTACCAGGGCGAGCGGTTCGGCTTCGACCTCGCCTACGACCCGCAACTGTTCGACGCCGCGACCGTCCGGGCGCTCGCCGACCGGCTGTGCCTGCTCCTCACCGAACTCGCCGACGACCCCGACCGCCCGCTGCGCGCCCTCGCCTGGACCACGGCCGGGGAACGGCACCGGCTGCTCACCGAGTGGAACGGCACCGCCGAGGGCCGGCCCGAGGAGACCCTGCCCGCCCTGTTCGCGGCCCAGGCCGCCCGTACCCCGCACGCCGAGGCCGTCGGCTGCGGCGACGACCGCCTCGACTACGCCACCCTGGACGCCCGCGCCAACCGTCTCGCCCACCGGCTCACCGAACTCGGCGCCGGACCCGAGAAGTTCGTGGCGCTCGCCCTGCCGCGCTCCACCGACCTGGTGGTGGCCGTCCTCGCCGTGCTGAAGGCCGGCGCCGCCTACCTGCCCGTCGACCCGGCGCTGCCCGCGGAACGCGTCCGGGGCATCCTCGCCGACGCCCGCCCGGTGGCCCTGGTCACCACCGGCCCGGCCGACGCCGGAACCGGTGTGCCCGTCCTTGCGCTCGACGACCCCGCCGTACGGGAGGACCTGGCCCGGCGCCCGGCCACCGCCCCCGACGACCCGGCCCGCCGCCCGCTGCCCGACAGCCCCGCCTACGCCATCTACACCTCCGGCTCCACCGGCCGCCCCAAGGGCGTCGTCGTCCCGCACGCCAACGTGGTCCGGCTGTTCTCCCACACCCGGCAGTGGTTCGGCTTCGGACCCGACGACGTGTGGACCCTGTTCCACTCCTACGCCTTCGACTTCTCCGTGTGGGAGCTGTGGGGCCCGCTGCTGCACGGCGGCCGGCTCGTCGTCGTCCCCGAGGACATCGCGCGCTCCCCCGAGGACTTCCTGCGGCTGCTCGCCGACGAACAGGTCACCGTCCTCAACCAGACCCCCTCCGCGTTCTACCCGCTGATCCGCGCGGACGCCGAACTCCCCGCCACCGGCGACCGGCTGGCGCTGCGCACGGTCATATTCGGCGGCGAGGCGCTGGACGTGACCCGCCTCGCCGACTGGTACACCCGCCACCCGGACACCGAGCCGCGCCTGGTCAACATGTACGGCATCACCGAGACCACCGTGCACGTCACCTACGCGGCCCTGGACCGCGGATGCGCCCGCGGCGGTACCGCGAGCCCGATCGGCACCGGCATCCCCGACCTGCGGGTCCACGTCCTCGACGACACCATGAACCCCGTACCGCCCGGCGCGGTGGGGGAGCTGTTCGTCGCCGGCGAGGGCCTGGCGCGCGGCTACCTGAACCGGCCCGGCCTCACCGCGGCCCGGTTCCCCGCCGACCCGTTCGGGCGGCCCGGCACCCGCATGTACCGCACCGGGGACCGGGCCCGCCGGCGCGCCGACGGCACCCTGGAGTACCTGGGCCGCGCCGACCAGCAGGTCAAGATCCGCGGCTACCGCATCGAACCCGGCGAGATCGAGGCCGCCCTGCACGCCCACCCGGGCGTGGGCGCGGCGACCGTCGGCGTGTACGAGGACACCGCCGGGACACGCCGGCTGGTGGCCCACGTCGTCGGCACCGGCACCGGCGACCGCACCGTGCCGCCCCCCGCCGCCACCGAACTCCGTGCCCACCTGGAACGGTTGCTGCCCGCCCACATGGTGCCCGCGGCCTACGTGCCGATGCCCGCCCTGCCGCTCACCGTCAACGGCAAGCTCGACCGGCGCGCCCTGCCCGCCCCCGGCCCCGACGGCTTCGCCGCCGGCGCCGCGCGGACCGCGCCGCGCACCCACGCCGAACGGCTGGTCGCCGCCGCCTGGACCGACGTCCTGGACACCGGCGAGGTCGGCGCCGACGACGACTTCTTCGCCCTCGGCGGCGACTCCATCCTCGCCGTCCGCGTCACCTCCCGGCTGCGGGCCGCGTTCGGCACCGACGTCTCACCCCGGCTGCTGTTCACCCACCCCACGCTGTCCGCCCTCGCCGCGGCCCTGGACACCCCCGGCACCGACGGCACCGACGACGCGGTCCCCGCCAGCGGCACGGACACCCCCGCCCCGCTGTCGTACGCCCAGCAACGGCTGTGGTTCCTCGACCGGTTCGAGCCGGGCAGCACCGAGTACACCACCCTGTCCGTGCTGCGCCTGCGCGGCCCGCTGGACACCGCCGCGCTGGGCACCGCCCTGGACGGCCTGGTCGCCCGGCACGGGACCCTGCGCACCACCTTCGCCGAACACGACGGCCAGGCACGGCAGGTCGTCCACCCGCCGCGGCCCGTCGGGCTCACCGTGGAGGACCTCGCGGACCCCGCCGCCCTGGACGCCCTCGTCGAGCACGAGGCCGCCACCCCCTTCGACCTGGCCACCGGACCGCTGCTGCGCGCCCGCCTGGCCCGGCTCACCGCCGACGAGCACGTCCTCGTCCTCGCCGTGCACCACATCGCCACCGACGGCTGGTCCGTCGGCGTCCTCGGCCGCGACCTGGGCGAGCTGTACGCCGCCGCCCTGGACGGCCGCCGCCCCGACCTGCCCGAACTGCCCGTCCGCTACACCGACTACGCCGCCTGGCAGCGCGGACGCACCGACCGGGCCGACGCCGACCTCGCGCACTGGCGCCGGGCCCTGGGCGGCGTGACGCCGCTGGAACTGCCCACCGACCGGCCCCGTCCGGCCGTCCGCACCCGCGACGGCGCCCTGGTGACCTTCACCCTGCCCGCCGCGCTGACCGGGCGGCTCCGCGCACGCGGCCGCGAGGCCGACGCCACCCTCTACATGACCCTGGTGGCGGCCTGCCAGGTGCTGCTCGCCCGCTGGGCCGGCCAGGAGGACGTCACCGTCGGCACCGTCACCGCCGGCCGTGAGCGTCCCGAACTGCACGACGTGGTCGGCATGTTCGTCAACACCCTCGTGCTGCGCGCCCGGGTCCGCCCCGACCTGTCGTTCCGGGAGCTGCTCACCGAGGTGCGCGCCACCGTGCTGGAGGCCTTCGCCCACCAGGACGTCCCCTTCGAGCGGGTGGTGGACGCCCTCCAGCCCGAACGCGACACCAGCCGCACCCCGTTGTTCCAGGTGATGGTCGCGCTGCACAACCTGGGCGCCGAGACACCCCGGCTGCCCGGCCTCACGGTGGAACCGGTGACCCCGCCGGTCCGCAACGCCACCTTCGACCTCGCCTTCGACTTCGTGGAGGGTGACGACGGCCTCACCGGCTACCTGGAGTACAACACCGGGCTCTTCGACGCCGGCACCGCCGAGCGGCTCGCCGGCCGGCTGCGGATCCTGCTGGAGGCCGCCGCCGAGGACCCCGGGCGGGCCGTGGGCGCCCTGCCGCTGATGACCGACGAGGAGCGGGGGCAGGTGCTCCGCCACGGCACGGGCGCCCTCCTGTCCGAGCCGGAGACCACCTTCCCGGCCCTCTTCGAGGCGCAGGCCGCCCGCACCCCGCACGACACCGCCCTGGTGGCGCGGGACGCCACCCTGGATTTCGCCGCCCTGAACCGGCGGGCCAACCGGCTCGCCCACCACCTCGTCGCGGGCGGCGCCGGCCCCGAGGACGTCGTCGCGGTGCGCCTGCCGCGCACCTCCGACCTGGTCGTGGCGGTCCTCGCGGTCCTCAAGGCGGGCGCCACCCTGGTCTGCCTGGACCCCGCGCTGCCCGAGGACCGCGTCGCGTTCCTCCTCGACGACGTCCGGCCGCACACCGTGCTCACCGGCCTCGACGCGGTGGACTGGGACCGGCTGCCCGCCCACGACCCGGCCGACACCGACCGGGTCCGGCCGCTGCTGCCCGGACACACCGCCTACATCATCCACACCTCCGGCTCCACCGGCCGCCCCAAGGGCGTCGCCGTCGAACACCGGCAGCTGGCCAACCTCTGCCACGACCACCGCGAGCACCTGCTCGCCCCGCACACCGCCGGCGGACGGCGGCTGCGGGCCGCGCTCAGCGCCTCCTTCTCCTTCGACACCTCCTGGGAAGGACCGCTGCTCCTCGCCCTCGGCCACGAGGTGCACCTCGTCGACGAGGACGTGCGCCTGGACCCGGAGGCGTTCTGCGCCCAGGTCGCCGCCCACCGCATCGACCTGGTCAACGTCACCCCCTCCTTCCTCCGCGAGCTGACCTCCGCCGGCCTGCTCGCCCCCGGCCGCCACCACCCGCGGCTGCTGCTCGTCGGCGGCGAGGCCGTCACCACGGACGCCTGGCAGGACCTCGTGCGCGCCGAACGCGAGCTGGGCGTGGCCGTGTACAACATGTACGGGCCCACCGAGTGCACCGTCGACGCCGTCTACGGCCGCTGCGCCGACCGGCCCGGCCGCCCGGTCCTCGGCCGTCCCGGCGGCAACCTGCGGGCGTACGTCCTCGACGGCGCGCTGCGCCCGGTGCCGCCCGGGACCCCCGGCGAGCTGTACCTCGCCGGGGCGCAGGTGGCCCGCGGCTACCTCGGCCGGCCCGGACTGACCGCCGCCCGCTTCCTCGCCGACCCGTTCGGCGCGCCGGGCGAGCGCATGTACCGCACCGGGGACCGGGCCCGCTGGGACGGGGACGGCCTGCTGGAGTTCCTCGGACGCGTCGACGAACAGGTCAAGATCCGCGGGTTCCGCATCGAACCCGGCGAGGTGGAGGCCGCGCTCCTCGGCCACCCCGACGTCACCGACGCGGCGGTGACCGCCCGCGAGCACGCCGGCCGGCTCATGCTGGTCGCCTACGTGGTGCCCGCCGCCGGCCGGACCCCCTCCGCCGACGCCCTGCGGGTCGCCCTGCGCCGTACCTTGCCCGACCACATGGTGCCCGCCGCGTTCGTCACGCTCGCCGGCATCCCGCGCACCACCAGCGGCAAGACCGACCGGCGTGCCCTGCCCGCCCCGCCCGCGCAGCCCGACAGCGCCACCCCGTACACCGCCCCTGGCACCGCGACCGAGGAGCGTCTCGCGGCGATCTGGGCCGAGGTCCTCGGCGTCGAACGGGTCGGCACCCGGGACAACTTCTTCGCGCTCGGCGGCGACTCCATCCTCAGCATCCAGATCGTCTCCCGCGCCCGGCAGGCCGGCCTCGCCCTCACCACCAAGGACGTCTTCCGCCACCAGACGATCGTCGAACTCGCCCTGCGCACCGGCGAGTCGGCGCCACCCGCGGCAACCGCCGAGGACACCCCGGCCCAGGCGCCGCTCACCCCCATCCAGCACTGGTACCTGGACGGGCGCAACCCCGGGCAGCGGCTGCGCTTCACCATGACCCAGCGCCTCGCCCTCGCCCCGGACACCGACGCCGAGCCGGTGCGGCAGGCCGCCGACGCCCTCGTCCGCCACCACGCGGCCCTGCGGACGCGGTTCGGCCGCACCGCCGACGGCTGGCGCCAGGAGGTGCTGGACGAGGCACCGGACGCCGTCTTCACCCGGCACGACCTGGCCGGCCTGGACGACGGGGCGGCGGAGGCGGAGGCACAGCGGCTCACGGACGAGGCGCAGGCCGCCCTCGACCCCGCCGCGGGCCGGGTCGTGCGTGTCCTGCTCCTCGACCTCGGCCCGCACCGGCCGGCGCAACTCGTCCTCACCGCCCACCACCTGGTCATCGACGGCGTCTCCTGGCGCATCCTGCTGGCGGACCTGGAGGCCGCCCACCGGGCCGCCGCGGCCGGCCAGCCGATCGCACTGCCCGCCCCGGGCACCTCCTACGGCCACTGGGCCACCCGCCTGGAGCGGCACACCCGCTCCGGCGGCCTGGACGCGGACCTGCCCCACTGGACGGCCGCCGGCGCCGCCCCGGCCGGGCTCCCCGCCGGACGGCCCGGCGCCAACACCCACGGCACCGCCGCCACCGTCACCGTCACCCTGGACGCGGCCACCACCGACGCCCTGCTGCGGCAGGTCCCCGAGGTCTACCGCACCCAGGTCAACGACGTCCTGCTCAGCGCCCTCGGCCGCACCCTGGCCCGCTGGTGCGGGCGCGACACCGTGCTGCTCGGCGTCGAGGGCCACGGCCGCGAGGACCTGTTCGAGGACGTCGACCTGTCACGCACCGTCGGCTGGTTCACCGCCGAGTTCCCCCTCGCCCTGCGCGTCGACCCCGACGCCGGCTGGCACGACACCCTCCGCTCCGTCAAGGAGCAGCTGCGCGCGGTACCGCTGCACGGCCTGAGCCACGGCGCCCTGCGCCACCTGCGGCCCGACAGCCCGCTCGCCTCCGCCCCCGCCCCGCTGGTCGGCTTCAACTACCACGGCCAGTGGGACACCGGCACCGCCACCGCCGACGGCCTGATCCGCGGCTCCCTGCCGCCGGCCGGCCGGGACACCGACCCCGACGAGCCCCGCCCCTACCTCCTGGACATCACCGGAGTCGTCCAGGAGGGCCGCCTCGAACTGGGCTGGACCTACCCGGCGGAGATCTACGACCGGGCCACCGTCGACGGGCTCGCCGAGGAGACCGCCGCCGCCCTGCGCGACCTCGTCGCGCACTGCGCCCGCCCCGGCGCCGGCGGCCGCACCCCCTCCGACTTCCCCCTCGCCGGCCTCACCCAGGACCGGCTGGACCGGCTCGTCGGCGACGGACGGCACGTCGAGGACGTCCTGCCGCTCACCCCGCTCCAGTCCGGCATGCTCTTCCACGGCCTCGTCGACACCGAGCACGCCTACTTCGACCGCACGGCCGTACGCCTGTCCGGCGTGGCCGACCCCGGCGCCTTCGCCACCGCCTGGCAGCAGGTCACCGACCGCACCCCGGCGCTGCGCACGAGCGTCCACTGGCAGGGCCTGCCCCACCCCGTCCAGATCGTCCACCGGCACGCCGAACTGCCCGTCACCCACCTCGACTGGCGCACCCTCACCCCCGGACAGCGCGCCGAGGCCACCGAGCGGCTCCTCGCCGAGGACCGGGCGGCGGGCATGGACCTCACCGCCGCCCCGCTGACCCGCCTCACCCTGGCCGCCCTGCCCGGCGACGAGGTGCTGCTGCTGTGGTCCACCCACCACATCGTCCTCGACGGCTGGAGCACCGGACAACTGCTCACCGAGGTCTGCGCGCGCTACGCCGAGCTGACCGGCGGCCCGCACACACCGCCCCCGGTACGGCGGCCGTTCGCCGACTTCCTGCACTGGCTGGGCGAGCAGGACGAGGCGGCCGCCGAACGGCACTGGGCGGACGCGCTGGCCGGGTTCACCGCCCGCACCCCGCTGCCGTACGACCGCACGCCCGCCGAGGCCCACCGGGCTCGGTCCGCGGCGGCCGTCCACCACGAGCTGGACACCGGTGTCTCGCGGCGGCTGCGGGAGAGTGCCGCCCGTGCCGGACTCACCGTCAACACCGTGATCGAGGGCGCCTGGGCGCTGCTGCTGGCCCGCTACAGCGGCCGGGACGACGTGGTGTTCGGCACCATCGTCTCCGGCCGCCCCGCCGAACTGCCCGGCGTCGAGGCCATGATCGGCATGTTCATCAACACCGTGCCGACCCGCGTCCGCGTCCCGTCCGGACCCGTGCTGCCCTGGCTGCGCGCCCTCCAGGAACGGCAGAGCGACGCCCGCCGCTTCGACCACCTCGCCCTGCCCCGCATCCAGGCCGGCACCGCGATCCCGGCCGGGGAACCGCTGTTCGACAGCATGGTGGTGTTCGAGAACTACCCCGTGGACGAGGCCGCCACGGCCCGCACCGGCGTCCGCGTCGAGGAGGTGCGCGCCGACGACGCCACCACCTTCCCCTGGTGCCTGCGCGCCCACCTGGCCGACCGCCTCGGCTTCGACCTCTCCTACGACCCCGCCCTGTTCGACGCCGGCACCGCCGAACGCGCCGCGGACCGCTTCGCCGCCCTGCTCACCACCCTCGCCGACGGAGCCGGCACCACCCTGGCCGACCTCGACCTGCTCACCGGCGCCGACCGCGCCCTGCTGGCCGCCTGGAACACCCCCGCCCGCCCGGCCGCCCCGCGCAGCCCGGTGGACCTCTTCGCCGAGCAGGCCCGCCGCGCCCCGGACGCCACCGCGGTGTCCGACGGCGACCGCACGGTCAGCTACCGGGAACTCGCCGAGTGGGCCGGCGCCCTGTCCGCCCGGCTCCTCGCCGCCGGACTCGCCGCCGAGGACCGGGTGGCGCTGCTGATGGACCGCTCCGCCGAACTCGTCGTCGCCCAGCTCGCGGTCCTCATGGCGGGCGGCGCCTACCTGCCCGTCGACACCCGCGCCCCCGAGGAGCGCCGCAGCGCCCTCCTCGCCCAGGCGGGCGCCACCGTCCGGCTCACCGCCGAGGACGTGGCCGCCGCCCGCTCCGGGGCGGCGCCCGCGGCCGGCGCGGGGCGGCAGGCGCCGCCCGCCGACCCCGACCGGCTGGCGTACGTGATGTTCACCTCCGGCTCCACCGGCCGGCCCAAGGCGGTAGCCGTACGCCACCGTGACGTCGCGGCGTTCGCCACCGACAGCCGGTTCGCCGGCGGGGTGGCCGACCGGGTGCTGCTGCACTCGCCGGTCGCCTTCGACGCGGCCACCTTCGAGGTGTGGGCGCCCCTCCTCAACGGCGGCCGCGTGGTCGTGGCCCCCGGCGACGGCGTGGACGCGGCCCTCGTCCGCCGGCTGGCCGGCGGTGCCGGGCTGAG
The DNA here is from genome assembly GCF_044759735.1 of Streptomyces sp. NPDC100445. Classification (NCBI taxonomy): domain Bacteria; kingdom Bacillati; phylum Actinomycetota; class Actinomycetes; order Kitasatosporales; family Streptomycetaceae; genus Streptomyces; species Streptomyces sp. NPDC100445. Next base: position 938,304 of record NZ_JBIVZV010000001.1, on the reverse strand, counting down.
CGCGCTGTGGCTGACCGCCGGCCTGTTCCGGCTGCTCGCCCAGGACGCGCCGGACTGCTTCCGCGGACTGCGCCAGGTGTGGACCGGCGGTGACGTCGTCCCCGCCCCGGCCGTGCGCCGGGTCCTGGCCGCCTGCCCCGGCCTGACCGTCGTGGACGGCTACGGCCCCACCGAGACCACCACCTTCGCGACCTCCTACCCGCTCACCGACCCGGCGGCGGTACCCGACACCGTCCCCGTCGGCCACCCCCTGGACGACATGCGCGTCCACGTCCTGGACGCCCGGCTGCGGCCGGTGCCGCCGGGCTGCGCGGGCGAGCTGTACGTCGCCGGAGAGGGCGTCGCCCGCGGCTACCTGGGCCGCCCCGGCGACACCGCGGCCCGCTTCCTCGCCGACCCCTGCGGTCCGCCCGGAAGCCGGATGTACCGCACGGGCGACCTGGCCCGGCGGCGGCCGGACGGCACCGTCGAGTTCCTGGGCCGCGCCGACGACCAGGTCAAGATCCGCGGCTTCCGGGTGGAGCCCGGCGAGGTCGAGGCGGCGCTCGCCGCCCACCCCGGCGTCGCGGACGTGGCCGTGCTCGCCCGCGAGGACCGGCCCGGCGCCCGGCGGCTCGTGGCCTACGTCGTGGGCCCGGCCGGCCGCGACACCGAGGAGCTGCGGGCCTTCGCCGCCCGCGTCCTGCCCGAGTACCTCGTCCCCGGCGCGTTCGTCCCGCTGGACGCCCTCCCGCTGAGCGGCAACGGCAAGGTCGACCGGGCGGCCCTGCCCGCCCCGCGGGCCACGGCACCGGCCGGGCGGGTGGAGCCGCGCACCGAGGCCGAACGCCGCACGGCGGACGTCTTCGGCGAGGTGCTGGGCATCGAACCGCCCGGCGTCGAGGACGACTTCTTCCGGCTCGGCGGCGACTCCATCCTCTCCATCCGGCTCGCCTCCCGCCTCGCCGAGGACTTCGACACCGACCTCACCCCCCGCGCGGTGTTCGGCAACCCCACGCCCGCGGGCCTGGCCCGGCTGCTCGGCACCCGGCGGGGCAGCGGCCGGCCGGAGATCGTCCCGGCCGCCCGCCAGGGAGCCGCGCCGATGTCGTACGCCCAGCAACGCCTCTGGTTCCTGGAGGAGTTCGCCCCCGGCGGCGCCGAGTACGTGACCGCGCTCGCCCTGCGCCTGCACGGCACCCTCGACACCGGCGCCCTCACCGCGGCCCTCGGCGCCCTGGTCGCCCGGCACGAGTCGCTGCGCACCACCTTCGACAGCGTCGACGGACACGGCGTACAGCGCGTCCACCCGCCCCGGGAGGTCCCGCTCCCCGTGCACGACCTGTCCCACCTCGGCGACGGCGAACGGGAACCCGCGCTGCGGGCCCTGCTCGCCGGGGAACGCTCCCGCCCCTTCGACCTGCGGGAGGGCCCGCTGCTGCGCGCCGGGCTGGTCCGCCTCGCCGGCCACGACCACGTCCTCACCCTCACCCTGCACCACATCGTCACCGACGGCTGGTCCACCTCCGTCCTGCTCGGCGACCTCGCCCACCTCTACCGGCGCGAACTGGGCGTCGTGGCGGAGGACCTGCCGCCGCTGCCGGTGCAGTACGCCGACTACGCGCACTGGCAGCGCACGGCCGGCGCCGCCGCCGCGGACGGGCAACTCGCCCACTGGAAGCGGCACCTGGCCGGCGTCGCGCCGCTGGACCTGCCCACCGACCGGCCCCGGCCGCCGGTGCGCACCAGCGCCGGCGCCACCACCCGCCTGGTCGTGCCCGCCCGGACCGCCGACCGGCTGACCGGACTGGCCCGGGACCGGGGGACCACCCTGTTCACCACGCTCGTCGCCGCGGCCCAGGCCTACCTGGCCCGACTCTCCGGCACCGACGACATAGCCGTCGGCACCGTCACCTCCGGCCGCGACCGCGCCGAGACCCAGGCCCTGGTCGGGTTCTTCGTGAACACCCTGGTGCTGCGGTCCCGGGCCGCCGCCGACCAGCCGTTCACCGCCTTCCTCGGCGAGGTACGACAGACCGTCCTCGACGCCTTCGCCCACCAGGACGTGCCCTTCGAACGGGTCGTGGACGAGGTCCAGCCGGTCCGCGACACCAGCCGCAGCCCGCTCTTCCAGGTGATGGTCGTCCTCCAGAACACCCCGTCGGCCGACCTGGACCTGCCGGGACTGGACGTCACCGACGTCGAACCCGAGTCGGAGCAGGCCGCGTTCGACCTCACCCTGGAGTTCGCCGAGACCGGCTCCGGCGGCCTGCACGGCCTGCTCACCTACAACACCGACCTCTTCGACGCGGACACCGCCGAACGGATGGCCAGGCAGCTCGGCACCCTGCTGGACGCCGTCGCCGAGGACCCCGACCGCCCGCTGGGCGCCCTGCCACTGGCCTGTGACGAGGAGCTGGAGGTCCTGCTCGGCCAGGGCCGCGGCACCTTCCGGCCGATGCCCGAGGCCACCCTGCCCGAGCTGTTCGAACGGCAGGCGGCCCGCACCCCCGACGCGGTGGCCCTGCTGGACGGCGACCGGGAACTGACCTACGCCGACGTCGACCGGGCGGCCAACCGGCTCGCCCACCGGCTGCTGCGGGACGGCGTCGGACCGGAGCGGATCGTCGCCCTGGCCCTGCCCCGCTCGGCGGCGACGGTCGTGGCCCAGCTCGCCGTCGCCAAGGCCGGCGGTGCCTTCCTGCCCGTCGACCCCGACTACCCGCCCCAGCGACGCGAGTTCATGATCCGGGACGCGGGCGCCCACCTGGTGCTCGGCGACCCCGACGAGGTGTGGGCCGCGGACGGGCCGCGGACCGCGCCCACGGACGCCGACCGCCCCACCGCGCTCACCCCCGCCCACCCCGCCTACGTCATCTACACCTCCGGCTCCACCGGCACCCCCAAGGGCGTGACGGTCACCCACCGGGGCCTGGCCGCCTTCGCCGCGTCCGCCGCCGAACAGTACGCGGCGGGCCCCGGCGACCGGGTGCTCCAGTTCGCCTCGCCCAGCTTCGACGCCTCCGTCCTGGAACTGTGCGTCTCCCTGCTCGCCGGGGCCACGCTGGTCACCGGCGAGGAGGGACCACTGGTCGGGGAACGGCTGGCGGAGGTGCTCGCCGAGCGCCGCATCACCCACACCCTGATCCCGCCGGCCGCGCTGGCCACCGTGGCACCGGAGACCGCCGCCGCCCTGCCCGCCCTGCGCACCCTGATCGTCGGAGCCGAGGCCTGCCCCGCCGACCTGGTGGAGACCTGGGCACCCGGCCGCCGGATGATCAACTCCTACGGCCCCACCGAGGCCACCGTCGTCGCCACCTGGACCGGCCCGCTGACCCCCGGCACCGGCGCCCCCTCCATCGGCCGCCCCGCCGGCAACACCCGCGTCCACGTCCTCGACGCCGCGCTGCGCCCCGTCCCGCCCGGCGTCACCGGCGAGCTGTACGTCGCCGGGCCCGGACTCGCCCGCGGCTACCGGGGCCGGCCCGGACTGACCGCCCAGCGGTTCGTCGCCGACCCGTTCGGCGCGCCGGGGGACCGGATGTACCGCACCGGGGACCTGGTCCGCTGGACCGCCGACGGACTCCTCCGCTTCGCCGGCCGCGCCGACGACCAGGTCAAACTGCGCGGCTTCCGCATCGAGCCCGGCGAGATCGAGAGCGCGCTGCGCCGCAGCCCGCTGGTGCGCGACGCGGTCGTGACCGTACGCGAGGCGGACACGCCCGGCGGCCCCGCCCGGCTCGTGGCCTACGTCGTCCAGACCGACCCGTCCGCCGCGCTGCCCCTCGGCGAACTGCGCCTGCACCTCGGCGGGCTGCTGCCGCCGCACATGGTGCCGTCCGTGTTCGTCCCCCTCGACCGGCTGCCGCTCACCCCGAACGGCAAGACCGACCGGCGGGCCCTGCCCGCACCCGGGCCCGCCCGGGCCGACGACGGACCGCGCACCGCGCCCCGCACCGAGACCGAACGCCGCGTCGCCCGCATCTGGGCCGACGTGCTGGGCATCGACGAGGTCGGCGCCGACGACAACTTCTTCGCGCTCGGCGGCGACTCCGTGCTGAGCATGCAGGTCGTCTCCCGGCTGCGCCGCGACGGCCTGCACGTCGCCACCCGCGACCTGTTCACCCACCAGACCGTCGCCGAACTCGCCACCGTCGTCCGCAGCGCCCCCCAGCGCCCCGGGGAGGGACCGGTGACGGGCGAGGTGCCGCTCACCCCCATCCAGCACTGGTTCCTCACCGGTCCGCGCGCCGCCCACCACCACTTCAACCAGTCGGCGCTGCTGGAACTCGACGGCAGCCCCGACCCGCGGGCACTGCGGGCCGCCCTCGACGCGCTGCTGGAACACCACGACGCCCTGCGCATGCGGTTCACCCGGGAGGCGGACGGCTGGCGGCAGTTCAACCCGCCGCCCGCCACCGGCCACGACATCCTCACCCACCACGACCTCACCGGGATGTCCGCCGACGACGCAGACGCCGCCATGGCGAAGGCCGCCGACGAACTCCACGCGAGCTTCGACCTCGCCCACGGCCCGCAGCTGCGCGCGGCACTGTTCACCGGCGAGCCGGACCGGCCCGTCTTCCTCCTCCTCGTCGCCCACCACCTGGTCGTCGACGCCGTCTCCTGGCGCATCCTCCGCGACGACCTGGAGACCGCCTACCGGCAGGCGCTCCAGGGCGCCCCGGTCACGCTGGGGGAACGCGGCACCAGCTTCCGCGCCTGGTCGCGCGGGCTCGCCGCGTACGTCGCCGACGGCGGCCTCGACGACGAACTCCCGCACTGGGAACAGGCGGTACGCGCCGAGACCGCACCGGAGGACCCCGCCCCGGCGGCCCGGCCCGGACCGGCCGCCGTGGTGGAGGTGGAACTCGACGAGGAGGACACCGAGGCCCTGCTGCGCTCCGCGCCCACCGCCTACCGCACCCGGGTCAACGACGTCCTGCTCGCCGCCCTCGCCCTGGCGCTGGCCCGCTGGACCGGCCAGGACCGGGTCCGCCTGGACCTGGAGGGCCACGGCCGTGAGGATCTCCTCGACGGCGTCGACCTCTCCCGCACGGTCGGCTGGTTCACCACCGTCTACCCGGTCGCCCTCCAGGTGCCCGACCCCGGTGACCTCGGCCCGGACCGCGACTGGCGTTCCCTGGTCAAGTCCGTGCGCCGCCAGCTGCGGGCCGTACCCGGCAACGGCATCGGCTTCGGCGCCCTGCGCACCTTCGGGCCCCCCGAGGTCCGCGAACGCCTCGGCGGCAGCGCGCACAGCCAGGTGGTGTTCAACTACCTCGGCCAGTGGGACGCCCGCTCCGACACCGCCGACGGCGGCCTGATCCGCGCCGAACACGGCTCCTTCGGACAGGACCACGACCCCCGGGACCCCGGCTCACACCTCGTGGAGGTGGTGGGCGCGGTGCAGCACGGCCGGCTCGCCTTCACCTGGCACCACCGGCCGGGCGTCCACGACACGGCGACCGTGCGCCGGGTGGCCGAGGAGTTCGCCGAGGCCCTGCGCCGGCTCGCCCGGCACGCCAGGGGAGGCCGGTGACGATCCTGAACCTCCGTGGGGCGCCGCGCCGGCGGACCGTCCGGCACGGCCCCCGCTCACCCCGCGCCCCGACCCGTCCCCCCGCTCCCGACCAGCCCGCCCCGGCCGACCGGCCGGACCACACGACGAAGGAACCCGACATGGACGAGAACACCCGCTACCAGGTCCTGCGCAACGACGAGGAGCAGTACTCCCTCTGGCCCGCCGACATCGAGGTCCCCGCCGGCTGGCAGCCCGTCGGCAAGGAGGGCACCGAGGCCGAGTGCACCGCCTACGTCGACGAGGTCTGGACCGACATGCGGCCCAAGAGCCTGCGCGAGCGCATGGAGAACGCCGGCGCCTGACCCGGCCGCGACACCGGCACGCCGGGCCGGCCCCACCGGGCCGGCCCGGCACCCCCCGCCCGTCCCCTTCCTGCCCGGCGCCCCACCGCCCTCGGCCCCCACGCACCGCACCGCACTACTCCCGAGGAGCCGCCATGACCCCCGTCCTGCGCACCGAACGCCTGGAATTCCTGCCGTACCGGCCCGAGCACGAGGACGCCTTCGTCGGCCTGCTGCGCGACGAGGAGGTGTGCCGCTGGATGGGCCAGGAACTCGTCCCCGAACCGGAACTCCGCGAACTGTTCCGCGCCATCCTGGCCGAGGTGTACCCGAACCGCCGCTTCGACGTGTGGGGCCTGTGGCTGGCCGGCACGTACGTCGGCCACGCCGAGGTGAAGCCCACCGGCAACGTGGACGGGCACGAACTCGTCACCGCGCTCGCCCCCGGCTACTGGGGGCGCGGACTGGGCGGCGAGGTGGTGCGCGGGCTGCTCCGGTACGCCGCCGAAGACCTCGGGCTCACCGAGGCGTACGGCATGGTGGGCGCCGAGAACACCGCCAGCCTCGCCATGTGCCGCCGCCTGGGCTTCCGCCCCGTCCGGGACGTCGTCGCGGACGACGGCTCCGTGACCCACCTCCTGGTCATCCCCACCACCCCCGAAACCAAGACCACCACCCCGGCCACCACGGCCGACACACCGACCACCACGGCCGTCCCCGCTGCGGCCGAAGTCCCGGTCTTGGCCGACGCATCAGGCACCACCGGCGCCCCCGCCCCGGCCGGGGTTCCGGTTACGGCCGAAGCCCCGGGTACGGCCGACGCGGCGGCCACCACCGACGTTCCTGCCACGGCCGATGTCCCGGCCTCCACCGACGCACCGGCCGCCGCCGGCGTCCCGGCCACGCCGAAGGCCTTGATCGCCACCGGCACCCCGGCCCCCGCCGACACGTCGGCCACCTCGGCCGTTCCCGCCACGGCCGGCGCCCCTGGCACGGCAGGCATCCCGGCCTCGGCCGAAGCCCCTGCCACCACCGGCGTCCCAAACGCCTCCGCCGCCCCTCCGGCCGTCCCCGCGGGCGCCGCGCCGCTCGCGGCCGTACCCGGGGCCGGCGCCATCCCGGCACCACCGCTCACCGCGCCACCCGCGCCCGCCCCACCCGCGTCCGTGTCACCCGGCGCCGACACCGGTGCCAGGTTTCCGGCGACCTCGGATGCCAAGGATCCCGTGTGACGCGGCCGTCGCTCACCGAGGGGGACGCCGGGCGCGCGGACACCGGCCGGCCGCCGAGCCTGTGGCGCAACCGCGACTTCAACCTGCTGTGGTCCGGTCAGTGCCTGTCCGACCTGGGCGGCGCCATGATGGACCTGGCGCTGCCGCTGCTGGTCCTCCAGTGGACCGGGTCCCCGGCGCGGGCCGGACTCGTCGGCACCGCCGGCCTCGTCACCACGATGGTGTGCCGGCTGCCGGCCGGCGTCCTCGCCGACCGCTTCGACCGCCGCCGGCTGATGATCGTCTGCGATGTCCTGCGGATCACCGTGTACGCGCTCCTCGGTTGCGCGGTCGTCACGGACAGGGCCTCCATGCCGCTGATCCTCGCGGCGGTGGTGGCGGGCGCCGCCGCGACCGCCGTCTTCAGCACCGCCGAGCACGCCGCGGTCCGCAACCTCGTCCGCACCGACCAGCTGACCACCGCCGTGGCGCGCAACGAGGCGCGCGCCTACGGCGTCTCGCTGGCCGGACCACCGCTGGGCGGCCTGCTGTTCGGGCTCGGCCGCGCGCTGCCCTTCCTCGGCAACGCGCTGAGCTTCGTGCTGTCCCTGGCGGCCGTCCTGTTCATCCGCCGGCCGCTCCAGGAGCCCCGCCGGGAGGCGCCGCAGGCCGCGGTCGCGTCGGCGACGCAGGGCGTGCGGTTCCTGCTGGGCCATCCGTTCCTGCGGGCCCTGCTGCTGATCGCCGCCCCGCTCAACATGGCCTTCACCGGGATGGTCTTCGCGATGACCCTCTCGCTCCGGCGCGCCGGCCTGTCCCCGTTCACCGTCGGCCTGGCCGGCACGATCTTCGCGCTGGGCGGGTTCCTCGGTGCCTTCGCCGCCCCGGCGCTCCAGCGGCGGCTGCGGCTGCCGGTCCTGATCACCGTGCTGTGCTGGGTGACCGCCGCGCTCATGACGGTCGGCACCCTGCTGGCCACGACCGTCTGGGCCGCCGTACCGCTGGCGGCCGCGGTGTTCCTCGGGCCCACCGCCAACGCCGCGCTCTTCGGACATCAGGCCGCCGTCACCCCGGACCACCTCCAGGGCCGTGTCGTCGGCGGGCTGCTGCTCGCCGCCGGCTCGGCCAGCGCCCTCGCCCCCGCCCTCGCCGGGGCACTGCTGGCCCGGTGGGCGCCGGGAACGGCCCTGCTCGTCTTCCCGGCACTGGTGGCCGTCGCCGCGGTGACGGCCACCTTCAGCCGGGGCATCCGGACGATGCCGGCCTGAGGCGCGTCACCGGGGCTGCGCGCGCGGCCGATACGCGCTGTAATGGCGAAGTGGTGAGTGAGGGCGCTGCCGTCAGCGCGACCAGAACGGTGCCGGAGCGCGCCGGGGCCGCCCTCGCCTCACTACTGGCGTCCCCGCCCACCCCCGACCGGCTCCGCCGGGTCCTGGAGCAGGCCCTGGTGTTCGCCGGGGCGTCCTTCGCCGGGGTGTACATGCCCGGCGACGAACCGGTACAGCTGCTCCTCGCCGAGTCGGTCGGTCTGCCCCGCACCCTGTACGGCCTCCGGGACGGCTACGCGGCCACCGGCGCGTCCCCCGTCGCCGAGGTGCACCGCACCGGCCGGCCGCAGTGGCTCGGCCCCGCCGAACTGGCCGGCTGCCCGGACGCGCGCCGCACCCCGTCCCCGGACTTCTCCCTGGCCGCCCTGCCGCTCGGCCCGGCCGGCGGCGGCTGCCTGCTGGCCGTCGGCGAGCACCCCGGCGGCTTCGGCGCCGACGAGCGGGCCTGCCTGGAACTGATCGCCCACACGGTCGCCGTACCCGTGCCGGACGTCACGGGCGACTCCGGTGAGCTGCCCGACAACGCGTTCAGCCTGGCCATGGACACCGGCCGGGCGGAGGTCGGCGACGCGATCCTGCGGCTGTTCGGGATCGGCCGGGAGGAGTTCGACGGCCGGGTGGAGTCCCTGCTCGGCCGCACCGTGCCCGAGGACCTGCCCGCGATGATGTCCGTGGTGGAGGCCGACCACATGTCCATCGGCGACCGCGAGCTGGAGTTCCGCATCCTCCAGCCCGCCGGCGCGCCCCGGTGGCTGCGGCTGCGCGGCCGGCTGCTGCCCGGCGGCAGGGGCCGCTCGGCCCGGCTGGTCGGCACCGTCACCGACGCCTCCACGGAGCGTTCCGGTGTCACCGACGTGGCCCGGGTGCAGCGACTGGCCGCCGCGCTGGCCACCGCCGGCACCGTGAAGGACGTCGGCCGGGCCGTCGTCGCCGCGTTGCGCAAGCCGCTCCAGGCCGATCGGATCGCCCTCGCCGAGCTGGAGAACGACCGGCTCGTGGTCACCGTCCTGGACCCGCCCCAGCCGGAGGCCTGGCCCGACGTGTGGCGCAGCGAGTGGCGCACCGAGTGGCCCGACGCGCCGGTGCGGGCCATGCCCACGCTGGCCGCGGCGCTGCGCGAGGGCCGCACCCGGATCTGGTCGGCCGGTTCGGCGCTGGAACCGGCCCTCGCCGACGTCGGCCGCGGCGGCCTCGCCGTGCTGCCCCTGCCCGCCGGCGGCCGCATGGCGGGGGCCTGCCTGATCGGCTGGGACCGCCCGCACGACTTCGCCCCCGACGAACGCGCCCTGCTCACCGCCTGCGCCGCCCTGACCGGCCAGGCCCTGCTGCGCGCCCACGCCTTCGACGCCGAGCACGAACTCGTCGGCATGCTCCAGCGCACCCTGCTGCCGCGCCGCCTGCCCCGGCTGCCCGGCGCGGTGGCCGTCGCCCGGTACCTGCCGACCACGGCGGGCCTGGAGGTCGGCGGCGACTGGTACGACGTGATCCCGCTCGCCGACAACCACGTCGCGCTGGTCATCGGGGACGTCCAGGGCCACAACGCGGGCGCCGCCACCCTGATGGGGCAGATGCGCACCGCGCTGCGCGCCTACGCCGTCGAGGGCCACAGCCCGGACGTCGTCGTCGCCCACGCCAACCGGCTGCTGCTGGACATGGAGACCGACCTGTTCGCGACCTGCGCCTACGTCGACGTCGACGTCGAGCAGGGCACCGCATGGTGCGTGCGCGCCGGCCACGTGCAGCCCGTGCTGCGCCACCCGGACGGCTCCACCGAGATCGTGCGGGCGGAGGGCGGCCCGCCGCTCGGCGTGCTCGGACAGGCCGAGTTCCCGATGACCCCGCTGCGGCTCCAGCCCGGCGCGGTGATCGCGCTGACCACCGACGGGCTGGTGGAGTCCGCCCACACCGACCTCGACGACGGCATGGACCGCCTCGCCCGGGCGCTGGCCGCCGCCGACCCCGCCCACCTCGGTTCGGTCGCCGACGCCCTGCTCGCCGGCGCACACCGCGGCGACGACGTGGCCCTGCTGCTGATGCGCTTCGACGGCATGGCCGTACGGCCGCTGCGGGAGAGCTGGACGGTGTGGCGGGTGCCGGAGGCGGTTCGGCACGCCCGCCGCTTCACCCGGCGCACCCTGCGGACCTGGGAGATCCCCCGGGAGACCGTGGACGCCGCGCTGCTGGTCGTCTCCGAGCTGGTCACCAACGCCCTGGTGCACACCGGGGGCCCGGTCCGCCTCGACCTCGGCCTGGTCAACCACCGGCTGCGGCTCGCCGTGGCCGACTCCTCGCCGCGCAGCCCCGCCAAACCGGCCAGCATCGGCTGGGAGGCCACCGGGGGCCGGGGCATCCTCCTGGTGGAGGCCGTGTCGGAGGCCTGGGGCACCATCCCGGTCAGCGGCGGCAAACAGGTCTGGGCGGACCTGGTGCCGGGCGGCTGAACCGCCGGCCGGGCGGCGGCGGGGGCAGCCGTTCGGACAGGTTGGGGAGGCGCGCGCGGCGACCGGTGCCTAGGGTCGGTAGGTGTGGCACACACCTTCGAAGAACTGGTGCAGAAGCAGTGCGCGGCCGACGCGGCCCGCGCCATGGTCGAGGACCTCCGGGACGCCTACGGCCCGCCGGCCGAGCGGGGGATGACGGGCGTCCAGTCGGGCACCTACGAGACCGCCCTGCGCGCCTGGCGGGACCTGGCCCGTGACGTGCAGACCGCGGTCAGCGAGTACGCCAAGGAGACGGGCCGGCCGCGCCGGGAGATCGAGGCCGAGGTGGAGCGGGCGGCGGGCGAAGGTACCTGAGTCCGCCGGGCGCCGCGCGGTGCGGGGGCCGACCGGCTGACCGGCCCCGCTCCGCGCATCCCGCGCGGTCCGCCGGGTACCCGCCGACCATGAACACTGCCATGTACGAAGCAGCCTCGGGCCCCCAGGTCTTCGGGTACGCCCTCATCCTCGTCGCCGGGGTGGCCGTGGTCGCGGGCATCATCTGGGCGTTCCGGCTGGGCTTCAAGGTGCGCGAGCGGGAGCCCGCGCCGCCGCGCCCCGACGAGCAGCCGAAGATGCCGCCGTCCGGGCCGGTCCGCGAGACCCATGAGGTCCGTGAGCCCGACGAGGTGCCCCGCGCCGCGGACGGCGAGCGACTCACCCCGCACGAGCTGGGCAACTCCGGCACCCGGCGTGCCGACGACCAGAGCCGTTCGCGCTGGTCGTCGGGTTCCAGCGGGTCCTTCGGCGGCGGTGGTGGCGGCCGCACCTGACCCGGCTTCGGGCCCGCCGGTGTGTGCGGGCCCGCGGTCCGGGAACCCGGCCGGGTACGCGACGTAGAAGTACGCGACGTACCCGGACCCGGGCGGGTCCGGCCGACCGGCCCCGCGGACCGCGGGGCCCAGGAAGAAGATGAACGCGGTGGGCGCGCACACGAGTGAGGAACCGGTTGTCGGCGGCGACGCGGGAACGGGCCGGGTGACGGCCCGCCGCCGGGCGGGAGCGCGGGGTGCGCACCTGTCTCCCCGCCGTCCTGGACCGTGGCGAGGCCCCCGCGCCGGGCGAGGCCGAGGACAACATCGTGCGCGGCGAGGACTGACCCGCCGCCCGCGTGATCGAGCAGCCGGCCGGCGGGTCAGCCGCGGGTCTTGTCGAGCAGTTCCAGGATCTCGGCGCTGGTGCCGCTCTCGCCCAGCCGCGGGAAGATCCGCTCGACGCTGTTGAGGTGCGCCTCCGGGTCCGCGTCGGCCATGGCGTCGGTGGCGAGGGTGACGTGGTAGCCGTGGGCGTAGGCGTCCCGGGCGGTGGACTCGACGCCGATGCTGGTGGCGATGCCGGTGAGGACGATCTGGGTGATGCCCCGGCGGCGCAGCTGCACGTCCAGGTCGGTGCCGTGGAAGGCGCTCCAGTTGTGCTTGGTGACCCGGACGTCCCCGGGGTGCCCGGCGAGTTCGTCCACGACGACGTCCCAGCCCTCCGGGAAGGCGAGGCCGCGCGGCTGGTTCTCGGTGCGGCCGGGAACGGCGTCCGCCCAGTCGGCCGCGAAGGAGACCCGGACGAGGACCACGGGCAGCCCGTGGGCGCGGAACGCGTCGGCGAGCTCGGCGGTGCGGGAGACGACCTCGGGGCCCGGGTACGGCTGGGTGGGCATGGCCACGATGCCGTTCTGGAGGTCGATGGCGACCAGAGCGGTGCGGGGGTCGAGCGTGGTGAGCGACATGGGTCGGTCAGGCCTTTCGGGGGGTGCGGGAGGTGAGCCGGCCGAGGGAACGGTCCGGCAGGGTCGTCGCCAGCAGCAGCACTGATCCGGTCAGCATGAAGAGGGCCAGGTCGTGCAGGCCGGCGGTGTCGGCGCGGCGCGGGTAGAACGCCGCGGTGGCGGCGGAGGCGCCGAGCGCGCCGAGGTACATGAAGGTGCGCAGCAGCCCGGCGGCCGAGGCGATCCGCTCCGGGTCCGCCTGGCGGTACAGGGCGTTCTGCGTGGCGAGGCCGATCAGGCCCTGCGGGACGCCGAGCAGGGCGCCGACCGCCGGCAGCAGCCACAGCGGGCTGTCCGTGCCGACCAGCAGCAGGGCGGCGGAGCCGGCGATCTGGAGGAGCGAGCCGGTGAGTAGCTTGGCCCGCACCGCCTCGCGGCGCCCGGTGAGCGCGGAGGCGGTGAGCGCGGCCACCGACAGCGGCAGCAGCGCGAGGCCGGCCGTCGAGGGGCTCAGCCCGCGGCCCTGTTCCAGCCACTGCGTGTAGCCGTACATGAAGGCGTAGGCGGTGGTGTAGCCGAGGAACTGGCGCAGGTAGGTGGTGAGCAGCGGCCCGTTCCCGCCGAGGACCCGCAGGTCGATGAAGGGGTCGGGGACCCGCAGCTCGCGCACCGCGAAGCCGGTGGCGGCGACGGCGGACAGGACGGGCAGGTACCAGCGGTCCGGGCGCGGGTCGGTCAGGAACAGCATCAGCGCGACCAGCAGGACCGCGAACAGCGCCATGCCGGGCAGGTCGACCCCTCGCTGCCGCCGCCCCGGGGTGCGCGGCAGCCGCAGGGCGCCCAGCACCAGACAGGCGGCGGACAGCGGCACGTTGACGGTGAACACGGTCCGCCAGCCGCCCAGGCCGATCAGGAGCCCGCCGAGCGCGGGTCCGACGACGGCCACCGTCTGGTTGGCGACGGCCAGCACGGCCAGCACGCCCGCGGGGCTGTCCCGCCCGGTGCGTTCGGCCTCGCTCCGGGTCAGCCGCATCGCCGCCGGGTACGCCGCCGAGGTGCCCAGGCCCAGCAGCACCCGGGCGGCGATCAGCGCCCCCAGCGAGGGGGCGGAAGCACCCAGCAGCCCGGCGACGCCGACCAGCGCCGTGCCGGTCAGGTACAGCACGCGCGGGCCGTACATGTCCACCAGACGGCCCATGACGGGCTGGCCGACGGCGGTCGCCAGGTACAGCGCGGAGACCAGCCACACCGTCCGCGCCGGCGGGGCCCCGAAGGCGACGCCGATCGGCACCAGCGCCACGGCGATCATCGAGGAGTTGACGGGGTTCAGGACCGAGCCGAGGACCATCGGTGCGATCAGCCGGCGGTCGAATCCGCCGGGGGAGGGGCCGGTCCTCCCGGCGCGGGTCCGCAGCCTCGGTATCACGGCCGCGACAGCCGTTCCAGCAGCTCCAGGGCGGTGAGGACGGTGCGCCGCTCCTCCTCGGTGTAGCGGTCCTGGAAGGCGCGGGCGAGCCATTCCTCCCGCACCTGCCGGTTGCCCTCCACGCGGGCCCGGCCGCCGTCGGTCAGGGTGACCAGCTGGCGGCGCCCGTCGTCGGGGTCGGGGGCGCGCCGGACCAGTCCGTGCTGTTCCAGGGCGGCCAGTGTGGCGGCCATGGACTGCGGGCGCACCCCCTCGGCGGCGGCCAGGGCGCTGGCGGTGGCCGCGCCGTGCTTGCCGGCGAGGGTGAGCGCCGACTCCTGGGAGGGGCTGAGGTCGGCGTCCCGCGCCACCTCGCGGATGCGGCGCCGCAGCCTGCTGAAGACCACGCGCAGGTCGCGTGCGGCCCGGGCGGCGGAGTCGGAGATGTCGGCCATGGCGCCAGACTAGGACCGACAGGCTCAACTGTCCAGTCCAGACTGTTCAGTTTTACCTGTCGTTCTGGTCGGATACTCGCCGTCCGGACAGGGCGGCACACGGGTGGACCCAGGGAGCACAGATGACCCAGCCCGGACACGTCCGGGCTGGGGGCGGCCCTGCGCGTCGAGGTGGACGGCAGCTTCCGCTGGGGGGCGTCGTCCCCTGTACGGACGTGCGGCGGCTGGCCGAGCAGACCCGACAGGCAGCCCCGAGCCTGGCCCGGCCGGCGACCGGACAGACCCACTGCCACCAGCACGCCACGGCCACCACAACGTGTCCACGGCCGCCGGCGAGCTGGGCGCCTGCCCGCCGTCCGCGCGACCGCCCCGGACGGCCTGGTCCTCGTCGACGGCTTCAGCTGCCGTACCCAGATCATGAGTGGCGGACACCGGCGGCCGCCGGGACGGGCCGGAACACGTCCGCGTCGAGCGGCTCCGCCTCGAAGGGGCTCCCGACCGAGCGGCCGTGTCGGCCCGGGCACCGACGCGGCATCCGGCCCGCGCCGCGGAGCGGGCCGCACCCCACCGGGTGGAGTGACGGGCACCGCTGCGGGGAACCCCTGCCCGCAGACACCGTCGAAAGAGGAGGACCATGCCCCCCACCGTCGTCATCACGGGTGCCAGCGCCGGCATCGGGCGCGCCACCGCCCGCCTGTACGCCCGGCACGGCGCCGCCGTCGTCCTGGTCGCGCGCGGCGAGGGCGGCCTGAAGGAGGCGGCCGACGAGGTCGCCGCGCTCGGCGGCCGGCCCCTGGTGCAGGTGGCCGACGTGAGCGACGCGGCGCGGGTGGAGGCCGTCGCCGACGCCGCGGAGCAGGCGTTCGGCCCCATCGACGTGTGGATCAACTGCGCGTTCTCCACCGTGTTCGCGCCGTTCGACGAGATCACCGCCGAGGAGTTCCAGCGGGTCACCGACGTGACCTACCTCGGCTTCGTCAACGGCACCCGTACGGCCCTGAAGCGCATGCTGCCCCGCGACCGGGGCACGATCGTGCAGGTCGGCTCCGCGCTCGGGGAGCGGTCGATCCCGCTCCAGTCGGCCTACTGCGGCGCCAAGCACGCCATCAACGGCTTCACCTCCGCCCTGCGCACCGAACTGCTGCACCGCGGCAGCAACGTCCACGTCACCGTCGCCCAGATGCCCGCGGTGAACACCCCCCAGTTCCAGTGGGTCCGCTCCCGGCTGCCCGGGCACCCCATGCCGGTCGCGCCGATCTACCAGCCCGAGGTCGCCGCGCGCAGCGTGCTGTACGCGGCCCGGCACCCGCGCCGCAAGCAGTACTACGTCGGCGCCTCCACCGTCGCCACCATCTGGGCCAACCGGCTCGCCCCGGCCCTGCTCGACCGCTACCTGGCCCGCACCGGCTTCGACTCCCAGCAGACCGACCGCATCCCGCCCGCCGACCTGGACAACCTCTTCGAACCGGTGGACCGGGAACGCGCCGACGACCAGGGCGCCCACGGTGCCTTCGACGACAGCTCCCACGCCCACTCGTGGCAGGAGGCACTGGTCCGCCACCCGGCCGTCACCGCCCTCGGCGCGGGCGCCGCCCTGCTCGGCACCGTGCGCGGTGTCCGCCGCCTCACCGCACGCTCCGCCTAGGCCGACGACATGCGCCTCCTGCTCGTCTCCGACACGCACCTGCCCCGGCGGGCCAAACGGCTCCCGGAGCAGCTGCTCGCCGAACTCCCGCACGCGGACGCCGTCCTGCACGCCGGCGACTGGGTCGACACCGCCACCCTCGACCTGCTGGAGAGCCGCAGCCGCCGGCTGATCGGCGTGTACGGCAACAACGACGGCCCCGAGCTGCGCGCCCGGCTCCCCGAGGTGGCGTACGCGGAACTGGGCGGACTGCGCTTCGCCGTCGTGCACGAGACCGGCCCCGCCCAGGGCCGCGAGGCCCGCTGCGCCGCCCGCTTCCCCGACGTGGACGTCCTGGTCTTCGGGCACAGCCACATCCCCTGGGACACCACCGCCCCCGGTGGCCCGCGCCTGCTCAACCCCGGCTCCCCGACGGACCGCCGCCGCCAGCCCCACTGCACCTACCTCACGGCGACGGTCGCCGACGCGGCCCTGACCGAGGTCACCCTGCACCGGCTACCCCGCGGATGACCGGGGCCGGCGTGCGAGGATGCCGCGATGACCCACAGTGCCGGCATACCCGACGTCGTCCCCGCGGGCCGCATGGCCGGCCGCGCCCAGCCCGTGCTCGCACTCCACCCCGGACTGGAGCTGCGCCCCTGGCGGGCGGACGACGCGGGCGCGCTGCTCGGCGCGGCCCGGGACCCGGCGATCCGGCGGTGGAACCTGTTCACCGTCGCCGACACCGCGGACGCCCGCGCCCGGATCGCCCGCATGCACGAGCGGTGGCGGGCCGAGACCGGCGCCGTGTGGGCCGTCGCCCGGCCCGGCGGGCAGGCCACCGGTCTCGCCGGCCTGAACGACATCGACCTCGCGGGCGGCACCGCCGAGGTCGTCTACTGGCTGCTGCCCGGCGCCCGCGGCGCCGGAGCCGCCGTGCGGGCCACCCGTCGGCTCGCCCGCTGGGCCCTGGACGACCTGGGCCTGCACCGGCTGCGGTTGTGCCACTCCACGGCCAACCCCGCGTCCTGCCGGGTGGCCGCGAGGGCCGGCTTCGGCTACGAGGGCACCCAGCGCGGCGCCCTGCTGCACGCCGACGGCTGGCACGACCAGCACCTGCACGCGCGCCTGGCCGGCGACCCCGAGGAGTGCGCCGGCCCGGTGGTGCCGGCCGGCGAGGTGGCCTCCGGGTGAGTGGGGCAGCCCGGAGACCACCGTCCGGGGGCGCCCGTCCCGGCGCGCCGGGACGGGCGCCGGTCAGCCGCCGCCCGGGCCCGTCCAGCCGGCCCGGACGTGGCCGAGGCGCACCCGCTGCGGATGGTCGCCGACCGCGACCGAGGTCACCTTCCGGCCGGTGGCGAAGTCGATCGCCGTCACCTGGTCCGCGCCGCTCTCGGAGACGATGCAGTCCTTGCCGTCACCGCTGACCGTCGCCCAGTACGGTTTGGAGACCGGGACCAGCGGGCCTTCCTGGAGCGTCGCGCGGTCGATCACGGTCGCGTAGTCGTCCATGGTGCCCGCCACGCACAGGGCGGTGCCCTCCGGGTTCATCGAGATGCCGTGGTGGCGGGAGTCGTTGACCCAGGTCGTACGGTCCTCGCTGGTGGCCGGGTTCTTCGGCAGGGTCTTCATCCGGGTGATCCGGTCGGTGGCGATGTCGTACTCCAGGAAGCCGTTGAAGAACGACACCTGGAAGTACAGCTTGGACTCGTCGGGGGAGAAGACCGCCGGGCGTACCGCGTCGGAGAAGTCCTTCAGCCCGAAGGCGTCCAGCCGCTGCCGCATGTCGATGACCTTGACCTGCTTGTACGTGTGGGCGTCCACGACCGTGATGTGCCGGTCGCCCTTCGTCCAGTCCCAGCCCGGGTCGTCCAGAGCGGTGTTGACGTCGCCGATGGCCATGTTCCAGATGTACTTGCCGTCCCGGGTGAAGATGTTCTCGTGCGGCTTGTCACCGGTGGCGAAGGACCCGAGCTGGCGGCCGGTGGTGATGTCCAGGACGTGCACGGTGTTCGCGGTCGAGGCGGAGACGGCGACCCGGGTGCCGTCGGGGGAGACCGCCATGTGGTCGGCGCGGTAACCCGACACGGGGAAACGCCAGTTGACCTTCCCGGTGGCCAGGTCGATCGAGACCACGTCGGCGAAGCTGGGCCGGGACACCACGACCGAACCGCCGTCCGGGGTGGAGTACATGTCGTCGGCGAACTGGTCGTGGCCCTCGCCGACGCTGTTGCGGATCGCCTGGAAGTAGATCCACTTGATGGGGTCCGCGTTGATCTCCTTCATCCGCGCCTCCTTGTCGGGGACGACGTCGACGCGGGCGATCTTCGCGAAGTCACCGGTGGACCTGATGACGTCGGCGGTGCCGTCCCAGTTGTTGCCGACGAACAGCACCTCGCGCAGGTCGTCGGGGGCGGCGGGCGCCGCGGCGGCGGCGGTCGCGGGACCGGCCGCGGCCAGGACGAGGGCGGCGGCCACGGAGCACAGGTGCCTGGTTCTCGGAGCAGGCATGACGGCTCTCTCTCCTCGGTGGGGGAATCTGAACACGCGTGCTTTCACAGTGGACTTACTGAAAAGTAAGGAAGGGCCCGCCTTCTCGACAAGAGGTGTGCACGACAAGATTGAGCGAGCGCCGGTACGACGGAGGGGGACACGTGGAGGGCAGGCTCAGGGCGCCGACGGGACGCTACGGCGGTCGCTCCGCGCAGGAGCGGCAGGCCGAGCGCCGCCGCCGCTTCCTGGACGCGGCACTGCGGCTGTTCGGCGGCACCCCCGGCTACCGGGGGACGACGGTCGCCGCGCTCAGCCAGGCCGCCGGGCTGTCCACGCGCCAGTTCTACGAGGAGTTCCGCACCCTGGAGGACGTCCTCGCCGCCCTCCACCTCCAGGTCAACGACTGGGCCGAACAAGCCGTCCTGGACGCCCTGGCCACCGCCCAGGGCCTGCCGCTGGCCGAGCGTGCCACCGCGCTCTTCCGGGCCTACGCCCGCGGCGTCACCTGCGACCCGCGCCGCATCCGCATCACCTTCGTGGAGATCGTCGGCGTCAGCCCCCGCCTGGAGGAGCAGCGCCTGGCCCGCCGGGCCCGCTGGATCGGCCTCATCCGCGCCGAGGCCGACGCGGCCGTCGCCCGTGGGGAAGCGGCGCCGCGCGACTACCACCTCGCCGCCACCGCCTTCATCGGCAGCGTCAACGGCCTCCTGCACGACTGGACCGCCGGCTGGGTGGAGGCCACCCTGGACGAGGTGGTGGACGAACTGGTCCGGCTGCTGCTCGGGATGCTCCGGCCGGAGGGCTGGCGGCCGCGCGCCGTCTGACGCACCGGCCGGCCCGCCCCGTCGCCCGCCGCGCTACCCGGTGGCGGCCAGTGCCAG
The DNA here is from genome assembly GCF_044759735.1 of Streptomyces sp. NPDC100445. Taxonomy (NCBI): domain Bacteria; kingdom Bacillati; phylum Actinomycetota; class Actinomycetes; order Kitasatosporales; family Streptomycetaceae; genus Streptomyces; species Streptomyces sp. NPDC100445. Next base: position 918,887 of record NZ_JBIVZV010000001.1, on the reverse strand, counting down.
CAGGGCCGTCGCCGCCAGCACCGCGCAACCCAGCACGCAGCAGGCCAGCAACCGCGCGCACAGCGCCCGGTACCGCGCCTCGTACGTCAGCCGCAGCTCCTCCGCACGCTCCGCCGTGCGGCACCACGAGAGCCGGGCCAGCGCCAGGTACTCCTCCTCGAACCGTCGCTCCACGTCCTCCCGCTGGCTGTCGGTGAGCCAGCCCAACCGGGAGCTGAGCCGCACCGCGGCGGTACGGCCCTCCTCCCGGGCGGCGGCCAGCAGCAGATGTCCCTCGACCTGCCGGACGAGGGCGCGCTCGTCGTGGGTCGTCACCGCGCCACCAACTCCTCCTCCGCCGCCGTCACTTCGGGGTGGTGCAGGTCGAACGCCGGGGACTCGCTGCGGATCCGCGGCAGGGTGCGGAAGTTGTGCCGCGGCGGCGGGCAGGAGGTCGCCCACTCCAGTGAACGGCCGTAGCCCCACGGGTCGTCCACGCCGACCGGTTCGCCGTACCTGGCGGTCTTCCACACGTTGTACAGGAACGGCAGCAGCGACGAGCCGAGCAGGAACGAGAAGACGGACGACACCGTGTTGAGTGTGGTGAGCCCCTCCACGGCGAGGTAGTCGGGGATCCGGCGCTGCATGCCCTCGGCGCCCAGCCAGTGCTGGACCAGGAAGGTGCCGTGGAAACCGATGAACAGCGTCCAGAAGGTGATCTTGCCGAGGCGCTCGTCCAGCATCTTGCCGGTGAACTTGGGCCACCAGAAGTGGAAGCCGGAGAACATCGCGAAGACGACCGTGCCGAACACGACGTAGTGGAAGTGCGCCACCACGAAGTAGCTGTCGGAGATGTGGAAGTCGATGGGCGGCGAGGCGAGCATGACGCCGGTCAGCCCGCCGAAGAGGAACGTGATCAGGAAGCCGGTGGCCCACAGCATCGGTGTCTCGAAGGAGAGACTGCCCCTCCACATCGTGCCGATCCAGTTGAAGACCTTCACACCGGTCGGGACGGCGATCAGGAAGGTCATGAAGGAGAAGAACGGCAGCAGGACCCCGCCGGTGACGTACATGTGGTGGGCCCACACGGTCACGGACAGGCCGGCGATCGCGATCGTCGCGGCGATCAGCCCCAGGTAGCCGAACATCGGCTTGCGGCTGAACACCGGGATCACTTCGGAGATGATCCCGAAGAACGGCAGCGCGATGATGTACACCTCCGGATGGCCGAAGAACCAGAAGAGGTGTTGCCACAGCAGAGCTCCGCCGTTGGCGGCGTCGAAGACGTGCGCGCCGAACTTGCGGTCCGCCTCCAGGGCGAACAGCGCGGCGGCCAGCACCGGGAAGGCCAGCAGGACCAGCACACCGGTCAGCAGCACGTTCCACACGAAGATCGGCATGCGGAACATGGTCATGCCGGGGGCGCGCATGCAGATGATCGTGGTGATGAAGTTGACCGAGCCGAGGATCGTGCCGAAGCCGGAGAAGGCCAGACCCATGATCCACATGTCCGAACCCACCCCCGGCGACCGGACCACGTCGGACAGCGGGGCGTATGCGAACCAGCCGAAGTCGGCGGCACCCTGCGGGGTGAGGAAGCCGGCCACCGCGACGAGCGAGCCGAACAGGTACAGCCAGTAGGCCAGCATGTTCAGCCGCGGGAACGCCACGTCGGGCGCGCCGATCTGGAGCGGCATGATCCAGTTCGCGAAGCCCGCGAACAGCGGGGTGGCGAACATCAGCAGCATCACGGTGCCGTGCATCGTGAACAACTGGTTGTACTGCTCGTTCGACATGATCTGAAGGCCCGGCCGGGCCAGCTCGGCGCGCATGAGCAGCGCCATCACGCCGCCGACCAGGAAGAACGCGAACGCGGTGACCAAGTAGAGCGTGCCGATCGTCTTGTGATCGGTGCTGGTGAGCCACTGTACGGCTCTGGTGTCTCTGATCCTCTTCACGCCCCGCCTGTGTCCGCGGCGGCGGCGCCGGTCACACTCGCGGGACGCGAGGAGCATCACGGAAGAAGGGTGTGACGATCCGGGGACTGCCGGACACGAACCGAGCATGAGCAACGACGAGATCTTCGCCGCTGCCTATCGCGAGCACTACTGGGCGGTCAGCCGCTATGTCGCGCGGCGACTTCAGGGGCGGACCGGCGAGGTGGAGGAAGTGGTGGCGGAGGTGTTCACGGTCGCCTGGCGGCGCCGGGCCGACCTGCCGGCCGCGTCGCTGCCCTGGCTGTACGGGGTGGCCCGCAACTGCCTGGCCAACGCGGTACGCGGCTACGGGCGGCGGCGCCGGCTGGTGGACCGGCTCGGCAACGACGAGGCCGCGCACGGCCGGCACATCACGGCCGGCCCCGACGCGGAGGCGCCGGGCGCCTGGGTGCACGACGCCCTCGACCGGCTCTCCCCGGCCGACCGGGAGGTGCTGCGCCTCGCCGCCTGGGAGGAACTCGGCGCCGAGGAGATCGCGGTCGCCCTCGGCTGCGGCCACCGCGCGGCGGTGATGCGCCTGCACCGTGCCCGCCGCCGGCTCCGCGCCGAGATAGACCGCCTGACACCCCCGGACGCCCCACCGCGTCCGGGCCCGCGGCCCGCGTCCCGGCCCACCGAGACCCCGCCCACCCCCTCGGGCCCCGCCCGGACCACGGCGCCGCGCTTCGTCGGCACCCGGGCCCCGGGCCCCGCCGACCCGGCCACCCCGACGCCGCCCACCGACCACCCAACCCCGCCGAAGCCTGCCGGCGGGGCGGGCGCGCACCGCCAGGCCACGGGCCCGGTCCGGGTCGCGCCGCCCAACCCCGCAGCCGGGGCCGACCTGAACTCCCAGCCCACCGATCCCGACCGCATCGCGGCCCCGCTGCCCGCCGGTGTGGCTGTTCCGGGGTCGGCCCTCGCCGGGGCGGCGCCGTCCGTCGCCTCGGCGTACCCCGTGCCCATCGCCGACGCATGCCCGTGCGAGGACCCCCGACATGCCTGACGAACTCGATCTCCTCCGCCACGCCAACCCGGTCCCGGCGGACGGTCCCGATTTCGCCGACGGTCCGCTGGGCCACCGTGCCGAGCGGCAGCTGGAGCGGCTGTTGCACCGGCCCGCACCGGCGCGACGCGCCCCGCGCGTCCGGCTGCTGTGGGGCCTGGCCGCCTCCGGTGTCGTCCTGGCGACGGCGTCGGCCGCGCTGCTCGGCGGCCTGGACGGCCAGTCCGCCGTCGCCGCGCCCCGTCCCCTGGCCGTCCACGCCCGGTCCACGCCCGTACCGCTGGCGGAACTGGCGGAGATGGCCGAGGCCGCCGCGGCCGACGGCTCGCCGGGCCTGCGCAAGGGCACGCACATGCAGTCGTGGAGCCTCGGCATGGCCGACAGCAGGCCGCCCGTCACCCTGCCCGAGGAGCGGGTCGTGCGCTGGCGCGCGGACGACAGTCACACCGAGCTGGTCGTGGCGACCGATCCGCGCCGTCCGGGCCGCCCGGTCCTCACCGACGAGGGTGACGATCCGCGCCTGGTGGCCGACGGCCACGTCCTCAGCCGGGTCACGTATCCGCCGAGCTGGAGCGACGCCCCGCCCGAGGCGCCCCCGCCGCACACGCCGGCCGCCCTGCGCGCCTACCTGGCCGAGACCGTGCACACGGACTCCTTGGACACCCCCGAATTGTTCGAGGGCGTGCAGGAGTTGCTGAGCCACTGGACGCTGGGCGGCCGCGAGTCCGCGGCGCTGGTCCGGGTACTGGAGGACGCCCACGGGCTGCGGCCTGCCGGACGGGTGACGGACCGCCTGGGCCGGCCGGGGCAGGCGTACGTGTACGGGGGCGCGGGCGAGGGCGGCCGGCGGATGCTGATCCTCGACCCGCGCACCGGTGCCGTCCTCGGCCTGGAGACCACCTTCACCCGGGACGACGAGGAGTACGGGGTGAAGGCGGGGGACGTGATGGACTACCGGGTGTGGATGCGCTGACCACGGGGGGTCGGCCCGGCGCCGGCCCCCGTGCGGGCCCGCTCCGTCACACGCCGAGCTGCCGGGCGGCGGCGTCCACGGTCTGCTCCAGCAGCGTGGCGATGGTCATGGGACCGACGCCGCCCGGTACCGGCGTGATCAGCGCGGCCCGCTCCACGGCAGAGTCGAAGTCGACGTCGCCGACGTTCCCCGGGTTGTAGCCCGCGTCGACCACGACCGCCCCGGGCTTGACGTCCTGCCCGCGGATGAGCCGCGGACGGCCGACGGCGGCGACGACGATGTCGGCCTCGCGGACCGCCGCAGACAGGTCCCGGGTGCGCGAGTGGCAGTACGTCACGGTCGCGTCCCGGGCCAGCAGCAGCATCCCCACCGGCTTGCCGAGGATCGCGCTGCGGCCGACCACGACGGCCCGCTTGCCGGCCGGGTCGACGCCGTACCCGTCCAGCAGCCGCATGATGCCGCCGGGCGTGCAGGAGACGAATCCCGGCAGGCCGAAGCTCATCGCGGCGAACGAGGCGAAGGTGACGCCGTCGACGTCCTTCTCCGGGGCGATCGCCTCGAACGCGGCCCGCTCGTCGACGTGCTCGCCCACCGGGTGCTGGAGCAGGATGCCGTGCACCTCCGGGTCCGCCGACAACTCCCGCAGCTTCGCCACGAGTTCGGCGGTGGTCGTGTCGGCGGGCAGCGCCACGTGCCGGGATTCCACACCGGCTTCCCGGCAGCGGTTGCGCTTCATGCGAACGTATGTCACCGAGGCAGGGTCCTCGCCGACCAGCACGGTCGCGAGACAGGGCGCGGTGCCGGTGCGGCCGGTGATCGCGGCGGCCTTCTGCGCGGCGTCCGCGACGACGCGGCGGGCGAGCGCGGTACCGTCCATGAGGCGGGCCTGGGTCATGCTGCACACTCCTGGGCTGGGATCGAGTCTCTCGCCCAGGCGCGCGGCATCCACCACGGGCCGCTCCCCGGTGGTTCTCCACCTCAGCGCCAGTCACGGCCCGCGTACAGGGTAACCGAGTGTGCGTACGACGCCCGGCTCCGCGTGTTCCTCCTCGGGATGCTGCCGGACGTGCCGGACGTGCCGGGCCGGGGGCTACTCGTCCCAGGCCTGCACCATGAGCTGGTCGGCGATCTTCCCGTCCCGCAGGGTGATCATCGACTCGGAGAGCACGCGGGTGCCGTCCGCGTACTCGCAGGCCTCGCTGTAGGCGGCGTGTTCGCCCTCCACGACGCACCGTTCGAGCCGGTGGGTCATGTCACGGCTGTAGACGTCGTCCAGCAACTCGGCGATCTGGCCCCGGCCGTGCAGGACGGTGGGGCTGCTGGGCTGATGCTGGTGGTCGACGATGCGGATCTCCGCGTCGTCCGTGTAGAGCGACAGAAGGGTGTTCCCGGTGTTCCCCTCTATGGCCCGGCGCAGTGTCTCGGAGTCGAACGAGGACCCCGTCGCGGTGCCCATGGTGACCTCCTTCAGGCGCCCGCGGCCCGACGAGGGCGGGCCGCACGGACCCCACCTCCGAGGCTCCTCCGCCCGGACGGCCACGGCAAGTGCGGCGGCCGGCTCCGCCTCACGGGTGAGCTGGGCCCACCGCCCGTGTCCGGCCGGGGCCCGCGCCCGTTGGTGAGGGCATGATCTCAACACGACGTATCGCCGCCGCCGTCGGTCTGGCCGCCGGGATCGCCGGCCTCGCCGTTCCGTCGGCGAACGCGGCAAGCGCCGGCGCACCGCTCGTCGAGAAGCTCGGCGCGCTGTCCACGCTGGACTCCCTGCCCGGCGCCGGCCTCCCCGCGGCGGAGCAGGAGCGGGTGCCGCGGGTCACCGACCAGCTCGGGGCGCTCCAGCATCTCAAGGAGCTGAACCAGCTGAACCAGGTGGAGCAGGTCCTCGCGCCCGCCGCGCCCGTGCTGGGCCTGGTCTCCGCCATCCACTGAGTCCGCTCCCCGACAAGAGGGCCGTCCCGGGCCGGGGCGGCCCTCCGCGCTGCCGGGCCCCGTCCGGCGGCGCGCGGTGCCGCCCGGGGTACGGGGCCCGGAAGGATCCACCGCCGCCCTCGTGGAGCGTCCCGTCGCCGAGCGGCGGCGCGTAGGGTCGGCAGCGAAGGTTTTCGAAGGAAGGGGCCAGGCCATGGCGCAGGAAGTACGCGGCGTGATCGCACCGGGGAAGGACGAGCCCGTACGGCTCGAGACGATCGTCATCCCGGACCCGGGACCCGGTGAGGCCGTCGTGCGCGTCCAGGCCTGCGGGGTCTGCCACACCGATCTGCACTACAAACAGGGCGGCATCTCGGACGACTTCCCGTTCCTGCTCGGCCACGAGGCCGCCGGTGTCGTGGAGTCGGTCGGCGCCGGTGTCACCGATGTCGCCCCCGGCGACTTCGTCGTCCTGAACTGGCGTGCCGTGTGCGGGCATTGCCGGGCCTGTCTGCGCGGTCGGCCCTGGTACTGCTTCGACACCCACAACGCGCGGCAGAGGATGACCCTCGCCGCGACCGGGCAGGAACTCTCCCCGGCACTGGGGATCGGCGCGTTCGCCGAGAAGACGCTGGTGGCGGCCGGCCAGTGCACCAAGGTGGACCCGGCCGTCTCCCCGGCGGTCGCCGGGCTGCTGGGCTGCGGGGTGATGGCCGGCATCGGCGCCGCCGTCAACACCGGGAACGTCGGCCGCGGCGACTCGGTCGCCGTCATCGGCTGCGGCGGTGTCGGCGGCGCGGCCGTCGCCGGAGCGTACCTGGCGGGGGCCTCGAAGGTCATCGCCGTGGACATCGACGACCGCAAGCTGGACAAGGCCCGCACCCTCGGCGCCACCCACACCGTCAACTCCCGGAGCACCGACCCGGTCGAGGCGATCCGCGAACTGACCGGCGGGTTCGGCGCCGACGTGGTCATCGACGCCGTCGGCCGGCCCGAGACCTACCAGCAGGCGTTCTACGCCCGCGACCTCGCCGGCACGGTCGTCCTCGTCGGCGTCCCCACCCCCGAGATGAAGCTCGAACTGCCCCTGCTCGACGTCTTCGGCCGCGGCGGTGCCCTGAAGTCGTCCTGGTACGGCGACTGCCTGCCCTCCCGGGACTTCCCCATGCTGATCGACCTCCACCTCCAGGGCCGTCTCCCGCTCGACGCGTTCGTCACCGAGACCATCCGGCTCGACGAGGTGGAGAAGGCGTTCGACCGGATGCACCACGGCGACGTGCTGCGCTCGGTGGTGGTGCTGTGATGGCCGCCCGCGTCGAGCGCCTCGTCACCGCCGGCCGGTTCACCCTGGACGGCGGCACCTGGGACGTCGAGAACAACGTGTGGCTCGTCGGCGACGATCACGAGGTGATCGTCATCGACGCCGCCCACGACGCCGAGGCCGTGATCCGCGCCGTCGGCGACCGCCGGCTCACCGCGATCGTGTGCACCCACGCGCACAACGACCACATCGACGCGGCGCCGGAACTGGCCGACCGCACCGGCGCGGTGATCTGGCTCCACCCCGACGACCTGCCGCTGTGGCACCTCACCCACCCCGACCGCGAGCCCGACCGGCACCTCACGGACGGCCAGGTCATCGAGGCCGCCGGCGCCGACCTGACCGTCCTGCACACCCCCGGACACGCCCCGGGCGCCGTCTGCCTGTACGACCCGGGCCTCGGCGCCGTGTTCACCGGCGACACCCTGTTCCAGGGCGGTCCGGGCGCCACCGGGCGCTCCTACTCGCACTTCCCGACGATCATCGACTCCATCCGGGACCGGCTCCTCACCCTCCCGCCGGAGACGAAGGTGCTCACGGGCCACGGGGACGCCACGACCATCGGGGCCGAGGCGTCGCACCTGGAGGAGTGGATCGCGCGCGGGCACTGACGGATTCCGGACAAAAATCGCGGACGCGGCACCCGGGGTGATCCTAGGATCACCCCATGACCGCACAGACGATCGACACCCTCCACGGCGTACGGGTCCTGCACTGCGCTCCCGACGGCCCGGTCCTCGACGGGGAGAGCGCGGCGCTCGACCTGATCGGTGACGCGTTCGGGCACGAGGCGGAGTTGGTCGCGGTGCCCGTGGAGCGGATCGCCGAGGACTTCTTCCGGCTGGGCTCCGGGGTCGCCGGTGCCGTCGTCCAGAAGTTCGTGAACTACCGGCTGCGCCTCGCCGTCCTCGGTGACATCTCCGGGCACGTCGCGCGGAGCACGGCCCTGCGCGACTTCGTGTACGAGTCCAACCAGGGGCGGCAGTTGTGGTTCCTCGCGGACGCCGCGGAACTGGGAACCCGCCTGGGCGGATAGACGGTACCGGTGAAAAGGCGCCCGCGGCGGCCGTACTGTCGGTCCATGACCGATGCGACCCGCTTCGCGGGACACGGGATCCTCGTGACGGGCGCCGCCCGCGGTATCGGAGCCGCCGTGGCCCGGCGGCTCGCCGAGGAGGGCGGCCGGGTCCTGGTGACCGACCGGGACCTGCCCGAGGCCGAGCGGACCGCGGCCGCGTTGCGCGGGCGGGGCCTGGCAGCCGAGGCGTTCGCCTGCGACGTGGCCGACCGCCACGCCGTCGAGGCGGCCGTCGACCGCGCCGTCACCGTGTTCGGCTCCCTCGACGTGCTGGTCGGCAGCGCCGCCCACTGCACCCCGGACGTCCCACTGTTCGAGGACGACCCGGACGAGGCGTGGAGGCGTGACCTCGACATCACCCTCACCGGCGCCTACCGCTGCTGCCGGGCCGCGCTGCCCCACCTCGCCGCCTCCGGCCGCGGGGCGATCGTGAACATCGGCTCCGTCAACGGCCTCCAGGACTTCGGCAACCACGCCTACAGCGCCGCCAAGGCCGGCCTGGGCTCCCTCACCCGGACCCTCGCCGGCCACGCCGCCGCCCGGGGCGTACGGGTCAACCTCGTGGCACCGGGCACGGTCCGCACCTCGGCGTGGGAGGGACGCGACGGCGAACTCGACGCCGTGCGCGGCCTGTACCCGCTGGGCCGGGTCGGGGAGCCGGAGGACATCGCCGCCGCGGTCGCCTTCCTGGCCTCGCGCGACGCCGCCTGGATCACCGGGACCACCCTCGTGGTCGACGGCGGCCTCACCGCCGTCCACACCGGTTTCCACGCGGCCGTCCACCGGCCCTGACCCGCCCCTGGTCGCCGTCCCGCACCCCGGTAGGGCCGCGCGGTGACGAAGTTAACCATTTCGTCACGGGCTGACCGGAAACACAACCCTCGCCCGCCCGCGCGGGTCTAGTAGTGCGTGACTGTGGGAATCGCGCTGGGAAGGACCCGGTGGAGACCCCGGACGATCATGGGGAGAAGGGTAGGCCGTCATGGGGGACATACGCAGACGAGGCGTCGTCGCGCTCGGCGTCACCGGACTGGTGGCTCCGCTGGCGCTCGCGTTCACCGCGGCACCGGCCCAGGCCGCGAGCTGCACCTCGCGCACGGGTCCGTACCAGAAGCAGGTGGAGAGGTTCCTCGGCCGGCCGGTCGACGGCAAGCAGTCCGCCGCCGACTGCAAGGCCGTCCAGGCCTTCCAGACCAAGCACGGCATCACGCCGAACATCGGCTACGCCGGGTCCGTCACCTGGGGTGTGATGGACCTCATGAACAAACAGAAGGCCGTCGGGAACAAGCCGAACAAGGACGGCAGGTGCCCGGTGGACAAGGGCCGCATCGCCTGCGTGAACCTCACGCTCCAGCTCAGCTGGATCCAGGACGGCGCGAAGCTCGTCCACGGCCCGGTGCCGGTGCGCACCGGCCGTGACGGCTACGAGACCCGCACCGGCCTGAAGAAGATCTACTGGCGGGACATCGACCACGTCTCCAACCTGTACGACGTGCCGATGCCCTACAGCCAGTTCTTCAACGGCGGTCAGGCCTTCCACTCGGTGGGCCTCAGCATGTGGAACCCGCCGGGCTCGCACGGCTGCGTGAACATGACGCCGAAGGAGGCCAAGGCGTACTGGTCGCTGCTGAGGAACGGCGACGACGTCTTCGTCTACGGCCGCAAGCCCGGCACCTGAGCCCGGACCGACCGCACCGCGGCGGGCGCGCCCCCGGACCCCGGCGAGCGGGCCCGCCGTCGTGTTCGGGGGTCTCGTTTCGGAAACCGATAGGAAGTACCCCTTGCGGTCGGCCTCTTGACGTGATGAGCAACACGGTCCGTAATGTCCGTATTCGAGGCGCTTACTCACATCGCCTTCACGTCGTTCGGCATATGCTTCACAGCATGTCCACCACTGTTGCAACCGCCTCCGAGCGATCGGCCGCGGAGGTCAACGAGGAGATCCGGGCCCTGTGGCGCCGGTCGGGCGGGACACTGAACACCGAGCAGCGCGCCGAGTACCAGCGCCTCGTGTTGGAGTGGGCCGCCGCGGCCCCGCGGTCGCACCGGGCGGCCTGACCGACCCCGCGCACCGCGCCGTACCGCCCCCGGCACCCGTGAACCCACGGGTGCCTTCCCGCAACCACCTCCGGGCCCGTCCGTCAGCCCCACATCGCCGAGTAGTGCCGCCGGTAGGCCTTGCGGTCCTGCTCGGACCGGATGAACCGGGTCGCGACCAACGCGATCAGACTCCCCGCCACCACCAGCAGCCCGGGACCGAGGTTCCGGGTGTCCGTCAGCCGCGCCAGCAGGGTGCTGCCCTCCGAAGCGCCGGTGACCGGCGCCGACGAGCCCGGCGAGGCCGCGTTCGGAGCCATCGCGCCCCGCGCGGCGGACGCCGACGGCGCGGGGGAGGGCGCCGCGCTCGCACCGCCGGCCGCGCCGCCCGCCTCCGGCGGCGACACCAGCAGCCGCACCCCGAGCGCCGACAGCGCCTTGGTCACCGGCTGGAAGAACGTCGTCCCGCCCGCCGTGCAGTCCCCGTTGCCGCCCGAGGTGACGCCGAGCGCGATCCCCTCCGAGAACAGGGGACCGCCGCTGTCGCCCGGCTCGGCGCACACCGTGGTCTCCACCAGCCCGGTGACCGTGCCCTCCGGGTAGTTGACCGTGGCGTTCAGCGCGGTGACCCGGCCGTCGTGCAGGCCGCTGGTGCTGCCGCTGCGGAACACCCGCTGCCCCACCGCCGGATCGGCGACCCCGGTGATCCGCACGCCCTTGCCGCCGCCGACCGCGACGACGCCGGCACCCGCGCCGGCCTTGCCCGAGGCGTACTGCACGAGCGAGAAGTCGCTGCCGGGGAAGACGCTGTTCACCGTGTTGCCCAGCTGCCGGTCGCCCTGGCTGTCGGCGAACCAGGTCGACCCGGCGGGCCCGCAGTGGCCGGCCGTGAGGATGAAGTCGGACTGCCCGTTGGTGACGTTGAACCCCGCCGAGCAGCGACCGCCGGTCGACAGGATCGGCAGGGCGCCGTTCAGCCGCGTGGTGAACGCGCCCCGCGTCCGTTCCATGTGCACGAAGCCCCCGATCCCCGCGGCCACCCGGCTCAGCCGGGACCAGTCGCCGGCGGACACCGTGCGGTCCGCCCGCACCACGACCCGGTTGGTCCGGTAGTCCACCGCCCACGCCGTGCCCGGCACCCGGGGCGCCGAACCGAGCGACGCGGTGGCCGACCTCAGCTCGTCCATGCTGTGCGGCACGACCTTCGCCACGGCCCCGGCCCGCCGCACCTCCCGCGCCGCCCCGTCGTCCGTCACCGCCACGACCGGACGCCCGTCGGCGCCTACCCAGTCACCGGCGGTACGGGCGGTGCCGAGCCGCGCCACCAGGGCGGCCCCGGCATCCCCGGCACCTGAGGTGCCTCCGGCTGAGCGCAGCACCGCGGCGGAGCCGGACGGTGTCTCGCTCGCCAGGGCGGCCTGGGTGACCATCGCGCCCCCCAGGAGGAGTCCGCCGACCGCCGCCAGCCGTGTCAGTCGCCGGACGACCCGTCGTCGTGCGTGCCGCATGCATGGCTCCCGAACCCGAACGCACGCCACCCCTGCCGGCAGCGCGGGGCACCCGTGTGGTCGGGGGCCCGCTCTCCCATACGGCGCCGGGGGCCACGGCGTTCACCGCGCGTCGCGGGGAGCCGGGCCGGGCGGCGCCGGCACCAACCGGGACCAGCTGTGCTCGTCGCCCCACAGCGAGTCCTCGCCCACGTAGGGCCGCAAGGCGCCGGTGAGATCCGGGTCCCCGCGGCCGGCCAGCTCGTCGGAGGCGATGCGGCGGGCGATCCCGGCCAGGAAGTCGGCGATCTGCACCCGCGCGTCGTCCCGGGAGGCGACCAGCCGCAGCCCGCCGAGCCCGGTCCCCTCCCCCCGGGCGGCCTGCACCAGCCGGGCGATCCGCCCGGGCGTCAGCGCGTTCTGCCGGTCGTGGACCAGCGTGACCGTCCGCCCGCCGGCGCTCCAGTGGGCCGCCGTGCGCCGGATCGCCGGGAACAGCGGATTGAGCACCGGGAACAGGGCCGGTGCCGTCCGCATGCGGTCCAGGTAGTCGTCCGCGCGCGGCCGGGCCGCCCCGAGCCGCCGCAGGATCAGCGCCGCCTCCGTCTCCGGGCGGGCCCGCGCCAGGGCGTCCACGGTCCGGAAGAACGGCTCGCCGTCGTCGCCGGGCACCCGGGCGGTGCGCACCCGCAGCAGCCCGTTGGCGGCCACCAGGAACTCCCGCCACCCGTCCGGCCCGAACGCGCCCGGTCCCTGCCGGAACAGCGGGACGGCGTCCGCCGCGTCCCCCAGCAGCAGGTCCACGGTCCGGTCCACCACGAGGAACGCCTTGTGCGTCAGATGCACGTGGGCCTGCCCGTGGACCGGCCCGCCGGGCGCCAGCAGCCACTCCAGCACCGCCCGGTGCTTCTCCCGCAGCAGGTGGTTCGCCTTGTACTCCTCGGCGGGCGAGCGAACGCGGTGCCGGATCTCCCGGACGCACTCCGCGGCCGACTCCAGCGGCAGCGCCACACTGGCGTGCGCGAACACCTCGGTGTTCCCGCCGACCAGGTTCTCCCCGTCCGACCCCGACTCGTCACAGGCGATCTCCGGCGTGCGCACCCCCGCCACCGCCCCGCGCCCCCCGCCCGTCCCGTTCCCGCGCACGCCCCGACCCCCTATCTTGAGCCTCATGACCAGCATCCCGCACGGCACCCCCGGTGAACCGGACCCGCTGCGCGCGCTCGGCCTGGAGCGACTGCGACGCCGTACGAGCATGAAGTGGCGCACCTACCCCGACGACGTGCTGCCGCTGTGGGTGGCCGAGATGGACGTACCGCTCGCCGAGCCCGTCGTCCGCGCCGTCACCGACGCGCTCGCCCTCGGCGACACCGGATATCCGGCCGGCACCGCCTACGCCGAGGCCCTCGCCGCCTTCGCCGCCGAGCGGTGGGGCTGGGACGGGCTCGCCGTCGGGCGCACCGCGATCGTGCCGGACGTGATGCTCGGTGTGGTCGAGATGCTCAAGCTGGTCACCGGGCCCGGCGACCCGGTGATCGTCAACCCGCCGGTGTACCCGCCGTTCTTCCAGTTCGTCGGCAACCTGGACCGCCGGGTGGTGCCGGCCCCGCTCGACGCCGGTCTGCGCATCGACCTGCCCGCTCTGGAGGAGACCTTCCGGGCGGCGGCGGCCGGGCCCGGCCGCGCCGCCTTCCTGCTGTGCAGCCCGCACAACCCCACCGGTACCGTGCACACCGCGGCCGAGCTGACGGCCGTCGCCGCCCTCGCCGAGCGGTACGGCGTCCGGGTCGTCGCGGACGAGATCCACGCCCCGCTCGTCGCCCCCGGGGTCACCTTCGTGCCCTATCTCAGCGTGCCCGGCGCCGGCCGCGGCCTGTCCCTGATGTCGGCGACCAAGGGGTGGAACCTGGCCGGTCTCAAGGCCGCGCTCGCCGTCGCCGGACCGGAGGCCGCGGCCGACCTGGCGCGCCTGCCCGAGGAGGTGGGCCACGGCCCCAGCCACCTCGGCGTCATCGCGCACACCGCCGCCCTGCGGGAGGGAACCGCCTGGCTGGACGCCCTGCTGGCCGGCGTGCTGGACAACCGGCGGCTGCTCACCGGTCTGCTCGCCGAGCACCTGCCCGCGGTCCGCGTCCACCCCGCCGAGGCGACCTACCTCGCCTGGCTCGACTGCCGGGCCCTCGGCCTGGGCGACGACCCCGCGCGGGTCTTCCTCGACCGCGGCCGGGTCGCCCTCAGCCCCGGTCCGCCCTTCGGCCCCGGCGGCGCCGGGCACGCCCGGCTCAACCTGGCGACCGCGCCCGCCGTCCTCACCGAGGCGGTACGGCGGATGGCGGCGTCCTCGCGCTGACCGGGCACGGCCGGCCGGTCCCGGTACCCGCGGCCTCCCCGGACGGCGGACCGGCTCCTAGACTGCCGGGCATGGACCAGACGCGGCTCGACCGGCTCGGCTCCGGCAAGTACCTGCTGATGACCAGCTACCGCAAGAACGGCACCCCGGTCGCCACCCCGGTGTGGGTGGTGCGGGACGGCGACACGCTCGGCGTGTGGACGGCCGCCGACAGCGGGAAGGTCAAGCGGATCAGGCGCCGCTCCGACATCCTCGCCGGGCCCTGCGACGTGCGCGGCAACCCCACCGGGGACCAGCTGCCGGCCACCGCCGAGATCGCAGACCCGCAGGCCACCGACCGCTACCGCGGGCTCATCGCCCGCAAGTACGGCGTCCTCGGCCGGCTCACCCTGCTGGGCAGCCGGCTGCGGCGCGGGCGGGACGGGACCGTCGGCATCCGGGTGACCCTCGCTCCCTGAGGGCCACCCGGAAGGTGCCGGTGCCCGCGCCCTACGACGCGTCCAGCACCGAGCCCGACAGCCGGAGGCCGTCGGGCCGGGGCTTGCCGCTCTCGGGGTCGACCTGCCCGAAGAGCACCGACTCCGCCGGTTCACGGACCCGGTCCTTCACCGTGGGCACGGTGATGTCGGCGCTGGTCCGTCCGGGCGCGATGTCCGCCCACAGGTACAGCCCGTCGACCCGGGACAGCGGGCGCGCGGGATCGGGCGACGCGCCCGCTGTGTCCCGCAGCCAGCGCGCCGGGACGTCCTTGGTGGACAGCTCGGGCGCGGTCGCCGGCGCGACGGCGAAGTACACGCTCATGTCCACGTCGACCGCCTCGGACAGGGACACCCGCCACTTCAGCGTCTTGCCCTCGGTCACCTTGCCGGCGACGGGTGTGACGGTCATCTTGGGCGCCGGGTCGTCGTCGTGGACGGTGAGCCCGCCCTCGTACGAGCCGACGACCGCGCCCCGCACCGCCTTGACCAGCACGTCGTACGACACGTCGGTGCCGTAGCGCGTGTTGCCCTTCACCGCGATCGGTACGTCGACGTCCGGGCCGCCCGGACGCACCGTCACCAGGCGGGCCGTGACCTTGCCGTCGGCGGGGTCGACGACGTACACCCGGACCTGTCCGGCGCCGCCCGTGCCCGTGACCCGGACCGGCACCCGGTAGGTGTGCACGCCCGCGTCACCCTCGTCCACGGTCGTCCGGCCGACGTCCACGCGCGGCAGCGCGTCGGTGCGCACCGCCGGCGTCCCGGGCCGCCAGCCCCACGCGTCCATCAGCCAGGCCCGCCCGGACGGCGAACGCGGCGTCAGTTCCATGGACTTGACCGAGCCCATCAGGAGTCCGGCGCGGGTCGCCGCGGTCAGCGGCACCCGGATCTCCCGCGCCCAGTAGGACGCGGTCCGCTCGCTGCCGGGCAGCCCGTCGACGCGGACCCGGCCGAGCTTCGCCCTGTGGCCGGAGGCGTCGGTGAGGGACACGTCCAGCTGCGTGCCCCGGGAGTTCGGGGGCACGAACAGCCGCAGCGCCAGCGACTTTGCCCCGGACAGGGACACCGGGGACGCCGCCTGGACGCGCACCGGGGTGCCGGCGCGCGTCCAGTGCAGCGCGACCGCGTGCCGGCCGGCCTCCCGGTCCGTCGCCCACTGCGCGAAGTGCGGCGACTGCCCGTGCGCGCCCGCCCCCAGGCAGGCCTTGGCCGGGGTGGGCGACACCGCGTCGCACAGCCGGCCACCGGTCACCGACACACCGGCGTCCGGCAGGAGGCCGCCGCCGCGGCGGGCGCCCACCGCGTGGCTCAGCACCCGCGCCGGGTCCGCCGACGGCGCCCGCTTCCCGGAGCCGTCCAGCAGCGGCCGCACCCGGTCGTCCCCGGCGAGGAACAGCCGCGCGGCGGCGGCGATGTAGGTCGAACCGGCCCGGTGCTGCTGGTCGGCGGTCAGCCGGGTGGCGGCACCCTTGCCGCACACCGGGTCGTGCCGTCCGGGGTCGTCGGCGAAGTCGTCCTCGGCGGGCGCCGCGGCCTGGCCGGGCGTCCACTCGGTGTTGAAGAAGTTGTGGTTGGCGCCGATCACGTACACGGCGCTGTGCAGGGCGGTGCCGTTGCCGACCGCGCGCGTGCCGTCGACGTACACCTCGCCCTGGAGGTCGGAGACGTCACCGTCGCAGCCCGGCAGGATCGTCAGCGACGGCACGTCGGGCACGGGGTTCTGTCCGAAGACGGTCGGGCCGATGAGGACGGTGCCGCGGATCTTCCAGCGCACCGGCCCGTGGTAGCCGTCCTGGTCGGCGGGCGGCGGCGTGATGCTGTCCAGGGCGGCCCTGTTGACGCCCTCGCCGCCCCGCGAGTGACCGACCAGCAGCACCCGGGACAGGTCGGCGCGGGGTGCCTCGCGCACCACGGCCGGCGCGGTCGCCGGGTGTTCGCCCCAGTCGGCCCAGCGGGCCAGGTGCAGCCGCACGAGGGAGGAGCGGGCCTGCGCGCCACCGTCCTCGGCGGCGAAGTCCTGCCCGTTGACGCCGTTGGCGGCGATCGACACGGTCAGGTAGCCCTGGGAGGCGAGGAGCCGCTGGTCGCGCAGGTAACCGCGGTGGCTGGGCACCGGCTTGGTGCCGGCCGGACACGGCCAGTCGCCGACGGTGTCGTCATGGCCCTTGTAGCAGACGGAGTGACGGCCGTGCAGGAACAGCGCGAGCGGGCGCTTGCCGGCCGCGCCGACCGGCGCGACCACCACCGCGCGCATCTCCACCGGCTTTGGGAAGCCCGGCAGGCGCACCGACTTCAGCGCGTACTCGCCCGTCCTGGTGCGGTACGAGCCGGGCTTGCCCGGGTCCACGCCGTTCGCGGGGAGCGGGGCCGGTGGCCGGACCGCCGGCGTGTTCACGGCGCGGTCCGGGGCGTCCAACCGCCGTCCGCCGGACCACACTTCGAGAGCGCTCGGCGCCGGTGACCGCCGTCCGTCGAGCGGCAGCCGGAAGGTGCGCCCGTCCGTGCCCGGCCGTGGTACGCCCAACAGGCGCCCGGAGGAACGGAATTCGACGCGGGCGTCACCCATGGGCACCGGCCGGTCCGACCGCCACACCAGCTGCGGCGACGCCGGGTCCCGGCCGGTCAGCCGCCATCCCGGCGGCAGCGGCCCGCCGTCCGTGACCGCCGACTCCCCTCCTGGCAGTCCTCGTTGGGGATGGGCGACCGCCACCCCCGGGGATGCCCCCGCCACCGCGAGCAACGCGGCGGCGGCCACCCATATGTGCCGGGCACGGACCACTGTTCCTCCTCGAACCCCGACCTCGGGCGCCCGGCTTCGCCGGGACGCCCCTCGCCCCGGGAGGATGGACGACGGAGGCTGTGGGTTGCCTGTGTGCGGGAGGTGGTGGATCACATCGCCGGTCGGCGGGGTGCGCGGGGGTGCGCGCCGGGGGGTCGGGGGGTCGTCAGGTCCAGGCGCGGTAGGGCTCGTCCAGCAGCTGGAAGACCGGCTCACCGCGCACCGGGTCCTTCGCGGTGGACAGCCGGACGCGGTCGCCGCTGTGGATGCCGACCGGCGGCCCCATGACCCGGCCCCGCACGACGAACCCCTCCGCCATCTCGATCAGCGACACGTTGCGCGCCGCCGGTGTGTTGCGGTGGACCACGGTGGAGTGGCGGACCGTGCCGACGCCCTCGCTGCGCTCGGTGCGCAGTTCGCTGCCCTGGCACACCGGACACAGCAGCCGGTGGTACGTCGCCGTTGCGCACCAGGCGCAGCGCTGGAAGAGGATGGCGTCCTGGGAGTCCGCGGGGACGGGGTCGAGGACGCCCGCCGCGGATCCGGCCGCCGGATGCACGGTGCTTGCTGAGTGGTGGTACACGCTGGTCAACTCCCTGCGCTCGGCCGGAATCCCGTGTGCCCGGGGCGGACCGCACACACGGGTGCGCGGTCGCCGTGCCACCGCGCACGCCGACAGAGTATGGCACTCAGTGTCACGCGTAAAGGCACTCCGTACCCAGAAATCGGGGAGCCGGGGCGCCGGCGGGTCAGCCGCGGCCGAGCGCGGTCTCCAGTTCCTGCACCACCCGCCACAGCGGGGCGTCCCGCCGGGAGACCAGCACCACCACCTCGCCGGACCGGCCGGCCCCCTCCCCGCGATCCGTCGGGCCGGGGAGTGCGGACACCGCCGGGGCTTCCGCCGGCCGGCCGTACGTCCGGTGCACGTAGCCCAGCGCGTGGTCGACCGCCGCGCCCGGATCGCCCGCGCCGTCGGACCGCAGCCAGCAGCGCAGCGCGTTGTTGTGCGCGGCGACCACCGCCGCCGCGATCACGTCCGCCCGCAGCGTTCCGTCGGGCCGCCCGGCGAACACCCCGCGCAGGTAGGCGGCGAGCGCCCGCTCGTAGCGCCACACCACCGACAGCTCGTAGGCGCGCAGGCCCGGCACCTGACGGGTGAGGCGGTACCGCTGCACGGAGAAGGTCGGGTTCTCGGCGTACATCCGCAGGACCAGCCGGGCCGCGTCGCACACCCGCCGCACCGGGTCGTGCTGCGGGCCGCCCGCGCCGAGGAAGGCGGTCATGTCGGCCAGGCAGCGCTCGTGGTCGGGGAAGACCACGTCCTCCTTGGAGGGGAAGTAGCGGAAGAACGAGCGCCGGCCGACACCGGCCAGGGCCACGATGTCGTCCACCGTGGTCTGCTCGTACCCGCGTTCCAGGAAGAGCCGGAAGGCCGCCGCGACCAGGGCGTCCCGCATCGGCGGCTTCGCGGCCGGCGCCGCGCTGCTGGAGCTCATGAACGGGAACGTAGCACCCGGAGGGTTCCGCTGACACTCAGTGCAGCGGCAGCGCCTTCCTGGGGGAACTGAGTGCTTCCTCTGGTGGGCGACCGCTGCCCGGGCGTCCGGCCCCAGGGGACCGCCGGGGGCGGCCACGGACGCCCGTGGCCTGCGGCGTAACCTTTCTCCACCCCGCCGGCACCGGCCGCGCGCCGCCCCGAGGAGACCACCCATGCCCGCCGCCCGCCCCCGTCTGCTCTACGTCACCGACCTGGCGTACGGGGCCCGCGGGCGCCGCTACTGCGACGAGGACATCCTCCTCACCTCCCGGCTGCGCGCCCACTTCGACCTGGCACTGTGTCACCCGCTGGACGCCGCGGCGCTGATGGCCGGCCACGACGCCGTCGTCGTCCGCAACAGCGGCCCCGTCCTCGGCTACCCGCGCGAGTACGAGGCGTTCCGCGCCCGGGCGCTGGCCACCGGCGTCCGCGTCTACAACCCGCTCACCGGCAAGGCGGACATGGCCGGCAAGCAGTACCTCCTCGACCTGACCGCCGCCGGCTTCCCCGTCATCCCCACCGTCGACAGCGCCGGGGACGTGCACCGGCTGCCGCCGGCCACGCGGTACGTGGTCAAGCCCCGGCTCGGCGCGGACTCCCTCGGGCTGCGGATCGTCCCCGGCAGCCGGCTCGCCGCCGCCACGGCCGGCGACGTACTCATCCAGCCGCACGTCGACTTCGTCCACGAGGTGTCGTTCTACTTCGTCGACGACGACTTCCAGTACGCCCTCTACGCCCCCGACCCCCGGCGCCGCTGGGAGTTGCGGCCCTACGCGGCGACCGCCGCCGACCTGGAGTTCGCCCGGCGCTTCGTCGACTGGAACGACCTGGGGCACGGCATCCAGCGCGTCGACGCCTGCCGCACCCTGGACGGCGCTCTGCTCCTGGTCGAGCTGGAGGACCTCAACCCGTACCTGTCCCTGGACGCGCTGCCCGAGGAGGCCCGGGACGCGTTCGTCACGGCGTTCACGGCGTCCCTGAACCGTTTCGTGCGGGGGGTGCCCGGTCCGGCCGCGGGGTGACGCGGCGCCGTGAACGGGTCCGCCGCGGGCGCCGTATCCCCGTACGGAACCGCGCGAGCCCCGTACCCGGGGACGGAAGGAGCGTCAGGTGCCGACCTCGCCCGAACCAGAACGGCCGCCGCCCCCAACGGTGTCGGAACCCATCCGGGTGCTGCGGCTCCGCCGCTTCGACGCCCTCGCCGAGCTGATGCGGGAGTTCCGTCCGGACCCGGTGCCGTACCGGCCCGCCGGCACGGCACCCGGCCCGCACCCGCCTTCCGCCGAGGAGGACACCCGGGAACTCCCGCCGGTGCCCGCCGCCGCCCGGGCGCCTGGAGCGCCCGTCCGGGACGCGCCCGGGCCGGGACCGCGCCGGACCGCCGTCGCCGTGGCCGTCGCGGCCGCCGCGCTCGCCGGCTTCGGCTGCGCCCTGCTCCTGACCGGCCACCCGCAGGCCGCCGCGGCCCCGCCGGCCACCCCGCCGCACACGGCCGCCCCGCCCGCCACCGCGTCCGCCCCGCCCGCCGCCACCGCGCCCGACCCCGACGGCCCCGGCACCCTCCGCCAGGGCGACAGCGGCCCGCCGGTCACCGCACTCCAGCGGCGCCTGCTGCGCGTCCCGGACGTCTACCGCGACGGCAGCGCCGACGGCAGCTACGACGCCTCGCTCACCGAGGCCGTGGCCCGCTTCCAGCTCTGGTACGGCGTCACCGGCGACGAGAGGGGCGTCTACGGCGATGACACCCGGCGCGCGCTGGAGTCCCGGACCGGCGAGGGCGACGGCTGACGAGCGGCACCCCGGGCGCGCGGCGACGACCGCGGCCGCGTCCCCACGGGCCGCGCGGCCGGCGCACCGCTAACCGGCCGCCGCCTCCCGCTCGTCCTCCGCCGGCATGCGGATGTCCAGGACGCACACGTCGTCCCGTCGCTCGTCCGCCAGCATGCTGGCGAGCAGCGCCTCCAGGGAGCCGGACTCCCCGCGGCCGTGGGAGCGCACCGCCTCGGCCAGCCGCTCGAAGCCGGCGTCGAGCCCCTCACCGGGGCGTTCCACCAACCCGTCGGTGTACAGCAGCAGCCGGTCACCGGGTTCCAGGCGCAGCTCCGCCGACTCGTAGACGGGGGTGCCGGTCGCGCCGAGCAGCATGCCGCCGGGCCGGTCGAGGTAGCGCACCTCGCCCCGGCGCACCAGCAGCGGCGGCGGGTGCCCCGCCTGGGCCCAGGCCAGGACGCGCTCCCCGGGGTGGTAGCGGGCCAGGACCATCGTGGCGGTGGTCTGGCTGTCCCGGGAGTGCAGCAGCAGCCGGTTGAGCCGGGCCAGCGCCCCGGTCAGCGAGGAACCGGTGCTGACCATGCCCTTCGCGGTGAACCGGAGCTGTGCCATGGTGGCCACGGCGCCGATGCCGTGGCCCGCCACGTCGCCGACCACGAAGAGCGCGTCGGAGCCGCTGAGTTCGATGGCGCTGAACCAGTCGCCGCCGACGTGGATCCCGGCCTGCGCGGGCAGGTAGGCGACCTCGACGCGCAGCCCCGCCAGCTGGACCGGCTTGCTGGGCAGCGGCAGCAGGGCGTGCTGGAGCCGGGCCGCCAGCGCCCGTTCGGCCTGGAGGACGCCGCGCTGGAGCAGCATCGCGCGCTCGCTCTCCACCAGCGCCAGCTCCGCGCTGCGCTGCGCGGTGAGGTCCTGCACGAAGCCGTGCACCTCGACCGGGGTGCCGTCGGGTGCCGTGACGGCCTCCGCGACCATCCGCAGGTGCCGGACGCCCGCGGCCGTCTCGATGCGGAACGGCACGTCGAACGGGCGCGCGTGGCGGACCAGTCCGGCGATGGCGTGGGCCAGCGGGCCCGCGTCCTCGGACACGGCCAGGTCGGGCAGCTCCACCAGCCGGACCGGCGGCCGTCCGGGCGGGCGGCCCAGCACGGTGTACGTCTGCGCCGCCCAGGAGGTCTCCTGGGTGACGAGGTTCCAGTTGGCCCAGCCGAGGTTGCCGAGCCGCTGCACGTCGGCGAGGCGCTGCTCCTGCCGGTCCGCCCCGTCGTGCCGCAGCCAGGTCACCACCAGGCCGTCGCCCAGCGGGGCCGCCCGTACCGAGTAGGTGGCGGTGACCGGCACGCCGTCGACGACGTCCTGGTAGGCGAAGGGCTCCCCCTCGAACGGCACGCCGGTGCCGAGGGCCTGGAGGTAGCCCTGCCACAGCGGTTCCCCGGCGACCGACGGGTAGCTCTCCAGGATGTGGCTGCCGACCATGGCCCGGCCGGTCCGGCCGAACACGTCGACCGCCCCGGGGGTCGCGGCGTCGATGCGGTAGTCCTCCACCTCGCCGGAGCCGTTCCGCAGCGGGGTCAGCAGGGTGATCGCGCCCGGCAGCGCGTCGAACACCGCCTGCACGGTCTGGGAGAGGTCGTCGGCCGCGCGCTCCCGCGGGCCGTCGAAGGCGCGCAGCCGGCCCGCGCTCAGCCGGGCCACGGCGCGCAGCAGCTCCCGCTGGCGTGCGGTGAACGGTCCGTGGTGCCGGCGCAGCACGCCGAGCGCGACGGAGGCCGCGTCCCCGGGCGGGACCGGGAGCCAGGCCCGGGAGGGCCAGCGCTCCGGGGGGTCGCCGATGAGCTGGTACCGCTCGCCGTCCGCGGCGGGGTCCTCCAGCCAGCGCGGTTCCCCGGACCGCAGGACGTCCAGCGCGGCGACCCCGGTCACCGGCGGTACGTGGCGCCACTGGGCGGCGAGGGTGGCGTCGACGCCGGCGTGCCCGGCCAGCGCGAGGCCGCCCTCGGGCAGCCGCTCGTAGAGCATCACCGCGTCGGCGCCCAGCTCGGGCGCGAGGTGTTCCAGGAGGCACTGGGCCAGTTCGTGCGGCGAGCCGACGCGGACCAGGTCCCGGCCGGTGTGCCCGAGCACCTCCGCCAGGTCCGCCGTGCCGGCGGTCGGGACCGTCCATGATCCGGCGCCGGCCGGCGGGGCGGGGTCCGGGGGACCGGCCGGTGCCGCGTCGCCGGACCGGTCCGGGCGCGGCAGGCCGCCCAGGGTGAGCCAGCACTCCTCGAGGAGGGTGCGGTGGCCGGCCTCGGCCCGTCTCGTCAGCTCCGTCTGCGCGGCGTCCGGCGTGCACCCGGTGAGGGCCATCAGCGCGCCCTTGGCCCGCTCCAGCACGGCGGAGGTCGCCGCCCGGTCCCGCAGCCGCTCCAGCTCGGCACGCTGCCGGGCCACGACCTTGGCCAGCGCCGCCACATCGGCGCTGGTGCCGGGGTCCACCGGGGGCACGGGCTCGCTCGTCACGCGACGAGCATTGCACATGTGGGGCCGTCCGATCACTCGTCTGCCGGGTCCAGGTTCATATGACCGTCGTAGGAGATTTTCGACCGTGGAGTCGGCCGGGCGGACGGGGACGGACAGGGCCGGGAGGGGGACGGCGGGAAGCGCGCCGGCCGGCCGTGAGGGGCGGACGGGGAGCCGGGGGACGGGCCGGCCGGGACGGCCCCGGAGACACGGGCCGCCTGGGGCGCCGCACGCGGGCGCACCCGTGGCAGCACGGGGGAGAGGACGGGTGCCGGGGTGTCAGCGGCTCGTGCCGCGGCCCGCCAGGGCCTCGCTCACCACACGGACGCTGCGGGCGATGTGCTGGAGCTGGAGCACCTCGGCCGCGTACATCTTGATCGTGTGTTCGATCACCGCTTCGGGCAGCCCGAGCATCGGCAGTTCCGCCCGCGCCGTCTGGAGCGCGGTCCGCGCCACCCGGATCTCCTGCTGCACCTGGATCTGCGCGTGCCGGGCGAGCAGGACGGGGTGGCGGAGGAAGGCCGGATAGCTGGAGTAACGGGCGGGGATCAGCTCGCGCAACCACTTGGCCGCCGAGCGTTCCCAGTCGTAGGACCCGGGCGTCTTGACCTGACAGGGCCAGTCATGGCTGATGCGCGTGCTGGTCAGAGGCATGTTCCATCGCTTCCGGTGTGCGGCGTCGGGAGGTGGTCGACGGGTTCGGGGCGGCCTGGTCCAGGGGATGGCCGGGCCGCCCCGGGCGCCTCGCGCGGGCGACGCGCCCCGGAACGCCCCGGTGGCCGACGGGGTGGGCGACGGCGGCCGGCGGCGTCCGTGCGGGGACCCCGGGTGCCGGGTGGTCCGCGGGGTGCTGGCCGTGCCCGGAGCCGGCCGGGCGCGATCCGTGAGCAGTATTTATATATGCGGTCCAGTTTGCAAGACGTATGAAAACATTCATGCGCGGTCTGTGGTGAATCATCCCCGTTCACGGGGTGGGGGACCGCAAGATCTTCACGTGTGTGCCCTCGGCGCGGAAGGATCGGCCGCCGTCACCGGCCGCCCGGGGCCCGGTCCGCTCCCGGGGTCGGCCCCGTCCCGAGTCGGCCCCGTCCCGGGGCCCGGTTCAGTCCCGCAGGAAGAACTGGTGGTGGTCCGAGAGCTGCTCGTACTTCTCCAGCCGGGCCTGGGTGCGCTCCGGATCGGCGTCGGTCATGGCCTGGAGCAGCGCGGCGGCCAGCACCCCGGGCGCCGAGTAGGAGTCGAACACCAGCCGGGAACCGGTGCCGGTGGCGAAGGCGACGTCGGCCTCGTCGGCCAGCGGCCCGAGCGCCAGGTCGGTCACCAGGGCGACCCGCAGCCCGGCCCCGCGCGCCACCCTGAGGGCGTTGAGCGTCTCCTGCGAGTGCCGGGGCATCGCGAAGGCCAGCACCCAGGTGCCGCCGGCCTCGCGGGCCTGGAGCAGCGCGTCGTAGGCCACGCTGCCGCCCCGCGTCACCAGCCGCACGTCGGGGTGGACGCGGCGGGCGGCGTAGCCGAAGTACTCGGCGAGCGACACCGAGATGCGCAGACCCAGCACGGTCAGCGGGGTGGACCGGGACAGCTCGCGGCCGACGTGGATCACCCGGTCGGGATCGGCGAAGTCGCGCCGCAGGTTCTCCAGGTTCTGGATCTCGGCGTCGACGGCCGCCTGGAGCTCGTTGGCCCGGTCCTCCTCGCCGGGGCCGCCGGCCAGGCCGCTGAGCGCGATCGACTGGAGCCTCTCCCGCAGCGCGGGATAGCCGCTGAAACCGACGGCGGCGGCGAACCGGGTGACGGAGGGCTGGCTGACACCGACCCGGTCCGCCAGCTCGGTGATCGGCAGGAACGCGGCCTCGGTGATGTGCTCGATCAGGTACTGGGCGATGCGCCGCTGGCCCGGCGACAGGCGCGGCCCGTCGAACAGTTCCCGGAGCCGGGAGGTCGGGGAGGCCTCGGCCTCGGGCAGGGTCTTGCCCGACGTGATCGCTGACGCCTGTGCGCGTGCCTGCTGCGACGAGGGCACCGGTCGGCCTCCTTTGTCTCCCACGAGCACTCAACATAGCTCACCGACCGCCGTGACCAGGGCGTTGAGGGGGCCAGCTCACCGCCGGAAGAGGCTGATGGAATGGCCCACTTCACCGGCCGGGCGACTGCCGGCGATCAGCTCGGCGAGCCTGCCGCGCGCCTTGGCGACCGCGGAGTCGGACACCACCAGCAGTCCGTGCACCCGCTCCGGCGGCACCCGGCGCGGATCGGCGGCGTGGATGCCGTAGTACGACGGCACCCCGCTGCCCTTGTAGACCAGCCACACCCGCTCGCCCGGGTACCGCTGCCGGAGCAGGTCGGCGAGGCGGCCGAGGTCCTGCCCCCAGTCCACGTTGGAGTCGTGGAGCAGGCGGTGGGTGTGCGCGGGGCCGCCGAAGGCCTCGTTCGCGTACGGCAGGTAGTACGGGAACGCCCGCAGCGAACTCACCGCCACGGACAGCACGAGCACGCCGGCCAGGAGACCACCGAGGTGCCGTCGACCCTTCCGCAGCCGCGGCACGGGCAGGCAGCCCGCCGCCACCGCCAGGAACATCGGCACGAACAGCGCGTACCGGGTCCCGAAGTCCCGCGCCCCGGTCATCGCCACCGCCAGCAGGACGAGCGGCGGCAGCAGCAGGTACGGCGCCGCCGGCCGCAGCCGCCGCGCCGCCACGACCGCCACCGCCCCGGCCACGCCCAGCGCCATCAGCCCGAGCGGCGTCTTCACCAGCAGCGCGACCGGCAGGTAGTACCAGAGCGACCCGGTGTACACGTGTCCGAACAGGAAGCCCTGCCAGGGGTAGTCCTCCAGCCCGAACTGCACCCGCATCCCCACCCGGTACGCCTCGGGCACCGGCAGCAGGTCGACCAGCCGCCCGCGCAGCCCGTGGACGGCCGGCACGGGCCCGGTGGGCGTGAACCGCAGCCGGGGGTCGACGGCCAGGTACGCGGCCCAGACGACGGCGAGCGCCACCAGCGCCACGACCGCGGCGCCCGCGAGCGCCGCCCCCGCGGTCCGCCGCTTCCCGGCCCACGGGAGCCGCGACCGGTCCGGGCCGGGCCCCGCCGCCGGGAGGGTCGAGCGGCGGGCGGCCACCACGGACACCGCCGCCAGCGCCGTCAGCACCGGCACGGCCGGCAGGGCACTCATCTTCGTCGCCACGGCCGCCCCGAGCGCGGCCCCGGCCGCCGGCAGGTACGGCACGGGCCGCCGCCGCGCCCGCCACACCAGCCAGGCCGACGTCAGCACGAACCCGGCCGCCGGCGCGTCCAGCGTGGCCAGCGAACCGTGGGCGATCAGGTCGGGGGAGAAGGCGTACAGGACGAGCGCCACGAGTCCGCCCGCCGGACCCACCACCTCCCGCGCGAACGCGAAGGCGACCAGTCCGCACAGCAGGGTCAGCGCGATCACCGGCAGCCGCGCCCACAGCATCACCCGCCAGGGATCGTTGCCCGACTCGTACAGCAGGTGCCGGCCCGCCCGCCCCTGGTCACCGGGGTACGCCGGGTCGTAGTGCGGGTCCGCCACCGCGACCCCGGCCGCGATCAGGAGCTTCCCGAGCGGCGGGTGCTCGGGGTTGTAGCGCACCCGGTGCGCGTGCAGGTAGTCAGCGGCCGTCGCCACGTACACGGGCTCGTCGATGGTGGGGGTCTGCCGGACCGCCGTGGTGACCATCGCCGCGGCCATCTGCGCCAGCAGCAGCACCACAAGGAGTGGCGTCAGCCGGCGTCCGTACCGGCGCAGCGCGGCGTACCGGCCGGCCCCGGGTTCCGGCCGGACCACCGGCCCGGCGGCCGGCGCCCCCGGAGTGAGGACCAGGTGCTGTTCGCGCGTCATCGTCCGCCCCACGGTGGCACCCGGGCAGCGCGGCACCGGCGCCGCGCCTCCGGGGTCACGGTCCCGCCGGCGCACCGCCTCCCGCCACCGCTGCACGAGTCGTACCGGCAGACCCTCTGCCGTGTCCACGGGTACGGACCGCGGCCCGCCGCGGTTCACCCGCCCGGCCGGAACCGGTCCCGCGCGACCGGGGGCCGGCCGGTCCTCAGGCCGTCGGGGGCCGCGGGGCGGGCGGGACGGCGGGCGCCCAGACCAGGTCCGCCCGGTCACGGGTGGCCGCCACCAGGTCGGCGTTGCGCTGGTCCGTGCCCCGCACCCAGGCCACCGCCGCCGCGTGGTCCTTGCCGAACTCCTCGTGCCGGGCGATCAGCCGGCGCACCCGCTCCTCCTCGTCGCTCTCGCAGAACCACACCTCGTCCAGGCAGGGCCGCACCCGCCCCCACGCCCCCTCGCGCACCAGCAGGTAGTTGCCCTCGGTCACCACCAGCCGGGCGGCGGGCGGCACCGGGATCGCGCCCGCGACCGGCTGCTCCAGCACCCGCTCGAACGCCGGCGCGTACACCACCTCGCCGGTCTCCTCGCGCAGCCGCCGCAGCAACGCCGCGTACCCGGCCGCGTCGAAGGTGTCCGGCGCCCCCTTGCGGTCCCGGCGGCCCAGCCGGTCCAGCTCGACGTCGGCCAGATGGAAGCCGTCCATGGGCACGTGCGCCGCCCACGGCGGACCGTCACCGTTCAGGGCGTCCACCAGGCGGGCGGCGAGGGTCGTCTTGCCCGAGCCCGGACTTCCCGCGATGCCGAGCAGGGCACGCCGGCCGTCCCGGGGCAGGGCACGGGCGCGGCGCAGGAGATCGTCGAAGGTCGGGGACATGCCGGCAAGTGTGACATCGCCCGTTCGCCGAACATGTGGCGTGCGCCACCCACTGGAGCGCCTCCTACGGGGAACAGTGCTGGGTATGACTCAGCTCGGTCTGCCCGACACCATCCAGGCCTGTCTCTTCGACCTCGACGGGGTCGTCACCAAGACGGCCGTCGTGCACGCGGCGGCCTGGAAGGAGACGTTCGACGCGTTGCTGCGCGCCTACGACGGCGAGCAGGGAAGGCCGTTCTCCGACGCCGACTACGACGAGTACGTCGACGGCCGCCCGCGCGCCGACGGCGTGCGCGCCTTCCTCGACTCGCGCGGCATCCACCTGCCCGAGGGCGGCCCCGACGATCCGCCCGACGCCCGCACCGTCCACGGCGTCGGCAACCGCAAGAACGAACTGCTGCTGGAGAAGATCCGCACCGGCGGCGTCGAGGCCTACGACGGCACCCTGCGCTACCTGGAGGCGGTCCGCGCGCACGGGCTGCGCACCGCGATCGTCTCCTCCAGCGCCAACTGCCGGGACGTGCTCCGCGCCGTCGGAGCCGAGCACCTCTTCGACACGCGCGTCGACGGCGTGGTCGCCGCCGAGCGGAAGCTGCCGGGCAAGCCGCACCCCGACACGTTCCTGGCCGCCGCCCGCGACCTCGGCGTCGAGGCGTCCCGCGCGGCCGTCTTCGAGGACGCCCTGGCCGGCATGGACGCGGGCCGCGCCGGCGGCTTCGGGTACGTCGTCGGCGTCGACCGGGTGGGCCAGACCGACGCGCTCTACCGGCACGGCGCCGACACCGTCGTACAGGACCTCGCCGAGCTGGGAGGCCGGCAGTGATCACCGAGCGGTCGTACGCCGTCGAACCGTGGACCGTCCGGGAGACCACGCTCGACCTCGACGTCCTCGCGCAGAGCGAGTCGGTGTTCGCCCTGTCCAACGGGCACGTGGGCTGGCGCGGCAACCTCGACGAGGGCGAACCCCACGGCCTGCCCGGCAGCTACCTCAACGGCGTCCACGAGGTGCACCCGCTGCCCTACGCGGAGGCCGGCTACGGCTACCCCGAGTCCGGGCAGACCGTCATCAACGTCACCAACGGCAAGGTGCTGCGGCTGCTGGTCGACGACGAGCCGTTCGACCTGCGCTACGGCCGGCTCGTCTCCCACGAACGCGTGCTCGACCTGCGGCGCGGGGTGCTGGAGCGGACCTGCGAATGGACCTCGCCGGCCGGTTCCACCGTCCGGGTGCGCTCCACCCGGCTGGTGTCGCTCACCCAGCGGGCGGTCGCCGCGGTCGCCTACGAGGTGGAGGCCGTCGACAGCCGCAGCCGGGTGGTGATCCAGTCGGAACTGGTCGCCAACGAGAGCCTGCCGCAGTCCGACGGCGACCCGCGCGCCGCCCGGGCACTGAAGTCGCCGCTCGAACAGGAGGACGGCTTCGCCGCCGGCAACCGGCTGCGGCTGGTGCACCGCACCCGGCGCAGCGGCCTCAGGGTCGCCGTCGCCGCCGACCACGTCGTCGCCGGCCCCGACCGCACCACCACCCGCAGCGAGAGCGGCATCGACGTCGCCCGGCTGACCGTCACCTCCGTGCTGGAGCCCGGGCAGACCCTGCGGGTGGAGAAGCTCGTCGCCCACGGCTGGTCCGGCAACCGCTCACTGCCCGCGATGGCCGACCAGGTCGACGCCGCGCTCGCCGCGGCCGGGCACGACGGCTGGCAGGGCCTGCTGAGCGACCAGCGGGCCTGCCTGGACGACTTCTGGGGCCGCGCCGACGTCGAGGTGGAGGGCGACGAGGAGATCCAGCAGGCCGTCCGCTTCGCCCTCTTCCACGTCCTCCAGGCCGGGGCCCGCGCCGAACAGCGCGCGATCCCCGCCAAGGGGCTGACCGGTTCCGGGTACGACGGGCACGCCTTCTGGGACACGGAGATGTTCGTGCTGCCCGTGCTCACCCACACCGCGCCCGCCGCCGTCGCCGAGGCACTGCGCTGGCGGTACAACACCCTGGACGAGGCCCGGGAACGCGCCGCCCAGCTCGGGCTCGCCGGGGCCGCCTTCCCCTGGCGGACCATCGCCGGCCCCGAGGGCTCCGCGTACTGGCCGGCCGGCACCGCCGCCTTCCACGTCAACGCGGACGTCGCCGACGCCGTCGTCCGGTACGTCGAGGCCACCGGCGACACCGCCTTCGAGCGGGAGACCGGCGTGGAACTGCTGGTGGAGACGGCCCGGCTGTGGCGGTCCCTCGGCCACCACGACCGGCACGGCGTCTTCCACCTCGACGGCGTCACCGGTCCCGACGAGTACAGCGCGGTCGCCGACGACAACATCTACACCAACCTCATGGCCCGGCAGAACCTGCGCGCCGCCGCCGACGCCGTCGAGCGCCACCCGCGCGAGGCCCGGCGGCTCGGCGTGGACGACGAGGAGAGCGCGGCCTGGCGGGACGCCGCCGACGCCATGCACCTGCCCTACAACGACGAACTCGCCGTCCACGAGCAGCACGCCGGATTCACCCGCTACCAGCGCTGGGACTTCGCCGGCACCCGCGCCGACCAGTACCCGCTGCTGCTCCACTTCCCCTACTTCGACCTGTACCGCAAACAGGTCGTCAAGCAGGCCGACCTCGTGCTGGCCATGTACACCTGCGCGGACTACTTCGAGCAGGAGTACGACGAGGAGCAGATCGCCCGGAACTTCGCCTACTACGAGCCGCTCACCGTACGGGACTCCTCACTGTCGGCGTGCTGCCAGGCCGTGATCGCCGCCCGGACCGGCCACCTGGACCTCGCGTACGCCTACACCACCGAGGCCGCGCTGATGGACCTGCACGATCTGGAGCACAACACCCGGGACGGGCTGCACATCGCCTCCCTCGCGGGCACCTGGATGGCGCTCGTCGCGGGCTTCGGCGGGATGCGCCGCGACGGGGACGGGCCGCGGTTCGCGCCCCGGCTGCCCGAGCGGCTGAGCCGTCTGGCCTTCCACGTCCAGTTCCGCGGGCGCCGGCTGCGGGTGGAGATCGGGGCGGACAAGGCGACGTACGCGCTGCTGGACGGGCCGCCGCTGACCATCGGCCACCACGGGGAGTCCCTGACGATCAGCACCGACGAACCGGCCGTGCGGGCCATACCGCCGATGGCGCGGCGGGCCGCGCCCGAGCAGCCGGCCCATCGGGCGCCGAACGGGGGGTGACCCCACGGGCGGCCGCCGCCGGGGGTGGCGGGGTGGGGTGCCTCTGCCGGGTGCGGGTGGTGTCGTGGCTGGTCGCGCAGTTCCTCGCGCCCCTGGGGGGTTGGGGCTCGGGTAGGTCGTGGGGTGCGGGGGCGCTCGCGCCCAGGGGGTCGGCCGGATGGTCGTATCGGTCCGCGTGGGTGGGCGGGCCGGGCTAGCTTGGCGGTGGCTCCCCGGCTCCGGTCCCGGCCCGTGAGGGGAGCTGCCCAGCGGGTCCTGTAGGCGGGAGGCGGTTACCCATGACCGGCGGAACGGACACCCCGCACGCCGGCGCGCGCCGCACCGCGCCCCCCGAGACCCCCGGCGCCACCGTCCGCACCGGCGCCCGCCTTCCGCTCGCCGCCGTCGCCGCCGTCTTCGCCCTCGCCCAGCTGTTCCTCGTCGGTCCCGGCACGGGCCTCGGCTGGGACGAGACGGTGTACGTCAGCCAGGTCTCCGCCCACGCCCCGGCCTCGTTCTTCAGCGCACCGCGTGCCCGGGGCGTCTCCCTGCTGGTGGCCCCCGTCGCCGCCTGGTCGTCCTCCACCGTCCTGCTGCGGAGCTACCTCGCGGTCCTCTCCGGCCTCGCCCTGTACCTCGCGCTGCGCGCCTGGCGGGACCTGTTCCCGGTACGGGTGCTCGCCCTGGCCGGTGCCCTCTTCGCCTCCCTGTGGGTGACGCTGTTCTACGGCCCGCAGGCCATGCCCAACTACTGGGTCGCCGTGGGCGCGCTCACCGCCGTGGCTTGCTTCCTGCGCGCCGGGTCCGACCGGGCCGCTCTGGCGGGGCTGGCCGCGAGCGCGGCGCTCATGGCGTGGATGCGGCCGACGGACGCCGTCTGGGCGGCCGTCCCGCTGCTCGTCCTCGGTGCGGCCCGGCGCCGCTGGCGGCCGCTGCTCGTACTGCTCGCCGGGCTCGCCGCGGGCGCGGCCGAGTGGGTGATCGAGGCATACGCGCGCTACGGCGGCCTGGCCCGGCGGCTGGCCGACGGCTCGGCGATCCAGGGCGGCCTCGGCTGGCACCTCGCCGTCGTCGACCAGGTGCGCAGCCTCGGCGGCCGGACCCTGTGCCGGCCGTGCGACAGCGCCGCGCCCCACCCCGCCCTCACCGCGTGGTGGTTCGCGCTGCCGCTGCTCGCCGCGCTCGGCCTGGTCGTCGCCGTCCGGGCCCGGCGCACGGCGGCCACGGCCCTCCCGCTCGCCTGCGCGGCGACGGCCGCCTTCCCCTACCTGTTCCTGATCGGCTACGCGGCACCCCGCTTCCTGCTGCCCGCCTACGCCCTGCTCGCCGTCCCGGTCGCCGACGCGCTGGTCCACCTGGTGACGGCCGCCCGCCCCGCGCGTCGCCCGGTCGTCCTGGCGCTGGTCTGCGCCGGGCTCGCCGCCCACCTCGCCGTGCAGCTGGCGGTCGTCGTGCACACGGCCCGCGGCACGGCCGCCGCCCACCGGGCCTGGTCCCGCACCGGGACCGAGCTGAACCGGCTGGGCGTCCGGGCGCCCTGTCTCGTCACGGGAGAGGACGCCCTCCCGGTCGCCTTCCTGGCCGGCTGCGCCTCGGCGGCCACCGCCGGCCCCAACGCCAACGCCACCGCCGACAGCATCTCCCGCACCGCCCGGCACCTGCCGGTCGCCACGCTGGTGCGGCCGGGGTCCCGGCCGCCCGGGTACGCCCGCGGCTGGACGTCCGTGCCGCTGGGCGGCGTACAGCTGTTCCACGTCGTACCCCCGCCACAGGGGTGACGTTTTACCGCACATGGGTTGCATATGCGTCCGGCATGGCACAAGGCTGGGTGGTGACCGCCCCCGGTCCGCTCCGCCCCTCCCCGCCCCGCCGAGACCCAGCCCTCGGCCCGGCACCGCGTCCATGGCTCCCGACGCGGCAGGAGCGGATCCGGGGCGGCTCGGCACGGCCCGGGTGACGGTGGGGTTAATGATCCGTTCGCGGGTTACGCGGTGCTGGAATCCCGCGAACCGCGAAGGAGGCGACCATGAGCGACCAGTCCGAGCAGACCCCCATGGCGGACGACGCCTACCAGCCCACCGGAAGCAACGAGGAACAGCAGGACGCCGCTCCCCTGGACCTCCAGGACGCGGTGGACGAGCGCTCCTACGACGACATCCTCGACGAGGGCTACTCCCCGCCGGAACGCCCCCTGGGCGTCACCAAGCACGGCATCACCGCCGCCGAGCAGCACGAGGGCGAGACCCTGGACGAGCGGCTCGGCCAGGAGGTCCCGGACGTGACCCCGCCGGCCGGCGACGAGATCGGCGACCTGCCGGGCGGCGAGGGCGAACCGGTCGACTCCGAGGCCGGGGAGTCCAGGGCGGGCCGGCTGGTCGCCCCGGACGAGGGCGCCCACACCGACACGGTCAAGGAGGAGGTCGCCGAGGACGTGGGCATCGACGGCGGAGCGGCGGGCGCCGAGGAGGCGGCCGTCCACGTGATCCCCGACGAGACCGCCCTGCCGGAGTGACCGCCGGCGCCCGCCGCCGCGGGCGCCCCGGACCGGCCGCCGCCCCGCACACCGGACGACGGCACCGGCCGGACGTTCCCCGTCCGGCCGGTGCCGTCGTCCGTCGTGTTCCCCGGACCGCCCTAGGGCAGCAGCTTCTCGACGGCCGCCGGGCCCTCGGACGCCAGCTTCTGCCGTGCCCAGTCGAGGTTCTTCGGCGTGACGTCCCTGCCCGCCGCCATCACCAGGTCCTCGGGGGTGACGTCGCTCGGGGGAGCGGAGTGGAGCAGGGCGTCCGGGGTGCGGACGTCGTCCGACGACGACCGGGACTCTTCGGGTGTGGATGTCGACATGATGCCTCCTCCTCGGTCCGGATGACCGCATCCGTGCCGGTGCCGCCGAACGGGGCACCCTCTCACCATTGCCCGCCGCGGCGCAGCCTGCATCCGGAGGCGCCGACGGCATCGGTGAGGCGCCTGCCCACGCCACGCGGGCCCACTCGCTCCTAAGCTGGGAATCACCCCTGAGCGGGAACCGTCCGCGCCCGGGGTGACACCCGCGCACCGGGGCAGGCCCCCGCACCGCGGGTGCGACAACCCGCACCGCGGGTGCGACAACCCGCACCGAACCGGGAGGCCGCAGATGGCCGAGACGCCGTTCCACGAGGACCCCGGCCCCGACCGCCGCTATCTCCCCATCGCCGACCACGGACTCATCGGCGACCTGCGCAGCGTGGCCCTGGTCGGCACCGACGGCACGATCGACTGGTACTGCTGCCCGTCCTTCGACGCCCCCAGCGTGTTCGCGGCGATCCTGGACGCCGAGCGCGGCGGCCGGTTCGAGCTGGCCGCGACCGTGCCCGCCCGCACGAAACAGTTCTACTTCCCCGACACCAACGTGCTGATCACCCGGTTCTTCACCGAGGACGGCGTCGGCGAGGTGCAGGACTTCATGCCCGTCGGGACGGAGCGCTCCGGCGAGAACGGCCGGCACCGCCTCATCCGGCGCGTGATCTGCGTACGCGGCACCGTGCCCTTCCGCGCGCTGGTCGCCCCGCGTTTCGACTACGGCAGCGCACCGCACACCCTGCGCCTCCTGGACGGCATGGTCCTGTTCGAGTCGCCCGCCCTGTCCCTGACGCTCACCTCCACCGTCGCCCTGGAACACGACGACCGGGACGTGTGGGCCGACTTCAAGCTCGACGAGGGCGAGTCCGCGGTGCTCGCCCTGGACCAGGCCGGCGACCGGATCGCCCCGCGCGACTGCGCCCACGCCGAGGCCGAGCACGAGTTCACCGCCACCGTCGCCTACTGGCGGCGCTGGCTGCACCAGTCCCGCTACCGGGGCCGCTGGCGGGAGATGGTGCACCGCTCCGCGCTCACCCTCAAGCTCCTCACCTACGCCCCCACCGGCGCCATCATCGCCGCCCCCACCACCAGCCTGCCCGAACAGCTCGGCGGCGAGCGCAACTGGGACTACCGGTACGTGTGGGTGCGGGACGCCGCGTTCTGCGTGTACGCGCTGCTGCGGCTCGGCTTCAGCGGCGAGGCCGAGGCCTTCATGCGGTTCCTCACCACGCACATCAGTCCCGGCTGCGACGACGGCTCCGGACCCCTCCAGATCATGTACGGCATCGACGGCCGCGCCGACCTGCCCGAACGCGAGCTGCCGCACCTGGAGGGCCACCAGGGCTCCGCGCCGGTCCGCGTCGGCAACGCCGCCGCGGGCCAGCTCCAGTTGGACATCTACGGCGCGCTGATCGACTCCATCTACCTCTACGACAAGTGGGCCCAGCCCATCTCCAGCGACCAGTGGGACGACGTGTGCCAGCTGGTCGACTGGGTCTGCGCCCACTGGGACCAGCCCGACGAGGGGGTCTGGGAGACCCGGGGCGGGCGCAAGAACTTCCTGTACTCACGGCTGATGTGCTGGGTCGCCATCGAGCGGGCCATCCGGCTCGCCACCCACCGCGGACTGCCCGCCGACCACCGGCGCTGGCGCGAGGCCCGCGACACGATCTACCGGCGGATCATGGACCAGGGCTGGTCCCGGCGCCGGGGCGCCTTCGTGCAGTACGAGGGCGGCGACGTACTCGACGCGTCGCTGCTGATGATGCCGCTCGCCAAGTTCATCGCCCCCACCGACCCCAAGTGGCTGTCCACCCTGGACGCGCTCACCGAGGACCTCGTCTCCGACTCCCTCGTCTACCGCTACGACCCGCAGGCCAGCCCCGACGGGCTGCGCGGCGACGAGGGCACGTTCTCCATCTGCTCCTTCTGGTACGTCGAGGCGCTCGTCCGGGCCGGCCGCGTCGACGAGGCCCGCCTCGCCTTCGAGAAGATGCTCACCTACGCCAACCATCTCGGCCTGTACGCCGAGGAGATCGGCCGCACCGGCCGCCAACAGGGCAACTTCCCGCAGGCGTTCACCCATCTCTCCCTGATCAGCGCCGCCTTCAACCTGGACCGCGCCCTCGGCTGACGGGTGTGTCCACCACGCGCCACGGGTACCCGGCAGCCGCCACACGGTCTACAGAGGGAGGAAACCCCGGATGACCAGCACCAGCGAGACCGGCGACGTCACCGGCACCCCCGACAAGGACTACAACCTGATCTGGTACGTCGAGGCGTGCCTGAGCAACGCCCTGCGCCTGGAGCAGTACATCCAGGACGCCGAGCGGAAGAACGACGACGAGGTCGCCGACCTCTTCCGCAAGGCCCAGGCCGACAGCCGCAAGGGCGCCGAGCTGGGCAAGCGGCTGCTGCGCTCCCGCCTGGACGCCGGCTGACCGCCGCCGTCCCGCCGTCCCGCCACGGCGCCGCGGCCGGCACGGACCCTGACGGCCGTGCCGGCCCCGGCGCCGTCCGCGTCCGTCGGCCCCCGGCCCGGCCGGCCCCGCCCGCTCAGGGCAGGGGCTGTTCCGCCCAGATGACCTTGCCGTCCGGGGTGTAGCGGGTGCCCCACCGCTCGGCGAGCTGGGCGACCAGGAACAGGCCCCGGCCGCCCTCGTCGGCGCTCCCCGCGTACCGCAGGTGCGGGGAGGTCGTGCTGCGGTCGGACACCTCGCAGATCAGCGTCCGGTCGCGCAGCAGCCGTACCCCGATCGGACCGCGCCCGTACCGGATGGCATTGGTCACCAGCTCGCTGAGGACCAGCTCCGTCGTGAACGCCAGCTCCTCCAGACCCCAGTCGGCCAGCTGCCGGGTCACCGCGGCCCGCGTCTCGGACACGGCCGCCGGATCGGACGGCACCTGCCACCGCGCGACCCGGTCGTCGCCCAGCGCCCGGGTGCGGGCCACGATCAGCGCCACGTCGTCGCTCGGCCGGGCCGGCAGCCGCTCCAGCACCGTGCGGCAGGTGTCCTCCGGAGACGCGGCCGGCGTGCGCAGCAGGGCGTCGCGGAGCAGGCCGAGGCCCTCGTCGATGTCCCGTTCCCGGTCCTCCACCAGACCGTCGGTGTACAGCACCAGCCTGCTGCCCTCCGGCAGCTCCACCTCGGCCGTCTCGAACGGCAGCCCGCCCAGGCCCAGCGGCGGACCCGCGGGCAGGTCGAGGAAGTCCACCGTGCCGTCCGGGCGCGCCAGCGCGGGCGGCGGATGACCGGCCCGCGCCATGGCGCAGCGCCGGGACACCGGGTCGTAGATCGCGTACAGGCAGGTCGCGCCCGTGACCGCTGCCGCGCCCGTCGCCGGGGTCTCGTCCTGGTCGATCCGCCCGACCAGTTCGTCGAGGAGCACGAGGAGTTCGTCCGGCGGCAGGTCCAGCGAGGAGAAGTTGTGCACGGCCGTACGCAGCCGGCCCATGGTCGCCGCCGCGTGCAGCCCGTGCCCCACCACGTCACCGACGACCAGCGCGACCCGCGCCCCGGACAGCGGCAGCACGTCGAACCAGTCGCCGCCCACCCCGGACTGGGCGGGCAGATAGCGGTAGGCGATGTCCAGCGCGTCCTGCTCCGGCAGGGTCCGCGGCAGCAGGCTGCGCTGGAGGGTGACCGCCATGCTGTGCTCACGGGTGTACCGGCGGGCGTTGTCGATCGACACCGCCGCCCGCGCCACCAGCTCCTCGGCGAGCGCCAGCTCCTCGGTGTCGAACGGCTGCGGCTTCTCGGCCCGCCAGAAGTTGGCCACCCCGAGGACCAGGCTGCCCGCCCGCAGCGGCACGGTGATCAGCGAGTGGATGCCGTACGCCAGGACGTGGTCGGTGCGCTCCAGGTCCTGCGCGCGCCAGCCGGACGACGCGCGCAGCCGCGGCGCCACCACCGACCGGCCGGTGACCAGGCTGCGGGCCTGCGGCGAGGTCGGCACGAACCGGATCCGCTCACCGACCGGGTACAGCGGGGCGTCCTCGCGGACACCGACGCAGGCCGCGCGGCGCAGCGCCGTCCCCGGCCGGGGCTCCTCCCCGTCCAGCACCGCGTCGAACAGGTCGACCGTCGCGAAGTCCGCGAACCGGGGCACCGCCAGCCGCGCCAGCTCTTCCGCGGTACGGGTCACGTCCAGGCTGGTGCCGATGCCCACCCCGGCGTCGTACAGCATGTTCAGCCGCTCCCGGGCGACCTCCGCGCGACCGGACACGGCCCGCAGCTCGGTGGAGTCGCGCAGCGTGGTCACGCTCCCGGCCGGGCCGCCGCGCAGGTCGGTGGGTCGCTGGTTGACCGCCAGCAGCCGGTCCTTCACCAGGTGCACCTCGTCCGTGGCGATCCGCCCGGAGGCCAGCAGCCCCGCCGTCTCGTCGTCGAGGCCCAGCTCCAGCACGTGCCGGCGCTCCGCGTCGTCGGGCAGGTCCAGCAGGCGGTGCGCCTCGTCGTTGGCGAGCAGCAGCCGCCCGTCCCCGCCGACGATCAGCACACCCTCCCGGACCGCGTGCAGCACCGCGTCGTGGTGTTCGTACATCCGGGTCATCTCGTACGGTCCGAGACCACGCGTCTGGCGCAGCAGCCGCCTGCTGACCAGGGCGGTGCCCGCGGTGGCCAGCGCGAGTGCCGCTGCCGCCGCCGCGAGCAGCAGGGGCAGCTGCTGGTCGGCGGCCCCGCCGACGTGCGCGGTGGTGATCCCGGCGGACACCAGGCCGACCACCTTGCCCGCCTTGTCCTCGACCGGGACCACCACCTGCACCAGCGGCCCGATGGTGCCGGTGACGTGTTCGGTGACCGTGCCGCCGGCGACGGCCGGGGCGATCGTGCCGACGAACTTCTTGCCGATGCGGTCGGTCTCGGGATGGGTGTAGCGGATGCCGTCGGTGTCCATCACGACGACGAAGTCCACGCCGGTCGCCTTGCGGGTGGCCTCGGCACGCGGCTGGAGCAGGGCCGTGGGGTCGGGGGAGCGCAGGGCGGCGGCCGTACCCGGCGCGTTCGCGAACGTCTCGGCCACCGCGAGGGAGCGGTTGGTCGCCTCCAGGTCGCTGTCGCGCCGCACCTGGAGCACCTGCGCCACCACGGCCGAGACGACCAGCAGCAGCACGATCGCCACCTGGAGCAGGAACACCTGACCCGCCACACTGCGCCCCGACACCGTCGAGCGCAGCATCCCCGGCCGTCCGCCGCCGGTGTCGTCCCCGTTCCGCCGCGGGCCCTGCGCTGCGTGCGGGTGCCCGGAGAAGGGGGACGGCCGAGTCGCGGGCCGGCCGGGCAGTCGCACCATGTGCCCATGTCTACACTGCTCGGCGTCCTCAAGGCGAGACCGTCGGCCGGACCGCCCGCCGAGGACGGGGAGGTGAGCGCCCCGGCGCGCCCGTGCGCGGGCCGCCGGTAGGCGCGCCCGGCGGGGCGGCGGCCGGGCGGTGGGCGGCGAGCAGGAGGGCCACGTCGCCGGGGCGGCCGGTGGCGTGCCGGGTGGTCGCCGCCAGCCGGTCGGCGACACAGCACGGCGGCCCCGCTCGGCGACCGCCCGCCGGAGCGCGGTGCTGCCGTCGTCGAGGAGGTCGGGTCTCGGCCGTACCACCAGCCGCTCCACCGCGCGAGGGGACACGCGGTACGCGCCCGGGCGGACGGGGGAGCCCGTCACACCTGCGCCCCGCCCGGGTGGCGGCGTCGGACAGCCGCTCCTAGTAATGGACTCCGTGACGCCGCGACCGCGCACGGGGCCAGGTGCGCGGTCGGGCCCTTCTCCTGGAGCCGAGATGACCACCCGCTCTTCGTCCTCCCGACCCGACGACTCGTCGATACCTCCGGCACCGGCCACCACCGGCGGCTTCCCCACGCCCACCCCGCATGTCGTGACGCGACCCCCGCGGCTGCCGGAGGAGCCGGTCGCACCGCCGGAGCCGGTGGGGCCTCCCGAGCCTCCCGTGCCGGCCGCCGTGAAGGTGCCGGCGGACGACCCGGTGCACGGCGACCCCCTGCGCGACCTGGTCCACGCGGCCGTCGCCGAGCGTCCGCTGGAGGACGTCGTCCGGCTCATCACCCTGCTGGAAGCCTCGCCCGAGCACGCCCGGACCACGGCCGACGCGCTCCGCGCGGTCGGCGTGGACCGGTCCGTGGAGGACGTCACCCGGCTGGTGGCGCTGCTGACCGAGCCGCCCCGGGGGAGTGACAGCGCGGACGAGGTGATCCGGGCCGCCGCCGAGCACCGGCCGCTCGAAGAGGTGTCCCGACTGATGGAGCTGCTGCACCGCACCCCGGTGGAACCGCACTGCGGGGAGGCGGCCGTGCGGGCGGTGGCCGAGCACCGGCCCGTCGAGGAACTCGCCGAGCTGATCGGCCGCCTCGCCGCTGACCGCAGGAGGCGTGAGCACCCGCTCCCCGAGCTCGGGTCCGAACCGGTGCCCGTCGGTGACGCCGGGGCCGTCGACCCACGGGCCACGGCCGGTGCCGGGGCATCGGAGACCGGCTCCGGGGACACGGGCCGGCCCGCCGGCGGCCGGCCGGTCGGGACGCGCGCCGTGACGGACCGGCTCACGAAGGCGGACCCGGCAGGGAAGCGGGCGACCGGGGAACGGCGGCCCGGTGAACGCGGCGGGGGTGAACGCGACGACGGTGAACGGCGGGCCAAAGGCCTCCGGGACGGGAAGCGTGCCGAGGACGGCCGGGGTCCGGGTTCCCAGGCGTGGGCCGCTCGGGGCGCCGCACCACTGGTGCTGCTGTGCGGCGCGGCACACGCCCCGCGCTACTGGCTCGGACTGCCCCAGGGCATGCTCGGGGCCACCCTGCTCACCTCGGCGCTGTGCGGACTGCTGGCGCTGGCCATGACCGCGCGGGCGACGCAGGCCCGGCTCGTCGCGGCCACGGCCGGTGTCACCGCCGTCCTCGCGGCGGGACAGGCACTCGGCGGACGCTTCGGCCTCCCCGATCCGGCCCGCTGGGAGGCGGTCACGCTGGCGCCGCCCGGGATCGCCGGCATGACGGCCGTGATCGCCGCCTTCGCGGCACTGACCGTCGTGCTGACCACGCTGACCGCGAGCCTCATCCGCCCGGCGAGCGGAAGCCGCTGACCGCTGCGGGAGGGGTGCGTGGTGGTTCCGCCCCGGCCGGGTGCGGCGGCCGGTCAGGGTTCCGACGGGCCGGGAGGCAGCGGCCGGGGCGTGCGCAGGCTGCGCAGCGCCAGGAGGAGGACGCCGATGTCGTCCAGGTAGACGGGGTCGGGCAGCAGGTCGGTGGGGAGGACGAGATACGCGACCGCGCCCCAGAACACCCAGCGGGGCCCCGTCGGCAGACCGGCCCGCCGCAG
Organism: Streptomyces sp. NPDC100445; assembly: GCF_044759735.1. NCBI lineage: Bacteria > Bacillati > Actinomycetota > Actinomycetes > Kitasatosporales > Streptomycetaceae > Streptomyces > Streptomyces sp. NPDC100445. The sequence goes on along the minus strand of NZ_JBIVZV010000001.1, from coordinate 877,667 downwards.
CGTCCGCCGGGTCCGCACCAGCCGCAGGAGCAGCCCGACGGCGAGGGCGAGCAGCGCCACCGCGACGACGGCCGCGACCACGAGCACGGTGCCGGTCATGTGCACGTGCGTGTGCATGCGCATCCCTTCCGTCGTCCCGTCCTGCCGCCCTTCTGCCCCCGCTTCCCGGGGACTACGCCGGCCGCTCGTCGGCGAGCCCGGCGGCGCCCGGCGTCGTGTCGCCGGCCGGGGAGACACCGGGAGTGTCGTCCGGGGAGGTGGGCTCGGTGGTTCCCGGTCGCTGCCGGCCCTTGGCCGTGAGCCTGAGCCGCTCGAACGTCCGGGTCAGCTGGTGCAGGGCGACCGGCGTGCGGGCGGTGGGCCGCTGCTGGTGCGGCAGGGTGGGGGCGGGGACGTCACGGTAGGCGGCCAGCGCCTCCAGTGCCTGTTCGGCGGCCTGCTTGTACAGGTCCCGGGACGTCGTCATCGCCTCCAGCGCCTCGGCGTACATGGCGACGAGCCGCCGCTCGCGCTCCAGCTCCTCCGCGAGGGTCCTCAGGGTCCAGTTCTCGCGCAGGTCCGCCAGCGCCTCCTCGGCGCCCTGGGGCAGGGGCCGGGGCGCCGCGACGAAGCTCCGCAACGCCGCGACGAGTTCCACCGGTTCCGAGCCGTCCAGGAAGACGTTGCGCACGCTGTGTTCCCGGCCGTCGTGGCCCTTGGGCGCCGGATCGGGGGGCAGCACCACGGCGCCGCCGCGCGGCACCTCCACACCGAGGTCCTTCAGCGCCCAGTTGACGGCCCGCAGCTGCTGCGGCGCCGCCCGGTGTTCCACCACGCGGTGCCGCAGACCGGGCGGCAGCAGCCGGGTCAGGGACAGCCGGCCCCGCTCGTCCGGCGTCATCGCCTCGTGCACGACCACGTCGACGCACCAGGGCTCACGGGCCGCGTCCCGCAGCCGGCGCCGCATCTCCTTGTCGTCCGCCGGGAGCGCGTTGGCCTGCCGGAAGCGCAGGCCGGGGACGGTGGCGTGATGGTCCCAGGAGCCGTCCGTCCCGTCCGCGCCGCCCGCGGGCCAGAACAGCGTCGCGGGCGAGGGCCACGTGTCGTCCCACGGGCTCTCCGCCTCCGCGACGAGCCGCCACTCGTGTTCCGGCGGCCGTTCCGGATCCGGTACGAGGGTGAGCCGGGCCCGTACGGTCACCGTGCCGGCGGCCCGCCAGCGCGCCTCGAAGACCCGTCGGGCCGGATCCTCGCCCACGGGCGGCTCGGCGAAGTCGTCGATGTCCCCGCTCTCCTTGCGCCGGTGGAGGATGCGGCGGACGACGTCCTCGGGGTCGGGGCCGGTGTGGCGGCCCCGGGCCGCCCAGACGGTCTGCGGGATGGTGGCGCGGTCGCCGGCGGAGTTCGACATAGGCCAATCTGCTGATGGGGGCGGGTGCGCCTCCCAGTATCACCGCCGGCCGGCGCGACTCGTCGGCCGGGGCCCGACGCCACGCGCCACGGATGGGTGTGCGCCCGCGCACGGGGTGCGCGCCGCGCGCCCGGAACGCACGCGGTGCGCGTCACCCGACCGTGGCAACACCCGTGCCGCGCCGCTGCGCACGACGCCCACGATGGTCCGGCGGACGGGGCCCGTCCGTCCATCCGCTGCGGGGCGGGCCCCGTCCACCCGGCCGGGCTCGGCGCGCGACCGCCGCCGGCCCACGCGAAACCGACCGGGTCCGGGACTCACGCCCCGCTGGATCGCAGCATGTCCTCGCGCTCGACGATCTTCACCCGCTCGCGGCCCTGCGGCTCACCCAGGGCGCGCTCGGCGGCGTCCAGCCGGTACCAGCCGTCCCAGGTGGTGAAGCGGACGCCGCGCTCACCGAGGAAGACGTCCACGGCCTCCGGCTCGGGCGCGCCCGGAGTGTCCAGGCGGCCGTTCGCGTAGTCGTCCAGGAGGTTGGCCACCGTCTCGTTCGCGTCGCCCTTGGTGTGGCCGATCAGGCCGACGGGGCCGCGCCGGATCCAGCCGGTGACGTAGGCGGACGGCAGGGGGGTGCCGCTCTCCTGGATCACCCGGCCGCCCTTGTCCGGGACGGTGCCGGAGTCGATGTCCCACGGCAGCTTGGGCAGCTTCGCGGAGAGGTAGCCGACCGCGCGGTAGACCGCGGTGACGTCCCAGTCCTTGAACTCGCCGGTCCCCTTGACGTTGCCGGTGCCGTCCAGGGCGGTGCGCTCGGTGCGCAGGCCGACGACCTTGCCGTCCTCGCCGAGGATCTCCGCGGGCGACTCGAAGAAGTGCAGGAACAGCTTGTGCGGGCGGTCGCCGACGTCCCGGATCGCCCAGTTCTCCAGGGTCTTGGCGACCATGTCGGCCTGCTTGTTGCCCCGCCGGGTCTCGATCGAGCCCGCGTCGTAGTCGATGTCCTCCGGGTCGACGATGACCTCGATGTTGGGGGAGTGGTCCAGCTCGCGCAGTTCCATCGGGCTGAACTTCGCCTGCGCCGGGCCACGGCGGCCGAAGACGTGGATCTCGACGGCCTTGTTGGCCTTGAGGCCGTCGTGGACGTTCGGCGGGATCTCGGTGGGCAGCAGCTCGTCGGCGGTCTTGGCCAGGACGCGCGCGACGTCGAGGGCGACGTTGCCGACTCCCAGCACGGCGACCTTCTCCGCCTCCAGCGGCCAGGTGCGCGGCACGTCCGGGTGGCCGTCGTACCAGGACACGAAGTCGGCGGCACCGTAGGAGCCGTCCAGCTCGATGCCGGGTATCGCCAGGTCACGGTCGGCCATCGCGCCGGTGGAGAAGATCACCGCGTCATAGAAGGCCCGCAGGTCGTCCAGGCTGATGTCGGTCGGGTAGTCGACGTTGCCGAACAGCCGGACCTGCGGCTTGTCGAGCACCTGGTGCAGGGCGGTGACGATGCCCTTGATGCGCGGGTGGTCGGGCGCGACCCCGTACCGGATCAGGCCGAACGGCGCGGGCATCCGCTCGAAGAGGTCGATGGACACACCGGGGTCGGCGGCCACCTCGGACTTGAGCAGGGCATCGGCGGCGTAGATCCCGGCGGGGCCGGCTCCGACGATGGCTACCCGCAGGGGGCGCGGCATGATCAGTTCCCTTCGAGCGTGAACGGCGACTCGAACAGGAAGCCTAAGCTAAGGCAGCCCTAAGTAGGTACGGGGGTCCGGGCTATGACCTCATAAGTCGACCTTATGGGCTCTCTTGGGCGGGCTTATGAGCCCGGCGCGGCCCGTCCCGGTCCCCGCGGTGCCACCGGCTCACGCGGGCCGCACGACGCGACGGATCGCCGCCTCCCCGGCCCCGTACACCGACTCCTCGCGGATGGTCGACCCCGGTCCCGGCGCGTGCACCATCATCCCGTCGCCGACGTAGAGACCCACGTGCCGGTCGTCGTCGAAGAAGAGGACGAGGTCACCGGGTTCCGCGTCCGCCGGCGTCACCGGCGCGCCCGCCAGCGCCTGCTCGTGCGCGGCGCGCGGCAACGTGACCCCGGCGGCCCGCCACGCGGCCTGCACGAGGCTGGAGCAGTCGTACGAGCCCGGCCCGGTCGCGCCCCACACGCACGGTCTCCCGACCTGCGCCCGGGCGAACGCGATCGCCTTCGCGGCCCGCAGCGCCCGGGAGTCGGCAGCGGGCAAAGGGGAGAGCGGGGGGAGGGGCGCGGCGACGGCCGCGACCGACGGCGGCAGCGGGGAACCGGTCGGGTAGCTGAACGAGCCGGTGTCCGTGACTGGGGTGGCTGCGGCGGCGGGGTGGCTGAACGAGCCGGTGTCCGTGACGGCGGTGCTGGCTGGTGCGGTCGGGTGGCTGTACGAGCCGGTGTCCGTGACCGAGATGACCGAGGTGGTCGGGGTGGTCGGGGTGGCGAGGTCGGCGTACGCGCCCGTGTCCGTGACGGAGCCCGGGGGCGTCGTGACGGGTGGCGCGACGACCGGGTGACCTCCCGTGTCGGGCGCCGAGGGTGTGATGGTGAACAGCGTTTCGGCGGACTGCGTCATCACGGGCGCCGCCGTCGCCGTGGCGGGAACACCGGTGAGCGGGGACGCCGTCCACGGAAGCGGGTGCTGGGCGGGGGCGGCAGGTGACGTGGGGCGACCGGTGTACCGGGCGAGCAGATCGCGGGCCGCGGTGAGCTCGCGCCGGCTGTCCCCCTTGGCCACGGTGGGCGAGGGGCGGCCGGGCGCGGCACCGGGCAGTGCCCTGGGTGCGAGGACCCGGTTCGCCCGCGCGGTGGGCGGCACGGCGGCCGGGAGCAGGGTCGGCTCGGCGACGCCGACACCGGTCGACACCCGCTCCCCGAGACCGGGCGAGCTCGCCGAGCCGCCCGCCACCACGGGTTCGGGCATGCCCCGGCCGGCCGGATCGGCGGTGACCGAGGCGAGCGAGTCGGACGCGAGTCGAGGAGCCGCGGTACCGGTCAGGGCCGCCCGCCCGGCCTCCGGGATCGCCATCGGCCGCTCCGGCGCCCACTCCGCCGCCCGAGCCGAGACCGCCTCGCCCGTCACCTGTCCGATGCCCGGCAGGGCCCCGGTGGTGCCGGGCGGCAACTCGCCCAGCGCGCCGCTCGCACCGCCCGTGCCCCCCTCCAACGCCAGGGGTGCGCGTGCCGAGGGCCCCGGGGGCAGGGCCTCGCGGGTGCCGCCTGCCGGGTCACCGCCCTCGTCACGGCCCGGGAAGGGCACCGGCGCGGTCCGGCGGTCGGGGGGCAGTACGGCGGGGACGGTCGGGCCGAACTTCGCGCGGGCCGCGTCGAACCACTGCCGGGCCATCGTGTCCAGCACCGGTTCCGCGCGCCGACCCGTCCGCTTGGCCAACGGAACGCCTCGCGAACGCCGTTGGGCGGCCATGGCCCGGGTGGCGTTGAAGTTGCCGGTCGCGTTCTCGGCCTGGTCATAGAGGGACTCGATCCGTCGGCGGACCTCGTCGCGGCTCTCCGGCGCCATGGAAGACGTGCTCCTTCCTCGCCCCACGGGGGCAGTTGGGCCACGGAACGGCGCTGGGCCGGCCGGACCGAGCGTCAACCTAACCAACGTGTGTACCTCGTGTGAAGGTTGAGGTGTGGAATGTCCGATACATATTCGTGATGTTCGTGACGGAGTTCGAGTGGGAAGAGGCGCGGCCCATGATTTCCTGTGAGACTCCGGTGAATTCGCGATTCCGTTGAACGCGACGGCTCCGCCCTCCGTATGGGGCCGGGGAACTCCATGTCCGACCGGCGAGCACACACAGGGGACGACCTTGGTACGCAGCAGGCGCAGACGCCCGACCGGCGCACGACGCGCGACCCTCGCGGCGGTCGCCCTGATGCTGGGCGGGACCGGTCTGGCGGCGGCGAACGTCTACGCCTCGGCCGACGAGGGCTGGGGAGACGGCTCCGGCACGGGCACCACGGCACGTGTGCTGTCCACGGGCATGGCGACGATCGACTGCCCCGACGTCGGCAGCCGGCTGACCGCGGTACCGGCCGCCGCCCGGCCCGACGTCGACCGTGAACTCGCCCTGCTGGACCAGCGGACCGCCGCGGCCTACCGCCGACTCCAGCAGGGGGGACAGGGGGGCACCGGAACCACCGCCGACGCCGTCACGGGCCCGCTGAAGGGGGAACGGTCCGCCTCCATCGGCCGCATCACCGACGCCCTCGCCCGGGCCGGGGAGCACCCGCGGGGCCTGGACGGTCTGGCCGCCTGCACCCTGCGCCCCGGCGACACCGGAAGCCCCACGGCCGCCCCGAGCGGCACCGGTCAGGAGCAGGGCGGCACCGGCCAGGGCCAGAACGGGGCGGGGCAGGCCGGGAACGGGCCGGTCGTCTCCGACTACGCGGACATCACCGCCGTACAGCCCGACGCGCCGGCCCCGCCCCTGGGCCCCGACGCCTCGCGCGGCACCTTCACCTCCGACTGCGGCGTCAACGCGAACGGCCTGTTCAACTCGGACAACGTCATCGTGGCCCCCGGCGTCTCCAACGGCGCCCACCACTTCCACGACTACGTCGGCAACCAGGGCAACAACGCCTTCGCCGGCGACGACGACCTGGCGAAGGCCGCCACGAGCTGCGTCGACCAGGGCGACAGGTCCACCTACTACTGGCCGGTGCTGCGCCTACAGAACGGCAGGCAGGAACGGGACGCCGGCGCTCCGGGCGGCGGTACGGAGGGCAACGCCGGCCAGATCGTCACCCCCGCGGCGGTGACCCTCACGTTCGTCGGCAACCCGCGCGGCAAGGTCACCGCCATGCCGCGCCTGCTGCGCATCATCACCGGCGACGCCAAGGCCTTCGTCAACGGCCCCGGCAACGCCAACGCGTCCTGGAGCTGCACCGGTTACGAGAACCGGCAGCTGAAGGACAAGTACCCGCTGTGCCCGCGCGGCAGCGACGTGGTGCGCACCTTCCGGTTCCAGAGCTGCTGGGACGGCCGCAACATCGACAGCGCCAACCACCGCACCCACGTCGCCTTCGCCACCGTCGACGGCTCCTGTCCGGCCGGCTTCCGGCCCATACCGCAGCTGGTGCAGCGCATCGTGTACGACGTCGCCGCGCCGAGCCTCGTGGACGGCGGCCGTACCGTCCCGCTGTTCGCGGTGGACTCCTTCCCCGAGCAGCTGCACAAGCCCGTCACCGACCACGGCGACTTCATCAACGTCTTCGACGAGGACCTGATGCGCCGGATGGTGGACTGCATCAACTCCGGCCGCAGCTGCCGCCCGTCCGGCGGCCACGGTGACGACGGCGGCAAGGGTGGCGGAGCCGGCGGTGCCGGTACGGCGACCGCCACTCCCACGGCCACCTCCCGTCCCGAGGCGACCGTCACCCCCGGCGGTCCGGCGTCGGCGGAGCCCGGTCCGGCCGCCACCACCCGGCCCGGCGGAGACGCCGCCACGGAGCCCGGTCCGGGTGCGACCTCCGCGCCGGGTACGGGTGCGACCTCCGTGCCGCGGCCGTCGGCGTCCCGCACCGCCGCGGTGTCGAGGACCGAGGCGACGACCGCACCGGCCCGTACCCCCGCCCCGTCCGCTACCTCCGGGCGGGACGGGGCGGACAAGGCCGCCCCCACCGGTGCCGCACCGCCGAGCGCCACGCCGTCCCTCACGGCACCGCCCGCCTCCGCGCCCGCGCCGGCGCCCGTGTCCGTGTCCTCGGCGCCGGCGTCGGCCCAGGCCACCGCCGCCGGATACCTCCCGCCCGTAGCCGGGCAGACCCGACCGCAGGCGTCCGGGGGCCGCCTGGCGGAGACCGGGGCCCGCCTGTGGCCGGCGGCCCTCGGCACGCTGCTGGCGCTGTCGGGCCTGTTCATGCTGATCCGCGCCCGCCGACTGCCCCACTGACCACCGAATCCACGCGAGGGAGCGCTCCGTGGCGGCCGGGATGGCGCCACGGCGCATCTTCCCGCGCACCCCGGCCCGGTGATCCACGGGTCACCACTGGCTGATGAGCGGGGTTGCCGGTCCGTGCTGCCGCCAGGCTTCGGTGAGTCGGACGAGGCGGGTGGGGACGGCGATACCGCGCACGGTTTCGATCCTGCCGTCGGTGACGTCGAACGTCACGGCTCCTATGACCCGGTCGCCAGCCGGCGGGCCAGGGTCCGGGTCACGGAGCGGAAGAAGCTTGGCGGCCCGCAAGGGGCAGGGCGCCTTTTCGAGGGCGGGTCGGTGTCCGCGGGTGTTGAGCGGATCCGGGGGCATGGTCACCGCCAACACGGCCGCCCGTGCGTTCTACGACCGGCTCGGCTTCCGGGTGATCCTGGTCGCGGACGCCGGCCCGCTCACCTGTCTGGGCCGGGAGGCGGCCGTGGACCGAGCACGTCGCGGGGCGACGTGGCCCTCAGGCCGGTTCGAGGGTGTGCTTGGCGAGGTCGAAGGCGGGCCGCATCTCCTCGTGCTCCTCGGTGTCCATGCCGCCGAGATGCAGGACGACCGGCCCGTCGGGCGTGCTGACGGCGAAGGCGCTCTCCTTCTCGGTCTCCTCCAGGAGTTCGCTCGTGCGGAGGTACTCCACCTCCACGGCGGGGACGCCGCCGCCGGTCGTGAAGCGGTGGTACTCCGCCTTGCTGACGTTGCCCTCGGCGGCGACGAACGCGCGCAGCACGCCCCCCGCGTCGGCGTCGCCCGTCCTGCCCTTCCACACGCGCAGGAAGCCGATGTTCCCGGCGGGCTTGGCGTCGATCTCGCAGACCGCGGTGACCGGGCCCTGCCGGAGCGGACTGTCGGCGAGGTCCCCGCCGAGGCCGTCGCCGGGTTTCGGTGACGCCCCGGACGATTCCTTCCCGGCCTGGACCGGCTCGGCCTTCCAGTGCCGGGCGACGGCGAACCTGACGGGCAGTTCGCAGGGGGACCCGGCGGCGCCGATCGTGTCGCCGCCCGGACTCGCGCCGGCCGGCGTCCGCGTGCCGGACGCGCCCGGCCGGTCCTCGCCGCCCGCCCTGCCCGTCGCGCCCCTCCCGTCCGACCCGGCGCATCCGCCGAGCGCCCCCGTCAGCAGGGCCACCACCACCGCCACGCCCGCCGCCGTCCTCCGTGTCATTTCCACGACCCCCGCGACCCCCACGACCCCACGATTCCCGTTCTGACCTGCGTCTCCGGCTGTCCTTCGTCCGGCGGGCCACGGTAGCGGAGCGGGTGGACAGCCGCCCGGCCGTCAAACGCCGGAACCAGTACGGACAACAGGTCAACATTACCCAACCGTGACCTCCTCGGGACTACCGCCAGTAACTTACCCGCAAGTAAGGTCCCTGCCAGCCGCTCCGGAGACCCCTGCCCCACCTCGCCCCAGGAGGTCCGCCATGCCCGTGCGCACCCGTGTGCCCGCCGCCCTCGCGATCGCCGTCGCCGCCTGTCTCGGCGCCCAGACCGCCGCCGCCCTCCCCGCCGCAGCCACGGACGCCGTCGTGTCCCGTGGTGTCACCATCCCCGCCTTCTACACCCCGCCCACCACGCTGCCCGCCGCCGACGGCGCCCTCGTCCGCAGCGAACGGCTGCCGCTCGCGCTGAGCCTGCCGAGTCTCGGCGGTCCCCTGCCCGGCCGGGCCACCCGGCTGATGTACAAGTCGACCGACTCCACCGGGCAACCGGTCGCGGTGACCGGCGCCTACCTGGAACCGGCCGCCGCCTGGAGGCACGGCGGACCACGCCCACTGGTCGCGCTGGCCCCCGGCACCATGGGGCAGGGCGACCAGTGCGCCGCCTCGCTCGGCCTCCAACACCCACTGACCCTCAACGGCCGTACCGTCTCCGTCGGTTACGAGGACCTGGCGATCTACCGCCTCCTCGCCGAGGGCGTCGCCGTCGTCGTCACCGACTACGCCGGACTCGGCGCGACCGACCGGCTGCACACCTACGTCAACCGGCTCGACGGCGCCCACGCCGTGCTGGACGCGGTCCGCGCGGCCCGGAACCTGGCGGGCGCCTCGGTCACGGCGGCCTCGCCCGTCGGGCTGTACGGATACAGCCAAGGAGGCGGTGCGACCGCCGCCGCGGCCGAACTCCAGCCCTCCTACGCCCCCGACGTCACCCTGGCCGGGACCTACTCCGGGGCCCCGCCCGCCGACCTCGCCAAGGTGACGGAGGCGATCGACGGAACCGATCTGGCCGGCGCCCTCGGCTGGGCCGTCAACGGCTTCCTGGAGTCCGACCCCGCGCTGGTGCCGATCGCCGACAGACACCTGAACGCGGCGGGCAAGGCCGCGCTGGCCGACCTGTCCACCATGTGCGTCGGCGACGCGATCCTCTCCTACAACTCCGCGCACAGCACCGCCTGGACGACCGACGGCTCCTCCCTCGCCGATGTCGTCGCGGCCGAACCCGCCCTGCGGGACTTCCTCGACCGGCAGCGCATCGGTACCGGGAAGCCGGCCGGTCCGGTCCGCGTGGCAACGGGGATCAACGACGACCTCGTCCCGCACGCGCAGGCCCGCCGGCTGGCCGTCGACTGGTGCCGCAGGGGCGCCGACGTCACCTATGTGCCGGTCGTCGCGCTGCCGTTGGGCCGGGCGCTGCTCAACCACGTAGCACCGCTCCTCGCCGACCAGGGCAACGCCGTGGACTGGCTCACCGACCGGTTCGCGGGCCGTCCCGCCGGCTCCACCTGCGCACTGCTGCCCCTCCAGCCCTGACCGGCGTCACGGCGTATCGCGCCGCGCGCACAGGAACAGGTGCGGCTCCGGTACGGCGTCGGGCCGGGCCGGGGTGAACACGGCGCGGTCCTCGGCCAGTACCGTCAGGCCCGCCCCGGTCACCAGGTCCGTGAAGGCGCCGGCGGAGAAGCTCGTGACCCGTACCGGCTGCCCCAGGAAGACCCCCTCGGCGTCCTCCACGTCGAGGGGCACGGTGGCCAGCACGGCGGGTCCGCCGGGCCGCACGGCGCGGGCCAGCTTCACCACGACGGCGGCCTGTTCCGCGCGGTCCATCTGGAGCAGCGGGAAGTACGCGCAGACGGCGTCGAACGAGGCTTCCTCGAGCGGCAGTTCGCGGATGTCGGCGAGGCGGAACTCCGCCTCGGGGACCTGCCGGGCGGCCAGCTCCGTCATCACCGGCGAGACGTCCACGCCCAGCACCCGGTGTCCGGCGTCGGCGAGGGTCCGCGCGGTCGGCCGTCCCGTCCCGCTGCCCACGTCCAGCACCCTGCTGCCGGGCGCCAGCCGCTCCAGCAGCCAGCGCAGCGACGCCCGGTGCGGCTCGGACCCGGCGAACGCGTCCTCGTAGGCGGCTCCCAGCGCGTCGAACAGCTCGGCCGCCGGTGCCCGACGCTCGTCGTCCGCCACCATGTCCCCCTCCGTCACCGGGTACGCACTGCCGGACACCGTCCTACCCCCGGCGGGCGCGCGCGACGCCTGCCGGGACCGCGCGTTTGCGGGCGGCGGCAGACGCACGGCAGGGTGCGGTGCGTGCCTACCCTGCTGATCGTCCACCACACACCGTCGCCGAACTGCCAGGCGTTGCTCGAAGCCGTCGTGTCCGGCGCGACGGCACCCGAGATCGAGGGCGTCCGCGTCGTGCGCCGGGCGGCCCTCGCCGCCACCGCCTCCGACGTGCTCGCCGCCGACGGCTACCTGCTCGGCACGCCCGCGAACCTCGGCTACATGTCCGGCGCCCTGAAACACTTCTTCGACCAGGTCTACTACCCCTGCCTGGACGAGACCCGTGGCCGGCCGTTCGGCTACTACGTCCACGGCGGCAACGACGTCACCGGTGCCGTCCGCGCCGTCGAGGCCGTCACCACGGGGCTCGCCTGGCGCCGCGCGGCCGACCCGGTGACCGTCACCGGTGAGCCGGGCAAGGCCGACACCGAGGCCTGCTGGGAACTGGGGGCCACGCTCGCGGCGGGCCTGATGCCGGACAGCTGGGAGTCGTCCGCCTCGCCGCCACCGCCACCGGAGTGATCCTCGTACGGTTGTGCGCCGCGACCGGCGTGGGCAGAAGCACGCCACCACACCTCCCTGTTAGTCCTATTTATCTGTTCATAGGACTAACAGGGAGGTGCTGGCGTGGCCCTCGGGGCACGTCTCGCCGTGGTCCTGCCGCTGCTCGCGGCCGTGTCCGGCGGACCGGTCGACCGCGCCGTCGGCGACGGCGCGGGAAGCCACGGCCTCGCCCTGGAGGTCGACACCGACACCCGGCCGGGCACCGGGGCGATGAACCCCGGCATCCGCGTCGGCGACCCCCTGCTGAGGACGTACCGGCTGAGCAACCGCACCGGGGCCGACCTCTACGACGTCCGGGTGAACGACCCGGGGCTGCCGGGCGCCAGGATCCGCTGCCCAGGCGGCGACGACCACCTCCCCATGCTCCGCGGCCTGGACTCGGCCACCTGCACCGCCTGGGCCACCGCGCGCGAGGGGATCTGGACCGCCGACGTCACGGCCGTCGGCCGCATCCCCTCCCTCGGCCGGGAGTCCTGGGCCGCCGCCCGCTCCGGATACGCCGGCGTCGGCGGCCGGCTGGAACTGTTCGAGACGGTCGACACCGAGGTGGGGGTCCCGGGCCAGCCCCTGGCCCCCGGCCCGGTCACCGTCCTCTACGACGTGTCCAACACCGGCAACCGCACGGTGTACGACCTCCACGTCACCGATCCGGTGCTCCAGCCACCCGCCATCGTCTGCCCCTCGGGAGACGACACCGTCGCGAGCCTCGAACCGGGGGACTCCGAACGCTGCCGGGCCACCGTCGAGCGGCCGGCGGGCCAGTACTTCAGCGAGGGCCACGTCACCGGGACCGACCGGCTCCGCACCCTGCGGCCCGACGGCTGCCCGAAGCCGCCACCGCTGCTGAAGGCCGACGCGTCCGGCTCGTTCACCCTGTACCCGCCCCCGCCGCCCCCCGTCCCCGTACCACCGGCCCCCTCCCCGCCCCCGGCGGTCCCTCCTCCCGTCCCCCCTCCGGTCCCGCCGGTGCCGCCCGCCGCGCCGCCGCCCGCCGTCCCCGCCCCGCCCCCGCCGGCGCCGCCCCCGGTCCTGCCCGTGCCCCCCGGCGTGGCCTTCCCGCCGCCCCTGCCGCTGCCGCTCCCCGGCGGACCGGCCCCCGTACCCGGCGTCCTCCCTCCCGCCGAGGTGCCGGGTACGGCCCCCGGTGGACCGGCCCCCGCCGCGGGCACGGCCGCGGGAGGCGTGGCCGGAGGAGCCGCCGCGGGGGCGGCAGCCGCTGGAGCGGCGGCGGGAGCGGGAGCGGGAGGGGCGGGTGGGGGTGCGGCTGCTGGGGCCGGAGCGGGCGCGGCTGCGGGTGCGGGCACGGCTGCTGGGGCTGGAGCAGCCGCCGGGGCGGCAGCCGCTGGAGCAGGAGGCGTGGGCGCGGGCGCTGGGGCGGGTGGCGCCGGTGCGGGCGCCGGTGCTGGTGCCGGGGTGGGAGGCGCGGCAGCGGGCGCCGATGCCGGGGCGGGAGCGGCAGCAGGTGCCGGTGCCGGTGTCGCTGCGGGCGCGGGTGCCGCAGCCGGAGCGGGAGCCGGTGGCGCTGCGGGGGCCGGCGGCGCTGCGGGTGCCGGCGCGGGCGGTGCCGCGGCGGGTGCGGGAGCCGGAGGTGCCGCGGCGGGTGCCGGCACGGGTGCTGCGGCGGCGGGTGCGGGAGCCGGAGGTGGAGCGGCTGGTGCTGCGGGTGCCGGTGGCGGGGCTCCCGCAGCCGGCGCTGGTGCGGCCGGTGGCGGCGCCGCCGGAGCGGGCGCGGGCGCGGCAGCCGCCGCAGGCGCAGCGGCAGCGGCCGGGGGAGCGGCGGCGGCCGGGGGCGGAGGCGCCACCGGTGGTGGTGCGGCCGGGGCGGGGACGGGGGCCACGGCCGGTGGGGGCGGGACCACCGGCGGTGAGGGTGCCGGTGGTGGCGCCACGGGCGGAGCGGCGACGGAAGGCGAAGCAGCCGGCGGCCAGTCCACAGGTGGCCAGGCCACGGAAGGCCAGCCCACCGGCGGCCAGGGAACCACCGGCCAGTCCACCACCGGCCAGGGCACCGGCGGCCTGGGAACCACCAGCCAGGGGACCACCGGGACCACCGGGACCACCGGGACCACCGGTCAGGCGACGGCGCCCGGCCGGCCCCCGGGGGCCTCCTCGCGGACCCCGGCCCGGCGGCCACGCAGCCCGTCCATCCTGTCCCGCTTCGTCCGTCCCGGCGGTGGTCCGACCGGGCTCGGCCTGCTCGCCGTGCTGTTCCTGATGCTGATCCCCGCCGCCCTGGCCGCCGCCCTCCTGGGCTCCCGGCGCATCGGCCCGTGACCGGCCACCGCCGGGGCCCCGCCCCCGGCAGCCCTCGGCCCGCACCCCCGGCCCGCACACCCCTCGTCCCGCATCCGCCGCAGAACACCGACAGGAGACCGAGCCGATGATCGAGACCTTCGCCGTCGTGCTGGGGATCGCCGTGGTCGCCGCCGGCGTCGTGGTGATCCGGCACCACTACTGGCCCCCGGCCCCGGACGCGGAACCGCGCGAGGACGTCGCCGAGTACATCTCCATGATGGTCGGCGTGCTCTACGCGCTGGTGCTGGGTCTGTCGATGGTGTCCGTGTGGGAGTCCCGGTCGGGCGCCGAGGGCCATGTGCAGGCGGAGGCGAGCGCCGCCCACCAGATCCGTCTGCTGGCCGCCGGGCTCCCCGCCGCGCAGGCCGAACAGACGCGCGGGGCCGTCGACATGTACGTGCACACCGTCGTGTCCGCCGAGTGGCCCGCCATGACGAACGGGCAGCAGCCGGGCCGGCGCGGCTGGGACCTGCTGGACGACCTGCGGGCCGCGAGCCAGGTGCCCGTCGACGCGACCCCCGCCCAGCAGGCCACCCTCCAGGAGTCCCTGGCCCAGCTCAGCACCCTGGACGACGCCCGGCGCGGCCGGGAGGCCGACGTGGGCAACAGCCTGTCGCCGGTGCTGTGGTTCGGGCTGATCGTCGGCGGTGTGCTCACGGTCGCCTTCATGTTCATGTTCGGGGTGCGCCGGAGCTTCACGCATGTGGTGATGGTGATGGGCCTGACGGGACTCATCACCTTCACCGTGCTGCTCGTCTACCTGCTCAACCACCCCTTCAACGGCATGTTCGCCGTCGACTCCACCCCCTTCTCCCGCTACTTCCCCGGCGCCTGACCCGCGGCCCGCCCGGGAGCCGCCGTCCGGCCGCGCCGCCGCGGTGCCCGCCGCCCCGCCGCCTCGGGGGTCAGCCGGGCGGTGATCCGCCGTTCGTCCGGCCAGCGCACGCCGTACGCCCAGCCCCACCGTTCGAAACGGGCGATGAGCCAGGCCGTGAGGTCCGGCTGGCCCGCCAGGCCGCCGTGCCGGGCGCTGCCGGGGTCGGCGTGGTGCAGGTTGTGCCAGCCCTCGCCGAAGGTCAGCAGCGCCACCCACGGCACGTCCCGGGACTGGTCGCGGGTGCGGTAGTGCCGGGGACCGAAGGCGTGCGCGACGGAGTTGACCGACCAGGTGACGTGGTGCACGACGGCGTACCGGACGAGGCTCGCCCAGAAGAACGTGACCAGCGCGCCGTGCCAGTCGTGGCAGACCGCCAGGACCACGGCGGGCGGCAGCCCGAGGGAGAGGGCGACGGTCAGCGGGTAGCAGCGGTCGAGACGGCGCACGTCGGGGTCGGCGAGCAGGTCGGGCGCGTAGCGCGGGTGGTGGGAGCGGACGGCGGAGGAGGAGAACCAGCCGACCTGGGCGTGCCACAGCCCTTTGGCCAGGGCCCGCCGGGTGGTGCCGTACCGCCACGGCGAGTGCGGGTCGCCCTCCTGGTCGGCGTACTGGTGGTGGCGGCGGTGTTCGGCGACCCACAGGGTCACCGGCCCCTCCAGGGCGAGGCCGCCGGCGATGCCGAGGGCGATCCGCAACGGCCGTTTCGCGCGGAACGACAGGTGGGTGAAGTGCCGGTGGTAGCCGGCGGTGACGCCCATGATGGACAGCGCGTACATCCCGGCGCCGAGGACCGCGTCGTACCAGCGTGGCCCCCAGCCGCCCGCCACGGCGGCCGGCACCGTCAGCGCCAGGACGGCGAGGGGGCCGAGGACGAGGGTGAGCAGGTAACCGGTGCGCAGCGGCCGGCCGACCGGGACGGTGTCGGGGAGCGGGGACCGCAGGCCCTCCGGGTGTTCGGCGGACGTGGTCACGACGCGCCCTCCGCCAGTTGGGGGATCGGTGGCGTCGGGGCGGTGCAGGGGGTCATGTGCGGCGATTATGCGGCAGCCGTACGGCCCGGCGGCCCAGGCTCGGCGGACCGCACGGCACCCACGGGCATCCTCCACCTGGATGGATGAAGGTGCGGGCCCGCCCGCCCTGGCCGACGATGGGGGCGGAGCCGCGCCCGCGGACGCGGCCCCACCCTGTCCCCACGTCCTCGAATCGAGGGAGCGTCGGATGCGAGCGGACGGCACCGCACCCGGACGGCCCGTGCCGGACGGCCAGGAGGTCCAGGAACTGCTGCGCCGCTGCGCGCGGGAGGTGGTGGACGTCGCCGAGGGCATCCGCGCGGTGTCCGCGCGGACCAGCGCCGCCCTGTTCTCCCCGGAGCTGGCCGCGTCCACGCGCCGGCGCCCCCGCACCGGCCTCACCGCCCGGTGGACGCTGCTGCGCGCCCTCACCACCAAGCAGGGGCTGGGCGGCTCGGCCATCACGGCCCCGAAGGGCATGGGCCATGTGCTGGGCGCGGCCGGGGAGGTGCTGGGCCGGGAGAGCCTGGCCGCGCTGGTGGCCGTCGGCTCACTGCGGCTGCGGATCGCCGCCGTGCTGGTCGACCACCCCGAGTTCGAGCGCGACCCGGGCATGCGCCGGCTGACGGAGGCCGTCACCGCCGACCGTGACCTGGAGTCGGTGCGGGCCCTGCGCGCGCTGTTCCGGGACCAGGGGGCCCAGCGCGCCCTGTCCGGGCTGGCCCCGCTGATGGCCGAACTCCTCGCCATCCGCGCCCTGCTGGACGAGGACCCGCAGAACGACGAGACCGGCTGGGCGCTGGCCGCCGGCCGGACCCTGTCCGCCGACCCGCTGCACGGCGTCAGCGCCGCCCGCATCGCCGGCCTGGACAAGGGCGAGGGCGCCGCCGAGGCCGTCGAACTGACCGACCAGGAGCGGCAGGTCGTCGCGCCGGAGGGTTCCTTCCTCGGTTTCCTGCGCAACATCGAGATGCTCTCCACCGACGGCCGGATCCTCGTGCAGAACGTGCGCGGTCCGGACGGCGTGGTCCGCTACGTCGTCCAGGCGCCCGGCATGGCGCCGGGCCGCCCCCGCAACGACTCCCCGCAGGACTTCGTCGGCGCTTGGCGCAACCTCTTCCTGACGGACTCGCCGTACACCCGCTCGATCCTCCTCGCCCTGGACGACTACGGCATCCCGCGCGGCGCCGAACTCGCGCTGATCGGGCACAGCGAGGGCGGGATCGCCCTGATGAACCTCGCCCAGGACGAGGAGTTCTGCCGCACCTACCGGGTCACCCACGTCGTCGCCGTCGGCTCACCGGTCGACAGCAAGAGACCCGCCGACCCGCGCACCTGGGTGGCCAGCGTCACCAACCAGCACGACATCGTGCCCGTCCTCGACGGCCGCGGCGCCGGCACCGCGTTCGACCCGCACCCCTCCTGGTACGAGGTCGACTACATCGGCCCCGGCCACGAGTTCCCGCTCTGCCACATGATCCACGAGTACATCGAGCACCTCAGGACCGTGATCCCCGACGCCCGTGAACGCATCGACGACGCGCTCACCCCCTACCGGGGTCCCGTCGTACGCAGCCAGGCCTACCAGCTCAAGGACCGCGCCAACCCGCCCGAGGGCTACCCGTTCCTCACCCTGCCCACCGCCTCCGTGCCCACCGCGGCCGGTCCTGTCGACGTACCCGTGCGCTACTACGACTCCTCCGCCGCGCACCTGTGCTTCGCCGTCGACGCCGGTACGGCCCGGACCCTGCTGCCCGACGTCACCTGGCTGACGCCGAGCCGGCTGGGCCGGCGGGCCGTCGCGGTCCTCTCGGTGTACGAGCACCGCTGCACCACGATCGGCCCGTACACCGAGATCGCGCTGTCCGTGCTGGTGGACGACCTGTGGCGGCCGAGCCCCTACGACGTCGCCCTGGACCTGCTGCGCCGCGTCGACCTGCGCCGCACCGGCCGTCACGTCCTCTCCCTCGCCGTCACCAGCGAGGACGCCCGTGTCGTCGCCCAGGAGATCTGGGGCCAGCCCGCGCTGCGCGTGACCGCCGACGCCGACCTGATGGGCCGGGACATCCGCGTGGGCTCACCGGACCTCGGCATCACCGTCACCGGCCGTCTCGGCCGGGGCGTGCCCTGCCCCGAGGCCGACTGGATCCTCTACGGCCGCCGGGGCCGGAGCACGGTCCGCACCCTGGTCCGCGCGCACGGCAGGCTCCGGCTGCACCGCGGCTCCGGGATCGGGCTGCGGCTGGACACGGCGGCGGCCGAACCCTTCGCCGGGCAACTGCGCCGGCTCGGCATCGACACGGCCCGGCCGCTGTTCGTCCTGACCTGCCCGCAGTTCATGCTGCACCGCAGCGCCGGCGCCCTCCTTCCCCGCTGACCCCCCGCCCCGCACACCCCGCAGAGCAGGAGCACGCCATGGTGACCGAGTCCCCCGGAATGACGACGTACGACACCGCGCTGCTCGACCGCGCCGAGACGCTGCGGTCGGACGCCGTGCTGATGGAGGAGTACGCGAGGCGGCTGCGCGCCACCGCCGCCACGCTCGGCGGCTGCCGGGCGGCGCCGGAGTGGAGCCGCCCCACCCTGGAGCGGCAGGCCGCCGCCTGCGTCACGGCGGCGGATCAACTCCGCACCGCCGCCGAGGCGTTGGACACGCACGCGCGGCCCGGCGACTGAACCGGCGGAACCGGCGGCCGGATCGCGTTCAGCGGAGTGCGGTCCGGGTGTCCGAGGCGGCCCTGCCGAGGGACACCAGGGGACGCGTCTTCGACTCCGGCAGGTTGCGGTGCACCAGATCGGAGAAACCGCGCGTCTCCCGGACGACCCGCAGACCCTCGGGGGAGAAGGTCTCGGACGTGAACAGGCGCGGCGCCAGCAGCGGGTTGTTCAGCGCCTCGGAGAACGCGTCGACGGAGATGACGCGTTCCAGCAGCCGCCCGAAGACGGCACCGGGCTCCGGCTCCTCCGCGAACAGCCCGACGTACAGGTCGATCGCGTCGACGTCGCCGTACATGTCCAGCAGCGCCTCCCGCACCACGGGGTCGCCGGAGATCTGCCGCACGTCGGTGACCCGGGGGAACCCGTAATGGGCGCGGTAGTCGTTGTACGAGGCCAGCCGCAGGTCGCGGCCCACGGCGACGCTGTGCGCCTCCAGCGGCAGCAGCAGCTCGTCGGTGTTGAACAGGCCCACCCGGCCCGCCGGTTGCCGGGACAGGTCGTCGAAGAGCGGGCCGAGTCCCCGGTCCAGGACCAGTTGCCCGTTGGCGACGGTGTGCGCGAGCGGCACCTCCCGTCCGCCGAGGACGTAGGCCGACGGGACGAGGCTGTGCCAGCGGTACACCAGGCTGAACTCGATCGTCGCCCAGTTCTCCCGGTGCCACACCCCGCGGTCGGTGCGGACCGGGTCGAGGACGAACCCGAAGTGGTACGGCGTGATGTGGTTGATGTACTCCTCCAGCATCACCCGGATCATCGTCACGATCAGCGTGTTGCGGGTGGTCTGGAAGACGCGCTCGTCGTCCCAGCCGGGATGCGCGTCGGCCAGGATGCCGGCGACCCGGTTGTGCTCGCGCAGGAACAGGACGTTCATCGCCATCGGCCCGATGTGCGCGTGCGCGCGTTCCCCGCCCCACGCGAACAGGGTGTCCACGTAACCCTCGGGCACCTCGTCGAACCGGACCGGCCTGATCGCGCGGAACTCCTCCGTGATCCGCCCGCCCTCGCACAGGGCGGGCGGGAACTCGGCCCCGCCGATGATCCGGCTCTTCAGCCGGCCGCCCTCGAAGGAGCGCAGGCAGGCCGTGACCTCCTCGCGGTCGCCGTACAGCTGGGACATGTCCAGGGTGTGCGGCGAATCGGTGCGGCGCGGGTCTCCGGTGGAGGCGTGACCGCGCAGGAAACCGTCGGTGAACCACTGGGCGAACGCCGGCAGCAGCGCGCTGGACCGGGTGCAGGGGCGGCCTGCGCCCTCCCGCCGGAACAGCTCCGCGACCTTCTCGGGCTCGGGCAGGTCCGGGCGCGCGGCGGTCACCGGCGGCAGGTGCCGGCCCACCCAGGAGCGGTCGGTCAAGGAATCCCAGGAGGTGTAAGGAGCCTTGGTGCTCAGGGGGTTGGGGCGCGGTGGCACCTTGAGCACGGCCAGGTCGGTGAGGGTGGAGTTGAGCCTGCGGTGCAGCCACCTGCTGCGCTGGGCGGCCTGCCAGACCGGGCCGTAATGGGTCAGCAGATGCGTCTCGAAGCGGTTGCGCACGCCGTCCCGGGACCTGTCCCTGACCCCGGACCACGGCACGGTCCGGGCGCGGGCGCGGGCCGGGCGGGGCGTGACGGTCATGGGTCCTCCGGTCGGTCGCGGGGCTGGTTCGCGGGGTGCGGGAGCCGGGCCGGCTCCCGGGGTGGGGCTCCGGCGTGCGGTGCGGCTCCCGGTGTCAGGCCGTGGACACGGCGGTACGTCCGGACCGCACCCGGTAGTGCTGCGGGAACGGGGTGCCCGCGTGGTCCAGGTCGCGTTCCGCGCCGGGCAGCGGGCGCACGCCGGGGCGCAGCAGCACCCGCCGCACCAGCTCCGGCACGATCACCCGTGCCGCGTACCGGCCGAGGCAGTCGTGGGCGCCGTAGCCCAGGACCAGGTTGTGCGCGGGCGGGCGTCCGGGGCGGAACTCGGCCGGCGCGTCCACCACCTCCTCGTCGAACATCGCCGACGCGAAGCAGGCCAGCACCACGCTCTTGGCCGGGATCACCGTCTGCCGCGGGGTGCCCGCCGCCAGCACGTGCTCGCGCACGCACAACCGGGGCGTCACCGGCACGAACGGGTGGAACCGCAGCGCCTCCCACACATAGGCGTCGAAGGGAGCCGGGTCGCCCGCGCCCGCCGCCCGCTCCGCCTCGGCCAGCACGCCGGGCCGCACGGCCAGCTCCTTCAGCGCGGTGACCGTGCACTGGGTGGCGTTCTGCTGATAGCCCGCCAGGTATCCGATCAGGTTGGCGTTGACGCGCTCGTCGTCGAAGCCGTACTCGGCGGGCAGCCGGGTGCGCAGCATCCGGCCGAGGACGTCGTCGGGGCCGTCCCCGACCTCCCCCCTCCGGCGGTGCGCGATCAACTCGGCTACCCGGTCGTGCAGTTCCCGTCCGGCGGCCACACCGGCCGCGTGCACCTCCGGGTCCCGGTCGGGGTTCACGGCGAACGCCCACTGCATCCGGCGGGTGCAGGAGTGCAGCGTGTCCTCCTCGATGCCCGTGAAACCCAGGTAGGCGGCGGCGACCCGGGCGGCGGCGACCCGGGCGTAGTCCTGGACGAGGTCGAAGGTGTCCGCGTCACCGGCCATCGCCTCATCCAGCACCGCGTCGGCGATCCGCGCGGTCAGCTCCCGCACCCGCGGCGCGTCCTCGGCGGCCAGCATCACCTGCCCGTACCCGCGCTCGCGCCAGTACACGTCGTCGCCGTCCCGGGCGAGGACGAAGGGCGCTCCGAGGACGTCCTCCAGCGCCGGTCCGAACACCCCCACGGTGAACGTCCCGGGCGCCGACAGCACCTCCAGGACGTCGGGGTGCCGGGTGACGAACACCCCGGCCGGGGTGCTGAACACCGGCCGGTGGGCGCGCAGCTCGGCGAAGAGTTCCGCCCTGCCGGTCGCCATGGCCCGCCGCAGCAGGGCCACCCGCTGCGGGACGTCGTCCTCCGCGATCGCGTCGTACGCGGCGAGAAAGTCCATGACGGCCATTCAGCCACCGGCCGGCGGCCCCCGCACCCCGGGCGGGCGTTCGGGGCATCCCGCGCGTGCGCCCCGCCCCCGGATTCGGCATGATCGTCCCAGCACCGTACGACGGAGAGGAGCGGCCGATGCTGTCCGCGTGGGCCGGGGCCCTGGTGCCCGTCCTCAGCGACACGACCGTGAGCGGCACCGGCCACCTGCCGGAGCCGGCCGGCACCGGTTACGTCCTCGCCGCCAACCACACCTCCTTCTTCGACCCGGTGCTCCTCGTGGGCACCCTGCACCGGCTCGGCCTGCGCCCCGCCGTACTCGCCACCGCCGGACTGTGGCGGGTGCCCCTGCTGGGCCCAGCCCTCACCAGGGAGGGGTACGTGCCGGTGCACCGGGGCAGCCGCCGCGCCGCCGACTCCCTGCGGCACGCCGCCGACGCCCTCTCCGCCGGCCGCGGGGTGCTCGTCTACCCCGAGGGCGGACTGCCCCGCTACCGCGCATCCCAGGACCGCCCGCCCGGGCGCCTGAAGTCCGGTGTCGTCCGGCTCGCCCTGTCCACCGGCGTCCCCGTCGGGCACGCGGGCGCCCGCCGCGTCTCCTCCGGCGGCCGCGGGAAACAGCTCGCGGGCTGGGCGACCGCCCCGGTGCGCCGCCCCCGCGTCCACGTGCACTTCGGTCCCGCCGTCCGCCTGGACACCTCCGCCAGCCCGCTGGACGACCTGGAGACCGCGCTGGCCCGGGCCTGGGCCGGCGCCGTCCACGCCCTGGACGGCGGGCCCGGCGGGGACGGCACGCCCGAGGGGGACGAGCGTCTGCCCGCCGGGCGGCACTGACCTCGGGGACCCGCGCCGGCGCCGGCCGGCCGGCCCCGATTCGCGCATCCGGGTGGTAGCGGCCGCCGTCCTGGGCCGATCGAGTTGCCGCGGTCCGTGCCGGCCCCGTACGGCCCGGATAATCACGCCTCATGCAGCAGGCGAGAGCAGGCGTACGACGGGCCCCGGTCGCCGTCACCGGGCTGGGCCTGGTCACCCCGGCGGGCATCGGCAGGGAGGCGGCCTGGGCGGGCCTGTGCGCCGGGCAGTCCACCGCCGCGGCCGACCCCGCGCTGGACGGACTGCCCGTGGCCTTCTCCTGTCAGGTGCCCGGCCTGGACGCGGCCGGTGTGCTCGGGCACCGGCTCGCCCGCCGCCTCGACCGGTTCACGACCTTCGCGCTGCTCGCCGCCCGCGAGGCCGTCGCCGACGCCCGGCTCGCCCCGGACGGCTGGGACGGGACCCGCGTCGGCGTGGTGATGGGAGTCGGCACCGGTTCCATGCAGGGCTGGCAGGCCGAGTTCGACCGGCTCGCCGACCACACCCCCGAACGCGTCTCCCCGCTCGCGCTGCCCCGCAGCGTGCCCAACATGGCCGCCGCCGAGATCGCCCTCGACCTCGGCGCGCTCGGCCCCAACATGGTCGTCAGCACCCCCTGCGCCTCCGGCACCAGCGCGATCGGCCTCGCCCGGGACTGGCTGCTCTCCGGCCGGTGCGACCTCGTCCTCGCCGGCGGCAGCGAGTCCGCCCGGCTGCGGATGACCGCCGCCTGCTTCGCCCAGATGCGCGCCCTCTCCCGCCGCTGTGCCGCCCCGCACGCCGCCTCCCGCCCCTTCGACCGGGACCGGGACGGCTTCGTCCTCGGCGAGGGCGCCGCCGTCCTCGTGCTGGAACGCACCGAGGACGCCCGCGCCCGCGCCGCTCGGCCCGCGGCGCTGCTCGCCGGATTCGGATCCTCCTGCGACGCCCACCACTTCACCGCCCCGCGCCCCGACGGCGACGGCGCCGCCCGCGCCGTGCGCGCCGCCCTCGCCGACGCCGGACTGGCCCCCGAGGACATCGACCACGTCAACGCGCACGGCACCGCCACCCCGCAGGGTGACGCCGCCGAGCACAACGCGCTGCACCGGGTCTTCCGCCGGCCCCCGCCGGTCACCGCCCTCAAGGGCACCATCGGGCACGCCATCGGCGGCGCCGGGGCCATCGAGGCGGCCTCCACCGTCCTCACCCTGCGCCACCAGTTGATCCCGCCCACCGCCAACCTGGACACCCTCGACCCGGCGATGGACCTGGACGTCGTCGCCAAGGCACCCCGCCCGCACCGCATGCGAGCCGCCGTGAGCAACTCCTTCGGCTTCGGCGGGCAGAACGCCGTCCTCGCCTTCACCGCCGTCGACTAGCCCGGCCCCCGGCCGAGAAGGGTCGCCATGTCCACGGAGATCTTCGACGCGCCCGCCACGGTGACCGGCCGGCGGTCCCTGCCGACCGGCGAACAGATGCTGATCGGCGTTTTCGTCGCCGTACCGTTCCTCGCCCTGCTCGCCGCCGTACCGCTGGCCTGGCGGCACGGCCTCAGCCCCACCGCCCTCGCGCTCGCCTTCTACCTGGTCAGCGGTCTCGGCATCACCGTCGGCTTCCACCGGCACTTCACCCACGGCTCGTTCAAGGCCAGCCGGCCGCCGCGCCTCCTGCTCGCCCTGGCCGGCGGCCTCGCCGGGCAGGGACCGCTCCTCACCTGGGTGGCCGACCACCGCAAACACCACCGGTACTCCGACCGCGACGGGGACCCGCACTCGCCCTGGCGGTACGGCCACTCGCCCCGCGCCCTCGCCAAGGGCATGCTCCACGCCCACGTCGGCCGGTTGTTCGAGACCGAGCACGCCTCACCCCGCCGCTACGCGCCCGACCTCGTCCGCGACCGCGCCCTGATGCTCGTCTCCCGGCGCTTCGGCCTCCTGGTCTCGCCTCGTTCGCCCTGCCCGCCGTGCTGGGCACCGCCCAGACCCGGTCCTGGCAGGGCGCGCTCACCGCGTTCTTCCGGGCGGGACCGGTCCGGGTCTCGCTGGTCCACCACGTGACCTGGTCCATCGACTCCAT
Source organism: Streptomyces sp. NPDC100445 (assembly GCF_044759735.1). Lineage (NCBI taxonomy): Bacteria > Bacillati > Actinomycetota > Actinomycetes > Kitasatosporales > Streptomycetaceae > Streptomyces > Streptomyces sp. NPDC100445. The sequence goes on along the minus strand of NZ_JBIVZV010000001.1, from coordinate 853,477 downwards.
CTGCCACGCGACCCACCCCACCAGCGCCCGGCACGGTGTGCTCACCGGCCAGCTGGACGCCGGCGTCCGGCTGATCCGCTGGTTCGAACGGCTCGGCTGGGGCTACGACGTGCGCTGGCCCGGCCCCGCCGGACCACGGCGCGGCGCGAGCCGGGGGAGCGGGCCCGGCGTACGCCTCAGTGGCTCAGCGGACGCGCTCGGCCGCCGCGCGGGTGAGGTGGCGGCGCGGCGCGGAGGTGCCCCGGCCCCGGTCGGCGCCGGCCGCGGGCACGTCGGTGAGCGGCCGTACGAAGAGGCTGACGGTGGCCTCCTCCGTGAACCCGTTGCGCCGCATCAGCCCGGCCGAGGCGGTGTTGCCGCGCTCCACGTCCGTGACCACGCACGTCGCGCCGGCCGCGGCCAGCAGCGCACAGCATTCCGTCACCAGCCGGGAGGCGACCCCGCGCCCTTGGTCGGCGGGGTCGACGGCGATCCACTCCAGGTAGCCCCAGTCGGCGCGCTGCTCGAACTCCAGCGAACCGAGCACGAACCCGGCGACCCGGTCGCCGTCGAGCATCACCAGACAGGCCGGGTCGGCCGCGTCCAGGTGCCGCGCGACGGCCGACAGCGACCAGCCGGTGTAGGGCATCGCGTCGGTGTCGTACACCCGGTGGCCCAGCTCCAGGACGGCGGCCAGGTGCTCGAACCCGAGCGGCCGGAGCACCGGCTCGGGGGCGGGGGCCACGTCCCCGGAGCCGGGACGCGCACCGGGGGCGGCCGGCGGACCGGCGGGCCGACCGGGGGGCGTGCCCCGGGAGGGCGGGGGGTCGGTGGGGGCGTCGGCCATGGGGGCTTCCCTTCGCGGGGCGGCATCTCGCAGCATAGATCCGCCGCGGCGGCCGGGCACGGCGGCCACGGCGGGACGGCCCGGGCACCGGCTCCGTGGCCGTGCTCATCGCGCTCGCCCGGCTGTCCGGCGTGTCAGTGGCCATGCGAGGGGGTCGGGGTGTCGTGTCGGTGCCAGACGATGGTGACCGCGCGGCCGTCGGGGAGTGTGTGCCGGGGCGGGCCCTGGTGGGCCGGCGCGGTCCGGCAGCGGCCCCGAGGTCCTGCTGATCGGGCCCGCCCGGCGTCGTGTCCGTCCGGTCAGTGGCAGTGGCAGTGGCAGTGGGAGGGGGTCGGGGTGTCGTGTCGGTGCCAGACGATGGTGACCACGCGGCCGTCGGGGAGTGTGTGCCGGGGCGGCCCCTGGTCGGGGACGAAGCCGGCGCGGGCCAGGGCGCGGCGGCTCGCGGTGTTCCCGGTCTCCGCCCCGGCCCGCACCGTGGCCAGCCCGGCGTGGGTGTGGGCCAGGCGGGCGCCCGCGCGGAACAGTTCCGCGCCCAGGCCCTGGCCGCGGCAGGCCGGCGCCAGCCAGCCTCCCATCTCGCCCGCCCGGTGCTCCAGTTCGAGGGCGCCGGCGTACGTCAGGTCGGACCTGCGCACGCACACCAGCAGCAGCGGGTCGTCCGGCCCGGCCGCGTACGGCTCGGCCAGGTGGCGGGGGATGCGGCGGCCGTCGTCCCCGGCGGGCCGCCACGCCAGCAGACGACGGCGGGCGTCGGGGCCGGGCACCACCTGGTCCGCCTGGGTGCCGAGCCACCGCTGTGCCTCGGCGTCCGCGCCGGCGGCGAGCGCGGCCACCACGTCCAGCCGGGTCCGGGGCGTGAACAGCAGCAGGCGCTCGGTGGCCAGGACGTGCCGGCCGGGCGCGCACCGTCCCGGCACGGGCAGCCCGCCGGCGGCCGGGCCCCGGCGGAACAGCGACCAGACCATGGGACCCCCGGCGCGACGGCACACACGGCGGACCCGGACCCGGTACGGGCCGCGCGCCGCCGCCGGCGCGGGCGATCCGCACCGGCGGTGAATCTAGCGGGTCCGGGGGCGGTTGCCGTGCCGGTGGGGTGTGCGGCGGCCCGGTGGTCGCGTCCGCGGGCAGCGGGACGCGGCTCAGGCGGGCTGCTCCTGGGAGCCGGGGCCCGGGCGGGTCCGGGTCCAGGACGGGTCGGCGGCCGGGGCGGGGGAGGGGAGGGGTGACGTGTGGCGCATGGGGGGTCCTTCGGACGAGTGGGGGACGGTCCTTGGGCGTGTCTGCGGGGGAGGAGGGAGTCAGGCGGGGTGCGGGGGAGGAGGGGTCAGGCGGGGCCGGCGGGCAGTTCCGCCCAGACGACGCGGGAGCCCCCGCCGGGGACGGCGGTCACCCCCCAGTCGCGGCTCAGGGTGCCGACCAGGAGGAGGCCGCGCCCGTGCGGGTCGTCGGGGCCGGGACGGCGGGCGACCGGCAGGGCCGGGCCGCCGGCCTGGTCCTCGACCTCCACGCGTATCCGGTCCGCGGTGGAGCGCAGCCGGCAGCCGATCCGCCGGCCCGCCGAGTGCACCAGGGCGTTGGTGACCAGCTCGGAGACCACCAGGACCACGTCGTCCCGGGCGTCGCCGGGCAGCCCCCAGGCGGTGAGCAGGTCCCGTACGACATGACGGGCGGTACCCACGGCCGACGGCAGGGCCGGCAGGTCGAAGGCGGCGGTGCCGGGGAGGTGAGCCCCGGAGGTGAACCGGTCGGGGCCGTCGGGCCCGGGGAGTCGACCGGTGTGCTCACCTCCGGGGCCGGGGATGCCGGCCGGGGCGGGCAGTCGGCACAGTGACTGCCCGCCGTCCGGTGTCCGGCAGGGGGGTGCCTCGGTGTCCGCCGGCCGGTGAACCGGTGGCGCGGCGGACAGGAGCGACGGCGCCTGCGCCCGGGGAACCCGGTCGGGTCCCCGGTCCTCGGACGGCCGGGGGAGAGAGGGCGGAGCCATCGCCGTGCGCCTTTCCTGGCCTCGCGTGTCGGGGGCACTGTCGGCCGGGCCGCGGAGCGGTGGGCGGCACACCGCCTCCCTGGAGGCCGTGGTGCGGTCCGTCTCCCCCAAGCCGGCCGCGCCGCCCGCTCCTCGGCCGACCGGAGCGGTGGGCCCACTCTGGCACCTGCCAACAACACCTCGCAACCAGCAAGTTGAAATTTGCAAGTGGCCAAGTGCATGCTGCATCGGCCAGATCGTGATCGAATGGGTGGGGAAACCGGTCGCGGACGAACCGGTCCCGGAGGAAAGTGACGCGGGTACCGGACGAGGGGGTGGGCGTGACCGCGGAGACCGACTGGGGCGGCGCCCCGTCCGTACTGCGCATGATCCTCGGCCGGCAGCTGGAGAAACTGCGCACCCGGGCCGGACTCGGGTACGCCGAGGCCGGCGCGGCGATCGGGGTCAGCCACTCCACGATCCGCCGCATGGAGGCCGCGAAGGTGGCCCGGCTGCGGCTGGCGGACGCCGAGAAACTCCTCCAGGTCTACGGCGTCACCGACCAGGACGAGATCGACACCTTCCTGCGGTCCGTGCGGGAGGCCAACCAGCGCGGCTGGTGGCACACCTACCGCGACGTCATGCCCGACGGGTTCGCCGCCTACCTGAGCCTGGAACAGGCCGCCCTCCACATCCGCGGGTACGACAACCAGTTCGTGCACGGCCTGCTCCAGACCGAGGACTACGCGCGCGCCCTGCTCACCGCGACCGACCCGCACGCCTCCGCCGAGGCCACCGGACGCCGGGTCGCGCTGCGCATGCGCCGCCAGGAACTCCTCGCCCGGCCGGCCCCGCCGCGGCTGTGGGTCGTGATGGACGAGACCGTGCTGCGCTGGCCGGTCGGCGGCGCCGAGGTGATGCGCGCGCAGATCGACCACCTCATCGAGGTCGGCCGGCTGCCCCACGTCACCGTGCAGCTCATGCCGTTCCGCAACGGCCCCCATCCCGCCCTGCGGGCCGGCGCCTTCGACCTGTTCCGCTTCCGGGCCCGCGAACTCCCCGACATCGCCTACCTCGGCGGACTGGTCGGGGCGGGCTACCTCGACAAGGCCGAGGAGGTCGTGGTGTACCGGGAGGCCCTGGACCGGCTGAGTGCCCAGGCCGCACCCGCGCACAAGACCGAGGCGCTGCTCGGCGCGCTGCGCGAGGAGCTGTGACCGCACCCGTGACGCGAACCCCCGTCCCGCAGAACCCCGACCGAATGGGAGACACGGCGTTGCCCGACAACGGATGGCCGGCCGACCGCATCGACACCGAGAACGCCCACTCCGCCCGGATCTACGACTACATACTCGGCGGCAAGGACTTCTACCCCGCCGACCAGGAGGCCGGTGACGCCATGTCACGGGAGTGGCCCGCGCTCCCGGTGCACATGCGCGCCAACCGCGACTTCATGAACCGCGCCGTGCGCTGGCTCGCCGAGGAGGCGGGCGTGCGCCAGTTCCTGGACATCGGCACCGGCATCCCCACCTCGCCCAACCTGCACGAGATCGCCCAGGCCGTCGCCCCCGGGTCCCGGGTCGTGTACGCCGACAACGACCCGATCGTCCTCACCCTCTCCCAGGGCCTGCTCGCGAGCGCCCCCGAGGGCCGGACCTCGTACGTCGAGGCCGACTTCCGTGACCCGTCCGCCATCCTGGACGCCCCACAGCTGCGCGAGACCCTCGACCTGAGCCGGCCCGTCGCGCTCACCGTCATCGCGATCGTCCACTTCATGCTGGACGAGGACGACGCGGTCGGTGTCGTCCGCCGGCTGCTGGAACCGCTGCCGTCCGGCAGCTACCTGGCGATGTCCATCGGCACCGCCGACTTCGCGCCCGCGGAGGTGGGCCGCGTCGCCCGCGAGTACGCGGCCCGGAACATGCCGATGCGGCTGCGCACCCTCGACGAGGCCCACGCGTTCTTCGACGGCCTGGAGCTGGTCGAGCCCGGCGTCGTCCAGGTGCACAAGTGGCATCCCGACGGCACCGGGGAGAAGGACGTCCGGGACGAGGACATCGCCATGTACGGCGCGGTCGCCCGCAAGCCCTGACGGACCAGGGGCCGGGGTCCGCCCCACCTCCCGGACCCCGGCCCCGCCCTGCCCGCACCACGGCCGGACGGCCGACACCATGAGACCCCGTCGCCCGTCCCGCGGGCACCCGCGCGGCCCCGCGCGCGAGTGCCGGGGACGGTCGGCCACGGCCGGCGGCGAACGACCGGAAACCGACGGGGGAGCGGCGGAACCAAGCCGCGCGAGAAGCGGTCTTAGCCTCTGTCGACGGCCGGGACCGGGCCGGTCGCGAAGAAACCGGGGGAAGAAGACACATGTCCGTACGCAGCCGCAAGACCCTGCTCACCGCCACGGCGCTCACCGCGGGCCTCACACTGGCCGCCGTGACGCCCGCCCTCGCCGGGGCGGGCGCGAGCCACACCACCCGCGCCGCCGCCGTGTCGTCCGCCCAGGGTGACCCGCGCAACGTCACCCAGCACGTGACCGACTTCTACGGCGCCTACATCGACGCCGTCTGGGCCACCGACGACTCCACCGCCGGTGCGAGCGCGAAGGCCCTGCGCGGCTTCTACCTCTCCGCGGCCGCCAAGAAGGCGGTCGCCGCCTACGAGAAGAAGGAACACGCCGACGGCATCCTCTTCGCGCAGAACGTGCCGGTGAAGTGGAAGGTCGCCTACACCGGGTCCGGCGCGGGCCATGCCACCAGCCGCGTCACGCTCACCTGGAACGACGGACCGCACCCCACCGTCAGCCGGATCGACGTCCGGTCGGACCTGAAGACCCTGAAGATCACCGGCCTGAAGCCGGTCGCCTGACCGGCGGCACCGGGCGTGCGGCCCCGCCCCGCCCCATTCGGGGCGGGCCCCATGCCCCCCGCACCTCCCCGCCGTGGCCGTCCGCGCCGGCCACCGCGGTCCGCAGGAGATGAACGCGCGCCCTCACCCGTGCCGGACCGTACCGCCGTGGCCGTGGCCGTGGCCGTGGCCGTGCTGGCCGTCGTCGGCGGTGCGGTGCAGGGCGATGAGCGCGGCGTCGTCGCCCAGACGCCCGCCGGCATGGGCGAGCAGATCGCGTCGCAGATGGTGCAGCAGCGCCTCGGGACTGTCGTCGGTCCAGCGCGCGACCCGGTCGGTGAGCGGGTAGAACCGGCCACGGTCGTCCCGCGCCTCCACGACCCCGTCCGTGTACAGCAGCAGGGTGTCTCCCGGCTCGAAGGAGAACACGTCCAGGGTGGGTTCGTCACCGGCCTGCACGCCGAGCGGCGGCGACGGGTGAAGGCTCGGCACCGTGACGACGTGACCGGGGCTCAGCAGCAGCGGCGGCGGGTGGCCGCAGCTGGTCATCCGGGTCACGTGATCCCGGTCCGGGATCTCCACGAGCAGCGCGGTGGCGAACCGTTCGCCGACCTCGTCCGGCGCGTCCAGCTCGGCCGCGTACCGGGTGACGCTCTGGTCCAGGGCGCCGGCCAGCCCGGCCAGCGCGACATGCCGGTGCGCGCTCTCCCGGAAGGCGCTGAGCAGTAGCGCCGCCTCCCCGATGGCGGACAGGCCCTTGCCGCGGACGTCGCCGATCAGGACGCGGACCGCGTCCCCCGACCGGCTGGCCGCGTACAGGTCCCCGCCGATCTGCGCCTCGTCCTCCGCGGCCAGGTACAGCGAGGCGATCCGCAGCGGGCCGATCCGCTCGGGCAGCGGCCACATCAGGACGTGCTGCGCGGCCTCCGAGACCGTGCGGACCTGGGCCAGCTGGGCCTGCCGGCGCTCCCGTAGGGCGCTGTAGAGAACGGTGAGCACCACGAGGACCGCGAGCGTGATGATCTGCACGATGTGGTTGGTGGTGCCGAGTCCGCCGTGGGTGATCCCGATGAGGATCTGGGCGGCCACCGCGAGCCCCCCGACCGCGGCGGTCGTCCGGGGCCCGGCGAACGACGGGGTCAGCGCGGGCGCGATCACCAGTGCCGGCCCCAAGTGCACGTCGTAGGGGGCCCGCATGTCCACCAGCGTGATCACCACGATGAGCAGGACCGGGAACAGCAGCAGTACGGGAACCGACTGCCACGGTCGCCACGTCCCCGCGCGCCCGAGCCGGGATGCCATGCCTACCAGCCTGCTCCCGGGCCGGTCGGGCGGCCACCGCGCAAGACGGCCGGTCCTCGCGGTGGCGCGGTGTCGGTGGCGGCCCGCAGGGTACCCGTACGGCTCCCGGAACCGATCAGGCCGGCCCGGGGCGAAAGGTGCCGAATGGAGAGGTCATGACGCACAACGGGGAGGAAGCCGTGCCCGTCCGGCGACCGGAGGCCTCCGGTATCCGCCTCGCCACGGACGGACCGGACCGGCAGGCCGGGCCCGCCGCGGAACCCGCGGACCTGCCGCACGACCGTAGCCAGGCGATCCTCGAGGCCGCCAAACAGATCGGCGCCCTCCTCAAACGCGCGGGCCACCCGTTCGCGCTGGCCGGGAGCGTCGCCGTCTATGCCCACGGCGGCAGCCGCTACCTCCAGCACGACGCCGACTTCTGCGTACTGCCCGACGACGCCGACGCGGTGGCCGCCACCATCCGGGAGGCCGGCCTCGCGGTGCTCACCCCGCCGGAGGACTGGCTGCTGAAGACCACGTGCCACGGGCAGAACGTCGACATCATCTTCTCGCTGGCCCACCGGCCCGTCACCCGGGAGATGCTCGACCGGGCCCACGTGCTGCCGGTCGACTCGGTGCTCATGCCCGTGCTGTCCCCGACCGACCTGATCCGCAGTCTGATCAGCGCGTTCTCCGAGCACTACTGCGACTTCGGCTCGGTCCTCCCGGTGGCCCGGGCAGTCCGCGAGAAGGTCGACTGGGAGGACGTCCGCGCCGCCTGCGGCGACCAGCCCATGGCGGCCGCGTTCCTCTTCCTCCTCGAACGGCTGAACGTCATCGACGCCCAGGAGGACCAGCAATGACCGACACCGGCCCGCCCTCGCCCACCGCGGGGAGCCTCGACTACCGCGTCGCCCACCTCGCCGAACACCTGGCCTCCGGAACCTTGGGGGAACTCGGTGTCCGGCTCGAGATGCGCGGCGACGCCGTCCTGCTGACCGGCACCGTGCCGTCCACCCAGTGCCGGGACGAGATCCTCCGGACGGCCCGCGAGGAACTGGCGGGGCACCCGGTCCACTGCGACCTGCTCGTCGCCGGCACGACCTCCCCCGACCACGGAGAGGACCTGACATGATCCGCGTCGCGGCCGTCGGGGACATCCACATGGGCCCCGAGAGCCAGGGCACCCTGCGCCCCTCCTTCGAGACGCTGCCCGAGTGCGCCGACGTCCTGCTGCTCGCCGGCGACCTCACCCGGCACGGCACCCCCGAGGAGGCCGCCGTCGTCGCCCGGGAGATCAAGGACCTCGGAGTGCCCGTCGTCGCCGTGCTCGGCAACCACGACCACCACGACGAGCGCCCCGAGGAGGTCACCGCGATCCTGCGCGACGCGGGCGCGCACGTCCTGGAGGGCGAGGCCACCGTCGTCACCGGCGCCGACGGCGCCCGGATCGGGGTCGCCGGGACCAAGGGCTTCGGCGGCGGCTTCGTCGGGCGCTGCGCCGGGGAGTTCGGCGAACCGCTCATGAAGGAGTTCGTGCGCTACAGCCGCCGGTGCGCCGACGGCCTGCACGGCGCCCTGAAGGACCTGGAACAGCGGGACTGCGACGTACGCGTCGCGCTCACCCACTTCTCGCCCGTCCCGGACACCCTCGCCGGGGAGCCGCTGGAGATCTACCCGTTCCTCGGCAGCTACCTGCTCGCGGAGGCCGTCGACACCGGCGGCGCCGACCTCGCCGTCCACGGCCACGCCCACGCCGGCACCGAGCACGGGATGACCAGCGGCGGCGTCCGCGTGCGCAACGTCGCCCAGCCGGTGATCGGGCAGGCCTTCCACGTGTACCACCTGCCCGGCCGGCAGACCTGAACCGGGCCGGGCACCCGCAGGGCCGTCGAGCCGCTGCCGACGGGGTCCGGGGCGGTGCCGACGGAGTCCGGGGCGGGGCGGTGCGGGCGGCGCCTCAGGCGGCGGTGCCCAGCGCCTCCCGGCCGGTCACGTCGAGGTGCCGCGCCTCCGGGCCGGTCACGTCACGGTGCCGCGCGACCGCCGGCTTCACCGGCGCAAGCCCGCCGCGCCGGCGCACCAGCAGGCCCGCGCCGATCGAACCGGCCACGATCAGCCCGCCGGCGACCAGGGCGCCGCGCGCGCCGGCCCACTCCATCAGCAGGCCCAGCAGCGGGGGTCCGCCGAGACTCCACACCGTGCCGACACTGCTCCACACGCCGAGCACCCGGCCCCGCAGGTGCGGCGGCGGATCGGTCTGGAGCACGGCCGTCCCGGCGGTGTCCGAGACGGACTCCACGACCGCCATCGGCAGCACCAGCACCAGCAGTACGGCCACCGACGGCGCGAGACCCGCCACCACCTGGAGCAGCCCGCCCGCCGCCGCGAGCAGGCCTACGGTCCGCACGGACGGCCTACGCAGCCGCGCGCCCAGCACCGCCCCCAGGATGCCGCCGACGGCCAGCACCGACGAGACCGTGCCGAACGTGCCGGCGCCGCCCGCGAGCGGCCCGGCGACGAGGACGGCGAGGGTCAGGCTGTAGTTGCGGCCGAAGACGGAGCTGATCCCGGTGATGCCCGCGAGGGCGACCAGACGCGGACGGCGCGCGAAGAAGGCCAGCCCCTCCCGGACGGTCAGCTCCGCGCGCGCCGGGACGGCCCGGACCTTGGCCGCCGGCCGGGCCACCGCGGTCCCGGCGACCGGCCGCAGCAGCGGCACGACCGAGGCGACGAACAGGAACGACAGTCCGTTGGCTGCGTACGCGGCGGCCGTGCCGAAGAAACCGACGGTGATCCCGGCCAGACCGGTGCCGGCCAGCCGACCCGCGCTGTGCACGAGCGCGCCCACCCCGATCGCGGACGGCACGTCCTCCACGGGCACCAGGTCGTTGCCGAGCAGCGCGCACGCCGGGCCGTCGACGGTGGCGACGACACCGGTCACGGCGGCCAGTACCAGCAGCGCCGTCAGGTCGATCCGGTCCAGCGCGACGAGCAGCGCCGTGGTGAAGGCGACCGCGCCCAGCAGGGCCTGGCTCACGGTGACCGTCAGCTTCCGGGGCCAGCGGTCGACGGCCGCACCGCCGAACAGGCTCACGAACAGCGCGGGCGCCGCCTGGACGGAGATCGACAGACCGGTCGCCGCGGCCGAGCCGGTGAGGTGCAGCACGAGCAGGTTCTGCACCGTGAGCTGCATCCACGTACCGGCGTTGGAGACGAAGTTCGCGGCCGACCACCAGCGCATGCCCCGATGGCGCAGGGACCGCCACGGTGAACGCGGGGAGGCGGTGGGGGACGGGGAAGCGGGCAGGGCGGAGACACGGGACACGGCGGGGTACTCGACAACCAGGTGGCGGGGAGGAGACCGGCGGATCCCGTCGGTCCGACTGCGTTGCACGGCCGGGCCGCCTGGTCAGGGCGTCGACCATGCTGGCAGACGCCACGGGTGGCCTCGCACCACCGCGTCCGGCCGCCGCCCGCCTCCCCGCGTCAAACGGCGGGCCGCCAGGCAGCGTTGCGCCGCCGGGTGGGTTTGCTCACAGACGACCGAGCGTGCCCGCCACACGACGGCCGGGGCGGCGGCCGGGGAAGGCGTGTGTCCCGCACGCGCACCACCCCGCACGCGCACCACCCCGCACCGCGGGCGCCCCGCTCCCTCGGGCGGTCAGCGGTTGACCGTCCGCATCCCCGCCTCGTCGTACCGCTCGCCCGCCACCTCCGGCAGTTCGGCGTCGATGCGGGACAGGTCCTCCTCCGTCAGCTCGATATCGGCCGCGGCGGCGTTCTGCTCCAGGTAGGAGCGCCGCTTGGTGCCCGGGATGGGCACCAGGTGCTCGCCCTGGGCCAGCACCCAGGCGATGGCCAGCTGGGCCGGGGTCACGTCCTTCTCGGCGGCGATCTCCTTCACCTTGGCCGCCAGCCGCAGGTTGGCCTCCAGGTTGGCGTCGGTGAACCGCGGGTTGGTGCGGCGGAAGTCGTTCTCGTCCAGCTCCTCCGGCGAGGAGAAGCGGCCCGCGAGGAAGCCGCGGCCCAGCGGCGAGTACGGCACGAAGCCGATGCCCAGCTCCCGGCAGGCGGGCAGCACCTCGGCCTCCACGTCCCGCGACCACAGCGAGTACTCGCTCTGCACCGCGGTGACCGGGTGCACCGCGTGAGCCCGCCGGATGGTCTCCGCGCTCGCCTCGCTCAGCCCGATGTAGCGCACCTTGCCCTCGGCGACCAGCTCGCCCAGCGCCCCGGCCGTCTCCTCGATGGGCACGTTCGGGTCGACCCGGTGCTGGTAGTACAGGTCGATGTGGTCGGTACCGAGCCGCTGGAGCGAGCCGTGGACCGAGCTGCGGACGTGCTCGGCCGAGCCGTCCTGCGGGCCGACCGTGCTCATGTCGCCGGGGACGGCGTCGTCCATCCGGTAGTTGAACTTCGTGGCGATCACGTACGCGTCACGGTTGCCCCGGACCGCCTCGCCGACGAGCGACTCGTTGGTGAGCGGCCCGTACATCTGCGCGGTGTCCAGGAAGTTCACACCGACGTCGAGGGCGCGCCGGATGGTCGCGATGCCCTCCTCCCGGTCGGCGGAGCCGTAGAAGGCGGACATCCCCATGCACCCGAGCCCGATGGCCGATACCTCGAGCTCCCCTAGCCTGCGCTTCCGCATGCGAGATCCCTTCCTCCACACTCGATCGTCATTTCCGCCCGGCACGAGGGCCTCCCTCCATCTAGCGACGGATTCCGCCCCCCGGCATCCCGTACGGGACCCCGGGTGCGAACGGTCCCTCCCGCACCGGCTGTCCGCGACGCTACGAGCTGGAGCGCGCTCGAAGTCAAGCCCGCGAGGTATCGGACCGGGGCCGAAGGCGAACACGGTTCCCGCCCGGAGCCGGCCGGTGATCAGTCCAGGGCGGGTCGTGTGCGGCGTGCGGTGTGTGCGGGCCGCCCGACTGCGGCGTACCAGACCACGGCCGCACAGATGAAGGCCGTCGCCGCGGAGACCAGTGACCTTGTGAGGGTGTCGTTCCGTGCGCCGGAAACGAGGGCGACGGCCAGTGCCAGCGTCAGGGTGATGACGGGCAGCGCACGGGGGCTCCGCGTGGCGCCTGGCACGGCGGCCGGCGGCAGCAGCCAGGTCGCGAGGCCGTAACAGGCACAGGCCAACAGTGTGGCTCCCAGCACTTCGCTGGGCCGGTGGCCGCCCATGGTCGCGCTGGCGGCGGCGATGCAGGCGAGCCACAGCACACCGGCCATGGCGACGTAGGGGCGGACGCGGGGGGAGACCACGAGGACGGCGGCGAGGGTCAGCGCGGCGGGGATGGCCGTGTGCCCGCTGGGGAACCCCTGATCGAGGAGATTCTCCGGCGCGCCCACCAGATCGGGGCGGGGCAGGACGGTCGATCTGAGCACCTCCTTGCCTCCGGTCGTGAGAATGACGACCCCGAGCGCCGCGCACCCCTGCCGCCAGCACCGCCGCACCAGGGTGAGGACCACGATGACGGCCAGGCCCACCATCAGGGTGGGCTTGGCGCTCAGTTCCATCGGCGGCAGGGGCGTCGAGCCGTAGGCCGCTCCTGACAGGGGGTAGATCCATGCTTCTTCGCCGCCCTGTTCACCGAGACCGAACAGGGCGTTCTCAGCTCGTTGCCCCCACGGGGTGCAGATGGCGAGCAGGTAGACCGTCAGGAACCCCAGGGTGTACAGCAGAACCGGCATCCACGGCCGTGTCGTACGCGACGAGCTGGGGTCGTCGGGGGCCTCAAGAGCCTCGGGGGCCTGCCTTGAGGCCCCCGGACGGTGCGCGGGCAGGGACTGAGAATCGTGCTGAGTCATCGCTCGGTTTCTTCCGTCGGGGGGAGTTGGGTCACGCACGTCTTCCGGCACGACGTGGGCCGCCGGGCTCGGCCGGCCCACCGGAGGGCCGCTCCTATTCGGCGAGTGCCTGCCTCTGTCGGCGCTGGGCGGCGATCACCAGGGCGGGGAGGGGTGCGATCAGCAGGACGAGGACGACCAGGTCCGGAAAGGACTGCATGAACGCGTCCGGACGGACGACGATCGCCTGCGTGCGGACGATCGCGAACGCCGCGACGGGTATCAGCCACCGGTGGTCGCCGGTGGCGGCCGTCGCCACCCACGCGGCGATCAGCGCGGCGACTTCCAGGACGAACAGACCGCGCTGGAAAGCCGGACTGACGGAGGTGATGTGCAGGCCCCCGGCCACGAACATGGCGAGCACGACGGGGGCCAGCCAGCGGTACGAGCGGCGTCGCGGACGGCTGGGACGGCAGAGCGCCAACACGGCGCACGCGGCGCACAGTGCCCCCGACAGCACCAGGTCACGGGCCGTTATCGGGGCGCCGAGACCGTAGTAGCCCAGACCCGCCTTGCCCTCGTCGCCGAAGAGGGCGCGGCCGTGGGACGTGGCGCCGGCCCACATCATGACTGCCGCGGCCGGCAACGCGATCCACGGTCTGCCGCGCAGCAGGGCGATCAGGCAGCCCAGCGGGAGCAGCCCGTAGGGCAGCAGCCGTATCCGCGTGGGACCTTCGGCCCACGGGTACCAGCCGGAGAAGTGGAAGGCGATGGCGTGCTGTCCGGGGTCGATGTGCAGTGCCCAGTGCCACACATCCTGCAAGTACGGAACCAGTGCCAGCGCGGCGAGGGCCAGGGCGGCCAGATGGATGCCGTCCAGCCACCACGGCCGGGCCGTGTCGTCGACGACGGCACGGGCGCGGGCCTGCACCCCGGCGCGCACCAGGGCGGCGACTTCCCGCGGCGGGGGCCAGGAGCGGCCGGGATACGCCTCGGACAGACAGGCCAGCACCTCCTCTCCCTGCCGGGAACGGTAGGACTCGGGATAGACCGCAAGCAGCAGACGATTCATGCCGGGGCCGCTCCGGCGTCCCGCGAGCGTCCGATGACGACGGCCGCCGCCTGCTGCATCCGCAGCGCCTCCCGGCCGAGTGCCTCGGTGCCGTCCTCGGTGAGCCGGTAGTAGCGCCGCGCCCGCCCGTCCACGATCTCCTCATGGCCGGCGGCCACCAGCCCGGCCCGCTCCATCCGCTCCAACGCGCCGTAGAGAGTGCCGACAGCGATCCGCAGCCTCCCGTCGGTGGCCTGCTCGGCAGCCTTGATGATGCCGTAACCGTGCAACGGACCATCCATGAGTGCAGCGAGGATGAAGTACTGCGGTTCCGTCAAGGGCGGATTCTGTCTGGTCATGCACCGAGCATATATCGAGCTACGAAATATATCTGCCAGTCCTGGGTGATCAGCGGCAGCACCTCCAGGCCCGCGGCGAGCGTCAGCCTCTCCCGGCCGACGAGCGCGACGACGATCTCCTCGACGCACCCGCGCGGCGTCGACGGACGCTCACCGCGACCTGGTCCGGGCCGAACAGACCGTCATTCCCACGGTGTCCGCCGGACCTGTCTAGGCTCCGTTGAATCCTCCTAGCAGGAACTGGCCGATGCCGCCTGCGTCTCACTGGGCACATCCGCAAGATCGAGCGTGGCAGGAAGGCGTACGGACGGCCCCCTCCGAACGGTCGCCGATACACTCGGAGTTGATCCGGTCCGTCTGCGCCACGACCGGGGCCCCGCAGACCCGCAGGCGCGGGACGCCGTCCCGGGCTTTCTCGGCGGCGATCGTCGCCTATGACCGCGCTCGGCGCCCCCGGGCGACCCGAACGCCCTGGTCTGCCGGAAGGACGACACACCGCAGCCCAGCGACAGGGGCTCACCGACTGCACCGAAGGCCCTCGGATTCGACCCGCAACGCCGTCAGTACGCCTGAACAGTTACATGACCCCCGCCGTCTCTGCGGGGCCGAGCTCTGGCATATCCGGGCCCGTGCCCATCGCCTCACCGGAGCTCTTGTGATCCGGCGCCGCCCGGAGGCGGTGACGTGCCGTCCTTGCGCTGGCAGGTGCAAGAAGCGGCGTGGGCCCCTGCCGTTCCTGCGGGGCGGCAGGGGCCCCAAGTGCCCACCTACCCCAAGGGCACGGTTGCGAGGGAATCCCACTCGTACATCTGGTTGTCGCGGTGGATCACGATGAGCTCCGCGCTGGAGATCCGGGCGTAGGCCGGAGTGAGGTCCAGACCGCTCAGCGCTCGGGTGATCGGCTCGGTGGGGCCGTCGTTCGCGCTGTAGGCGACGGAGACGTGCGGTGTGAAGCCGTCAGTGTTCTCCGGCACCTCGTCGAGAACATCACCGATGGCGCTGCGGATCGCGCTGCGGACGGCATGTACGGGACCGTCGGGGTGGACGTGCATCAAAATGGCTTCGGGGTCAGGGACGTGAGGGCCGATCTGGACGTCGAAGGCGGGTACGGAGGCGAGCCTGAGCTTGGCCGCGTCGACGATGGCGTGGACGTCCTGCTCCTGCACTTCACCGACGAAACCGATGCCCTGCATGGTCAGGTGCAGCCACTGGTCCGGGATGGGCGTCAGAGCGTCGCCGAGGGGAGCGAGCGCGTCCCGGTACTGGGCGGCGAGACGGTGCACGTCCTCCTGCCCCTCGAAGGTCAGATGCCAGGTGTAGAAGCGGCGGCCCACACTCCAGCCGGGTCGCCACCACCAGTGGTTGCGCATGCTGTCGAACGGAGTCCTCATAGCTCTCGATCCAATCAGTGGGACCCGCTCCCTGGCGAGAGCGCGAGCTGACGAGGCGCCGAGTCCACACAGAAACTCTCGATGGCCGCGCGTAGTCCGGTCGCCGCAGTGCCGGTGCAGTCGTGCCACCGGCCCATATCCGAAAGCAGTTCGCTGAGACGGCGCGTGACGGGGGCCAGGCGGTGATCCGGCGGGAGGGCGAGGACCGGCGCGAGGGCTTCGAGCGCGCCCGCCGCCTCGCCCGTCGCGAGATGTGCTGCCGCCTGGACGATACGGATCTGCGCCTCGGTGCCGTATGCCCGGATCCGTTGCATGGAGAGCATTGACAGAGCATTGTCCGCGGCGTGCAGGGCATCGGCCGGGCGGCCCACCCGCAGCCGCACCGCCGCGGCGTAGTTCTCCTGGCGGGCGGGCTGACAGGCGAAGATGCCCCCCACCTCGTCGTGGCCCGTCTCAGCCTCCCGAGCGTCCACGGCGCGGGTGAGCGCTCCCATCGCTTCACCGGCGGCGCCGAGTTCCGACCAAGCATCGGCCTCCTGGCAGGCCAGCAGGACAGCGACGGAACCTGTTGTTCGGTAGGCGGTCCCGCGGCGGGCGAAGTTGATGGCCTCGCGCAGCCTGCCGTCCCAGAACGCCACCTTCGACCGCGTTGCAAGCACCCAGGCACGCAGGTCGTTGTGACCGGACAATTCCGCGCAGAGCCATGCGGTGCGGCCCTGGGTGTCGGCATCCCGTGGCTGTCCGAGATCGGAGGACATCCAGGCGAGCAACCCGCACAGGTAGCCGGCCGCGACGTAGAGGTCAGCGGACTGGCGGGGAAACTGGTGGCCTTCCAGCAGGAGAGCGAGACGGCAGGCACACCCGGACAGCCGAAGAGCATCGCCCGGCTGCCGTAGCCGATGGCGCACCACCAAGAACCCCGGCCGCTGCTCCCCTGCCCGGCGTCTCGTGGCGCAAGCTGTGGCAGATCGTCGACCGGTGCTGCCGCGAAAGGGACACCGAGACGGAGAAGGCCAAGTGGATCACCGCCCAGGCCTGTGCCGATGCTCACCGATGAGCAGATCGCGCCCAAGCCGACCGCCTGTCCCCACTACGCGGACCGACGCCCGACCACCCTCACTCTCGCGAAGGTCAAGTGGTCGAGACGCCGGGCTCCCGGCCCACGGAAAGGAGGGGAGCATGACGCCGGTCGTAGCCGCGGCCAGGTAGCGCCTGAGCGGCCCCGCTCGTCCGCTCGCCCGTGACGGACGGCGGGGCCTCGCAGTGTCACCAGCTGGAGCGCGCTCGGGAGGCGAGCGCGCTCCGCGCCGGGTTACGGGTTGAGGCGTACGGGGAGTTCGAAGAGGTCGTTCTGGGTGACCACCGGCTTGTTGCGCAGGTCCGTCGCGGGTACCGCCAGGTCCAGGTCGGGGAAGCGGGCGTAGAGGGCCGGCAGGGCGACCGCGGCCTCCAGGCGGGACAGCGCGGCGCCCGGACAGACGTGCGGGCCGTGCCCGAAGGAGATGTGACGGGCCGGTGACTCGCGGGTGATGTCGAACTCCCCGGCGGTCGGCCCGTGCGCCCGCTCGTCCCGGCCGATCGCGCCGTACGACACGATGAGCGCGTCCCCGGCCGGGATGACCCGGTCGCCGACCGGTACGTCCTCCGTGGCGAACCGGATCAGGACGTGCGAGGTAGGGGTGGCGTGGCGCAGGGTCTCCTCGATCACCGCCGGCCAGCCGACCCCGCCGGACAGCACCAGGGCCCGCTGCTCGGGGTGGGTGGAGAGGGCGACGACGGCGTTGACGATCAGCGAGATGGTCGTCTCGTGGCCCGCCGCCACCATCAGCTGGAGGGTGGAGACGATCTCCTCGTCGGTGAGGCGGTCACCGTCCTCGGAGGCGAGGATCAGCGCGCTGGTCAGGTCGTCACCCGGCTCGGCCCGCTTCGCCGCGACCGTCTCCGCCATGATCCCGGCCAGCTCGGTGAGGGTCGCCACGACCTCCTGCGGCGGGGTCTGCGTGGAGAAGAACTTCTCGAACAACACCTTCAGCCGGGGCAGCCGGGCCTCCTCGATGCCCATGAGGTCGGCGACGACGTACATGGGCAGCGGGTAGGCGAACGCCGCCTTCAGGTCGACGGTCGAGCCGTCCGTGGGCAGCGCGTCCAGCAGGCCCTCGGTCAGCTTCTCGATCCGCCCGCGCATGTGCTCGACCCGGCGCGGGGTGAGCGCCTGCGCGACCAGGGTGCGCAGGCGGCGGTGGTCGGCGCCGTCCACCGTGAGCATGGAGCGGCCCGGGTTGGCCAGGCCGATCAGCGGCCAGTCCGGGGGGATCTCGCCCCGCTGCCAGGCCCCCCACACGTTGATGTCCTTCACCAGCCGCGCGTCGGTGAGCAGCGCCTTCGCCTCGGCGTGGTGGGTGACGGCCCACACCGGGACGCCGCCGGGAAGTTCGACGGCGGCCAGCGGGCCGGCCGCGCGCAGCGCCGCGCTCTCGGCGTCCAGGTCGCCCACGAAGGGGTCGAGGGCGATACGGGGTGCTTCGGTACCGGTCGTCATCGTGACGTGCCTCCCAGGGCGGGGTCGGGGTACAGCGCCCGTCCGCTCACAGGGCGGGTACGGGCGTGAACCGGACGGGCAGCCGGGTCAGGCCGCCGAGCCAGGGCGAGGGCCGGCGGGTGAGGGACTCGGCGGGCACCGCCAGGTCGATGTCGGGCAGCCGGTCCAGGACCACCTCGATGCCGGTCCGCGCGATCACCTCGGCGACCTCCTGCGCGGGGAACGGGCAGCGGTGCTCACCATGGCCGAAGGAGAAGTGGGCGTTGTTGCCGCCGGTCAGCGCGGAGGCGTCGGTGCGCACCAGCGGATCGGAGTTGGCGCCCTGGAGGCCGAGGAGCAGCAGGTCGCCGGCGCGGATCCGCCGGCCGCCGAGGTGTGTGTCCCGGGCGGCCCAGCGGCCCGCCACGTTCTGGGTGGGCGTGTCCTCCCACAGCACCTCGTTCATCGCCTCGGCGACGCTGTGCCGGCCGCCGAACAGCGAGGCGGCGAACCGGTCGTCGGTCAGCATCAGCCGCAGCGAGTTCCCGATCCAGTCGGCCGTCGGCTGATGGCCGGCCGCCATCATCACCATCAGGTCCTGCGCGATCTCCTCGCCGCTGAACCCGCTGCCGTCGGCGAGCATCCGGGAGACCACGTCGTCGGCGGGTTCCTTCGTCCGGTCCGCGAGCAACCGGCCCATGGAATCGGCCAGATGGGCCTGTCCGGCCAGGGCCCGCTCCCGCCCGTCGATCATGTCGTTCAGGGCGGTGACCAGTCCCGGGCCGTCCTCGTCGGGGAAGCCGTACAGCCGCGCCAGGACACGCACCGGCAGCAGCATCGCGTACTGCGCGATCAGGTCGGCCTCGCCCTCGGCGCACAGCGCGTCGATCAGCTCGTCCGCGAACCGCTCGGCGTGGCGCCGCAGTTCGGACGGGTCGACGGCCTCCAGCGCGTCGCCGACCATCGCCGCCCGCTGCCGGTGCCGTTCACCGACGGTGTAGAGGATCGACGGCTGCTTGCGGCCGATCATCGGCAGCAGCGGCCAGTCCGCGGGGATGTCGTCCCACTGGTTCCACAGGTCCGAGTCCCGGCTGAACAGCACCGGATCTCCGGTGACCTGGTGCAGTTCGCGATAGCCGAGGACCAGCCAGGCCGGTACGTCGCCGTCTAGCAGCACCGGTACGACGGCGCCGTGGTCGCGCCGCATCTCCCGGTACAGACGGGCGGGTTCGGTCTGGAACCGGGGTCCGCTGAGGGGGACGGCGTCGGGGGTGGTCACACGAGCTCCTGTCGGGGCAGGCCGACCCGCGCGGACGGGTCGGCGTACCGGTTCTTCACGTGCTGCACCAGGGTGATCAGCACCTGCTTGCCCGACTCCCGGGAACGGGCGTCGCAGTCGATCAGCGGCACCCGCGGATCAAGGTCGAGGGCCTCGCGGACGTCCGCCCCGGCGTGCACCGGACCGCCGAAGTCGTTGCAGGCCACGATGAACGGCGTGCCGTGGTGCTCCAGCCGGTCGATCGCGTACCAGGAGTCGTCGATGCGGCGCGTGTCGACCAGCACGACCGCGCCGAGCGTGCCGGAGAACAGCCGGTCCCACAGGAACCAGAACCGCTCCTGGCCCGGCGCGCCGAACAGGTACAGCACGTTGCGGGCGTCCAGGCTGATGCGGCCGAAGTCGAAGGCGACCGTGGTGGCGGTCTTGCCGCGCACCTGGCGGATGTCGTCGACCGCCTCACCGGCCTGGGTCATCGTCTCCTCGGTGGTGAGGGGACGTATCTCGCTGACCGAGCGGACCAGCGTGGTCTTGCCGACGCCGAATCCGCCCACGACCACGATTTTGAAACCCTGGTCGGCGGAGGCACCCAGCGGGGCGCGGGCGTCAGAGGTTGCGGAGTCCAACGAGCACCTGTTCCAGGATGTCGGGGTCGGTGATGGCCGGCCGGTGCGGATGACGGGCGCTGACGCGGCCCGCCGCGAGCAGGTCGCAGAGCAGCACCCGGGTGATGCTCACGGGCAGGCGCAGTTCGGCGGCGATCTCCACCACCGCCGTGGGGGACCGGGTCAGTTCGAGGATCGCCACGTGCTCCGACTGCATCCCGGCCACCGGGCCCGATTCGGCCACCACGAGGGTGACCAGGTCGAACGGTGTGTCGGGGCCGGTCCCGCTGCGTCCCTGGGTGAGGGTGTACAGCCGGTCGGGGGCGTCGTCCCGGCCCGGCCGGTTCATGCCCGGACGGCTCATGAGGTACGGGGCGGAGCGGTCAGGTAGGCGCCGAGCTGCTCGACCAGTTCGCTCATGTTGTGGCCGACGACACCGGCGTCCGCGTCCTCCGTGGCGATCACGGCCAGATGGGCGCCCGCGCCCGCCTCCACGATGAACAGCACACCGCCGTAGAACTCCGCCATCGCCGAGCGCACGCCCCCGCTCCCGTCGCCGAACTCCACGGACGCGCCGTGGGAGAGCGATTGGATGCCGGCCGCGATCGCCGCGAGCTGGTCGGCCTGGTCGACGCTCAGCTCGGGCGTCCGGCACAGCTTCAGCCCGTCCCGGGACAGCACGAGCGCGTGCCGGGCACCCGGGGTCCGCTCCAGCAGGCCTTCCAGGAGCCAGGTGAGGTTGTCGTCGGCGGTGGTCGGGCCGGTCATGAGGGGGAGTCGCCTTCCGGGTGCTGGTGCTGGTGCTGGTGCTGGTGCGGGTCTGACGGGGTGGCGGGGGAGCCGTGGTGGGCGGCGCCCCGCGGGGAGTCCGCGGCCCGGTCGTCCGGTGCGGCGGAGTGTGCGGCGCCGGTGGTGTCGCGGTCCTGCGGCGCGGTTCCGGAGCCGTAGTCCCCCGCCGGGCCTCCGTGCGCGGGGCCGGGCCGTGCGGTGCCCGGTGCGGACGGCCGTACCGCCTGGCGGAAGCTGCTGAAGCGGGCGGCGCGGGTCCTGGCCTCGTCGGCGCCCGGTGCGGTGCCGGCCGCGGGGGCGGCGTGCGCGGACCGGGCGCGTTCGGCCTCGGCGAGGGTACGGCCCCGGCGCCGCTTGGGCAGCCCGGTCGGGCCCTCCGGCGGCGGCGCGGCGGACTCGTGGACGGGGGAGGCGTCGACGGCGGCCGGCGCCTGCGCCCGGACGGGTCCGCCGGTGCTCTGGCGCGGGGCCGGTGCGGCCGTCACGGCCGGTGCGGCCGGGGCGGGGCCGGTGAGGATGTCCTGCGGGATGAGCAGCAGGACGCCCGTGCCGCCCCGCGCCGACGGGCGGAACGACACTTTCAAGCCGTGTTTGCGGGCGAGTCGGCCGACCACGGCGAGCCCGAGCCGGGTGCCGGTCAGGCCGCCCAGCTCCGAGACGTCACCGGAGACCGCCCGCTCGGCGCGGCGCAGCTGCACCTCGCCCATCACCAGCCCGCTGTCCTCGACGGAGACGATGGCGCCGGCCGGCACCTCCTCGACGTAGACGTGGACCTCCGCGTTGGGCGGCGAGAAGTTCGCGGCGTTGTCGAGCAGTTCGGCGAGGGCGTGCATCACGCCCTCGGCGGCGTGCCCGGCGACGGCGGCCTCGCTGACCGAGTGCACCCGCACCCGGCGGTACCCGGCGATCCGGCCCATCGCCCCGCGCAGGATGGACTCCATGCCGATCGGCCGGGCCCAACGGCGGCCCGAACGGGCCCCGGTGAGGACGGCGACGGAGTCGGCGAGCCGGCCGGCCTGCGCGGTGCGGTGATCGAGGTGGAGGAGGTCGGCCAGTACGTCCTCGTCGGAGTGGCGTTCCTCCATCGCCCGCAGGTCGGCGAGCGTGGCCGTGGCGAGCGCCTGCATCCGCGCGGCGGCGTTGGAGGTCGCGGAAACCGCGGCGGCCCGCTCCCGGCGGGCACGGTCCAACTCGGCCGACAGCCTCGCGTTCTCCAGGCCGAGCCGGTCCAGCTCCCGCGCGGCCTCCTCCTCGCGGCGTGCCTGCCGGGCCGTGAACGACTCCGTGAACTCGGCTCGCTGCCGGGCCAGTTCGTCGATGAGGCGCTGCTGTTCCCGGCGTGCCTCCTCGGTCGCGCGGGCCTGCTGCTGGAGCAGCCGGCCGATGTCCTGGGTGGCGCCCTCCAGCCTGCGCCGGGTGTCCCGCGCGGTCCGCAGGGCGTGCGCGGCCGTGGCCACCACCGCGCTGAGCACGACCGCCGCCGTGCCGGCGCCCCAGGCGAGCGGCGCGCGCACCGGACCGGGGGCCACCGCCACGGCCGCGCAGACCACGAGCGCCGACAGCACTCCCGTCACGGCGAGGGCGGACACGAACGTGCGGAGGGAAGGTCGTTCGCCGGGATGGGTGGGCGCGGTCATCGGTCCGGTCTGGTCCTCGCGGCAGATGCGGGCAGTGGGGCTGGAAACGTGCGGTCGGGAAGCGTACGGCCGATGTGCGGTGACACCGGTGGTGAACTGGCGGTCACTATACGAGAATTCGTGATCGAAACAGAAAGGTTCCTTGTCTGTTCCGGCAACTGGGCTGTCACAACGGTGTCTTCGCCGGGAACGGGACGGTTCGCACGGTTTCCGGCCGCCCGCCCGGGGTCCGCTCCCTGCGGCCCTTGACGCCCCTCCCGCCGCTCGCTGGACTGTCGGTGGCCGCATCCCGGGGGACACGGGGTAGACGAGCCGGGAGGGGCCGGCCCGGCTCGGGAGCCGTCGGCCGGGGGAGCTTCGTACGTCTATACGATGGCGCCTGAAAACGGACGCAGGACGGACAAACGCCTCGCCCCGCCGGACCACCGGGAGCGAGGTGAAAGGGGCGATGGAGATGACGGGGGAAGCGAAGGCGATGGGCTGCCGTGCCTCATGACCACTGAACCGCGCGCCGGCCGGTACCGTTCCCGCCTCGTGCGGCTCGCCCGGTTCACGGGGCGCACCCTGCGCGGCGAGTGGCGGGCCATCGTCGTCGATCCCGTACGGCGGTTCGCGCGGCGCGGACTGTCCGGGCTGCTGCTGGCGTTCGTCGCCGCGTTCGGCGTCGTCTTCTTCCACGACATCGCCCAGCACCCCACCGGAGCGGTGTGGGTGCGGCGCCTCGGCGGTGTCCAGGCCGACCTGCCGCTGTGGCTGTCCCTGCTGCGCACCCCCGTGTCGCTGTACGTCCCCGCCCTCGACCTGCCGGTGTGGGCGGGCATCACCCAGCTCTTCCTCGCCTTCGCCTGGGCCGAGCTGACCCTCGGCCGGGCCCGGACGCTGGCGATCGCCTACGCCACCACCCTGGCCGGTACCCTCACCGCCCGCCTGATGATCGCGCTGGGTCCCGGCTGGTGGGGGTTCGGGCTGCCGCCCGAGGCCGGGCACATCCTCGACACCGGGCCCTCGGCGGCCGTCGTCGGCCTGTTCACCTATCTCGCGGTGATCCGGCGGGCGCCGGTGGTGTTCACCATGACCGGCGGCTCGATGGTGTGGGAGTCCGTCGCCGTGCCCAACCTGGCCGGCCGCGAGCACCTGGTCGCGGTGGCCGGCGCGATCGTCCTCGGGCTCCTGCACGGACGAGGCGCCCGGCTCCGCGCCGCCGCACGGTCCTGGCTGTCGGCGCGGTGGCCCACCCGCCCGGCACCCCGGATTTCGACGGTCCCGGCTGCCGTCCCGCGCCCCACCGCGCCCCCTACGGCCGGCCCCGTCGCCCACCCGCGCCCCGGTCCCGCGCCGACCCGCACCGTGCCGTCCCCCACACCCTCGCCCGCCACCGCGGACCGCCCCGGCAGCCGGCCGAGGGTCCCGGCGCGGTCCCTCGACCGGTAGGCCGTCCACCGGCCGCCGCGCGGCCGTACCTGTGCCCGGGAAGGCCGGCCGACTTCCGGCCCCGCGCCGCCGGGCCGACTTCCGGCCCCGCGCCGCCGGCCCGACTTCCGGCCCCGCGCCGCCGGCCCGACTTCCGGCCCCGCGCCGCCGGCCCGACTTCCGGCCCCGCGCCGCCGGCCCGTGACCCGGCCGGAGGTCCCGGCGCGGTCCCGGGATCAGGAAGCGCCCATGGACGCCGCGTCCGACGCGGGCGGTCGGGCGCCGTCGAGTCCGACGGCCCGGATGCCGTAGTCGGACCGGCCGCCGGACCGGCCGCCGGAGCGGGGCGGGGCGGCAGCCTCGCACAGCGTCAGGAACCGCCCGCCCAGGGGCGCCGCCGCACCGCGCCCGGTAGGGCCGTCCACCGTCTGCCGCCCCACCGCGGCCCGGCTCCCGGCGCCCGGCCTCGCGCCGGCCTCCGCCCGCCACCGCCGACCGCCCTCGCACGGGCCGAAAGTTCCGGCGTGGTACCTGGACAGATGCGGCCGATTGCCGCCACCGGGTGACCAGCTCTCTGCCTCCGTACGGGTCGTAACTGACCGCGAGGGACCCCCGGCCGCCGCCCCCCACACACCGCGCGCCCGGACCCGGCGGACGCCCGGGCCCAGCCCCGCGCGGACCCGCGCCGGTCTCCGCCGACCGCCCTGGACCGGCCGGGGGTTCCGGCGCGGTTCCTGAACCGGCGCGGCCGGCTGCCGCGTCACCGCGGTGGCCGGTTCCCGGCCTCGGTCCGGTCGTAGCTGTCCGCGAGGGGCCCCCGGCCGCCGCCTCCGACACCCCGCGCGCGCAGGCCCGGCGGACGTCCGGGCCCGGCCCCGCGCCGGCCTCCGCCTACCACCGCCGACCGCCCCGGGACCGGCCGAAGGTTCCGGCGCGGTTCCTGATGCTCTCGGCCTCGGTCGGGTCGTAGCTGGCCGCGAGGGACCCCCGGCCCCCACACCCCGACGGCCCCGGCCGCCGCACCCCGACACCCCGCGTGCCCCGGCCCGGCGGACGTCCGGGTTCCGCCACCCCTGCCGACCCGCGCCCTGCCCGTCCCCGCCGACCGCCCCGGGACCCCGCGCCCGGCAGGGTGGGTCGTCGGCTGCCGTGCCGGGGCGTGGGCTGCTGTACTGGTGACGTGGTGACCGCCCTCCGTCGGGTCGGGCCGGCGCTCGCGTGTGGCGTCGCCCACCCCGCCGGTGTGACGGTTTTCGCACCTCGACCCGCGCGGTCACCCCCTAGGGTGGCCGCGAGATACGGCAGGCGTGGCCGACACCAGGGTGTTCGTCGCCGGCAGGCAGCTGAAGGGAATCCAGGATGTTCCGAAAGGTGCTGGTCGCCAACCGTGGAGAGATCGCCATCCGCGCGTTCCGGGCGGGCTACGAACTGGGCGCGCGTACCGTCGCCGTCTTCCCGCACGAGGACCGCAACTCGCTGCACCGGCTGAAGGCCGACGAGGCGTACGAGATCGGGCAGCCCGGACACCCCGTACGGGCCTACCTGTCCGTGGCGGAGATCGTGGCCGCCGCCCGACGGGCCGGCGCCGACGCCGTCTACCCGGGATACGGCTTCCTGTCGGAGAACCCCGAACTGGCCCGCGCCTGCGCCGAGGCGGGCATCACCTTCGTCGGCCCGGACGCGGCCACGCTGGAGCTGACCGGCAACAAGGCCCGCGCGGTCGCCGCCGCCCGCGCCGCCGGAGTGCCCGTGCTCGGCTCCTCCGCGCCCTCCAACGACGTGGACGAACTGGTGCGCGCCGCCGACGACATCGGCTTCCCCCTCTTCGTCAAGGCGGTCGCGGGCGGCGGCGGACGCGGCATGCGCCGCGTCGCGGACCCGGCCCAGCTGCGCGAGTCCATCGAGGCCGCCTCCCGCGAGGCCGCCTCCGCGTTCGGCGACCCGACGGTCTTCCTGGAGAAGGCCGTCGTGGACCCGCGCCACATCGAGGTGCAGATCCTCGCCGACGGCGCGGGCGACGTCATCCACCTGTACGAGCGGGACTGCTCGGTGCAGCGCCGCCACCAGAAGGTCATCGAGCTGGCGCCCGCCCCCAACCTGGACCCGGCCCTGCGCGACCGGATCTGCGCCGACGCGGTCCGCTTCGCCCGCGAGATCGGGTACCGCAACGCCGGCACCGTGGAGTTCCTCCTCGACCGCGACGGCAACCACGTCTTCATCGAGATGAACCCGCGCATCCAGGTCGAGCACACCGTGACCGAGGAGGTCACCGACGTCGACCTGGTCCAGGCCCAGCTCCGGATCGCCTCCGGCGAGACCCTCGCCGACCTCGGCCTGTCCCAGGACACGGTCACCCTGCGCGGCGCCGCCCTCCAGTGCCGCATCACCACCGAGGACCCCGCCAACGGCTTCCGGCCGGACACCGGCCGGATCAGCGCCTACCGCTCGCCCGGCGGCTCGGGCATCCGGCTCGACGGCGGCACCACCCACGCCGGTACGGAGATCAGCGCGCACTTCGACTCGATGCTGGTCAAGCTGACCTGCCGGGGCCGGGACTTCCAGGCCGCGATCGGCCGGGCCCGGCGCGCGGTCGCCGAGTTCCGCATCCGGGGCGTGGCGACCAACATCCCCTTCCTCCAGGCCGTCCTGGACGACGCCGACTTCCAGGCGGGCCGGGTAACCACCTCCTTCATCGAAGAGCGCCCGCACCTCCTGACGTCCCGTTCCTCCGCCGACCGGGGCACCAAGCTGCTCACGTACCTCGCCGACGTCACCGTCAACAAGCCACACGGCGCCCGGCCCGACGTGCTCGACCCGCTGACCAAGCTGCCGCCGCTGCCCGCCGGCGAACCGCCCGCCGGATCACGGCAGCGGCTGGTGGAACTGGGCCCCGAGGGCTTCGCCCGGCACCTGCGCGATTCGCCGACCATCGGCGTCACCGACACCACCTTCCGCGACGCCCACCAGTCGCTGCTGGCCACCCGGGTGCGCACCAAGGACCTGCTGGCCGTCGCCCCGGCCGTCGCCCGCACCCTGCCCGAGCTGCTCTCCGTGGAGTGCTGGGGCGGCGCCACCTACGACGTCGCGCTGCGCTTCCTCGCCGAGGACCCCTGGGAACGGCTGGCCGCCCTGCGCGAGGCCGTCCCCAACATCTGCCTCCAGATGCTGCTGCGCGGCCGCAACACCGTCGGCTACACCCCGTACCCGACCGAGGTGACGGACGCCTTCGTGCAGGAGGCCGCCGCCACCGGCATCGACATCTTCCGCATCTTCGACGCCCTCAACGACGTCGGCCAGATGCGGCCCGCCATCGAGGCCGTACGGGAGACGGGCACGGCCGTCGCCGAGGTCGCCCTCTGCTACACCGCCGACCTCAGCGACCCGGCCGAGCGGCTCTACACCCTCGACTACTACCTGCGCCTCGCCGAGCAGATCGTGGACGCCGGCGCCCACGTCCTCGCCGTCAAGGACATGGCCGGCCTGTTGCGCGCGCCGGCCGCCGCCAAGCTGGTCTCGGCGCTGCGCCGGGAGTTCGACCTGCCCGTGCACCTGCACACCCACGACACGGCGGGCGGCCAGCTCGCCACCTACCTCGCCGCGATCCAGGCGGGTGCCGACGCGGTGGACGGGGCCGTGGCCTCCATGGCCGGCACGACCTCCCAGCCGTCGCTGTCCGCGATCGTCGCGGCCACGGACCACTCCGAGCGGCCCACCGGCCTGGACCTCCAGGCCGTCGGTGACCTGGAGCCGTACTGGGAGGGCGTCCGCAGGATCTACGCCCCCTTCGAGGCGGGCCTCGCGTCCCCGACCGGCCGCGTCTACCACCACGAGATCCCCGGCGGCCAGCTCTCCAACCTGCGCACCCAGGCCGTCGCGCTCGGGCTCGGCGACCGCTTCGAGGACATCGAGGCGATGTACGCCGCCGCCGACCGGATCCTCGGCCGGCTGGTCAAGGTCACCCCGTCCTCCAAGGTGGTCGGCGACCTGGCCCTGCACCTGGTCGGCGCCGGTGTCTCCCCGGAGGCATTCGAGGACACCCCGGACCGGTTCGACATCCCCGATTCGGTGATCGGCTTCCTCCGCGGCGAGCTGGGCACCCCGCCCGGCGGCTGGCCGGAGCCGTTCCGCACCAAGGCGCTCCAGGGCCGGGCCGCGGCCAGGCCCGTGCCCGAGCTGTCCGCCGAGGACCGCGACGGGCTGGCCAAGGACCGCAGGGCCACCCTCAACCGGCTGCTGTTCCCCGGACCGACCCGCGAGTTCGACACCCACCGGCAGTCCTTCGGCGACACCAGTGTGCTGGACAGCAAGGCGTTCTTCTACGGCCTGCGCCCGGGCAAGGAGTACGCCGTCGACCTGGAGCCCGGCGTCCGGCTGCTGATCGAACTCCAGGCGGTCGGCGAGGCCGACGAGCGCGGGCTGCGGACCGTGATGTCCTCGCTCAACGGCCAGCTGCGGCCCATCCAGGTCCGCGACCGGGCCGCCGCCTCCGACATCCCCGCTACCGAGAAGGCCGACCGCGGTGACCCCGGGCATGTCGCGGCGCCCTTCGCCGGTGTGGTGACCCTCGCGGTCGCCGAGGGCGACGAGGTGGCGGCCGGTGCCACGATCGCCACCATCGAGGCGATGAAGATGGAGGCCACGATCACCGCCCAGAAGGCGGGCCGGGTGTCACGCCTCGCGATCAACCGCATCCAGCAGGTCGAGGGCGGCGACCTCCTCGCCGAACTCGCCTGACCCGGTCGCGGCGCCGTCCCGGCCGGCCACCACCCGGCCGGCCGGGACGGCGCGTGTGCGCGCCGCCCGTCACCGGTGGTCGACGAGGTGGCGCAGGCGGGCGACGAGCAGGTTGGGGTCGCGCCGGGTGACGTACGCGCCGCTCGGCACGTACACGGTCCGGCCGAGCACGGCGACGGCGGTCGGGTTGGAGAGCCCGTCCCGCGCGGTGAGCACGGTCGTGGCGGTGCCGTCCGGCTGGACCAGGACGACCTTGCTGCCGGCGTTCAGCGCGGCCAGCACGCTCCTGCCCTGGCCGGGGAAGGCGAAGTCGTCGATGCCGTCGAGGCCGGTGGCGCGCGTCTCGACCGGGCCCGCGGCGCCGTCCGCGCCGACGGGGAGGCGCAGCAGCGTGCCCCGGTCGGTGTTGGACACCCAGACCGCGCCGCGGTGCACCTTGACGCCGTTGGCGCCGAAACCCGAGGCGGACGGCGTGGAGAGGGGAGCGAGCGCCGTGCCCGTCGCCCAGTTCGTGGCCGTGCCACCGGCCTGCGGGACGCTCCAGACGGTGCCGTGCACCGAGTCGGCCGCGTACAGCACGCCCCGTCGCTCGTCGAGGGCGAGCCCGTTGGGCAGCCCGTCGGCGGGCAGCGCCGCGATGAACTCGGGTGCTCCGCCGGTGGGGGAGAGGCGCCAGATGCCGGTGGCGCCGGTGCCGGTGGCGTAGTCGACGTACAGCGTGCCGTCGTGGGCGCGGGCGATGCCGGTGACGACGGCGCTGTGGACGAGCGGTGTGGCGGGATCCGCCACGGCGGGCAGGGTGGCGAGGACGCGGGTCCGTCCGTCGGGGGTGACGCGGGCGATCTGACCGGCGAGGGCGAGGGTCAGGTCGGCGGAGCCGTCGGGTTCCAGGGCGATGTTCTCGGGCGTCTGCCGGCCGGCCGGGTCGAAGTGGGTGAGGACGCGCGCGGCGGTGACGACCGGGTCGGTGCCGGGTGCGGGCGCCGCGGCGACCACGCCGAGCGCGAGCACGGCCGTGGCGGCAGCGGCCAGGCGGAGGAGCGGGGGCATGTGACCTCTTTTCGGTCGGCGCGCGGGGCGCCGACGTGCGGGGTCACACCACCATGGGGGGACGCGGGCGGCCGGTGGCGGGAGCCGGGGCCGGGACGTCGCCCGCGCGGCCCACCTGCCGGCCCCGGACGCGGCGCGCCCGGGTGACGGCCGGCCGGCTCAGTCCCAGAGCGGGTAGGTCATGACCCGCTGGAAGCCCTCCGGCAGGGCGCCGGTGTAGGTCAGGCTCATCCGGGTGTAGTGCCGGACGCCGGGGTCCTTCTTCCAGGGCTGGGCGCCGTCCAGCCGCACGGTCACCGGGTAGCGGCGGAAGGTGCCGGCCGCGCAGTACGGCTTGCAGTCGTTGAGCAGGTTCACGCCCGCCGCGGTCGCCGCCCGGCCGTTCCACCGCGACCAGTGCATCGCGGTGAGGCGGCTGTTGCCGTCGCCGCAGGCCAGGATGAAGTCGGCGGGGCGCACGGTGCGGTGCCACAGGCAGTCGACGAGGATCGGCCGCGGCGGCGGGGCCGTCCGGTGCGTCGGGGGCGGCGGACTGGCCGAGGCCGTCGTCATCGCCGCTGTCAGCAGGACGCCCGCCGCAAGGGAGACCGTCGTTCCCACCAATGATCCGCGCATGGCCGCTCCCACCCGTCGTGCTGTGTCCGACCGCGTGCCCTCGACGCTACGACCGTCGCGCCGTTTCCACCAGTCCCGCAGGTGGGGACGGGTGCCGGTGGTGTTCCGGCGCTCCGTCCCCAGCGGTCGTACGGACAGTGGCACGAGCGGTCACACGCGGTCACGTCAGGTCACCGTCCGCGAGAGGTCACGGCCGGCCGGGAGCTCAGCAGGCGCCCTCGTCCTGCCAGGCGCCCCACTCCGAGGCGCCGGGCACCTCGTTCTGGGTCCACCACTTGGCCTTCCAGTTGTGCTTGTTGTACGAGACCTCGTTGCCGCTCGTGTAGGCCGTCGTCGCGTTCCAGGCGGTCTTGCACGCGCCCGGGGTGGGTGTCGGGGTGGGCGTGGGCGTCGGGGTGGGCGTGGGCGTCGGGGTGGGGGTGGGGGTGGTGCTCGGCGGGGTGGCGCCCGCGAACTTCACCGAGTACTTGGCGAAGTCCCAGGAGTTCTGGGCCACGCTGGAGCAGGTCCCGGACGTACGGCCGCCGTTGTCGGCCGGGGTGCACTGCCGGTCGCGGTTGAGCGACCAGAACGTGAACCGGTCCATGTTGTGGCTCGTCGCGTAGTCCAGCACCGTCTGGAAGTCGGCCTGGGTGAAGTACTCGCCGGTGTCGCTGCGGCCGTTCATGCCCGAGAAGCCCTCGTGGGCGTAGGCGGTCGCCTGGCTCCAACCGAACGTGGACTGGAGGATGGAGTTGAAGTTGGTGAGCGCGCTGGTCTGGCTCGCCGCGCCGTTGAAGCCGCCGTCGAACGGCATGATGGAGAAGTTGTTCGGGGTGAAGCCCTGGGACTTGGCCTCCAGCAGCATCTGCTTGCCGAACCAGCCGGTGCCGTCCGCGGTGCCGGCCGTGGTCACGGAGACGTACAGTCCCGGGTTGTTCTGCTGGAGGATCTTGGCGGCGCCGATCTCGTTCCTGATCGCCGCGGTGTTCTCGTACTCCGGCTCCTCCAGGTCGAAGTCGATGGCGTGCAGCCCGTACTTGGTGATGACCTGCTGGTAGGCCGCGGCCGTCGAGGCCGGGTCCGCGCAGGCCTGGCCGAGCTTGGTGCCGCCGTAGCCGCCGATGGAGACCGAGACGTCGCCGCCCTTGGCGCGGATGGTGTTGATGACCGACTGCACGGCCGTGTCGGAGGAGACGGACGACGTGCCGCCCCAAGTGGGCGCGCAGCCACCGCCGTTGGGGGCGAGGATGAAGGCGAGCTGGAACGCCTTCAGGCCGGTGGCGTCCATGATGGCGGCCGGGTCCGGCGGTTCGTTGTCCAGCGGCATCAGGTAAGGGGCGGCGGCGTACCAGCGGTTGCTGAGCGCGGTCGTCGCGCCCGAGGCGCTGCCCGCGACCAGTGCGGTGCTGCCGGCGGCGGCGAGCGTGACGGCTGCCGCCGCGCCCAGACATGCCCGAAGACGTCTCATGCGTGCCTCCAGAGGGTGGGGACCCGGGAACGGGGAGCCCCACCCTCCGGGAGTGGTCGCGATCACGTCAATAAGTTGGACTAGACCAACTTGCTCTTTGGACTAGACCATACGATCTCTTTACCTTTCGTCGACCAAGCGGACCGTGAAACCGCGGTCGAGCGGCAGCCGCGCCGTGGTGACGGTCGTGACCCGGCGGTCGGCGTCGTACGACCAGGCGTGGCGGGGCAGTCGGCGGCCGTCGAGCAGGACGCGCACGGGCGCCGTGCCGCCGTGCACGGTGAATCGGTACGACCGGGCGGCCACCTTGCCCGCGTAGTGGCCCCGGCTCGCCCCGACCACCGCGGTGGTGCCCCGGGCGTCCCGGCGCAGCGACACCCGCTGGCGGGCCGCGGAGCCCCGGGCGAAGTC
Organism: Streptomyces sp. NPDC100445; assembly: GCF_044759735.1. Lineage (NCBI taxonomy): Bacteria > Bacillati > Actinomycetota > Actinomycetes > Kitasatosporales > Streptomycetaceae > Streptomyces > Streptomyces sp. NPDC100445. Next base: position 821,462 of record NZ_JBIVZV010000001.1, on the reverse strand, counting down.
ACGGGTGACGCCGTCGTCCTCGTACAGCGTGTAGTGGCTGGTGCCGTGCGCGGCCGGGTAGAGGTCCCAGTCCAGCTCGTGCCGGTCGCGGGTCTGCCAACTCGTCGTCCCCTTCGGCCACATGGGCACGATCGCGCCCTCGCGGACGAACAGCGGAAGGGTGTCCAGCGGCGCGTGGTAGCCGTCGACCGTGGTCGGGCCCCGGTAGGTACGGCCCGACCAGTAGTCGGTCCAGGTGCCCTTCGGCAGGTAGATCCCGTCGCGGGTGTCCGCGTCCCGGTAGACCGGCGCGACCAGGAAGTCCGGTCCGGACAGGAACTCGTACGCCGCACCGGCGCCGAGCGTGCCGGGGTCGTCCGGGTACTCCAGCCACAGCGGGCGCACCGCGCCCACTCCGGTCCGCGCCGCCCCGGCGGACAGGGTGTACATGTACGGCAGCAGCCGCTCCTTCAGCTGGAGGTACCTGCGGTTGACGGAGGTGTACGGCTCGCCGTCGCGCCAGGGCTGCTGGTCGGCGGGCCTGCCGGTGGTGAGGTCGGTGGCCCAGCCGTCCATCGTCATGACGGCCGGCAGGAACGTCTTCCACTGGAGGTCACGGGTGTACATGGCGGCGTCGTGACCGTAGATGCTGCCCACGTCACCGGTGTCGTAGGCGATCCCGGACAGGGTAGCCCCGGCGTACGTCGGGATCTGCCAGCGGATGTAGTCCCAGGAAAGTTTCTGGTCGCCGCTCCACAGCACCCCGCAGCGCTGTGCGCCGGCCCAGGAGACCGGCAGCCACACGAAACCGCGGGCGTCGCTGTTGTCCTCGATCCCCCGCTTCGCCGCGTCGCAGGCGTCCAGCGCGAACCGGTAGCCGTTGCCGACCCACGCCACGTCCAGCTTGGCGACCCGCTGCCCGGCCCGCACCTGCTCGGCCAGCTTCCCGATGCCGTCCTGGGTCCACAGGCCGAGCTGGGCGTGGTGGTCGCGCAGGCCCTTCCCGGTCCGTTCCAGGTCCTCGTAGCCGCAGCCGTACCCGTCGTTGACGAGCATCCAGCCGAGCGGCATGCCGTTGGCGGTGTACCCGTCGGCGGTCCTCAGCGCGTCCAGGGTGTGCCGCTCGCCGCGGTTGGCGTTGTGCAGGTAGCAGTCCGAGTCACCCGGCTCCAGGCCGTACACCGGCGGCATGAAGGGTCTGCCCACCAACGCGGTGTACCGGCCGATGACATGCTTGGCGTCGCCGAGGAAGTAGTAGGCGTCCAGGCGCCGTTCCTGCTGGCCCGTGGTGACCGGCGAGCCGAAGGTGTACACGCCCGGTGCGAAGGTGTTGCGGAAGACGCCGTAGCCCGCACTGGAGAGGTAGAACGGCTGCGAGTTGTTGTAGCCGCCCTCGTTCCAGTCGAAGCTGTTCGCCACGTGGACGGTGCGCCCGCGGTGCGAGAAGCCGCCGTTCTGCTCGCCGCCGCCGAAGAACTGCTCGTCCGCGCCCCGCAGCAGGCTCTGCCGCATCCCGCCGGTCGACCAGCGCAGCGGCTTGTCCTCCTGCCAGATCCGGGTGCGGTCGTCCGGCTCGTACAGCCCGAACCGCAGCGGCTTCTTGTACACGCGCAGCACCGCCTGCGGAGACCGGATGCCGTAGTACGCGCCCGCGTCGAAGGACGAGGTGTGCCACTGCCGAGCCGGCTGCCGGCGCACGATCGCGGTACCGGCCGGGTCGCTCGGCGTGCCCGACGGGTCCGCCCGGAGCCGCAGTTGTCCGTCCACCAGGAAGTCGGCGCGGGCCGTGAGCCGGCCGGCGCCGATGGTGTAGCGGCCGGCGCCGCCCGAGAAGGAGGTGAGGTCACCGGCGTCCTCGGTGGCCGGGAGATAGGCGGTGCCGGTGAAGGAGTTGTCGTGCACGTCGTACGGCACCACCACGACGTGGTACGTCCCCGACGCCCGTGGGATCACCGTGGCCTCGGGGTCGGCGGTGCCCGCGCCGGACGCCACCTGCTTGCCGTGGTCGTCGTAGACGTACAGGTCGAAGTCGTCCGAGGGGTGCTCCCAGCCGACCGACAGCGGGACACCGCCCTCAGGATTGTCGTCCCAGTAGCCGTCCGGCACCGAGACGGTGAGGTCGAAGCGGCCGCAGACCTCGCCGCCGGGGTCGTCGGCGGCGCCGGGGCACTTCTCCGGCCCGGCGCCGGTGCCCCTGGCGTAGACCGGGCTGTGCCAGGTGACGCTGGTGTGGGCCGGGTCGAGCGCCGCGCCGGACGGGGCGGTGGTGGCCCGGGCGGGCGCCGGGACGGCCAGCGCGGTCCCGGCCAGGACGGTGACCAGCCCCAGCGGTATCCGGGCCGGCCACGGCACACGGTGTCGGAGTCTTCGCACGGCGGAACAGCTCCTCTCGCATCTTCGCGGACCGACTGTTCGTACGCGATGTTGCTCGGAGACGCTCGGAAAGGGCGTCGAACGAGCAACTTCACGCACGCAGCGTCGAGGTCGTTCCAGGTTCATGTCAATACCGCGGTGCCGTGCCCCACCCCCGGCCGGGCCGCCGGGCACCCGGGGCACCCTTGACAGGCGGCGTACTGTTTCGCCAGGTTCGAGCCATGCGCGGGGGACTGGGCTCCGGTGGCGCGTCCGGCGCGCTCATGAAGGCACGGGGGAGGGGGCGCATGGGGTGCACCAACCACGGTCCGCACGCCGCACCGGGCGGTGCGGCCCCCGGCACGCCGCCGCCCTGGGGACGGACGCGCGCACGGGGGGATCACTGACGTGGAGATCACCGTCCACCGGCCCGGCGACCTGACGCCCGCCCTGCGCGGAGCGTGGCACCGGGCGATGGACGAGTCGCCCGAGTACGCCAATCCGTTCCTGGCCCCGGAGTTCGCCGCCGGGGTCGGCCGGTTCCGGCCCGGGGTACAGGTGGCGGTACTGCGCGACGGCGGGGAACCGGTCGGCTTCCTGCCCTACGAGCGGGGGCCGCTGGGCACCGGCCGGGCCGTCGGACTCGGCCTCTCCGACTGCCAGGCCCTCGTGCACCTGCCCGGAGTCACCTGGGACGTGGGACAGTTGCTGCGCGCCTGCGGCCTCAGTGTCTTCGAGTTCGACCATCTCGTCCGGGAACAGGCGCCGTTCGGGCCCCACGTCACCGGCACCTTCGCCTCACCGGTGATCGACGTGGAACCCGGCGACGGCACCTACGCGCAGTGGCTGCGCGCGACATACCCCAAACTGGCCAAGACGACGCTGAAGAAGGAACGCCGGCTCGGCCGGGACGTCGGCGAGGTGCGGTTCGTCTTCGACGAACGCGACCCGGAGGCGCTGCGCACCCTCATGCGGTGGAAGTCCGCGCAGTACCGCAGGACCGGCCGCATGGACCGCTTCTCCCGGCCCTGGATCGTCGGCCTGGTGGACCACCTGTTCCACGTCCGGGAGGACCACCTCACGGGAGTGCTGTCCGTGCTGTACGCCGGCGACCGGCCGGTCGCGGCCCACTTCGGCCCCCGGTCGGGCACCGTGCTGGCCGCCTGGTTCACCGCCTACGACCCGGAACTCCCTGCCTACTCGCCCGGGTTGATGATGCACCTGCGGACCGCCGAGGCCGCCGCCCGGCACGGGGTGGCCCTGGTGGACCTGGGGCGCGGCGACAAGGAGTACAAGGACTGGCTCAAGACCCGTGAACTCCGCGTCGGTGAGGGCTTCGCGGCCCGCCCCCACCCCGTCGCGCTGGCCCGGCGCCTGTGGCGACGCCCGGTGCGCGGCCTGCGGAACACGGTGCTGGCCCACCCGGGGCTGCGCGTCCCCGCCGACCGCCTGCTGAGAACGGCCGGCACCCTCCGCACCCGCGCCCGCTGATCGCCGGGCACCGGCACGGGTGCCTTGCGTCGCGGCCGGTTTCGCGTGCGCCGGCGCGGGCGGCGCGGTGTCACGCGGCCGGCGCAGTGTCACGCGGGTGGTGCCGCGATGCGCAGGGTCGTCGCCGGGGGCGGGGCCGTGGGGTCGCCGGTGTCGGTGATGTCCGTCCACCAGTCGACGCCGTCCTCGGCGTAGCGCAGCAGGACGCCCTCGCGGATCGCCCAGGGGCAGACGACGGCCCGGGGCAGGCCCATCAGCTTCAGCGCCGTGTGCCCGACGACCGCCCCGGCCAGGCTCTGCGCGGCGCGCGGTGCGGAGATCCCGGGCAGCCGGGACCGCTCGGCGGCGGGCAGCGAGGCGAGCGAGCGCACCGCCTCGCGCAGGTCCCGGCAGGCCAGTTCCCGCTCGACGAACGGGCCGTACCGCCCGGGCGCGGCCCCGCACAACCGGGCCAGCTGCTGGAACGTACGGGAGCTGACGGCGGCGGTGCGCGGCCGCTCCCAGCGGATCCGCGAGGCGACGTCCCGCAGCTCGTGACGGATGCGGCGGCGCAGCTCCTTCAGCTCGCCCGGTCCCGGCGGGTCCTGGACGCCCAGGTGCTCCCGGGTCAGCCGGCTCGCGCCGAGCGGCAGGGACGCGGCGAAGTCGGGCAGCCGCCCCCGGCCGAACGCGACCTCCAGCGAGCCCCCGCCGATGTCGAGCAGTGCGAGCGGGCCGGCCTTCCAGCCCAGCCAGCGGCGGGCCGCGAGGAAGGTCAGCTCGGCCTCGGTCTCACCCGGCATCGTGCACATGCGGATGCCGGTCCCGGACGCCACCCGCCCGAGGACGTCCGCCCGGTTCGGGGCGTTGCGCACCACCGTGGTGGCGAAGGCCAGCGGCCCGGCCGCCCGCCACCTGCGGGCCGTGGCGCCGGCCGACGCCACCGCCTTCACCAGCCGGTCCACGGCCTCGTCGGCGATGGTGCCGTCCGTGCCGGCGTGCTCGCACAGGCGCAGCTTCCACTTGACGGTGTGCACCGGCAGCGGAACGCCGCCCACCACGTCCGCGATCACCAGTCGCACCGTGTTCGATCCCGCGTCCACCACGCTCACCCGCATGGCCGGCACGTACCCGTTCGACGGCCGGTCATCCGTCCCCCAGGGGGGCGTGCCGGTGCACGGAGGTCGCGGCGCGTGCCTCTCCGCAGCAGCGAACCGCACGTCCGGAGCGGTGATCGTCGCCATCCCGGCAGCCTGTGGATTCCCGACCAAGGGTCCGGGACGAGCCACTAGCGTGCAGGGGGCGGGGACTGTGGATCAGGGGCGCACGCCGCTTCCTGGGCCGCCATGACCTCATCGCCGTACTCGAAGGCCCAGGCGCCGACGGCGTCGATGGGCACCAACAACGTCCGGCCCAGAGCTGTGAGTCGGTACTCGACCCGTGACGGTGCGTCGGGGGCCGCCTGCCGGTCGACCAGTCCGTTGAACTGGAGTCGGCGCAGAGTCTCGGTGAGGACCTTGGAACTGATGCCCCCGATCCGTTCCCGTAGTTCGACCGGACGCCAGGGACCGTCGCGCAGTGCCCAGAGCACCACGGCGTTCCAGGTGTTGGAGAACAGGTCGAAGGCGAGGCGGGCGCGGCAGTCGGCGAGGAAGGCATCGGTCGTCACGTACCGAATGGTGCCCGAACGGCTGTCTAGCGTCGGTGTGAACGATCGAACCAGGCACGGAAAGGGACCACGTGATGAGAATCGGCGTACTGGGAACGGGCAACATGGCCGACGCGCTCGCCACCCACTGGGCGCGGGCCGGGCACGACGTCACCATCGGGGGACGGGACACACACAAGGCGGAACGACTCGCGACGCGCATCGGAGGCAGCGCCAGGCCCGCCTCTCTGCGCGCGGCGGCCGAGTTCGGTCAAGTGGTGCTGGCCGCGCTGCCCTTCGGGGCGGGAGCGGAGGTGGTACGGGACGTGCGCGCGGCCCTGGAGAGCAAGGTGCTGCTCGACTGCTCCAACCCGGTCGGGCCGGGCTTCCGGCTGCTGACGGAAGGAGGCCCCTCGGCCGCGCAGCAACTGGCCGCGGCGGCACCGGAAGCCCATGTGATCAAGGCTTTCAACCTCTGCCACGAGGACGTGTGGCGCATGCGGTCGCCGGTCTTCGACGGGCGGCCACTGGCCGTCCCGGTCTGCGGAGACGATGAGAGCGCCCTCGCGCGCGTGCGTGAGCTGGTACGGGACCTGGGCTGTGAAGCCGTGGCCGGCGGCGGTCTCGAACGTGCGGGACTCCTGGAAGCGACCGCTGCGCTGTTCATCGCGCTATGGGTCGGCGAGGGAGTGGACGCCCAGGCGATCGCCCCTCCGCTGGCATACGCGGCCGGACCGAGCCACCAGGAGGGGGAGGGCGGCACGGCGGCTCTCCGCCAGGGCACTCGGTGAGGCGGCGGTGACGGATGACAACGGGCACTCCCGGCTGCTGAGTTGTGCCGCGGTCGACCTGCCGCATTGCGGAGTCGCGTGCTGGCGTCCGCTCGGACCGGTGGACTACGCTGCGCGACCATGATGACCGGGACGGCCTCGCGCCACACACGGATCGGTGACCCGGTGCCTCTCTGAGCGCCGTACGGGCCGGTGCGGGCCCGCTGCTGGACCGAGGAGCCTCCGCTGGTGCGCGAGCTCCTCCTCCGTCGTGTTGATCACAGGCTCGGCACATCAACCACGACAGGAGAGTCCATGCCCATCAAGACGTTGCCGCTGCACATCCCCACCGCTGACGGTCAGGCGGATGCGTTCGCCGCCTTCCCAGACCGTGGCGCGCGGCACCCGGGGGTGCTGATGTACGCGGACGGCTTCGGCATCCGGCCCGTGCTGCGGGAGATGGCCCGCGAACTGGCGGGGCACGGCTACTACGTGCTCGTTCCCAACCTCTTCCACCGGCACGGCCCGGCACCGGTGGTCGAGCTTCCCGCGCACATCGGAGAGGAGGACCGACCCGCCGTCCTCGCCCGGCTGATGCCCTTGATCGAGGCGCACACCGTCGAACGGGTTCTGAGCGACGCCGACGCCTACCTCAGGTTCCTCACCAGCCAGCCCCAGGTCGGCACCGGTCCGGTCGCGGTGACCGGCTACTGCGTAGGCGGTCTCTACGCGATGCGCACCGCCGCGGCCCATCCGGACCAGGTGGCCGCCGTCGCCGCATTCCACGGCCCCGTCGGCGTCGACGGGCCCCACCTCTTCTCGAAGCTCACCGCCCGGGTCCACCTCGGCCACGCCGAAGGCGACATGACGCCTGAGCGACTCGGCGAACTCAATCAGGCCCTGGACGCCGCGGGTATCGCCTACACCTCCGAGATCTACCCCGGCACCGTCCACGGCTTCACCATGTCCGACACCGATGCTTTCAGCGCCTCCGGGCTGAAGCGTCACTGGGATCGCCTGCTCCCCCTCCTGGAGAGCACTCCGACCAGGGGGAGGTGATCATCGGTTCACCGCGCGGCCGGGTTGTCGTGGTCGTCGAGAAGGGGGCTGTGGCGTTCGGTGAGTGGACCGACACCGAGGTCCTCACGCATGAGCTTGCGCATCTCGGCGGCTGCCCTGCCGCGTGCCTCCCAGCGGGCGCGATCCTCCGGATCGCTGACGGCGGTGCCGTCGACGTAGCCGTCGCAGATGCGTCGCAGGCAGTGGAACACGCTGTTGGAGGCCTTGACCACAGGTTGGGGCGCGATGAGCCACATCCGTTCCGACGCGATGCCTATGCCTGACTCCCGGAAGGCCTCGCGCAGCGCCAGCGCCCGCTCGTCGGCGGAAGGGTGGTCCCGCTCGGCCAAAGCCCGCAGGGTCTCACCGAGGACCTTCACGATGGTGGTGTACTGCGTATAGATGTCGAGCCGCAGCCGGAGCGCTTCGTTGGCATTGTCGTGCCTCCACCGGTTCCGATCGGCGATGAGAGTGGCGACGATGCCGATCGCGGCCCCGGAGAGGGTGGAGAGCAGTGGCGACCAGTCCATGCCGGTCAGCCTGGGTCATCCCGGGACGGTGCCGCCAGGGGGCCGGCCCCGCGACTCCGGCGCGGTGAGCGGGTGCGGCGACCCGGGAGCGAGGGAGCGGACACGATGAAGGTTCTGGTGGTGGGCGCCGGCATCGCGGGTACCGCGACCGCGCTGGGCCTGCACAAGGCGGGACACGACGTCACGGTGTTCGAGGCCCACCCGGACACGGCCGAGGACATCGGCGCCTTCCTGACGCTGGCGAGCAACGGCATGCGCGCCCTGGCCGAGTTGGACGCCACGGACGCCGTCACCGCCGTCGGTTTCCCGCTGACCTCCCTGCGGCTGCTCGACGACCGGGGCGCCGAGGTGACGCGCGGACCGCTCGGCGAGGCCGACGACCCCGCGCTGCGCTACCGCTGCCTGCGGCGCGGCGAGTTGAGCGCGGCCCTCCAGGGCGAGGCGGTCCGGCGCGGGATCCGGCTGCGCCACGGCGCGCGGCTGGTGTCTCTGACGGACGGCCCGGACGCCGTCACCGCCCGCTTCGCCGACGGCACCACCGCCACGGGGGACCTGCTCGTCGGAGCCGACGGCCTGCACTCGGCCGTGCGCCGGCTCCTGGCGCCGAGCGTCCGACCCGTGTACGCGGGCCAGCGTGTCTACTACGGTTACGGCCGCACCGGCGCCGCGCCCGAGTCCGCCGCAGCCGGGGCGATCACCATGGTGCGGGGCGGCTCGACCGCCTTCGGGTACGCGGTCTCGCCGACGGGGGAGACGTACTGGTTCGCCCGCGCCGCCGGCGACCCGCTGCCCGCCGGAGCGGCCGCCGGGCCGTCCGCCGTGCTGCGCGCGCACCTGCTGCCGCTGCTGCGGGCGGACGACACGCCCGCAGCCGGTCTCGTCGAGGCCGGCGACAGCATCATGGTCACCGACGCGACGGAGTTGCCGCTCGGCACCGTCTGGCGGGGGGAACGCGTCCTGCTCGTCGGTGACGCCGCCCACGCGGCCTCGCCGGCGACCGGCCAGGGTGCCTCGATGGCCCTGGAGGACGCCGTCGTACTCGCCAAGGCGCTGCGTGACCTGCCCGGTCTGCCGGCCGCGCTGGCCGGGTACGAGCGGCTGCGCCGCCCCCGGGTGGAGCACAACATCACCGTCAGCGGCGGTCTTTCGCGCGGCACCCGCGCCCCTTCCCGCCCTGCCGCCGTCGCCGGCCGCCCCGGCACCCCGGACGCGGAACTGGTCCGCCTGCTGTCCTGGCGGGAACCGCTGTCATGACCGGTGTCCCCGGCCGGTACCAGTACGGGTACCGGTGCCGGTACCGATATCCGTTCCGTCCGCTCCGCGCAGCGGTGCCCGGCTCCGCGGTCTCCGCGCGGTAGTTGAAGGATGTGGCGTCACAAGGCTTGTGGCCGGCTTGACTCATCACTTAAATCAAAACATGAACTAAGCCGTGGGGTCAGCCGCTTGACCCTCGAGCCGTCTGGAGCCGCCGCAATGAGACTCAGATCCCTGGGCATAGCGCTGTCCGCCGTGGCAGCGCTGATCGCCCTTCCCGCCACCCATCCCTCGGCCGCCGCGGCCGAAACCCCCCTGTCCCAGGGGAGGACGGCCACCGCGTCGTCCGTGGAGAACAACGGCACCGCCGCCGGCCTGGCCGTCGACGGCGACACCGGAACCCGCTGGTCCTCGGCCACCGGTGACGACCAGTGGTTCCAGGTCGACCTGGGCGGCACCGCCGCCGTCAGCCGGGTGGTCCTCAACTGGGAGGCCGCCTACGGCAAGGACTACAAGGTCCAGATCTCCGCCGACGGGAACACCTGGACCGACCTGAAGTCCGTCACCGGCTCCGACGGCGGTGTCGACGCGCTCGACGTGTCCGGTCAGGGCCGTTACGTACGCATGCTCGGCGTCCACCGGGCCACCTCGTACGGCTACTCCCTCTGGGAGTTCCAGGTGTTCGGCACCGCGGGCACCGGCGGGACCGGCTGCGGCACCGCCAACGCCGCCCAGGGCCGGACCGCCACCGCCTCCTCCACCGAGAACGCCGGCACCCCCGCCTCCGCCGCCTTCGACGGCAGCACCACGACCCGCTGGTCCAGCCAGGCGGCCGACCCGCAGTGGCTCCAGGTCGACCTCGGTTCCGTCCAGGACCTGTGCAAGATCGACCTGAACTGGGAGGCCGCCTACGGCAAGGACTTCCAGCTCCAGGCCTCGTCGGACGGACAGAGCTGGAACACCCTCAAGACCGTCACCGGCGCCACCGGCGGCACCGCCTCGTACGACGTCAGCGGTTCGGGCCGGTACGTCCGCGTCCTGGGCACCGCGCGCGGCACCGGATACGGCTACTCGCTGTGGGAGGTCGCCGTGCACACCGGCTCCACCGGTGTCCCGCCGGTCCAGGGCGGCGGCGACCTCGGTCCCAACGTCATCGTCGTCGACCCCTCCACCCCCAACCTCCAGCATAAGTTCGACGACGTCTTCGCCAAGCAGGAGTCGGCCCAGTTCGGCAGCGGCCGCTACCAGTTCCTGCTCAAGCCCGGCACGTACAACGGCATCAACGCCCAGATCGGCTTCTACACCTCGATCTCCGGACTCGGGCTGAACCCCGACGACACGCAGATCAACGGTGACGTCACCGTGGACGCGGGCTGGTTCAACGGCAACGCCACCCAGAACTTCTGGCGTTCGGCGGAGAACCTCGCGATCAAGCCGTCCAACGGCACCGACCGCTGGGCCGTCGCCCAGGCCGCGCCCTTCCGCCGCATCCACGTCCAGGGCGGCCTCAACCTCGCCCCGAACGGCTACGGCTGGGCCTCCGGCGGCTACATCGCGGACTCCAAGGTCGACGGCACCGTCGGCCCGTACTCCCAGCAGCAGTGGTACACCCGCGACAGCTCGGTCGGCGGATGGAGCAACGGCGTGTGGAACATGACGTTCTCCGGAGTCCAGGGCGCCCCCGCGACCAACTTCGACAACGGCCCGTACACCACCCTGGACACCACCCCCGTCTCCCGCGAGAAGCCGTTCCTCTACCTGGACGGCTCCGCCTACAAGGTGTTCGTCCCGGCCAAGCGGACCAACGCCCGGGGCGTCTCCTGGCCCGCGAACGCCGGCACGTCCCTCCCGCTCGACCAGTTCTACGTCGTCAAGCCGGGCGCCACGGCCACCACCATCAACGCGGCCCTCGCCCAGGGCCTCAACCTGCTGTTCACACCCGGCGTCTACCACCTCGACCGGACCCTCGACGTCACCCGCGCCGACACGGTCGTCCTGGGACTCGGTCTCGCCACCCTCGTCCCGGACAACGGCGTCGACGCCGTGCACGTCGCCGACGTGGACGGCGTCAGGCTCGCCGGTTTCCTCATCGACGCGGGTTCGGTCAACTCTGACATCCTCCTGCGGATCGGCACGCCCGGCTCCACCGCCGACCACTCCGCCGACCCCACCACCATGCAGGACGTGTTCGTCCGCATCGGCGGCGCCGGACCCGGCCTCGCCACCAACTCGGTCGTGGTGAACAGCAACAACGTCGTCATCGACCACACCTGGCTCTGGCGCGCCGACCACGGCAGCGGCGTCGGCTGGAACACCAACCGCGCCGACTACGGGCTGCGCGTGAACGGCAACGACGTGCTCGCCACCGGCCTGTTCGTCGAACACTTCAACAAGTACGACGTCTACTGGGCCGGGGAACGCGGCCGGACGATCTTCTTCCAGAACGAGAAGGCGTACGACGTCCCGAACGCCGCCGCCGTCACCCACGACGGCATCGTCGGCTACGCGGCCTACAAGGTCGCCGACACGGTCGGCACGCACGAGGCGTGGGGCCTGGGCAGCTACTGCAACTTCACGGCCGATCCCTCGATCGTCCAGGCCCACGGCTTCCAGGTGCCCACCACCTCCGGCATCCGGATGCACGACCTGCTGGTGATCTCCCTCGGCGGCCAGGGGCAGTACGCCCACGTCGTCAACAGCACCGGCGCGCCCACCTCCGGGACCAGCACCGTACCGTCCAAGGTGACGTCCTTCCCGTAGGCCGTCCCGCGTCCCGGGCGGGGCGGGCGCCCCGCCCGGGACGACCGTCAGCCGGACAGCGACTGGTGCGGGGAGCGCCGGAAGGCCTGCCGGTACAGGGAGGCGAAGCGGCCCGGGTGGTGGAAACCCCAGCGGGCCGCGATCGCGGTCACCGTGACCCCGCTGCCGGGGTCGGCCTCCACCAGCTCCCGGTGGGCGTGCGCGAGCCGCACCCGGCGCAGATGGGCGAGCGGTGTCGTGTCCAGGTGCCGGCGGAAGGCGTACTGGAGCGCGCGCACCGTCACATGAGCCGCGCCGGCGATGTCCGCCACCGTGACGGGCTGGTCGGCGTGGTCGTCGATGTAGGCGAGCGCGCGGCGCAGCACCGCCGGGTGCGCGTCGTGACGATCGGTCCCGGTCGGTTCCACAAGCGCCGTGCTGGGGAAGGCGGCCAGGACGCTCGCCGCGAGGTACTGGGCGGCCGTGGCGGCGACCAGCGGCTGGTCCGCGATCTGCGGGTCGGACAGCACGTGGTCCCGCAGGTGGGCGATGGTCCCGCTCAGGTGACGGGCCGCCGCCGCCGAGCGGGGCCGGTGGCCGGTCAGCCGGACCGGCGGCGAGCCGGCCGGACCCGAGGCCACCTGGGCGAGCAGCTCCGGGTCCAGCATGGTGATGTTGTACCGGGCGTTGCAGATCCGCCCGGTGTACGGCAGGTCCGGCGGCGCGAACAGCACCACGTCACCCGGCCCGAAGGCGTCCTCGACCCCCCGGAAGCCGTGGTCCCGCACGGTGCCCTCGTGCACGACGCACAGGCAGATCCGGCCCAGCGGGGACACCGAGTAGCGCATCTCGAAGTCCAGCGCCAGCTCGTCGACGCTCACCGAGGACAGTCCGGCGCGGTGGACCCGGGCGTGGTTGGCGCCGGGGGTGGCACTGGCGATGCGCATCCTGGCGTAGGCCCGGCTGAGGAAGTCCTCCGTCACATCCAGGTCGTCGCTGTCGAAAGTGAGCGATTCCATTCTGCCCACTTGCCCCTGATACGCCCCTGCATGTCCCGGCTGACCAGCCCTTTTTCGTTTTCTGTACCGCGACGCGCGAAGTCGTTCGCCGGGTGGCCGTTTGGGAGGGGGCCCGCTGCGCAGGGGGATCCCATGATCGGATGTGACGAGCAGGCGGACCAGCTGGACGCGCTCCGGGAGGAGGTCGCCCAGCTGCGCCGGGCCCTCGTCTCGCACGAGCTGGTCGACCAGGCGATCGGCGTCGTCATCGCCGCGGCCGGGCTGCGCCCGCAGCAGGGCTGGGACGTGCTGAAGCACGTGTCGCAGCACACCAACACCAAGATGCGGGAGGTGGCCCGCTGCCTGGTGGAGTGGCCCTCCACCGGCCGGCTGCCCGAGGCGATCCGCCGGGCGCTGGGCGCGGCCGTACGGCAGGTGCGCGCCGCCGACGGGCCGAGCGACGTGGTCGAGGTGCGGTCGGCCACGCCCTGAGCGGGGCAGCCGTCAGCCCGCCCACCTTGTGAGCCCCGCCGCGCCCTGAGCCCGCCGCGCCGCGGGCCGGCCCGGTGCGCGAGGGAGGTTCAGGCCGCGGTCCGGCGCAGGCCCTCCCAGGCGCGCCCGCGCAGATTCTCGTCGCCCAGTACGTCCACGGCCGTGCACGCGAGCGCCTCCACGACCGCGGGCAGGACACGCCGGGCCCGCTCCGACGCCGCCGCCCGCGCGAACTCCGGGGTGTGGTCGGAGCCGTCGGCCCCCATGACCGCGACGAACGGGTGGATCGCGGGCACCCGGCCGCTGACGTTGCCGATGTCGGACGAGCCCAGGTAGACGCCCGGAGCGGGCGGGGTGAGGGTGATCCCGGCACGGTCCAGGTGCCCGGCGAACCGCTCGGACAGCACGGTACTGTCCCGGAAGTGCTCGTAGCGCACGCCGGCCCGCTCCACCGTGACCGTCGTGCCGGTCGCCAGCGCCACGCCCTCGGCGGCCGTGCGCAGCCGCTCGGCCAGGTCGTCCAGGGCGGCCGTCGTCAGGGCGCGCAGCCCGAACCGGCCCTCGGCGAACTCCGGGACGATGTTGGTGGCGGTACCGCCGTGGGTCACGATGCCCTGGACGTGGGACCCCTCCGGCAGCCGCCGGCCGAGCGCCGAGACCACGTTGAACAGCTCGATCAGCGCCGCGAGGGCGTCGATCCCCTCCGTCGGGTTGCCCGTCGGGTGCGCGGCCCGGCCCCGGAACGCCACCAGGTACTGCTCCTGCGCGGTCAGCGTGGCCCGCGCCCAGTCGTACACCCCGGGGTGGAACATCAGCGCGGCGTCCACCCCGTCGAAGACCCCGGCCTCCACCTCCAGGGCCTTCCCGCCGCCGCCCTCCTCGGCCGGCGTGCCCACCGCGAGCACCGTGCCCCCCGCACCGCCCAGCACCGCGTCCGTGACCAGGGCCGCCCCGAGGCCGGCCGCCGCGATCAGGTTGTGCCCGCAGGCGTGGCCCAGCCCGGGCAGGGCGTCGTACTCCAGCGGGAACGCCACCACCGGCCGGCCCCGGCCCGCGCGTGCCGTGAACGCGGTCGGCAGACCCGCGGTCCCCCGTCGCACCTCGAAACCCGCGCGCTCCAGCTCACCCGTGAGCAGCGCCACCGCCCGGTGCTCGGCGAACGCGGTCTCCGGATCGGCGTGCAGGGCCGACGCCACGGCCCACAGCGCCTCCGCGCGCCGTGCGACCTCCTCCCGGACCCGCTGGTACAACGACGACACAAGACCTCCTGCGGCTCGGCGGGCGTGCTCCGTGCCGCGGCCGGGTTCCACCGAACGGCCCCCTGACACCGGCCCGGTGGGTTTGGGGCACGGCGAGGGGTGCAACAGGGTGGATGCGGATCGACAGTTCGGGAGGACAGCCATGGACCACTCGCGCGTACCCGTCCTGGAAGCTCTGGAGGAGTTCCGGCGACGTCGAGACGTGGTGTTCGGGCCACCCGGGCACAGGCAGGGCCGCGGGACCGACCCGCGGGTCGCCGAGATCCTCGGTATGGACGTCTTCCGCTCCGACGTGCTGAGCCTCAACGGGCTGGACGACCGCCGCCTGTCCCAGGGCGTGCTGGCGCAGGCACAGGAACTGATGGCCGACGCGGTCGGCGCCGAACACGCCTTCTTCTCCACCTGCGGCAGCTCCCTGTCCGTCAAGACGGCGATGCTGTCGGTCGCCGGCCCCGGCGAGAAGCTGCTGCTCTCCCGCAACGCGCACAAGTCGGTCATCGCCGCGGTGATCATCAACGGCGTGGTGCCCATCTGGGTGCACCCCAAGTTCGACACCGAGCGGCACCTGGCCCATCCGCCGGAGGCCGACGACGTCCGCAACCGGCTCCGCGAGCACCCGGACGCCAAGGGCATGCTGCTCATCACCCCGACCGACTGGGGCACCTGCGCCGACATCCGCGGGGTGGCCGACGCCTGCCACGAGTTCGACGTGCCGCTGATCGTGGACGAGGCCTGGGGCGCGCACCTGCCCTTCCACCCGGACCTGCCCACCTGGGGCATGGACGCGGGCGCCGACGTGGTCGTCACCAGCGTGCACAAGATGGGCGGCGCCATCGAGCAGAGCTCGGTGTTCCACCTCCAGGGAGACCGGGTCTCGCCCGACGTGCTCAAGCAGCGCGAGGACCTGCTCGGCACGACCAGCGCCTCCAGCCTCGTCTACGCCAGCCTCGACGGCTGGCGGCGGCAGATGGTCGAGCAGGGACGCGAACTCCTCGGCGACGCCAGGCACCGCGCCGAGCGCATCCGCGCCCAGCTGCGCGACATGCCAGGCCTGCGGGTGATGGGTGGCGAAATCATCGAACAGGGCCTGGCCGCCGAGTTCGACCCCCTCAAGATCGTCGTCGACGTACGGGAACTCGGCATCAGCGGCATGCAGGCGGCCGAGTGGCTGCGCGCCCACCGCCACGTCGACGTGGGCGGCTCCGACACCTGCCGCATCAGCGCCTCCATCACCCACGCCGACGGCGACGACACCGAGAAGGTGCTCCTGGAGGCCGTGGCCGCGCTGGTCGAGCACGCCGACTCAATCGAGCGGCGGCCGGCCGTGCACCTGCCCGAGCCGCACGAGCTCGAACTGGAACAGGCGCTCCTGCCCCGCGACGCCTTCTTCGGCCCGGCCGAACAGGTGCCCGCCGAACAGGCGGTGGGCCGCATCGCCGCCGAGACCATCAGCCCGTACCCGCCGGGCGTGCCCGTCGTGGCGCCGGGCGAGGTGATCACCGCCGAGGTCCTCGACTACCTGCGCAGCGGCATCGCCCACGGCTTCCTCGTCTCCGACTCGGCGGACCCGTCGCTGGAGACCCTGCGCGTCACGGCGCGCCCCTGACCCCCCGCCCCCGGGTCCGCCCCGCACTGCGGGAACCGGCACCGGCGCCTAGGGTGGCGTACGCGGGCGGAGCGGTACGCGCCCGACCCGGGGCCGGGACACCCGCCCCGCCGGCGCACCTGTCGCCGGTGGGCGGGCGTATGGCCCCGCTGACGGTTCCCGGGTCCGGGAAAGCGCGTCCGGCGGGCCGCCGTCCCGGCAACTCGACAAGAGACGGCCCGACTTCACCCCCCGACCGGAGATCCTCGCGATCACCGGTTTCGGACGCCCCGGCCCGGGAACCCCGGTCCCCGGGCCGCCAAGGCTCCAGCCCCGACCTGCCCTGCGGCCGGCACCCGCTGCCGGCCGCACGTCCCGGCCCGACCACCGCGCACGGACACCGCCCCCCGGGCGGGCCCACCCGTGACCAGTGAAGGAATTGGTGTTGATGAGCGAGACGAACCCCCTGAAGCGAGCGGCGGACAAGGTGACCGACGCCCTTCAGAGCGGGCCCACGGGCCCGGAGGACGGCGTCCCCGGCAAGCCGGCCCCCGAGTCGCCGTCGGTCGCCGAGCCGACCGAGCCCCGCGAGCCGCTGCCCCCCAAGCCCGACCAGGGCGCCCCGGCCACCGTGTCGCCGACCGGGCAGCCGACCGGCGCCGACCAGGCGCGGGTGGCCCAGAGCGGCAGCTACCTGACCGACGCCCAGGGCACCCGGCTGTACGACACCGATCACTCGCTCAAGGCGGGCCCCCGCGGCCCGGTCCTTCTCCAGGACCACCACCTGCGGGAGAAGGTGATGCACTTCGACCACGAGCGCATCCCGGAGCGCGTCGTCCACGCCCGCGGTGCCGGCGCGCACGGCGTGTTCCGCAGCTACGGCACCGCGGCGAACGTGACCAAGGCGGCGTTCCTCGCCGAGGACGTCGAGACGCCGGTGTTCGTCCGCTTCTCCACCGTGCTCGGCTCCCGGGGCTCCGCGGACACCGTCCGGGACACCCGCGGCTTCGCGACGAAGTTCTACACCAGCGAGGGCGTCTTCGACCTGGTCGGCAACAACATCCCGGTGTTCTTCATCCAGGACGCCATCAAGTTCCCCGATGTCATCCACGCCGGCAAGCCGCACCCCGACCGGGAGATCCCGCAGGCCCAGAGCGCCCACGACACCTTCTGGGACTTCGTCACCCTGCACACCGAGGCCACCCACCACACCCTGTGGAACATGTCGGACCGGGGCATCCCGCGCTCGTACCGCACGATGGAGGGCTTCGGCGTCCACACGTTCCGGCTGGTGAACGCGGCCGGCGAGACGACCCTCGTGAAGTTCCACTGGAAGCCGAAGCTGGGTGTGCACTCCCTGGTGTGGGAGGAGGCGCAGATCGCGGGCGGCGTCGACCCCGACTTCCACCGTCGTGACCTGTACGACGCCATCGAGGCGGGCGCCCACCCCGAATGGGAGTTCGGCATCCAGACCTTCCCCGACACCCCCGACCAGACCTTCGAGGGTATCGACCTGCTCGACCCGACCAACATCGTGCCCGAGGAGCTCGCCCCCGTGCAGCCCATCGGGCTCCTCACGCTCAACCGCAACCCGACGAACTTCTTCGCCGAGACCGAGCAGGTCGCCTTCCACGTCGGCCACCTCGTCCCCGGCATCGACGTCACCGACGACCCGCTGCTCGCCGGCCGTCTCTTCTCCTACCTCGACACCCAGATCACCCGCCTGGGCGGCCCCAACTTCCCGCAGCTGCCGATCAACCGCCCGCACAGCCCCGTCAACGACATGCTGCGCGACGGCTTCCACCAGACGGCCGTGCACCGGGGTGTCGCCCCCTACCGGCCCAACTCCCTGGACGGCGGCTGCCCGTTCACCGCGGGCGCGGACATGGGCGCGTACGTCGAGACGCCCGTCCGGGTGCCGGAGGCGACCAAGGTCCGCGAGGCCCCCGAGTCGTTCGACGACCACTTCAGCCAGCCCCGCCGGTTCTGGCTCAGCATGAGCCCGGTCGAGCGCGAGCACATCATCGGCGCCTACACCTTCGAACTCGCCAAGTGCTACGAACAGGCCATCCGGGAACGGGCCCTCCAGACCCTCGCGAACATCGACCCGGAGCTGTGCGCGGGCGTCGCCACCGGTCTCGGACTGCCCGCCCCCGAACCCACCGTGCCCCTGGCCGACGTCGAACCCAGCCCCGCCCTCTCGCAGGTGGGACGGACCTGGCCCGCCGACGGCCGGATCATCGGCATCGTCACCGGTCCCGACGGCGACCTCGACGGCGTGCGCGCCGTGCGCCAGGAGGTGCTGGACGGCGGCATGGTCCCGCTGGTCGTCGCACCGGCCGGCGGCACCCTCGGTGACGGCGACTCCGCCGTGACGGTCCAGCGGACCTACGCCACCGCCCGCTCCGTCGAGTTCGACGCTCTCCTGGTGGCCGGCGTCCCCGGGGTCGGCGCCGACGCCTACGGCGCCCGCGACGCCAAGGCGGGCCGGCCCACCGTCCAGCAGACCACCCCCGACCCGCGGGTCGGCCTGCTGCTGGCGGAGGCGTACCGGCACGGCAAGGCCATCGGCGCCACCAGCGCCGGCCGCGGCGCGCTGGAAGCGGTCGGCATCCCGCTGGACGCGCCCGGCGTCGTCGTCGCCGACTCCGCCTCCGCGGTGCTCCAGCAGCTCACCCAGCTGCTCGGCGGCCACCGGGTGTGGGAACGCTTCCCGTCCGCCGCCTGACCGTGTGCCGGCCCCCCGGTCTCCGGGGGGCCGTGCCCGGCGGCCCGGCGCCGGTCACTCCGGCGCGCCGCCCCCGGTGGTGCGGCACAGCAGCAGACAGATGTCGTCGTCGTGCTCGGAGTCGTACAGCATCGGCTTGAGCACGGAGTCGGCCGCCGCGTCCAGGTCCTCCAGCTCCACCGCGCCGAGCGCGCCCATCGCCCCGGCCAGCCGGTCGATGCCCGCGTCGATCCCCGCGGAGCGCCGCTCCACCAGACCGTCCGTGTACAGCGCCAGGGTGGAGCCCACCGGCAGGTCGAGGGCGTACTCCTCGTACTCGTACGGCATCGGGACGCCCAGCATGATCCCGGGGCGGGCGTCCAGCACCCGCACCTCGCCGCCGGGGTCGCGGGCCACCGCGGGCGGGTGCCCGGCCGCCGCCCAGACCACCCCGCTCTCGCCGGGGGTGAACCGGGCGATCGCGCACGTCGCGTACAGCTCCGGCTCCTGGTGGCGCAGCATCCGGTGCAGCAGGGTCAGGATCCGCGCCGGCCCGTTGCCCTCGACGGCGTAGGCGCGCAGCGCGGTGCGCAGCTGGCCCATGATGACCGCCGCGCGCAGCCCGTGCCCCGTGACGTCCCCTATCACCGTCAGCACACTGCCGTCGGGCTGCGGGAACGCGTCGTACCAGTCGCCGCCGATGTTCAGCCCGTACGTCGCCGGCAGGTACCGGGCGGCCAGCGCCAGCCCCGCGGTGTCGGGCAGCTCGGTGAGCTGGGCCCGCTGGAGGGCCTCGGCGACGTCCCGGTGCTGCTCGTAGGCGCGGGCGTTGTCCAGGGCGATGCCCGCGCGCCGGGCCAGTTCGAGCAGCATCACGGTGGTGTCGGCGTCGAAGCGGTCACCCGGCGCGACCAGCGTCAGCACACCCCGCACCGTGCGCGCCCCGAGCGGCAGGCACAGCAGCGGCCGGTCCGGGTACAGCGGCGAGGCCGGCAGGTCGTCCACGCCCGGCAGCCCGCCGGGGTGGGGGCCCGCGTGCTGCGGGCGGCCGGTACGGGCCGCGGTCACCGTGGCCGTCGTCCGCGCCCCCGGCGGGATCGCCGCGTCGTCCACCAGCCAGATGTCGACGTGCCGGGCGTGCTCCGGGACCAGCAGTCCGGGCAGCCGGCGCAGGATGTCCTCATGATCGAGGGAGGCGTTCAGGGCCGCGCTGGCGTCGGCGAGGAAGGTCAGCAGCCGACGGGCGTTCTCCGCCTCCGCGCGCGCCGCCCGCTCGGCCTCCAGGTGCTCGCGCTGCGCCAGCGCGGCGGCCTCCAGCTCGGCGTGGAGCGCCAGCACACCCTGGTTGGTCTGGTGCAGCTCCTCCCGGTGGAACCGGACCAGCTCCTCGGTCTCGTCCAGGTGGGCCAGCAGGCCGGCGGCACTCTCGTCGGCGTCCAGCAGCGCCTCGGCGAGCCCGGCCTCGCCGGGTCCGGGCAGCGGCCCGGTCACGGGCGGCGCCGGGCAGGGGAGCGTGTGCTGCCAGGGCTCCGGCCCGTCGAGCACGACCCGCAGCGCCCCGCCCTCCCCGGTGGTCACCGTCAGTTCCGCGCGGCCGCCGCCGACAGCGCGGCGCAGCCGGGTGCCGAGCGCGGACAGGAAGCGGGCACGGTCGAGCGCGGGCACACCGGCGTCGGCCGTGAGCCGCGCCAGCAGGGCGCGGACGCGGGCCGCGTCGGCGGCGCGGGCGATGGTCCAGGAGTCAGAGGCGGCTGTCATGAGGGTCGGTCCGGCGGTCGGGGGCCAGTACGGCCACACTGGTGTCGTCGCGTGCGGGGCGGGCGGGACTGCCCGCTTCACGCAGGATCGCCGCGGCCACCACCGACGGGTCGTGGGCGAGCAGCCGGGGGTCCTCCGGCGGCGTCCAGCGGCTGGGCAGCCCGTCACTGTGCATGACCAGCAGACTGTCCCGGCGCCACGGCAGCCGGCGCACGGGGACGTGCGCCGGGAAGTAGGCCCCGACGATCCCCGGGTGGGCGACGTGGGACTGCCAGCCGTCCCCGTTCCGCACCCGGGCGGCGACGTTGCCGACGCCGGCCAGGGACAGTTCCGCCCGGTCCGTGTCCACCTGCGCCACCGTGACCGCCGCGCCCCGGGTGGGCCGCAGTGCCACGTGCAGCCGGCGCAGGATCTCCGCCGGGGGCAGGTGCGCCGCGCCCCGCAGCTCCGCCACCGCCGCCGTGGAGGCGTGCGCGGCCTTCGGGCCGTGCCCGAGACCGTCGGCGAGCAGCAGCGTCACCAGGCCGCCGGAGCGTGCCCAGCCCCAGGCGTCGCCGCAGTGCTCCGCCTGGGCGAGCGCGGTCGTGATCCCGCCCGCCGGCACCCGCTCCGTCACACCGCCGCGCGGGCGGGGCTCCGGATCGATCCGGGCCGCCGCCACCGTGCCCCGGCCCGGCACGCTGTACAGGTGGAACGCGTTCGCGCTGCGCCGGCAGCTGCCCAGGCCCGCGCCGAGCGAACCGGCGGCGGTGGAGTAGCCGTCCCGCAGGGCCGTGTCGGCGTCCGCGAAGCCCGGCCCGTGGTCGAGCGAGAACACCTGCACCGACCTGCCCGTACCGGCCGGCGCGGCCACGAGGTTCACCACCATCCGGCCGCCGCCCGCGTGCCGGAGCAGGTTGGTGGCCAGCTCGGTGGCGACCAGCTCGGCGGCGGCGGTGCGCGCCGGCGCGAAACCCGCCTCAGCGCACGCCTCCTGGGCCGCCGTCCGGGCGTCCCGGACCCGCGTGGAGTCGTGCACCGGGACCTCCCACACCCGGCTCATCCGGTCACCGGACGGGACGTGGGGACCTGCGCCACCCAGGCGACGGCCGTGACGGTCGTGCCCCGGCCGGGCTCGGTGTCGACGTCGAACTCGTGCACCAGGCGTTTCGCCCCACTCAGTCCCAGCCCCAGACCGCCGCCCGAGGTGTAGCCGTCGGTCATGGCCAGCTCCAGGTCGCGGATGCCGGGACCGCTGTCGATGAACCGCATCCGCAGCCCCCGGCCGCGGCCGTTGTCCAGCGGAGTGATCTCCACCCGCCCGCCCCCGCCGTGGACCAGCGTGTTGCGGGCCAGCTCACTCGCCGCCGTGACCAGCTTGGTCTGCTGCACCAGACCGAAACCGAGCTGCGCCGCGCACTGCCG
Organism: Streptomyces sp. NPDC100445; assembly: GCF_044759735.1. Classification (NCBI taxonomy): domain Bacteria; kingdom Bacillati; phylum Actinomycetota; class Actinomycetes; order Kitasatosporales; family Streptomycetaceae; genus Streptomyces; species Streptomyces sp. NPDC100445. The sequence continues at coordinate 799,458 of NZ_JBIVZV010000001.1, read as the reverse complement.
CACCTCCTGCCGGACCCAGGCCAGATCCGCGTCCGAGCCGATGGGCAGACTCGTCGCCGGCGCCTGGCCGGACACCTGCATCAGCTCCCCTCCTGGGACAGCAGTTCCATGGCACGGTCGACGTCCAGGGCGGTCACCAGCCCGGGCAGCGTCAGCCCCAGCTCGACCAGGGTGATCGCCACGGCGGGCCGCATGCCGGCCAGCACCGTGCGGGCGGCCAGCAGCCGGGCCGTGGAGGCGATCTCCGCGAGCACCCGCCCGAGGAAGGAGTCGACGATGTCCACCCCGGAGATGTCGAGCACCACACCGGTCACCCGGCTCGTGGAGATGCGGTGGGTGATGTCGTGCTGGAGCTGTTCGGCCATGCCGTCGTGCAGCTCGCCCTGGAGGGAGACCAGCAGGACGTCGCCCAGCGCGAGCACCGGCACCTGGGGGGAGTGACGGAAAGCGGGCTGGTTCACCGGACGCTCGCACCCGCGTCCGTACGGGAGACCTCTATGCCCTGCCGGCCCAGCGCGTAGGCCAGCGCGTCGGCCAGCGACGCCCGGGTCAGCACCGAGCCGAGGTCGATGCCGAGCTGCACGATGGTCTGCGCGATCGCCGGGCGGATCCCGGAGACGATGCACTCGGCGCCCATCAGGCGGGCCGCCGCGACCGTCTTCATCAGGTGCTGCGCGACGAGCGAGTCGACGGTCGGCACACCGGTGATGTCCAGGATGGCGTATCGGGCCCGCTGGTCGACGATGGCCTCCAGCAGCGACTCCATCACCACCTGGCTGCGCGCGCTGTCCAGCGTCCCGATCAGCGGCACGGCGACCGTGCCCTCCCACAGGTTGATGACCGGGGTGGCGACCTCCAGCAGCTGCTGCCGCTGCCGCTCGATCAGCTCAGCGTTGGCGTCCAGCGCCGTCTCCATCACCACCAGGCGCAGCGTGCCCATGAGCAGGGTCAGCGCCAGGACGCTCTCCTGGACCTGTGGCCCGGCGGGGTCGGTGAACTCCTCGCGCAGCAGCTCGACCGCGGGCACACGCAGCACGGCGACCTCGTCGGCGATCTGCGCCGGGGTCGATCCGGCGCGCGTACGGGTGTGGGTCATCCGGGCCAACTGGTCGCGCACCGACGCGTACCCGGGTGCCTCGACGTCCTCCAGCCGGCCACTGACGGCCACCTCGGACAGCGCGTCCACGACGGCCTTGCACGCCTCGACCGCCTCGTCGCGGGAGACGGTGAAGACCGAGCGGAACAACGGGGCGTCGGCCCAGCGCTGGGCGATCTGCTCCCGGCGCCGTTCCAGGAAGGCGCTCACCACCCGCGGCGCCGACTCGGCCACGTCCTGCTCCGGCACTCTCATCCTCTCCTCTCACACAGCCAGGTGCCGACGCCGGTCGGCCGGCTCACCTGAGCCGAACAATGCCGACCGTAGCCCTCGGCGTCCGACCTGGCCAAACCCTCGGACAGCCCCCGGGCCACGCCCCCCTACGACACCGGCAGCGGCGGTCGCGGAACGTCGTCCCGGCCGCCGTCGCGCCGTCCCTCAGCGCACCGGCGATCCTTCCCCCGCCCCCGGCCGGGACCTCGAGCGGTGACCGGGGCGCATCCCGGCGGGCGACAGCGCGGACCGGTGGTGGGCGGGGGCGGCGGCGGACGGGCCGGCACCCGGCCCCCGGCTCACCCCGGTGTGTTTCCCGCGCACGTCGACACGGCTCCTTCGGTGTGGTCGAGCGGTGCCGCACCGGCGGCCTGTGCCCCGGGACGGCGTCTGGAGCCGCTTACCCCGAAACCCTCCGGACTTTCCTCGCTGTTGCCGACGTCACCCGCGCGTGCGATCCGCCCCGCCCGCCCGGACGGCACCGACCCGCAGGAACAGGACGACTCGGGTCACGCCGGCCCGCCCCGGGCACCCCGTCGGTCACGCGCCGGCGCCGTGGCCTCCCGGCGGGGCCGCCACCCCCTCCGGCTGCGGCCCGGGTACCGCCACCCCCTCCGGCTCCGGCGGCCGTACGGGGGCCGCCTCCGCCGACGCCGGGACCGCCCGCGCGCGCCGGGCCGACCGACGGCGCAGCAGCAACCGGCGTGCGGGGCGCTCCACCCCCTCGTACAGCGCCCATGACAGGGCGAGCGCCACGGCGAACGCGGCCGTGGTGACGGCCGCACCGGTCAGGACGCCGAAGCGGGGCTTGGCACCCAGCACGCTCGTGGCGGCCCGCAGCACCAGCAGATGGATCATGTAGAAGGCGAACGACAGCTCCCCGAGCCGCACCATCCGCGGGTGCCGCCACAGGGACGGCAGCCCGCGCAGGTCCGCGACGGCCGCCGCGGGGATCAGCAGGGCGAACCCGACGACGGTGCACACGGTCGCGGAGTAGCCGGGCGGGGCCTGCGCGACCAGGAAGTAACCGATCACCGCGAGAGCGAGCGACGCCTCCAGCCCCGGCCCGCGCCAGCGGCCCAGCAGCACCAGCCGCGCGGTGACCGCGCCCAGCACGAACTCGGGCAGCCGCGCGGCGGGGAACGAGTACACCGACCGGTCCCACCAGTGGTGGGCGTCGGCCCAGGCCAGCACCACCACCGCGGCCACCGACAGCCCGCCCAGCGCCGTCGAGCCGCGCGGCCCCAGCCGCCGCAGCAACAGGATCAGCGCCGGGAAGGCCGCGTAGAAGAACGCCTCGCAGGCCAGCGACCAGCTCACCGGGTTCAGCGTCTGCCACCACGGGCGCCACCAGGAGTGCAGCAGCAGCGCGTTGGCCAGGGTCTGGTGCGCGGTCGGCCGCGCCAGCCGCGCCGACGTGTACGCCATGACCAGGGCGACGGCCAGGGTGACCAGGTGCACCGGGTAGACCCGGGCGACCCGCCGCCGCCAGAAGGCGAGCGCGCGGTCACGGGGCCGCGCCGACCAGGTCAGCACGAATCCGGACAGCAGGAAGAAGAACGACACCCCGTTGGCGCCGGCGCCGAAGCCCCAGGCCACCAGGCGGCCACCGGTACCGCCGAAGTAACCGAAGTTGTGCACGTGCAGGCCGAACACGAGCAGCGCCGCCATCCAGCGCAGGCCGGTGAGCGACGGCAGGGAGGGCCGGCCGGCCGGTGGGGAGTGCCGGACGGTCGGGGCGCCGCTTCTGGCGGGCGGCGTCCGGGGCGTCCGGGTCGTCGCCGTGGTCATCACATCACCTGCCGCAGGGAATTCGCGTGGGGCATGAAAGGGACCTTTGCCCGTCCACCCCCGGACCGTCACGCCGCACACCGAACTTCACACGGCTGCCGACCGAGGGCCCACCGTGCGGACCACGCCCGACGGCCCGGGTCGCGCCCGCACGAGTGAACAGGGTCCCGGACGCCGTCCGCGGTGCCGTACGACGACGAACCCGGGCCCGCCGCGGTCCCGCCCGGGGGCCGATCGGGGGGCCGGTCCGGTCCGTTCGGTGGCTGACGTGGGTCCGGCGGCGGGCTTCACGCGTGGCTCGGTCGGCCTGGCGTTGCCGCCACGCTTCCGTTCCGCTCGCGCCCCTGGGCCGTACGACAGTGGACCCAGCCGGGCCCAGTCGTCGCGGGCCGGTCCCGTCCTTCGGTTGCCGACGCGCTCCGGTGCCGGGCCTCGCGCCGCCCGGTCGGCATGCCGTTGCCGCTCGAGTGCCTGCTGTTCCCCGGCGCGTGCCGCGGCCTGCGGCAGCAGCCCGCGCCTCGGGGCCGTACGACAGCCGCGCCCGCTGCCGGTGCCCGCGGCCGGTCGTCGCGGGCCTGGTCCGTCCGCTCGGTGGCCGACGTGGCCCGGTGCCGGCCTTGCGCGCGGCCCGGTTCGGCCTGCCGTTCCCGCCCGTGCCCCAGCGCGCGCCCCTGCGGCCTTACGACAGCGGGCCCGCCCGTCGCCCTCCGGGGGTGAGTCGTCGCGGACCGGTTCCGTCCGTTCGGTGGCTGACGCGCTCCGGCGTCGAGTTTCGCGCGTGGCTCGGTCGGCGTGCTGTTGCCGCTCCCGTGCCCGCTGTTCCCCGCGAGTGCCTCCGCTTGGCGCAGCCGCCCGCGCCGCTCGCGCCCTTGGTCACGGCGAAGGCCGCCGCGGTCGGCCGCTCCGTCTTCGGCGGCCGGCTGGGCTACGCCGCCGCCCAGGAGGACCGCGTCGACCGGGACCTGTTCGACGTCGTGGGCATCGACCACTACTCGTACTTCCCCCACCGGCCCGATCACGTGCGGGAGTCGAGGCGGTACCTGCGGTGGGGGAAACCGCTGGTCGTCACCGAGTTCGGCACCTGCGCCCACGTCGGGGCGCCCCGGACCGCCGGCATGGGCTGGGACGTCGTGGACCACGACAAGGAGCCCGAGGAGATCAAGGGTGACCTGGTGCGCAGCGAACGGACCCAGGCGGACTGGCTCGTGCGCCTGCTCGACGCGTTCGACTCGGTGGACCTGTGCGCGGCGATGGCCTTCGAGTTCGTGACACCCGACGCCCCGCACCGTGCGGACGACCCGCGCCACGACCTCGACATGGTGAGCTACGCCCTCACCCGGACCGTGAAGGACCGGCCGGACGACCCCGCCTCCGACTGGCACTGGGAGCCGAAGGAGGCGTTCCGCGCCCTGGCCCGCCGCCACCGGTCCGCGCGGCCCGCCGGCCGCCCCGCCCGCTGACCCGGCCACCCCGCCCCGCGAGTGACCGCGGGGGAACGCTCCGGCGCCGGTACGCGGCCAGAATTGCATCGTTCGTTTCCTTGAATCCCTCGTGTTTGTGCCGGTAGGTTCAGCGCCATGACCGCCTCCCCGGCCCCGACCACCGCCGGACAACTCCGCGGTGCCGGCCTGCGCGTGACGGCGGCCCGCGTCGCGCTGCTGGAAACCGTCCGGGACGGTGACCACCTCGACGCCGAGGCGATCGCCTCCGGAGTCCGCGAGCGCGTGGGCCACATCTCCCTGCAAGCCGTCTACGAGGCTCTCCACGCGCTGACCGCGGCGGGTCTGGTGCGCCGGATCGAGCCGGCCGGTCACCCGGCCCGGTTCGAGGGACGCGTGGGCGACAACCACCACCACATCGTGTGCCGGTCGTGCGGCGCCGTCGCCGACGTCGACTGCGCCGTCGGCGACGCGCCCTGCCTGACCGCCTCGGACGGCCACGGCTTCGCCATCGACGAGGCCGAGGTCGTGTACTGGGGCACCTGCCCCGACTGTTCCACCGGCCGCAGTTCCTGAGCACCACGTTCCGCACAGTTCGGAAGGATTGCCATGACTGAGAACCACGACGCGATCGTCACAGACGCGAAGGCGGACGGGGCGGGCGGCGGCTGCCCCGTCGCCCACGACCGTGCCCTGCACCCGACCCAGGGCGGAGGCAACCGTCAGTGGTGGCCGGAGCGGCTCAACCTGAAGATCCTTGCCAAGAACCCGGCCGTCGCCAACCCGCTGGGTGAGGACTTCGACTACGCCGAGGCGTTCCGCGGTCTGGACCTGCCGGCCGTGAAGCGGGACATCGAGGAGGTGCTCACCACCTCCCAGGACTGGTGGCCGGCCGATTTCGGCCATTACGGTCCGCTGATCGTCCGTATGGCGTGGCACAGCGCGGGCACCTACCGCATCAGTGACGGCCGTGGCGGTGCCGGCGCCGGCCAGCAGCGCTTCGCCCCGCTGAACAGCTGGCCCGACAACGCCAACCTCGACAAGGCGCGCCGCCTGCTGTGGCCGGTGAAGAAGAAGTACGGCCGCCGGATCTCCTGGGCCGACCTGCTGATACTGGCCGGCAACGTCGCGCTGGAGTCCATGGGCTTCGAGACCTTCGGCTTCGGTGGCGGCCGCGAGGATGTGTGGGAGCCGGAGGAGGACGTCTACTGGGGTCCCGAGACCAGCTGGCTCGACGACAAGCGCTACACCGGCGACCGTGAGCTGGAGAACCCGCTCGGCGCCGTCCAGATGGGCCTCATCTACGTCAACCCCGAGGGCCCCAACGGCAATCCGGACCCGCTCGCCGCGGCCCGCGACATCCGCGAGACGTTCGCGCGCATGGCGATGAACGACGAGGAGACCGTCGCCCTGATCGCCGGCGGCCACACCTTCGGCAAGACCCACGGCGCCGGTCCCGCCGACCACGTCGGTGCCGACCCCGAGGCCGCGGGCTTCGAGGCGCAGGGCCTGGGCTGGCGCAACACCTACGGCACCGGCAAGGGCGCCGACACCATCACCTCCGGCCTGGAGGTCACCTGGACCACCACGCCGACCCGCTGGAGCAACGGCTTCTTCGACAACCTCTTCGGCTACGAGTGGGAGCTGACCGAGTCCCCGGCCGGCGCCAAGCAGTGGCGGCCCAAGGACGGCGCGGGCGAGGGCACGGTCCCGGACGCCCACGACCCGTCGAAGAAGATCGCCCCCTCGATGCTCACCACCGACCTCGCGCTGCGCTTCGACCCGGTGTACGAGCCCATCTCCCGCCGTTTCCACGAGAACCCGCAGGAGTTCGCGGACGCCTTCGCCCGCGCCTGGTACAAGCTCACCCACCGCGACATGGGCCCGAAGTCGCTGTACCTCGGCCCGGAGGTCCCGCAGGAGACCCTGCTGTGGCAGGACCCGCTGCCGGAGCGCGAGGGCGAGCTGATCGACGACGCGGACATCGCGGCCCTGAAGACCAAGCTGCTCGATTCGGGCCTCAGCGTGTCCCAGCTGGTCACCACCGCGTGGGCGTCCGCGTCGACGTTCCGCGTCAGCGACAAGCGCGGCGGTGCCAACGGCGCCCGCGTCCGGCTCGCCCCGCAGAGCGGCTGGGAGGTCAACGAGCCCGACCGGCTCGCCCAGGTGCTGCGTACGCTGGAGGAGGTCCGGTCGGAGTTCAACGCCTCCTCGGGTGCCAAGAAGGTGTCCCTGGCCGACCTCATCGTGCTCGGCGGTGCCGCCGCCGTGGAGAGGGCGGCCGAGGAGGGCGGCTTCCAGGTCGAGGTGCCCTTCGTCCCGGGCCGCGTGGACGCCACCGAGGAGCACACCGACGCCGAGTCCTTCGAGGCGCTGGAGCCGACCGCGGACGGCTTCCGCAACTACCTCGGCAAGGGCAACCGCCTGCCGGCCGAGTTCCTGCTGCTCGACAAGGCGAACCTGCTGGGCCTGAGCGCCCCCGAGCTGACCGTCCTCGTCGGCGGCCTGCGCGTCCTCGGCGCCAACCACCAGCAGACGCAGCTCGGTGTCCTCACCGACACGCCCGGCGCGCTGACCAACGACTTCTTCGTCAACCTGCTCGACCTGGGCACGACGTGGAAGTCGACCTCCGAGGACCAGACCACGTTCGAGGGCCGCGACGCGAGCACGGGCGAGGTGAAGTGGGCCGGCAGCCGTGCCGACCTCGTCTTCGGCTCCAACTCCGAACTGCGCGCCGTCGCCGAGGTCTACGCGAGCGACGACGCGAAGGAGAAGTTCGTCAACGACTTCGTCGCCGCCTGGAACAAGGTCATGAACGCGGACCGGTTCGACCTCGTCTGATCCCGAGCCTTCCGGCCCACACGTCCGGGTCCGCCCCACGGGGGCGGGCCCGGACGTTCTCGTGCCGCCGGGCGGGATCGCGGCCGACGGCACGGCGACCGACAACGACCCTTGCTATTCATATTTCTGAATAAGGATCAGGTACGCGACTCTTGACGCGCCCATCGGCCGCTCCCTAGCGTCGAGGAGTCCGGTGGAGAAAGCGCTTTCCGGCGGTCTCCACCATGCCACGACCGGCCGCCGGGCCACCACGCGGACACCCGCACCCGCACTGCCGAGCCCGAACCGCTAGGAGACAAGCCGATGCACATCAGATCCGCCCTCGCGTGCGCCGGTCTGCTCGCCGGCACGCTCGTCGCGCTGTCCGGCACCACCGCGCAGGCCGCCCCCACCCCTCACCGAGCCGGGACCGTGCCGGTCGAGGCGGGCCCCGACACCGTCCGCCCCGCCGCCGCCGGCCTGCCCGACCACGACCGTCTCGACGCCGACGTGTCCGCGGCCGCGACCGGCGCCGTGCTCTACGTGTCGCCGAACGGCAGCGCCGCCGCGCCCGGCACCCAGTCGGCCCCGACCACACTGACCTCCGCCATCAGCCGCGTCACCCCCGGCGGCACGATCTACCTGCGGGGCGGGACGTACACCCCGTCCGTCACGGTCACCGTCCCGGCCGGCACGGACGGCACCTCCGGCGCCCGCACCACCCTCTCCGCCTACCCGGGTGAGAAGCCCGTGCTCGACTTCTCGGCGCAGAGCGAGAACCCGGCCAACCGGGGCATCCAACTGAACGCCTCCTACTGGCGCCTGTACGGCCTGACCGTCGAACACGCCGGGGACAACGGTATCTTCGTCGGCGGCAGCAACAATGTCGTCGAGCGCGTGGTGACCGCCTACAACCGGGACACCGGCCTCCAACTGGGCCGCGCCTCCTCCACGACGCCCACCGCGCAGTGGCCGTCGAACAACCTGATCGTCAGCTCCGAGTCGCACGACAACGCCGACTCCGACGGGGAGGACGCCGACGGCTTCGCCGCGAAACTGACCACCGGTACCGGGAACGTCTTCCAGTACGACGTCTCGCACAACAACATCGACGACGGCTGGGACCTGTACACCAAGACGGACACCGGCCCCATCGGCCCGGTGACCATCGAGTACTCCCTGTCCTACGGCAACGGCACCCTGAGCGACGGCACGGTCAACTCCAACGGCGACCGCAACGGCTACAAGCTGGGCGGCGACGACATCGCCGTGAACCACGTGGTGCGGCACGACATCGCCTACCGCAACGGCCACCACGGCTTCACCTACAACAGCAACCCCGGCCGGATGACGGTGTCCGACAACGTCGGCATCGACAACGCCGAACGCAACTTCTCCTTCGACAAGGGAACCTCGGTGTTCCGCACCGACACCTCGTGCCGCTTCGCCGTCAGCGGCTCGAACGACAAGACCGTCGGTGACGTCGACGGCTCCGACCAGTTCTGGACCGGCGCCAACGGCTCCCGCTGCTCCTCCTACGCGGGCGCGCTCGGCTGGTCCTTCGCCTCGGACGGCCACCTCGTGGTGACGTTCGGCGGCCGTGTCGTGAACCCGTAGCCGGCGCACGGCGCACGGTGACACGCGGGACGCCGCCCCGGGCGGCGTCCCGCTCACCTTCCCGGCGGACCGGGCGGGCCGACGGTCGACCGGCACCACCGGCGACCGTCGCGGCCCGCCCGTGCCTCAGGAGGCCGCCGGCGGCTCGCTGCCGTACGGGCGGGTGATGATCTCCATGCCGTGTCCGTCCGGATCGTGGAAGTACAGGCCCCGGCCGCCGAAGTGGTGGTTGATCTCGCCCGGCTGCTTCCCGTGCGGGTCGGCGTAGTAGGTGATGCCGGCCTCCCGGATCCGGACGAAGGCCGCGTCGAACTCCTCCTCGGAGACGAGGAAGGCGTAGTGCTGCATGACGATCGACTCCGCCGGGACGGTGGCGAAGTCCAGGGTGACCCCGTTGCTCGTGGACACGGGAACGAACGGGCCCCACTCGGCCCCGGCCTCCAGGCCCAGGATGCGGGCGAGGAAAGCGGCCGACTCCCGCTTGTCCCGGGCGTGGACGATGGTGTGGTTCAACTCGACTGACATGGGTGGAATGCCTCCGCAAGGCAATCTCACGGGCACCTCCATGCCTCACCCGGCCGGTGACCGGCACGCGATGCCGTACGACGATCCTATCGGCGTCCCCTCGACGCCCCAACGGGCTTATGAGCCAAGCTCCTCACGCGCGGCACGGCCCCGGCGCCAGGCCTCCGGACGACCGGCCCCTGGGCCACCTCCCGCCCCGAGGCGGCCGGAATCCTGTCACACACCGTGACAGTCGCCTCGTACGACCGGTGGCCTGTAAGGATCCGGGGCGGTTTCCCACTACCGGCAGTAACATGATCACCTTGGGCTCAGGTGTACCAGCCAGTCAACTTGTGCCGTCCGCGGACGCGCCCCTGCCCGGAGATGCCGATGTCCACAGCCAACGACGCGCTCGAAAGCGCGCGCCTCACCTACGAGCGGCACATCCAGACGTGCCGCCAGTGCCACGCCGACGCCGCCCTCTGCGCCGTCGCCAAGCACCTCCTGCGGCTCTACAACCTCGCCCGCCGGGACCGGCTGCGCGCCACCGGGCAGCACAGCCCGACGGCCTGACCGGCAAAGAACCGCTTTTCACCCGCCACGAGGAGGGAACCCGGTCGCCTGTCCCGTCCACCCGAGACGCAGGAGGCCACTGTGACGGACCAGCACGGTGACCGGCCCGATCCGGTCACGCAGCACCCCCGCCCCGACTTCCCCGACCAGGACCAGCCGCACCCCGGCTGGACCGGCCCCATGGACCCGCCACCCGACCACGGCGAGGACTCCTACCGCGGCACCGGCCGCCTCGAGGGCCTCAAGACCGTGATCACGGGTGGGGACTCCGGCATCGGCCGCGCGGTGGCGCTCGCCTTCGCCCGCGAGGGCGCCGACGTGCTGTTCACGCACCTCGACGCGGAGGAGGAGGACGCCCGCGAGACGTCCCGGCTGGTCGAGGAGGCGGGCCGCAAGGCGGTCGCCGTGTCCTGCGACATCCGCGAGGAGGACAACTGCCGCTCGCTGATCGAGCGGGCGGTCGCCGAGTTCGGCCGCGTCGACGTCCTCGTGAACAACGCCGCCTACCAGATGGCCCAGTCCGACGGCATCGAGGCGATCAGCACCGAGCAGTTCGACCGGGTGATGCGGACCAACCTGTACGGGATGTTCTGGCTCACCAAGTTCGCCCTGCCGCACATCCCGGCGGGTGGCTGCGTCATCAACACCACGTCCGTGCAGGCGTACCAGCCCAGCCCGCCCCTGCTCGACTACGCGATGACCAAGGGCGCGATCGTCACCTTCACGCAGGGGCTGGCGCAGATGGTCGCGGACCGCGGCATCCGCGTCAACGCGGTCGCGCCGGGACCCGTGTGGACCCCGCTCATCCCCGCGACCCTGCCGGACACGGCGGAGTTCGGGAAGCAGAGCCCGCTCGGCCGCCCCGCCCAGCCCGCCGAACTGGCCCCCGCCTACGTGTACCTGGCCTCGCCGCAGGCCGGCTACATCACGGCGGAGATCCTCAACGCGACGGGCGGCACCCCGCTGCCCTGAGTCGGCCGTCCCGCTCCCGGCGCACGCGCCGCCCCGGGAGCGGTCAGCCCGCCCGGAACGGCGGCTCGGCCAGGAGGTCGAGCAGCCACCGGGCGCTCTGCTCCGCTCCCGGGCCGGCGCCGGACGCGCCGGGGAACAGCCGGCCCCAGGCCGCCGCGCGGCTCAGCACGCTCAGCCGCCAGGCGAGCGCCGCCGCCCGGCGCAGCCCCGCAGCCGTACGGCTCTCGCCCGTCCAGGGCTCCAGGTAGGCGTCGAGCAGCCGGGGGAGCGCCCGTGGTCCGTGGTGATGCAGGGCCCGTTCGGCGGTGACGCGGAGGCTACAGAAAGGGTGGGAGACGGCGGCGTCACCCCAGTCGAAGAAGGTGTAGCGGCCCGGGGCCGGCCGGAACACCTGTCCGTCGTGCAGGTCGGCGTGGTCGAGGCTGTCCGGGACGCCCAGTGAGCCGAGTTCGGCGCACCAGTCCGCGAGCCGCGGCCGCAGCGCCTCCAGCCGGGCCCGGTCGGCCGGGCCGAGCACGCGGTCCCCGGCGAGCAGGCGCTCGAACACCGCCGGCAGGCCGGCCGTCCGCGCGGCCGGCACCCCCAGCCGCTCCAGGGCGGGGACGTGCGGGACCAGGGCGCGCTGCATGCTCGCGTACTGGGCGAGCAACTCCTCCCAGGCGCGCGGGGCGACCGGCTCCCGGCCGAGCACGGTACGGAACAGATCGCCCCCGTCGGGCAGCAGGGACCAGCCGCGCGCGGCGTCTACGGCGAGGGGCCGCAGCACGTGCCCGGGCACCCAGCGGGCCAGGGCGGCGGTCAGCGGGCCCTCGAAGGCGCCGGCCGGCGGGCTCGCCTTGAACCAGACCGCCGGGCGTTCGGCCACGGGCACCCGCACCAGTACGGACCAGGGCCGCAGCCGCACCCGGAGCGGGCCGGCGGCGCGCAGGCCGTGCGCGCCCAACTCCTCGGCCACCCAGTCGAGGGCGGCGGCACGCCAGCCCTCCTGCTCCCAGGGCGTCACCGCGTCCAGGTACTGCCCGCGGTCGACGACGGTCGTGGCATCCTCTCGCATCGCCCCATCCCATCATCGCGGCCGGCGCCCCGGCCAGCGGTTGCGCCGCCCCGCCGGTTCAGCGGACGGGGAAGCCGAACGCGTAGCCCTGCTGCTTGAGCCACGGCAGCAGGGTGCTCAGCGCGGCCACGGTCTGGGAGCGGTCGCCGCCCGCGTCGTGGAAGAGGATCGTCGGACCGTTCGCCAGCTCGTTCTTGACGGTGGAGACGACGGCGTCCGTGCCCGGCCGCTCGAAGTCCTTGGAGTCGACGTTCCAGCCGAGCGGACGCATCCCGTGCGAGGCCGCCAGCTTCCGGCTGTACGGGGTGAAGGCGCCGCCCGGAGCACGGTAGTACATCGGGCGCACCCCGCCGGACGCCTTGGTGATCTGACGCTCGGCGTCCATGATCTGCTGGGACTGGTAGGCCGGGGGCTTGGTGTCCATCGTGGTGTCGTGCGACACCGTGTGGTCGCACAGCCGGTGTCCGGCGGCCACCACCCGCCGGACCAGTTCCGGGTGCGCCTCGGCCTGCGTGCCCACCATGCAGAACGTCGCCTTCACGCCGTTGTCCCGCAGCACCTGGAGCACCCGGGGGGTCCAGACCGGGTCCGGGCCGTCGTCGATGGTGATGTTCACGGCGTGCTCACCACGGTCCGAGGCGTGGGCTATGACCGTGGACACGGGTGCCTGCGCGGGCGCGGCGTGCCGGGCCGAGGAACCCGTGCCGGGCGAGCCGCCGCCGGCCTGGCCGGCCTGCGCGGTCCACACCGAGGTGGCGGCGGCCACCGCTGTCACCCCGAGCGCCGCCGCCACCATCCGGCCGTGCCATCCCCGCCCGCCATGCCGTGCCATGTCCGCCCCCTGCCGTGTCGACTCCCCCCGCCGTCGCGCCGACGGGTCCCTGTGCACCTGGCATGACGGCCCCGGACGGGCGCGCGCTCCCGCTGTTACCGATCACGGACAATTCCGGGGCGCTCCCGCGACAGTCACCCGCCGGGCGGGGCCGGAAATCGCCGGTCGGCCCGCCCGGGTTGTTGTGCACCGGCGCCGCGCCGCTTCCAATGGGCTGCCCGGCGGCGGCCCCGCCACCGGAACGGCCGCGCCGCGGCGGGGGGTTGGGGGAGCGATGCGTCATTCCGACACGGGACCGGTACATCCGGTGCCGACACGGGCGGTCCGGCACAAGGTCCTGTCCGGTGCGGCGGCACTCCTGGGGGCCGCCGCACTCCTCGTCCCGGCGGTCCCCGCCCGCGGGGCACCGGCGGCGCCCGCGACGACCGCGGTGGGGAAGGGCACGACGGCACCGGCGCTGGTGGACGGCATCCGGGAACCGGCACCGGCGGCCGCGACCGCGCCGGACGCCGCACGCGCGTACCTCGCCCGGCGCGCCGAGCGCTACCGGATCGCCGATCCGGAGCGGGACCTGAGACCCGCCGGCACGCTCACGTCGGGCGGCCGGGAGACCGTGCGGTTCCAGCAGACGTACCACGGAGTGCCCGTCCTGGGCGGCCAGTACGTCGTCCGCATGGAACGCGAGGGCGGCCGGCGGACCGTCACCGGCACCTCCGGCCGGTACTTCACCGGCCTGCGCACCGGCACCAAGGCCGTGATCGACGACGGCCTGGCCGTCGAGCGCGCGGTCGACGCCGTACGGCGGGACCTGACCGCCCGCGCGTTCGGCACCCGCACCGACGACGGGAGCACGCCGCTCACCGGCGCCTCCCACGGCCTGACCGTCCTGCCCACCGGAACCGGTGTCCTCACCCGGCACGTCACCGTCCGCGGCACCGACCCGGCCCACGGCGAACCGGTGCTGCGCGAGGTGTACATCGACGCCCGGGCCGGCTACCCGGTCCTCCGGTACAGCGACGTACGCACCTTCGCCGCGTCAGGCGCCACGGCCGCCCGGGGCGCCGCCGTCCGCGCTCCGGGCGGCGCACCGGCGCCCGGCACCACCGGCTCCGGAGTCCGGCTCGACGGCACCACCGTCCCCCTGGCCGTCACCCACGACGACACCCGCGGCGCCTACGTGCTGCGCGACGGCACCCGCATCCGGAGCGTCCCCGGCAACGTCCTGGCCACCTGGGACGCGAGCGGCAGATGGGCGAGCGACCTGTCCGGCACCTGGCCCGACGGCATCGAGGAAGTCGCCTCGCCCACACAGGAGTTCGGCGCCGAGGCCACCGCGTCCGGTGCGGTCGACGCCCACTGGGCGGCCGGGCAGGTCTACGACTACTACCGCACCGCGTTCGGCCGGGACAGCCTGGACGGACACGGGATGACCGTCGACTCCCTGGTCGGGGCGACCGATTACGGCCAGCCGTACGTCAACGCCTTCTGGGACGGCCGGAAGATGGTCTACGGCACCGGCGACGCCGAGCACCGGCCGCTGTCCGCCGCGCTCGACGTGGTCGGCCACGAGATGACCCACGCGGTCGTCCAGCACTCCGCCGGCCTGGTGTACGCGGGGCAGTCCGGCGCCCTGGACGAGGCCCTCGCCGACTACTTCGGCAACGCCGTCGAGTCCGACGTCCGCCACCTGCCGATGGACGACCCGGACTCCGGACTCCTCGGCGAGACCCTGTGCCGCACCGAGGAGCCGCGCGCCTGCGCGGTCCGCGACCTGAACGACGGTCGCACCACCGCCGGTTCGTTCCTCGGCGTCGGATTCGGCACCGACAACGGCGGCGTGCACCTGAACTCCACCATCTTCGGCGGCGCGCTCTGGGACATCCGCCGGCACCTCGCCCCGCGCCTCGCCGACGCCGTGGTGTACCGGGCGCTCACCGAGTACCTCACCCCGCTCGACGGCTTCACCGAGGGCCGCGACGCGGTCCTCGCCGCCGCCCGGCGGCTCGGGGTGCACGGGCGGCAACTCGCCGCCGTCCGTCACGCCTTCACCGCGCACGGCATCGTCCCGCACTGGGAGAGAGCGCTCGGGATCGACTCACACGTACTGCTGCCGCGCGTCGAGACCCACGACTCCCGCATCGGCGCGGGCGGCGGCCGCTGGGTCGCCTCGACGTCCGACCCGGCCGGATCGGCGCCGTACGCGGTCCTGGCCGGCCGCACCGACGGCAGCGCGCCGCCCGAGCGGATCAGCCCCGACGACGGCCGCTACCACGTGAACCCGGCCACCGACGGCACCACCGTGGTGTGGCAGGCGCACGGAGCCGACGGCGTCGACATCCTGGGCCGGCCCCTCGCGGGCGGACCGGTGCGCACCCTGTGGCACGGCCGGAGCGTCGGCACCGCGCTCTCCGTCGACGGCGACGTCGTCACCTTCGCCTACTACAACTACGGGGGCCGGGCGGGCGTGGCCTACCTGAGCCTGAAGGACCCGTCGGCCGTGGTCACCATCGGCGGCGGCACCTACCACCGGTCCACCTTCCCGTCCGTGAGCCACGGCAGGATCGTCTACCAGGACTGGCAGCGCGTCAGCGCGGTGTACGAGGCCACCACCCGGCTGATCGACGTGGCCACCGGCGAGGAGACGGTGGTCCAGCGGGCCGGACCGGCGACCAGCCTCGGCCCGACGGCCCTCACCGGCGACCACGTCTACTGGCTCCTCGACGCCGTCGACCAGGACGGCGCCACCACCCTGCGCCGCGCCGGGCCGGACGGCTCGCACATCACCGACCTCAGCCCGGAGGGCGGCCCCGACGCCCTGGACGTCTCCGACCTGACGGCCTCCGCGCGCGCGGTGACGGTGGTGGCCCGGCCGCCCTCGCCCGGACCCGACGACCCGGCACTGGCCAAGCTCTACCAGTTCACCCCGGACCACCGGGGGCGGGGCACCCGCCGCGGCCGGGTCTCGTGCGGCCGGGGCGAGCAGCTCTCCGCCGCCGCGGCCGACGGCACCCGGGTCGTCTGGCTGGATGCCACCACCGGCCGCAGCGACGTGGTGACCCGGGCCCGCCCCAGGGGCAGGTGCGCCTGACCGCCCCGCGGCCCGGATGTGCCGGGGTGGGGAAACCTACCGGGGCCGGGTGGTGGCAACCCCCCGCCCGGCCTGGTGACTGGCAGGCTGTCGCCGCCGGGCGGACCTGCGCAGACTCGACGGCATGACGCTTTCCACCGACGCCACCCCGCACACAGCGGCGCCCGCCGCCCGACCTCGCACCCCCGGCTCCCCGGCCGGCAGCGACTACGCCCGGCTGTCCCGACGCATCGCCGACGCGGGCCTGTTCGAGCGGCGCCCCGGCTACTACGCGGCACGGCTCGGCACGGTGATCGCGCTGCTGGCGGCCGGCTGGGCCACGTTCCTCTCCCTCGGTGACACCTGGTGGCAGCTGGCCGTGGCCGCCTTCCTGGCCCTGGTCTTCGGCCAGGTCGCCCTCGCGGCCCACGACCTGGCCCACCGCCAGGTCTTCCGCCGGCGCCGGCCGAGCGAGACGTGGGGCCGGCTCTTCGGCAACCTCGGCATCGGGATGAGCTACGGCTGGTGGATGAACAAGCACACCCGGCACCACGCCCACCCCAACCACGAGGAACTCGACCCCGACGTCGCCCCCGACATCCTCGTGTGGTCCACCGGGCAGGCCCGTTCCAGCCGGGGCCTCGCCCGCCTCGTCGGCGGCCACCAGGCGCTGCTGTTCTTCCCGCTGCTCACGCTGGAGGGCCTCAACCTGCACGTCGCGAGCGTGCGGGCGCTGCGCTCGCCCGCGGTGAAGCACCGCCTCCTGGAGGGGACGCTGCTCCTCCTGCACATCGCGGGCTACCTGGCCGCGCTGTTCCTGGTGCTCAGCCCCGGCAAGGCGGTGGCGTTCCTCGCCGTGCACCAGGCCCTCTTCGGCGTCTACCTCGGCTGCACCTTCGCCCCGAACCACAAGGGCATGCCCACCTTCACCGGTGACGGACAGCCCGACTTCCTGCGCCGCCAGGTCCTCACCTCGCGCAACGTGCGCGGCGGCCTGCTCACCGACGTACTGCTCGGCGGCCTCAACCACCAGATCGAGCACCACCTGTTCCCGAGCATGCCCACGCCCCACCTGCGGCGGGCCCGGGTCCTCGTCCGCGCCTACTGCGCGGAGATCGGGGTGCCGTACCACGAGACCGGGCTGATCCGGTCCTACCGCGAGGCGCTCACCCATCTGCACCGGGTCGGGGAGCCGATCAGGCGGCAGCGCCGGACGTCCTGACGCCCGGCCGGGTCCGGCACCCCCCGAGCCGGGCACACGTCCGCCCCCGCGCCGGTCGGGCGCGGACGAGGGGGGTGTCGACCAGGTGCTCGGCCAGGAACCACGACTGTAGTCCGCCGGTGCGCACGACCTGCGAGACGAACAGGTCGTTGGTGCCGTCGTCGCCCAGTTCGGCGGTGCGCGCGGCGGCGTCGTGCGCGTCGACGAGGATCGACTCGTGGGCCTCCAGGAGCCGGGACAGCATCGCCGGCACCTCCTCCACGCCGTCCGGCGGCCGGGGGATCGACGTGAGCTCGGCGACGTGCCGGGCATCGCCGACGGCGACCCCGCCCAGCGTCTGCACCCGCTGCGCGAGGGTGTCGACGAGTACGAGCTGCTCCCCGGCGTGCTTGTCCAGCACCAGGTGCAGCTGGTAGAAGGTCGCGCCGCGCATCAGCCAGTGGCACGGGCCGCCATGACGTGCGACCGGTCGTCGGCCGGGCGCCCCGGCCGCCGGGCCGCGCGTCAGGACGGCGCGAGGACGCGGAACTCGTGGCCCCCGGGCCGGTCGGGCAGGTCCACGGCTCAACAGCACAGGGGACGGGTCTACGGTGCCGACAGGGCTGTGCGCTCGGCTTTCTCCAGCCAGTCGGTGTACCAGCGGGCGAACGTCACCGGCGTACCGTCGTCGCCGAGCAGCGGGGCGAGGTCTACGTCGTCCACCCGGCAGTCGGACCAGACCGTGCCGCGGTGGCTGCCGCTGATGATCAGCCATTCCCTCTGGGCGCAGCCCAGGTGGGAGATCACGATGGCGCCGGCGGTGCGCTCCGGGGCGAACATGACGGCCTCCCAGCGCTCGTCCCACGCCTCGATGGCGTCGTCGAAGTCCTCGGTCTTGTCGAAGTCCTCTTCCTCGGGGCGTTGGGCAAGAAGGTCGTCGAGCAGCTGCGGGTCCGGGCCCTGGTCGGGGAACGGCTCGGCAAGCCTCGACAGGTCGGCCATGTCCGCGCCGTCGCCTTCCCAACGCCAGCGGCCCCGCACGCGCCGAACCGGGAACAGGCCGTACGCGGGGCCGGCGCCGCCCGCGCCGACGTGGAGCAGGAAGGCCCGGTACTCGTCCGGCAGCCGCACGCCCGTCTGCGCCTCGAGTTCGGCGATCTCGCGCTGGGTGAGCGGGTCCTCCACGATCCATCTGTGTCCCAACGCTCCGAACACCTTGCTGCCGAAAGGCCCTGCACTCGCCGCCTCGACCCGCTGACGCAGGCCCACCCACCACTGATCAGTCATGCGCAGACGGTACGTGTAGCCGCCGGCGCGCGACCGACTCCGTCCCATGGGCCGCGGAGGGGGAGGTGTGATCGACGTGGGCGCTCCGCGGCGACCCTCCATCATCAAGCGATATCCGCGAGTGACTATTCATCTCATATCGTGCGCAATAGGTGCGGCCGCGCCAGGGATCACCCCCCGGGGTCTGCATGAAGATGTGGAATCCTGCATACTCTTCCTATGTCCAAGGTCCTCACTTCCCTTCCGGTCGGCGAGCGCGTCGGCATTGCCTTCTCCGGCGGCCTCGACACCTCCGTCGCCGTCGCATGGATGCGCGACAAGGGCGCCATCCCGTGCACCTACACCGCCGACATCGGTCAGTACGACGAGCCCGACATCGCCTCGGTGCCCAGCCGCGCCACCAGCTACGGCGCCGAGGTGGCGCGCCTGGTCGACTGCCGGGCGGCCCTCGTCGAGGAGGGCCTGGCCGCGCTGGCCTGCGGCGCTTTCCACATCCGCTCCGGCGGGCGGGTCTACTTCAACACCACGCCCCTCGGCCGCGCCGTCACCGGCACCCTGCTGGTGCGGGCCATGCTCGAGGACGACGTGCAGATCTGGGGCGACGGCTCCACCTTCAAGGGCAACGACATCGAGCGGTTCTACCGTTACGGTCTGCTCGCCAACCCGCACCTGCGGATCTACAAGCCCTGGCTGGACTCCGGCTTCGTGACCGAGCTGGGCGGCCGCAAGGAGATGTCCGAGTGGCTGCTCGCGCACGGGCTGCCCTACCGCGACAGCACGGAGAAGGCGTACTCCACCGACGCCAACATCTGGGGCGCCACCCACGAGGCCAAGACCCTGGAGCACCTGGACACCGGCGTCGAGACCGTCGACCCCATCATGGGCGTCCGGCACTGGGACCCCGAGGTCGACATCGCCCCCGAGGACGTGACCATCGGCTTCGACCAGGGCCGGCCGGTGACCGTCAACGGCAAGGAGTTCGCCTCGCCCGTCGAACTGGTCATGGAGGCCAACGCCATCGGCGGACGCCACGGCCTCGGCATGTCCGACCAGATCGAGAACCGCATCATCGAGGCCAAGAGCCGCGGCATCTACGAGGCCCCCGGCATGGCTCTGCTGCACATCGCCTACGAGCGTCTGGTCAACGCGATCCACAACGAGGACACCGTCGCCCAGTACCACAACGAGGGCCGCCGCCTCGGCCGGCTCCTGTACGAGGGCCGCTGGCTGGACCCGCAGGCGCTGATGGTCCGCGAGTCGCTACAGCGCTGGGTCGGCGCCGCCGTCACCGGGGAAGTCACCCTGCGACTGCGCCGCGGCGAGGACTACTCCCTCCTCGACACCACCGGCCCCGCGTTCAGCTACCACCCGGACAAGCTGTCCATGGAGCGCACCGAGGACTCCGCGTTCGGTCCCTCCGACCGCATCGGCCAGCTCACCATGCGCAACCTCGACATCGCCGACTCCCGGGCGCGTCTCGAGCAGTACGCGGGGCTCGGGCTGATCGGCACCGGCCACCCCGCCATCGGCGCCGCCCAGGCCGCCGCCACCGGACTGATCGGCAGCATGCCGGAGGGTGGCGCCGAGGTCATCGCCTCCCGCGGTGAGGCCGCCGCCGGCGACGAGATGCTGGACCGCGCCGCCATGGAGGCCGGCGTCGACTGACCGCACCCCGGCACCACACACCCCGCACGGCGGACCCCGGTGGCGCGAAGTCCCGCCGGGGGACGGGGTGGTGGTGCGGTGCTCCGGGGCATGGCACGGTCCGTGCAGTGGTGCGGTGCCCTGGGGTCGCGGCGCGGTCCGTGTTGTGATGCGGTGCTTCGGGGTATGTGCGGTGCCGCGGGTCCGCGCTGACACCCGTGTCGTGGCGCGGCGCTGCGGCATCCGGCCGACGGGCCGTGTGGGTACGCCACGGCCGGGTTCCGCTGCCGCCCTTCCGGTGGCGCGGAGTTGCGGTGCCACGGTGCGGTCCGCATATCGAGGTGGCGCGACGCAGCGGGGGCCCACTCCCGCCCGCCTGGTGACGCCGCACCGCGGGAACCCCTCCCGGGACGCACGAACGGCGAGCCCACTCGGGCCCCCACCCCCCTCACCCCGGAAGGGTGCCGCCCGCCCGGATTCCCGTCCCGCCCGGGTTCCCACCTTCACCGGTGAGCCTCCCGCTCGGTGCCCCTGAGGCGCCTTCCCCTCGGCATCTCGCGCTGGCGCTCGCGCCCCCGCCCCCTCGGTGCGTTTCCCGGGACCCTCCGGCCAGGTACTGCCGCTCCTTCCAGGACAGCTGCCCTACCTGGCCCCCGTCCCGGAACCGGCCCCGGCCGGGGCCTCCCTCCCGAGGCCCCCGCCCTTTCCGCCCCGGCGGGGGCCTGCCTCCCCGAGTTCTCTCGCCCGTGCCTCCGAGCCCTCGAGCCACCTTCCCCGGGCGCCTCTTCCCGGCCACGCACCACCCGCCGAGCACCCCGCCCCCGCCCCGCCCGCGCAGCGCACCGCGTCGTTCGCGAGCGTGTGGCGTCAACGGCGATCCCGCGCCACCGTGGCGCAAAATAGTCAGGTCCATGATCGGTGGACTGTGATAGACATGGAAACCACAAGGCGGGGCTCACTCAGACACACGTCACACGGGCGGTAAGCCGCCACCGGGACCGGGCCGCACACCGCAACGACCCCCACGTCACCGTCCTCCCGGCCCGGCCGGACCGGGACCGGCCGCGAACCCGGGCACCACGCCAGCCCCGACCACCTCTCAAGGGAGCGCCGTGCCAGCACACCAGACGCCCACTGCCGCACCACGGGTACGTGAGGTCATGGCTGCTGGCACCAGACGCCGCCGGGCGCCGTCCCGGAGGCCGTGACCCGCAGGCCACCACCGCGCCGGTGCCCCGCCGGCCGGCACGCGCCTCGTCACGAACCGACGCCCCTCACGCAGTACTTCGTCGTGGATCCCCTTGGGTGGTGTGCACCATGCAGAACAATCCCGGTCCCAGCAGCGTGTCCCTGCACCGCTTCGGCCCGCCGGGCGAGCCCGACGACCCGGCCCGCCGCACCCGCCTGGTGTGCTTCCCGCACGCCGGGGGAGGGACGACGGCCTACACCTCGTGGCGGCGCGCGCTCCCCGACCGCGTCGAGCTCCACGCGTACGTACCGCCCGGGCGTGAGGCACGCGGACGCGAGGCCCTGCTCGACAACGTGCCCGACCTCGTCGCGGACGTGCTGCCGGCAGTCCTCGCGCTCCCCGGCCCGCTGGTCCTGGCCGGGCACAGCTTCGGGGCCTGTCTCGCCTACGCGTTGACGCTCCGGCTGACCGAACTGGGGCGCCCGCCGGCCCACCTCGCGGTACTCGCGGCCGGACCGCCCGGGCCGGCCACACCCCGGCCCCCCGGGGACGACCACGAGATCGAGCTGCTCTGGAAGCGCCTCGGCGCGAACCCGGCCGGACTCGACCGCCCCGCGTTCCGGGAACGGTTCTTCCCCGTGCTGCGCGCCGACCTCACCGCGCACGCCTCCTTCCGCCCGCCGCCCGGCGGACCACTCCTGACGACACCCGTCACCGCGCTGTACGGGGACGACGACCCGGACGTGACCGCCGACGTGGCGGCCACCTGGCGCGAGCTGTGCGCCGGGCCCTTCGACCTCGCGGCGGTACCGGGCGGCCACTTCTTCCCGCAGAACTCCCCGGCCGCGACGACCGGCGCGCTCACCCGCGCACTCGATGTCTAGTTCGGTCGTCTGGGAATGGCCCGATTCATCCACCGGGCCGCCGCGGAATGCGAAGAAGTCCCCCCTTGAGTGTTCGATTGACGACGGATAAGCTGCCCAGGTCGACGACTCGCGGTATTCGCAATTCGCACTGGGGGAACATGTGACGATAGCACCCGACAAACCGGGGACCCTGCACCAGTTTTTCGAGGAAAGCGTCCGACAAGCTCCCGAGAATATCGCTCTCGAGTACGAGGGCGAATGCATCAGCTACGGCGAACTGAACCGCAGGGCCAACCGGCTGGCGCACTACCTGCGCGACACCGCCGGGGTGACCCCGGACGACCGGGTGGCCATTCTCGTACGGCACCCGCCGAGCGTGGTCATCGGCATGCTGGCCACACTCAAGGCCGGCGGCGCCTATGTCGCGCTCGACCCGGACAACCCGCCGGCCGTGACCCACCGCATCATCGAGAACACCTCACCACGGGCCCTGCTCGTCGAGTCGTCCGCCGCGGCGGGCGCCGCGTTCTTCGGCGGCGTGCTCTTCATCACGGACGTGATGAGCGACACCCTCGACACCCCGGACACGGACCCGGCGCCGCTGTCGACCCCCACGGACCTCGCGTATGTGATCCACACCTCGGGCACGACCGGGAAACCCAAGGCCACAGCGGTCGAGCACCACTCCATCGTCAAGACCCTGACCTGGCGCAACGCCTACTACGGGTTCGGCCCGGACGACACCACGCTCGCCATGCCGCGCCCCTCGTTCGACAGCTCCGTCGCCGACACCTTCTGCGCCCTCACCTCGGGGGCGCGACTCCTCCTCCCCGCCCGGGACCGCATCACCGACCGGCGTTACCTCGTCGGCCTGATGGAGCGGCGCGAGGTGTCGCACTTCCTCATCACCCCGGCGCTCTACAGCCGCCTGCTGGCCGGGATGAGCGCACAGTCGACGAAGGCGCTGCGCAGTATCACGATCGCCGGGGAATGGTTCACCTCCAGCCTCGTCCGGGAGCATTTCTCCCGGCTTCCCGACGTGAAACTCCTCAATGAATACGGGCCCTCCGAGAATTCGGTGTGCTCCACGGTCCACCCGCTCGGCGCCTCGGATCCGCACGTGCTCATCGGAAAGCCCATCGACCACACCGAGGCTTTTGTGGTGGGCGAGGACGGGGAGCCGGTGGAAACCGGTGGGACGGGTGAGCTGTATCTCGCCGGAGACCGCCTGGCTCGGGGTTACCTGGGAACTCCGGAACTGACCGAGGAAAGCTTCTTCGTCCCCTCTTCCCCGGTTTTCGGCGGAAAGCGGGTCTACCGGACCGGTGACATCGTCCGCGTGCACGAGGACGGCAATCTCCAGTTCGTGGAGCGCCGCGACCAGCAGGTGAAGATCCGGGGCCGGCGCGTCGACCTGGGTGACGTGGCCGAGGCGCTCACCAAGGACGACTCGGTCGACCACGTCGTCCTGCTGCGCCGGGACGTCACGACGGCGACGCCCCGACTGATCGCCTTCGTCGTCGGCCCCACGGCGGGCGACGTCGAACGGCTGCGCGCGGCGGCCCAGGAGACCCTGCCGGACTACATGGTCCCGTCGGCCATCATCCCGGTCGACGCGGTGCCCGTCACCGCGCACGGCAAGGTCGACGAGGCGGCCCTCGCCGCCCTGTACTCCGACGCGACCTCTCCGGCGGGCCCCGCGCCCGAGCCGGCGTCACCCGTCGAGTCCGCACTCCTCGCGATCTGGCGGAAGATCTTCGCCCCGCTCGGAGTGGGCCCGGACGACGACTTCTTCGAACTCGGCGGCGACTCCCTCAGTGTGATGGACCTCGTCGCCGCCGTGGAGGAGAGCCTGGGGGTCCAGCTGGACAACTCCGACCCCTACACCGGCAGAACCATCAGGAGCCTGGCTCTCATCATCGAGAACCGGCAGAGCAGCGAGGCGGGTAAACCTTGAGCGGACAGGGCGGTACTGATTCCATGGTCACGGAGTTCACGGGCGTCGACCACGACGTGGTCATCGCGGGCGGTGGCCTGGCCGGGCTCTGCCTCGCCAAGCAGCTCAAGGACGCCTATCCCACGCTCAGCGTCCTCGTGTGCGAGCGCGAGCGTTCGCCGATCCCCGTGTCCGCGTTCAAGGTGGGCGAGTCGACGGTCGAGGTGGGCGCGCACTACTTCGCCGCGGTCGTCGGGATACGGGACTACCTGGAGGAGCACCAGCTGGAGAAGCTCGGGCTGCGCTACTTCTACGGCGACCGCCCCGACTTCCACCTGGAGTCCGAGTTCGGTGTCAACCGGTTCCTGCCGGCCAAGTCCTACCAGCTGAACCGGGGCTCCCTGGAGGAGCATCTGCGGGTGGTCGCGGTCGAGGCCGGGGCCGAACTGACCCAGGGCGTACGCGTCCTGGACATCGAGCTGGGCGAAGGCGACGCACCGCACCGGGTGACGTACCAGAGCGACGACGAGGGCAACCCGGAGACGACCACCGTCACCTGCCGCTGGGTCGTCGACGCCACCGGCCGGCACCGGCTCCTCCAGCGCAAGCTCGGGCTCACCAAGCGGTACCCCAAGCCGCACAACTCCGTCTGGTTCCGGCTCGAAGGACGCCTGGACACCGACGAACTGGTGGCGCCGGACCAGACGGACTGGCACGACCGCGCGGACGAGCCCCGCTGGCACTCCACCAACCACTTCATGTTCGAGGGCGGTTGGGTGTGGGCCATCCCGCTGGCCCCGGACCACACCAGCGTCGGCATCGTCGTGAGCGACGAACTCCACCCGGTCATCAAGTACAACCGGATCGAGAAGGCCATCGACTTCGTGGTCGACCGCGTGCCGGGCTTCGACCCCGCCATCCGCGAACTGCCGGTGCTCGACTTCCGGGTGCTGAAGAACTACAGCCACTCCTCGCACCAGGTGTTCTCCCACGACCGTTGGGCGTGCGTCGGTGACGCGGCGGTCTTCGCCGACCCTTACTACTCGGTCGGCTCGAACCTGATCGGCTACGCCAACGGGTTCGTGACCGAGATGATCGGCCGGGACCGGGCCGACTCCTTCCAGGAGGAGTTCGTCCGTTACGCCAACCGGTGGTTCCTGTCCCTCGCCGAGGGGCTCACCCAGAACATCCAGGGCTCGTACGCCTTCCACGACAACCCGGTGATCATGTCCCTGAAGACGATCTGGGACTACTACGTCGGCTGGGCGTTCTCCGACCCGCAGTTCTACGGCAAGACGTACCTGGACGAGTCCGCGAGCACGACGCTCAGCGCGCTCGGCGCCCCCGTGGTCGCCACCCAGGGTTCCGTCATGAACCTGCTCAAGGCCTGGTCGGGCAGTTACCGGGGCGTCTTCGAGTTCGACTACATCGACTACTTCGACGACCTGCCCACCCTCGCCCGCCTCTTCGTGCAGAACCTGCCCCCCGACGACACCACGACGCCCGCCTTCGGGGAGGTCCTGGTGAGCGTCCGTGACGGCATCGACCGCATCGAGGAACTGGCCCACGTCCTGTTCTACCTGGCCCTTGAGGACGCGCTGCCCGAACACCTGGACGCGGTCCGCTCCCGCGGCTGGCTGAACGTCTCGGCGCTGAGCCTGGACCCGGACCGCTGGGAGAAGGACGGCCTGTTCGCCCCCAAGAGCCGGCCCCGGCTCGACGAGGTCAAGAAGCTCGAAGAGGAGCTGCGCCGCCTGTACCGGGTCGCGACGCCCGTCGGGCGGTAGATCCACCGGAACACGACCGCCCGGAACCCGGGCTCCGGAGCGCGACCGCCGGGCCCCGCACAGCGGGTCCGCCTCCCCGGAGGTGGACCCGCTG
Source organism: Streptomyces sp. NPDC100445 (assembly GCF_044759735.1). Classification (NCBI taxonomy): domain Bacteria; kingdom Bacillati; phylum Actinomycetota; class Actinomycetes; order Kitasatosporales; family Streptomycetaceae; genus Streptomyces; species Streptomyces sp. NPDC100445. Next base: position 773,416 of record NZ_JBIVZV010000001.1, on the reverse strand, counting down.
TTCCCGTGCGTGGGCGGCGGGCGGCACCCACGGCCGCGGGTGCCGCGGCCGTGGCCGGAACCCGGGCCGCGGCACCCGCGCCGCCGGAGCCCGTCAGTGGCCGCCCGGTGCCGCCGCGGACACCGGGCCGGCGGTGGACAGCGGGTCGGGGTCCGTCGGCCGCACCCGGCGGCACAGCGTCAGCAGAGGCTGCGTGAGCAGCGTCGTCGCGATCGCCATCAGCACGAACACCGTGTACAGCGGGCCGCTCAACAGCCCCGCCTCCAGACCGGCGTTGAGCGCGATCAGCTCCGTCAGTCCACGGGTGCTGAGCAGCACCCCGATCGTCAGGGACGTACGGTTGTCCAGCCCGCAGGCGCGGGCCGCCAGCGCCCCGGAACCCACCTTGCTGACGACCGCCAGCACCGTGACCACGACCAGCACGGCCACCGCGGTGCCGCCCAACGAGCCGACGGCGACACTGCGGCCCGACACCACGAAGAAGAACGGCAGCAGCAGGGATCCCACGCTGTCCAGCGGGCGCACCAGCTCCGGGTCGAGGGTGCCGTCGGGTTCGCGCGGTGTGACCACCCCGGCGAGCAGCGCCCCGAAGATGACGTGCAGGCCGAGCGCGCTGGTCGCCCAAGCGGCCGTGAAGGCGAACCCGATCAGCAGCGCCAGCCGGGGCTGCGCGGAGACACCGGGGAAGCGGTGGAACCGCTTCAGCAGCAGCCGCGCGGGCCACACCATCACCACGACGAAGACCACGAGCAGCAGCAGGCGCACCGGCAGTGACATGCCGGCCCCGCCGCCCTTGCCCTGCATCAGGGTGCCGAGCAGCACCGCCCAGCCGACGATGTCGATCAGGCCGGCGGCCGACACGGCGATGACCCCGGGCACCGTGCCGGCCAGCCCGTTCTCCCGCACGACGACGACCAGCACCGGCACGGCCGTGATCGACAGCGCCACGGCCAGGAAGAGGACCGAACTCACCGACATGTGGTGCGGCACACCGAGCCGCTCCAGCGTGCCGTGGAACAGCAGCGTGGCGCCCGCGCCCACCGCCATCGGCACCGCGAACGCCGCGGCGGCGACCGTCAGTGTGGTCCGGGACCTGCCGCGCAGCAGGCTCAGGTCGAGTTCGTACCCGACGACGTACAGGAACAGCACCAGGGAGACCTGGCTCAGCCCCGTCAGCATCGGCGCTATCGCCTGGGGGAACAGCGTGTTGCCGACGGAGTCCGGGAGCTGGGACAGCAGGCTGGGGCCGAGGGCTATGCCCGCGATCAACTGGCCCACGATGGTGGGCTGGCCGAGTCTGCGGGAGACCCAACCCCCCGCATGGGCGGCCAGCAGGATCACCGCCGACGCTCCGACGAGATGGGTCACGGCCAGGTCAGGACTCACGGGTTCCCCCCGATGTCGGCGCCGTGCGGCACGAGTGCCGGGGGCGCGGTGATGCCGTCCGGGAACGGTTCCCGGGGCTGGGCGAAGCAGCTCAGTGCCCGGTCGAGGCACTGGCGCAGGGTCTGGGCCGTGCGCTGCGAGGCATCCCCCGGGTCCGCCTCCAGTCGCAGTACCCGCCCGCCGGTCCGGTCCCCCCGGAGCAGGGTCACGCTCAACGGCACCCGGTCGGCCGGCGGGGCGACGGCCTCCGAGGCGACCAGCACCGCGGGCAGCCCACGGGCCGGGTCCGCCGTGCGGACCGCCCGGTCCACCGCCACGACCAGGTCGGCGGGGGTGGCCGCGGGGGCCACGGCCACCGGGCAGCCGACCCGCGCCGACGCCCGCTGCACCTGTAGCCCGCCCGGGCCGTCGCAGCCGGCCGTCAGCAGCGCCACCGCGGCGGTCAGCACCACGAGTTCCTCGGCCGCCCGCCCGCCGCTGACCCGGGCGAGACCCCGCACGGCGCTCTCGGAGAGGGCGAGGTCGGTCGTGGTCCGCGCGGGTCCGCCACCGATGCCGGTCGCCGGAGCGGGCGCCGCGTCCAGCGGCGCGTCCGGGTCGGTGAGGACGGCCCGCAGGATCTCCAGCAGCCGCTCGCCGATGCGCGCGGCGCTGTGCGCCGTGAACCGGTCGAGGCGGAAGCCGACACGGATCTCCGCGGCCCGGGGGGCGCCCGGCTCGGGCAGCCGGAAGCCGAAGGAGAGGTCGAAGTCACCGACCCGCGGCGGCTCGTCCACATGCCGGGCCGTGCGCCGGCCGTCCCCGTCGCCGGACGTGACGGCCGGCGACATCACCGTCTCCACCAGCACGTCGAAGAGCGGGTTGCGGCCGGCGGTCCGCGGCAGCGCGAGGTCCTCCACGACCCGGTCGAACGGGTACTCCTCGTGTTCCTGGACGTCGAGGGCCGTGCGGCGGACCCGGTCCAGCAGGCCGGCGAAGGAGTCCGCAGGCCCGGTCCGCGTGCGCAGCACGACCGTGTTGGCGAACAGGCCGACCTCCTCGGCCAGTCCGGGCGCCGAGCGCCCGGCCACCACCGTGCCGAGCGGCAGGTCGGTGAGGCCGGTCAGCCGGTGCAGCAGCACGCGGACCGCCGCCACGCACACCATGAACGGCGTGGCCGAGGCCCGCACGGCCACCGCGCGCAGCCGGTCCGTCAGCTCCTGATCCAGCCCCACCCGGACCTGCCCGCCGGCGCTGTCGCGCACGGCGCCCGGCGCGTGGTCGGCGGGCAGCGGGGGGAACGGGGGCAGATCGCCGAGTGTGCGCCGCCAGTACGCCGCGTGCGCCGCCGCGTCGCGCGCGGCGAGCCGGTCGGCCAGTGCCCGGGTGTGCGCGCGGTAGCCCGGCAGCGGGGGCAGCGCGACGGGCCGTCCCGCCTCGGCCGCGCCGGCCGCCGAGAGCAGGTCGCGCAGCAGCACGGTGTACGACCAGCCGTCGTTCACGCAGTGGTGGACGTTGAACAGCAGCACGGGCCGGTGCCCCTCGGCGCTCAGGTACCGCAGCCGGAACAGCGGACCCGTGGCCAGGTCGAAGCGCCACCTGGTCTCCTCGTCCCGCGCCCGGTCGAGCGCGGCCCCGAAGTCCTCGGGCGCGACCCGCTGGAGCAGCGGGACGACGTCCAGGTCCCCGGCGTCGTGGACGACCTGGCGCAGTTCCGCGCCGGAGCCGTCCGAGGGCAGGTCGAAGGTGGTGCGCAGCGACTCGTGCCGGGCCACCACCGCGCGCACCCCGGCGCGCAGCGCCTCCGGGGAGAGCGGGCGGTCCAGCTCGTACGCCTCCACCATGTTGTGGGCCCGCAGTTCGCCCTCGTCCAGCGCTTCCAGGAGCCACATGCGGCGCTGCGCGTTGCTGGCCGCGACGGCGGCGGGCAGCGTCTCCCCGGGCGCCGGCGGCACGGCAGCGGCGGAGGGCGCGGTGGTGTGCGCGACGGGGGACGGCCGCGCGTCGCGCAGACCCTGTCGTACGGCCTCGGCCAGCGCCCCCGGCGTCCGCGCGGTGAAGATCTGCCGTACGGCGACCCCGCACTCGGGTTCCGCGGCGCACAGGGCGCTGACCAGCTGGGCGGCGGTGAGGCTGTGGCCGCCGGCCTCGAAGAAGTCCTCGTCGGCGGAGCGGGGCGGCTGCCCGAACACGCTCTCCCAGGCGTCGGCGACGGTCCGTGAGGCGTCGTCGTGCGTCGCCCAGACCTCGGCGGCCCGGGGATCGGGCGTGGCCGCGAGCGCGGCCCGGTCGATCTTCCCGTGCGGGGTCCGGGGGAGCGCGGGCAGCCGGGTGAGGAGGCGGGGGACCATGTGCGCGGGCAGTCCCTCGGCCAGCCGGGCCCGTACGTCGGCCGGTTCCACGGCGGTGTCGGCCGTGTACCAGGCGGCCAGCGTCACCGAGTCCGCCCCGGCCGGCCGGGGCAGGACCACCGCCTCCCGTACCCCGGCCAGCCGCACCAGCGCCTGCTCCACCTCGCCCGGTTCCACCCGCTGCCCGTGCAGCTGGACCTGGCCGTCGATCCGGCCCAGGAAGTCCAGGGTGCCGTCGGCGGTCCAGCGCGCGAGGTCACCCGTGCGGAAGCTGTGACCGGCGTCGCCGACCGGGCACGGGACGAACCGCTCCGCCGTGGCCTCCGGCGCGTTGAGGTAACCGGCCGCCACACCGGGCCCGGCGACATAGATCTCCCCGGGGACACCGACCGGTGCCGGCACCCCCCACGGCGTCACCAGCAGCACGCCGAAACCGGGGGAGGGGGAGCCGATGGGTACCGACATCAGTTCGGCGGCCCGGTCGCCGGGGGCCACGTACGACACGCACTCCACGGTCGCCTCGCACGGGCCGTACAGGTTGACCAGTGTGCCGACGCGCAGCCGGCCCCGGGTGCGGGCCATCAGGCCGCGCGGCACGGCGTCGCCGCCGAGGATCAGATGGGACAGGGGCAGTCCGGCCGTCGGCGGGAGCGCCTCCAGCATGGCCGACAGCAGCCCCGGAACGCAGTTGACGAGGGTGACCCCTTCCGCGCGGATGCGGTCCCAGAAGGTGACGGGGTCCAGTTCGTCGGGTGCTCCCATGGCGACCAGGGTGCCGCCGACGCCGAGCGTCACGAAGATCTGGTACGCCGTCGCGTCCGAGGTCAGCGCGGACAGCAGGGCGGTGCGGACACCTCCGTCGATGCCGAGCTGCTCCGCCGAGCTGACCACCTTGTGGCGCAGCTGGTCGTGCCGGATGCCCACCGGGCGCGGCAGTCCGGTGGACCCCGAGGTGAAGAACAGGACGGCCTCGTCCTCCGGCCGTACCCGGGGCGCGGGCGACGTGTCGGCCGCGGCGTCCGGCCGGGCGCCGAGGACCCGTTCGGAGGGTACGGCCGGCAGGGCGCAGCCGGCGGGCGGCCGGTCGCCGATCAGGAGTGTGGCCTCGCTCAGCCGGAGGAGATGGCTGACGCGCTGCTCCGGGTGGCCCGGATCGACGGGTACCCAGACGGCGCCGGCCCGCAGCACGGCCAGGACGGCCACGACGAGGCCCGCGCCGCGCGGCAGCAGGACGGCGACGCGGTCACCGGGGCCCACCCCGTGCTCGGTGCGCAGCTCGGCGGCCAGGAGCGCCGCCCGCCGCATCAGGTCGTCGTAGGTCAGGCGGATGGCGCCGTCGACGACGGCCGTCCGGTCGCCGTTGCGGGCGGCCGACGCGTCGACCAGGTCGAGCAGCGACAGGGCGGGGAAGGCGGCGGGCAGTGGCAGTCCGCTCCAGGCCTCCAGCTCGGCGCGCTGGTCCGGGCCGAGCACGTCGACCTGCCCGGCCGGGCGCCCCGGGTCGCGGGCCAGGTCGGTCAGCGCGGCGGCGACACACCGGGGCAGGGCCGCCGCGGCCGCCGGCACCCGTCCCTGCGCGGACACGACCTCCACCCGCAGGGTGCCGTCCTCCTCCAGTCGCCCGCGCACCTCGACGCCGGCGCGCGCCGGTCCGGCCGGCTCGCCGGACGCCCACCACCGGACGGCCAGTTGGGCGAGGGCGTCGTCCTCCGCCGTGCCGGCCGCCCGGAGTTGCGCGGCCAGCGAGGCGCGGTGCCGCCAGGCGAACGGGGTCGCGGCGACCAGGTCGGCGTGGGCGGAGGTGAGGAACGCGGTCATCGGCGTGGTCCGGTCGAGCGGTGTCCGCAGGGCGAGTTCGGCGTCCGGGTCGGCCGGTGAGGGGCAGAGCACGGCCGGTTCCCCGCCGGCGCCGAAGGCGCTCAGGCACAGCCGGGTGGCGGCGAACAGCAGCAGGCCGAGGCCGACCGGGTCGTCGCCGGCGATGCGCCGCAGCGCGGCGGCCGGTCCGGCCGGCACGAACGCGGCCTCGGGAGCCGGCGCGGTGGCGCCGTCCGGCTCCAGCAGGGGCTCCCGCCGGATGCCCTGGAGCGCCGCCAGCCAGTGGGCCCGTACGGCCGCGGAGTCTCTTTCCGCCGGGTGGCCAAAAAGCGTGGTCCGGGGCGAGGAGTGCGCCGGTCCACGGGTAGGGTCAGGGCCTTTCGACAACGGTGGCTCCTCGGCTTGGAAAGTGCTGGAGAAGAGGCGGGTCTGGAAATCGAACCGGTAACCGCGCGGGGCGCGAGAATGACCCGGGACGCTTCGCGGTTTGGGTTATCCGCAGGGTCGTGGGGAATGCGCTGGGTGTGACGTGACGCGGCTCACATTGCCGGTTACTGGGTCGAAGTGTCTGGTGAGACTAGGCTTCGACCCAGTCTTTTCCGGCGACGCGGGGATTGTGAGTCGGTGGACGGAATCGGGGGAAGGGGGCTCTCCGTGGCGTTCTTGGAACGTCGGTCGATAATATCCAGAGCACCCCGAATTTCCCCGTATTTTAGGCCGGAAAAGGTTTGCCCCCGTCCGGACCGTTACGTGTCCGATATCTCTCATGAGGGTCCGTCCGTCCCGAATAAAGCCTGAGCACAGAAAAGGAAAGCACACCTCATGAACCTCAGAGGAGCTCTTCCCGTCGCGGAACTCCCGCTGCGAGCCGACGACCGCATGCCCTGCCTGGAGCTGACCGACGCGGAGCACACCGCCCTGCGCGATCTGGCGGAGGCGGCCCTCGACGGCCGCCACGAACAGCCGATCGACCGGCGACTCGACGAACTGGCCCTGCTGGCGCACGAGATACCCCTGCGCATCCGCTCCCATCTCGTCGACTTCCGGCTCACCGGGCGTCCGTACGGCGGACTCGTCCTCGCCAACCTGCCCGTGTCCGAGGCGCTGGCCGGACCGACCCCCACCGACTACGTCCACGAACCGGTCAGCGAGGAGGCCGAACGGGCCACCGCCCTGCTGCTCCTGATCGGTTCGCTGCTCGGCGACCCGGTCTCCTTCGTGACGCAGCAGCGCGGCCGGCTGGTGCTGGACCTGTTCCCGATCAAGGGGCATGAGGCGGAACAGCTCGGCTCCAGCTCCACCACCACCCTGGAGTGGCACAACGAGGACGCCTTCCACCCGCTGCGCGCCGACTGGATCCTGCTGGCCGGCATCCGCAACCACGACCGGGTGCCCACCACCTTCGCCACCGCCCAGGACATCCAACTGGAGGACCGGGTGCGGCAGGTGCTCTTCGAGGAGCGCTTCGTCATCCTGCCGGACGAGTCGCACACCGCCGCCTTCAACAGCAGGACCACCGGCCTGGACGAGGACAGCTGGGTCGCCGAGGCGTTCCGCGACATCGCCGACCGGCAGACGGCACCGCGCCGCACGCCGGTCCTCTCCGGCGACCGCGAGGCCCCCTACATCTGCATCGACCCGGCCTTCATGCCGCGGTCCCTGGACGGTGAGGCCCTGGAGGCGCTCGACGCGGTGACCGCGGCCATCGACGCCGCGCTGCGGGATGTCGTCGTCGGCCCCGGTGAACTGCTCATCGTGGACAACAAGCGGGCCGTCCACGGGCGGCGGCCGTTCGCCGCCCGCTACGACGGCACCGACCGGTGGCTGCGCCGCATCAACGTGCTGGCCGACCTCCGCCTGGCGGGCGGCCGGCGCTTCGCGCCGCACCGCCGCGCCCTGGTCTGACCCTCGGTCACGGTGGCGGCCCGCGGCAGCGGGCCGCCACCCGGCCCCGGACCGTCGGACCACCCGCCGAGCGGGCCGGCGGATCAGAAGTCGTACGAGGTCGCGCCCCATACGTCCTCCTCCTTCTCCTCCGCGGGGGCCGTGCCCACCGGCGTGGCCGGCTCGGCCACCACCACGGGCACCAGCCGCACCAGTTCGTCCGCGAAGCCCGCCGCCTCCTCCTCCGTCACCAGCTGACGGTCGTAGGTGAGGTCCAGGTGCAACAGGTCGCCGCGCACGCTCGCGTACAGCCACAGGTCGCTGTCGGCGGGCAGGTCCTCGGCCAGCACGTCCTCCACCTGCCAGGACGGGCCGCCGACGGACGCGTTCTCCCAGCTGACACCCAGGTCGAGCAGGACGCTGCGACCGGGCCGCGCACCGATGCCGAGGCGCTCCACGAGGGCGTCGAAGGGCAACCGGGAGTGCTCGTACGCCTCCACGACGCGCGCGCCCACGTGCCCCAGCAGCTCGCCCAGTCCGTCCCGCGCCCCGAACTCCAGGCGCAGCGGGACCGCGTTGGCGAAGTAGCCGACCAGAGCGTCGTCGGCCGGGCCGTGCCGCAGACTCGCGGGGAAGCCCAGCACGAGGTCCGTCGCCCCGGTCGTCCGGTGCAGCAGCGCGGTGAACGCGGTCACCACGACGGCGTACGGCGTCACCGGGGAGCCCTGGACCGCCGCCGCCGGAAGCGTCCGCCGGGCGAGTCCGGCGAGTCCCCGGCGCCTGCCCCGGCGTGAGCCGTCCACCAGGTCGGGCGCGGGCCGTACCCCCGCCAGCCGCTCCTTCCAGAATGCCTCCTGCCGCGCGGCCTCCCGTGACTCCATCCAGGTCTGTTCCTCGGCCGCCCAGTGACGGTACTGGTGGTCCGGCACGGGCCGCCGGACCGCGCCGGACCGCTCCACCTCGTCGTACGCGGCGAACAGGTCGTCGAGCAGCACGTCCACGCTGGCACCGTCGTAGATCAGGTGGTGGGCGGCGACCGTGAGCAGGTCGCCGCCGGCCGGGCCCGCGATCAGGCAGACCTCGAACAGCGGTGCCCGCTCCAGGTCGAAGGTGACCGCGCGGGCCCGGCGCAGCGCCTCGCGGACGGCCGGTCCGTCCGGGTCGGCGCCCGGCAGCTCGGTCACGCGCAGCGGCACGCCGCCGGGCAGCCGGTCCAGCACGGTCAGCCCGGCGGACGCCCCGGCGGGCACCACCTGGGCCCGCAGCAGTTCCTGGCGCTCGACGACGGCCGTGAGCGCCGTGCGCAGGGTGTCCGGGGACAGGGAGCGGCCCGTACGGACGAGGTCGGCGATGATGAACCGGTCCGCGTGGGTGCGGCGCGACGTCAGCCACACCCTGCGCTGGGCGCGGGACAGCGGGAAGACACCCTCCCCGGGGGCGGCGGGGGCCGGGGCCGGGGCGGCGGCCACCGCCGGCTCCGGGGCGCCCTCCGCGAGGGCCTCCGCGAGCAGCCGTACCGTCGGGCGGGCGAACACCGTACTGACCGCCACGCCCAGCTCCTTGGCGATGCGCGCCGCGGTGAGGCTGTGCCCGCCGAGCGCGAACAGGTCGGCGTCCAGCTGGTGCACGGGGTGTCCCAGCACCGCCGACCACACGCCGGCCACGCGCCGCTGGGCCCCGGTCAGCTCCCCGTCGTCCCCGTCGTCCGCCGCCCCGGCGCCCTGGCCGGGCTCGGGCGGGGCGGGCAGCGCGGCGCGGTCCAGCTTGCCGATGGAGGTGACCGGCAGCGCCGGCACCGCGACGTAGGCGTCCGGCACCATGTGGGCGGGCAGCCGGTCGGCGAGGTACGCCCGCAGCCGGGCGGGTTCGCCGTCGCCGACGACGTAGGCGACGAGCCGGTGGGAGCCGTCCCCGGCGGTGCCCGGCACCGCCACGACGGCCGCGCCGCGCACCCCGGGCGCCCCGGCCAGCGTCTCGGTGACCTCCCCGGGCTCCACCCGGTGGCCGCGGATCTGCACCTGATCGTCGATGCGGCCGAGGCAGAGCAGACTGCCGTCGGGCAGCCAGCGGCCCAGGTCGCCGGTGCGGTACATCCGCCGTCCGCCGCGCACCGGGTTGGCCACGAACCGTTCCCCGGTGCGGCGTTCGTCGCCGAGGTAGCCGCGGGCCAGCCCGATGCCGCCCACGCAGATCTCGCCCGGGGTGCCGAACGGCACCAGCCGGCCGTGCTCGTCCAGCAGGTCCACCGTCTTGTTGGGGAAGGGCCTGCCCACGGGCGGCTCCCCGCCGCCGGCCCGGACCCGGACGAGGGTGGTGGCCACGCTGTCCTCGGACGGGCCGTACTCGTTGAACAACTCGGCGTCGGGCAGCAGCTGGTGGTGCCGGTCCGTCAGGGCCGCGGTGAGCCGCTCACCGCCGAGGACGACCTGGCGCAGGGAGGGCAGCCGGTCCCCGGCGTACTCCAGGATCAGCTGGTACAGGCTGGGCACGGTCTGCACGTGGGTGACGTCCTCGCGCCGGATGACGGCCGCGACCTCGTCGGGGTCGATGAGCTGCTCCCGCTCCAGGACCACCAGGGGCGCGCCCGAGCAGAGCGCGGACAGCACGTCGGAGATACCCGCGTCGGCGTGGACCGGGTCGACCTGGAGGACCCGGGAGCCGGGACCGAGGCCGTAGTAGTCGATGCGGTGGAGGACCGTGTTGAGGATGCCCAGGTGCTCGACCATGACGCCCTTGGGGGCTCCGGTGGAGCCCGACGTGTGGACGACGTAGGCCAGGTCCTCGGGGCCCGCCGGGCGGAAGGCCGGCCCGGGCGGTCCGGTGGGGCTGTCCCGGCCGAGCAGCACGACGGGCTGCGGTGCGCCGGTCAGCGGCTCGGCCCGGGTGGCGTCGGCGAGCACCGCCGTGGCCCCGCTCGCGGTGAGGAGTTCGCGCACCCGGCGCGGAGGCTGTTCCGGATCCATGGGCAGGAAGGCGGAGCCGGTCTTGAGGATCGCCAGGAGGGACACCAGCATCCACTCGGTGCGCGCGCACAGCAGGGCGACGATCCGCTCGGGCCCGGTCGGCGCCGCCGCCGCCAGCCGTGCGGCGAGCCGGTCCGCCATGCCGTCCAGCTCGGCGTAACTGCGGGCCCGATCCCCGCAGATGACGGCGGTGGCGTCGGGGCGCGCGGCGACCTGCTCGGCGAACAGGTCCAGGACGGTGCGCTTGCCCGGGAGTTCCCGGTGCGGGCCGGTACCGAGCGCGAGCAGCTCCTCGGGCCGACCGGCGGGCAGGACGGGGAGGAGGCCCAGCGGGGTGTCCGGCGCGGCGCACACCTCGGCGGCCAGCTCGGCGAGTCGGCCCGCGGTGCGCCGGGCGTCGCGGGCGTCGGCGGTGTCACCGCGCACGGTCACGGCGACGCGTCCCGCGTCCGGGTCGAGCCGGCCGCCGAGGACGGCCTGCCGGCCGAGTGCGCCGGCCGTGAACGCGGTGCCGGACAGCGCCGCGCGGCCGACGGCGGCCTCGGCGGCGCGCCGTTCGGCACGCAGGCAGGCCCGGAAGCCGGCGCCCGGGTCGAGGGGTGCCTCCAGCCGGACCTCGCCACCGGGCAGCAGGGCCCGGACGGCGGGGTCGGCGTCCGGGGCCAGCCGGTGGGCCAGGACCCGCAGCAGCGCGGGGACCGCGAGCGGCACCTCCGCGGCCGCCGAGGCGCACAGGGCGCGCAGCGCGGCACTGGTGTCGTCGTCGAGCGCGACGGTCACCCTCGCTCGGCCATCGGCAACGGTCATCAGGTTCTCCTCTGCCAGGGGCGCCTCGGCCTCGGCGCGGACGGGGTACGCCGGTTGCGGCACTGCCGGTGGCAGCGGGGGCGGCGGGCGGTGGCCCGCGCCGGCGGGCCGTCGGGGACGGTCGCCCGGGCGGGCGTCGGGACGGGCGCGGCGGGGCCGGCCGGGGAACGGGCGTCGGCCTGTGGCCGGAGACAACCCGGTGGTGGTGTGGACGCGGCGACGGGGACGGCGGTCGGCGCACGCCGGCGGGCGCGGACGCGTCGGTGCCGCTCGGTGCGGGCCGGGCCGTCGCGCCGCGGCGGTGGCCGCGCGGCTCATGGGGGAACCGTACGGCGGCGGACGTGCCGCGGGGCCCGCCGCGTGCGTACGGGTGGGCGTGTCAGCGGACCGTCGGCGCCACGGGCGCCGGCGGACAGGACCGTGCGCCCGGGCGGGAGGCGCTCACCGGGCCGGCGGACCCGGTCTCGTGTCCGGCCGGGCGGACACGGCGCGCCGTGCCGGGCATCGTGCGTCGAGGCCTTCGGGAGCGGGCGTCCGGCTCCCGGTGAAGCCGTCGTCCCGGCCGAGTGGAGGGAGTGCCTCGATTGCGGGCGTCATGGACGTGCGGTCCTTTCGTCATTCCTGCGGGTGGTCTGCCCGCGCGGGACGAGGAAACGAAGGCGAGGAGCCCGGGATTCCGCGCTCCCGGCCCGTCGTGGGGCGAAGCTCGTGACCTTCTCCGTCCGAGCGTGCCATAGTGACGAGTGTCAGCCAAGCTTTTTCAGGGAAAATCTGACGTGGGGTCGCGGGGGCGCAAGAGGGGCTGTGTCAAGATCCGTTCCGCTGCTATGCTCCTTGTCCGAACACCTGGTGATACGGGAGGGGGCAAACGCGGAAAATCCGACATGCGGGGGCGGTTCGGTATGTCGACTCCACCGGCACCCGTATGCGTGATACCGGACCCGCGACGACGGCCGAGGCATAGATCGACCGTATGCCCGATTTACCGGTACTGGGGCGGTTGACCTGCGATGACACCGACCTCCCCGGAGTCCTGGAAACGGGGACGGTAAAAGGGAAAAGCCGTTACCGGACCCTCGCGGCGACAATATGCCGGCTTCTATTCGTCTTACGCGATGCGATTCCCGGCGGCTCGACACGAACTCCCGGAGAACTCTCCGGCGGGAAACCGCCGGCGGAATGCAGAACAAGGCGCCCGTCTCCGCGTACGGGTGCACATCCGGTTTATCGCCGGCCCTTTCCGGTAAGCGTCCCACCGGTGAAACGGCGCGCTCGTGCGCGGTACGCCCCACGACGCGCACCCCGTTCTTCCCACCCGCCCCGATCACCGGCACGTGAACACCCTGTCCGATTCCGTAAGCCAGGCACAAGACCGTTCCGAGCCTCGGAGGCAGCCGCGGCCACGTGGGCCTGCGAGGCGAGACCCGCGCCGTGCGGGGCCCGGCCCCGACCCCCTTGAGGACCCGTCATGAGCTTCGAAAACGCACCCCGCCCCACCGCGGCACCGACCCCCACCCCCCTGCGGGCCAGGCTCACCGGAGCCGGGCGGGACGGACACGGCGACGTCACCGAGGAGCTGACGCCCGCCGCACGCGAGGGCCTGCGCCGGGTGGCCGGAGAACGCCCCCTGGAGGAACTCGTCGTCCTCACCGCCGCCGCCGCGCTGGTCCTGCGCGCGGCCGAGGACGCGCCCGAACCCGTGCTCGCCGTGGCCGGACCACGGGGCACCACCCTCTGCGCCGTCACCACCCCCGAGGACGCCGCCCTGCGGGACCTGGTGATCGCCGTCGACAGCGCGCTGCGGTCCGCGGACACCGTCGCCGCCGACGACCCCGCCCTGCCCTTCTCCCTCCTCGTGCGTTCCGACCGGCTGCCGCCCGCGCCGCACCCCGCCACCGCCCTCATGGTGAGCCTGCGCGAGACCCCGGACGGCGGCCGGGCCCTGCACGCCGGCTTCGACACCGGGCGACTGGACCCCTGGTGGGCCGCGGTGGTGCTCCGCTCCCTGGTGACCGTCCTGGCCGCCTTCGCCGAACCCGGCACCGCCTGCGCCGCCGTCGAGCCGACGGCATCCGAGGACGCGGCCGAGGTGGCCCGCTGGGAACGCGCCGGCTTCGCGCCGGAACCCACGCCGGGCACCCTGCTCGGACCCTTCATGGAGCAGGTGCGCGCCACCCCGGACGCCGTCGCCGTGGTCGACCGCGACCGGCGCGTCACCTACGCCGAACTGGCGGCCCGCGCCGAGGCGGTGGCCCGCCGGCTCGGCGCGGCCGGCGTACGGCCCGGCGACCGGGTGGCGACCGCGCTGCCCAAGAGCGTGGACGCCGTGGCCGTCGTCCTGGGTGTCCTGCGCGCGGCCGCCGCCTACGTCCCGCTGGACCCCGCACTGCCCGCAGAACGCCTCCGGTTCGTCCTCGACGACGCGGCCTGCGCGGCCGTGGTGACCGACGGCACCGGCCCGACCGCCGGGAGCCCGGTGCCCGTGCTGACGGCCGACGCGCTCACCGCGCCGGCCGGCACCGGCACGGAGGGCCCGGCCCTGCCCGCCCTCCCCGGCCCGGACGACCCCGCCTACGTCATCTACACGTCCGGCTCCACCGGCACCCCCAAGGGCGTCGCCGTCCGGCACTCCGCCATCGCGGGATACCTGTCCTGGAAGCGGCGCTACCACCGGCTGGACGCCGGGACCCGGCTCGTCCAGGTGCCGTCCTTCTCCTTCGACAGCTCCGTCTCCGACCTGTTCTCCGTCCTCGGCGCCGGCGGCACCCTGCTGCTCCTGCCGGAGTCCGACCGGCTGGTGCCGCAGCGTGTCGGGGAGCTGGTGAGCGCCCACCGCGCCACCCACATCACCCTGGTGCCGTCGCTGTACCGCGTGCTGCTCGACGCCCTGGCCGCGCCGGGCTCGCTGCGCCTGGTCACCGTGGCCGGCGAGGCGTGCCCGGCCGAACTCGTCGCACGCCACTTCCGGGAACTGCCCGGCGTCCGGCTGGTCAACGAGTACGGCCCGACGGAGAACTCGGTCGGCGCGACCGCCTACGACTGCACCGAGCGGCCCCGGCACGGGTTCCCGGTGGGCCTGCCCATCGACACCACCGTCCTGGAGGTGCTCGACGAGCGGGGCCGCCGGCTCCCGCCCGGCTTCCCCGGGGAGATCCACCTCGCCGGACCGGGCCTGGCCGACGGCTACGTGAACGACCCCGCCCTCACCCGGCGGCTGTTCACCGAGGCGGCCGGGGTGCCCGGTGGACGGCGCTACCGCACGGGCGACCGGGGCTGGTGGACGCCCGCCGGGGTGGAGTTCCTCGGCCGGGGCGACAGCCAGGTCAAGATCCGCGGCAACCGGATCGAACTCGGCGACGTCGAGGCGGGGCTCTGCTCGGTGCCGGGCGTCGCCTCCGCCGTCGCCCTGGCCGCCCCCGGCCCCGACGGCTCGCCGGTGCTCGTCGCCTTCGTGACCGGCGACGCCGACCCGGACGGCGTGCGCGCCGAGGCGCGCCGCGTCCTGCCCGGCCACATGGTGCCCAGCCGGATCGAGCGGCTTCCGGAGATGCCGCTCACCCGCAACGGCAAGGTGGACCGGGCCGCCCTGGCGGAGCGGGCCGGGGAGCCGCAGGCGGCCACCGGCCCGCAGGAGACGGGGGAGTCCGGCGCGGCGCCCGGGGAGCCCGCCGAGGACGATCTCACCAGCCAGGTCACGGGGCTCTTCGCCGAGGTGCTCGGCGTGTCCTCGGTGGGGTACGAGGACGACTTCTTCGAGCTGGGCGGGCACAGCCTCGCCGCCGCCCTCCTCGTCATCGAGCTGGAGAACCGGCTCGGCGTGCAGGTGGAGCTGGACGACTTCTTCGACGAGCCGACCGTGGCCCGGGTGTGCCGCGCCGCGGCGGCGTCCCGGACCTGACGGCGCGGGGGCCGGGCGCCACCGCGCCCGGCCCCCCGTCTCAGCCGATGAGCCGGGCACCGACGGACCGCCGCAGCGCGCGCGACCTGCGCAGGTCGTGGGTGACGTTGACCCGCTTCAGCCAGCGGTCCGTGCCGTCGTAGCGGGCGGTGAAGGAACTGCGGCCGTGCACCACACGGTGGTTGTTGAGGAAGACGTACGTGCCGGCGTCCAGGGCGCGGGGCCGCGCGGCGCGGGTCAGCAGCTCGTGGGCCGCGGCGAACGCCCGCACCGCCTCCGGGTCGTCCTCGGGCGCCGACATGTGCGTGGCGTCGAAGCACAGCAGCGGATCGGTACGGGAACCGAAGAGCACCGGCACCCGGCCCAGACCGTGGATCAGCTGGGAGATGTTGTCGAAGACCCGCTGGTCCTCCGGCGTACGGACCGTGTTGTTGTGCGGCAGGTGCGAGTCGTCGGAGATGATCCGGAAGCGGTGGTCGAAGAGGATGTCGAGCACGTCCGCCGGCAGCGTGGTGAAGTCGGCCTCCGCCACCACCACCGGGATCCGCTCCGGATTGCGCAGCGCGGCCAGGATGATGTAGTCCGCGCGGTACGGGTGGAAGGCGTCCTCGGTGTGCAGGGTGAGCGCCGTCCTGCTGCCCGTGCCGAGCAGCAGGGTCTCGTACTCCTTGATGGGGAACACGTCGTTGACCAGGTGGCCGTCCTGCTGGGTCGACCAGCCGAACGGCTCGCCGAGCAGCGAGGCGTACAGCAGCAGCAGGATCTCCTCGGGCAGTTCCCGGTGGACGCGCTGCTCGTCGCGCCAGTGCGCCGGGGTCGGGCCGATCCGGTCGTCGTCCACCAGGTGCCCGCTGATGGCGCAGTACCCGTCCGCCCGGTCCAGCTGGAAGGCGCGCAGGAACCTGCGCACCCGCTCCGGCAACCGGGCCGCCAGCAACGGCAGCTCCTGGAGCAGGCTCTCGCTGTCCGCCGAGGGGTGCTCCGCGGCCAGCTCCAGGGCCAGCCGGTCGGTCGCGGCGGCCTCGTCGGGCGTCAGCCGCAGCTCGGTCGTCCCGGCCGTCCCGGACTGCTCGGGCACGGCCGTCGCCGCGGGCGTGGGCGTCGTGGTCATGGGTGTCTCCTGTTCACTGGGATGAGGTCGGGGCCGGCTCACGCGTCGAAGCGGAAGCCCTGGAAGGCCGGGGCGGGCGGAGCGCCGGGCGGCTGCGCCGGTTCCCCGGACACCGCGGACCCGCCGGCGAGACGGCCGAGTTCGGCGAGGACCCGGCCGGCGACCTGTTCGGCGGTGTCCCGGTCGTAGCGCCCGGTGTCGTACTGGAGGCACAGCCGTAGCCCCCGCTCCTCCGCGACGAACTGGAACGACAGCTCGAACATGCCCCGCCGCTGGAGGAAGGGGCCGCCGCGCAGCGCGATGCCCCCCGGACCGGCGGGGCCGGTGTCGATGCGCGGGAACAGGGCGACCCACACGTCGAAGAACGGGCCGCGCCCCGCCGGCCGGGGCGGGTCCAGGGCCGCGACCAGCTCGTCGAAGGCGACCTCGCTGTGGTCCAGGGCGTCCGCCGTCCGCGCCGCCACGTGGCGCACCAGTGCGGCCGGGTCGTCCCGGCCGGCGAGGTCCAGCCGCAGCGGGACGGTCGCGACGTGGAAACCGACGGCGCCGTCCAGACCGAGCGGGGAACGGCGGTCCACGGGGGTGCCCAGGCAGACGTCGTCGGTCCGGGTGAGCCCGCCCAGTCCGCTCGCCACGGCCGCGGCGAGCGACGCGAAGAGACCGGCGTGCGCGGTGGCGGCCACCGCCCCGAGGCGGTCCGTGGTCCCGGGTTCGATGTCCAGGGACACCGTGTCCGTCGCCACGCCGGCCGGTGCGCTGCGGGGGCGGTCCACGGGCAGGAGCAGGGGGGCCGGCGGGGGAGTGAGCAGCTCCCGCCAGTGCGCGAGCGACTCCTCGCGCGGGCGGGGCGCCGGGCGCGGCCCGGGGACCGGTGCGGGGAGGAGGGCGCCGTCCTGGCGGTAGGCGGCGACCAGTTCGGCCGCCAGGACCGTCAGCGACCGTCCGTCGCAGACCAGATGGTCGGCGGTGAACAGCAACGACCAGGCACCGTCCGGCCGCAGGAACAGCGTCGAGCGGAAGAGCGGCCCCTGGGCCAGGTCGAAGGGGACCTCGACGCGGTCGTGGACGAGCGCCTCGAACTCCTCCTCGGTGAGGGAGTCGCCGCGCAGGTCGACCACGTCCAGCGGGGCCGTCCGGTCCGTGACGACGGCCCGGACGGTGCCCCGCCGTTCCACGAAGACGGTGCGCAGCGCCGGGTGGCGGGCGGGCAGGATGGCGACGGCCGCGGCGAGCCGGTCGACGTCGACATCCCCCTCACCGCGCAGCAGACAGGGCACGGTGTACGCGCCGTCGCCGCCGTGCGCGTGCTGACGCGCCAGCCACAGCCAGCGCACGGACTCCGGGACCTCGGCGTCCGCGGGGGCGTCCGCGTCCGCCGGCGTCCCGCCGTCCCGCGCCCGCCCGGCGTCCGGGCCGGCCTCAGGGGCGGTCCGCGGGCCGGCCGCCCCACCGCGCGCCTCGGCCAGCCGGGCGGCGAGCAGCTCCGGGGTCGCGCACTCCAGGATGTCGCGCACCCGGACCGGGAGCCCGACGGCCTCCTCGACGGACACGGCCAGCGCCAGCGCCGACAGACTGTGTCCGCCGGCGAGGTAGAAGTCGGTGTCCTCGGTCACGTACTCCAGCTCCAGTGCCCGCGCGAACAGCCGGCACAGATCCTGCACGAGGTCAGTCATGATTCCACTCCGTGACGGCAGAACTCTGCGGAAAAAAACCCTGCACAAACACTCCAGATCTTGTCAATAACCTTCCGCCAGGCGGAGATTGCTGTCATTGCCCTCGTATCTCTGTCGGGTTATGGTGGCGAGCGGAAGGCGCCGGCGAATGTTCAGCGCGTCAAGTCACCAACTGCTGGAGGGGGATTGCCTTGCTCAAGTCCCAGCGGCTTGCGGTATTGCCCATCGACTCCTACGACCTGGAAACGGAGCTGGCCCTCGTGGACCGGCACGACGCCGGAGGCGAGTACGACGCCTTCACCTTCGGCTCGTGGTCGGCCCATGTGCTGGCCAACGGCAGCGGCGCCGAGTCCGACACCGCGTTCCGCCCGCACGGCGACCGCCTGACCCTCACCGACCTGGGGAGGGAACTGCCCGGCGTCATGTCGCTGGTGACCGAGCACTTCCCGCTGGAGCGACTCCAGTGGGTGCGGATCTTCAGCCTCGCCGACGGAATTCTCGCCCCGCACGTCGATTTCCTGGAATTCACCGAGCCCGGCACCCGGGTGCAGATTCCGTTGCGTACCGGTGAGGAATCCCTGCATTCCGAGAACGACCTCGTCTACCATCTCCGGCGCGGTGAGGTCTGGAAGATACACACCACCGACCCGCATTCGGCCCGCAGCAGTGCCGGACCCGCCCGGCTCTCCCTGTGCCTCGACTTCGCCGGCGCCGCGGAACCGGTCGAGATCCGGGGCGACGTCCCGGCACAACGGCCCGTGCGGATACTCGACCTGCCCGAGGTGACCGACGCCGACATAGAGGAACTCATCGAATCCGGCCCGCCGTTGACCCGGGCGACCATGCGCGACTCCTTCCGCCGGTTCGCCGCGCTCCACTTCGAGCGCCAGGCGCACGCTACGGCGGCCTTCGACTGGTACGCCGAGGCCGCCCGGCGCACCGGCGACGACGTCATGGTCGCGAAGGCGGAGGCGTTCCGCACGTACTGCGTCGACAAGCGCGGTTACCGGGAGACGTTCGCCTGGTGAGGGACCACGGCGAGCTGTCTGGCCGCCGGCCCGGGCAGGGCCCTGCGGTCCAGCTTGCCGTTGGCCGAGTACGGCAGCTCGTCCGTCACCCACCAGCGCACCGGCACCATGTAGTCCGGCAGCACGGCGAGCAGCGCGCGACGCAACTCCTGCGCCGGCGGCGGATCCCCGGTGAGCGCCGCGTGCAGCTCCGTGCCCCCGTCGGCCCGCGCCACCCCGTACACCGCCGCGTCCTTGACCCCGGGCAGCGCGGTGAGCCGCGACTCCGGCTCACGGGGCTCCACCGCGTTGCCGCGGATCTTGATCAGGTCGTCGATCCGCCCCAGCAGCCCGAGCGTGCCGTCGGCCCGCCACACCCCCCGGTCCCGCGTGCGGTACAGCCGGGCCCCGGGGAGGAACGGGTCCTCCACGAAGACGGCCCGGGTCAGTTCCGGGTCCGTGTACCCGCGGGCCACCCCCACCCCGCCGATGTACACCTCGCCGACCTCCCCGTCGGGTACCGGCGCCCGCTCCTCGTCCAGGATGCGGATGTAGGTGTTCCACACCAGTGACCCGACCGGCGGGCGGGGCTCCAGGTTGCCGCGCCCCGCGCTCATCGAATGGCTCGTCACCATGTGGTTCTCGGCAGGCCCGTAGTGGTTGTGCAGGGTGACCTCGGGACGCCGGGTGAGCAGCCCCTCCAGCGCCGGCGTGACCCGTACCGTCTCGCCGGCGCTGATGATGTGCCGCAGCGCCGGGGCGTGTTCGAGGTTGGTGGGCAGCGACATCAGGATGTCGATGAGGGACTGCGGGAAGTCGACCACCTCGATCCCCTCGCCGATGACGTACTCGACCAGGTCGCGCGGGTCACGCCGTACGTCCGGGTGGGGGACGTACAGGCAGCCGCCGGAGGCGAGGGTGTAGAAGATCTCCTGGACCGACACGTCGAAGGTGAGCGGCGCGCACTGGAGCACCCGGCGCTCCCGGCCGAGACCGGACCCGTTCGCCTGCCAGGCCGCCAGGTTGGCCAGGCAGCGGTGCGTCTGCACGATGCCCTTCGGCGCGCCGGTCGAGCCGGAGCTGAAGATGACGTACGCGGCGTCCTCGGCGGCGATGCGGGGCCGGGCCGGCGCCGGGCCCGGGCAGGGCGCGAGCAGCCGGGTCAGGGTGGTCGCGGCGGCGCCCGGGTGCTCGGCGGCCGCGTCGGCCACGCCCTCGTCCAGGACCGTGAGCCGGGCGCTGCTGGTGCGCAGTATCTGCTCGATCCGCTCGCGCGGATAGGTCATGTCCACGGGCAGGTAGGCGGCCCCCGCCCGCAGGGTGCCGAGCACCACCGCGGTGAAGTCCACGCCCGCCCGCCCCGCGATCAGCACGGTGTCCCCGGGGGCGACCCCGAACGTGCCGGCGAGGTGGGCGGCCACGGTGTCCGCGAGCCGGTCCAGTTCCGCGTACGACACCGGGCTCCGGCCCTGCTCGCACACGGCCAGGGCGTCCGGGCGGGCCGCGATCTCCCGGTCGACGAGGTCCAGGACCGTCCGGGCGCCGATGTTCACGACCGGCCCGCGGTGTTCCGGGTGCCGGTTGCCGCCGGGCGGGTCCCGGCGGTCGGTGGGCTGGGGCACGGGGTCACACCTCCTGCGCGGGCCACGGCGCCCGCGAGACCGATTCGGGCAGGAACGAGTAGGGGTCCTGCGGGTCGTGCGCGGTCGCCTCGATCGCGAGCCGGTGGCCCGCCCCGGCCTCCCGGGCCAGTTCCTCCAGCAGCTCCACCATCACGAGGTCCTGGAGCGCCAGCCCGGTGGAGTCGTAGACGGTACGGGTGTCGCGCAGCTCGGCCTGCCGGGCCGGGTCCGCCAGCACCTCCGTCAGCGAGGGGCCGATCTCCTCCGGGCGCAGCCGCTGGCACTCGCCCTCCGCCACCGCCTGCTCCCGGTGGTCGGGGACGACGACGGCGTCGCGCAGCAGTTCCAGAGGCAGTTCGGTCTTGCCGGGCATGTCCGAGCCGACCGCGTTGATGTGCACCCACGGGCGCAGCGAGGTGCCCCGCAGCACCGGCCCCTGGTCGGGGGCGACGGAGGTCGCCGTGCACAGGATGTCGGCGCGCTCCTCCACCTCCGCGGGGTCGGCCACCCGGACCAGCCCCTCGGGCATGCGCGCCCTGGCGGCGAAGGTGTTCTCCGCCCGGATGTCGGTGTCGCACACCAGGACCTCGGTGAGCGGGAACGCCCTCGCCAGGGCGTGCAGTTGCGTCACCGCCTGGGCGCCGCAGCCGATGAGCCCCAGCACGCTGCTGTCCGGCCGGGCCAGCGCCCGCGAGGCCAGCGCGGACGCGGCCCCCGTCCGTATCGCCGTCGCGAACGTGCCGTCCACGACGGCGCGCAGGTGCCCGGACTCGACGTCGAAGGCGAGCAGCGTGGACAGGATGGTGGGCAGTTGGTTCTTCACGGGGTTGTGCGGGTTGTAGCCCACCATCTTCATGGAGACGGTCGAGCCGTGGCGGACCGCCGGCATCCACTCCAGCAGCCCCAGCGTGGGGGTGGTGAGGAGGAAGCCGTCGCGCGTCTTCATCTCGGCGCGGGTGGGACCGCTGGAGGCGAGTACCTCGGTCAGTCGTTCGATCGCCAGGTCGTACAGCCGGCCGAGGCCGACCTCGCCGACGATCGTGGCGACCGCGGGGGCGTCGACGATGTGGGTGGTGTCCGGTTTCACGTCACTCTCCTGATCCGGTTCGTGTTCCGCTGCCGGAGGTTCCGGGTGCGCTCAAGTTCGGGGGGTGTCGGGGGTCTTGCCGTGCCAGGAGTCCCACAGGGCCGCGTAGGCCCCGCCGGCGGCGACCAGTTCGTCGTGGCCGCCCCGCTCCGTGACGCGGCCGTCCTCCATGACGAGGACGGTGTCGGCGTCGTGCGCGGTGTGCAGCCGGTGGGCGATGGCGATGACGGTACGGCCGCGCAGCACGGCCGCCAGGGAACGCTCCAGGTGCCTGGCCGCTCGGGGATCGAGCAGCGAGGTCGCCTCGTCCAGCACCAGCGTGTGCGGATCGGCGAGGATCAGCCGGGCCAGTGCCAGCTGCTGGGCCTGGGCGGGGGAGACCGCGTGGCCGCCGGGGCCGATGCCGGTGTCGAGCCCCGCGGGCAGGCCGCGCACCCAGTCACCGGCGTCGACCGCGTCCAGCGCGGCCGTCACCCGCTCGTCCGTCGCGTCCGGCACCGGGAGCGTCACGTTGTCGCGGACCGTCCCGAGGAACACGTGGTGCTCCTGGGTAACCAGCGCGACGTGCCGGCGCAGCTCCTCCAGGGGCAGTTCGGCCACCGGGACGTCGCCGACGGTCACCGTGCCGCTGCGCGGCGGGTGGATGCCCGCGAGGACCCGGCCGAGTGTCGACTTGCCCGCTCCGGACGGGCCGACGACGGCGATCCGCTCACCGGGCCGCACCCGCAGGGTCACGTCCCGTACGACGTCGTGGCCCTCGCGGTAGGCGTAACTGACCCCGTCGGCGGCCAGTTGGCGGCCCTGCGGCCTCCGGCCGGCGCCGGTGTCCCCGGCCGCACCCGCGTCCACCCCGACCAGACGGGCCAGGGAGGCGTCGCCCACCTGGAGTTCGTCCAGCCAGCCGAGCAGTTCGTCCAGCGGATCGATCACCGCGCGGGTGTACAGCGTCGCCGCGGTGACCTCCCCGAGGCTGACCCACCCGTGGATGTGGAAGAGGCCGCCGCACAACAGGGTGGCGGCCACCGGCAGGACGTAGCCGAAGTCCATCAGCGGGAACCACACGCTGCGCAGGAAGAGCGTGCGGTGCTCGGCGGCGTTCGACCGCAGGACGTCCTCGTCGGTACGGCGGATCCGCCGCTCGCCGAGGCCCAGCGCCTCGACGGTGCGGGCACCCGTCACGGTCTCGGCGAGCCCCTGCGTCAGGTCCGAGTAACCGGCCGCCTCCGCGAGGTACGCAGCCCGGGCACGCTTCAGGTACCAGCGCGTGGACCCCGCGATCAGCGGCACCGCCACCAGGCAGGGCAGCGCCATGAGCGGGCTGGTCACCAGCAGCGCGACGAAGGTGAGCAGCACCGACAGGCCCGCGACCAGGATGGACGGGGCGCCCATGCGCACGGCCCTGGACAGCGCGTCCACGTCCCGGGTGCCGCGGGTGAGGAGATCACCGGTGCCCGCCTTCTCCACGGCGGACAGCGGCAGCGCCAGCACCCGCTGGACGAAGCCCTCGCGGATGTCCGCCAGCACCTGCTCGCCGAGCCGGGCGCCGAGCAGCCGCGCCGTCCTGGTGAACACGCCCTGGAGGAGCAGCAGTCCGGCGATCACCGCGACCACGACGTCCACGCGGGTGGTGGAGACGTCCTGCTGCACCTGTTCCACGAGACGGCCGAGGAGCGCGGGGACGACCAGCCCGCACGCGGTGGCGAGGACGAACCAGGTCACCGTCCGGCCGAGCAGACCGGCGCGGCCCCTGACCAGTTCTCGGACGTGTCGGCGCACCGCCGGGGCGTCGGCGACCGGAAGACTCACTGGGCACTCCTTCGCGGGAAGCCGGACGCCCGCCGGGAGGCGCGGCCGGTCATGTTCCGTCCCGCAGGACGGTGGCGGCGTACTGGGGGTTGTGGACCACGAGGTCGCGGTGCGCGCCGGTGCCGACCACCTTGCCGTCGACGACGAAGGCCACCTCGTCGGCCTGGTCCAGGATCAGCGGGCTGGCGCTCATCACCACGGTGGTCCGCCCCGCGCGCGCCTCCCGCAGGCGCCGGGCGATGCCCGCCTCGGTCAGGGCGTCCACCGCGCTGGTCGGGTCGACCAGGACGAGCACGGGCGTCCCGGACGCGACGGCCCGGGCCAGCCGCAGCCGCTGGCGCTGTCCGCCGGAGAGGGTGCCGCCCTGCTCCGTGAGGACGCCGGCGAGCCCGTCGGGCAGCGCGTCCACGATGTCCTCGGCGCCCGCGGTGTGCAGCGCGGCGGCCAGTTCCTCGTCCGTGCGGCCGGCGCCGAGTTCGTCGCGGAGCACTCCCGAGAACAGGGTGTCGCCGTTGCGCGCCACCAGGATGTGCCGGCGCACCTGCTCCACCGGCAGGGTGTCCAGCGGCACCCCGCCCAGGGTCACCACGCCCTCGCGGTAGCGGCCGAGCCGCTCGGCGATCCCGGCGCTCTCCTCCGGGACGGCGGACACCACGGCGGTCAGCGTCCCGTGCCGGACCGTCAGGCCGGAGCCGGCGTCGGTCAGGTCGGGCGCGTCCGGCAGGGCGGCGGGCGCCGTGCCGACGGTGGGGTCGGGGGTGACGGCGAGCACCCGCACCACGCGCCCGGCGGCCACGTTGGCGCCGACGACCACCTGCACGGCGGAGGTCACGGTGCGCATGGGCAGCATCAGGAACGCCGCGTAGCCGTAGGCGGCCACGAGGTCACCGGGGGAGATGTCACCCGCGAGGGCGAGCCGGGCGCCGGCCCAGACCACGGCCACCACCAGCACCCCGGGCAGCAGGACCTCGGCGGCCGGCAGCACCGACTCCACCTCGGCGACCTCGACGCCGGCCTGCCGCAGCCGCTGGGAGTCCGCGCGGTAGCGTCCCCAGAAGGCCCGCTCGCCGCCGATGCCGCGCAGCACCCGCAGGCCCGCCACGATGTCGGAGGCCCGCCGGGTCAGTTCGCCCTCCAGCTCGCGGTACCGGCCGACGCGCCGGTGCAGGGGGCGCAGCAGCGGACCCGTGCCCGCCAGCAGGACGGGAACCCCGAGGAGCACCAGCAGCCCCAGCGGCACGGAGGTGGACAGCAGCACGACGGCCACCACGACGATCGTGACCGCGCTGCCGGTGCCGCGGGCGACCGCACCGGGCAGCGCCCCGATCCGCGAGATGTCGGCGGTGCCGACGGTCACCATGTCACCGTCGGCGACGCCGTCGCGCAGCCCGCCGCCGAGCCGCACCGCCTGCCGGACCACGAGACGGACCGTCAGGTAGTTCGCCTTGAGCCGCCCGACGGTGTCGCACCGGTGCCGCAGCACGCTGCCCGCGGTGGTCGCCAGGGCGAGTCCGAGGACGACCCCGGTCCAGCCGAGCAGGCTCGCGGTGTCCTCGTCGGTGATCGCGTCGATGGCGCCGCCGACGGCGAGCGGGGTGAGCCCCATGCCGGCCATCCACAGGCAGCCCCAGAGCACCCCGAGCGTCGCCGTACCGGCCTGCCGGCGCAGCAGCCAGAGCAGATAGCGGCGGGGCGAGCGGAGATCCGGGTCCCCGGTGTCGGGCAGTGGGTCGTTCCTCGGCAACGCGATTCCTTCTGACGTGTCTCGGTGGGCTCGGGGCCCGGGCGGGAGGCGGCCGGGCGGGCCGGCGGGAGGTGGCGGGCTATTCCCCCACGCCCGTGAGGGCCCGTTCGCCCAGGCGGCGGAGCGCGTCCACGACCTCGTCGGGGCGGTCGAGGTGGTAGAGGTGACCGCCGTCGAAGCGGCGGACATCGGCCGGTTCGGCCGACCAGGACCGCCACTGACCGGCGTGCTCGTCCGTGACGGCGAGGTCGTCCCGGCCCCGCCAGGCGTGCACCGGACAGGGCAGCACGGTCTCCGTGGCCGGCGGGCGGTACCGGTCGCACAGGGTGAGGTCGGCGCGCAGGGGCCGGGCGACGACGGGGACCAGCTTCTCGTTGGCGGCCACGTAGGCCGGTACGGCCCCGTCCGCGGCCAGTTCGGCCACCAGTTCGCCGTCGCTCATCGCGGCGGCCCCGGTCGGCTCGCCCTGGGCGTCCGGCGCCCGGCAGGCGGAGGCCACCAGGGCGACGGGCCACGACCCGTACCCGGTGCCGAGGGCGCGCGCCAGCTCGTACCCGAGCAGGGCGCCCATGCTGTGCCCGAACACCAGGTACGGCAGGTCGAGCCGGGCGGCCAGTACCGGGACCAGTTCCCGGACCACTTCCTCGGTGCCCGTGACCGGCTCCTCGCCCCACCGGTTCTCCCGCCCCGGCAGCTGTACGGCGGCCACGGCGATCCCGGGACCGGCCAGTTGCTGCCACCGGCGGAACTGGAAGGCCCCCGAGCCCGCGTGGGGCAGGCACACCAGGAGCAGCCGGGCCGTGGCCGGCGGCTGCCACTCGACGAGCCAGCGCCGGTCGGCCGCGCTCAACGGAGCGCCCCGCGCGTGTCCAGCGCGTCGGCGAGGTCGTCGGCCAGGTCGCGGCACACCGCCCGCAGCTGCTCCGCCGCGTAGAAGTGCCCGCTGGGGTAGCGGCGTACGGTGGCCGTCCGCCGGGTCTCGCCGGCCCAGGCCTCCAGGCCCGGCAGCGCGACCCGGTCGTCCCACTCGCCCGCGAACACCGAGACGGGACAGGCCAGTCGGGGCGCCGGCCGCGGGGCGTACCCCTCCAGCCAGGCGAGGTCGGAGCGCAGCGGCGGGAGCAGGATCTCCAGCAGCCCAGGGTCGGCGAGCGCCTCGGCCGGTGACCCGCCCAGCCCGGCCATCCAGGCGAGCAGCTCCGCCTCGGGCAGTCCGGACAGTGCGGGCCGGGGCCGCCCGGAGCCGGGGTGTTCCATGCCCGAGACGGCCAGCAGCGCGGGACCGGCCGGGCCGTCGCCGACGGACAGCGCGCGCGCCACCTCGAAGGCGACCAGGGCGCCCATGCTGTGCCCGAACAGGGCGTAGGGCCGCGAGCCGTACGCCGCGACGTCCGCGCGGACGGCGTCCGCGAGGCGTGCGGTGTCCACACCCGGCGGTTCGGCGATCCGGTGTTCGCGTCCGGGGAGCTGGACGGCCACCACCTCGATCCGGTCCGGCAGCGCCGCGGGCCACGGCCGGTAGGCCGAGGCGGCGCCGCCGGCGTGCGGGAAGCAGTACAGGACGGCGGGTGCCTCCGGCCGTGGCCGGGGGCGCACCAGTTCCCGCGCGGGTGCGGTGGGGGGAGAGGGATTCATCGTGGCGCGTCCCGGCGGGCTCAGGAGCGCGGCTCGGCGGCCGGCCACACGCGTTCGGCCTGCCGGTACAGCAGCTCCGAACCGACCGAGCGCCGTCGGCACAACTCCTCCAGCAGGCCGCTCTGGACCACCGGTTCGGACGTGGCGTCGAACTCGGAGCCGGTGAGGTGCTTCAGCCAGGGTTCGAGGCCCATGGCGTAGGCGTACACGTGCCGGGCGCCCACCTGCTGGGCCAGCCGGTCCGCCATGGCGGCGTCGGACCCCTTCAGGCGGCGCGACCGGTTCTGTTCGCGGGTCAGCTTGGCCTCCATCAGCGGGCCGTACAGCCAGCTCAGGGCGGCGCCGACGCACTCCAGTCCGACGAACAGCGCGTCGACCTCGCCGACGATGTCGCGCACCCGGTCGTAGAGGGCCGGCTCGATCGGCGTGATGTCGGTGGCGAACATGAAGGAACGGCCCAGCGCGCGGACCAGGGGCACCATCTTGGTGCGGATGTCGAGGTCGGCGTGCTCCCCGATGAAGGGCAGGCCCACGACGTCCAGGCCCTCGGCGGCCCGGTGGGTGTCCAGTTCGCCCAGCTCGACCACCCGGCGGAAGCCCAGGGCCTCCAGCATCACCTTCAGGCTGGGGTCCTGGATGGTGCCGCCCGAGGCGCGGGGCACCACGATGGTGCCGATGCGGGTGCGCAGCTGGAGGAGTGTCTCCAGCGAGAAGTGGTCCGAGTGGAAGTGGCTGATCACCACGGCGTCGATGTGGTGCGGCAGGTCCGCGACGGTGAAGTGCTCGTGCCCGTCGTCGGTGTAGCCGATCAGCGGGTCGAGCAGGACGGCGCCGGCGGAGGTCTCCACCAGGACCGTCGCGTGCCCGAAGTAGCGCATCCGGACGTGGCCGTCGGGGACCGGGTCCGGGGTGCGGGGGGTCTCGTCGTGGAAGAGCGCGTCGAAGCCGGCCGTCGCGGTGGCGTCCAGGCCCAGCCGTTCCGCCAGTTCCCGGGTGTCCACGGGCTGGAGGCGGGCGGCGAACACGTCGTCCCACACACCGGCGGAGAACGGCACGGCGATGTCGAGGCGTTCGGGCGAGGGCAGTACCGGGCTGCCGTACACGAAGGGCTGGTCGCGCGGCGGGACGGCGGTCAGCGACAGGGTCTGGCCGTGCTCCTCGAAGGCGGGGGAGCGGTACAGCAGCGACTCGAAGAAGCGGAAGGAGGGGTGGTTCGCCGTGTCGTAGACCAACTCGACGCAGCCGCGCAGCGATTCGGGCACCTCGGGGTAGAGGGACTCCAGGGGGCCGCCGGTGGCCCGCTCGGCCAGCAGGGCGCGCAGGCGGTCGATGTCGTCCGCGAGGGTGAGCCGCGCCTCGGCCTCCCGCAGGGTCGAGTCGAGCAGTGCCTGTACCTCGGCGGTGCCGGCGTTGCCCGGGTTGAGGAACGGCGCGCCGTAACGGGCCGGGTCCGCCAGGGCGTTGGCGTGCAGCGTCGGGGACATGACGTAGTTGCGGAGGATGGGAAGCAGTCTCTCGCGCAGGTTCAGCGCCCCGGTGTGCGGTGCCAGCAGGTAGGGCCAGGCGTACCAGCGGTGCAGCAACGGCTGCGCGACGACGGACGCACGAAGATGGCGTTTGTGGATGACGGGCACGCTGCGTTCCCTTGCGAGTCGAGGCCGGTGGTCAACGGGGGTCGGCTCTGGTGGTGTCTTCGAAATCCGGATCCGGCCCTGTGGTGAATGGGCGGCACGGGCGTGGGGCGAGGGATTCGTGCTGCGCCACCGAACAGATGGGCCGGCATACTCCCCCGTTTCCCCGCGAGGCTTTCGATCCGGGCGTTCGGGACTGGATTTCCGCCCTTTATCGCCGCATGATTTCGCGCTGTAGTACTGGGACTTAGCTTTCGACTGTAGTCATGATCCTCAAGGGCCTGCCACCGATAGCCCATGTGACGTGCGTCACATGGCGACGCCGTGCGGGAGCGTGATTGACTGGCAAGAAGTTACGGGTGGTCATGCGGTGAAGCTCTCTTCACTACTTCCTTTCCTGGAGAGCGCGTGACCTTAAATCCTCTTCTTGAGGCCGGCGCGCGGGGAACCCGCTGCATGACCGGTCATGAAGTGCACCTTGACACGGGGTGCAGGCCTACGTGAAACTCTGCGACCTGTTGCAGGGGGAACGAGAGGGATATGTCGGACGGTACGGAGCCTCGTGGCATTGCGTTGGTTTCTGGCGCCTCGTCCGGATTCGGTGCGCGCATCGCGCAGGTGTTGTCTGCAAGAGGATACGCAGTCATTGCCCTCGCCCGCCGCGCCGAACGGCTCAAAACGCTCGCCGAAGAGGATCCATATCGAGCCATTCTCCCCGTGGTCGCCGATGTGCGGGACCCCGACTCCCTGGGCCGGGCCCTGGAGGAGCTACCCGCCGGATACCGCGACATTTCGGTGCTGGTGAACAACGCGGGCCTGTCCAAGGGGTTCGGTCCGGTCCAGGCGGGCGGCTCGACACACTGGCGTGAAATGATCGATACAAACGTCACAGGTGTGCTGAATCTGACCGAAATCGTACTGCCCCGACTCGTCGCGCGTGGCGGCGGCCACGTCGTCAACGTCGGGTCGATCGCGGCCGAGTACCCCTACCTGGGCGGCAACGTCTACGCCGCCACCAAGGCGTTCGTGCACCAGCTCTCCCTCAACATGCGCGTCGACCTCCAGGGCACCGGGGTCCGGGTGAGCTGCGTGGCGCCCGGCATGGCGAGGACCGAGTTCGCCCAGGTCCGCTACGAGGGGGACGAGGCGCGCGCGGCGGCCCTCTACGACGGCGTCACCCCTCTCACGGCCGACGACGTGGCCCAAGGCATCGCCTGGTGCCTGGACCGGCCGCCGCACGTCAACATCAACATGATCGAGCTGATGCCCGTCGACCAGCCCTTCGGCCTGGGCTTCGCGGGGAACGGGAACGGCGGCCCGGGCGGCCGCGGCGAACCCGATGCTTCGTGACCGACAGGCCGGCACCCGCGTCGACGCCCGGCCCCGGCCGGCCGGGACCGGCGTGTCGGTACGGCCCGCGCACCCCGGGGACGCCGGGGAGCTGGCCCGGATCTCCGCACCGTTCGCGGCCGCCGACCGGCTGCTCAGACGCTCGCCCGACACCTTCGCGCGGCACATCGGCGATTTCCTCGTGGCCGTCGACGGATCGGCCGGCGAAAAGAATATCGCCGGTTGTCTCGGTCTCCTTCCGGTGCCGCACTGCCTGGTCATATACAACCTCTGCGTCGCGCAGGATTCCCAGGGCAGGGGAATCGGTCGGATCCTGCTGCGCCACGCCGTGCGGCAAGCGGCCGACGCCGGTTGCACCGCGATTCTCGCGGCCTCCAAACACGGTGGCGCCTGGTTCACGCGACACGGATTCCAAGAAGTCGACCCGGACTCCGCCCCGGAAGAGTGGCGGCGGCTGTCCCCCGCCGGCCGCAAGTCGTCCCTTTATTGTCTGCGACTCGATGACCGGTAACACTGGGGCCATTGCTTCAGCATGATCAGGGAGTGGAAAATTGATTGTCTGCGGACTCAAGCTCACGCACGACGGAGCGGTGGCCCTGCTCGATGACGATCGCCTCGTTTTCAGCGTCGAGATGGAAAAGATAGGGAACGGTCTGCGGTACAGCACCGTCTCCGACCTCAGCCAGATCCCCGGAATTCTCGCCGATTTCGGCTACAAGCCGCAGGACGTCGACGAATGGGTCGTCGACGGCTGGGACGGCGACGTCTCGGGCGTGGTCTCCCTGCTGAGTTCCGCCGTCCCGGTGGAACTCGCCGTCGGCCCCTACCGGGAGTCGGACGCCTGCCCCGACCTGGCCGCGCCCGGGGCCTTCGGCGAGTTCCCGATGGACGGCCGCTCCTACCCGTACACGAGCTACGCGCACGCCGCCGGCCACCTGGCGAGCGCCTACTGCTCCAGCCCCTTCGCCCGGCGGGGCGAGCCGTCCTTCGTCCTCGTCTGGGACGGCGGTCTCTTCCCGCGGCTGTACTGGGCCGACCCCGACACCGGCGTGGAGAACCTCGGCGCGCTCTTCCCGCTGCTCGGC
Organism: Streptomyces sp. NPDC100445; assembly: GCF_044759735.1. Lineage (NCBI taxonomy): Bacteria > Bacillati > Actinomycetota > Actinomycetes > Kitasatosporales > Streptomycetaceae > Streptomyces > Streptomyces sp. NPDC100445. Next base: position 742,579 of record NZ_JBIVZV010000001.1, on the reverse strand, counting down.
CACGCCTACGCCATCGCCGGCCACCACTTCGGCCCGTTCCGCCGCGAGGTCCAGTCGCCCACGGTGGACGACCTGTCGGTGGCCGGCAAGCTCATGGCGTACATCGCGCTCGGCACGCCGCACGAGGACGTACTGACCGCGCTGCGCGAGGAGTTCCACCGGGTCTTCGAGAGCGACCTGCCGGAGTCGGTGGAGTACCGCCGGACGGTCGGCGGCTACGGCAGCCTCTTCGAACCGTCGGTGCCCCCCGTCCACACGTTCTTCCAGGCGGTACGCGACCGGGTGGAACCCCGGGGCATCACCGACGAGGACGTGCTGGCCAGCGTCCACGCCTTCTTCCAGGAGCTCCTGCTCGAACGGATCACCGAGAAGGTCCGCGCGGCACGCGGCGCCGGACCGTGGAACCTGTGCTTCGCCGGCGGCTGCGCGCTGAACATCAAGTGGAACAACGCGCTGCGCGCCCTCCCGGAGTTCGCCGACGTCTGGGTGCCGCCGTTCCCCAACGACTCCGGCTCGGCGATCGGCGCCGCCGTGCTCGGCAGGGCCCGGCACCAGGGACTGCGTCCCGTCGACTGGCACGTACGGCTGGGCCCGGCCCTCGTCCCCAGCCCGCAGGTGCCCGACGGCTGGACGGCGACACCCTGCACCCCGGCCGAACTCGCCCGGGAGCTGCATGAGTCGGGCCTGCCCGTGGTCGTCCTCCAGGGCCGTGCCGAGCTGGGGCCGCGGGCCCTCGGCGGCCGCAGCATCCTGGCCGCGCCCACCGGTGCCGCGATGAAGGACGAGCTGAACCGGGTCAAGGACCGCGAGCCCTACCGCCCGGTCGCCCCGATCTGCCTCGTCGAGGAGGCCCCGGCCGTCTTCGACCCCGGCACCCCTGACCCGTACATGCTCTTCGAGCACGAAGTGCGCCCCGAATGGCTCGACAGGGTCCCGGCGATCGTCCACCTCGACGGTACGGCACGGCTCCAGACCGTCTCCGCGGACGACGACCCGTTCCTGACGGAGGTGCTGACCGCCTACCACCGGCTCAGCGGCGTGCCCGTCCTGTGCAACACCAGCGCCAACCTCAACGGGCACGGCTTCTTCCCGGACGTCGCCTCCGCCATGGACTGGGGCAGGGTGGACCGGATCTGGAGCGACGGGGTCCTCCACCGCCGCACGGACGTCTGATCCGGTACCCGTCCGGGACCGGCACGGCGGCCGGAGGCCCGGAGGACGAGGCACTGCGCAGGGTGGGGGCGCTCGTCGCCGCCCTGCCGGTGATCAGCTCCCTGTACGGGAGCGCCGTGGTCGTCGTCGCCGGGCCGGCCGTGCTCGCCCCCGGCGCGCTCGCCGAGGCGTTCGCCGAGGACCTGGCGTTCCTGCGCTACACCGGGGCGCGGCCGGTCGTCGTGCACGACGCCGGCGCCGAGCCGGTCCCGCGGGCCCCGGGCGAGGACGCGGCCACCGCGCTGCGCACGGTGGCCGCGGGCCTGGTGCAGCGCCGCCTCGTCGGCCTCGTCAACGCCCACGGCCCGCTGGCCGTGGGCATCACCGGCGAGGACGGCCACACGCTCACCCGCACCGCCCGCGGTGACCTCGTGGCCGACCCCGGGGTCCTGCGCACCCTGCTGGACGACGGCCGCATCCCGGTGGTCGCCGCCGTCGCCCACGGCGAAGACGGCCCCCACGCCGCCGACGTGACCACGACCGCCCGGCTCCTGGCGGCGCACCTGTCCGCGCGGCGGCTCCTGCTGCCCCCCGACGCGGAGGCCGCCGGCACGGCCGGGGGTACCACTGGGTTCGACACGGCCGTGCCCCACGCGCTGCTGCGCACCCTGTACGAGCCGGACCCCCCGGCACCGGACGGCATCGACCCCTCCGGCACCCCGGGATTCCCCACCGCCGGGCAGGCGGAACACGTCCTCGGGCTGCCGGGAGCCCGCCGACCCTAGGGAGGAGGCACGGGACGCCCCGCCGTCCGAGGTGAACCACCGCGCCCGCACGTCCCCTGCCCGGGCCGCACCGCCGGGCTGGCGCGGCGCCCCCGCAACGGCCCACCGGGGGCACGCCGACTGTAGGTGCCTCACCGCCCTTCCACGCCCGCGTGCCGAGCCCCGGCAGGCCCGCTCCCGTGGCGCCGGTGGATCACCCTCCGCGCGGCCTGTCCGGGCGATCCGCGCCGCCGAGCGGGACACCTGGTGGTGGTGAGGGGTAGAAGTGGAGTGTCGGCCGGAACAGTGAGGTGAGCGCTCCATGGAGTTCGTACCCGGCGCCAGGTGCCCGGGACACGGGGGCCGGGGCAGGTCGCGGGACCCTTCCCGGCGCGTCCCCGTGGCCGCCCCACGTCCCGTACCGCATCGTGGATGCGGCTGCTGACCTGCGGGAAGACCGTGTCACCCGACTGCGCGGTGAGGCGGGCGCACCGTAGAGGCGGCAGGCGGAAGGAGCGAGTGCGATGACAGGAGCGCAGCGGCGTCCGGAGCAGCCCGCCCGTCCGGAGGGCGGCGCGGTGGATCCGAGCGGACTGCTCGATCTGCTGGGCGTCGCCGCGGTGCTGCTGGAGGCCGACGGGAAGATCGACATGTGGAGCCCGCAGGCGGAGGAGCTGTTCGGCTACACGCGCGCCGAGGCGGTCGGGCAGTACGCCGCGCCGCTGCTCCTGCACCCCGGGAACCAGGACGCGGCCGTCACCCTGTTCGCCGACGTGATGGCGACGGGCCGGGGCTGGGCCGGGGCGTTCCCCGTCCGCCACAAGGACGGCAGCACCCGGATGGTCGAGTTCCGCAACATGCGGCTGACGGACAACCTCGGCGACCACTACGCCCTGGGCCTGGCCACCGACCGCGCCACGCTGCGCCAGGTGGAGCGCAACCTGGCCCTGTCCACCCGGCTGGTCACCCAGGCCCCGATCGGCCTGGCCGTGCTCGACACCGATCTGCGGTACCTGGCCGTCAACCCGGCCCTGGCGGCCATGCACGGCATCCCCGAGGCCGGCCACATCGGCCGCGACTTCCGCGTGGTGCTGCCCGGCGCACCCTTCATGGACGCGGAGACCGTGATGCGGCGGGTCCTCGCCTCCGGTGTGCCCGTGGTGGACCAGCAGGTGGTGGGCCGCACCGCCGCCGACCCGGAGCACGACCACGCCTGGGCGGTGTCGGTCTACCGACTGGAGGACCACCACGGGCACGTGCTCGGCATCGCCAACATGGTCGTCGACGTCACCGACCGGTACGAGGCGGCCCGCAAGGCCGAGCAGGCCCAGCAGCGCCTGCGCCTCGTGGCCAGCGGCTCCTCCCGGATCGGCACCACCCTGGAGGTGGAGCGGACCGCGCGGGAACTGGCCGACGTCGTCGTGCCCGACCTGGCCGACATGGTCGCGGTGGACCTCCTGGACTCCGTGCTCCAGACCGGCCGTCCGGACCTCGGCGAGGGCCCCGCGCTGTTCCGCGCCCTCGCGGTGAAGACGGCCTACGTCACCGACGCCGTCGACGCCATGGTCCCGCCCGGCCGCCTCACCACCTACCACGCCGACCATCCGGCGGCCCACTGCATCCGCACCCGCCGCCCCCACCTCCTCACCCATCTGGAGGACCACACCCGCATCGCGTCCGGGCCCGAGGCCGCCCGGCTGCTGGCCCGGGCCGGTGTCCACTCGGACATGGCGGTCCCGCTCATCGCCCGCGGCGAGGTCATCGGCGTGATGGGGCTGGCCCGCGCCCGCAACTCCCAGCCGTTCGACGACGACGACCTCGCCCTCGCCTGCGAGCTGGCCTCGTCCGCCGCGCTGAGCATCGACAACGCCGTCCTGCACCAGCACATCCGCAGCGCCGCCGAGACCCTCCAGCGCAGCCTGCTGCCCAGGCTGTCGCCCCGCCATCCGGGTCTGGACGTCGCCGCCCGGTACCGGCCCGCGCAGGCCTTCAGCGAGGTCGGCGGCGACTGGTACGACGTGATCCCCCTCGACGACGACCGGACCGCCCTCGCGGTGGGCGACGTCATGGGCAGCGGCATCCCGGCGGCCACCGCGATGGGCCGCCTGCGCACCGCCACCTCCACCCTCGCCGACCTCGACCTGGACCCGGCCCGGATCCTCACCCACCTCGACAAGATCACCCACGGGCTGGACCCGTACATCGCCACCTGCGTGTACGCCGTCTACGAACCCCACCGGGCCCTGCTGCACGTGGCGTCCGCCGGCCATCTGCCCCCGGTGCTGGTGCGCGCCGGCAAGCCGCCCGAACTCCTCGACCTGCCCACCGGCACGCCGCTCGGCGTCGGCGGCGTCCCGTTCGAGACCACCACCCTGCGCCTGGAGCCCGGCGACCAGCTGGTGCTGTACACCGACGGTCTCGTCGAGACCCGCGACGACCCCATCGACGAACGGCTGGAGGACCTGCTGCGCCTGCTGGCATCACCGGACCCCTCCACGGAGGACACCTGCGACCGGCTCCTGCGGGAGCTGCGCCACCCCGCCGGCCACGACGACGTCGCCCTCCTCATCGCCCGCGCCCAGCCGCTCTCGGCCCGGTGACGCGGTCACCGGCGGCCGGGTCACCGGCGTACGTACCTCACCAGGCCGGCCGTCAGCCGGGGAACCGCCCCGTGGCGCGCAGCAACCAGCGCCGCTCGGCGTAGGCGAGGTCGTCCCGCCACAGCCGCCCCGCCGCCGCCCGCACCAGCGGACGCAGCAGGGGCGCCGCCCGGCGGGCGACGGCGAAGCCCGGCCGGCCGGAGGCGGCGAGCACGGCCTCCACGACCGCCGTACGCGGCCGGCCCCGCTCGTCCGGCCCGAGCGGCGTGGCATGGGTCTCGACGACGGAACCCAGTCCCTCGCCCTCGGTGATCCGCATGACGACGGTACGCGGCTCGGGTGCCGTGAACACGGCCCGCACCGGCACCACCAGGCGTCCCGCCACCTTGAAGGAGACGTCGACGGTGAAGGCGTCCTCGGCGTCCGGGTCGTCGGGTGATCCGACCACGGTGAGATCGACGAACGAGTACGGGTGGAACCACGCCCCGTGCCACGGGTCCAGCCGGTTGGCCACGACGTCCTCCGGCTCGCACACCCCGACGCCGGTGTAGACGGACGTCAGCGCGCCCGCCACGGCCGGCCTCGGCGGGAGAACCGGCGCGTCCAGCGGCGCCTCACCGCCCACCTCGTCCAGCCGCACCCACACCAGGACGCCGTCGTCGTGCACCGGCAGCGGGGCCCAGCCCGCGGACGGGCCGCCGTCCAGGGCGAGCCCGTGCCAGTGGCAGACCAGCGTGCCGCAGCGCACGGGACTGTCCCGCAACGGGGCACCGAGGTGGGGGCAGGCGCCGGGGCCGCCGACGGGACGGCCGTCCGGGCCGCGCCAGAGGACCAGCTCCCGCCCGGCCACGGTCCGTCCGAGCGGACGGTCGGCGCGCAGGTCGCGGGAGGCGCCCACCACGTACCAGTTGCCGGACGGGCGGGCCTCGGCCCGCTTCAGCGCCCCGGCGATCACCGCGGGCCTGGCCTCCCGCCAGGTGGGCCGCTGGCGCTCCCACGGCACCGGACGCCGCCGCAGCGACAACGGCAGCCGGCCGCGCCGGCCGGGGGCGGGGGGATTCACGCGACCTCCTCGGCGACGGCGACCGGCGGGCACGGGATGCCGCGCGCGGCGGTGGGCAGCGGGTCCGGCGCCACGGGGCGCACCGCCGGCCCGGGTGCCCGGCGCGCGGCCAGCCGGGCGGCGAGCACCCGGACCAGACCGTCGGCGGCGACCGCGGCCCGGCGCCGGCGCCCGACCGCCGCCCGGCGGTGCAGCACCGCGTACCCGTCCCGGGCGACCGCGTCCAGGATGCCGCCGTACAGGACGAACGCGGTACGGATGCACGGGCGGGACACCGGGTCCAGCATCGCCAGACCGGGCGCCGCCTCCCGGTACACACCGCGGGTCAGCGCCTCGAAGTCGCGCAGCGCGTCCGTGATCCGGCGGTCGCGCCGCCCGGTGTCCCGGCTCCACCGCAGCAGGTCCCGGCCGACCCCGTGCCCGGCGAGGAGGTCGGCGGGCAGGTAGACGCGCCCCCGGTCCAGGTCCTCGCCCACGTCGCGCAGGAAGTTGCTCAGCTGGAAGGCGACGCCCAGCGCGGCGGCGTACGGCGCGGCCTGTTCGCGCGGGACGACCGTCCCCAGCACCGGCAGCATCTCCAGCCCGATCACCGCGGCCGAGCCGTGCATGTATCCGCGCAGGTCGGCGTAGGTGGCGTAGTCGGTCACCACCAGGTCGGCGCTCATCGCCGACATGAAGTCGCGGAAGTGGGCGTGCTCGATGCCGTAGCGGCGCGCGGTGTCGGCGAGCGCCAGCACCACGGGTTCGCGGCTGTCCCCGTCGCGCAGGCCCTTCTCCAGGCTCCGCCGCAGTTCCGCCAGCACCTCGCCGCGCCGCACGGTGTCCGTGCCGGGGTCGAGGGAGTCGACGATGTCGTCGGCCCAGCGGGCGAAGCCGTACAGGGCGTGCACGGCGGGCCGGCGCTCGACCGGCAGCAGCCGGGTGGCGAGGAAGTACGTCCTGCCGTGCCGGGCGTTGAGCGCGCGGCAGTGGTGGTAGGCCGCGCGCAGCGCCGGATCGCCGATCCCCGCCGCGTCCAGTTCACGGTCCGTCATACGGTGCTTTCCTCCAGGGGTTCGGTCGGTGGCTGCGTCCGGCCGCGCGTGGGTCGCGGCAGGCCGGTGATCCGAGCGGCGGCGAGCTTCCCGGACACCAGCACGGTCGGCACGCCGACGCCCGGTGTGGTGCCGCAGCCGGCGAGGACGGCGTTCTCGGTGCCCCGCACCAGGTTGCGCGGCCGGAACGGACCCGTCTGGGCGAAGGTGTGGGCCGCCGAGAACGGGGTCCCGGCGGCGTGGCCCGCGGCCTGCCAGGTGGCCGGGGTGACGAGGCACTCCTCCTCGACGGCGTCCTCGACGCCGTCCAGGCCGCGCCGCTCCAGCTCCCGCAGCAGCGTCTCCCGGTAGCGGGGGCCGAGTTCGCCCCACGCGACGGCGTCCGGTCCGATGTCGGTGTTGGGGCAGGGTGCGAGGACGTAGTGCAGGTGCCGGCCCGGGGGAGCGAGGCCGGGGTCGGTGGTGGTGGGCCGGGTGATGAGCAGGGACGGATCGCTCATCAGGCGCCCGTCGCGGGTCAGTTCGTCGAACGTGGTGCGCCAGGCCGCGCCGAAGGAGATCGTGTGGTGGGCCAGGCGCGGCCAGGTGCGGTCCGTGCCCAGGTGCAGCACCACGGCGGACGGGGAGTGGCGCAGGCGCAGCGGCCGGCGCGGGCGGCGGCCCAGCAGCCCGTAGGTGACCGGCAGGTCCGGGGTGAGGACCACGCTGTCGCAGGCGATGCGGTCCTGGTCGGTGACGACAGCGGTGACGCGCGACCCCGAGCGTTCCAGCCGGACCACCTCCTGCCCGAACCGCAGGTCGGCGCCCGCGTCGGCGGCGGCGTCCGCCATGGCCCGCGGCAGGGCGTGCATGCCGCCCCGGGGGAAGTACACACCGGCGACGGTGTCCATGTAGGCGATGACGGCGTACGCGGCCAGGGCGCGCGCCGGCGGCACGCCCGCGTACAAGGCCTGGAAGGAGAAGACCCGGCGCAGCCGTTCGTCGCCGAGGAAACGCCCGATCCGGGCGTCCAGCCGGCCGAAGCCGCCGAGCGCGGCCAGCCGGGCCAGGTCGGGAGTCAGCAGGCCGAGCGGGGAGTCGAAGTTGGCGTCGATGAACCGGCTCATCTGCGCCCGGTACAGCCGCTCCAGCCACTCGCGCAGCCGCCGGTACCCCGCGGCCTCGCGGGCCCCGGCGAACCGTTCCACCTCCGCCGCCATCGCGTCGGCGCCGGTGTGCACGTCGAGGGTGGCGCCGTCCGCGAAGCACGCCCGGTAGGCCGGGTGCAGCGGGACCAGGTCGACCCGCCGGTACAGGCTGTCGCCGACGGCGGCGAACGCCTCGTCGGCGAGGTCGGGCATGGTGAGCACGGTCGGGCCGGTGTCCATCCGGTACCCGCCGAGGTCGAGCCGTCCGGCCCGGCCGCCGGGCAGCGGGTCCCGCTCGACGACGGTGACCCGGCGTCCGGCACCGAGCAGGTGCAGCGCCGCCGACAGCCCGGCCAGACCCGCTCCCACCACCACGACGTGGTCACTGCGCCCGGGCAGCGTGCGCGTCATCGGCCGCACTCCGTCGCGCCCGGACCCGCGCCCGAACCCGCCAGGAACGCGGGCACGGAGCCGCCCGCATCACCTCCGCCACCGGAGCGCACCGGCTCCGGCCCGCTCCCCGCGCCGTCCTCCCCGGCCGCGCCCGGCGCCGGGGACGCGTGTTCACCGGTCCCCGGTCTGGCGCCCGCGGCGGCGAGCAGCCGACGGAGCCGGGCACCGGGCTCGCGCACCAGGTGCGCGTCGTCGAGGTGGCGCAGGCCCTGGGCGACCAGCCGGCCGATCCTGTCCTCGACCGTCGCCCGGGCGCCCGTGGCGGTGAGCACCTCCCGCACCCGGTCCAGGTCCGCCCCGGTCAGCGCGGCGTCGCCCAGTGAGCGGCGCAGCACGGACAGCGCGCCGCGGTCGCCGGTGCTCTCCGCGCGGACCCGGGCCAGGGCGACCAGGTACGTCGGTTTGCCCTCGCGGATGTCACCGCCGAGCGGTTTCCCGGTCCGCAGCGGATCGCCGAACACGTCGTCCAGGTCGTCCCGCAGCTGGAAGGCCATGCCGGCGCAGCGGCCGGCCGAGCGCAGCGCGCCCGTCGTCACCTCGTCCGCGTCCGCCAGCACCGCGCCCAGCGCCAGGGGCCGTTCGACGGAGTAGCGGGCGCTCTTGAGGCAGGCCGCCCGCAGGGCCCGGGACAGCGAGTACGCGCCCGTGATCTGCCCCTGCATCTCCAGGTACTGACCGGCCACCATCTCCGTGCGCATGTCGCTCCACAGCCGGCGCACGGCCGACGCCGTCACCGGGTCGAGCGGTGTCTCGGCCACCAGGTCGTCCGACCAGGCGAGCGCCAGGTCGCCGGCCAGCAGCCCGGCCGCCTCCCCGAAGCGGCCCACGCGCCGGGGCGAGGCCGCGCCGGTGTACTGGGCGCTCAGCTCGGCGTGCAGCGCCGCCCGGCCCCGGCGCCGGGCCGAACCGTCCATCACGTCGTCGTGCACCAGGGCGCAGGTCTGGAGGAGTTCGAGCGCGGCCCCGATCCGCAGGCCCGCCGCCAGCCGCGCCCGTCCGGCGCCGCCGCAGGCCCGCAGGGACCACCACAGCAGCTGGGAGCGGGCCCGTTTGCCGCCGGTGCGGGTGAACCGTACGACCCTCCCGGCCAGTTCGTCGGCGAACAGGACGTCCATGGCCCGGGCCCGGGCGGCGCGGTCGGCCAGGAAGTCGTCCAGCACCCGGCCCACGGCGGCGGACACGTCCGCGTCGACCGCGTGCCCGTCCACCGCGTCCGGCGGGACCGCGCCGCGCGCCCCGCCGGTTGCGCCGTCCGGGCGCACCCGGGCGGGGGAACCCGACAGGGGCACCGGGCGCGGGACGGGTGGCGGCGCGACCGCATGGTGTTCCTTCGCCTGTGTGGGGCGCATCCCGGTTCCTCTCGTCCTGATCACTGAGCAGTTCGTCACCACGTCTTCGGCGCGTGGGCCGGACGCGGATGCGGTACGGGCCGAGGCGCGACGGACCGCTTGTGACGATGCCTTCCACATCACTCACCCCCCGTGACCGACGCGTGTCGCATACGAGTGACCCGCATCCGTTCGGGCACACGGGCGGGAACAGGGGCCGGGTGCGCGACGCGCACCGGGACGCGCAGCACGGAAGGAGCCGTCGTGTTGGAGGCGGAGGTGGCCGTCGTCGGGGCGGGAGCCGCCGGCCTGTCCCTGGCCCACCGTCTGGCCGGGCCCGCGCCGGGACGGCGCACGCCGTCCGTCGTCCTGGTCGACGCGCCGCCCGGCCCGCTGCGCCCGCCGCGCCGCACCTGGTGCTTCTGGGAGGCGGGCCGGGGACGCTTCGACGCCGCGGTGACGGCCTCCTGGCAGCACCTGCGGGTACGGCCGCCGGCGGGACGCCCGGTCGAGGGGGACCTCGGACCGCTGCGGTACAAGATGATCCGCTCCGACGACTTCGAGGAGCTGGTCGGCAGGGACCTGGCGCGCAGCCCCCGCACCCGGCGGTTGGAGGCCACCGTCGAGACGGTGGAGGACGTGCCCGGCGGGGCCCGGCTCCGGCTCGCCCACCCCGACGGCGCCACCCAGGTCCTCGCCGCCCGCTGGGTGTTCGACTCCCGGCCGCTCGGCAGCCTGCCCGCCGCCCGCACCACCCTGCTCCAGCACTTCCACGGCTGGTTCGTCCGCACCGCCGCGCCCGTCTTCGACCCCGCCACCGCGGACCTGATGGACTTCCGCACCCCCCAGCCCGCCGACGGCCTGTCGTTCGGCTACGTGCTGCCCACCGGACCGCGCGAAGCCCTCGTGGAGTACACCGAGTTCTCCCCCCGGCTCCTCACCGACAGCGGCTACCGGGCGGCGGTACGCCACTACACGCGCGACATCCTCGGCCTCGGCGACCTGGAGGTGCTGGCCACCGAGACCGCCGTCATCCCGATGACGGACGCCCCGATGCCCCGTCAGGTCGGCGCGTCCGTCTTCCGGATCGGCGCCGCGGGCGGTGCCACCCGACCGTCCACCGGCTACACCTTCGCCGGCGTGCAGCGCCAGACCCGGGCCGTCGCCGCGGCCCTGCTGCGGGGCCGTCGGCCGGTGCCGCCCCCGGCCCACTCCGCCCGCTCCCGCGCCATGGACGCCGTACTGCTGCGCGCCCTGGCCAGCGGCCGCGTCGACGGGCCTGCCCTGTTCTGCGGGCTGTTCCGCCGCGTCCCCACGCCCACGCTGCTGCGGTTCCTCGACGGGCGCACCCGCCTGCGCGAGGACCTGGCCATCGGCCTGCGCACCCCCATCGGGCCGATGCTGCGCTCGGCGTGCGAACTGCCCGGCCTGCCCCGCCGCCCCTTCGACTGACCCGCCCGCCCCGCCCGGGCACCCCTCCCCGTACCCGACCCCGCCGCCCCTGGAGACCGCATGACCCTGCTGCGTGACGCGGACCTCGCCGCCGCGTTCGACCACGCCGCCCGCAGCTACGACACGCTGGTGGCCGCCAACCCCGGCTACCACGCCCACCTGCGGCGCTCGGTACGCCGCCTGGGCCTGCCCGGGCACGGCGCGGGCCTGCGCCTGCTGGACCTCGGCTGCGGCACCGGCGCCTCGACGGCCGCGCTCCGCTCCGTCCTTCCGGCCGCGCGCATCACCGCCGTCGACGCCTCCGCCGGCATGCTGGAGCGGGCCGCCGCCAAACCCTGGGCGAAGGAGGTGACCTTCGTACGGGCGCCGGCGGAGGGCCTGGCCGAGGCCGGGGTCGCCGGGCCGTTCGACGCGGTCTTCGCCGCCTACCTCTTCCGCAACGTCTCCGACCCCGACGCCGTCCTCACCACCGCCCGCGGTCTGCTGGCGCCCGGCGGTCGGCTCGGCGTGCACGAGTACACCCTGAGCGGCCGGCGCGCCGACCGCGCCGTGTGGACGCTGGTGTGCCGCGGCCTCGTCCAGCCCACCGCGTCCGCCCTCGGCGACGGCGAGCTCTACCGCCATCTGTGGCGCAGCGTCGTGGAGTTCGACACCGCCGACCGCTTCGCCGGCCGGGTCCGCGCGGCCGGCTTCGAACGGGTCCGGGCGCTGCCCCTGCCGGGCTGGCAGACGGGCATCACCCACACCTTCGTCGCGCGCCGCCCGGGGACCGCCCGCCACCAGGAGCCCGCGCGATGACCGGGCGCGGACACCCGGACGCCGCCCGCCGCGGCCGGGACCGGCGGGCCCGGCTGCTCCCCGCCGCCCCCGGGACGCGACGCGTGCGGGGCATCCGCCCCACCACGGCCGTCGTCGGCGGTGGCATCGCCGGCCTCGCCGCCGCCACCGCACTCGCCGAGCGCGGTGTCGCCGTCACGCTGTACGAGAGCCGGCCCTACCTCGGCGGACGGGTCGGCGGCTGGTCGACCACCCTGCGGGACGGCACGCCGGTGACCATGAGCCGCGGCTTCCACGCCTTCTTCCGCCAGTACTACAACCTGCGCGGGCTGCTGCGCCGTACCGACCCCGGGCTGCGGCGGCTGACCGGCCTGCCGGACTACCCGCTGCTGCACGCCGGGGGACTGCGGGACAGTTTCCGCCACGTCCCGCGCACCCCGCCGTGGAGCGCGCTCGGCTTCGTCGCGCTCAGCCCCTCCTTCGGCCTGCGGGACCTTGCCGCCATGAACCCGGTCGCGGCGCTGCCCCTGCTCGACGTCCGGGTCCCCGACATCTACGACCGGCTCGACGGCACCAGCGCCCACGACTTCCTGCACGCCGTCCGCTTCCCCGACAAGGCCCGGCACCTCGCCTTCGAGGTGTTCTCCCGCAGCTTCTTCGCCGACCCCAGGCACCTCTCGGCGGCCGAGATGGCCCTGATGTTCCACATCTACTTCCTGGGCTCCGCCGAGGGCCTGCTGTTCGACGTGCCCCGGGAGCCCTTCCCCGCCGCCCTGTGGCAGCCGCTGGCCGGCTACCTGGAGGGGCACGGCGCCGAGGTGCGCACCGGCACGTCCGTCGCACACGTCGCACCGGCGCGGGACGGCGGCTTCCTGGTCACCACCGACCGGGACGAACGCCACCACGACAGCGCCGTCCTGGCCCTGGACGGCGGCGGCCTGCGCTCCCTCGTGGCCCGCTCGGACCGCCTCGGCGACGCGCCCTGGCGCGAGCGCGTCGCACGGCTGCGCGACGCCCCGCCGTTCCTGGTCACCCGGCTGTGGCTGGACCGGCCCGTGGCACCGGGCCGGCCGGGCTTCCTGGGCACGGGCGGCTTCGAGACCCTGGACAACATCAGCGTGCTGGAGGCCTGGGAGGACGAGGCCGCCCGCTGGGCCGCGCGCACCGGGGGATCGGTGGTCGAGCTGCACGCCTACGCGGTGCCGCCCGGGGCGCCCCGGGACGTGGAGGAGAAACGCCTCGTCGAGCAGATGCGCCGCGTCTACCCCGAGACGCGCGACGCCGGGATCGTCGACGTCCGCCACGAATGGCGCGAGGACTGCCCCCTCTTCCCGGTGGGCGGCCACCACGACCGGCCGACCGTCCGCACCCCCGACCCGCGTCTGGTCCTGGCGGGCGACCTGGTCCGCACCGACCTGCCCGTGGCACTGATGGAACGCGCCGCGACGACCGGTTTCCTGGCCGCGAACGCGCTGCTGGAGCGGTGGGGCGTGCGGGGCCAGACGCTGTGGACGGTACCGGACCGCGGCCGCGGCGCCGTGCTGCGCCATCTGGCCGCTCTGACCGGGAACGTCCCACGTCACAGACGCGGCGACCGGCCGGGAACGGGCTCGCCCGACCCGGCCGGAGAGTGACAGGATGACGGGATGCAGTGGGAGTCGGGAACGGTTGTGCGGGTCACCCGGCACCGTCGTGTCCTCGAGGTCACGGTGCGCGGTGAGGTGGACTACGACGAGTGCGACCTGCTCGCCGCCGCCTGGGACGAGGCCGACGAGCGCGCCCTGCCGACCACTGTGGTGGATCTCACCGGTCTGACCTTCGGCGACAGTCAGCTGCTCCGTTCCCTCCTCGACGCCCACCAGCGCCACCGGGCCGACGGCCGCGCGTTCGTCCTCCTCGGCCCGCTCCAGGAGAGCGTGGCCCGCCTGCTCACCATCAGCGGCACCCGCGAGCATTTCACCCTCACCGACTCCCGCGAGGCGGCACTGGGCGTCACGGACGGCTGACGGCCCATCAGGCCGGACGTACGGAATCCGGTGGTGCCGGCGCACGCATGAGTGGCGTACGACCGGGTAACCGAGCCCCATCGACCAGTCGCCCGGCCCGGGCGGCGTGCGTACCCGGGAGGGGAACACCTTGACGGCAGTGAGCGTGGCGAAGACGGACAGGCGTGCGACGGCCCATGCGGTCGGGCTGCCGGAGGTCGCGGATCCCACGGCTGTGGCTCCTCGGGATGCGCGGGAGCTGTCGAAGGTGTTCTTCGATCAGCTGGCGGTGCTGGAGGAGGGTACGGCGGAGTTCCAGTACGCGCGGAACACGTTGATCGAGATGAACATGTCGTTGGTGCGGTTCGCGGCGGCGCGTTTTCGTAGTCGTGGGCCGGAGGAGATGGAGGACATCGTCCAGGTCGGGATGATCGGCCTGATCAAGGCGATCGACCGGTTCGAGTTGACGCGTGAGGTGGAGTTCACGTCGTTCGCGGTGCCGTACATCGTGGGGGAGATCAAGCGGTTCTTCCGGGACACGTCGTGGGCGGTGCATGTGCCGCGGCGTCTTCAGGAGGCGCGGGTGGCGTTGGCGCGGGCGACGGAGGAGTTGCGCAGTCGGTTGGGGCGGACGCCGACGGTGCGTGAGCTGTCGGAGTTGATGTGTCTGTCGGAGGAGGAGGTCGTGGAGGCGCGGCTGGCGGCCAACGGCTACAACTCGGCTTCGCTGGACGCGGCGATCGGTGGGAGTGAGGACGGGGAGAGCGCGCTTCAGGACTTCATCGGTGCGGAGGACGCGGCGCTGGGTCTGGTGGAGGATTTCCACGCGTTGGCTCCGATGATCGCGGAGTTGGAGGAGCGGGACCGGGTGATCCTGCATCTGCGGTTCGTGGAGGAGCTGACGCAGGCGCAGATCGGTGAGCGTCTGGGTGTCTCGCAGATGCACGTCTCGCGGCTGCTGTCGCGCACCCTCAAGCGCCTGCGCGAAGGCATGCTCACCACTCGCTGAGTTCCCTTCGTCGTAGTCAGGGGCATGGAGCCCCACAAGACGGGTATAGGCGGCCAAGTGAAGGTAGTGAAGGCGGCTTCCACGGCGTGCGGTCTCCGCGCCGACCGTGCACGGGACATGGCCCCCGAGCCGATGAAGGCCAGCGCGGCGCTCGACGGTGGGATCGGCTGCATCGCCGAGGCGCGGCACCGTGCTGCCGCGTTCCTGACGCACGCGCAGCAGGACTACGGCGTCCCGGTCTCCGCCCGGGCGCTCGACCTGACCCAGCTGGTGGTCAGTGAACTGGTCACCAACGCGTGCAAGTACGCGCAGGGGACCATCCTGATGGACCTGCGCGTCGTCGGCGCCCTGGTCGAGGTGTCCGTGTGGGACTCCGACCCCGTGCTGCCGGTGGCCCGGGCCGCCGAGCCCGGCCGGGTCGGCCAGCACGGCCTGGAGATCGTCCTGGCCGTCGCCGAGGCCTTCGAGGCCCAGCGCGAGCCGGTGGGCAAGCGGATCACCGTCCGCCTCGCCCTGGCGGACGACACGCCCGCCGGACGCGCGGCCGGGTGACGCCCCGCCGGGCGCCCCGCAGACGGGACGCCCGGCCGGCGCGGACCCGCGGGCCGGAATCGCACGCAGGGGCGAACGCTCCCCGCCCAGGGTGAGGAATCCCCCGCGTGGGCGGTCCCGGACAGGAAGTGGCCCACATTTTTCTCCGCACCGAGCGGCCGCTCCCAGCAGGGAAGCGGCACCGGAGCGCCGCCACCGACCCCGGGACGCGGCTTGCTTCCCACGCCATCATGCGGAACTGTTGCCGTAAGGCATCTATTTCCGATGGCAGGAAGGTGGTGGGGCGCGCGTCTCGCGTGCCCCTGCTTGTGTGCGCTCATCGCGGCTCCTCCGCCGCCCCGCGCGACGCCGCCGCCAGTGTCGGTGCGACGTGGGGCGACGCCCCCTGCCCCGTCCTGGTCGTCGACCGGCACGGCGGCCTCGTGCAGCTCAACCGGGCCGCCCGGTCACTGCTGCCGGACGCCTGTGGCGGTGACCGGCTCCACGACGTCGTGCCGGCCTGGCTGTCCGACGCCCACCGGCACCTCGCCGGCGGCCGGCCGACCGAGCCCCGCGCCCCGCTCAGCGGTGTCATCGACGAACGCGTCTTCCAGGCGCACCCCTCGCCGTCCGCCGACGGGGACGTCGTGTGGTGGCTGGTCGACGACACCGACCGGTACCGGGCCGAGCAGGCCCTGCTCGGCGCCCAGGAGCGGTCCACCGCCCTGGCCGAGGTCTCCAACCGGCTGCTGTCCACCCTCAACGTCCCCCGCTGCATGGAAGTGGTCGCCGGCACGGCCGCGGAGTACCTGGCCGAGGCCGCCGTGCTCGTCGCCCCGCCGCAGGGCCGGCGCCACCACCTGACGTACGCCGGGCGCGGTGGGTCCGTCACCCAGGTCACCCGGAAGGTAGACCCGCGGACCGTCCCCGGTCTCAGCGAGGCGCTCCAGGGCTTCCCGCCCGTCCCGGCACGCTGGATCAACCCCGACGCCATCCCGGACTGGCTGCTGCCCGAGGGCTTCTCCGGCTCGGCCGGCTCCGTGATCATCGCCCCCCTGCCCGGCCACGGGGTGCCCGCCGGCGCGCTGGTCCTGCTGCGTTCGGGCACCGAGCGGTCCTTCTCCGAGGGGGAGGAGGTCTTCGCCCGGCTGTTCGCCGCCCGGGCGGGCGCCGCCCTGTCCGCGGCCCGCCTCTACACCGAACAGGCCGCCATCACGGCCACGCTGATGCGGGAACTGCTCCCGCCCGCCCTGCACCGGGTGCACGAGGTGGAGTACGCGGCCGCCTACCGCCCGGCCAAGGACCACGAGCGGGTCGGCGGGGACTTCTACGACTTCCACCCCGGCGCCGACTCCTCGCAGGAGAGCCTCGTCGTCCTCGGCGACGTCGCCGGCAAGGGCCTGGACGCCGCCGTGCTGACCGGCAAGATCCGCAACACCCTGCACGCGCTGCTGCCCCTCGCCGCCGATCACCAGCACGTCCTCCGCCTCCTCAACGGTGCCTTGCTGACCTCGCACCACACCCGGTTCGCCACCCTCGTGCTCGCCTCGGTCCGCCGCCGGGACGGCCGGGTGCGGCTGCGGCTGACCAGCGCCGGACACCTGCCGCCGCTGGTCGTCCGCAACAACGGCGACGTCGAGGAGATGCCCACCCGGGGCACCCTCGTCGGCGCGCTGCCCACGGTGACGGCCCGCACGGTCGAGACCGCGCTCGCTCCGGGGGAGACCTGCCTGCTCTACACCGACGGCATCACCGAGGCCCGCGGGGGTCCCCTGGGGGACGAGTTCTTCGGGGAGCACCGGCTCCGGCGGGCGCTCGCGGAGTGCGCGGGCATGCCGGCGGAGGCGGTCGTGGAACGCGTCCAGATGCTCGCCACCCAGTGGCTCGCCACGGGACCCCACGACGACATGGCCGTCCTCGCCATCAGTGCCCCTAGGACCGGCCCCCTGTCGGTGGTCGACGGCAGGGCCCGCCATCCGCATCCCCGGAGGAGCAGGTGAGCCACCCCGCCCGGGCGGAGGAGTGTCGCGAGCGGCTGTGGGAGGCCGTCACGGCCGGTGACGAGTACGACGCCGTGGACGCCGTCCGGGACGCCCTGGCCGACGGACTGGACGAAGAGACACTGCTGCTGGACGTCATCGCTCCGGTCCAGGTCAGGGTCGGCACCGCATGGGCCGCCGACCGCCTCAGTGTCGCCCAGGAGCACGCCGCGACGGCCATCAACGAACGGGTGGTGGCCGCCCTGGCCCACCTCCCGCGGCCCGGCCGGCCCGGCCGCGTGGTGCTGGGCCGGGTGACCGTCTGCTGCGTGGACGGCGAGTGGCACGCCTTCCCGGCCCGGCTGGTGACCGAGGTACTGCGCCTGCGCGGCTGGCAGGTGGACTACCTCGGGGCGCAGACGCCCACCCCGCACCTCATCGCCCACCTGCACCACACCGACCCGCAGGCCGTGCTGCTGTCCAGCTCGCTGCCCACCCACCTGCCCACCGCCCACACGGCGATCACCGCCTGCCAGGCCGTCGGCGTCCCGGTCCTCGCCGGGGGCCGCGCCTTCGGCCCCGACGGCAGGTACGCGAAGGCCCTGGGGGCCGACCGGTGGGCGGCGGACGCCCGGGGCGCGGCGGACGTCCTGGCGCGCGGTCTGCCCCGGCCGGCGCCCACGGCGGTCCGGCAGGTGGTCGACGACCTGCCCCACCTGGCCGACCAGGAGTACACGATGGTCGTCCACTCCCGCGGCCGGCTGGTGAAACAGACGCTCAGCGACCTGGAGGACCGCTTCCCGGCGCTGCGCGACTACACCGACGCGCAGCGGGAGCGTACGGCGGAGGACCTCGCCCACATCGTCGGCTTCCTGGCCACCGCCCTGTACGTGGACGATCCGGGGGTCTTCACCGCCTTCCTGACCTGGACCGCCGGCATCCTGCGGGCCCGCGGGGTGCCGACGCCCTCCCTGCTGGCCGGGCTGGACGTCCTGGCCGGTCTGCTCCGCGACTTCCCTCGCGCCCTGGGTCTGCTGCGCGCGGGCGAGCTCGCGGTACGCGCCCACTCCACCCGACCCGCGCCTGGACCCGACAGCCGCGTATGACCGAGCACGCCCCCACCGAATTCAGCCTGGAGATCACCGGCCGGCCACGTGGACGGTCCGTGTGGTCGGCGAGCTGGACCACGACACCAGCGACGACCTGGTGGACACCGTCGTCGCGCACCTGCGGAGCCATCCCCGGCCCCGGGTGGTCCACCCGGACTTCAGCGGACCGACCTGGATCGACTCCTCCGGCCTGTCCGCACTGCTGATGATCCGCCGATACACCAGTTCCCTCGGCGCCGGCCTCTGCCTGGACAACCGTCCCGCCGTCCTGGACCACCGGCTCCTGCTCACCGACATCCTCGGCCACCTCACCCGGCCGGTGACGCCCGCCGACGACCGCGAGGCGGGCGCGGACGGCGACGCCACCCGGGCCGGCGCCACCTGAGCGGACCGCTCCGGAGGTTCCGTCGTCCGCCCGGGCACCCGGCGCCGCACATCTTTTCGGCCTCCCGTCGAGGCGTTTCCCCTGCTGGGGGCCGGATTCCTCGGTGCGCTCGCGCATCCGGGCCGAGAAGTGCGGCCCGGACACCGCGGATCGCCCGGGGCTCGGGGTAGACGGAGGACAGGGCGTCCTCCGGATGCCCGGCAAGGACCGAACGGCATCAACAGTTGCCGTTTGACAACTATAGCCAGGAGGCAAGAAAGTAGCCGTGTCGTATGTACACGGGGAAGGATCTGGGATGCTCCGGTCAACGGAGGCCGCTCCGTGTGCGCGCCGTCGTCCGAGGCGGGCGGTGCCGGCCGGCCGGCCGGTTCAGGCGGTCCTGCTTCCGGGACCCTGCGCGTCGGCGTGTATCTGCTCGGCGGCCACGGCACAGAACGCTTCCAGCCCCTCCGCGAGCGCGGTCCGCTTCGCGGCCGGCATGAGGGCGAGGACCGCCCTGAGTTCCGCCTCCCGGCGGGACCGCAGATCGGCGAGGAAGGCGCGGCCCCGGCCGCTCAGGCGCAGCCGCACCTCACGCCGGTCGGCCGGGCTGTTCTCGCGCTCGACGAACCCGGCGGCCTGCAACCTGTCGAACAGCCGGCTGGTCGACGGCGGCGTCGAGGCCAGTGCCTCGGCCAGCGTGCGCATATTGATGCCGTCCTGGTGCTCGAGGATATGCAGCAGGCGCAGTTGGGACGCGGAGGCCGGCGCGGTCGACGCCCGGCCCCACAGGACTTCCAGCAGCTCCGCGGCCGTTGAGGTCACGCGTGCGATCTCGTCGGGCTCCGGTCGGCGGTGGAAGCAAGTCACAGTCACACTCTCGCAGGCACTGGGGTGCCCGCCAGCGTACTAGGTGCGGGTGCCGCCGGCCGATGTCCGGCGCGACCGGCCGACGGTACGGGAGAACTTCGCCTCCGCGGGAGGCACACACTATGTCCGGCGAAAGATTGGTTCACTTCTCATCGTGAAGAGATTCGTCGCCGCTGTACGCGCCCTGCGGACAGCGGCTCCCCATGAGTTGCTCGACGCCGCCCGCCGCGTACTGGTCGAACAGTACGCGGCCGAGGCCGTCGAGCTGTTCATGGCCGACTACAGCCTGACCGTGCTCCAGCCGGTGTCCGTGCTGCCGCACACCCTGGAACCGGTGTCGGTGCACAACAGCCCCGCCGGGCGGGCGTTCGGCTCCCAGCAGTGCTACAGGGAGGACCTGCGGGACGGGCGCGCCAGGCTGCACCTGCCGGTCAGTGTGCGCGGCGACCGGATCGGCGTGCTGTCCGTGACCCTGGCCGACGCCGGCCACGCCCGCCGGCACCAGGCCGAACTCTGCGAGATCGCCGAGGTGCTCGGACGCGAGGTGCTGGTGGCCGAGCGGGACACCGACCTGTACCTCCAGGCGCGGCGCAAGGACCGGCTGACGCTGGCCGCCGAGATGCAGTGGCAGTTGCTGCCCGGCCGTTCGTGTTCGCGTCCCGAGTACGACCTGGCCGCCCAGCTGGAGCCCGCCTACGCCGTCTTCGGCGACAACTTCGACTGGTCGGCCACCGCGGACCACCTGATCCTGTACGTCACCAACGGCATGGGCGAGGGCATAGAGGCGTCCCTGCTGACCAACCTGGCGATCAACGCCCTGCGCAACGCCCGGCGGGCCGGCATCCCCATCGCCGACCAGGCCGCCCTCGCCGACCAGGCCGTCTACGCCCACTACCGCGGACGCTGCTATCTGTCCGTCCTGCTCTTCGACTTCGACCTGACGACCGGCCGGGTGCGGGTGGTCGACGCCGGCTCCCCGCAGCTGCTGCGGCTGCGGCGCGGTGTCGTGGAGCGGGTCACGCTCGACGCGCAGCTGCCGCTCGGCATGTTCGAGGAGACCGACTACGTAGCGCAGGAGTTCCAGGTGGAGCCCGGCGACCGGCTGCTGTTCGTCAGCGACGGCGTGCACGCGGTGGCCTCGCCGAAGGGGGAGGCGTACGGGGAGGCGGCCCTGGCGCGGGCGATCCAGTCCACCCGCCTGCTCCCCGCGGCCGAGGTGCCGCGCGCCATCCTGCGCGAGCTGACCGGCCACCGGGGCGAGGTCATGCCGGACGACGACGCGCTCGTGGTCTGCCTGGACTGGCGCGGCCGGCCGGAGGACGACCGGTGAGCGACACGACCCGCTGACCGCCCGGGGCGCACCGCGTGACCGCGCACCACCGGCCGCCGAACGTGGACCGCGCCGGTACGTCCGTCCCCCGCGAGCGGGACGCCCCGGGGGCGACACCGTCCCGGCGCACCGCCGCCCGACGGGGATGGGTGCGCTGGTCCGCGCGAACGCCCGCACCTACGGAGGAACACTGCGCCGGGCGGTCGGCGAGAGGCCCGATCGGCCGTTGCCCCGCCGGGCCGGGTCCAGCCCCGTGTCACGGCTCGCGTTTCTCGGGGTCGGCGCGGCGCGTAGGTCCGAGTGGACGTGTGCCCGGCCGGGTTCAGCCGTCTGTCACCGTGGGCGTACATCGGTGCCCGCGCCGCGTGTGGTCCGGGTCGCCGCGTCAGTTGGAACGCCCGTACGCCTTGGGCGCGCGCGCCGTACGCCGGCCGACCGGCCGTTGCCCCGCCGCGCGTCAGGGTTCGCGGGTGTCGGGGTCGGTGCCCCGTGCGGGTCCGTGGCGTTGAGCCCGTAGGAAGGCCCGCATGCCCTGGACCAGCGCCGCGCGCTCGGCGGTCCGCATGGCCGCCAGGGGAGTGGCCAGGGCCCGCGCGCGTTCCGAGGCCACCTCGGTGAGCAGGCGCCGGCCGTGGCCCGTCAGGCTGAGCCGCACCTCGCGCCGCCGGTGCGGGTGGAGTTCACGCTCCAGCAGGCCCGCCGCCTCCAGACGGTCGCAGAGCCGGCTGGCCGTGGGCAGGCCGATGTCCATGCGCTCCGCGAGGCCCGTCAGATTGAGCCCCGGGCTGGCCTCCAGTATCCGCAGACCCCGCAGCTGGTGCGCCGAGAGCCGCAGACTCGCCCGCTGCGCGGCGTCCGACCACAGCTGGGACAGCCGCTCGACGGCGTCTGCGATCTGCGACGCGGCGGCATCGGGGCCGTCCCCCTCCGCGCGCGCCTGGCCGTCTCCGGCACCACCGGGACGAGTCACGAACTCATCACTCTCAGGAACCCCTGGACCTGACCGACACCTACCTCACGCACACGCTGTACCCGCCCATCCGCGGGGCAACCGGTACCGGCCCGCTCCGGGACGCGGCCGGCACTCCCGGCAGGGCCGCCGCCCGCGCCCCGCCGGGCGGCGGTCTCACGCCGGGCGGACGAGGCGGCTCTCGTAGGCGAAGATCACGGCCTGTACGCGGTCGCGGAGTTCCAGCTTGTGCAGGATGCGTCCGAGATGGGATTTCACGGTCGCCTCCGCGAGGTACAGGCCGGCCGCGATCTCGCTGTTGGACAGGCCGCGGCCCACCTGGACGAGCACCTCGCGCTCACGGGCGCTCAGCCGGCTCAGCCGCTCGTCGTGCTCGGCGCCGCCGCCGTCGAAGAGGTGCGGGCGGAACTTCTCCAGCAGGCGGCGGGTGATCCGCGGGGAGACCACCGCGTCGCCCGAGGCCACGCCGCGGATCGCGGTGAGCAGCTCCTCGGGCCTGGTGTTCTTCGGCAGGAACCCCGAGGAACCGGCGTCGAGCCCGGCGAAGGCGTACTCGTCCAGGTCGAAGGTGGTCAGGATCAGCACCTTGCTCCGCGGGGCGATCCGGACGATCTGCCGGGTCGCCTCGATCCCGTCGGTCCCGGGCATCCGGACGTCCATGAGGACGACATCGGGGCGCAGCTCCCGGGTGAGGCGTACGGCCTGGGCGCCGTCCGCGGCTTCGCCGACGGGTGCCATGTCGGGCTGGGCCTCCAGGACCGTACCGAAGGCCATGCGGAGCAGCGCTTCGTCGTCGGCGATCAGGATGCGGATCGTCATGCGGACGCCGCTCCGCCGCTGCCGAGGAGGAGCCGGGTGTGAACGCCCCAGCCACCGCCCGGAAGCGGGCCGGCGCGCAGCTTCCCGCCGTAGGCGGCCGCGCGCTCGCGCATGCCGGTGATGCCGTGGCCCGGTCCTGCGGCGCCGGAACGCGGCGGGCGGGGGCCGTTGTCGGTGACGTCCACGGTCACGTCCTCGGTCGAGCACCGGACCCGGACCTGAGCTTGGGAGCCGGCGGGTGTGTGCTTGAAGGTGTTGGTCAAGGCTTCCTGTACCAGGCGGTAGACGGTCAGTTGGGCGGTGGCGGGCACGTGGGTGTGGCCGCCGTGGATCTCGACGCGGGTCGGCAGCCCGGCGGCGCACATCCGGTCGGCGAGGTCCTCCAGCTGTGCGATGCTGGGCAACGGGTGGCGTTCCGCGTCCGGTTCGTCGGTCCGCAGGATGCCCAACGAGCGCCGCATGTCGGTCAGGGCCTGCCGGCCCGTCTCGGAGACCCGGACCATCGCGGTGGTGGCCTTGTCCGGCGACCGGTGCTGCACGTGGACGGCGGCGTCGGTGAGCGCCACCATGACGGACAGGTTGTGGGTGACGATGTCGTGCATCTCCCGGGTGATGCGCGTCCGCTCCTCGGCGACGGCCAGCCGCGCCCGCTGGTCCTGTTGTTCCTCCAGGCGTGCGGCCCGTTCCTCCAGGACCGCGAGATAGGCGCGCGTGGTGCGTGCGTTCATCCCCAGCACGGCGGCGGCGACCACCACCGCGCTCACCCCGACGAAGGGGGTCAGGAACGCGCCTCCCGTCGCCCAGCGCAGGCAGGCCAGCAGGGCCCCGCACTCCACGACGGCGCCGGCGACCAGCGTGCCGCGCAGGCCCGAGTGCGCGGCTACCGTGTGGAGAGCCACCAGCGGGGCGACGTCGGCCGGCAGTTGGACGCCCACCAGCCACTGGACGAAGGCCGCGGCCGCCACGACGCCGAAGACCGTGAGCGGGGCCCGGCGCCGCCACACCAGCGGCAGCGCGAGGGCGGCGGTCAGGGCCACGGCCACCGGCAGCTCCCGCGGCGCGCGCGTGGTCATGACGTGGAGCAGGAGCAGCGCCGGCAACAGTCCGTCCCGCACCCCGGGCGGCAGCCGGGAGCCCCGGCGCCGGGCGGCCCGCACCAGGCGCGCCGCCCGCACGGGGACCGGATCGGCGTGCCTCCGTACGGCGGTCCTCGTCCGGTGTGCCTGGTGGGGGTCACCGGGCCCTGTGGCCGCCTCGGTCATCACTCGTTCCTGTCGGTTCGGCGTCCTGGCGGCCCCGGCCGGGGCCGCCGTCGCGCACGGCGGGAGCCGGATCGTGTACGAGCGGCTCAGCGCCCCGCGCTCCCCGGCGTGCACCGGGGCCTGTCACGGTAGGCCGCGGACCCCGCCGCACACATGGGCCCACGGTCTGACGGCACTGCGGCGAAGTACGACCGCAGGAGGAGTCCCGTTGCGTTCCGCGGTCGCAGACCGGCCGCCCATCCGGCCTGTCCGGTCGCGACTGAGGTCGCATGCGCGGGCGACCCGGGACCGATGTGGCGGCGCGTGTCCCACCCCGACGATGACCGGGTGACCGAGATCATCACGGGGCTGTACCTGTCCCCTCCCGAAATCGCCGTCTCGCTGGGTGCCGCCGCGCTGGTGGCGGCGCGCTGGCTTCCCCCCGCGGCCCGCCCACGCGTCACGATCGCCGCCGGAGCGGTTCTCGTGCTGTCCACGATCGTGCTGGGGGCGGTGGGGATCCGCTGGCAGCTGCTGCCGGTCCTGGCGGGCGCCGCCGTCGCGTCGCCGTTCGCCTTCATCCCGCTGCTGCGCCGCCGTACCGGCCGGCCGCCGTGGCGGGCCCGGTGGTGGCTGGCGTTGCCGGGGTCGGTGGCCTGCGCCGGCCTGATCGCCACCGGTCCGGTGGCCGCGTGGGCCTTTCCGGTGCCCGTGTTCCCCGAGCCGTCGGGCCGTTTCGCGGTCGGCACCCGAGTGGTGCAGTGGACCGACGTACGCCGCCCGGAGAGCTTCACCGCCGATCCGCGCGACCGGCGCACGGTCGTGGTCCAGCTCTGGTATCCCGCGCGGCCGAGCCCCGCGGGCGCGCGGCGGGCCCGGTACCTCGGGCGCACGGAGCACGAGGCGCGCACCGTCTCCGACGCCCTCGCCCACGAGGTCGGTCTGCCCGGCTTCCTGGTCGACGGCGTCCCGCGTGCCCACAGCCACGCGGTCGTCGACGCGCCGGTGGCCGGCGGGGGCGGACGGTTCCCGGTCGTGCTGTTCTCACCCGGGTCGGGTGGCGTGCGCACGCAGAACACCGCCTGGGCGGAGGAGTTGGCCAGCCACGGCTATGTCGTCGCCGCCCTGGACCACCCCTACGACTCCGCCGCCGTCGTCCTCACCGACGGCCGGACGATCCGCTCCAGGACCACCTCCACCGGAGACCGGGACGAGGACGAGAAGCTGGCGGTCGGCTGGACGGCGGTGCGGGCCGCCGACCTGTGCTTCGTCCTCACCCAGCTGGAGCGTCTGGACGCAGGGGTGATCACCGGCCCGCTGACCGGCCGCCTGGACACCGGCCGGGTCGCGGCCACGGGCCACTCACTGGGCGGTGCCGCCGCCCTGCGGGCAGCGCGGCAGGACGGCCGGTTCGACGCCGTCATCGATCTGGACGGCTACCCCCACGGCCCCGCCTCCCCCTCCCTCCACCGGCCGGTGCTCGCGCTCACCCAGGCCATCACCCCGGGAACCGATCCGCGTTACCTGCCCCGCCTCACCGAGGCCCTCCGGAACAACACCGCGACGAGCTACCGGCTCACCGTCCCCGGTGCCACCCACCTCACCTTCATGGACGGCCCCCTGTACCTGCCGCCCGTGCCCTCGATCGTCGGTTCCCTGGGCCGCACCGAGAGCCCCCACGTCGTCGCCGCGACCACGCTCGCCTTCCTGGACACCACCCTGCGGCACGGACCCGGTGACCTCGCCGGTGCTCTGTCGGCCTACGGCGACCTCAGGGTCCACCGCCCGGCCGGCGGCCGCTGACCGACCGGGCCGCGGTACGGCCGCCGGGTGGCGGCGTGCCGCGGCCCTACGCGTCCCGCCCCGTCAGACCCGGTCGGCGTGGACGACCACCGCATAGGAACCGAGGCCGATCAGGTGGTCGCCGGGGATGTCGCCGAGCGCCGTGTACAGGGTGAGGATCTCTCCGCTCACCGGGTCGAAGGCGACGTCCTTGACCGTGCCGTGTTCGGTGCCGTACTCGGTCAGGACCCGGCTCCCGACGATCTCGCGGTGTTCGGGCGCGCCGTCCGGCCCGGAGTCCGCGGCGACGCGGGACCGGACGATCACGGCATCGCGTCCGACGGCCTCCACCGCCCCCCAGCCGATGACCGACGAGCCCTTGGGCGCCCCGGACAGCCGCAGGCACGCGACGCGGCGGGTGTGGGCGTCGATGGTCAGGCCGCTCACCGTGCCGAGGGTGGCCGCCTCCTCGGCGGTGATCACCGACAGGCCCCGGGCCTGCGTGAAGAGGGTCATGCCGGGTCTCCTTCGGCTGCGGCGGGTGCGGGGGTCTCCACGTGCGGCAGCGGGGTGCCCGCCTGGAAGGCCTCCACCTGGCCGGCGAAGCTCGGCAGGTCGGCCGCGGCGAAGTGACTCGCCCGCGCCGGTACGACCATGGCCTCGCCGGAGACGGCCAGGGTCTCCCCGCGGGGGATGAACACATGGCGCCGGTGGCTGTCGAACCGCTCGTCCGCGGCGATCTCGAAGCCGACGACGCGCCCGCCGGCACCGGCCTCGACCACCACGTCGCGCACGGTGCCGATCGCGGTGCCCTGGTCGGTGAGGACCGGCGCCCCGATCACCTGGCCGCCGGCCGAGCGGGACCCGACGACCGCCTCCCGGTCCGCGAGGACGGCCTCGCTCGGGATCATCACCGCGGCGGGCCCCACCGCGTGCACCGCGGAGAACGGCAGACTCCGCTTCAGCGGCCCGGCCAGCAGCCCCCGGCCGCTGAGGGTGAAGCCGGTGATCCGGCCCGCCCCGGCGTCGAAGACGGTGTCCTTGATCCGCGCCACCGCCTCGCCGGCGAGGGTCACCACCTCACGCCCGCTCAGCTCGCGTGCGAGCATCAGCGTGATCACCGCGGCCCCCCTCGACCGGAGCGACGGCCACCGCGCACCGCGATCACCGTTCCGGAACGCCGTCTGGCCTGTACCGCCAGCGTCGCCGCGGCGATCAGTCCGATCGCCACGATCACCAGGACCACCCAGGCCCACCACACCATCGCCGACCTCCTCAGGGACCGTGTCCCTCGCCGTACCGGGGTTCCCCTGTGCTCCCGCTTGCCCGCAGGGTCACCGCACACGCCTGCCGTGCGGGTGACGCCCGGCCGCCCACGGCGCCGCGGCGCATGGCGCCGCCCGGACGTGGGCACACGGCAGCCCGGCCGGTCACACGGTTGGGCCGCCCGTCCCCGGGCACCCGGTGACGGCCGTCGGCAGCGCGTGAACCGGAGGCAACATGGCAGTTCGTCATCGTCTGATCAAGGCCGATCCGGCCGCGGTGTGGGAGGTCCTCGCCGACGGCGACAGGTACGCCGACTGGGTGGTCGGCACCGGTGAGTCCCGGCCGGAACAGGGCCAATGGCCCCAGGTCGGCGCGTCCATCGAGTACGAGATCCGGCTGGGCCCGGCGCGGCTCACCAACCGGACCGTCGTACGCCGCTGCGAGGAGGGCGAGCGCCTGGAGCTGGAGATCATGGCCGGGTTCCTCGGCTCGGCCCGGTTCGCCATCGAGCTGCGGGAGTGGGGCGAGCACTGCCTGGTCATCGCGGACGAACACCCCCTGCGGGGGGCCGGGGCCGCGCTGCACAACTTCGGCGTCGAGGCGCTGATCCAGGTGCGCCACCGGTCGATGCTCGCCCGGCTCGCCCGCTGCTGCGAGGAGGGCGAGCGGCGCCCGGGACCCTCCGCCCGGCAGGCCCGCACCGGGGAGGCCCCCCGTCATGCCTGACGCCGTGGTGATCGGGGCGGGCCCCAACGGACTGGTCGCCGCCAATGTGCTGGCCGACGCCGGGTGGAGCGTCCTGGTGATCGAGGAGCAGCCGGAACCGGGCGGCGCGGTCCGCCACGACCGGGGTGTCCACCCCGACTTCGTCAACGACCTCTTCAGCTCGTTCTACCCGCTGGCCGCCGCCTCCCCGATCCTGTCCGCGCTCCGCCTGGAGGAGCACGGGCTGCGCTGGAGCCACGCGCCCAGCGTGCTCGCCCATCCGCTGAGCGACGGCCGCTGCGCCGTGCTGGACCGGGACATCGAGACGACGGCCGCGGCCGTCGAGGCCTTCGCGCCCGGCGACGGAGCGGCCTGGCACCGCCTGTGCGAGCTGTGGGAGACCCTGCGCCCGGACCTGCTGGGCGCCTTGTTCACCCCGTTCCCGCCGGTCAAGTCCTCCGCCCGGCTGCTGTGGACGCTGCGCGCGGCGGGCGGTCTGCGCACGGCCCGGTCCCTGGCCCTGCCGGTACGCCGGATGGGGGAGGAGGAGTTCCGCGGCGAGGGCGGCCGGCTGCTGCTGGCCGGCAACGCCCTGCACGCCGACCTCGCCCCCGAGTCGGCGGGCAGCGGCGGCTTCGGCTGGCTGATGTCGATGCTCGGCCAGACCTACGGCTTCCCCGTGCCGGCCGGCGGCTCCGGCGCGCTGACCGAGGCGCTGGTGCGGCGGCTGCGCCACAAGGGCGGCGAGCTGCGCTGCGGGGAACGGGTGGACAACATCGTCGTCCGCGGCGGCCGGGCCGTGGGGGTGCGCACCAGCGCCGGTTCCGCCGTGCCCGCGCGCAGGGCGGTGCTCGCCGACGTGGCCGTGCCCGTCCTCTACCGGGAACTCGTCGGCGCCGAGCACCTGCCCGCGCAGCTGATGGCGGATCTGCTGCGGTTCCAGTGGGACTTCGCCACCTTCAAGGTGGACTGGGCGCTCGACGGCCCGGTGCCGTGGCGGGCCGAGCAGGCCGCCCGCGCCGGGACCGTCCACCTCGCCGACGGCGTGGACGAGCTGACCCGCTTCGCCGCGCAGATCGCCATGCGCCAGGTCCCCGACCGCCCCTTCGCCCTGTTCGGGCAGATGACCACCGCGGACGCCTCCCGTTCCCCGGAGGGCACCGAGTCGGCCTGGGCCTACACCCACGTGCCGCACGACATCCGGGCGGACGCCGGCGACGAGGGCATCACCGGAGCCTGGGACAAGAGCGAGCAGGAACGCATGGCGGACCGGGTGGAGCGCCAGGTGGAACGCTTCGCCCCGGGCTTCCGCTCCCGGATCCGCGCCCGGCGCGTCCTCGCGCCGCCCACCCTGGAGGCGATGGACGCCAACCTGCCCGGCGGCGCCATCAACGGCGGCACGACCGCCCTCCACCAGCAGCTCGTCTTCCGTCCGGTGCCCGGCGCCGGACGGCCGGAGACCCCCGTGCCGGGCCTGTACCTCGCCTCCGCCGGCGCCCATCCGGGCGGCGGCGTGCACGGCGCGCCCGGCGCCAACGCGGCCCGTGCCGCGCTGCGCTCGCGCCGGGCACCCGGCCTGGCCGGTGTCCAGCGGGTCCTCACCCGCCGCGACCGCACCGGCCGCAAACGCTGACCCCCCGTCCGGCGGACGGCGCATCCGGTCGTCCCCGGGGACGGGAAACGTCGAAGAGACCCGCACACGTCACCTCGTACCAGGGAGCACCATGCACGACCAGCAGGACGGCCCCGACCGCCGGCACCGGCGTCCCGAGGGCGTCGACGACAAGACCGTCGAGGCCCTCGGCGCCCTGTCGAAGGCCCTGGAGACCACCGAACGCGCCCGCGGCCACCTGTACGGCTTCCACCAGCTCACCGGCGGCGCCGACCTGGAGCTGGACCGGGCGGTGCGGCTGCTGCGCGAGGCGGGGCACCCCGAGTGGGCGGAGAAGGTCGAGGCCGAGATCCTGGGCCGCAACGTCATCCCGGGCCACTGGACGTTCCAGATCGTCGAGGCCTACAACGACACGTACTACCGCCCCTTCCAGCAGCTGGAACGCAGCGCGGTGAACGAACTCGCCCAGGGCCGGGACCACCTGTACGAGGCGGAGATGAAGGAGGACCGCCGCACCCCGGGCCACCCCGACCACACGGCGCGCCCCCCGGCCGCCGGCGCCTGAGACCCGCGTCCCGGCCGGGGCGCGGCCACGCACCCCGGCGAGAGAGAAAGGCGAAGCCCGTGGGAAACAGCCCCCTGAAGGACCGGACGGTCGTGGTGACGGGCGCCGCACGGGGGCTGGGCGCCGCGCTGGCCCGGGAGGTCGCCCGGCGGGGCGCCCGGCCCGTCCTCCTCGGCCACGAGAAGGACCGGCTGGACGACCTGGCCGCCCGCCTGCCCACCCGGTCGCTCGCGATCGAGGTGGACGTGACGGACCTGCCGGCGCTGCGGGAGGCCGCGCGCGAGGCACGCCGGCGACTCGGCACCCCGTCCGTCGTGATCGCCAACGCCGGCATCGCGGCGGGCGGCCCGTTCGCCGCCACGGACCCGGCCGAGTGGCGGCGGGTGATCGACGTCAACCTCACCGGGAGCGCCCAGACCGCCCGCGTCTTCCTGCCCGACCTCCAGGTCACGGCCGGGTACTACCTCCAGATCGCCTCCCTGGCCTCGCTCGGCGCCGCCCCGCTGATGAGCGCCTACTGCGCGTCCAAGGCGGGCGTGGAGGCCTTCGCGCACGCGCTGCGCGCCGAGGTCGCCCCGCACGGCGTCGCCGTGGGCATCGCCTACCCCAACTGGACCGACACCGACATGATCCGCGACGCCGACCGGTACCC
This sequence comes from Streptomyces sp. NPDC100445, assembly GCF_044759735.1. NCBI lineage: Bacteria > Bacillati > Actinomycetota > Actinomycetes > Kitasatosporales > Streptomycetaceae > Streptomyces > Streptomyces sp. NPDC100445. Next base: position 712,040 of record NZ_JBIVZV010000001.1, on the reverse strand, counting down.
GGTGCTGCGCGAGCTGCGCGGCCACATGCCCGGACCCGCCCGCCGGGTGTACGACGTCACGGAGGTCGCCGGCCGGATCGTCCGCGGCCTGGAACGCCGGCGCACGGCCGTGTACGCGCCGCCCTGGCTGCGGCTCGTGCAGCCGGTGCGTGCCTTCCTGCCCCCGGTCGTCCTGCGCGCCACCCGGCGACACCTGCCCCGCCTGGAGGCCGAGGACTCCCTGCGGCCGACCGGACTCCTCGGCGGCGGAGGCGACGCCGACCACGCGGCGGCCCGGCCCGACCCGTGAACCGCCCGGCGACGCCCGCGCGTCACCCCGGCCGAGCCGGCACCCCGCACCCACCCACCCCAGGACGGCGTCCATGCAGACGTTTCTCCCCGACCCCGACTTCCGGCGCTCCGCGCTCCTCCTCGACCGCCGCCGCCTGGGCAAACAGCGGGTCGAGGCGCTCCAGGTGCTGCGCGGCCTCACCGTCCCCGGCTACGGCTGGCGCCGACATCCGGCCGTGCGCATGTGGCACGGGTACGACGAGGCACTGGTCCGCTACGGCCTGGAGGTGTGCCGGGTCTGGCGCGAGCAGGGGCACCAGGACAGCTGCGCCGCCTCGCTGGTCGCCGGGTACGCCGCGCACCGGCCGGGCGCGCGCGTGCGGGACCAGGCCGCCCTGGCCGGCGCGGGGGAGCTGCCGCCGTGGCTGGGTGACGAGGCCTTCCACCGCAGCCACCGGTCCGCCCTCGTCCGCAAGGACCCGGAGACGTACGCGCACACCTTCCCGGGCGTCCCGGACGATCTGCCCTATGTGTGGCCGTCGTCCGACCGTGCGGGCCGCGACCTGTCCGAGCGTCCCTGACACTGGTTGGGCGGCCGCATCGGGGGCAGGTGGCCCTGCGGGACGCGGTCTGCGGTCCGGGTGGTATCGGGAGGGCTGGTGTCCAACGTTCCTTCGGTGGTGAAGACCCGTCTGGGGCACGCCCTGGTGGCCGTGTTCGACGGGGAGATGGATTACCTGACCGGGCCCATGTTCCGCACGGAGTTCCTGGACCTGCTCGCCTCCGGGGACACTTTCGTCGTACTGGACGTCGCCGGGGTGCCGTTCTGTGATTCCGCGGGGCTGAACGCCCTTCTCGCGGCCCATCGGCGCGCTCGGGAGATCGGCACCAGGCTGGTGCTGGCCGCGGTCCCCGACCAGTTGCGGCAACTGCTGAGAATCACCGGCGTCGACGAGATCATCGACATCTTCGACACCGCCCAGGACGCGGCGGCCGCCGGCGGCTGATTCGTCGCTCCGGTCCTCACCCGGATGCCGCCCTTCACCCGGACGGCCGACCCGTGGCGCATTTCCCCGGCGTGCCGTCCCAGTTCAGCGCCTTTTCGAACGCGCGGGCGGGCCTGATGTGTCATCAGGTGGGTAAGCGCCTGTTCTCGACGGCATCGAGGAAGGGGCAAGCCATGTCAGTGGAACCCGAACCTGCCGGAGCGGAACTGGCGGCGGAACACGTGGCCGCGTCGATGATCCAGTTGTGGCAGCGGGCCCATGAGGACGTCGCCCCCACGGTCGCCGAGGAGCAGATGCGCGGCCTGCTGGCCCTGGCGGGCGGGCAGGCCGGTCCGGAGCGGATCGCCCGGGACCTCGGCGTCGGCCTCCCTGCGGTGCGGCACCTGCTCGACCGGCTGGAGCAGCGCACGCTGGTGCGCCGTGTCCCGCCCGGGGAGTACTGCCTGACCGGCGCCGGCAAGTGTGTCCTGGAGGCGACCCGGCAGCGCCGGCGGCAACTTCTGGAACAGGTCCTGGTGACGGCCGCGCCGCAGGACCGCCCGGTGCTGCGGGACGCCTTCGACCAGCTGTACGGCCTGGTGAGCCCGCTGGCCCGGGTGCCGCGCAGCCGCTCGCCCATGTGAACGGCGCCCGGCCGCCCATGACGGCGGGCCGGCACCGCGAAAAGGGCCTCCCCGGAATTCTCCGGGGAGGCCCTTTTCGCTTTCCGCGTTCTCGGGAGAAGAACGTCAGTGCTTGAAAGCGTCCTTGGTCTTCTCCTTGGCCTCGCGGGCGTCCCCCTTGCTCTTTTCGGCCTGCCCCTCGGCGGCCATGCGGTCGTTGCCCACGGCGCTCCCCACGGCTTCCTTGGTCTTGCCCTCGGCCTGCTCGGTCTTCGCCTTGGCCTTCTCGCCGGCAGTCATGGAACAGCGCCTCCTCGTAGGTCGTGTGCCGCTGTCGCGGTAACCCGCTCGTGCCCCGATCATCCCTTCACAAACAAGGGGGCGGTGAAGAATGAAGGGAAGTTCGCAGGGCATGCGGAGGACAGGAGGTTGATAAAAATGGTTCCCCTGCTTCTCGTTCTGCTTCTCGCCCTGATCCTCTTCGGTGCCGGTTTCGCCCTCAAGATCCTCTGGTGGGTCGCCGTCATCGTCCTGGTCGTCTGGCTCCTCGGTTTCGTGATGCGCTCCACCAACTCCGGTGGCGGCCGAGGTCGGTGGTACCGATGGTGATCTGACCCGTACACACGCGTCACGCGCGGGGCCCGGCCGAAGTATCGGCCGGGCCCCGCGCGCGTGCGGCGACGGATTTCGGCTGAGCGGCCGGGTGTCGGAGTAATGTCAGGTAGCCTGACATGAAGCCCGTACGGAATCGGAGGTTCTGCATGACCATCGAGTACGCCACCCGGCACCGGACCCGCTCCGCCATCCCGCCGGAGCCCGGGAAGCCCTACTTCGTCGAGAAGGGCCGGGGCGACCGCGCCCACCTGTTCGGCGACCTCTTCACGGTGTACGCGGGCGCCGAACAGACCGAGAACACGTTCAACTTCTTCACCTGCGAAGGGCCGAAGGGCGAACTGATCCCCGCCCACTCCCACACGGACACCTACGAGGTCTTCTACATCACCCAGGGCGCCGTGCGGCTCTTCGTGGAGGACCTCGAAGGTGAGCAGCACGAGAAGCTGCTCACCCCCGGTGACTTCGGCTTCGTCCCGAAGAACTGCCCGCACGCCTACCGCATGGAACGCCACCACTCCCAGATCGTCGGCGTCGCCGCCGGCCCCGGCGGCACCTTCGAGCGGTTCTTCGAGACTCTCGGCACGCCCGCCGACGGACTCGGGCTGCCCGCGCGCCCGTTCGTGCCCGCACCGGAAAAGTTCGCGACCGTGCCCGAGCGGTACGACGTCAGCTTCCTGCCCGGCCACGAGTGGCGGACCGGGAGCTGACCCGGCCGGTCACGCCGCGGCCGTTGCGCCGCCGGCTCCCGGGACGCACCGGGTGGTCGCCGCCCGGCGGAGGATAATCCGCCGGGTACCCGACCTTCCGAGGAGCCATGAGTCACCGCGCACCCAACCTGCCCCAACTGCTGTCCGAGGCCCGCCGCTGGTTCGAGGACGCCCTCTTCGCGAGCATGGAGGCGGCGGGCGAGCAGCCGGTGACGACCGCGCAGGCGTCCGTCTTCGCGATGCTCGACGCGGAGGGCACCACGGTCTCCGAACTCGCCCGGCGCGTCGGTGTCACCCGGCAGACGGCGCACCAGGCGGTGCACGGACTGATCGGCCTGGGACTGCTGGAGCAGGTGCCCGACCCCGGGTCCGCCCGCAGGCGGCTGATCCGCGCGACGGCCGAGGGGCGGCGCGCGCACGAGCGGGCGCAGGCCACGATCAGCGTGATCGAGGCGGTGCTGGTGGACCGGATCGGCCCCGTACCGGCGCGGGCGCTGCGGGAGGCGCTGACCTCCGACTGGGGGGAGCCGCCGTTCGTCGCCGCGCCCTGAGCGGCCTCACGTGGCCGGGTTCTCCTCCCCGGACGCCGACGGGACCAGGGTGATGCCCTGGACCGCCCGGCTCAGGACCACCACCCCCACGACGATCATGAGGGCCCCGCACACCTCCGGCACGAGCCACCACCCGGTGCGGATCCGTTCGCCGAACAGGGTGATCCCGAGGACCAGGCTCACCACCGCGTCACCGATGGTCAGCGCGGGCTGCGCCGCGGCCAGGGGACCGGCCTGGAGCGCGTTCTCCAGCAGGAGCACGGAGGCGGCACCGGCGAGCGCGAAGCCGTAGGTCTGCCAGGACCGCAGGAACGCGGCGAAACCGTGGTCGGCGAAGGTGCCACTGGCCGACTTCAGGAGGGCCGCGGTCAGGGCGTTGCCCGTCGCGGACGCCATCGCCAGCAGCGCGGCGCGCCGGGCCGGTGGGCGCCCCCGGCCGGCCAGCGCGATCGCCGCGGCCATGGCGCCCGTGCACAGGAACAGGGCCGGGATCCAGCGGGACAGGGGCGCGTGGTCGGTCGCGCCGTGCGGGGCCGCCGCCAGCAGCAGCACGGCGAGGCCCGCCACGCAGCCGCCCACCCCCCACCAGCCCCACGGCGGCAGCCTTCGGTGCATCAGCGGGGCGGCGACGAGCAGCGCGAACGGCAGTTCCAGGATGAACAGCGGCTGGACCAGCGCGAGCGGACCGTTGACCAGGGCCAGGCTCTGGAACAGCGCCGCGCAGATCACCCCCGCCATGCCGATCATCCAGAAGGGCTGGTGCACCAGTTCCGCCAGCAGGCGCAGCCCGCCCCGGCTGCTGGCCGAGGCCGCCTTGCGCTGGAACGCGGTGCCCACCGCGTTGCTCGCCGCTCCCGCGACGGCGAACGCCGCGGCCAGTTCGATCACGACCGTCTCCTGCCTGCCGCGTGCTCCCCGGAGGGAGGACGGGGCCCCGCCAGCCTACGAAGGGCGGGGCGGGGTGCCGGGGACGGCGGCCGACCGGAGCGTCGTTCCCGCCCGGACGGGCTACGCGTCCGTTTCCGGGGTATCTGCCCGGCAGAGTCCGACGGGTGGAAGTGGAGGAGTGCATGGCGCAGGCGGTCCGCGAGATCATGACCAGCAACCCGGTCGCGGTGACGCCGGACACCCCGGTGTGCGAGGTCGCGGCCCGGATGCGGGACGAGGACATCGGCGCGGTGCTGGTCTGCGCCGGCCACCGGCTGCGCGGACTGGTCACCGACCGCGACCTGACGGTGCGCATCCTCGCCGACGGCGGTGACGTCACCGGGCGGACGGTCGCCGAGGCGTGCAGCAGTGAACTGGTCACCGTCGCCCCGGACGACGACGTGGAGCGGGCCGTGCGGCTGATGCGGGGCAAGGCGCTGCGCCGGCTGCCGGTCGTGGAGGACGGGAACGTGGTCGGGATCATCGCCCTGGGCGACGTCGCGATGGAGTACGACCCCGAGTCCACGCTGGGGGTCATCAGCGCCGCCGGCCCCACCCGGTGACCGGATCGCCGGTGCCGACGGCACGACGGGCCGCGCGGTGCCGTACGCGGCCGCACGGCCGGCGCCCGGGCGGACGACCTCCGGGCACGGCTCCCGCCGTACGCGGCGGCGATGGTGGCCGAGGGCGGTGCGGGGCGGGCGAGCGGACCGGCCGGGGGTGACGGGCCGGCCGGTCGGGCGGCTCACGCGCCGCCGGCGCGGTCGGCGCGCAGCGCCCTGTCCACCGAGCGGACCCGCCACTGCTCCACCGTGTCCTGCTGTCGCCGGGCCCGTTCCAGGAGGGTGTCGAGCCGGCCCGCGTCCAGACGCCGGTCGGTCTCGGCGAGCCGGCGCAGCGTGCGCCAGCCGGCCGCCTTGCCCTCCACCGCCAGCCGCAGCGCCTCCAGCTCCACGACCGGTGTCAGCGGCGACGGCCGCACCAGCCGGCCGTTGAGCTTCAGCCGTCCCGCCTTCTCGGCCACCCAGCCCGCGCAGACCTTGGCGCGGCGCACCGGCACGCCCAGGTCCCGCATGATGTCCAGCAGCGCCGCCCGGTCCTCGCGGACCTCCGCGGCGACCGGCCCGAGGGCCCTGCCCAGCGCGGACCCGTGAGCCGACCGCACGACGCGGCCGAACCGTTCGACGCCTCCGGTGGCGGCGCCCAGGTGGTCGTTGAGGTAGATGCCGAGCAGCCGCGTGTCGAGGCCGCCCGTGGTCCTGGCAGCGGCCGTACGGGACGGATTCATCGTGAGCCTCCTTCTGGGCTTGTGTGGCGCAGCGGGCGGGGGACGCCGAGCCGCACCCCGCGCACACCGTCGGAGAAGTGCGCGATCGGCTCGGAGCCGGACGGTGGCAGTCCCGCGGCGCGGGTGAGGGTCTCCTCGGCGCGTTCGAGGCGGGCCGTGCGCAGCGGCCAGGGCGCGTGCTCGACGGGTGTCTCCCGGAGTGCGCCGAACCGCCGGGTGTAGGCCCGCCACCGCGAGGTCAGCCATACGTCCCGGGGGGTCGGCCGGAGCGGCGCGCCCGGCCGGACGGCCAGGTCGTGGCGGGGTCCGCCGCCGTGCCGGATCCCGGTGCAGGTCAGGGTCTCCCCGTCGCGGGCCACCGTGAGGCGCCCGAGGTGGTACGGCACGCCCACCGCGCGGGCCGCCGGCATCACCGGGCAGGCCACCTCGACGGAGAGGAACCGGAGCCCGTCCCGGCCGTCCCGGTCACGGACGTAGGTCCGCAGGTTGGTCTCGGCGAAGGAGGGCAGGCCGAGCGGCGAACCCTGCGGGCGCACACCGGCCATGACGAACGCGGTGACGCCCACCCACGCCGCCCCGTCGAAGGTGTCCACCTCCAGTCCCCGCGGCAGCAGCCGCTGGACCTCGCCGGGGGAGTACGCCCGGTGCACGAAGGCCTGGGTCAGCCATCCGGCTCGCAGCACGGGGGCGCGCACACGCCGCTCCGGTCCGTAGGACACCACGCCCCCCGGTTTTCCCGCGGACGGTCCCCGAAACCGGGAGGGTGCGGCAGACAGGCGGGCTCAGCCGCCCCAGACGGACCAGGACGCGGTGCCGTGCGCGGACATCAGGACGGCGAGCACGACGAGGTCCGCGACGCCGAGGCCCAGCCCCAGGTACGCGCGGAACCGGCGCGGGGTGTCACGGCGCAGGGCGATGACGGCCAGCACGATGGCGACGGGGCCGAGGACGAGGTTGAGGACCAGCAGTCCGACGAGTCCCAGGACGAAGGAGGCCACGGCCATGCCTTCGGTGTCCCGGCGGCCGGTCCGGGGCGAGGGGGGTGCGGTCAGTCGCATCGTCACGCCCTTCCCGTCCGGTCGCGGCGGCGCCGCTCGCGTCCCGCGAAGACGACGAGCCAGAGGGCGATGAGCGCACCGGCCACCAGGGTGACGGGCCAGGGCAGGTACGCCGCCGACCCCACGACGATGCCCAGCAGGAGCAGGGCGGCGATCAGGAAGAACACGGCCACCTCCCCGGGCCGGTGCCGAGGGGCGCGCACTCCTGTCGGTGCACCGACTGCTGCGGTCGTTTCTTCAACGCGTTCATGACATCGCCGGTTACCCGCGAGTCGCCTCCTCACGCGGGGGCGGGCCGTATCGGCGCGTTCCCGACGGCGCGGCGGCGCGGACGTGGCCGGAAGGTGGCGCGGAGCGGGCGGCACGGGCCGTGTCCGCGCGGCCCGCTCCGCGCCACGGTGCCCTCCGGCGCCCGGCGGTGTCCGTGCCGGCCGCCGCTCAGGTGGCGCGGGTGCCGCCGCCTCGGCGGATCCGCCCCAGCAGGTCCCGGTGGTAGGCCGCGATCCGGCCGCCGGGCACCGGGGCCGGGCTGCCGGCCAGGGTGTACCAGGTGTCGCTGCCGTCCTGCTGCACGGCGACGCGCACGCTGTGGCCGTCGGAGCGGAGGATGGTCGCGACGGTGAGGTCGCCGGTGACGACGCCGACCTCGTCGGTCATCGCCCCGCCGGGGCCGGCCGTGACCCGGTCGACGTAACTGTTGACGGTGGGTGGGTTGTTCATGGGGCGCACGTTTCCATCAACCTGGCCGACGCGCCCCGCACCGCGCAGGTGCGACGCGTGCGTGTCCCCGTGTTGGGCGTGCGGCCGATGACCGGGCGGCCCCTCAGCCGAACAGCGGGAACCGGTCGGCCGTCGACCCCAGGGCGGCCCGTTCGGCGTCGGTGAGCGCGGTCCGCCCGGTGCCCACGCGGGCGTAGTGCGCGTCGCTCCACCCCGGCGGGGCGGGCCGGCCCAGCAGGCCGTCCAGGGTGGTGCGGACCGCCGCCAGTCCCTCGGCCGAGGGGCCCGGCGCGTGCGGGAGCCGGACGGTGAGGTCCAGATGGTGGACGGTCGCCTCCACCGCGAGGGTGGTCGTCAGGTCGCCGGCCGTCAGGACGTGCCCCTGCGTGGCCACCGGTGTCCCGGGCGGCGTGGTGGCCGCCGCGTGCGCGGCCGCCGCCAGCGTCTCCAGGTACAGGCCGCGCAGCTGGCCGAAGTCGAGGAACATGCTGCCGTTCACCCGTGCCCAGCGCCGGCCGTTCGCCGCCCCGGCCGTGTCCGGCCGCCAGTCCCGCCAGTAGGTGACCGCGTCCCGGTCGACGGGCCGGTCGACGGGCGTGTGCAGGGCCACCAACGCCCGCTGGGCGTCCTGGAGGCAGTGGAAGACGAGGTCGCGCACCGCCCAGCCGGTACAGCCGGTCGGCAGCCACGACTCCTCGTCGCCGAGGTCCGCGACCACCGCGGAGGCGGCTTCGTACGCCGCGCGCAGGAGGGACGCCGGGCCGGTGCCCGGTGGCCTGCTCATGCGGTCTCCCTCCGGTGCCGGTCAGTTGCGGGTCAGTCGCGCCGTGTCCCGGTACGGCACCCGGGCCAGCTCGTGGATCTCGCCGACCGTTCCCCACTCGTTGCCGCCCAGCCGGGACAGCGGCCGCAGCAGCCCGATGTCGGGATGGCCGTCCACCAGCGCGTCCTCGTCGACGGCGGCGTGCACGACCCGGCCGAACACGACCGTCGAACCGCCCAGCCGCAGCGTCGAGTGCAGCGTGCACTCCAGGGCGACGGGGGAGGCGGCGACGCGCGGGGGCCCCACCCGCAGGGAGGGCTCCCGCTCGATGCCCACCGCGTCGAACTCGCCGAGGTCGCGGGGGAAGTCGGTCGCCGTCGCGTTGATCTCGGCGAGGAGCGGTTCGGGCGCGAGGTTGACGACGAACTCGCCCGTCGCCTCCGCGTTGCGCAGCGAGTCCTTGCGGCCCACGGAGGTGAACTGGACGATGGGCGGATCGGTGCTGGCGACGGTGAAGAACGAGTGCGGGGCCAGGTTCGCCGTCGCGCCGTCCGGCGTGAGGGTGGAGACCCACGCGATCGGCCGGGGCACGACGACGGCCGTGAGCAGACGGTAGAAGGATCCGGGATCCATGGCATCCGGTGAGTAGTCGACACGCATGACAGCACGCTAAGCGGTCGCCCGCAGCGCCCGTCACCCCGGGGCCCGCCCGTCACCCCGGGGCCCGCCAGACCTCCGGACATGCGGCGGCCCCGGACCGGCGTACACCGGTCCGGGGCCGCTCGCCCGGGCGCCTCGCGGTGCCCGGGCCGGGAGGCGGTCAGGCCGCGAGGCGCCCGGCGAGCTGCTTGACCCGGGCGGCGGCGGCCTCCAGGGCCTGGTCGCGGGAGGCCTCGTACAGCGGGACCAGCTCGGCCATCGCCGGGTTCTTCGACGCCATGGTCAGCTCCGGCACGATGAACTCAAGGTCCAGGCCGAGGGCGTCGGCGAGGACGGCCTTGAGGTAGTTCTGCACGTACTCGTAGGGCTCGCGCGGGGTGCCCGGGGCGTAGGAGCCGCCCCGGCTGGCGACGACGGTCACCGGGGTGCCCTTGGCGGACGGGTCGGGGCCCCCCGTCCGGCCCATCAGCACGATGTTGTCCAGCCAGGCCTTCAAGGTCGAGGGAATCGTGTAGTTGTACATCGGGGCGCCGATCAGGATCGCGTCGGCCTGCTCCAGCTCCTCGATCAGCTTCAGGCGCTCGGCGAAGACGGCGGCCTGCTCGGGCGTGTGCGTGGCCGGGTCGGTGAAGCCCGCGAGGTGCGCCTCGGCGGTGATGTGCGGAACGGGCTGCGCGGCCAGGTCGTGGTAGACGACGGTGCCCTGCGGGTGCTCCTCCTCCCAGTGCTTGCGGAAGGCCTCCGTCACGGCGCGGGAGGCCGACGCCTGGGTCGGGAAGACGGACGAGTCGATGTGCAGCAGGGTGGCCATGGATGTCTCCAGAAAGGGCGAAGCGAGGCAAGGCGGGTCATGCGAACAGCCGAGCACATGACGCCGCGGCTGACGTTTCGTACTCGACTATTTCTAACACAGGGACTTACTTTTCCTCACCCCCCTACGGACAAGTAGTACGCTGAGGTCATGGCGGACGAGAACCACGACAGTGCGGCCTGCAAGCGGGTGGACGACGGCATCACCCGCGTCTTCCAGCTGCTCGGCAAGCGCTGGAGCGGCCCGATCGTGGCAGTTCTGGTGGAACAGCCCGCGTACTTCACCGACCTCCGGCGGGCCGTGCCGGGCATCAGCGAACGCATGCTGTCCGACCGGCTCGCCGAACTGGGCGCGGCCGGTCTGGTGCTGCGCGAGGTCGACGACGGCCCGCCGCTGCGCGTCTCCTACCGGCTGACCACGGCCGGCGCGGCCCTGGAGCCCGCGCTGCGCGAGCTGGCGGAGTGGGCCAAGGTCCACCTGCCGGAGGCGTCGGCGTGCCCGGAGACCAGCCTGGAGCCGCCGTCCCGGACCTGCGGCTAGCTGACTTTCCGGCCGACCCGACGGCTAGCTCTCCTTCCGGCCGAACGGCGCCGGATGTGGGCGGGGGCGGATCGGTCAGTCGACCGGCCAGGTGTGCACCGGCGCGTTCAGGTGCATGTAGTCGATGTACAGCTGCGCCATCCGCCGCAGCGCCTCGTGCCGGCCGGCGTGCGTGGCGGTGTCGAGGCGGTGGAACATCTCCTTCTGCCACACGGCCCCGTTCCGGGCCGTCACACAGCGCTGCTCGATGATCCCGAGGAGCGGCTCCCGCCACGCGTCGTCCATCCCGGAGTGCTCCAGCCCGCGGTGCGCGAGCGGCAGCAGGCGCCGCAGGACCAGTTCCGGCACCGGCACCTCGCCCATCCCGGGCCAGTACAGCAGCGCGTCGATGCCGTGCCGGGCGGCGGCGTGCAGGTTGTCCTCGGCCGCCGAGAAGGACATCCGCGACCACACCGGCCGGTCCTCCTCCACCAGGGCCCGGGTGAGCCCGTAGTAGAAGGCGCCGTTGGCGAGGGTGTCGGCGACGGTCGGCCCGGCCGGCAGCACACGGTTCTCCACCCGGATGTGCGGCACGCCGTGGGTGACGGCGTAGACCGGACGGTTCCAGCGGTAGATGGTGCCGTTGTGCAGCGTCAGCTCGCCCAGGTCGGGGATGTCACCGCCGTCGAGGGTCTCCGCCGGGTCCTGCTCGTCACAGAGCGGCAGGAGGGCCGGGAAGTAGCGCAGGTTCTCCTCGAACAGGTCGAAGACGCTGTTGATCCACCGCTCCCCGAACCAGACCCGCGGCCGCACCCCCTGCACCCTGATCTCCTCCGGCCGGGTGTCGGTGGCCTGCTCGAACAGCGGGACACGGGTCTCGTGCCACAGCTCCTTGCCGAACAGGAACGGTGAGTTCGCCGCGAGCGCGACCTGCACCCCGGCGATCGCCTGGGCGGCGTTCCAGTAGGGGGCGAACTCCTCCGGGGACACCTGGAGGTGGAACTGCGTGCTCGTGCAGGCGGCCTCCGGGGTGATGGTGTCCGCGTAGGTGCGCAGCCGGTCGACCCCGTCGATCTCGATGCGCAGATCCTCACCGCGGGCCGCGAAGACCTGGTCGTTGAGGAGCCGGTAGCGGGGGTTCTCCGACAGGGCGCCCTCGCCGATGTCCTCCTGGCGCAGGGTGGGCAGGATCCCCACCGTGATCAGGCGGGCGCCCACCGACCGGGCCCGCTCGTCCGCGTGGTTCAGCGCCGCCCTGATCTCCGACTCCCAGGCGTCGGGGCCGCCCGCCGTCAGCCGCCGGGGCGGGACGTTGATCTCCAGGTTGAACCGGCCCAGCTCGGTGGACCAGGCGGGGTCGGAGATCGCCTCCAGCACGTCGCTGTTGCGCATCGCCGGCTCGGCCTCGTCGTCCACCAGGTTCAGCTCGATCTCCAGGCCGACCTGCGGCCGCTCCGACTCGAACCGCGCCTCGCGGAGCATGAGTGCCAGCGCGTCCAGGCAGGCGTGCATCTTGATCCGGTACCGGCGGCGGTCCTCGCGGGTGAACACGAGCGCCGGGACGTCACGCCCCATCGACCCTCCAGGGTCCCCTCGACGGACACCTTTCCCCCCAGCGTCGCACCCCCGCGCGAGCCGCACCAAGCGGGCGGTCGCCCGGCCCCGTCGGCCCGCCGGAGCCCCGGGCCGGCGTCGGCGCGCGGTCCCGGCTCACCCGGCCGGCCCTCCCGGATGGCTCGCGCGCGCCCGGCGGCGGAAGGTCTGAACCAGACCGGTCCGCTCATCGGCCGACCGGTCCGGGGCGGGGAACGGTGCATCCATGCGCTCGGGCCGTTCCCCGCCGCGCCGGCCCGCCGCCTCCGGGCCCGCTACGCCTGTCCGCCCGCCGGCTCGCTTGCCGTGGGAAACCGATCGGTCTACCTTGATGGAAACCGATCGGTTTACTACTGGGAGATACACATGACCACGATCAAGGGTTCGGTCGCGCTCGTCACCGGCGGCAGCCGCGGGCTGGGCAAGGCGCTGGTGGAGGAGCTGTACGCGCGGGGCGCCACGAAGGTGTACGCCACGGCCCGTGACCCGCGCGGCGTCACCCACCCCGACGCGGTGCCCGTCGCCCTGGAGGTCACCGACCCCGGGTCCGTCCAGGCCGCCGCGGAACTCGCCCAGGACGTCACCGTCCTGGTAAACAACGCGGGCATCTCGCTCGGCGCGGCCTCCTTCCTCGACGCCCCGGTCGACGACGTACGGCGGGAGTTCGAGACCAACTTCTACGGCCCCCTCCTGGTCACCCGGGCCTTCGTGCCGGCCATCGAGCGCAACGGCGGCGGCCACCTGCTCAACATCCACTCCGTGCTGTCCTGGATCGGTCTCGCAGGCTCCTACAGCGCCACCAAGGCCGCGCTGTGGTCCCAGACCAACTCCCTGCGCCTGGAACTGGCTCCGCGGGGCATCGGCGTCACCGGACTGCACGTCGGCTACCTCGACACCGACATGACCGCGCACGTCGACGCGCCCAAGTCCGACCCCCGGAGTGTCGCCGCGCTGGCGCTGGACGGGGTCGAGTCCGGGGCGTACGAGGTCCTCGCGGACGACTTCAGCCGCCAGGTCAAGGCCGCGCTCTCCGGCGACCCGGCCGCGCTCTACCCGCAGCTGGCGCGGTAGACCCGCCCGCCGCGCCCCGGCACCGGCCCCGCCCGCACGGCTCCCACCGCGCCGCGTCCGGCCGCACGCCGTTCGATTCGGCCGGCGGCGCGGCCTGCACATCGACCGCGGCGGCGTGGAGTCGGCGACCGGGCCGAGCGGCTCGCCGACCGCGCCGCGCTGCCGGCCGCCCTCCGGGTGCTCGCGCGCCGGCATCCCCGGGACGGCCGCCGTCCCGGGGATGCCGGCCGACACGGTCAGGAGCACACCGCGCCGGGCGCCGCCCGTCTTCGCGCGGCACTCCGGCACCGGGCCCCCGACACCACGTCTGCCGCATCCGTCGCGTCAGCCGGGTCCGTCGCGCGTGTCGTGCCGGCACCCGCGGCCTCGGTCCGGCGGCCGGGGTTCGAGGGCCGGGGCGTTGTCAGTGGGCGCCTCTACGGTGTTGGGCAGTGAGGACCTGCGGGAACGGCCGCGGGTCCGGCCTGGGGGAGGGGTCTGCCATGTCCACGGCGTGCACGGTGTCGACGACGTACCTGGAGCTGTCGCAGGAGGGCGAAGGTGCCCACAAGTTCTACGAGGTGACCGTCGACGGCCTCGTGGTGACCGTGCGGTACGGGCGGATAGGCGCCGCCGGGCAGACGCAGACGACGACGTTCGCGACGGCGGAGAAGGCGCGGGCCGCCGCCGCGAGGAAGGTGGGGGAGAAGGTCCGCAAGGGATACGCCCCCGCCGTCCCCGGGCAGCGCGCCCCCCGTGCGGTGACCCGCCGTCAGGTCAGCTCCGCCCCGTCCACGGCGCGGGCGGTGGCACCCGTGCTGTGGCGCTTCCGCACCGGTTCCGCCGCGTTCGGCATCCATGTGGACGACGAGCGCTGCTGGGTGGGCAACCAGGCCGGGGACGTCTACACCCTGGACCACGAGGGCGCCGTCCAGGCCCGGTTCGGCCTGCCGGACGGCGTGAAGTGCCTGGTCGCCGACGACTTCTGGATCTACGCGGGCTGCGACGACGGCAAGGTGTACGACCTGTCCTCGAAACTGCCCTTCGCCGCCTACGACATCGCCGCCGACGTGGACATCTTCTGGCTGGACATCCACGAAGGCGTCCTGGACGTCTCGGACCGCGCGGGCCGGCTGACCGTCATCGACCACGAGGACGAACACCAGTGGTCCCGCCGCAGCCAGGGCGAGCACGCGTGGATGGTGCGGGCCGACGACCGGGCGGTCTACCACGGCCACCAGCGGGGCGTCACCGCCTACGCGCCCGACGGCGGCGGCGAACTGTGGCACACCCCCACCCGGGGCGGCGTGCTCTTCGGCTGGCAGGAGGAGCACGCCGTGTACGCGGGCACCGCGCACCGGGTGGTCCAGCGGCTGTGCAAGGAGAGCGGTGCCATAGAGGCGACGTACGCGTGCGACAGCAGCGTGTACTCGTGCGCCACCTCACCCGGCGGCCGGTTCGTCTTCGCCGGTGACGCGGCCTCGTCCGTGTACTGCTTCGACCAGGACGGCACGCGCCTGTGGAAGCTCGGCACGGGCGGCGGCTCGGCGCTGTCGATGCAGTACCACGACGAGCGCCTGTACCTGGTCACCACCGACGGGTCGCTGGTCTGCGTGGACGCGAGCGAGGACGCGGTGTCCGAGGCCCAGCGGGGCACGGTGCCGGTGGTGCGGGACGTCAAGCTCGCCGCCGCCCTGCCGACGTACGCGCCGGCCACGACGGTGACCGCGGTGGCCACGGTCGACCGGGCCCCCGCCGGAGCGGTGGTGGTCGAGTGCGTCCGGGAGGCCGGCCGGGTCCGGGTGCACGTGCTGTCCGACGGCTACGACACCTCCTGGAACGTCCAGTTCCCCCGGGCGATACGGGAACCCGGCGCGCGGTACGTCGTCGACGCCCTGCACCCCGCGGCGGGCGGCTTCTACCGGGTCCGGGGCGACATCCGGCGTCTGCTGTGACGGCCCGTCGGCCCGGGTGACGGCCCGCGGACGGCGGCGTACCGCCGTCCGGTCGGTGCCCTGCCCGTGCCCGTCCGGTCAGGAACGCGCGGCCGCCGCCCGTTCCAGGGTCTCCCGGGCGACGGGGAGCGCGGCGGCGCGGTCCGCGGGGACCAGGCCGATGCGGGTGCGACGGTCCAGGAGGTCGGCCTCGTCGAGGGCGCCCTCGTGCTCGACCGCCCAACGCAGCTCCGCCCGGGTCACGGGGTGGCCGGGCAGTACCGGCTCGGCCAGGGCGGGGTCCCGGACGCCGAGGGCGTGCACGGCCGGGGCTTCGGTGCCGTAGCGGCGGACGAGGTGCGGGGGCGCGCCGAGGGCGCGCAGCCGGCCGGGGGCGGCGGCGCCGACCAGCGGCAGCGCGGCGGTGGGGGAGGGGCCGGCGCGCAGCCCGCGCGTCCCGGCGGCGGCGTCCACCGCGTCCTGTGCCATCCGCCGGTAGGTGGTGAGCTTGCCGCCGACCACCGTGGTGACACCGTCGGGCGAGGTGAGCACCGCGTGCCGGCGCGAGACGTCGGAGGTGCGGGCCGGCGCGCCGTCCCGGTCGTCGGTCCCGGAGGTGTCCAGCAGCGGGCGCAGTCCGGCGAACGCGCCGACGACGTCGTCCCGGGCCACCGGGGTGTCCAGGACGGAGCCGAGCACGTCGAGGAGGAAGCCGATGTCGGTCTCGGGGACCTCCGGCACGTCCGGGACACCGCCCTCGACCGGTTCGTCGGTGAGGCCGACGTAGACCCGGCCGTCCCCCTGGGGCAGGACCAGCACGAAGCGGTTGGTCTCCCCGGGGATCGGGACGTGCAGCCCGGCCGGCAGGGCCCCGAGCCGCTCCGAGCGCAGGACCAGGTGGGTGCCGCGCGACGGCCGGACGCGGATGCCGTCGGCGAGGGTGTCCGCCCACACCCCGGTGGCGTTGATCACGGTGCGGGCCCTGATCTCGCCCTCCTCGCCGGTGCGTTCGTCCCGGACGCGGGCGCCCGTCCCGGTCAGCTCCAGCGCCCGCACCCGGGTCAGCACCCGGGCGCCGTGCGCGGCGGCGGTACGGGCCAGGGCGGTCACCAGGCGGGCGTCGTCGGTCACCCGGCCGTCCCAGGAGAGCAGGCCTCCGCGCAGCCCGGCCGCGCGGACGGAGGGCGCCAGGTGCCGGGCCTCGGTCGCCGACAGCCGCCGGGGTGCCGGCAGCACCTGCCGCGGGGTCCGGGCGGTCAGCCGCAGCACGTCCCCGGCCCGGAACCCGGCCCACGCCAGCCCGGCCTGCGCCCGGGACACCAGCGGGGTGAGCGGCAGCACGAACGGCTGGGCGGCCACCAGGTGCGGGGCGGTACGGGTCATCAGGACGCCGCGTTCGACCGCGCTCTCGTGCGCGACGTCGAACTGGGCGGAGGCCAGATAGCGCAGCCCGCCGTGGATGAGCTTGGAACTCCAGCGGGAGGTGCCGAAGGCCAGGTCGTGGGCGTCCACCGCGACGACGTCCAGTCCGCGGGCCGCCGCGTCCAGGGCGGCACCGGCCCCCGTGGCGCCGAGCCCGACGACCAGGACGTCCACCGTCCGGCCGTCCGCGGCCTCGGCCAGTTCCCGCTCGCGCCGGTGTGCGTTCAGGGACGAGCCGGGCGCGGCCTCGGTGTGGCTCATGGCGTCAGGGTCCTCTCCAGGAGGGCGCGCAGCTCGCCGAGGAAGGCGCCGGAGTCCAGCTCCGGGTCGTCCTCGTCGGTCATCGTGCGCAGGGACAGGGCGAAGGACTGGACGGTGAGCAGCAGCGCGCGGGCCTGCCGTTCGGTGTGGCCGGGCCGGACGGACCCGTCCGCGTGGCCCTCCCGCAGGGCGTCGGCCAGCAGTCCGAGCAGGGCCTCCTGGCTGGCGCCGCGCCGGTCGAGCACGTAGGGGAGCAGCAGTTCGGGGTCGACGTCGACGATCTTCCGGAACAGGGGGTGGGCCCGGAACGCCTCGACCCCCGTCACCAGTCCCTCCACGATCCGGGCGCGAGTGGTGGTGCCGGCGGAGGGCTCCGGCATCGCCCGGCCGGCCACGTCGATCCACTCGCGGGTCATCAGGTCGCCCACCAGGGTCCGCAGGTCGGGCCAGCGTCGGTAGAGGGTCATCCGGGAGACACCGGCGCGGCGGGCGACGTCGGCGAGGGTGGTGCGCCGTACCCCGACGGCCAGCACGCAGTCGCGCACCGCGTCGAGGACGTGATCGCCGTCCGAACCGTTGTGACGAATAGGCGTCATGTGTCACAGTGTAACGCCCCGGGGGCCGGACGGAAGCGGTTCGCGCCCCGGGACGGCGGCCGAGCCGCGCGAACCGAGCACACGACCTGTGAGGACGACCGTTCGATGGACATGCTGTGGAACGGCTGGGGCGACCCGGCCAAGGCGGCACCGCTGCCCGAGACGGTGACCGGGCTGCTGCGCGACCTGCTCGGCGTCACACCCCGCACCACATCCGTGGCCGCCCTCGCGGACCTCCGCCCGCCCGCCCCCACGGCCTCCCCCGACGCGCTGCGCGCGCTCGCCCGTGCCGTCGGCGGTGAGGAGCACGTCCGCACCGACGCGGAGAGCCGCGTCCGCCACACCCGCGGCAAGTCCACCCCCGACCTGCTGCGCGTCCGCGCCGGCGACGTCGAGGACATCCCGCAGGCCGTCGTCCTGCCGGGCGGCCACGACGAGGTCCTCGCGGTGCTGCGCGCCTGCGCCGCGCACGGCCTGGCCGTCGTCCCCTTCGGCGGCGGCACCTCGGTCGTCGGCGGACTCGCCCCCCAGCGCAGCGCGTTCGTCTCCCTGGACCTGCGCCGCATGAACCGCCTGCTCGACCTGGACCCCGTCTCGCGCACCGCCGTGCTCCAGCCCGGTCTGCGCGGCCCGGAGGCCGAGGCGCTGCTCGCCGGACACGGCTTCACCCTCGGTCACTTCCCGCAGTCCTTCGAATGGGCCAGCGTCGGCGGATTCGCCGCCGCCCGCTCCAGCGGCCAGGCCTCCGCCGGCTACGGCCGCTTCGACGAGATGGTCCTCGGCCTGACGCTGGCCACCCCGGAGGGCACCGTGGAGACCGGTCGCGCCCCCCGGTCCGCCGCCGGACCCGACCTGCGCCAGCTGATCCTCGGCTCGGAGGGCGCCTTCGGCGTCATCACCTCCGTCGTCGTACGGATCCGCCCGGTGCCGCGCAGCCGGGTGTACGAGGGCTGGCGGTTCGGCTCGTTCGAGCAGGGCACCACGGCGCTGCGCCGCCTCGCCCAGGACGGGCCCCGCCCGACCGTGCTGCGCCTGTCCGACGAGACCGAGACCCTCGTCGGCCTCGCCCAGCCCGACGCGATCGGCGCCGGTCCGGACGCGGGCGGCGCCGGCTGCCTCGCGATCACCGGGTACGAGGGGACGGCAGAGGACACCGCGTGGCGCCGGGAGCGGGCGGCGGCCGTCCTGGCGGACTGCGGCGGCACCCCCGCCGGCACCGCGCCCGGCGAACGCTGGGCGCACGGCCGCTACTCCGCGCCCTACCTGCGCGACGCCCTGCTCGACGCCGGCGCCTTCGCCGAGACGCTGGAGACCGCGGCGTTCTGGTCCCGGATCCCCGACCTGTACACGGCCGTCCGCACCGCCCTCACCGACACCCTCACCCGGGCGGGCACCCCGCCCCTGGTGATGTGCCACATCTCCCACGTCTACGAGAACGGCGCCTCGCTGTACTTCACCGTCGTCAGCGCCCAGGGCGAGGACCCGGTGGCGCACTGGACGCCGGCCAAGCACGCCGCGAACGAGGCCGTCCTGGCCGCCGGTGGCACCATCTCCCACCACCACGGGGTCGGCACCGACCACCGCGACTGGTACGTCCGCGAGGCCGGCGCGCTCGGTGTCTCGGCCCTGCGTGCCGTGAAACACCGCCTGGACCCCGACGGGCTCCTCAACCCGGGCGTCCTGCTGCCCACCGACTGACCCCACCGACCGAACCCATCGACCGACCGCACCGACCGACCCCACCGCTCCGACCGCCTGCCGCGAAAGGCATACCGATGCGACAGTTCACCGCCGTCGTCAACCCCACCGCGGGCGGCTCCACCGGGGCGGCGACCCTGCTCCGGCTGGCCCGGCTGCTGCGTGAGGCCGGCGCCGGGCTGGACACCGAGTACAGCCACAGCCTGGCCCACGCCCGGGACATCGCCCGTACCGCCGGGGAGCGGGGTCGCGTCGTCCTCGCCGTCGGCGGCGACGGCATCGCCGGCGGCATCGGCGGCGCGCTCAGCGGCACCGGCACCGTCCTGGGGCTGGTCCCCGCCGGCCGCGGCAACGACTTCGCCCGCGCGCTGGGCCTGCCCACGGACCCGGCCGCGCTCGCTGGCGTCCTGCTGCACGCCGAGCCCCGGGCCGTCGACACCATCGAGGTGGAGTCGGCCGTCCACCCGCGCACCGTCGTCCTGGGCAGCGTGTACGCCGGGGTCGACGCGCAGGCCAACCGGCACGCGAACGAAGCCCGGCTGCTGCGCGGCGCCGCCTCGTACTACGCCGGGGGCCTGCGTGCCGTCACCACCTGGCGGCCGGCCGCATTCCGCGTCACGGTCGACGGCACCGAGCACGACCACCGCGGCTACACCGTCGTCGCCGCCAACTCCCCCTACTACGGTTCGGGCCGCCTCATCGCGCCGGAGGCACGGGTGGACGACGGGCTGCTCGACATCGTCATGATCCGCGACGCGCCCCGCCGGCTGTTCTTCACCCTGATGAACGAACTCAGGACGGGCGCGCACGTGAACCGCCCCGAGGTGCGCGTCCTGCGCGGCCGGGAACTGCGCATCGAGGCCGACCGGCCCGTCCCCTGCGGTGCCGACGGCGAGGTGGAGGCCACCCTCCCGGTGACGCTGCGGGTACGCCCCGCGGACCTGCGGATGCTGTACTGACCGCACGCGCACGGATCGAGCCGCCGACCCGGTGCGGCGCGGCTCAGTCCCGCAGGGCGTCCTCGACGCTCGGGTAGCAGGGGAGGAGAGTGGTCAGGCCCACGATCTCCAGGGTGCGCAGGACGGTTCTGCGGACGCCGGCCAGACGCAGCCAGCCGGCCGGTCCGTGGGCCTGGTGGGCGGCGATGAGGACGTTGATACCGCTGGAGTCCATGAAGGCCACGCCGCTGAAGTCCGCGACCGTACGCGTCGGTTCGGCGGGATCGTCGGGCCCCAGGGCCTGGCGGAGCACGCCTGAGGTGTGATGGTCCACCTCGCCGTTCACCGTGACCACGGTGACACCGTCGACGGTGGCCCGATCGACCGACAGCCGGTCCGCTGCCGTCTCTTCGTTCCTGTCTGCCACGTGTTCCTCGTCCACGCTCGCCGATCCTTGCCCAAAGCTTCTCTCCCGGGAGGCTGCCCCGGATCGGGCGGAGGATGCGGGCCGGCCCCCGGCCGTCCGGCACGAATGTGCGATTTCCTTTACAACCTCTGCCGTCCCCGGTGTGTCCAGTACACGACGACCGGGCCGGCACGGCGCCGGTCACCGCCTTCTTCCGTCCTGACGAGGAGTCCCACCGTGCGCTCACCCCTGCGCCCCGCGGCAGCGGCGATGGCCGCCGCGATCGGCATCGGCGTCCCCGCCCTCGCCGTACCCCTGGCGCACGCCGACGACCTCGCCCCCGACCTGGTGGTCTCGGCGTTGCCGACCGCCTCTCCCGAGCCCGGCGAGGTGTACGACCACAGCGTCACCGTCACCAACCGGGGCACGGCACCCGCGGACGGCGTGACCTTCCGGATCCGGCTCACCCGCGGCCTCGACTTCCCGCAGCACACGGACGGCTGCACGTACTCGACCTCCGCCGACCAGGTCCGCCAGGCGCTGTGCGAGCTGGACGCGGTCGTGAAGCCCGGCGCCACCCTGACCACGCCCGTCCGGTTCAAGGCCCTGCCCGAGGCCCTGATGGAGGCCGTCGAGTACGGCACCGGCCCCACCGGCGAAGCTCCGGGCGAGGGATTCGACGACAGCTACCGGCGGCTGGCCCTGACCGCGGACAGCACGGCCGACCTGGTGGCCGAGGGGGACGAGGCGGAGGGCGCCCCGGGCAGCCGGGTCACCGTCACCGCCACCCTGCGCAACAGCGGCCCCGGCTGGATCCGCAACGAGGAGAGCGACGACCAGCCTGGCCTGATGGTGCGGATCCCGCCGGGCACCGTGGCGCGTGAAGTGCCCAAGGACTGCGCGCCGTTCGGGATCGACGCTCCGACCGGACCGTCGGAGCCCGGCCATCCGAAGTACGTCTGCTGGCCCGCCGAGCACACCCTCCTCGTCGGCCAGTCCCTCACGTACACCTTCGTCCTGGAGATCGGGAGGAAGACGCGGGACACCCAGGGCGAGGTGACGGCCTCCTCGGTGTACGGCATCCACCCCGTGTTCGACAAGAACCCGGCGAACGACACCGCCCCACTGTCGGTCCACGTGACCGGCGGCGGTGAGCCGGGCGGCACCAACACCGCCGGCGGCACGACGACCGGCGGCACCACGTCCGGCGGGGACACGGGCAGCGGCGGCACCGGCGGCACCCGGGGTCAGGGCAACGACCCGCACGGACAGTCGACCGGCACCACCGGCACCACCGGCACGAGCGGCGCCTCCGGCTCGGCCTCGGCGGCCTCCGGCGCGGGCACCGCAACCGGCGGCGCGCTCGCGGCGACGGGAAGCGACGGCATGCCGCTGCTGGCCGGCATCGCGGTGGGCGTCACCGCTCTCGGCGGCTTGGTCCTGGTGGCCGTACGCCGCCGGAGCACGACCAGGAGGTGACCCGGCCGCCCGCTCCCGTCCGTCCGCGATCTCGACAGTTCGTACCGTATGGCGGAAGATAACTGTCGTAGAGCGGAATTAGGGGGCGGGTGTGCGGCGGTCGGACGGTGTCCGGGGGTGGTGGCGGCAGCACGGCGTGAGCGGGTGGTGGGTGCTGTTGCGCGGTCCGGCGCAGGTGCTGTTCCTGGCCGACGCGCGGACGGGCGCCGTCGTCTGCCTCGCCCTCGGTGCGGCGGACTGGCGGTACGCCGCCTACGCGCTGGGCGGCGCCGCCCTCGGCACCGGCGCCGCGCGTCTGCTCCAAGTGGCCCGCGCCCGGGTGGAGACGGGGCTGGAGGGCTTCAACTCCTGCCTCCTCGCCCTGTGCTGCGCGGTGCTCCTCGGACCCGGCCGGCCGTCCACGGCCCTGCTCGCCGCCGCGGCCTGCCCGGTCGTCACCGTCGTCACCGCCGCCGTCACGCGGCTGCCGCGCGGCAGGCACCTGCCGCCGTTGACCCTGCCGTACTGCCTGCTGGCGAACGCGGTGACCATCGCCGCCCCGGCCTTCAACCGCGTCCGGGCGCGCGGGGACGGCCTCGCCGCGCTGCCGTCCGCCGCCGCGGGGCCGACCGCGCTGGACCCCGGCCGGCTGTGGCGGGCGTTCTTCCGCGGCCTGTCGCAGGTCTTCCTCCTTGACGAGTGGTATGTGGGCGCCCTGCTCCTGGCCGGCCTGTTCCTCGCGAGCCGGCTGATGGGGCTGGTGGCGTGTGCCGGCAGCGCGACGGGCCTGCTGACCGCCTGGGCGCTCGGGGCGCCGGCGTCGCGGATCGCCGACGGCACGATGGGCCACAACGCGGTGCTCGTCGCCCTCGCCCTGTGCGGCGTCCTGCTGCCGGCCGGACCGGTCACGCTGCCGTACGCGCTGCTGGGCGCGGCCACGGCGACCGCCCTCACACCGGCCGTCGAGCGGCTCCTCGCCCCGTCCGGCGGCCACGCCTTCACCTGGCCGTTCGTGCTGACGACACTCGCGTTCCTCGCCGCCGCCCGGTCCTTCCCCCGGCTGACCGGACGCGCCCCCGAACCCGACGGGCGGACCCCACGGCGGACGGGCGGCCCGGCACCCGCCGCGTGACATCGCCCGAGGCGGTGCCATGAGATGCCTCACCTGTGAATTGCGTATGCATCTGTGCGGTTCCGGCCACAGCTTTGTTAGATTGCGCAACTACGCGAGCGGGTCGACACAGCCCGGCTCGCCTGCCCGTACACCGCCGCACACGCCCGGCCGTTCCTGAACGGCCGGGTGCGGCAGGCTCGACCGTTCAGGGGAGTGGGACATGAGCGACCCGTGGGACGGGCCGGCCGGCCAGGCCACGCGCCGCCGCGGCGACGGGGTACCCGGGCAGCGCTCGGCCACCCCCGAGGGGGCCCGCCCCCCGGGTCCCCGGGCCCAGGACCGGGGGACGTCCGGCCGGAACGACGGCGTGCGCTCCCGCCGCGCCCGTCCGGTGCGCCGCGGCCGGCGGGTGCTGAAGATCCTCGGCATCTGCCTGTCCACCCTCATCATGGTCACCGCCGGTGCCGGCTGGTGGTTCTACCAGCACCTCGACGGCAACATCCACAGCGTCGCGCTGGACGGCAAGGGCGGCGCGGAGCAGGCCGACGCCTTCGGTCGCACCCCCATCAACATCCTCGTCATGGGCTCCGACGGCCGGACCAGCGCCAAGGACTGCTCACTGGGCGGTGGCTGCGCGAAGACCGGGGTGCAGACCGGCAGCAACGCCGACGTGCAGATGGTGCTGCACATATCGGCCGACCGCTCCAACGCCAGCGTGATGAGCATCCCCCGGGACACCATGACCAAGGTCCCGGCGTGCGAGGACAGCGAGACCGGCAAGTCCACGCCCGGGTACTACGGACAGGTCAACAGCGCGCTCCAGTACGGCCCCGCCTGCCAGGTGGCCACCGTCCACCAGCTCACCGGCATCCCCGTCGACCACTTCGTCAAGCTCGACTTCTCCGGCGTGGTGAAGATGTCCGACGCGGTCGGCGGTGTCTCCGTCTGTGTCGACGCCGACGTCTACGACACGTACTCCCACCTGAAGCTCTCCGAGGGCACCCACACCCTCAAGGGGGTCGCGGCCCTGGAGTTCGTCCGCTCCCGGCACGGCTTCGGGGACGGCAGCGACCTCGGCCGCACGATCTCCCAGCACATCTTCCTCAGCGCGATGATCCGCAAGTTCAAGAGCGCCGGCACGCTCACCGACCCCGGCGCGGTGTACGCGCTCGCCGACGCCGCCACCAAGGCGCTCACCGTGGACGATGGCCTCGGTTCCGTGAAGCGGCTCATCGCGCTGGCGGCCGACGTCAACAAGGTCCCGGCCAAGCGGATCACCTTCGCCACCATGCAGACGGCCCCCGACCCCGACGACGACAACCGCGTGGTGGTCGGCCCGGGCGCCAGGGCGCTGTTCGCCACCATCGCCCACGACCGGTCCCTGAGCACCGGCTCCGGCGGACGGTCCGGGGCGGCCTCCGCGACCGCCACGGCCGGCGCCTCGCCCGTGCCCGCCTCCGAGATCGCCGTGACGGTGGAGAACGGCACCGCCGTCACCGGCCGCGCCTCCGCCGTCGCGGACGCCCTCACCGCGCAGGGCTTCGGTTCCGGCACGACCACGGGCAACGCCCCGCGCGCCGCCACGACCACCACCCTCACCTACGGCACGGGCCGCAAGGCCGCCGCGCAGACCGTCGCCAAGGCGCTCGGCCTGCCCGCCTCGCACCTGAAGCAGGGCACCGGCAGCGGCCTGACCCTGGTGGTGGGCGGCGACTGGACCAGCGGCAAGGACTACCCCGGCGGCTCCTCCGCGTCCACGTCCGCCGGCACCTCCACCGCCGTCTCCCACGCCCACGCCTCCACCGCCGACCAGGCCAAGACCTGCGCCAAGGTCAGCCGGTACCGGACGGTCGCCCTGCACGGCGTCCCGATGACCCCGTCCCAGGCGTACGCGGCGGCCCGGAACAAAGCCGACTCCGACGACTGAGCGGCGCGCGGGAGGCGCGTCGCGGTCGCGGGGGTTCGTTCCGGGCCGCCGCGTACGTCCCGGCCGGCACCGCCCGGCGCGGTCAGATCCTGCGCCAGCGGGCCATGAACCAGGAGAAGACGCCGAAGGCGGCCAGGCCGAGCGCGATCAGGGCGAGGAGCCAGGGCCCGGCCGGCAGGTCCCGGAACGAGCGCAGGGTGTCGTCCATGCCCTTGGCCTTGCCGGGTTGGTGCTGGACTGCCGCGATGATCGCGAACACCCCGGCGACGGCGAAGACGATGCCGCGGGCGGCGCCGCCCGTGACTCCCAGGAGGTCGGTCACCCGCTCGGTCCGCGGGGACATCTCCCCGGTCCGCAGGTGCTTGCGGAACTTCTTCTGCGCGGCCCGCACCGCGATCCACAG
The DNA here is from genome assembly GCF_044759735.1 of Streptomyces sp. NPDC100445. Lineage (NCBI taxonomy): Bacteria > Bacillati > Actinomycetota > Actinomycetes > Kitasatosporales > Streptomycetaceae > Streptomyces > Streptomyces sp. NPDC100445. The sequence continues at coordinate 686,742 of NZ_JBIVZV010000001.1, read as the reverse complement.
TCCGGCGATCACCACGCCGGCCCCCGCGATGCCGACGAGCCACTCACCGGCCGGCCACTTCAGCACCATCGCGGTGACGTCGTCGGTGTTCTGGTCGGAGGAGCCGCTGCCGCTGCCCTTGTCGCCCGCCGCGTACGACAGCACCGAGTAGGACACGAAGGCGTAGAAGACGAACCGGCCCGCGGACGCCGCCCGCTTGGACAGCTTGGTGCCGTCCGGGCCCGCCGCGCCGACCACCGCCTCCGACAGCCGCCACAGCGCCATGCCGGCGAGCGCGAGGCCCACCACCCACAGCATCGCCGAGCCGAGCGGCTTGCCGGCCAGCTCCGTGAGAGCGCCGCCGCGGTCGGCCTGTTTCCCGCCGCTGCCGCCGCCGAACGCGATCTCCAGCGATATGACGCCCACCAGGACGTAGATCAGCCCGCGGGCGGCGAAGCCCGCCCGGCCCGCGGCGGTCATCGCCGTACTGTCGGCCGCGCGCCGGGCCCCGAACCGTCCGCGTACTGCCCAAGACTGTGTCCCCATACATGGCCGATGCCCCCGCGTCCCGGTACGACACCTGCCGGGACGGCTCCGGCCGGCGGGGCGGGCGCTACTTGGACCGCTGCGAGGCGGCCGCCGCGGGGCGCAGGTCGGCGAGAGTGAGGGGCTGTGCCGGGGGCTCGGACAGCGCCATCCGCGACGTGATCCGCCCCTCCCCGTCGACGTGCAGCAGCTCACCGGGGTCCATGAGCCGCCAGTGCGGGTTCTCGTCCATGGGTTCGCTCGCCACGACGACGGCGGGCCGCTCGCTCAGGGCCGCCGAGTGCACGCGCAGCCGGCCGTGGCGGCCGGAGTGGTCCAGGTGCCGCGACCCGTGACGGCCGCCGGCCGGACGGGGCAGGACGTACAGCTCGTGCGTGGCCGGATAGCGCAGCGCCCACAGCTCAGCGGCGGTGACCACGATGATGTTGAGGGCGTACAGGGGGAGGTGGGCGGCCGCCCAGCGCGCCGCGGCGACGATGCCGGCGGACACGTCACCGCCGTGCGCCGCGGTCTCCCGGGTCACCAGCGCGAAGAACCGTTCGGAGTCGGTGTCGCCGTGCACCAGCGAGAGGTCCTGGCCCAGGTGCCGGTCGAGTGCGTCGAGGCCCTCGATGACGCCGTTGTGCGCGAACAGCCGCCCGTCCTGCTGGAAGGGGTGCGTGTTGCGCACGTCCAGGCCGCCCGTCGAGGCGAAACGGATGTGGGCGAGGAAGGTCGCCGACTCCACCTCCCGGGCCTCCCGCGCGAAGACCCGGTCCTCGTAGGCGGCGATCGGCGCCTTGTGCACCTCCGGAGTACCGTCCCCGGTGAAGTAGCCGAGACCGGTGCCGTCGGGTTCCCGGTGGCTCTGGGCGTCGAGGCTGTCCGGCGCGTCCAGCAGCCAGAACGTGGCGTCGGTGCGGGCGGGGGAGCTGCTCAGCCCGAAAAGACGGCACACGGGCACCCTCCTTCGTCTCGGTCCCGCCCGGGAGATCCGCGGCCGGACGCCCATGGTCCCGCGCCCGGCGCCGCCCCGCACGCGGCACGCGCGACGGGCGTTCCACGGACTTCTCGAAAAAAACAGGTGTGTATGTGATGCGCCCGGGTAGACGCGGCTTCGTCGACCGGTGACCAGCACCTACGGAACGATTCGGGAGGGGAACACCATGACGACGCTCACCGTGGCCCAGGACACGAAGACGGCGGTCGGGCTGCCGGAGGTCGCGGATCCCACGGCTGTGGCTCCTCGGGATGCGCGGGAGCTGTCGAAGGTGTTCTTCGATCAGCTGGCGGTGCTGGAGGAGGGTACGGCGGAGTTCCAGTACGCGCGGAACACGTTGATCGAGATGAACATGTCGTTGGTGCGGTTCGCGGCGGCGCGTTTTCGTAGTCGTGGGCCGGAGGAGATGGAGGACATCGTCCAGGTCGGGATGATCGGCCTGATCAAGGCGATCGACCGGTTCGAGTTGACGCGTGAGGTGGAGTTCACGTCGTTCGCGGTGCCGTACATCGTGGGAGAGATCAAGCGGTTCTTCCGGGACACGTCGTGGGCGGTGCATGTGCCGCGGCGTCTTCAGGAGGCGCGGGTGGCGTTGGCGCGGGCGACGGAGGAGTTGCGCAGTCGGTTGGGGCGGACGCCGACGGTGCGTGAGCTGTCGGAGTTGATGTGTCTGTCGGAGGAGGAGGTCGTGGAGGCGCGGCTGGCGGCCAACGGCTACAACTCGGCTTCGCTGGACGCGGCGATCGGTGGGAGTGAGGACGGGGAGAGCGCGCTTCAGGACTTCATCGGTGCGGAGGACGCGGCGCTGGGTCTGGTGGAGGATTTCCACGCGTTGGCTCCGATGATCGCGGAGCTGGAGGAGCGGGACCGGGTGATCCTGCATCTGCGGTTCGTGGAGGAGCTGACGCAGGCGCAGATCGGTGAGCGTCTGGGTGTCTCGCAGATGCACGTCTCGCGGCTGCTGTCGCGCACCCTCAAGCGCCTGCGCGAAGGCATGCTGGCCACCAGCTGACGCCCACGGCCGCACACCCGGTGCCCGCGATACAGCGGGGACCGGCACCGGCATCGCCGCCCCGCACAGCCGTCCGGGTCGCCCCCGCCACCGCGCGGAGGACGACCCCCGGCCCCGGTCCGCCGGGGAGCCGACGGCCGTGCGGGGCGTACGCGTGCGGGCACACCGTCGCCACCGTGTCCGCGCGGCCCCCGGCCGCCTCCCACGCGCATGCCTTCGTCCCCTCCCGCGCCCGGCGGCGGCCAAGTCGGGTTTCCCCGGGGGCGATTGGGTCCTGCCGCGCCCAACAGGTGCCGTACGCCCTCTTGTTGAACGGCGTGCGGTAGGGTACGAGCTGTTCGGTTTGGTTCTCGGCCGGGGGAGGGTCCATGGCTCAGCAGGAGCGAGCGGTCCGGACCCGGCGCGCTGTTCTCGAGGCCGCCGCCGGCGTCTTCGCGGAACGCGGTTACGCGGCCGCCACCATCGCCGAGATACTCAACCGGGCCGGCGTGACCAAGGGCGCCCTGTACTTCCACTTCGACTCCAAGGCCGCCCTCGCCCGGGGCGTGCTCCAGGAGCAGATGCGCACCGCGTACCACGTGCCCCGGGAGCTGAAGCTCCAGGAATGGGTGGACGCGGGCATGACCCTGGCCACGCGCCTGCCGCGGGAACCCATGCTGCTCGCCGGTGTCCGGCTCTCCGCGGACCTCCGGGGCCACGACGTCCTCGGCAGCACCTGGCCGGCCTGGGCCCGGCTGACCTCCTGCGTCCTGGCGGAGGCCAAGCGACGCGGTGAGGTCCTCCCGCACGTGGTCCCCGAACAGACCGCCCAGGTCTTCCTCGGCGCGTGGATCGGCGTCCAGTTCGTCTCGCAGGCGGTGGCCGGGTGGACGGACCTCGACGAGCGCATGGCGGCGCTGTACGAGCACCTCCTGCCCGCGATCGCCGCCCCGGCCGTGCTGGTCCGGCTGGACACCGCGCCGGATCGGGGCGCCCGCGTGATCGCGGAGGTCCGGGAGAAGTCGGCCGAGTTCGCCGGCGCCCTCGCCTGACCCTCCCCCCCCCGCTCCGGTGGCCCTACCCGCGTGGCGCGGCGGGTGCATCCGTCGGCCGGTACCGAACCGCCGTGCCGGTTTCCGGCCGGGAGCGGCGGTGGTCCGTACGGCGGGAAGGCCGTCCGGAAACAGGCGTTTCGTTTCGTCCGGGAGGCGGCCGGGCCCCGTGCGCCGCTGCGGTCACCTTCCGTTCCCGCCCCCAACAGGCCGCCGTCGGCCAGTCGTTCACTTCCGAAGCACATCGCCCGGCTGAGCGCGCCCGATGCGGGAACAGGCGCGCGTGGTCACTAGGATGTGGGACCAAGACAACCATGCGACCGGCCCGTGACCTGCGTGCCGGTCGGGGTCGCCGATGCCAGGGACCGCTCCCCGGGCTGCGGTGATCTTCCTTCCCAGGAGGACCCTCCGCATGTTCCGACGAATAGGCAACGCCGTCGTCCGTCATCCCATTTGGACGATAGTCGCGTGGCTGATCGCCGCCGTGGCCATTGTGGCCACCGCTCCGAGTCTGCCCTCCAACAGCGACGAGAGCAGTTTCCTGCCGAAGAGTTACGAATCCATCAAAGCGGCACAACTCCAGGAGAGGGCGTTCCCCAGCGCCTTCACCCCGTCCGCGATCGCGCTCTACCAGCGCACCGACGGCGGCAAGCTGACCGCCGCCGACCAGAAGGACGTCGCCCGGATCACCTCGGATCTGGGCCAGAAGCACATCGACCAGGTCCAGAAGGTGGTCCCCGGCCAGCCGTCCAAGGACGGCAGGTACGCCCTGACCCTGGTGCAGATGGACAGCAAGAACGCCGGCCAGCCGAAACAGGTGGACGCCGCCAAGGACCTGCGCGCCGAGGTCAGGAAACTGGCCAGGGGCACCCACCTCGACGTCAAACTCGGTGGTTCCGCCGCACAGGCCCTCGACCAGGAGGACTCCTCCAAGCGTGGCCAGGCGCTGATCGGTATCGGCACCTTCGTGATCATCCTGGTGACGCTGCTGATCATCTTCCGGGCGCCGATCCTCGCGGTGCTGCCGCTGCTGCTGATCGGTCTCGTGTCCGCCGTGGCCAACGGACTGATCGCCTACGCCACCAAGCTGTTCGACCTCCAGGCCAACAGCTCGATCTCGTCCATCCTGATCGTCGTCCTCTTCGGCGTCGGCACGGACTACTTCCTGTTCCTGATCTTCCGCTACCGCGAGAGTCTGCGGGCCGGGGACGAACCCAAGCAGGCCATGATCAACGCGGTCGCCCGGGTCGGTGAGGCCATCGCCTCGGCGGCCGGAGCGGTCATCATCGCCTTCCTCGCCCTGGTCCTGTCCACGCTGGGCTTCCTCAAGCAGATGGGCCCGGCGCTGGCCATCGCGGTCGCCGCCACCCTGGTCGCGGGCCTGACCCTGATCCCGGCCGTGGTCTCCCTCATCGGGCCCAAGGTGTTCTGGCCGTCCAAGTCCTGGCAGAAGGAGCCGGAGAACGCCCGGTTCGCCGCCCTCGGCCGGAGCGTGCAGCGCCGCCCGGCGCTGACCGCCGTGGTGTCCGGTCTCATCCTGCTCGCCCTGTCGCTGGGCACGCTCGGCTACAAGGCCACCTTCGACCTGGCCTCCGGCTCCATGCCCAAGACCAAGGAGTCCATGGTCGTCCAGGACGAGATGCAGAAGGCGTACTCGGCGGGCGCCGCGGCACCCACCGACGTCTACCTCTCCTCCACCGCCGGCAAGCCGCTGGACAAGTCCGCCTTCGACGCGTACACGCGCAAGCTCAGCGCCGTGGACGGTGTCGCCGACGTCCGTGTGACCCAGGTGAACAAGCCGGGCACCACCGCCGACTTCACCGTCACGCTCAAGTACGAGGCGTCCACGGACAAGGCCATCGACGCCGTGGGCCGGGTCCGCGACGTCGCGCACTCCGCCGCGCCCGGCGGAACCGAGGCGCTCGTCGGCGGCATGTCCTCGATCTACAAGGACATCAACGCCGCGGTCAACCACGACTACCGCACGGTGTTCCCCGTCGCCGCCCTCCTCATCATGATCATCCTCGGGCTGCTGCTGCGCAGTGTGGTCGCACCCTGGTACCTCATGGCCTCGGTGGGCCTCGGCTTCGGCGCCACCCTCGGCGCCACCGTGTGGATCTTCCAGGACGGACAGGGACACCCGGGGCTGATGTTTATGCTCCCGGTGATCATGTATCTGTTCGTGGTGGCCATCGGCACCGACTACAACATCCTCATGATCGCCCGACTGCGTGAGGAGGCCCGTGAGGGCCGCGACCCGCGCGAGGCGGCGGGCATGGCCCTGCGCCACGCCGGACCGACCGTCGCCGCGGCGGGCTTCATCCTCGCGGCGACCTTCGCCACTATGATGCTGGCGGGCAACGCGCTGCTCACGGAGATGGGTTTCGCCGTCTCCTTCGGCATCGCGGTCGCCGCGTTCGTCATGGCGATGTTCTTCACCCCGAGCCTCACGGCGCTCATCGGCCACGCGGCCTGGTGGCCGGGCCACGGGGACCGGGCGACGGAGCCGGCTCCCCGGCCGACCGCCGGGACCGACGGTTCCGGACCCCTCCACGGCGACGAGGGCCGGGACGTCACCCACGACCCGGCGGGCCACCGCGGCTGACCGCGTCAACCGGATGAGTCCTGCCGGGCCGCACGGCCCGGCAGGACTCATCGCGTTCCGGGTCACCCCCCGCGCCGGCACCGACACCCCGCACCGCACACCGCCGTGCGCGGGCAGTCCGCCCGGCGCCACGGGAACCACGGCCCCGGACCGACGGTGCGCACATCACGCTCGTGTGAGCCCTGTACGCGCCCCCGGCCGTACGACCAGACTGCGCTGTCGGCGGGCCGTCGGCCCCGGTGCGGCCGCCCGCCGTCCCACCGACCAGGAAGGCAGGTCGCCGCCGTGCTCTTGTGTCTGCCCACGTCCGTGACGGAAGCACAGGAATACCTGGCCGAGGGGGCCGTGCCGATCGGCGGGGCGACGCTCGTCTGGGCGACGTGGCAACGGGACGGCTTCCCCGGCCTCGCCATGTCCCTGCGCGAACTGCCGGAGGCCAATGTCACGGGGCGCGAGACCGTCGGCGCCGCCGTGGTCCTGCACCGGATCGGCGCCCGGCAGCCGGACGTCCTGCGGCTCGCCGCCGCCGCCATCGGCACCGGAGCCGTGCGGCGGACCGCGACGGTCGGGGGCAACCTCGTCGGCAGCACGCTGCGCTGCCTGCTCCCCGCCGCCCTCGTCCTGGACGCCCGCGCGACGGTGCTGGAGAGCGACGGTGTCCGCGAGGTGGACCTGGCCGAGGTCGTCGTCAAACGGCCCCTGCTGCTCAGCCTGCGCTGGCGCGCGCCGATCGCCTCCGCCTACCGCAAACTGCCCGGTGAGGCGGGCGGACCGCCCCCGCTGGTCGTGGCCTCGGCGCTGGGCGCAGACGAGAGCGGGGGCCGGCGCCTGCGCGTCGCCGTACGGGACGGCTACGACGTGCTCGGCGGGGACACCGCCGGCGACACCGGCACCGAGGAGGCTCTCGGCGCACTGCGCGGTACGGCCCTGGGCGACCTGCCGACCGGCGCCTGGGACGTGATCCGCCCACAGGTCACCGGCCTCCTGCACGGCCGCGACGGGCACCCGTGGAGCGACCACACGCCCGGTGACCACGCACCCGGTCCGCACGGCGCCGGCGCGCACGAGGCCCCGTCCGCGCCGGAGCGCTGAGAGGCCGCGCGCAGGAGGCCCACATCCGCGCCGGAGCGCTGGGAGGCCGGCGCGCGCGAGGCCCCGCCCGCGCCGGAGCGCTGAGAGCGCCACCGCGCCACCGCGCCGGCCGCGCGCCCGTTTGCCGTAGCGGCAAAGACGCTGGCCGCTGCCCGCCGCCCTGACCGAGCCTGACCGGGTACCGCTCCCGCACCCGGAAGGCAGACCGTGACCGCCACGACCGTCGCCCCGCCCCCCTCCCTCCCGCCGAGCAGCCGCAGACGCTGGACGGTGCTGGCCGTCTGCTGCCTCAGCATGTTCCTCGTCGGCCTGGACACCACCGTGGTCAACGTGGGACTGCCCGCCATCGGCCACGGCCTGGGCGTGGGCACCCGCGACCTCGAGTGGACCGTGGACGCCTACACCGTCGTCCTGGCCGGTCTGCTGATCTCCTCCGGCGCGCTGGCGGACCGGTGCGGGCGGCGCAAGGTGTTCCAGTGGGGTCTGACGGTGTTCGGCACGGCCTCGCTGGCCTGCGCCCTGGCCCCGTCGGCGGGCGCGCTGATCGCGGCGCGCGCGGTGCAGGGGGTCGGCGCCTCCATGCTCAGCCCCGTGGCCCTGGCCATCGTGGTCAACGCGATGCCCGACCCGCGGGAACGGGCGCGGGCCATCGGCGTGTGGGCGGCCGTGTTCGGACTCAGCATGGCCGCGGGCCCGGTCACCGGTGGCGCCCTCGTCGCGGAACTCGGCTGGCGGTCGCTGTTCTGGATCAACGCCCCGGTCGTCGTGGCCGCCCTCGTGCTCAGCGCGGTGTTCGTACCCGAGTCCCGGGCGGCGAAGCCCCGGCGGCCCGACGTCCCGGGACAGCTCCTGCTGACCGTGACCATCGGACTGTGGGTCGGCATCCTCATCGAGGGACCGCGCGTCGGCTGGACCTCACCGGCGGCGCTCGGCGCCTACGCCCTGTCCCTCGCGGCGACGGCGGGCTTCGCACTGGCGGAGTCCCGCCGGGCCGAACCGCTGGTCGACCCGGGCCTGTTCCGCGGACCCGTGTTCAGCGGCGCCGTCCTCGGCGCGGTGGCGGTGTTCGCCGCACTGAACATGACACTGCTGCTCAACACCCTCTACCTCCAGCACACCCGCGGCTTCACCCCGCTCGCCGCCGGTACGGCGACCCTGCCCCTGGCGTTCGGCGCCACCGTCTGCGCGCCTTGGTCCGGCCGCCTCGTGGCCCGCACCGGCCCACGTCCGCCGCTGTACGCGGCGGGCGGCTTCCTCACCGCCGGCGGGCTGTGCCTGACCGGTATCGACCGCCACACCAGCGTGTACCTGCTGCTCTTCGCCCATCTGCTCATCGGCGTCGGGTTCGGCTTCGCCAACGCGCCGATCACCAACACCGCGGTGAGCGGACTGCCGCCCTCCCGGGCCGGCGTGGCGGGCGCCGTCACCTCCACGGCCCGTCAGCTCGGCTCCGCCGTCGGCGTGGCCGTCGCCGGCGGCCTCGTCGCCGGCATCGGCCCCGCCGGACTCGCCCACGCCTCCCGTCCGGGCTGGCTGCTGGTCGCCGCCTGCGGAGTCCTGCTGCTCCTCGTGGCCCGCGCGTCCCGTCCGGAGCGGGCGCGGCGCGCCGCGGGGCCCGGCACGCCGACCGCCGCGAGGACCCGCTGACCCGTCCGTCGCCGGTCCCGGCGGGGGTTTCGTCCGGCCGGCGGTGACGTGTCATCGTGGCGGGTATGACGGCGTACGCGGACGTGGCCGTGCTGGTCGGGCTACAGGCCTCGGGGAAGTCGACCTTCTACACGCGGTGCCTGTGCGACCGGTACCGGCTGGTGAGCAAGGACCTGTTCCCCCGCGGGGCCAGGAACAAGCAGCGACGGCAGATGCTGCTCGTCGCCGAGCACCTCGCGGCCGGGCGGGCCGTGGCCGTGGACAACACCAACCCGTCGCCCGAGGAGTGGGCTCCGCTGGTGGAGCTGGCCCACGCGCACGGCGCGACGGCGACGGCCTACTGGTTCCCACCGGACGTGACCGGCTCGCTGCGCCGCAACGCCGCGCGCGAGGGCCGCGACCGGGTCCCGGACGTCGGTGTCCTCGCCACCCTGAAGCGGCTGCGCCGGCCGTCACCGGCGGACGGATTCGACACGGTCCACGAGGTACGGTTCGACGGCAGGGGCGGCTTCGAGGTGCGGGCCTGAGGCAGACGGACACCGGCCCCCCGGCGGGTCGCCCGCGCGAAGGCCCGTCCGCCCTCAGAGCACCTTCTGCGTGACCACGATGTGCCCGGCGTCGGGGTTCAGGCTGCCGCCCAGCCTGCCGAACGCGCCGTCGGTGAGGTCGAGGCACTTGGGCACCTGCGGGGTCTGCGCGAACGTGCCCCGATCGTTGATCCGGACCACCAGGGATCTGCCGTTGGCGACGTTCGTCACCTGCACCCGGGTGCCGAAGGGGAGTTGGGGCTGACGGCTGAGCGAAGTGGCGGCGGTGTCGGCGTTGTTGTCGAAGACCTCACCACTGGCGGTGAGCGCGCCGGGCGGCTGCGGGCCGTAGTGCGTCGCCCAGCACTGTTCGGTGGCGGCCCGGGCGGGGGCGACGTCGAGCAGGCAGGCCGGTACGGCGAGGGCGAAGGCGAGCGCGGCCGGTAACAGGGCGGAGCGCGTGGACGGTCGGACGGTCACGGAAACGGCCTTTCGCGGTCGACGGTGGCCGGGCGGGCCGTGCGACACCTGGTGCCCCGCACGAAAGATCCGCCCGGCACCGGAACGTAAAAGGTCTGCACCACAGCGGTCAAGGGCGTGAACAGGCCGTCGTCGTAGGCCAGTTGGCTGACGAAGAGGCTGGGGCGCGAGGGGGCGGCAGACGGGGTGCCGGGGTGCCGCCCGCGTGGTCCGGCCTACGGGGTGCGGGGGAGGCGCTCGGCCGGCGTGGCCGCGAACTCCTCGGCCCGGGCCAGCTGGGTGCGCAGGTCCCGCACCCGCCGGCGGGAGGCGTCTTCGAAGCCGCGGACCCGCTCCAGCAGTGTCTCCCGCTCCCGGTGCGGCAGGTACGTGCCCAAGTCGAGGCGGTCGGTGGCGTCGAGGAGGTCCCGCGTCTCGTCGTGACCGAAGCCGAGCTGGTCTCCTCGTAGTGCCGGATGGTGCGCAGCGACAGCTCGGTCCGTGCGGCGACCTCACCGATCCGCGTGTGTCCGCCGCTCACGCCGGGGCGCCTTCCTCCTCGGGTGGCCACCGGCCGAGGTGGCCGGAGCCGGTCCCTACCCCAACGAGCCGCTTCCGCTACGCCACCGACCCGGGCCGGGTGGTCATCGACCTGTCGGCCGCGCACATCCGGGACGCCTCCGCCGTGGCCGCGCTGGACGCCGTGGAGACGAAGTACGCCCGGCACGGCACCACCGTCGAGATCACCGGCCTGAACGAGGCCGGCGTCCGCATGCACGGGACGCTCAGCGGCGAGCTGGCAGGCAGCCACTGAGCACCGTCCCCGGACGGCGCGGACGGGCCTCGCCTCAGGGGGCGGGGCCCGTCCGCGGCCGACCGGCACCGCCGCGAGCCCTCGGCGGGACGCGCGGCCGGCGGGCTCAGTCGCTCGTGAGGACGACGAGGTGCCGGGTGGCCCGGGTCATGGCCACGTAGCGGTCCACCGCCCCCTCGACGCCCTCGCCGAACTCCTGCGGATCCACGAGGACCACCAGGTCGAACTCGAGACCCTTGGACAGTTCCGGGGTCAACGACCGGACGCGGGGCCGCGCCCGGAAGGCGGGACCACCGATGACGCAGGCGGTCCCCTCGGGGTGCGCGGCGAGCCAGCCGTCGAGGACCGCCTCCAGGTCGGCGGCCGGGCCGTGCACGACGGGCGCGCCACCGCGGCGGACGGACACCGGCACGTTGGCGTCCGGGAGCACGGCCCGGATGACGGGCTCGGCCTCCGTCATGATCTCCTCGGGCGTCCGGTAGTTGATGCTCAGCGGTGCCACGGTGACCCGGCCGAGGCCGACGCGCTCCAGCCGCTCCCGCCACGACTCCGTGAACCCGTGGCGGGCCTGCGCGCGGTCGCCGACCACGGTGAAACTCCGTGAGGGACAGCGCAGCAGCAGCATCTGCCACTCCGCGTCGGTGAGTTCCTGCGCCTCGTCCACGACGACGTGCGCGAACGGCCCGGCGAGCAGGTCCGGGTCGGCGGCGGGCAGGCCGCTCTCGTCGACGAGGCTGTCCCGCAGGTCCTGCCCGTGCAGCATCGTCACCGCGCCCTCACCGTCGTCGTCCGCCCTGAGCAGGCCCTCGATGACCGCGGACATCCGCTCGCGTTCGGCGGCGACGGCGGCCTCGTGCCGGCGCCTGCGCCGCGAGGACTCCGGGTCGCCGAGCCGTTGCCGGGCCGCGTCCAGGAGCGGCAGGTCCGACACCGTCCACGCCTGCGCGTCCGCGCGCTGGAGCCGCTGTACGTCGTCCCGGCCGAGCCAGGGGGCGCACAGCCGCAGGTAGGCGGGGACCGTCCACAGGTCGCCGACGAGGTCGGCCGCCTCCAGCAGCGGCCAGGCGCGGCCGAACGCCGTGAGCAGTTCCCTGTTCTGCCGCAGCGCCTTGCGCAGCAGGGGTTCCGGGACGTCGCCGGGGTGCCGGTCCACCAGCATCGTCAGCAGCTCCTCCCAGACCTGGTGGCGGGCGTCGTTGTGCGGGGTACCGGGTTCGGCCGCGTCGAAGGCCACGGCCCAGTCGTCGGCGGTCAGCGGGACTCCCGCCCAGGGCGTCGTGACCGTCATCCCCTCGGTGGGCGGTTCCTCGTAGAAGCGGACGGCCTTCTCGACGGCGCGCACCATGTCCGCGGACGACTTCAGCCGGGCCACGTCCGGGTCGGTCTCGACCGCCGCCGTCGCGCCCTCGGCGACGAGGTCCCGCAGGACGCACGTCTGCACGCCCTCCTCGCCGAGGCTCGGCAGCACGTCGGCGACGTAGTCCAGGTAGGGCCGGTGCGGGCCGACGAACAGCACGCCGCCCCGGCGGTGCCCGAGCCGGGGGTCGGAGTACAGGAGGTAGGCGGAGCGGTGCAGCGCGACGACCGTCTTCCCCGTGCCCGGGCCGCCGTCCACGACCAGGGCGCCTCGGGAGCCCGCGCGGATGATGGCGTCCTGGTCGGCCTGGATGGTGGCGAGCACGTCCCGCATCCGGGCCGACCGGTTGCCCCCCAGACCCGCGATGAAGGCGGACTGGTCGTCCAGCGCGGCGCGGCCCTCCAGTGCGTCGGTGGCGAACACCTCGTCCCAGTAGTCGCTGATCCGGCCGCGGGTCCAGCGGTAGCGGCGGCGGCTGACCAGGCCCATCGGGTTGGCGTGGGTGGCTCCGAAGAACGGTTCCGCCGCGGGCGATCGCCAGTCCACCAGCAGCCGGCGTCCCGAACCGTCGGTGAGGCCGAGCCGTCCGACGTACACGGGCTCGGGGTCGTCGGCGCGCACCATGTGCCCCAGACACAGGTCCAGGCCGAAGCGGCGAAGGGCGCGCAGGCGAGTGGTGAGCCGGTGGATCTCCGCGTCCCGGTCCATCGCCTGCCGGCCCCTGCCGCCGGGTGCCCTCCGCTCGGCCTCGAGTCGGCCGGACAGCTCGGCGACCGACTGCTCCAGGCACTCCGCGACGGCCGCGAAGTGCTCCTCGTCACCACCGATGAGCGCCGGGTCGGCCTTGGAGGACAGGCGGTCGGGAAGGTCGAACGCGCCGAGGGCCAGGGGGTTCACGCATCAGCTCCGATATGAGGTCACTTGCGGCCGGGACGGCACCCGGTGGGCGCCGCTGCGAACGATCTTGGTGTACGGACCCGGCTTCGGGATACCCGCGTCCCACACCCCCGCCCGCCGCCGTCCGGTTCCCGACGCGCGGCAGACGCGGGAGAACCCGGGCGGGCCCGCGAACCCCGAGAAGAACCCGAAGCGCCCAGAGCCCGAAGAACGCAGAGAACCCAGAGAACGCAGAGAACGCAGACAACAAGGAGAACACACATGTCGCAGGTGGAAGAGTCCATCGAGGTCGACGTCCCGGTCCGTGCCGCCTACAACCAGTGGACCCAGTTCGAGACCTTCCCCCAGTTCATGGAGGGCGTCGAGCGCATCGAGCAGCGCACCGAGACCCTCACCCACTGGGTGACCAGCATCGACGGTGCCACCCGCGAGTTCGACGCCGAGATCACGGAGCAGATCCCCGACGAGCGCGTCGCCTGGACGACCGTGCGCGGCGAGGCCGAGCAGGCGGGCGTCGTCACCTTCCACCGCCTGGACGAGACGCGCACCAAGGTCATGCTCCAGCTCGACTACGAGCCGCACGGCCTCGCCGAGACCGTCGGCGACAAGCTCGGTGTCGTCAAGCGTCAGGTCACCGGCGACCTGGCGCGGTTCAAGAAGTTCATCGAGGCCCGCGGCGGCGACGAGACCGGCGCCTGGCGCGGCGAGGTCTGAGCCGCGCCCGGTGCGGGACGCCGCCCGGCGCGTGGGCCGGACGGCGTCCGGCCGACGCGGGGGCATAACCCCGGCCGGCCGGGCAACACGCGTGGTGACGGCGGGTAACCGCGCGACGAGGAGGGGACAGGGCCATGGCGCTCACGCGGCACGAGGCGTACGCGATCGGCTTCGCGGCGATGGCAGGAGCGGGGACGGCCGTGGCGGCCGTCCGCTGGTGGAACCGTCGCCGGCCGCGGCCCTTCCCGCAGGGGCCGGGCGAGGACCGGGTGGAGGAGCTGCACCTGGCCTTCCAGGACCCGACGGTCCCGTCGGCCGACGCACCGGAGGAGACGCTGCACCGGTACTGGAGCCGGCTGCGGCCGCTGGACCTGACAGCGGAGAGGGCGGAGGCGCTGCCGGCGCTGCCGCCCGAATGAGAGCACCGGGGCACCGCTTCGCCACCGTCATCCGATGAAGCCGGGTCGACTGCCCTGCACCGCTCCGTTCGGGGTACTCGCACGCTCTCCGGGGGTCGGACGCCGAAGGTGTCGTAGGCCCGGACGCAACGAGTGACGGGAGGTGATCGTCATGTCGCACACACAGTTCCACCAGGAGACAGGCCGACAGGCGACGGGTTCGGAGCCGGTGGGCGAACTGGTGCAGCGCGCGTCGCAGCAGCTGACCGAGCTGGTGCGGGGCGAACTGCGCCTGGCGCAGGCGGAGATGAAGGACAAGGGCAAGCGGTACGGCAAGGGCGGCGGACTGTTCGGCGGAGCCGGACTGGTCGGGTTCCTCATGCTCCAGGCCCTCGTGGCCACCGTGATCGCCGCGTTGGCGGTGCCCCTGCCGGTGTGGGCCGCGGCCCTCATCGTCACCGCGGTCCTCGGCGTGATCGCCGGGGTGATGGCGTTGATGGGGAAGAAGGAAGTCGCCCAGGCCGCGCCGCCCGCGCCCCAGCAGACGATCGAGAACGTGAAGGCCGACGTGGCCGAGATCAAGGAGAGTGCGCACCGATGACCCAGCCACCGCACGACGAGCCGATCGCTTCCAGCCAGGAGGAACTGCGGGAGCAGGTCGAGCACACCCGTCAGGAGTTGGGGGAGACCGTGGAGGCGCTCGCGGCCAAGGCCGACGTGAAGGCCCGCGCCCAGGAGAAGACCGCGGAGGTCAAGGAACAGGCCGCCGTCAAGGCCGCTGAGCTCAAGGAGCAGGCCGTGGTCAAGGCCGGCGAGGTCAGGGAGCAGGCCGTGGTCAAGGCCGGCGAGGTCAAGGCCCGGGCCGCCGAGGCCGCCGCCCGGGTGCAGGACAAGATCCCCGACCCGGTCAAGGACAAGGCCGCCGAGGCCGGCCGGCTGTGGGAGGAGAAGGCACCGCAGCCGGTGCGGGAGAAGGCGGCCCAGGGCGCCCGGGTGGCCCGCGAGAACCGCACCCTGCTCGTGGCGGCCGTCGGAGCGGCCGTCGTGCTGGGCCTGGTCTGCCGCCGCCGCAAGGGCTGAACCGGTGACGGCGACGAGGGCCTGCCGGCCCGACACCGCCGGGCACTCGCCCACCTGATCCACCCCCGCACGGGGGCACCGGCGACCCACCGGACCCGGCGCCCCCGACGCGCCCTCGGGGCCGCGCCCACGCAAGACGCCCGCACCAGCCCGGCGCGCCCCCGGGCGCGGCCACGGTCCCGCCGAAGCGAGGCGCGCCCGCAGCGGTGCCCGGGCGGTTCCGGCGACATCACCGAAGGCGATGCCCCCGGGCTCGCCCCGGGGTACGGCTTCGGCCGCCCCCGAGCGACGCGCCATCGCGGCCGCGCCAGGTCTGCCCCGGCGCCCTCGACCACGCCACCGAAGCCGCGCCCCCTCGCACGTCCGGGTGCGGCACCGGCCAGGTGGAAGTGAGAGCCCCGGTGACATCGCCCGGGTCCGTGCGCAGGCACCGGCCGCGCCGAAGCGAGCCGTCCTCGCAGCGGCGTCCCGGCAGCCCCTGCCCCCGGTCACGCCGCGAGCGGCACGTCCCCACGGCCGTGCTGTTCTCGCTGCCAGGGGGCCCCTGCTTCCTCCCGCGTTGCTCCGCACCGGAACTCCCCGGCACCGAGGCCGCCCCCGGACCGGCGTCCCGCGCGCACCCGCCGCCGTACCCCCGCCCGACGCCGTCCGGTCGTCGTGCCGGACACTGAAGGGGGAGACGGGAGACGGCGGATGCTGGCAGACGTGCGTGCGCAACTCGGCAGGGCCCTGTTCCACCGGGTCGCGGGCCCCAACGGCCCGGTCACCCGTGCCCGGATCCACGGGACACCGGGCCCCCGCTGGTTCGGCCCCGACCGCCCGATCCGCGTCGTCCACGGTGACGCCTCGATGTTCATCGGCGGCATCGGCGCCCTGCTGCTCCAGTCGCTGCACCCGCGCGCCATGGCGGCCGTCGCCGCCCACTCCGGGTACCGCGGCGACCCCTGGGGCCGGCTCCAGCGCACCAGCACGTTCCTGGCCGTGACGACGTACGGCACCGCGGAGGACGCCCAGGGCGCGGTCGACCACGTCCGTGCCATCCACGAACGGATCCGCGGCACGACCTCCGACGGCCTCGACTACCACGCCGCGGACCCGCACCTGCTGGGCTGGGTGCACGCCGCCGAGACGGACAGCTTCCTGCGCGCCCACGCCCGTTACGGCGCCCGCCCGCTCGACGGCGCCGGATACGACGCGTACGTCGCCGACACCGCGCGCGTCGCCGAGGCGCTCGGCGTGATCGACCCACCCCGTGACCGCCGTGCCCTGGCCGAGCGCCTCGCCGCCTACCGGCCCGAGCTGCGGGCCGCCTCCGACGCCCGTGCCGCCGCCCGCTTCCTGCTGCTGCGGCCCCCGTTGCCCCTGGCGGCCCGGCCGTTCTACGCGGGGCTGGCCGCGAACGGCGTCGCACTGCTTCCGTCGTGGGCCCGGACCATGCTGTGGCTGCCCCGGCTCCCCGTGGTGGAGGACGTCACCGTGCGCCCCGCGGGCCACGTGCTGACCCGCACCATCCGCTGGGCAATGTCGCCGCCGCCCTACGCGCGCGCGGTGATCGAGTGATCCGGGTCAGCGGGGGATGCGGTGCTTCCTCCCGCCCCGGCGGAACCGGATCGCGGCGTAGACGAGGTCGACGACGAGCACGACGGCGCCGATGACCAGCAGGTAGAACAGGCCGTGCGCGGCGACTCCGATGATGCCCAGGACGACGGCCACGAGGATCAGGAACAGGAACACGCTCATCGGGTCTCCCGGCGGCTAGGTGCGTCAGCGGCGGGCCAGGCGTCGCTCGCCGCCGGCGCCCGGTGCGTAGGGCAGTTCGTAGTGGGCGAAGACATCTGGTTCCTCGGTGGCGGACAGCTCGCCGTCGGTGTCGATCGATGGAGCCTTCCTGACGGCGTCCTTGCTGTGGGCGACCTTCAGGTAGTTCGGGCCGACGGTCGCGCCGGTGAGCGGCACGAACGCCAGCCGGCGCCGGGTGGGCAGGCCCACGGTGACGGTGGCGAAGCTGGGCTGGTCGGTGCCGGTGTCCACGTAGATCGACTCGAGCACGCCGATCTTGTGGCCGCCGGGGTCGACCACGTCGTGGCCGCGCCATTCACGGATGTCGGATGCCTCGAACATCGGAAACCTCCTTCGCCGGGGGTACCCACGATGACGCCCGTGATGTCGCCGCCGCCATCCGCCGCCGCCATTGCGGTGATCAGAAGGCGTACCGGATGCGCAGCCAGGGGGCGTGGGTGGTCACGAGACCGCGCAGGGCGTGCACGGCCTCCGCCTTGACGTGGTTGGTGTAACGGACGTTCGACGCGCCGTTCTGCGACCGTTTGCCCTGCTGGAGGGCCGGCTGCCAGAGCACTTCCTCGGCGCGCGGGTGCCAGCCGAGGTTGACCTCGTGCAGCTCCTGGTTGTGGGTCAGCATGATGACTTCGGCGGCGGCCTGTCGTTTCACCCGGTCCGGCAGGACGTCGTCCAGCTGCCGGAGCAGCTCGGTCCAGGCGTCCTGCCAGCCGGGGCGCACGACCACCGGGGACAGGTTGAAGTGGACCTCGTAGCCGGCGTCGAGGAAGTCCGCCGCGGCCGCGATCCGGTCGCCCACGGGCGAGGTCCGCAGGTCCAGCAGCCGGGAGTCGGCCGCGGGCATCAGCGAGAACCTGATCCGGGTCCGGCCGCGCGGGTCCAGCGCCAGCAGGTCGGGGTTGACGAACTTGGTGGCGAACGACGCCTTGGCCGTGGGCCACTGCCGGAAGGCGCGCACCAGGTCCGCGGTGTTGTCGCAGATCAGCGCGTCGACCGAGCAGTCGCCGTTCTCCCCGATGTCGTACACCCAGGCCGACTCGTCGCACTGGTTGGGTTCCGTCTTGCGGCCCAGGCGGGTGACGTGCCGTGCCAGGTGGGCGATGATGCCGTCGATGTTGGTGAAGACGGTGATCGGGTTGGCGTACCCCTTGCGGCGCGGCACGTAGCAGTAGGCGCAGGCCAGCGCGCACCCGTTGGACGGGCCGGGGGCGATCCAGTCGGCCGACCGGCCGTTGGGCCGGGTGGCCAGCGTCTTGCGCACGCCGAGGACCAGCGTCTCGCCCTTGACCCGCACCCAGCGCTCGACGTTGCCCTCGTTGCCGTGCAGGCCCGGGATGCGCCAGTGGGACGGCACCTCGATCACCTCGGCGGCCGGGAAGCGGCCCAGGATCTGCCGGCCGCGGGCGGAGGCGGCGGCGGCCGGCTCCGCGTAGACGGTCCGCACGGGCAGCAGCCGGCGGGCCTCGGCGGAGTCCCGGAACAGGGGGCGGCCCGGTGCCCCGTCCCCGGGTGCCGGGCCGCCGCGCCCGGCCGTGCCGTCCCCGCCGTGCGGTGCCGGTACGGCCAGCGCGTCGAGGCCGAACAGGGTGTCGGCGCCGTCGTCCGGTGCGGAGGGGTACTTCATGTGCGCTCCGCTCGGGAAGTCGGGGTGGCGGCCTCGTTCCACTGTAGGCATGCCCCGGACGTGCGGCGGACCCGCGGTTCGGCCGTCGCGGCACGGCTCAGTCGTCGTCGAGGGGGTCGTGGCCCCAGTTCATCAGCGAATGGCGCCAACGGGAGTCCCGCACGTCCCCGGAGGGGCGCTGCGCGAGATGGCGGCGGATGTAGCCGGTCACCTTGCGCATGTGCGCGTAATCGTCGTCCGAAAGGTCGCTCTTCTTCGTGCGGAGGATCTCCACGATGGCGCGGCCGGAGGCGTGCCCGGTGGACTCGCCCCCGTCCTTGTGCTGCCCGGCGGCCCGGGACTCCTCGGTCGCCAGCCACTTCTCCAGCGCGGAGGGTGACATGTTCACCAGCTCGCGGAAGGAGTCCCAGGTCTCGCGGCGCCCGTCCTCGCCCGCCACGCCGCCGCTACTTCTTCTTCTTGAGGGCCGACGGCTTGTGCACGGCGCTGCGGCCGGACTTGTCGCTGCGCACCTCGTACTGCGGGTCGTCCGGTGAGGCGTCCACGGTGCGGCCGGCCGCCTCGGTCCGCTCGGTGATCTTCCTCTCCACCGTGCCCGAGGTCTCACTGCCGTGGCTGCGCCAGGCGACCTTGTCGCCCTTGGACGGCTCGTTCTTCCCGGAAGAGTCCTTCGACTTCGCCATGGGGGTCCTCCCACCGTGCCGGATCGCTGTCTCGCAGTACCACCTTGCGGGCGGGGGCCGTGCCTCGCACGCGCAGCACGGCGGCCGGGGAGCGACCCCGCGAGCGCCGTGGCGCCCCGTACACGCGCCGCTCATCTGCGTGTCCGCGGCCTCCGCGGAGCACATCGGTTGCTTATTGCCGAGCCAGCTGGGAAGTCGGAGGTGCACAGCCCGCCGCCCGCACAGCCGGCCCGGCGGGGTCGGTTTCGGGGCGAGGCGGCCGATCGCCCGCCCGTCACCTCAAGGAGTACCGTGACCGTTCGCATCGGAGTGGAAGAGGAATTCCACATCGTCGAGGTGGAGACGGGCCTGCTCGTGCCACGGGCCGACACGGTGCTGGAAGGCCTCCCCGGGCAGATCTTCACCACCGAGCTCCAGCAGGCGGCCGTGGAGACGAACAGCGGCGTCCACACGTCGCTGGACGACCTGTACGGCGATGTCACCGGCACCCGGCGCCGGCTCGACGCCGCCGCGACCGCCCACGGCCTGGCCGTGGTGGCCGCGGGCACCGTGCCGCTGGCCCGCACGGCGGACATCCACCCCACCCCCGGCTTCCGCTACCGCCACATGGTCGACGAGTACCGGATGGTCGCCGACGAGCAGCTGATCTGCGGAGCCCACGTCCACGTCGACGCCCCCGACGACCGCGACCTGACCGTACGCCTCATGTGCGAGGTCTCGCCGTGGCTGCACGTCCTGCTGGCCCTGTCCGCCAGCTCCCCGTTCTGGCTCGGCGCCGACACCGGCTACGCCAGCTGGCGGACCATGCTCTGGCAGCGCTGGCCCACCGCGGGACCGGCCGGGTGCTACGCGGACGCCGCCGAGTACGACGCCGCCGTCCGGGAACTCATCGGCTCGGGCGTCATCAGCGACGCCAAGATGATCTACCACGACATCCGGCCCTCCGCGCACCAGAACACCCTCGAACTGCGCATCTGCGACGCCAGCCCGCGCGCCGAGACGGTCGTGCTCGTCGCCGGCCTGTTCCGGGCCCTGGTGACCGAGGCCCGTGAGCGGCTGGAGCGGACCGGCGCGCCCGCCTGCGCGGGCCGCCACGACTGGCTGCGCGCCGCCGCCTGGCGCGCCGCGCGCTCCGGCCTCGAAGGCGTCCTCGTCGACCCCCGCACCCGCCAGGAGGCGCCCGCGGCCGAGGTCGTCCGGGGCCTGCTGCGCCGGGTCCGCCCGGCCCTCGAGGCCGCCGGCGACTGGGCGACGGTCCGGGAACTCGCCGAGCGGGCGCTCGCCGACGGCAGCGCCGCCCACCGCCTGCGCCGCCGGGGAGCCGACCAGGACCTGCTGGCCTGCACCGACCTGGCGATCGCGGAGACCCGCGGCGCCCCCGGGCTGCGCCGCCGGACCGCCGGCGACCCGGCCCGGCCCGTCCCCGGCGTCGCCGTGCCCGCCGGGAACGACATCCCCGGCCCCCACCCGGCACCGGTCGCCGGCGGCTGACGCGGGCGGAGCCCTCCGCCGCGCCGGCCGGTCACACCGTACGCACCCCCGCACCCGAAGGAGATGCACCACCATGTCAACCAGCCCCGACCAGATACCGACGGGCGGGTCCGCGCACACCCCACCACGGGACCCGGACGCGCACCGGGGAGGTGGTGCCTGATGTGCGGTCTGAGCGGAGAGATGCGCTTCGACGGCGGGCGGCCGGACGTCGCCGCCGTACAGCGCATGAGCGACCGGCTCGCCGCCCGCGGCCCCGACGGCCACGGCATCTGGACCCGGGGCGCCGTCGCGCTGGGACATCGGCGGTTGAAGATCATCGACCTCTCGGAGCTCGGCGCCCAGCCGATGACCGACGAGGCGCAGGAGATCACCGGCGTCTTCAACGGCTGCATCTACAACTACGAGGAGCTGCGCCGGCGGCTCATCGACCTCGGTCACCGGTTCCGGTCGACCTCCGACACCGAGGTCGTGCTGAAGGCGTACCAGGAGTGGGGCACCGACTGCGTCGACCACTTCCACGGCATGTTCGCCTTCGCGCTTGTCGAACACCGCACGGGCCGCCTGATCCTGGGACGCGACCGGCTCGGCATCAAGCCCCTGTACCTCGCGCGGACACCCGGACGGCTGCGGTTCGCCTCGTCGCTGCCGGCGCTCCTCGCCGCCGGCGACGTGGACACCTCGCTGGACCCGGCCGCCGTCCACCAGTACCTCAGCTGGCACGCCACCGTCGCCGCGCCGCGCACCGTACTGAACGGGGTGCGCAAGCTGCCCCCGGCGACCGTGCGCGTCGTCGAGCCGGACGGCACCCACCGCGACCACCGCTACTGGCAGCCGTCGTACACGCGCCGCCCCGAGCACGCGGGGATGAGCGCGAGCGAGTGGCGGGACGCGGTCCTCGACGCCCTGCGCACCGCCGTACGCCGCCGGATGGTCGCGGACGTGCCCGTCGGCGTCCTGCTCTCGGGCGGCCTGGACTCCAGCCTGATCGTGGCGTTGCTGGCCGACGAGGGACAGCGCGACCTGGCCACCTTCAGCGTGGGTTTCGAGTCGGAAGGCGGCGACGAGGGCGACGAGTTCGCCTACTCCGACCTCGTCGCCCGCGAGTTCGCCACCGACCACCACCAGCTGGTGGTCCCCTCGGAGCGGGTGTCGACCGCCTTGGAGGGCGCGATCGCCGCGATGAGCGAGCCGATGATGAGCCACGACGTGGTCGCCTTCCACCTGCTGTCCGAGCAGGTCGCCAAGGAGGTGAAGGTCGTCCAGAGCGGGCAGGGCGCGGACGAGGTCTTCGCCGGCTACCACTGGTACCCGGAACTGGCCTCCGTGGCCCGCGAGGACGAGCCGGACCGGTACGCCGAGACGTACTTCGACCGCCCGCACGCCGACCTCGCCGCGATGCTCCAGCCGCACATGCTGGCGCGCGAGGACGTCTCCGGGCGCTTCGTGCACGAGCACATGGCGGCCCCGGGCGCCGAGACCGCGCTCGACGCGGCACTGCGCCTGGACACCCACGTCATGCTCGTCGACGACCCGGTCAAGCGGGTCGACAACATGACCATGGACTGGGGCCTGGAGGCCCGGGTGCCCTTCCTCGACCACGAACTGGTGGAGCTGGCCGCCGCCTGCCCGCCGGAGCTGAAGCTGGCCGACGGCGGCAAGGGCGTCCTGAAGGAGGCCGGCCGCAAGCTGCTGCCCCACGAGGTGGTGGACCGTCCCAAGGGCTACTTCCCGGTCCCGGCGATCACCCACATGGCCGGTCCCGTCCTGGACCGGGTCCGCGAGGCGCTCAACGCCCCCGAGGCCAAGCGGCGCGGCCTGTTCCAGGACGCGTACCTCGCCGAACTCCTGGCCGCCCCCGACCGACACCGCACCAAGCGCGGAGCGAACGCGCTGTGGCAGGTGGCTTTGCTGGAGATATGGCTTCAGACGCACGGAATCTGACCGAGCGGCGCACCGCGGACGGTACGGCCGGCACGGTCACCGCGGCGGCCGGGCAGCCCCCCGTCACCCACCGGACACGGGGCGCGACCCCGGCCCCGCCGGTCCCGGACGGCCGTACCCGCGACGGGCACGGTCCGGACGCGCACGCCCACGACGGGCACACCACCGACGACCGCGCCTTCGCCGCACCCGCGCGCGTCCCGCTGCCGGACGCCTCCGGACCGCGCGACGCCACCACCCGCCTCGTCGCGCACGGCTGCTGGTACCCCTCGGCCGACCCGGCCGGCAACCAGGTGGCGTTCATCTGCGACCGCGGCGGCGTGCCCCAGCTGTGGGCGGGACCCGTCGACGGTGACGACGTGCGGCTGCTGGACTCCGACCCGGACCCCGTCCGCGAGGTGTCCTGGTCGCCCGACGGCCGCTGGATCGCGTACACCACCGCCCCCGGCGGCGGTGAGCACTCACGGGTGCTGTGCGTACGCCCGGACGGCACCGACCGGCACATCCTGGCCGGGGCCGACCCGGGCACCTCCGCCCACCTGGGCTGCTGGGCGCACGACGGATCGGCTGTCGCGGTCACCGTCGCCGTCCCCACCGGCCCGCCCGCGCCCCACGACACCGGGGCGGAGCCCGCGACGGCCGACCCCGGGCCGCACGCCGGCCGGGAGGGCGACGCCGTGCTCCTCGGCGCCCCGCCCCGCCCGGGTCCGGTACGCGGACTCCTCCTGCCCGCACCGGGCGGCGCCGTCACGGCCCCCGGGGCCCCGTACGACCGGCACGCCACCCCGACGGCGGGCTTCGGCGACGGCCTGTCGGCCTACCTGGTCGACCCGGACGGCCAGACCGCACCCGTCCTGCTCGCCGCCGAGCAGGACGCCGCGACGCTCCGCGTCTGCGACCTCAGCCGCGACGGCACGCTGGCCCTGCTGCGCCGGGGCCCACGCGGACGGCGCGAGGCGGCCGTGCTGCGCACCACCGACCGGGTGACGACCTGCGTGGTGCCGGTGGCCGACGGCGACCCGTGGATCGGCAGGTTCTCGCCCCGCGCGGACACCCTCTGGCTGCGCAGCGACGCCCACCGGGAGTTCGCGGTGCTGCTCGCCGCCGGCCTCGACCCGGAGGGACGGCCCCGCGGCTGGTCCGTCGCCGCCGCCCGCGAGGACACCGACCTGGAACTGCTCCACGTCGCCCACGACGGCGGCACCGCCGTGCTGGCCTGGAACGTGCGGGGCGCCGGCGAGGTGGAGATCGTCGACCTGTACCCCTCCGCGGCGGCCGGCGCCGCCACCGGCCCGCCCCGGCCGGTGCCCCTGCCCCACGAGGTGGTCACCCGGATCGTGGGCGCCGGCCCGCGACGGCTGGCGCTGGCCCTGTCCGGGTCCCAGCGCAGGCCCGGCGTGTGGTGGCTCCCGGAGGGCGTGGCCCTGGTCCGCACCCCGTGGTCCTCCCGCGACGAGGACGCCGTCCCCCCGGGCCGCCCGCCGGTACGGCCCGTCCAGCTGCGGCTGACCGCGCGGGACGGGCTGCCGCTGAACGGCTGGTACTACCGCGCGCCGGGGCGCGGCTCCGGGGAACCGGCGCCCTGTGTGATCCACCTGCACGGCGGCCCGGAGGAACAGGAACGCCCCGTCCTCAACCCGCTGTACCACGAGATCCTGGGCCGGGGACTGGACGTCTTCGCGCCCGACGTGCGCGGATCGTCCGGCTACGGCCGCTCGTTCGTCGACGCGGACCTGGGCCGGGGCCGGTTCGCCGCGCTGGACGACGTGGCCGACTGTGCCGCGCACGCGGTGGTGGCCGGGCCGGCCGATCCGTCCCGGCTGGCCGTCATGGGCCGCTCGTACGGCGGCTACCTCACGTTCGCCTCGCTGGTCGGGCACCCGGACCTGTTCCGCACCGGGGTGGCGGTGTGCGGCATGTCGGACTTCGCGACCTTCTTCGAGGGCACGGAACCCTGGATCGCCCAGTCGGCGGCCCACAAGTACGGCCACCCGGACCGCGACCGCGAACTGCTGCGCTCCCTGTCGCCGATGAGCCGGATCGACGCGCTGCGCGCGCCGGTGCTCGCCGTCCACGGGGAGCACGACACCAACGTGCCGCCGGGGGAGTCGGAGCAGTTCGTGCGGGCCGCGCGCGAACGGGGCCTCACCGCCGAGCTGCTCACCCTGCGCGACGAGGGCCACGACTTCCTGCGCGCCGACAACCGGCGGCTCTTCCGCCGCTCCGCCGCCGACTGGCTCGAACGTCATCTGACCGGCTGACGCCCCCACCGAAAGCGCGCCGCCGCCCTTCACGCGACGGCGGCGCGCCGGGTGGGGCGGTCGTGGCCGCCCGGGCGGGTTCAGCCGAGTTCGGCACCCTTGGCCGCCGCCTCCTGCTCGGAGCGCGCGCCGCCCGTGGCGAGGGTGCCGCGCGAGCTTTCCAAGTGCGCCCGCACGAACCACTGGAACTGCTCCAGGTCGCGCAGCTGGCCGATCAGGAGGTCCTCGGTGGCGGGGTCGATCTCGCCCGCCTCCTTGACCGCGGCCCGGACACCCTCGATCACGCCGGTGTAGACGAGGTCGAGCGCGCCGAGGTGCGCGATGGCGTCGGCACGGCCGATGGAGTAGTCGTCCCAGGTGCGCTCCTCCACCAGGGCGCCCGGCGTGCCCTGGGCGACCCCGCCCAGCGCGGCGATGCGCTCCGCCACGTCGTCCGCCATCTCCCGCACCTGGTCGACCTGCGGGTCGATCATCTCGTGCACGGCGATGAAGTGCGGACCGACCACGTTCCAGTGCACGTGCTTCAGCGTCAGGTGCAGGTCGTTGAGCGCGTGCAGGCGCAGACGCAGCAGACCGATCAGCCGGCCGGCCGCCTCCCGTTCGATGCCCGGAACGGTGTACTCGGGGGTCAGGTCGTTGGACCGAGTGGTCATTGCTCACCTCTGAGTCGATGGGGGTGAAGTTCCTGCCTGAGCACAGGTGCCCCCGTCCGACGCTGTCAGACCCCCGGGCCCGCCGCACCTCGTGCGGGCCGCGAGGAGTGGCGCCCGGCGACCGGCGCGAGGTGCCGCGACCGGCGTCCGGGGTGATCCTGGAGGGGTGTGGGGTGCCCTGGTCGGCCGTCTGCCGACGGCCTACGCCGTCTCCGCCCGCCGGGCGCTGACCGTGACGCTGGCCGCGGCGGCCGGCTTCTACCTCTTCCGTTACGGCCTGGGCCGGCCCGTGGCGGCGACCTACGCCCTGTTCGGCGCCGTGGCACTGGGCGGCCTGTCCCGCATCCCCGGCAACGGGCGCGTGCGCTCCGGCATCATGCTGCGCGCACTCCCGGTGTCCTGGGTCCTCGTGACGGCCGGCACGTGCTTGTCGGTGCGGACCTGGAGCGCGGTGGCCGGCATGCTGGTGATCGGCTTCACGCTGGCCTTCGCCGCCGTCGGCGGCCCCCGTCCGGCCGGGGCGGCGCCGGGACTCCAGCTGCTGTACATCCTGCCGTCGTTCCCGCCGTACGATCCCGGCTCGCTGGGTGAGCGGCTGACCGGGACGACCACCGGCGTGCTCGTGCTGGCCGCCGCCGAGGCGCTGCTGTGCGCCGGACCGGGCCCGACGACGTACCGGGAGCGGGCGGCCCGCGGCGCCCTGGCCGCCGCGCGCTGCGTGGCGCTGCTCGTCGCCCCGCCCTACGCCCTCGCCGGCACGGACGTCGAGGACGCCCGTCGGGCCGGGCAGTCGCTGCGGGCGGCCACCGTGCCGGAGGCGGAGCGCCCGGCGGGGCCGGGGGTACGGGCCCGCGCGCTCGGCCACACCGGTCTGGCCGTGCGCGCCCTGCTCACCCGACTGGCGCAGCTGCCGGCCGTGCCCGGGCGGGACCCGGGCCCGGACACGGCCGCCCTGCTGGGCGCGGTGGCCGGGCTGGCCACCGCCACCGCGACCTGCCTGCGGTCGGGTGTGCCGCCCACGGTGGAGTGGGAACGGGCGGCCGCGGCCCGCGCCCACCTGTCCGCCCTGTCCGCGGGGCCCGCTCCCGGCCCGGCCGGGAACGGGCACCCGTCCGACGGCACCGCGCCCGCGCCGGTCTTCCCGCCCGCCGTGCTGCGCCGCCACGCCGCCCTGCTGGAGATCGCCGACGCGGCGCTGGCGATGGGCACGGCCGCCGACCTCGCGGTGCACGGCCGGCGCGCCACGGTGCCGGTACCGCTCGGGCGGTTCTGGTACGCCTCCCGGTCGGCCCCGGTCCTGTGGTGGCACCGGCTGCGCGGCCACGCCGGGCGCCGGTCGGTGTTCTTCCAGAACGCGGTGCGCATCGCCCTGGCACTGACCGCGGTCCGGCTGGTGGCCGGGGTCGACACGCTGCCGCACGGTTTCTGGGCCATGCTCGCGACGCTCACCATCACCCGGACCACCGTCAACCAGACCTGGAGCACCGTCCGGCTGGCGCTGGTGGGCACCCTGGCCGGGGCCCTGCTGACCGCCGGGATCCTGCTGGCGGTCGGCCCGGACACCGCCGTCTACGCCGCCGTGCTGCCGCTGTGGATGCTGTTCGGCTTCACGGTCGGCCCGGTCAAGGGCGTCGGCTGGGCACAGGGGCTGTTCACCGTCCTCGTGGCCCTGGTCTTCGCCCAGCTCGCGCCGCCGACCTGGCGGCTGGCGGAGGTGCGGCTGCTGGACGTGCTGGTCGGCAGCGCCATCGGTGCCGTCTTCGGTGTGCTGGCCTGGCCGCGCGGCGCCCACGACGAGCTGCGGTACGCGGCGGCCGAACTGCTGCGCAGGGCGGCGGAGATCGTCGTGGCGACCAGCGCCTCGGTGGCCGGTCCCGACGGCACCGCGGCGGCCGCCCGGTCGGGCGTGCCCGGCCACCGGTCGCTCCAGCGCGCCGTCATCCTGGCGGAGTCGGCCTACGCCCAGTACCTCAGCGAGCCGACGCCGTTCCAGCTCAGCAGGCGCAGGGCGGAACTGCCCGACATGGACTGGCAGGCCACCCTGATGGCCGGGCACCACACCCTGTGGGGCTCGGACCGGCTGCTGGAGCCACCGGTCACCGCGCTGGGCCCGGCGGCCGCCAGGTCGGCCGGCGCGCTGGGGGAGCGGGTGGCGGGGCGGATGCTGCTGGTCTCCGCGGCGCTGGACCCGGGGGACGACACCCCGGCATCGGTGCCGGTGGTCTCTCCCGACGCGGCGGCGCTGGCGGCGTTCCGCGCCGAGCCGCCCGGCGCCCCACGGCGGTACTACGCGACCGAGTCCTGGCTGTCCTCGCTCATGACCGACCTGGCCCGGATCGCGCGCGCCGGTGCCGCGGCGGCGGCCGCGGCCGGCGAGCGGACCACCGGCCGACGTCCCTGAGGGCGCGTCAGGACGGCTCGCACGCGGCGAGGTGGTCGGCGTGGCCGTGCGCGCCGAGGTAACCCTCGCCGACCGTGGTGAAGCCGCCCTCCGGGAGCGCGTAGCACAGGCCCGACGCGCCGTCCTGGTAGACGACCATGACGTCGAGCGCGTCCGAGCAGTCGTTGGCGGCCTGGGTGTACCGCCAGCTCTCGTACATCGCCACGCACGACGGGGCGGGCGCGGCGGCCCCGTCCGCCGCGGAGGCCGGTCCCGGGAAGGCGAGTGACAGGCTCGAAGCAATGACCGTACCGGCGGTCACTACGGCCCGTTTCGTCCATCTCCGCACGATCTCACTCCTCTGGTTACTTGACGAAGGCGCACCGGGAATCGGAACGATCACGGCGAACGTGCGACCGGTGCGTTCAGAAGTCGAACATTCCAGTGGCGCGGGACGCGGCGCAACAGACACTGCCCGCTTTCGGACGCCGCGACCCTTGCAGCGGCCCCGCGGCCCTGACCGGCCCCGACGCGCCCCCGGCCGCACCCCCGACTCGGGTGACGCTTCAACCGTTTCAGGCGGGCGGGCACCGGTGGACGACGGACGCCCCGATGCCGCCCCGCCACTGCAAGGCCCCCGGCACCGCGCCGGTGCGGCCTCGGCCGGAACAGGACGGGGCTGGACCGCCCGCGACCGGGTAGGCGCAACGGCACAGGACCCGAAGACAGCGGGGCACCCGGTGCCCCGGCGGAAGGAGAGCCGTGTCCGGAGTCGTCGAACGGATCAAGCAGTTCGCGCGCAGCCCCCAGGGCCGGCGCACGATCGAACAGGCCCGCCGCGCCGCGTCCGACCCCCGCCGCCGCGCGCAGGCGCAGCGGCTCTTCGAGAGGCTGCGCGCCCGCCGGTGACGTCGGGGGTGCCCCCGCCGCGGGTGAGGCGGCCTCACCACCCCGTGAACAGCAGGTGGTTGAGGAGCAGGGCGAGTACCGCCTGGGCGGTGAGCCAGGCGCGGGGGCGGCCGAGGAACGCGCCGGAGGCCAGGAGCCACAGCGCGAACGGCAGCCAGATGCGTTCCGTCTCCGCCTTGCTCATGCCGGACAGGTCCGCGCACAGCAGGGCGAGCAGGGCGGCGGACACGAGCAGCGCGAGCCGGGCCGCCGCCCCCGGACCACCGGGCGCCGACAGCACGTCACGGGGGCGCCGGACCAGCAGCGCACCGGTCCGGCGCAGGCCCGCCGCCGTCGCCACCCCCGTGATCAGCACCGCGCAGGCCAGGTCGGCCCACACCCAGTACCCGTACGGTCTGGTCCCGCCGACGCCCTGGTAGTAGCGGGTCACCAGCAGTCGGTACGCCTCCCACCAGTCGAACCCGACGATCGTGAACAGCACGGGCACGACCGCGGCCCCGGCGGCCAGGGCCACCAAGATCACCGGGCGTGCGCGCACCCCGTGCCGCCCCGACACCAGCACCGCCGCCATGATCAGCGCGACCAGCGTCAGCCCGTACGACAGGTAGCAGGTCAGGCCGAACAGCAGCCCCGACAGGGCCGCCCACCCCACGGACCGTCCGGTCACCGCGAGCGCCAGCAGGGCCACGGACCAGGCGGCGACCGCCATGAAGTACCCGTCGGCGGAGACGCCCACCCACACGGCGGCCGGGGCCAGTACCAGGAAGGGCGCCGCCCGCCGGGCGAGCCGCTCGTCGGCCAGCGCGCGGATCGTCACCAGCGCGGCCACGCACGCCGTCGCGCCCACGGTCACGCACCAGGCCCCCGCCCAGCCCCCGCCCCGCAGACCGACCCGGTCCAGCAGCACGAAGGTGAGCGTGGAAGCCGGGGGATGTCCGGCGATGTGCGCCGGCCAGGCACCGGGCGGCCCCGACACGATGTGCCGGGTGAAGTCCCGCAGGGCGGCCGGGACGTCGTGGAAGCGGCCGATGACCGTCAGATACTCGTTGCGGGTGGTGAGCCGCCCGGCCACGCCCCGCTGCCACCCGTCGACCAGGGCCAGCGACCACGTCCAGGCCAGGGCGGCGGCCCAGGACACGGCCAGCAGCCGGCGCCATGGCAGCCGCAGCGCCAGGGCCGGCCCGTACACGACCGCGGCGAGGGCCACCAGCACGGCGGCCGGTGTCCCCGGTCCCACGTGCGGGTCCCAGTCGGCGAACAGCGGCGGCCAGTGGACGAAGAGGGAGTGGTGGGCGTCCTGGACGCGACGGCCGACCAGCACGGCCACCAGCACGAGGAGGGCGGCGGCGAGGGCGGCGCACAGGTCCGCGTACAGGTCGGCGGAGCGGCCACGGGGGCGGAAGCGGATCACACCGGCACACGCTAGGCCGCGCGGCCGGTCGCGTACCGCGGTCCGGCCGCGACGTCAGCGTTTCGTCATCACCGGCACACCCCGCGGCGCCCGTCCGCGGGCCTACCGTCGAGACATGCGGCACCCCCTCTCACCCACCACACCCGCCTTCTGGCGCAGCCCGGCGCGCGGCACCTGGCTCACCTCGGCGCTCGGCGTCGTCCTCCTCGCCGGCATCACCGTCCTGTTCCTGACGGGCCTCGCGTCCTACGCGGCCTACAATCCCGGCCTGTCGCCGGTGAACGACCAGACCCCGGGCAAGGGCCTCCTCGGCTTCTACCTCTTCGCCTGGCCGACCCACCCGCACTGGCTCTACCGGCTCGACCAGGGCGTCCACGTCACCCTCGGCATCACCCTGATCCCGGTCCTGCTCGCCAAGCTGTGGTCGGTGGTGCCCAGGCTGTTCGCGCTGCCGCCGGCCCGCTCGCTCACCCACGCGCTGGAGCGGATCTCCCTGCTGCTCCTCGTGGGCGGCGCGCTGTTCGAGTTCACCACCGGCGTGCTCAACATCCAGCTCGACTACGTCTTCCCGGGCTCCTTCTACCCGCTGCACTTCTACGGCGCCTGGGTGTTCTTCGCCGCCTTCGTCGCCCACGCCGTGCTCAAGACACCGGCGGCCCTCCGCACGCTGCGCGGGCGCGGGGAACAGGGCGGCGCGACGGCCTCCCCGCTGCCGGACCCGCCCACCGTCTCCCGGCGCGGCGCACTGCTGTTCACCGGCGGCGGCTCGCTGCTGCTGTTCGCCACGACGGTGGGGCAGAGCTTCGACGGGCTGCGCCGCACCGCCCTGCTCGCGCCGCACGGCGGCGCCGATCCCGGCGCCGGACCGAACGGCTTCCAGATCAACAAGACGGCGGCCTACGCCGGCATCCGCCCGGCGGACACGGACGAGGACGCGTGGCGGCTCGTCGTCACCGGCCGGGCCGGGACCGTCCGGCTCACCCGCACCGACCTCCTGCGCCTCCCCCTGCACAGCGCCGCCCTGCCCATCGCCTGCGTGGAAGGCTGGTCCACCTCCGACCAGTGGTGGCGCGGCGTGCGGCTGCGCGACCTCGCCGCCCTGGCCGGCCACGACGGCGACCCGCCGGACCTGTTCGTCGAGTCCCTCCAGACCCACGGGGCCTTCCGGAAGGCGGCCCTGCGCGCCAACCAGGTGGCCGACCCCCGCTCGCTGCTCGCGCTGTACGTCAACGGCGAGGAACTCTCCCCCGACCACGGCCACCCGGCGCGCGTCATCGTCCCCGCCGCGCCCGGTGTCCTGAACACCAAATGGGTGGCCAAGCTGACCTTCGGAGACCTGCGATGAGGCGCCCGCCGCTCGGCAGCCCCTTCCACCTGCTCGTGCTGGCCTGCTCGTTCGCGCTGGCCGCCTACGCGGGCGTGCGTCTGCTCGCGGACGACTGGACGGGCGTAGCGCTGTGGTGGGTGGGCGCGGCCCTCCTGCACGACCTGGTCCTGCTGCCCCTGTACGCGGTCGCGGACCGGGCCGTCGTACGGGGTCTGGAGACGGTCGGCCGCCGGGAGTGGACGATGTACGTACGCGTCCCGGCGGCCCTGTCCGCGCTGCTCCTGCTCGTCTGGTTCCCGCTCGTCAGCGGGATGACGGACCGGCGCTACCGGCTCGCCACCGGGCTCTCCCCGGACGGCTTCCTCGCCCGCTGGCTGCTGATCACCGCCGTGCTCTTCGGCGGTTCCGCCCTGCTGCTGGCGCTGCGGCTGCGCAGAGCGACGAAGCAGCGGCCGCCGGCCGTCCACCGGCCGGCAGGTTGCCAACCCCGCGCGTGACGCAGCAGCGCCGGTGTCCCGACCCGCGCCCACGGGAACGGGGCGCCGGCCGCGCGGCCGCCCGGCGCGTCCACGACCCGTACGCGGGCGCGTTCGTCGACGTCCACCGGGGCGGTCTCGGCGATCAGCAGCCCGCCGGGGCGCAGCAGCCGGGCCACCCGGTCCAGGAGGGCGCGCGGCTCCCCGCCGATGCCCACGTTGCCGTCCATCAGCAGCACGGTGCCCCAGCGGCCCTCGCCGGGCAGCGGCTCGAACACCGAGCGCCGCAGGGCCTGCCCGCCGAGCCGTACGGCGTGACCGACGGCGGCCTCGCTGACGTCGATACCGAGGGCCGCCCGGCCCCGCGCGGCGAGTTCCGCCACCAGCCGTCCGGGCCCGCACCCCACGTCCAGCACGGCGCCCTCGCACCGGTCCAGGACGTCCAGGTCGGCCGCGTCGGCCCGGGCGCACCAGCGCTCCACCTCCAGCGGCAGCAGCCAGCCGTCCTCGCGGCGCAGGAACAGCGGCCCGCGTCCGGCGCGCAGGGCCGCCGTGTAGGAGTCGGCGGCGGCCCACGCGGGCACGGCGGTGCTCATCGGCCCGCCTCCGTCCCGCAGCGGGCGAGCCGGGCGGCGAACCGGCCGTGCGGGACCAGCGCGGCCACGGCACGGGCGTCCAAGGCCGTGTCGACGTCCCGCAGCAGGGGCAGGTCGCGCACCCGCAGTCCCGCGTCCACCAGCCGCCGGCGCTGCACCCGGCCCGTCTCCGGCGCCGACATCGGCACACCGCGCAGCAGAGCGGGGTCGGGCTCGGCCAGTCCCAGGGCCCAGAAACCGCCGTCGGCCGACGGCCCGAAGTACGCGTCGCAGCCGGCGAAGTCCACGGTGAGCAGCTCAGGGGTCACCTGCGGGGTGTCCATGCCGATGAGGAGCGCCGGACCCGGGCAGCCGGCGAAGGCATCCGCCAGCCGCGCGTCGAGACCGCCGGCGCACTGCGGGACGACCTCGAAGCCGGGTGGCAGCCAGGGCCCGGGGTCCCCGTCCAGGACGAGGACCCGGCGGGCGGCCGGGGTGGCCGCGACCACGTCGAGGGTGTCCGCGAGGCACGCCTCGGCCAGCGCGGCCGCCTCTCGTGGCGTGAACGGCGGGGTGAGACGCGTCTTGACCCGTCCGGGCCGCGGTTCCTTGGCGATGACGAGCAGCGTGGTCACCGTACGACCCCCCGCCCCTCCGGCGCCCCGACCGGCCGCTCGGCCAGCACCCGGCCCATGTCGCGGACCGCGTGCCAGGTCCCGCGCCACGTCCCGGTCACCTTGGAGGCCCCGGTACGCGGCCGGTACGGCACGTCGTGCTCGGTGACGCGCCAGCCGGCGTCGGCGGCCCGCACGACCATCTGGAGCGGGTAGCCGCTGCGGCGGTCGGTCAGGTCCAGGGAGAGCAGCGCCTCACGGCGGGCGGCGCGCAGCGGCCCCAGGTCGCGCAGGCGCAGTCCCGTGCGCCGGCGCAGCATCCGCGTCACCGCCAGGTTCCCGGCGCGCGCGTGCGCGGGCCAGGCGCCCCGGGCCTCGGGACGGCGCCGGCCCAGCACCAGGTCGGCGGCGCCGTCCCGGACCTCGCGTACGAACGGCACCAGCAGCGCCGGGTCCAGGGAGGCGTCGCAGTCGCAGAAGCAGACGATGCCGGCGGTGGCGGCGCTCAGGCCGGCGTGGCAGGCGGCGCCGAAACCCCGGCGCGGCTCGCGCACCACGGTGGCGCCGAGCGCCCGGGCGATCTCGGCGGAGCCGTCGGTGGATCCGTTGTCCACGACGAGGGCACGCCAGCCGGCCGGGATACGGGCGAGGACCCACGGCAGGGCCTCGGCCTCGTCGAGACAGGGCAGGACGACGTCGACGTCGTGCGGGGGCGGTGAGATGGTCACGGCTTTCACCCTACGGACGCGAACCGGGCGTTTCGGACGTCCGCTCCTTACGAAACGAGGACGTCGGAGGCCGTGCGGCCCCGCGGGGCGACGCCGGGCGGGAGGCGGTGCCAGGCTGGGGGCATGCGACAGCAGTACGAGCCCGTCGAGGCCCGGGCGGCAGGCCGGCCCGCCCGCATCCTGGTGGTGGACGACGACCCGACCGTCTCCGAGGTCGTCGCCGGCTACCTGGACCGCGCCGGCCATCTCGTCGACCGCGCCGAGGACGGCCCCACGGCCCTCACCCGCGCCGACGCCCACCGGCCCGACCTGGTGGTGCTCGACCTGATGCTGCCCGGCATGGACGGCCTGGAGGTGTGCCGCCGGCTGCGCGCCCGCGGCCCGGTACCGGTCGTCATGCTCACCGCGCGCGGCGACGAGGAGGACCGCATCCTCGGCCTCGAGATCGGCGCCGACGACTACGTCACCAAGCCCTTCAGCCCCCGCGAACTCGTCCTGCGCGTGGAGTCGGTGCTGCGCCGCACCCGCCCGCGGGCCGCCTCGCCGGCGGCACCGGTCGGCGCGGCCGGGCTCACCGTCGACCCCGCCGCCCGCCGGGCCACCAAGGACGGCAGCGAACTGGCGCTGACACTGCGCGAGTTCGACCTGCTCACCTTCTTCCTGCGCCATCCCGGACGGGCGTTCAGCCGCGAGGACCTGATGCGCGAGGTGTGGGGCTGGGACTTCGGCGACCTGTCCACCGTCACCGTGCACGTGCGCCGGCTGCGCGGCAAGGTCGAGGACGACCCGGCCCGCCCGCGCCTGATCCAGACCGTGTGGGGCGTGGGCTACCGCTTCGGGGGCGACACCGGGGAGACGGGCTGACCATGCGCGACACCCTCCTGATCGCCCTCTACGCCTTCGCCGGCGCCGCCGCGACCGGTCTCGCCGGAGCGGGCGTGCTGCGGCTCACCCGGCGCCGCTCGCTCACCGCCTCGCTCGCCGTGGTGGCGGCGGTCGGCGTGGTGGCGATGCTGGCGGGCACCCTGGCCGTCGCCTGGGCGATGTTCCTCTCCCCGCACGATCTGACCGTCGTGACGACCGTGGTCGCCATGGCGGCCGTGGTCTCGCTGGCCACCGCGCTGCTGCTGGGCCGCTGGGTGGTGGCCCGCAGCCACGAACTCGCCGTCGCCGCCCGCTCGTTCGGCGACGCCGGCGCCTTCCGCGCGCCCACCGGGCCGGCCACCGCCGAACTGGACGCGCTGAGCCGGGAACTGGCGGCCACCAGCGCCCGCCTCGCCGAGTCCCGGCAGCGGGAGCGGGCGCTGGAGACCTCCCGGCGGGAACTCGTCGCCTGGATCTCCCACGACCTGCGCACCCCGCTCGCCGGACTGCGCGCCATGGCCGAGGCCCTGGAGGACGGGGTCGCCGCCGACCCCGACCGCTACCTGAGGCAGATCCGCACCGAGGTCGAGCGGCTCGACGCGATGGTCGGCGACCTCTTCGAACTCTCCCGCATCCACGCCGGCACGCTCTCGCTCTCCCTCTCCCGCATGTCCCTGTACGACCTGGTCGGCGACGCGCTGGCAGGCGCCGACCCGCTCGCCCGCGAGCACGGGGTGCGGCTGGTCGGCGCCCACGTCGAGCCGGTGCCGGTGGAGATCGACGGCCGGGAGATGAGCAGGGTCCTGGGGAACCTGCTGGTCAACGCCATCCGCCGGACACCCGCCGACGGCACGGTGGCCGTCGCCGCCGAGCGCGGGCCCGACGGCGTGGTGGTGTCGGTGTCGGACGGCTGCGGCGGCATCCCCGAGGAGGACCTGCCCCGCGTCTTCGACACCGGCTGGCGCGGCACCGACGCCCGCACGCCCCCGGCCGGCGCGGGGCTGGGCCTGGCCATCGTCCGGGGGATCGTGGAGGCGCACCGGGGGCGGACCGCCGTACGCAACATCCCCGGCGGCTGCCGCTTCGAGGTGACACTGCCGCTGCCGTCGTAAGCGGCCGTCCACCGCCGGTGCGGTCACCGGCCGTCCGGCGCCGCCCGCGCGAACTCCCGCACGCCCTCCTCGAACGCCACCGCGGGCCGCCACCCCAACTCCTCGCGCAGCCGAGCGGAGTCGGCGGTGATGTGCCGGACGTCGCCCAAGCGGTACTCGCCGGTGACCACCGGCGCCGGACCGCCGTGGGCCGCGGCCAGCGCCCGCGCCATCTCGCCGACCGAGTGCGGCTCACCGCTGCCGGTGTTGTACGCGCGCAGCACCCCCGCGGGCGTGTCCGCCTCCAGCGCGACCGCGTTGGCCGCCGCCACGTCCCTGACGTGCACGAAGTCCCGGCGCTGTCGCCCGTCCTCGAAGACCCGCGGGGCCTCGCCCCGGGCGAGCGCCGAACGGAAGAAGGAGGCGACGCCCGCGTACGGCGTGTCCCGGGGCATCCGCGGCCCGTACACGTTGTGGTAGCGCAGCGACACCGCCGACCCGCCCGTCACCCGCGCCCAGGCGGCGGCGAGATGCTCCTGCGCCAGCTTGGTGGTGGCGTACACGTTGCGCGGGTCGGCCGGGGCGTCCTCGCCGACCAGTCCGGGGCGGAGATCCTCCCCGCACACCGGGCACAGCGGCTCGAACCGGCCCGCGTCCAGGTCGGCGACGGCCCGCGGCCCCGGCCGCACCACCCCGTGCGCACCGCACTCGTACCGGCCCTCCCCGTACACCACCATCGACCCGGCCAGCACCAGCCGCCGTACGCCCCGCTCGGCCATCGCGGCCAGCAGGACGGCGGTGCCCAGGTCGTTGCGCGAGACGTACTCCGCCGCGTCGGCGAACCCGGTGCCCAGCCCGACCATCGCCGCCTGGTGGCAGACGGCGTCGACGCCGGCCAGCGCGCGGGCCACCGCCCGCGAGTCGCGCACGTCGGCGGCGGGATCGTCCCGGACGTCGTACACCACCGGCTCGTGCCCGCGCCCGCGCAGCGCCTCGACGACATGGGACCCGATGAACCCGGCACCGCCGGTGACCAGTACACGCATACGGCCACGCTAGGTCCGCCGACCTCGCGGAACCGGTGACCCGACCGGCACGTCACCGCTCCGTAAGACCTCGCCGTACCCCGCCGGACCGGTCAGGGGGCGACCGTGGCGCCGGGCGGGGTCCACCGGCGGGTGCGCGGCACCCCGCCCTCCACGCCGTAGTCCTCGCGCAGGTGTTCCGGGATCGCGTAGTGCATGACCCGTCCGCGGGTGAGGGAGGACAGTTCGAGGACCGTGGTCAGGTGGCCGAGGCGGTCCAGGGCCCAGGCGCCGAGGGGTGAGCGGTCCTCGATGGTCTCCAGCACGCCCAGCAGCCGGGGCACCGCCTTGACCAGGGTGTCCCAGCGGGTGCGGGGCACCCGTAGCCAGTCGGCGCAGGTGTCGCCGACGAGGTGCCGGATCAGCGCGGAGACGATCGGGTCGAAGAAGGTGCCGGGCACGACCTCCTCGTACAGGTCGATCAGTTGCCGGGTCAGTTCCGCCCCCTCCTCGGACGGCCCCATGTGCCGGATCATGTACAGGTCGAGGAAGGCCCGCGCGTCCTCCAGGGTCTTCGGTACGGCGTCCTGGTCGACGCCGAGCATCGCGCCGACCACCCGCCACGCGTAGTAGTAGGCCTCCGCGCCCTCGGTGGTCATGTGGATGCCGAGCCGGTGCAGGCTGTCGAGGACCAGCAGCGAGAAGAACAGCTGCCCGCCGATCATGTCCTCCTGGCAGATCGGCGTCCCCCACGCCCGCGTGTCCCAGCGGTTCTCGCGCTCCAGGTGGTGGCGGATGGAGGCGTGCAGCAGCCGGACCTTCTGGGCGGCCGGGATGAACCGGCTGCCCGCCTCGAAGGCGTCGGGCTGCATCAGGTAGACGGTGAACTGCCCGGTCTCCGCCATCCGCTTGGAGGGGTAGCGCAGCGAGTGGGTCGCCGACAGCAGCCGCGCCACGTTGGGGACGACGTAACAGGCGGGCATCGCGGCGAAGGACAGCGCCGTGGAGATGTGCACGTTGTTGTCGATGAAGAACAGCCGCGCCCGCTCCATCTCCCCCCAGTCCACCCAGGCCGGCGGGACGCTCGTCGCCGCGAGGTACTCCCGGGCGACCTCCGGCAGCCCGTCCGGCAGCGGCGCGCCCACCGTGGAGACGTACCGCATCAGCGTGTTGAACTGGCCCACCTCCCCGCGCGCGAAGAGCGTGGCGACTGTGGCGTCGGCGAGTTCGTCGCCGCCGTGGCGCAGGGCGTCCAGCGACGCCTTGGTGTAGGTCATGACAGGGCTCCTTGGTGCCGGCCGCCGGTCGGCCGGTCAGTACGGGCGGACCGTGGCCGAGTGCGCCAGGGTGCGCAGGGCGTCGTCCGCGGGCATGGGCAGGCGCAGTCCGTCCAGCGCGGCGAGGGCCTCGTCGACACGCTCGGTGATCAGCGCCTCGACGCGGTCCGGCGCCTTGAGCCGGCCCATCAGCTCCCGGACCGCCCGCAGGCACTCCCCGTCCGGGTCCGGGCGCCCCAGCAGCGCGCCCAGCCGTTCCCGTTCGGCCGGGCCGGCCAGCCGCCAGGTCTCCGCGAGGAGCGCGGTGGGGCGGTGGCCGCGCACGTCGTCCGAGCCGGCCTTGCCGGTGACCCGCTCGTCCCCGAACAGCCCCAGCAGGTCGTCCCGCAGCTGGAACGCCTCGCCCAGCGGCACCCCGTAGGAGGAGTAACCCCCGCACAGCCCGTCCCCGGCCCCGGCCAGGACACCCCCGATCAGCAGGGGCTGCTCGACGGTGTACTTGGCCGTCTTGTACCGGATCACCTTCAGGGAGGCCGCCAGGTCCGGGACCTGCGCGGTCCGCAGGATCTCCAGGCACTCGCCGGCGACCAGCTCCCGGGCCAGCGTCCCCCACAGCGGCCGGGCCCGGGCGAGATAGGCGGCGGGCAGGCCACTGGTCGCGAAGAGCTGCCCCGCCAGTGACATCAACAGGTCGCCCACGAGCATCCCGAGCGCCTTCCCCGCCCGCGCGGCCCCGGGGCGGTGGGGCACGGCGGACCGCAGCGCCACGTGCACGGTGGGCCGTCCGTGCCGCAACGGGCTGTCGTCGATCAGGTCGTCGTGCACGACCGCCGCGGCGTGCACCAGCTCCATCGAGGCCGCGGCCCGCACCATGGCCGCGCTGTCCGGCTGCCCGGCCGCCCGCCAGCCCCAGTAGCAGAACGCCGCCCGCAGCCGCTTTCCCCGGGCCACCGCGGCCTCCAGCTGCCCGGCGACCGGATCCAGCGCCGGGTCGACGGCCGCCAGCGCGTCGGCCTCGGCGCTCACGAAGGCGCGCAGCACCCCGTCGACGCGGGCTCTGAACGCGGGCGCGTCCCAGCGGTCAGCCGCCATCGCCGGCCCGCCGCGCCACGACGTGCCGGGCGAGCACCTCCAGGTGGGCCGGCGGCACCACCGCGTACCGGTCCAGGGCCAGCCGTCCGCGGGCCGCGAGCTCCTGCTCGGCCTGAGCCGCCAGGTGCGCGGTGTCCGAACGGCGCAGCAGCCCGCGCACCGCTCCGGCGGCCGACACCAGGGTGCTCACCGCCAGGTCCGCGAGCCCCGCCGCGACCAGCACCGCCTGCTCGTCCAGACCCCCTCGGCGTCCGGCATCCCCAGCCACGTCTTCTCCCCTCGTCCGAGCACCGGACGCCGCCGGTCGCGCGCCGTCCCCGCCAGCGTGTCCGCGCGGCCGGCGGGACGCCCGCGGAACTCACCAACGAGTGATCACCTCGTACGCCCGTACGCGTCCGGCCGGCCGGGAATGTCCGGGGGGCCAGCTCCGTTGACACCCATGTGACTGACATGCACGGACCAAGAAAGTGATCTGGTCGACGACGTGCTGCCGGTCCCGAAGAAGGAGGGCCCCATGGCACGCAGCACCGTGCGTCCCGTCG
This sequence comes from Streptomyces sp. NPDC100445, assembly GCF_044759735.1. Taxonomy (NCBI): domain Bacteria; kingdom Bacillati; phylum Actinomycetota; class Actinomycetes; order Kitasatosporales; family Streptomycetaceae; genus Streptomyces; species Streptomyces sp. NPDC100445. Next base: position 646,841 of record NZ_JBIVZV010000001.1, on the reverse strand, counting down.
TCCGGCTGACGTCGGCGGCCGGGACCGGCGTCACCTACGTGACGCGCAAGAACCGACTCAACGACCCCGACCGACTGGTCCTGCGCAAGTACGACCCGGTGGCCGGGCGGCACGTCCTCTTCCGCGAGGCGCGCTGACCCGGACCCGTGTCGGCCCCAGGACCGCCGAGAGGAAGGACAACCCCATGAGGCCCGGAATCCATCCCGTGTACCGCCCGGTCGTCTTCCGCGACCGTGCCGCGGACGTCGCGTTCCTCATCCCCTCCACCGCCGGCTCCGACCGGACGGTCGAGTGGGAGGACGGCGCCACCTACCCGGTGATCGACGTCGAGATCTCCTCGGCGAGCCACCCGTTCCACACCGGCACCTCCCGCGTGCTGGACACCGAAGGCCGGGTCGAGCGCTTCCGGCGCCGCTACGGCCGTACCGAGCCGGCCCGCGGCTGAGGCGGCCGGCACCCGACGAAGGGAAGGGGACGCCGATGAAGGTGCGCAAGTCCCTGCGCGCGCTGAAGTCGCGGCCCGGCGCCCAGGTGGTGCGCCGGCGCGGAGTGACCTACGTGCTCAACAAGAAGGAACCCCGCTTCAAGGCCCGCCAGGGCTGAGCGGACGACCGCACACGCGGACGGGCCCGGTCCCCGGGAGGGACCGGGCCCGTCCGCGTCCAACCGCTCAGCCCCGCCGGACGCGTCCCGTCACGCGGGAGGCGACCGTGCCGGCCGGCACCAGCGGGCAACGGCACCCGGTCCGCCCGCTGCCGCGTCGTTCCGCCCCGTCGGTCACGAGGCGGGGGCTCCGTCCGGACCGGGGACGGTCCGCCGGATCAGGTGGTCGACCACGTCGTGGAGGCTGTGCCGGCGGCGGTGGGCCGCTCGCTGGCGGTCGGCACCGTTCCCCGCCGTACCGAGGCGTTCCCGCAGCGCGCGGACCACGCCGCGCTCCGCCGGGGCGAGGGCCGGCAGGGCGGTACGCCAGAGCCGGTCGAGGTGTTCGGCCGCGGGTTCCAGCCGGCCGGTCCGCAGGTCGACGGCCCCGCCCCGGACGCCGTCGCGGGCGGCACGCCAGTACGCGGCCCGCAGCAGCTCGGGCTCCGGGCGCGGGGCGGGCCGCCCGTCCCGTACGGCCGACAGGGCGGCGCCGGCCAGGCCCTTGACGGCCGCGGCGAGCAGCAGCGTGTCCTCGACGGTGGGGGCCGCGTCGGCGACGCGGATCTCCAGGGTGGGCACATGGTGGGAGGGGCGGATGTCCCAGTACAGCCCGCCGCGGTCGAGGAGGGTGCCGCCGCTGATGAGCCGGCCGACCAGGTCCTCGAAGTGGGAGACCGACTCGAAGTACGGCGGGGCCCCGGCCACCGGCCACCGCCCCCAGGTGAGCGTGCGCCAGCTGTCGTAGCCGGTGTCCTGCCCGTCCCAGTACGGCGAGTTCGCGGTCAGCGCGATCAGCGCCGGCAGCCAGGGCCGCAGGTGGTTGGCGACCGCCAGCGCGGTGGCCAGGTCGGGGATGCCGACGTGGACGTGGCACGCGCAGACGGTCTGCTCGTGGTCCAGGGCGCGGAAGGTCGCCAGGCTCTGCGCGTAACGGACCCCGGCGGTCAGCGGTGGGGGACCGGGGCGGCCCAGGACGGGCGTCCCGCTGGAGATGATGCGCAGCCCGAGCCCGGCGGCGGCCCCCGCCACGGCCTCGCGCGTCCCGCGCAGCTCCGCCCCCAGGCCGGTCAGGCTGTCGTGCGGCTCGGTGCGCACCTCGACCTGGAACCGGGTCAGCTCGGTGGTGACCCGGTCGCCGAGTCCCTCCGCGGCCTGCGCCACGACCTTGTCCGCCCGGGTGCTCAGCTCCCGGGAGACCGGATCCACCAGCAGGTACTCCTCCTCCACGCCGACCGTGAGCGCGGTCGCGCCCCCGCACTCGTACGACGTGTTGCTGTCACGGGCCGGCGCGGGCCGGACACCGGCGGATGTCCACGTCTCGCTCTCCATGGCCATCAGTGTGACCCGAGGGGGCGCCATGCCGGGGCACGCAAGTCGGCCAAGCGGCGGAGGCCGGTCGCGGGGGAGGGGAGGTCACTTTGTCGCGCCCTGGGCGAAGCCGTTGTAGATGTAGCGCTGGAGGAAGAGGAAGACGAGGAGGGTCGGCAGGATCACCAGGATCGTGCCGGCGGAGATGTCCTCCCAGTGCGCGCCGAACGGCCCCTTGAAGCGGAAGAGGGCGGTGGAGATGGTGCCCAGGTCCTCCGACGGCATGTAGAGGAACGGGATGTAGAAGTCGTTGTAGACGGTGATGCCCTTGATGATGACGACCGTGGCGATCGCCGGTTTGAGCAGCGGCAGGATGATCTTCCAGTAGATGGTGAAGGTGTTCGCCCCGTCCAGGCGCGCGGCCTCGTCGAGGGAGACCGGGATGCCCCGGATGAACTGGAGGAAGATGTAGATGGAGACGATGTCCGTGCCCATGTAGAGCAGGATCGGCGCCCAGATGCTGTTGAACAGCCCGAAGCTGTTGACCACCTGGAAGGTCGCGACCTGGGTGGTGACCCCGGGCACCAGGGTCGCCACCAGGAACAGCGCCATGACCGGCTTCTTCGCGCGGAAGTCGAAGCGGTCGATGGCGTAGGCGGTCATGGAGCCGATGATCACCGTGCCGGTGATGGAGAACAGCAGGATGAACGTGGTGTTGGCGAAAGCGGACAGCATCTTGCCGTCGCTGAACGCCGTCGCGTAGTTGTCGAAGTTCAGCCAGTCGCCCGGCAGCGACAGCGCGCCGCCGTCCGTGACCTCCTTCGAGGTCTTGAGGGAGGTGAGGAGGACGACGACGAGCGGGACCAGCACGACCAGCGAGGCGACGATCAGCGACAGGTAGGTCAGCGCGGGCGCGATCCGGCGGCGGGCGGGCAGGGGCGTGGTCATACGAGGTCCACCTTCTCGTCGGGCACGAGGCGCCGCTGGATCCAGGTGATCAGCAGGATGATCAGGAGCAGGACGACGGCGGCCGCGGAGGCCAGGCCGGTCTTGTTGAACTGGAAGGCGAGTTTGACCGTCTGGATGACGAACGTGGTCGTGCCGGTCGCACCGCCGGTCATGATGTACGGGATCTCGAACACGGACAGGGAGCCGGAGACCGCCAGGATGACGCTGAGGCTGAGCACCGGCCGGATGCCCGGGGCGATGATGTGCCGGAACTGCTGCCAACGCGTGGCCCCGTCCAACTGGGCCGCCTCGTACAGCTCGCCGGGGATCGACTGGATCGCACCGAGGAACAGCACGAAGTTCAGTCCCGTGAAGCGCCAGACGGACACCCCCGCCAGGGAGGTGTTCGCGGAGGAGGGGGCGCCGAGCCAGGCGTGGCCGGAACCGGCGCCGAACCAGGACAGCACCGAGTCGAGCGTGCCGCCATCCTGGAAGAAGTACAGGAAGACGAAGCCGATCGCCACGCCGTTGATGAGGTAGGGGAAGAACAGGATGCCCTTGAACAGGTTGCGGAACCGCAGGTCGAAGCTGAGCACGGTCGCGAAGTACAGGGCGATCAAGATCTGCACGGCCGACGCGGCGAGGTAGTAGAAACTGACGAAGAACACCCGGAACAGCTCGGGACGGGTGAAGATCTGCCGGTAGTTGTCGGCGCCGGTGAAGTGACGGTCGGGACTGACGCCGTCCCAGTCGGTGAGGCTGTAGTAGAGCATGTTGCCCACGGGCACGTAGGTGAACGTGACCAGCAGGACCAGGGGGACGGCGAGGAAGAACCACGGGGTGAGCCGGCGCAGGACGCGCCCGCCCCGGCGGCTCCCGTCCCCGGCGGGGACCGCGCGGGGCGGCGGAGCGGTGCCCGGCACTTTCGCGGGTGCCGTGCGGGTCGTCTCGGTCATGTCGGGCCTTTCGTCTTCGCGGGTGGGCGACGGGCGGTGGCCCCGTCCAGGTGCGGACGGGGCCGGTACCGGCGTCCGGCGGGCCGGGAGCGCCGGCGGCCGCTCAGGAACCGGCGGTCCGGGCCGCCGCGTCCCACCGCTTGTCGAGGTCCGTGAAGTAGTCGTCGAGGCTTCCGTGCTGCGCGCCGCGCGCGAGGTCGACCAGCTTCTGGCGGTAGTCCGGCTTGTTCAGGCCGATCTCGGCGGCGTTGTCGATCGTGTTGACCTCGCCGGTCTTCGCCTCGGAGCGCTCCAGGAAGGTGACATCGTTGTCAGCGAAGTCCTTCAGGGTGCCGGGCATGGGAGCGGACTTGAGGGCGGAGACGGCACCCTCCTTCGCCGAGTAGCCCGACTTCTGGGTGAACCAGTCGATCCAGGCGCGGGCGGCCGCCTTGTGCGAGGAGTGGATGTTGACCGCCTGCTGGTAGTCGCTGGCGAGGACGGCGCAGTACTTGCCGCCCTTCCGCACCGGGAAGGGCATGAAGCCGATGTCGTCGGGGTCGGTGCCGGCCTTCTTCGCCGCGTCCCGCATCTGCGTGATGGCCCACGAACCGAGGTGCATGGTGGCGACCTTGCCCTGGGCTATCAGGCCCTTGGACGCCTCCCAGTTGGTCGTGCTGGGGTCCTTCTCGGACAGGCCGCCCTTGACGATGTCGTACAGCAGGGAGTCGATGGTGTTCAGCTCACCGCCCGGCTTCCAGGGGGAGACGGCGCCGGCGAGCCTGTCGTCGGCCTTGGCGTCGCAGGTGACGGAGCCGATGCTGTTGCTCCAGGCGGTCAGCGGCCAGCCGTCCTTGAAGTTCGTGTAGTACGGCAGGGCGTCCGTCTTGGCCTTGACGGCCCTGAGGTCACCGAGGAACTCCCGCGGGGTGGCCGGCCACCGGGTGATGCCGGCCTTCTTCCAGACGGCCTTGTTGTAGAGGAAGCCGTTGGCCGTGCCGAACTGGGCGATGCCGTAGACCTTGCCCCCGACGTCGGTCTTGTCGCTGAAGCGGTACGTGGCGCTCAGGTCCGCCGTGGTGCCCAGCGGGGCGAAGAACTTCGGGTAGTCGTTCTTGGAGACGGCGGCCGGGATCATGAGGACGTCGCCGTAGTCCTCGGTGTTCATCCGGATCTTCACCTCGCCCTCGTAGTCGGTGAGGGCCTCGAACCTCACCTTGACCTTCGGGTAGGTCTTGTTGAAGTCGGCGGCGTACCGGGCCATCGTCCCGTTCTGGACGAGGTCGGTGCGGGCCGTCAGCACCTTGATCGTACCCGACGCGTCGGCCGGGTCGGCGGGCGCCTTCGCGGTCTCGGTGGAGGTGGCGCCTCCACCGCCACAGCCCGCGACGGTCAGTATCGCGGTCGCCAGAAGCGCCCCGCCGAGTGTCCTCTTCTTCCCCATGTGCCCAGCTCCTTCAGGATCGCGGCTCAGCTCTGCGAGTGGGATGTCGGCACTATGTCAGCCCTTGGTTAACCGGTAAAGCTGAAATTTCGAGCACGATGCGTAATTGTTACCGTTCGATGGATCGGAGGGCCGTGACGTGGAAGTCTCGCGGAGGGGTCCCCTCGCGGAAGTCACTAGACCGGTTTATGGACAGTGCGTTGATCAGCGCGTTAGGTTGTCCGCCGTTGTCCCTCGAACGGCCTGAGTCAGGCGATTGGAGCCGCACCATGAAGGACGTCACCCCGCTCACCGGGGGCTGGAGCCTGCGCCACGGGGAGGACCTGCTGGAGGCCCGGGTGCCCGGCTGCGTCCACACCGACCTGCTGGCGGCCGGGATCATCCCGGACCCGTTCCTCGACCGCAACGAGGCCGACGTCGCCTGGGTGGGGCGCCGCGCCTGGACCTACGTCCGGCAACTGGACCACGACAGCGAGCACGAGCGCACCGACCTCGTCTTCGAGGGGCTCGACACGGCCGCGTACCTCACCCTGGGCGGGCGCCCCGTCGGCACGACGCGCAACATGCACCGCGGTCACCGGTTCGACGTCACCGGACGCACCGGTGAGCTGGAGATCCGCTTCGCCTCCGCCTACGACGAGGCGGCGGCCGTCCGCGCGGTCACGGGGGAGCGGCCCAACGTCTATCCCGAACCCTCGCAGTACATCCGGAAGATGGCGTGCGCGTTCGGCTGGGACTGGGGGCCCACCCTGGTGACCGCCGGCATCTGGCGCCCCGCCCGGCTGGAGCACTGGTCCACCGCGCGCATCGCCCGCGTCCGGCCCCTGGTCACCGTGGAGGACGGCACCGGCCGGGTCGAGGTGCGGCTGGAACTGGAACGCACCGCGCGAGGGCAGGGACGCGCCCTGCGCGCCGAGGCCCGGGTGGCCGGCGTGCGCGCCGAGGCCACCGTCACCGGCGACACGGCCGTGCTGCGCCTGGACGTCCCCGACCCGCGCCTGTGGTGGCCCCGCGGCTACGGCGAACAGCCCCTGTACGACTTCGACATCACCCTCGGCGACGAGTCCGGCCCGCTCGACACCTGGCACCGCAGGATCGGCTTCCGCACCGTGGAGCTGGACCGGTCGGCCGACGGGCACGGCACCGGCTTCACCCTCGTCGTCAACGGCGTACGGATCTTCGCCCGTGGCGTCAACTGGATCCCCGACGACGCCTTCCCCTCCCGGATCACCCCCGAGCGGTACCGCGCCCGCCTCACCCAGGCCGCCGACGCCCATGTCGACCTGGTGCGCGTGTGGGGCGGCGGCATCTACGAGGACGACGCCTTCTACGACGCCTGCGACGAACTGGGCCTCATGGTGTGGCAGGACTTCCTCTTCGCCTGCTCCGCCTACCCCGAGGAACAGCCGCTGCGCGGGGAGGTCGAGGCCGAGGCCCGCGACAACGTTGTCCGGCTCATGCCGCACCCCTCGCTGGTGCTGTGGAACGGCAACAACGAGAACCTCTGGGGCTTCCGCGACTGGGACTGGGAGGAACCCCTCGCCGGCGACTCCTGGGGCGAGGGCTACTACCTCGGCCTGCTGCCCCGCGTCGTCGCCGAACTCGACCCCACCCGCCCCTACGCCGCCGGCAGCCCCTGGTCCGGCTCGTGGGACCACCACCCCAACGACCCGGCCCACGGCACCCACCACTCGTGGGAGGTCTGGAACCGGCAGGACTACGCCGAGTACCGGGCGAACGTCCCCCGGTTCGTCGCCGAGTTCGGCTGGCAGGCGCCGCCCGCGCTGACCACCCTGCGCCGCGCCCTGCCCGGCGAGGACCTCGCCCCCGACTCCCCGGGCATGCTCCACCACCAGAAGGCGGAGGACGGCAACGGCAAGCTGAACCGCGGTGTCGCGCGCCACTTCCCGCTGCCCGAGGGCGACTTCGACCGGTGGCACTACCTGACCCAGCTCGTGCAGGCCCGCGCCGTCGCCGCGGGCATCGAGCACTGGCGCGCCCACTGGCCCGTGTGCGCCGGGACGATCGTCTGGCAGCTCAACGACTGCTGGCCGGTCACCTCCTGGGCCGCCGTCGACGGCGACGGGCGCCCCAAGCCGCTCTACCACGAGCTGCGCCGCGTCTACGCCGACCGGCTGCTCACCCTCCAGCCGGACGCCGACGGCCTCGTCCTCGCCGTGGTCAACCAGTCCGCCGGCACCTGGCGCACCACGGTGACGCTGCGGCGGGTCGAGGCGGACGGCACCGTGGCCGGCGAGGCCCGCCTCGACCTCACCGCCGGCCCCCGCTCCGTCACCCGGACCGAGGTGCCCCCGACGCTCGTACCGGACGCGGACTCCGCCAAGGAGTTCCTGGTCGCCGACGCGGACGACGACGCCGACGGGACCGGGGAGGCCCTGCGGGCCCTGCACTTCCCGGTCCCCGACAAGGACTTCGCCTACCCCCGGCCGCGTTACGACGTCACGCTCGAGCCGGTACCCGGCCAGGGAGATAGAGTCGACGTCGTGGTGAGCGCCCGTACTCTGGTCAGAGACCTCCTGCTCCAGCCCGACCGGCTCGGCCCGGCCGCCGTCTGCGACCGCGGCCGGCAGACCCTGCTGCCCGGCGAGCGGACGCGCATCCGGGTCCGGGACTGCGGGCCCGTCACCGTCGACGCCGTCACGGCCGCCCTGTTCTGCGTGGACGTGGTGTGAGCGGCTCCGCCCAGCGGGTCACCATCAAGGACGTCGCGGCCCGGGCCGGGGTGTCCAAGGGGGCGGTGTCCCTCGCCTTCAACGACAAGCCCGGCGTCTCCCAGGCCACCCGCGAGCGGATCTTCGCGGCCGCCCAGGAACTGGGCTGGGCTCCCAGCGCCACCGCCCGCAGCCTGTCCAGCCGGCGGGTCGACATCGTCGGCCTGGCCCTGTGCCGGCCCGCCCGCCTGCTGGGTCTGGAGCCGTTCTACATGGACTTCATCTCCGGCATCGAGAGCGTCCTGGCGGAGCGGTCCTGCTCCCTGCTGCTGCGCCTGGTGCGCGACCTCGACGAGGAGATCGCGCTGTACCGGGAGTGGTGGCGCGGCCGGATGATCGCCGGTGCCATCCTGGTGGACTTCCGCGAGGACGACCCCCGGGTGCCCTCCCTCCAGGGCCTCGGCCTGCCCGCGGTCGCGGTCGGCCACCCCTCCCTGACCGGGCCCTTCCCGGCGGTGTGGACGGACGACGCGTCCGCGGTCGTCGAGGCGGTCCGCTACCTGGCGGCCCTGGGTCACCGGCGCGTCGCCCGCGTCGGCGGCCCGGCCGACCTCGGGCACAGCGCCATCCGGGCCCGCGCCTTCGCCGCCACGACCCGGGAACTGGGTCTGGAGGAAGGGCGGCAGATCGCCACCGGTTTCGACGAGAAGGAGGGCGCCCGCGCCACCCGCACCCTGCTGCTCGCCGCCGACCGGCCCACCGCCATCGTCTACGACAACGACATCATGGCGGTCGCGGGGGCCGGCGTCGCGGCGGAGATGGGGTTCACCGTGCCCGACGACCTGTCGCTGCTGGCATGGGACGACTCCCAGCTGTGCCGGATCACCCACCCGACGATGACCGCCATGAGCCATGACGTGCACCACTTCGGCGCCGAGGTGGCGCGCGTGCTCTTCGACGTGGTCAACGGCACGCACACCGGCGGCCATCAGGTGCCGACCCCGTCCCTGACCCCGCGCGGCTCCACCGCGCCGGCGCCGGGGAGCGACGCGTAGGGACCGACACCGAGGGGCCGCGTCCGGTGCGGACGCGGCCCTCCGGCACGCCGGGTGAGCGGGGTCAGCCCTTGGCGCAGGCGGTCCCGTTCAGGGTGAAGGCGGCCGGCACGCCGTTGGTGCCGGTGGAGGACCCGTTGAACCCGAAACTCACACTGGAGCCGGCCGGGATCGTCTCCGTCCACGACTCGTTGCTCACCCGGACCTCGCTGCCCTGCTGCACGGCCTTGGCGTTCCACACCGAGTTGAGCTTCTGGGCGCCCGGGAAGGCGAAGGCGAGCTGCCAGCCCTTGACGGCCGTCGTGCCGGTGTTGCGGATGGTGACGTCCGCGTTGAACGAGCCGCCCCAGTCGCTGAGGGCGTAGCCGACCGAGCAACTCCCGGTCGCCGGGGTGCCGTCGGCGAAGACGCCGGCCTCCTTGGCGGTCTGCTTGATGCCATCGGCACCGGAGAAGATCCGCTGCCCCCACGCGGTGAGCCTCGAGGCGTCGAACCCGGTGGCCATGTCCAGGTACTCCACGCCGCCGCCGTTGCCGCTCCACGACCAGCCGAGGTAGCCGACGCCGAGGCGCTGCGCCGTCGCCATGATGGCGTCCTCGTCCGGGTCACCGTCCGAGTGCATGTTGCCGAATTCCCCGACCACGATGGGCAGGTGCCGGGAGGTGAACGACTCCAGGTAGTTCCCGACCTTGTCGGCGGTGTCGAACACGCCGTACATGTGGATCGAGAAGACCGTGTTGCGGTCGGGGTCCGCGGCGAACACCTCCGCGGCGTGGTCGCGCATCGTGAACGACCAGTCCTGGCCCCAGTTGGGGGCGTCGACCATGAGGGTGTGGCGGAAGCCGGCGGCCCGCATGCGGGTCACGGCGTTCGTGGTGTCGGCCGTCCACGAGGCGTACCCGGTGTTGCCGTAGGGCTCGTTCCCGATGTTCAGGACGACGTACTTCTCCTGGCCCTGCACCGCGGCCTTGACGCTGGTCCAGTAGTCGACGGCGCGGGAGAGGGACACCGCGCCGTCCTGCTCGCCGTAGCCGGTGGTGTCGTGGGCCTCCAGGACGCAGACGAGCCGGTTCGCCTTGCACTGGGCGACGACGGACGCGACGTCGGCGGTGTCGTTCTTGGTCCAGCGGTCACCCGTGGCGAGCACCACGCGCACCGAGTTGGCGCCGAGCGCCTTCACGTCCTTCAGGGCCTGCGCGGTCCTGGTGGGATACCAGGCGTGGGCGTGGTTCACGCCCCGCAGCACGAAGTCCTTGCCGGTGGCGTCCAGCAGCCGCCCGTCGGTGACGTGGAAGCCCGGTGCGGCCTGCGTGTCCGCCTGTGCGGGGGTCGGCGCGGCCAGTATCGAGGCGGCGAGGGCCAACAACGCTCCCGCCGCGGTGGCCAGGGGGTTTCTCATGACTGCTCCCAGGATGGTGGCGCGTGCGGCGGGACACGGGGACGTCTCCGGCGCACGGCGCGGCCGTTCAGTGCATGGCTGTGGGTCCGGCCCGCCGCCCGGTGCCGGTTCGGCGGCTCGCACCGGGCGGCGGGCCGGGAGAGAGGCTAGAACGAGACTGTCGCGCGGACAACCATTCGAACCAAACCGGTTAAGTTTAGTTGAAGTTAAGCTGACGCGGCAGGACGGGCACGTGGGCGGGTCTTCTGAATCATTTGGAGAAACCGGTTTAGTAGCCGTGGTGGCCCGTCTCCGGCGTCCTCCGGCGGGGCGGCCGTCGGTTCGTGAAAGGGAGCCCCATGGACGTCATGGCCGCGAGGGACCGCGTCTTCCGCACGCTGGACGCGGACGGCGACGGTGTGATCACCCGCGAGGAGTACCTGGTCCGGCCGGAACGGGCCGCGGCGCGGCTGGGCCGCGGGGTCAACGACCCGCTCGTCGCCGTCGCCCGCAGCCGGCACGAGCGCGTCTACGACTCCATGGACGGGGACGGGGACGGCAGGGTGACCTTCGAGGAATACGCGGCGTGGGCGGGGGCCCACACCTTCGACGACGTCTGCCGGCAGGCCCTGGGGTCCCTGTTCGACCTCGCCGACGCCGACGGCATGCTGGTCCGCGAGGAGTTCACCCGGCTGCGGGAGGTCCTCGGGAACAGCGCCGGCAACGCGGGGGAGGCGTTCGACGCCCTGGACGCCGACGGTGACGGCCGCGTCCACCGCGACGAGTACCTCGCCGCCATCCGCGCCTTCGTCAGCGAGGGCGCGTCACCCATGTACGACGCACTGGTCGCCGCCCCCTGAACGGCCGCCGTAGGCTCCTGCCCCGCAGGCGGCCGCCCGTCACTCCTTCACGGCGCCGCCCAGCCCGGAGACCAGGCGCCGCTGCACGAGGACGAAGAACACCAGCACCGGCACCGTCATCACCGTGGACGCCGCCATGACCCCGCCCCAGTCCGGCTGGTCGGGCTTGTAGAAGACGAGGAGCGCCATCGGCAGCGTCGACTGCGACGTGTCGCTGATGATGAACGACTTGGCGAACAGGAAGTCGTTCCAGGCGGAGATGAAGGAGAACACGCTCGTGGCCACCAGGCCCGGCAGGACGAGCGGGAGCAGGATCTGCCACAGGAACCGCGCCCGGCTCGCCCCGTCCAGGTACGCGGCCTCCTCCAGCGACTCCGGTACGGCCTTCACGAACCCCCGCAGCATCCAGATCGCGAACGGCAGCGAGAAGGCGATGTGCGGCAGGATCAGCGAACCCAGCGTGTTCAACTGGCCGAAGTCGCGCATCAGGAAGAACAGCGGGATGGTGAGCGCCTCCACCGGCACCATCTGCGCCACCAGGAACAGGATCAGCAGGGTGGTCCGGAAGCGGAACCGGAAGCGGGTCACGGCGGTCGCGGCGAGGAACGCGAGCAGCGCGGAGGCGACCACGACACTCACCGCGACGACGAGACTGTTGACGAAGTACCGCCCGAAGTCGTGCTGCTGGAACACGCGCCGGAACGAGTCCAGGGAGGGCGACGACGTCCAGGGCCTCGGTCGCGTCGACTCGATCTCCCCGGCCGGTCGCAACGCGCTGAGCACCATCCAGTAGAGCGGGAAGGCGACCACCGCCGCCGTCAGCAGCGCGGTCGCCTCGGCCGCCGGCCGCCATGGACTCCGCACGGGCCGGCGCCGCGCACGCGCCGTTCCCCTCCCGCCCACGGTTTCTCCCGCGCTCACAGGTCCTCCCCTCGGCGGCGCAGCAGCCGCAGGTATCCGAGCGTCACGCCGAGCAGGATCAGCAGCGTCACCACGCCGATCGCCGAACCAAGGCTGTACTGCGAGGACGCGAACGCCTTCTGGTAGGCGTAGACGTTCAGGACCAGGTTCTGGCCGGCGATGCCCCCGCCGTCGGTCATCACGTAGATCTGGGTGAAGACCTTGAAGTCCCAGATCACCGACTGCACGGTGACGATGACCAGGATCGGCCGGAGCATGGGCGCCAGCACCGAGCGCCAGGTCCGCCACTGCGAGGCGCCGTCCAGGGCGGCGGCCTCCAGTACCTCGCCGGGCACCGCGCGGATGCCGGCGTAGACGGTGACCATCACGAACGGGAAGGAGCACCACACCACTTCGAGCAGGACCAGGAGGAAGGCGCTGTAACGGCCGTAGGTCCACGAGAAGTCGCCCAGGCCGAGGAGACGGTTCACCGGGCCGAAGTCGGGATCGAAGAGGAACAGCCAGACCGTGGAACCGGTGACGGTCGGTGTGGCCCACGCTCCCAGCGCGGCCAGCAGCAGCGTGAGCCGCGGGACGGCGCGGACGCGGGTCAGCAGGACCGCGAGCGCGCAGCCCACCGCGAGCGTGGAGAGCACACAGGCCGCCGCGAAGCCGATCGTCGCCAGCAGCACCTGCCAGAACTGGTCGTCGGCGAACAGCTCGCGGTAGTTGGACAGGCCCCGGAAGCTGGTCGGTTCACCCCCGCTGACCTGCGCCTGGGTGTACTGGAGGACGGACATCAGGCCGAGCTGGTAGACCGGGTAGGCCAGCAGGCCGCCGAGGACGGCGAGGGCGGGTGCGAGGTAGAGCCAGGGGACCCAGCCACCGCGCGGGCCCGCCGGGCGCCGGCTCCGGCGGGACGGCACCGGTGTCGCGACGGCCGGCTGTGCGGCGACCGCCTCCTGCCGGGAGATGCCGGTCCGCGTCGCCCGGTCCGCGGCGGTCGTCCCCGGCCCTCCGGCGCCGGTTGCCGGTCCGGCGGCGTCCGGCGGGGGAGCGGCGCCGGTCGTCCGGGTCATCCCACGGTCCCGAACGCGTCGTTCATCTTCTTCGCCGCCTCGGCGGAGGCGGCGGCCACGTCCTTCTTGCCGCTGACGATCTCCTGGAACATGGTCGGCAGCACCAGCGAGGAGTCGATCTGGGCCCAGGCGGGCGAGGCCGGCACGAACTTGGTGCCGGCGGCGAGGGTGCGCACGAACGGCTTCACGAACGGCTGCTCGGCCGCGGCCCGCTGCCGTACGTCGGCGAAGGTCGGCAGGAAGCCCATGGCGTCGAAGAGCCGGCCCTGCGTCTCCTTGGACGCGAGCCGCTTCATCAGGTCGACGGCGAGGGTGCGGTGCGAGGTGCTCTTCAGTACGCCGATGTTGTTGCCGCCCGCGAACGCCGGGGCGATCGAGCCGGGCTCCACACCGGGCAGCGGCACCACCGCGTACTTGCCCTTGACCTTCCCGGCCTCGACCGCGGCATGGCTGAAGTCACCACCGATCGCCATGGCCGCCTTGCCGGAGGCGAAGGCGGTCACGGTGTCGTTGCCGCCCATGCCCGCGCACTTGGCGGCGGGGCAGTTGTCGTCGCCGAAGAGGGAGGTGTACGCCTCGATGCCCTTCCGGGCGGCGGCACGGTCGATGACCGAGGCGTACGAGCCGCCCTTGCCGCCGGCCAGGTCGCCGCTGTGGGCCCAGATGAACGGCATCGCGCCGTACGTGTAGGCGCCGCCGACCGCGAGGCCGTACAGACCGGGTCTGGCGGCCCGGACGCGCTTCGCGGTGGAGATCAGCTCGGCCTGCGACCGCGGGACGCGCAGGCCGAGTTCGCGCAGTACGTCGGTCCGGTAGTAGAGCGCCCGGACGCCGACGAAGTAGGGCGCCCCGTAGATCCTGCCGTCCACGGTGACGGACTGACGGGCGGTCGGATCGGTGTCCTTGGCCTCGCTCCAGGCGTTGAAGTCCTTGGTGACGTCCGCGAGTCCGCCGTCGCGCACGTAGCCGGCGGTGTCGGTGTTGCCGTACTCGATGACGTCGGGCGCGGACTTCGGGTCGTTGAAGGCGGCCTTGATGCGCTGGGCCCGGCTCTCCACCGGGATGTACTCGACGGTGGCCCGGGCGCCCCCGTGGGCCTTCCGGAAGTCGGCGAGCACCGCGTCGACGACGCGCTGCTTGGGCTGGTTGTCGACCTCCTGGAAGAGCCAGACGCGCAGGGTGCCGGTCTTCTCGTCCTTGCCGGAGGAGGAGCCGCCCGAGGTCTGGGGCGCGCAGGCGGCGGTCAGGACGACGGTGAGCGCGGTGAACCCGGCAATACGGACGGACAGCTTCATGCGGTGCTCCTCCGATGGGCGCGTTGCAGCATGCGCAATGACGGTTTCGCCCTGCACAACACTCGGAGGCTAGAGACAGCGTCGACGTGCCCACAAGAGGTCTCAACCACTCTGTGACCGGCAGCCGCACGCCGTGCAACGGCGAACGGTCGCAAAGGCCTCGGGGCATGAAAAAACCACCGTCGCGCGGTCGCGGCGGTGGAGCGGGGTCCATCTGATGCGGGCGGGTGGTACCGGTGGAGCGGTCCGGAGCCGTGGCCCGCGGGCGGCGTCCGCCCGCGGGTCACCGGCTGGGTCACCGGCGCGGCCGCGCGGGCCGGGTGGCCGGCTCCTGTCCGAGCTTGTCCTTCTGCGCCTTGAGCTTGCGCCACACCGTGCCGAGGGCCTCGATGTCCCGCTCGTCGAGGAGGTCGGTGAACACCGGCGCCAGGGCCTCCCTGCGGGTGGCGTCCGCCTGCTCGAAGACCCGGCGGCCCTCGGTGGTGAGCGAGACCTCGACCGACCGCGCGTCGCGCGCCGACGGAGTCCGGTCCACCAGGCCGCGCCCCTGGAGGGCGTCCACGACCCGGGAGACCTGGCTGCGGCTGAGCATGGTGCTGTTGCCGAGGACGGAGGCCGGCACGGGCTCCGGGCTGGACGCCAGCCACAGCATCACCTCGAACCAGGAGACGGGGAGGTCGTGCGCTCTGACCAGGGCCCGGTCGACGTGCTCGGTCATCACGGTGCCCGCCCAGACGAGCCCGTAGAACGCGTGGTCCGCGGCGGGCATCTCGGCCTGCGACAGCTTCTTCGGCATGGCACCGAGTATAGGCGAGTTGCGTGCGCACACACATATAGTTATGTTGTGTGTGCACGCACATAATCCTCAGGGAAGGCCTCACCATGACCACCACGCCCCGCACCGTCCTCATCACCGGTACCTCCTCCGGCATCGGCCTCGCCGCCGCCGTCGCCACCGCGAAGGCGGGCTGGCGCACGGTCGCCACCCTCCGTGACACCACCCGCGCCGACGCGCTGCGCCGGGCCGCCGCGGACGCCGGTGTCACGCTCGACATCCGGCAGCTCGACGTGACCGACGCGGACTCCGTCACCGCCGCCGTCGACGGCGTGATCGCCGACCACGGCCGCCTCGACGCCGTCGTCAACAACGCGGGCGCCGGCCACCTGGGCACCCTGGAGACCGACACGGTGGACGACGTCCGCGACGTGATGGAGGTCAACTTCTTCGGCGTCCTGAACGTCTCCAGGGCCGCCCTGCCCCACCTGCGCGCCACCGGTGGCCGTCTGGTCACCGTCACCAGCGTCGGCGGAGTCGTCGGTCAGCCGTTCAACGAGGCGTACTGCGCCGCCAAGTTCGCCGTCGAGGGCTACATGGAGAGCCTGGCCCCCGTCACGCGGACGCTGGGCGTGAGCGTGTCCGTCGTGGAACCCGGCGCGGTGGCCACCGAGTTCGTGAACAACATCGGCATCGACCTCGGCGCCGACATGGCCGCCGGCCCGTACTCCGGCGCCCTGCGCCGCTACATCGACCGCACCACCGAGCAGTTCAAGGACGGCAACGCCCAGACCCCGGCCGCGGCGGCGGAGGCGGTTATGGAGGCCCTCCACGCCGACCGGCCGGCTTTCCGGATCCAGACCTCCGACTGGGCCCGCTCCTTCGTCGGCACCAAGCTGGCCGACACCGACGGTTCCGCGGTCCAGGAGCTCACCGCCACCTGGATCGCCTGACCGACCCCGCGGAGTGCCCGGCCGGCCGAGGCCCCGACCCCGACCGGCCCCGCGCTCGTCGGGTCGCCCGTCATCGCCGGCGGCACGCGGGGCGCGCCCGGTCACTCCGCATGGCGGAGAGCAGATCCGCGCATTCCGGGTAGTGCGGTAGAGAACGCCACCGCCGGTGGCCTACGGACACGAGGATCGAATGCGCGACATCGCGGGCACCGGCGGGCGGCCCTCCGCCCACGGCACACCACTGGCGGGGCGCGTCGCCGTCGTCACCGGGGCGGCCCGGGGGATCGGTGAGGCGCTCGCCCGGCGCCTGTCCGCCACCGGTATGAAGGTGGCCCTGCTGGGCCGTGAGGCGGAGACCCTGCGTCAGGCCGCCGCGGCCCTGACCGCACCGAGCATCTGCGTCGAGGCGGACGTCACCGACCGCGCCGCGCTCGACGCCGCCGCCCGGCAGGTCGCCGAACGGCTCGGCCCGGCCAGCGTCCTGGTGGCCAACGCGGGCATCGCCGCGGGCGGACCGTTCAGCCGCACGGAAGCCGACCTGTGGCAGCGGGTCATCGACGTCAACCTGGTCGGCGCCGCGAACACCGCCCGCTCCTTCCTGCCGCAACTCGCCCGGACACGCGGCTACTTCCTCCAGATCGCCTCCACCGCCGCCTTCGGCTCCGCGCCCATGATGAGCGCGTACTGCGCCTCCAAGGCCGGCGTGGAATCCTTCGCCCAGGCCCTGCGCGGCGAGGTCGAACCCGACGGTGTCGCCGTCGGCATCGCCTACCTCCACTGGACCGGCACCGACATGATCAGCGGCATCGACGACCATCCCGTCCTGCGTGCCCTGCGCCAGAACCAGCCCTGGTTCGCCCGCCGGGTGCACACCCCCGACCAGGTGGCCGACTGGCTCGCCGCCGGTGTCCTGCACCGCGCCCACCACGTCTACGCCCCGCCGTGGCTGCGCTGGTGCCAGCCCCTGCGGCCGCTCTTCCCGCCCCTGGTCGCCCGGCTCGCCCGGCGCGAACTCAAGGCCCTCTCCACCGCGGAACTCGGCCACGAGGTCGGAGTCCTGGGTGCCGGGGGCCGCGCCGACTGGGACGCCTTCTCCTCCGCCGCGCACCCGCGCTCCGGCCCGCGGGGATAGCCGCACCCGCCCCGCTCCACCCGGGACGGCGATGTCCTGGAACGTGCCCCGGTGGGCGCGCGGCCACCCGGCGCGGTCGCCCGCTGACGTAGCGTGTCCGGAAGACGGACGGATCCGACTCCACCACCCGGGGGACCGATGAGGGATCGTACGGAAGCGGTCGAATCGATGGAGCAACTCTCCCTGGTCTGGCGGGCGCTGGTCCTCGACCGCGACCCGGACGCCGATGTGCGCGACCTCCCGGGCGTCGCCGTCCGCTGGGCCGACTGCCGGTTCCCCTTCTGGAACTGCGTCACCCTCACGGACATCGGCGCGGACACCGGGCTCCTCGCGCGCCGCCTGGACCGGGCGGTCGACGTCATGCGCACCAAGAGTCGCCCCGGCTTCCTGTGGCTCTTCGAGGACCTCCTCGACGACGGGGCGCGCGGACGGCTGCGGGAGACGGCCGAGCGGGCGGGCCTCGCGTACGCCTTCTCCGGCACCGGCATGGCCGGGGACCTCCTCCCCGTCCCCGAACCGTCCCACCCGGAGCTGGTGTTCGTCCGCGTGGACACGGACGAACACCTCCTGGCCTACGCCGACCTGAACGCACGCGCCTACGGCTTCACCCTGGAGGACGGCCGCGACGGGCTTCGGGGGTCGACGGCGTGGAAGAACCGGATCCACGCCTACCTGGGGCTGCGCGACGGTGTCCCGGTGACATGCGCGGCGACGGTGGAGGCGGACGGCCGGCTGTTCGTCGTGCTCGTCGCCACGGCCCCGGAGTGGGAACGCCGGGGCTACGGCGAGGCCGTGACGCGCAAGGCACTGTACGAGGGCGGCCGGGCCACCGGTCTGACCCGCGCCACCCTCCACGCGACGGCGGCCGGGGCCCCGGTGTACCCCCGCATCGGCTTCCGGCCGAACTCGCCCGTCCACTTCTACGCCCTGGCCGGGACGCCGGCCCCGCCCTCCTGACGGCCACCGCGCCGGCGCTCGCGTCAGCCGGGCTGGGCGGCGATCATCGCCCGGTACCAGTGGTAGCTGTCCTTCGGGACGCGCGCCTGGGTGGCGTAGTCGACCCGGACGATCCCGAACCGCCTGCCGTAGCCGTACGCCCACTCGAAGTTGTCCAGCAGCGACCACACGTAGTAGCCGCGGACGTCCACGCCGGCGTCCATCGCTTCCCGGAGCGCGCTGAGGTGGTCGCGCAGGTAGGCCACCCGGTCCGTGTCGTGCACCGCTCCGTCGGCACCCACCTCGTCGTCCTCCGCGGAACCGTTCTCCGTGAGGTACACCGGCGGCAGCGCCTCCCCGTACCGGTCCTTCAGCCGCACCAGCAGGTCGGTGAGGGTGCCGGGGACGACCGGCCAGTCCATCGCGGTGTGCCGCGCGCCCGGCAGCCGCACCTCCTCGTACCGGTTGTCGGTGGCCACCCGCCGTGCCGGGTCGCCCTCGCGGTGCGGTGCGTCGGCGACGACGATCGGCCGGTAGTAGTTGACGCCGAGGAAGTCCAGCGGCTGGGTTATCAGTTCGAGGTCGCCGTCGAGCCGGAAGTCCGGGTCGGCGATCAACTCCCCCCAGGTCTCCTCCTCCGTGGCGGGGTAGCGGCCCGCGAGGAGCGGTTCGGTCCACACCAGGTTGTGCTGGGTGTCCGCGCGGACGACGGCCGCCAGGTCGGCGGGCGAGCCGGTGGCCGGCAGGTTGTGGTCGAGGTTGATCGTGACGCCCACCTCGCGCACGCCCGCCTCCCGCAGCGCCCGCACGGCCAGGCCGTGGCCGACCAGCAGGTGGTGGGCGGCGGCCAGCGCGCCCCGGCCCTCCCGGGCGCCCGGGGCGTGCCGGCCCACGGAGTAGCCGAGGAAGGCGCTGCACCACGGCTCGTTCAGGGTGATCCAGCGCGGCACGCGGTCCCCGAGGTGCCCGGCGACCACGGCCGTGTACTCGGCGAACCGTTCCGCCGTCTCCCGCACCCGCCAGCCGCCCCGGTCCTCCAGCGCCTGCGGCAGGTCCCAGTGGTAGAGCGTGACGGCCGGTTCGATGCCGGCCGCGAGCAGCTCGTCGACCAGCCGGGAGTAGAAGTCCAGCCCCTTGGGGTTCACCGGGCCGGTGCCGTCCGGCACGACGCGCGGCCAGGCGACCGAGAACCGGTACGATCCCACGCCCAGCTCCCGCAGCAGGGCCACGTCCCGCGGATAGCGGTGGTAGTGGTCGCAGGCCACGTCACCGGTGTCGCCGCCGGCCACCAGTCCGGGGGTGTGGCTGTAGGTGTCCCAGATCGACGGACCGCGACCGTCCTCCCGCACCGCTCCCTCGATCTGGTACGAGGCGGTCGCGGCGCCGAGGACGAAACCGGGCGGGAACAAGGGGAAGTCACTCATGGCGGTGGCCCGTTCTCGATGGGGTGCAGGTCACTTGACCGAACCGCCGGTGATGCCGGCGGCGATGTACTTCTGGGCGAGGACGAGGAGGACGGCCGCCGGTACGGCCGACAGGACGGACGCGGCCATCACCGAGCCCCAGTCGCCGACGTGCGCGCCGATGTACTGGTAGATGCCCAGCGTCACCGGCTGGACGTCGTCGGTGGTGTTCAGGGTCAGGGCGAACATGAAGTCGCTCCACGCGAACAGGAACGCGAACAGGCCCGAGGTGATCAGCGCGTTCCGGCTCATCGGCAGCACCACCCGCACGAACGTCCGCACCGGCCCGGCGCCGTCCATCTGCGCCGCCTCGATCACCTCGCCCGGGATCGACAGCATGAAGGACCGCATCAGCACGATGGAGAACGGGATGCCGAGCGAGGAGTCCGCCAGCATCAGCCCGAAGTAGGAGTTGACCAGGCCCAGTTCGACGTAGGAGTCGTACAGCGCGTTGGCGACGACGATGCCCGGGACCATCTGGGTGATCAGGGTGCCGAACACGATCGTCCGGGTGCCGCGCAGTCCGAACCGGGCCAGCCCGTACGCCGCCGGCGCGGAGACCGCCAGACACAGCACGACCGCGCCGAGTGACACGGCCAGCGAGGTCAGCAGGTGCCCGCCCTGGTCACCGAGGGCCTTGGAGAAGCCGGACAGGTCCAGGCGGCTGGGCACCGGGTCGGCCTGGAGCAGTCCCGAGGCCGGCTGGAGCGCGGTGTCGAGCATCCAGTACAGCGGGAAGAGCATCACGCACAGGATGAGCACACCGGCGAGCGTGGCACCCCAGCGGCGCCGGGACGTCGTGGACGTACGGGAGGCCATGGCCGTCACTTCCCCTCGTTGCGGCCGGCCCGCAGGTAGATGACCGCGAACACGGCGGAGACGAGGACGAGGACGTTGCCGACGACCGCGCCCGCCCCGAAGTCCAGCCGCACGAACGAGTTCTGGTAGGTCAGCGTGCCCAGGGTCTGGGTGGCGTCTGCCGGGCCGCCCTCGGTGAGCGCGAGGACCAGGTCGAGGATCTTCACCGTGGACATGAAGCCGAGGACCAGGACGACGGTGATCACCGGCCTGAGCACCGGCAGGGTGACGGAGCGGAACGTCCGCCAGGCCGAGGCGCCGTCCAGCGCGGCCGCCTCGTACAACTCCCGGGGGATCTCCTGGAGGCCGCCGTAGAGGATGACCATGTTGAACGGGATGCCGATCCAGATGTTGACCAGGATCACCGACAGCAGGGCCAGGTGCGGGCTGGTCAGCCACGGGGTGTGGCCGCCGACGCCGAGCGTGTCCAGGAACGAGTTCAGCACGCCCGTGTCCTGGTCGAGGATGCGCCGCCACACGATGCCGGACACCACCATCGGCACCAGC
Source organism: Streptomyces sp. NPDC100445 (assembly GCF_044759735.1). Taxonomy (NCBI): domain Bacteria; kingdom Bacillati; phylum Actinomycetota; class Actinomycetes; order Kitasatosporales; family Streptomycetaceae; genus Streptomyces; species Streptomyces sp. NPDC100445. The sequence continues at coordinate 625,698 of NZ_JBIVZV010000001.1, read as the reverse complement.
CAGGGCAGCAGGATCAGCGACCGCAGCACGCCGTTCAGCGGGAACCTGCGGCTGAAGAACACCGCGAGCGCGAGACCGGCGCAGAACTGCCCGAGCAGCGACCCGGCGGTGAACACGAGCGTGTGCCACAACGCCTTGCCGAACAGCGCGTCCCGCAGGACGTGCGACCAGTTGTCGAAGCCGGCGAAGGGGGCCTCGCCGGTGAAGAACGTCCGCGGCGTGTAGTGCTGGAAGCTCATCACGACGTTGCGGACGAGCGGGTAGCCGAAGAACAGCAGCATGAAGACGACGGCGGGGGCGACGAACCCCCACTGTGCCAGGCGACGCCGGTGCGGCCCGCCGGGACCCGGGGCGCCGGCCGCCCCGGACGCCGGGACGGTGGCGGTGGACGTGGTCATGTGCGCGTGTACCTCAGTTCCCGCTCGTGGCCCGCTGCTGGGCGCGTGTCAGGGCGGCCTTGCTGGACTCGCCGGTGAGCGCGGACTGGAAGGCGCTCTGGAGGGCGAGCGACACGCCCGGCCAGCCGGCGCCCAGCTCGGCCGTGCGGGAGCGGGCCGTGGCCACCTGGTCGGCGAGCGCGTCCAGCTCGGGCACCCGCTCGCGCCAGGCCGCGGCGGCCTTCTCGGCGGCCGGCACCATCCAGCTGTTGAGCGCGTACGTCAGCTGCTCCTTGGCGCCGGACAGACAGGCGACGATCCGCCCGGCCGTCCGCTCCCGCGTCCGGTCCCCGGTGTCGGGGACCGTGAGGACGGCACCGCCGAGCGGGCCCACCGACCGGTCCCCGGCCTTCGGCACGGGGATCCGCGCGAGGCCCCAGTGCAGCGACTTGTCGGTGTTCAAGGTCTCCACCTGCCACGGACCGTTGATCATCATGGCCGCGTTGCCCGCCATGAACTGGTCGTTGACGTCCGCCTGCGTCCAGCCGACCGTCGACCTCGACAGCGAGCCGTCGTCCAGCAGGGTCTTCCAGAAGTCCAGGGCCTCGACGACCCGCGGCCCGTCGAGGTGCCGCTCGTCCCCGCCGTTGGACCACATGAACGGCGTGAACTGGAAGACGCCGTCCTCGGCGCCGCCCGCGCTGAGCACCAGGCCGTACCGCTTGCCGTGGGTCAGCCTCCTCGCCGTCGCGCGCAGCTCGGCCCAGGTGCGCGGGACGGCGAGCCCCGCCTCGGCGAGGGCGTCCTTGTCGTAGAACAGCGCGAGCGTGTTCACCGAGCGGGCCGCGCCGTAGTACGTCCCCTCGTACGAGCCGAAGTCGACGATGCCCCGGGGGACGCCGTCGGTGCGCAGGCCCAGTGCCCTGAGGTCGGTCAGCCCACCGGCCTCGGCGAACGTCGGCATCTCCGAGGCGTCGAACTGGACGATGTCGGGCAGCGACCTGGAGGACGCCATGCGCAGGGCCTTCGTCATCACCTGGGCGGCGGGGACGCTCCGCTGCTCGATGGTGACGCCCAACCTTCGGCCGCAACGGGTCATCGCCTCGGCGTCCCAGCGGTGGTAGCTCTCGTCGGTCGAGGAGTTCATCACGGTGTAGACGCCGTCGTCGCGGTGCTGGCCGCAGCCGGTCAGGGCCGCCCCGGCGACCAGGGCGCAGACGGCGGCGAGCGGTGTCACGGCCCCGCGGGAGCGTCCGCGGCGGGCGCGGGCCGGTAGGGGTGCTGTCACGGTGGATGCCCTTGCGTGGGAGGGGGAGGGACGGGCGTCAGCGGGCGCCGGGGAAACGGTGACGGACGTCGTTGAAGCGCTTCGACATCGCTTCGGCATGCGGTGGCCCTTGCTGTGGTCGTCACCGGCGTCCCCGCCGGTGCTTTTGTTCGGTGCGATGACTAATACGTCAGAACCCCGCCGTCCCGCTAGCCCCGTGCGCCACTCCGTTTCCTCCGCCGCCCCGGCCGCCGCTCCCGCGCATGCCCGAAAAAGCACTGCTGGAGACGGGTTTTCCTGGTGCGCAGCACCCATCGGACCCGCTCGTCCTGTGTACGATCCATCCGCCGGGGCGACAGCCTCCGCAGTCCCCGCCGAACAGCCCTGCTCCCCCCGAGGAAGACCATGAAGTTCACCAACGGGTTCTGGCGCGTCCGCGACGGCGTGCAGATCGCCTATGCCACCGAGGTGCGCGATGTACGCCTCGAATCGAAGCGCTTCACCGCACATGCCGCCACCCAGAAGGTGACGCGCAGAGGGGACACGCTCAACGCGCCGCTCCTCACCGTCGACTGCTTCTCACCCGCCGAGGGCGTCATCGGCGTGCGCGTCACCCACCACGCCGGCGGGACGCGCCCCGGACCGGACTTCGGCCTCGCCACCGGCTCCGACGGCACCGGTGCCGGCGAGGTCCGGCAGGACGGCACCGTCACCGAGCTGACCAGCGGCCCGCTGACCCTGCGCCTGGACCGGGCCGCTCCCTGGACCCTGACCTTCCACGACGCGGACGGACGCGAGCTGACCCGGGCCGGCCGCAAGGGCACCGCGTTCGCCACCACCGGCGACGGCGCCCACCACGTCCTCGCCCAGCTCGCGCTCGGTGTCGGCGAGCAGGTCTACGGCCTCGGCGAACGCTTCACGCCTTTCGTCAAGAACGGCCAGACCGTGGAGAGCTGGCAGGCCGACGGCGGCACCAGCAGCGAACAGGCCTACAAGAACATCCCGTTCTACCTCTCCTCACGCGGCTACGGCGTCTTCGTCAACCACCCCGGCAGGGTCTCCTTCGAGGTCGGTTCCGAATCGGTGGGGCAGGTGCAGTTCAGCGTCGAGGACCAGACGGTGGAGTACCACGTCGTCGCCGGCCCCACCCCCAAGGAGGTCCTCACCCGCTACACCGCCCTCACCGGCCGCCCGGCCCTGCCGCCCGCCTGGTCCTTCGGCCTGTGGCTGTCCACCTCCTTCACCACGGACTACGACGAGGCGACGGTGATGTCGTTCGTCGACGGCATGGCCGAGCGCGGCATCCCGCTGTCGGTCTTCCACTTCGACTGCTTCTGGATGCGCGAGTACCAGTGGTGCGACTTCACCTGGGACCCCGACGTCTTCCCCGACCCGGAGGGCATGCTCGCCCGGCTCAAGGCCAGGGGACTGCGGGTCAGCGCCTGGATCAACCCGTACATCGCGCAGAAGTCCCCGCTGTTCGAGGAGGCCGCCGCACTCGGCCACCTCGTGCGCCGGCCCGGCGGGGACGTGTGGCAGTGGGACCTGTGGCAGGCGGGCATGGCGCTGGTCGACTTCACCAGCCCGGACGCCCGCGCCTGGTTCCGGTCCAAGCTGAAACCGCTGCTGGACCAGGGCGTGGACTGCTTCAAGACCGACTTCGGCGAACGCGTCCCGACCGACGTCGTCTGGCACGACGGCTCCGACCCGGAGCGCATGCACAACTACTACACCCACCTGTACAACCGGACCGTCTTCGAGCTCCTGGAGAAGGAGCGCGGGCAGGGCGAGGCCGTGCTCTTCGCCCGCTCGGCGACCGCCGGCGGCCAGCAGTACCCGGTGCACTGGGGCGGCGACTGCTGGTCGTCCTTCGAGGCCATGGCCGAGTCGCTCAGGGGCGGCCTGTCCCTCTCCCTGAGCGGCTTCGGCTTCTGGAGCCACGACATCGGGGGCTTCGAGGGCACCCCGGACCCGGCGGTCTTCAAGCGCTGGCTGGCCTTCGGCCTGCTGTCCTCCCACAGCCGCCTGCACGGCTCGTCGTCGTACCGCGTGCCGTGGGAGTTCGGTGCCGGCGCCGTCGACGTGGCCCGACGGTTCACCCTGCTCAAGCACCGCCTCATGCCCTACCTGTACGGCGCCGCCGCCGAGGCCCACCACACCGGCGTACCCGTGATGCGGCCCATGGTCCTGGAGTTCCCGCACGACCCGGCGTGCCGCCCGCTCGACCGCCAGTACATGCTCGGCCCGGACCTCCTGGTCGCCCCGGTGTTCAGCGAGGACGGTCAGGTGGAGGTCTACCTGCCGGAGGGCACCTGGACCCACCTGCTCAGCGGGGAGCGGGTCACCGGCCCGGCGTGGCGCACCGAACGGCACGACTACGACAGCCTGCCGCTCTACGTCCGTGAGGGCGCCGTCCTGCCGCTGGCCGGCGACGACCGGCGGCCCGACGGCGACTGGCTGGACGGCCCCACCCTGCTCGTCCACCTCCCGGCCACGGACGAGTACGCCCACCTGGTCGGCGTCCCCGACCTGACCGGGGCGCCGGCCGCGCGGTTCCACGTCCGGCGCGAGGGCGGCCTCCTGCGCGTCACCGCGGACGGTACCGACCGGCCCTTCACCGTGCGCGTCTCCGGTGGCGCGCACGCCGCGGGCACGGGCGAGGTGACCGTCCCCCTGCGGTGACCGCCCGGCACCGGGAGCGGGACCGGTTCCCTCGGCCGCGGGCGCGTGCCGTACGGGGTCGAACGTATCGCCCGGTTCACGGACCAGCGCCCGGGTTCCTGCCCCCGCCCTGTGGGACCACCCCGGTCCGGGGAGGGCACGGCGCGCTACCGACGCGGCGTGCGAGGTCGGGGGGCGGTCGCGGACCGGCGGCACCGGGGAGGACCCCACGGCGCGTCCGTCCCCCACCGTGAGCCCGCGGCACGCGGGCCGGCGACCAGAGTCCGCCCACTCCGGCCCCGGCACACCTCCCGGCCGCCCGCTCGTCCTCGGGCTGACGGTCGAGGCCTGCGCGGTGTCGCCGTCCGGCGCACGGCTGCGGCGCACCGCAGGCGGGGGTCACCGAGTGGAGCCGCCGGCCGTCCGCCGCCCCAGGTCCGGGCGCGTGAGACGCGCGGGCGGCGTCGCGGGGCCGCGGCCGCCGGTAGCGGACCGACCGTCGAGGACCTGCACGGTGTCGCCGGCCGGTGTATCTCCGCGCTTGCCGCGGGCATCGAGCGGCTCGCTCGGCTGCGGCGCACCCGGAGGTGGGGGTTTCGAGTGAGTCACCGGCTGTCCGAGACCGGGCCGGGCGCGTGCGACGGGCGGGGCTCGGCTGGTGGTCCGTGCCGGGGCCCGGCGGCCGGGGGTGGCCGGGAGGGCCCCTGGCCGCCGTGCCGGTTGTGGTGACGAGGCGGTAGAGACGGGGCCCACTGCTCGCGCTCGGGCCGGCCGTCGAGGGGCCTGCACGGTGTCGCCGGCCGGTGTATCTCCGCGCTTGCCGCGGGCATCGAGCGGCTCGCTCGGCTGCGGCGCACCCGGAGGCGGGGGTGGTCACCGAGCGGAGCCGCCGGCCGTCCGCCGCCCTGGGTCCGGGTGCGTGGGATGCGCGGGCGCTGCCGCGGGGCTCGGCCGGTGGTCCGTGCCGGGGGCCCGGCTACCGGCGGCCGGGGGTGGCCGGGAGGGCGCAGGCCGCTGTGCCGCCGGGCAGCCGGTGCCGGTTGTGGGCGACGAGGCGGTAGAGGCCGTGGGCGATCCAGCGCAGCGGGGGCAGCCGCAGCAGCGCGCCCGGGACGTGCCAGCCACCGCCCGCGCTCGACAGCAGCCGGGCGACGGCCTGGGCACCGCCGTACACGGTGCCGTCAGGGGTGACCCACAGCGCCTCGTACGCCGCTCGCCGCGGGGTGACGCCCAATTCCTCCAGCGGTGCTCGCTGTTGGGCCACCACCTCGCAGCGAGGCCTGATCCACTTCTGGGCGAGGGTCAGTGAAGCCGTGCAGAAGCCGCAGTCGCCGTCGTAGATCAGCACAGGTCGTGTCCGCATGCCTCCAGGGTGCCGCACCGCCGGAGCGGACCGGTCAGGAGCGGGGCGCCGCTCCCTCGTCGACGGGCAGGGACACGGGCTCGTCCGGTGCCGGGGCATCCGCTCCCCGTCCACCGGGACCGGCCGGGGCGCCGCGGGGGCCGGTCCGGCGCAGGCCCAGGTGGAGCGCGGGAATGACGACACAGGTGATCGCGGCGCTCCACCAGAGCAGCGCGTCCAGCCGGCCCGCCGCCAGACAGGCGCCGGCGGCCACCGCGGCCGCCGCGCACACCCCGCGGTCCACGATGCTCTCCACCGACAGCAGCGTGGCCCGCGGCGCGTCCGCCGGGATGGCGTCGTTGACGAGCTTGCGCTGCACCGGGTAGACGAACCCGGTGATCGCGGCGAACCCGCACAGCAGCGCCACCACCGTCCACGGGCCGCCCACGACGGTGCCCGCCAGCACGGCGGCCAGGGCCACGCTCAGCACGGACACCCAGCCGGCCGGGGCCAGCCGGCGGCTCAGCCACTGGGGACGGGCCGACGCCACCGCCTCGGCGACCGTCATGGCCGCCAGGACACTGCCGTGCGTGCTCTCCCCGATGCCGTGCGCCAGCAGCACCGGCTGGAACAGGTTGACCTGGCAGATCCGCGACAGCGTGAACACGGCGACGCCCTGCACCATGAGCAGTGCCAGCCACGGCGACGACCACAGGACGCGCAGGGCGGCGCCCGTGTCCCGCAGGAGCCCGCCGCCGCGCCGCTCCCGGCCGCGCGGACGGGTGTCCGTGTCCTGCCCGGCGAGGCGCGGCAGGGCGAGTGCGCACCCCAGGGATCCCGCCGCGCACGCCGCGCTCAGCACGTACGGCGTCTGCGGGGCCAGCGCCATCAGCGGTCCGACGAGCGGCCAGCACACGACCTTGGCGGCGAGTCCGAGAGCCCGCGCCGTGCCCTCCGCCTTGAGGTAGTGGCCCTCCGCCCGTTCGGCGCGCAGCCCGTCGTACAGGTAGGCGCTGGCCGCGCCCGACGTCAGGGACCGCCCGGCCGCGATGGCGAGGAAGTGCGCGAGGAAACCGGTGTACGTGGGGTCCAGCACCGGCGCCAGGTTCGCCGCCGTCATCACCACCGCGCCCGCGCGCAGGCAGTTGCGCGCGCCGATGCGGTCGGCGACGAGACCGGTCGGGATCTCGAACAGGCAGAACGCGATGTAGTAGATGCTCTGGATGCCGAAGATCTGCCCGTCGGACAGGCCCGCGTCACGCTGGTAGGCGTAGAACACGGGCATCCACCACAGCAGGTTGAACAGCAGCTGGAACCCGTTGTTGAGGCGGATGAGGCGGCGCGCCGCCGGGGACGGCGCCGGCGCGGCGGGCGAGGGACGCGAGAGGGACATACGGCGCCTCACCTGGCGTAGGGGCGGACCTGGACCAGGTGGAAGGCCCCCTCCGCGGTCATGAGCCACTCGATGTCCAGGGCGCCGTCGGGATCGTCCTCGCTGAAGTGGGACTGCAACAGCCGTCCCGCGAGGGCCAGTTCCGCGAGCGAGGCGCGGGTGGCCGCCGGGAGGTCCTCGCCCGACGAGCCGACGCCGACCGTACGCCCGCCGCCCTCGACGGTGTTGTACAGGTACTGCTGCGGCAGGACCGTGCCGTCGACCACCTGCTCGGGCGAGCCGGGCGTGCAGTTCAGGTACACGTTGCGGAAGTCCTCGGGCCGGGTCGGGTCGCAGGTCACCAGCACACCGCCCAGACCGGCGGGCACGTACTCCTGCACGATCACCCCCATGTACGTGTCGTCCAGCGGGATGCCGACCTGGTGCCGCAGGCGCACACTGCGCGGCGACAGCAGCGACGCCCACACCTGTCGTACCGCGGCCATGAGTTGCTCCGTGCCGTGCACCGTGGTCACCGAGTCGTAGATCCCGGCGGCGGAGAAGCCCGGCAGGTCCTCGGCGTTGGAGGAGGAGCGGACCACCAGACGGCGTCCGTCGGCCGTGAGCGGCGCCACCGAGGCGGTGATCGCCCGCACCACCTCCTCGGGCATCGGCGTGCTGCACGTCAGGCGCTGTAGGTGCAGGGACAGCGCGTCGACGACGTCGAGCGCCTCCAGCTCCAGTGCCATCTTCAGCTTGCCGATGCCCTGTTGCAGGGCGGGGGAGGAGGTGAGGAACAGATGGTGCAGCCGGAACGGCAGGGCCACGCCCCGGGGGGCGCGGACCGTGCGCGCGACGCGTTCGGCCGCCGCGGCGCGCAGCCGCTCGGGGGACGCGCCGGGCTCGCCCAGCCGGGCGGCGAGGTGGCCGAGCAGATCGGGCCGTGGCGGACGCGGGCGCGTGTAGAACACCGTCAGGTCCGCGGTGCGGCTGTCCAGGACGTGGTGCAGTTCCCCGAGGTTTGCCGCCTTGGTGCCGTAACTGTCCCGGTCGGCGCGGCGCAGCCGGTGCAGTTCGAGGATCGGCGCCTCCTCCAGCAGCGGTGTCTCGATGCGGATGCGCTGCTGGTGCCAGGCGGGCCGTTCCAACGAGGGCGCGCCCGGCAGCCGCTCCAGGGTCACGGCGTCCTCACGCACGCGGTAGCGCACCCACGCGCCGTCGAGGCCCTCCCGCCGGACCACGGCGTCCAGGTCGCGGACGATGGCGTTCGGGATGCCCCAGCCCGCGGCGAGGACGTTGGTGTGCGACAGCGGTGTGGTGGGGACCGTGTTGACGAACCCGGCGGTCCGCGGCACGTCGTCGGGGAGCCGGGGCATCGCCACGATGTCCGACCAGCCCAGCTCCCCGGCCGCGGCCTCGTACTCGGCGGTGGTGCGGAAGTAACGCAGCCGTCCCTCGGCCTCGCCCGGGTTGAGGCAGGTGCGGGTGCGGTTGCCGAACAGCTCGTGGCTGAGGACGCGCGGCACGCGCGTCTCGCCGATGGCGGCCAGCTCGTGCTCCTGGCCGTGGTTGGCCGGCTTCAGCAGCAGCGGCAGGCGGCCGTCCACCCGCCCGCGCACGTAGTGGTAGAACTCCTCCAGTAAAGGCCCCGGCATCGTGTCCGCCTCGGTCGTCTCCAGCACGAGGAAGGGCCGTTCGGAGCCGTCGCTCTCCTCCTCCGTGTGCAGGGACACCACGCCGAGGAGGAAGCGGCGTTCGGGGTCCATGTACACCGAGGCGTTGAACGCGTCCAGGTTCGCGTCGAGTTCGGCCAGCGTCATGCCGAGGACGCGGGTCGCGATGTAGTCGACGTGGAACGGGTGCACCCGGGTGTCGAGCAGGTGCCAGGTGTTCTCGGCACGGTCGACGACGACCTTCAGGTACGGGTGTCCGGCGAGCACCCCGGACAGCGCGCGGAACAGCGGCAGCGACAGGTTCGCGCCGACGACGGTACGGTCGGCGGCCGCCTCGGTCACGTCCGCCCCGGCGGGTGCGTGCGTCATGCGCGGGCCTCCTCGGTCACGTCCGTGGGCAGGATGCGCGGCAGGGCGTCCACCACTGCGGTGAAGTCCCTGACGACGGACTGCGGGCGGTCGGCCGACAGCAGGCACACCGCGGCCATGGTGTTGGCGCCGGCGGCGGGGTCGTAGACCGGCACCCGGGCCCCGTCGGGCAAGGCGCTCTCGGCGACGACGGACAGGGTGCTGCCCGCCCCGACGGGAGCCGAACGGACGACCGTCGCGGAGTCCCAGAGGTGGCGGCGGGCCCAGGGCGAGCCGTCACCGTTCACGGCGAGCACGACCAGGGACCCGGCCGCGCCGACGGCGTCCTCGGGCGTCAGCGCCCGCGCCGGCCAGCCGGGGGAGCCGCCGAGCAGTTGGTCGGTGAACATACCGGCCAGGTCCAGCCCGAAGACCTGCTCGATCTGCGGCACCGTCATCGCGCCGCCGAACCGCGCGGCCGTCTCGATCACCCACATACGGCCGTCCGCGCCGAGCTTGATCTCCGTGTGCGTGCCGCAGTCCTCCAGCCCCAGGGCGTCCACGGCACGCCGGGCCAGCTCCACGATCCGGTCCTGGGCCGCGGCCCCGAGCGCCGCCGGGGTGATACCGGCCCGCTCGGTGAACGGCGCCACCGTCGGCATCCGGCCGCTCACGCAGACCGGCCGGAACACACCGCCGACGACCACGCCCTCCACGCTGACGTAGTCACCCCAGCCGGCCCCGTCGAACCACTCCCGCGCGCACCCGCTGACGATCTCCTCGACGATGAAGTCCTCACCGGCGCCCGCCACATGGAGCTCCGCGAACCCCAGCAGCGCCGACTCCGCCATCACCGCGCGCGACCGCCGCCAGGCGTCCCGCACCTCACCTGGCCCCCCGATGATCTGGTGGGCGGTCGAACCGGCGCTCCACGCGGCCTTCAGTAGCAGCGGGAACGACAACTCGGCCGCGGCACGCTCCAGTTCGGCCTCGGTCCGGACCGCGCGGAACCGGGGCTGCGGTATCCCCCGGCGCTCCCACGCCGCCCGCATCAGCCGCTTGTCCCGGGCGAGCGCTGCGGCGGGACCGGCACCGCGCAGCCCGAGCCGCCGGGAGGCCTCGGCGACCGCGACCACCGCGTACTCCGAGAAGGTGACGACCGCCTCCGCGCCCACCGTCCGGGCCCGGGCGGCGATGACGTCCACCAGGTCGCGCCCCTCGACAGCGGTGTGCGTGACCATCGAGTCGCACAGGTCCGCGGTCCGTTCCGCCACCGCGGCGGGCAGTTCGCTGAGTGCCAGCAGGTGCACCGCGGACCTCGCGGCCACCCGCGCGAGGGCGTGTCCCACCGGGGGGCCGCCCTTGGCATGCACGTACAGCACCTTGCTCACCGATACCCAACTCCCTTGGTCGTCCCGAAGGCCCGGACGCGGGCCGCGCCCGGACGGGATACGGCGGCCGGCGGACGCACCGCCGGTGCGAGGTCAGCCGCCCCGCCGTCTCCTTCAAGCGAACCAGCCCCAACTGCCCCCCGTTGTCGGGAGACAGGCCGACGGTTCAGGCAAATGCCCGACTACCGGGGGCCGTTCCAGGCAGGTGAAGACTCTGTGATGCGTTAGTGCCCGGACGGTGCGCACGCGTACGCGGTCCGCCCGGCCCGCATGTCTGCTCCGCCACGGGATACGCATGCTGTGTCACGCAACGTGATGTGGTGGACCATTGAAGGAGTTGGGCCGTGGACGAGGCCGATTTCAAGACGCTGCTCGCGCCCCTTCCGGTGTCCTGGTGGGAAGCCGACGGCGGGCTGGGAGTGGTCGAGGGCGGAGGTGGCGCGTTCGACGACGACCGCACCGCGCGCCGCTTCCTCGAAGCCCTCCGAGCCGGCCGCGACGGGACCCGTGCCGCCCCCGACGCCCCCTACCGGGCCCGCTTCGAGGGCCGTACCTTCCACGTCAACTGGCCGGACCGCCAGGACGGCGCCGGCCACGACCGCAGCAGGGGAGTGGCGGTCGAGGTGGACGGCGCACCGCAGGACGACCCGTACGCCGCGTTCGCCGACCTCACCCCCGCCGCGGCCTTCGTCCGCGACGCCACCGGCCGCTACCTGTGGGCCAACCACGCCTACGCCCACCTGTACGGCACCACCCGCGACGCCGTGATCGGCCGACACCTCGCCGAGGTCGACGAACCCGACGACGTCCTCCGCTTCCTCGCCCTGGACCGGGAGGTCCTGACCGGGGGCAGGCCGGTACGGCACACCCTCGCCTACCGCCGCCCCGACGGCGGTTCCGGACGGGCGGCGGGGTACCGCTTCCCGGTCCGCTGGGGCGGGCAGCGCTGCGTGGCGGGCATCTACGTCGACGTCACCGATTACAGCCGGGCGCTGGAACAGCGGCACCGTGCCGAGGAGGACCTGAGAGCCCTGCGCGACCACAGCGGCCTCCTCTGCGTCCGCCTCTCCACCGAGGGGCTGGTGGGCGAGGCCGGCACCGCGGTCGCCGAATTCCTGCGGGTCCGCCTCTCCGACCTCATCGGACTGCCGGCCGACGCCCTGCTCGCGCGGACCCCCGAACGCACCGCCGTGCACCGCATCTGGCGCGACCTCGTCGGCGGCCGGCGCCGCACCGCCCGGACCTCGGCGGTACTCGTCGACGGGGACAGCCGGCAGCGCCGAGTCCGGGTCCACCTGAGCGCCGTGCGCCGGGCCGCGGAACACGCGCCCGGCGTGTGGGCCGTCATCACCCACGTCGGCCCGCGCGGCGAGGCGCAACCACCCCTGACGGCGACCCAGATACGCATCCTCGCCCTGCTGGCCGCCGGGCACAGCAACGCCGACATCGCCGGGACGCTGCACCTCTCACGGCAGACGGTCGACTACCACTTGAGCCGGTTGCGCGACCTCCTGGGCGCCGCCACCCGCCCGGCCCTCGTCGCCCGCGCCTACGTGCTCGGCATCCTCTCCCCCCAGGCCTGGCCGCCCCGGTCCGCCACGGCGGCCCACCCCCTCAGCCCGGTGTGACCGGACGGTGCGGGCCCCGGTCACCTATTCGACGGCCGGATCCTCCTGGGCCTGCCGCACGGCGATCTGCACGGCGTGTTCCACCTCGTGCTCGTCGGCGCCGGTGGCCGCGGCGCGCCGGGTGACGGCCGCCCGCACCGCCTCGGACGCCGTCCGCCAGCGACGCCACTGCGCCTCGTACGCGTCACCGGTGAGGCCGGCGAGCGCGGCCCGCTCCTCCTGGGCGCTTCGTTCCAGTCTGATCAGCTCATCGGGGACGTCTGTCACGGGGCCAGATCCTAGTGGCCGCGCCGGATCGTGCGACCATCGGACGCACCGCCCGATCGGGTGGACCTGCGGCCGGTCCGGACGACCGGACGGCACCCGACGGGCGGGGGAGTGAGACCCCGCGCGCCGGGCATGTGCTTCTGCGGGCCCGTCCGGCGACGCCCGCGCCCATGCCCAGTCACACCCCATGGCCCTACGGAGAACCCGCGTGATCCTCGACGGCATATCGGCCGCTCCCGCCCGTGGCACCGCGTCCGACGCGGCCGCCCGTAAGCAGCGCCTGCGCCGGCGCCTGGAGCGGCTGATCGGCATCGCGGCCACCGAGGGCAACGAACTGCTCCCGCTGCGCAACGGTGACGAGATCTTCCCCGCGATGCTCGGGGCGATCCGGTCGGCCCGCCACACGATCGACATGATGACGTTCGTCTACTGGCGTGGCCAGATCGCCCGCGACTTCGCCGTCGCCCTCGCCGACCGTGCCCGCGAGGGGATACGGGTGCGTCTCCTGCTGGACGGCTTCGGCGCCAAGGAGATAGAGCGGGACCTGCTCGACCTCATGGACGCCGCCGGGGTGCAGGTGGCCTGGTTCCGCAGGCCCGTCTGGCTGTCACCGTTCAAGCAGAACCACCGCTGCCACCGCAAGGCCCTGATCGTCGACGAGAACACCGCGTTCACCGGCGGTGTCGGCATCGCGGAGGAGTGGTGCGGCGACGCCCGCGGTCCGGGCGAGTGGCGCGACACCCACGTCCGGGTACGCGGCCCGGCCGTGGACGGGATCGCCGCCGCGTTCGCGCAGAACTGGGCCGAGTGCCACGACGAGCTCTTCGACGACCGCGACCGCTTCACCGAGCACCGCCAGGCCGGTTCCTCGGTCGTGCAGGTGGTGCGCGGTTCGGCGAGCATCGGCTGGCAGGACATGCAGACCCTCATCCGGATCATGCTCACCTCCGCCGAGGAGCGCTTCCGCCTCGCCACCGCCTACTTCGCCCCCGACACGTACTTCATCGACCTGCTGTGCCGGACCGCCCGGCGCGGGGTGCGCGTGGAGATCCTGCTCCCCGGCCCGCACACCGACCAGCGCGCCTGCCAGCTCGCCGGCCAGCACCACTACACCCGCCTGCTGGAAGCGGGCGTGCACATCCGGCAGTACCAGCCGACGATGATGCACGCCAAGATCATCACGGTGGACTCGGTCGCCGCCCTGATCGGTTCCACCAACTTCAACCGCCGGTCCATGGACCACGACGAGGAGGTCATGCTCGCCGTCCTGGACGAGGCGTTCACGGCCGAACTCGACCGCGACTACGACGAGGACCTGCGGAACAGCGTGGACATCGATCTCGGCCGGTGGAGACGGCGGGCGGTCCTCCAGCGCGTGAAGGAGGCCGCGGTCACCCCGGTCCGGCGCTTCCTGTGATCCGCCGGCCGGCGCCCCGGTCGGCCGCGGTTCGCCGGCCGGAATCGGCCCTGCCCCTTGCCCGGGCACGGACGGGCGGGTACGAAGAAGTTTCCCTCAGACAATAGTTGCCGGGCCGGAACAGGTCCTTTCGGGCACTTCGGCCCCTACGACGGCCCGGCCGGCGGTGCTTGCCCGGCGGGTCGCCGGGTATCCGCGTTTGAATGAGGGTGATATCCGTATGGGCAGGCTATTACTGAAAGCGATGTGTTCGTGACTCGTCTCGGTGGCTCGGGGGACGACCGGCCGGGCGGACCCGGGGACCACGACCCTCTGTCCGTCGCGCTGGAGATCGCCGATGCCGCGGACGGGCTGGCGAACCTGTGGTCGGTGGCCGCCCAGGGCGCGAGCCTGCGGCTGTCCCCGCACCAGTTGAGGGCCCTGCGGATCCTGGAGTCACAACCCGGTCTCAACCTCACCGCGCTGGCCGAGGGCATGGAGATAGGGCCACCGACGGCCAGCCGGCTGTGCGACCGGCTGGAGGCGGCCGGTCTCCTCGAACGCCTGCTGCACCCACACCGTCGGCGCGAGGTGCGGCTGGTCCTCACCGCGCCCGGCCGGCACGTGCTCGACGAGGTGGCGGCCCGCAGGTCACAGGCGCTCGCCGCGGTCCTCGCCGCCATGGCGCCCGGCGACCGGGACGCGCTCAGCCTCGGGATGCGGGCGTTCCTCGCCGCCCGGAACGACCCCGGCCGGGGCGCCGACGGCCCCCGGCCCTGAACCCGGCACACCGCCGCGCCGTACCGCTCGGCGTCAGGTGCGGGGACCGTGCCAGTCGAGGCAGACCACGGCGGCGTCTGACATCAGCTCCCGGCTGCCGTGGTGCTCGATCAGCCCGGCGACGACCGCGCGGGCCGTCTCGTGCGGCGGTGCCGGACGGGTGGCGCCCAGGATCAGACGCAGGGCCTGCTCGCCGAAGAGGTTCCCCTCCGCGGAGCGGGTGCCGTGCACACCACTGCTGACCACGAGCAGCCGGTCCCCGGGCTCGACCAGGAAGGTCTGCTCCTCGTAGGCCGTCTCCTCGAACATGCCCAGCGGCAGCTGGGCCTCCAGCTCGATCCGCTCGGTGTGGCCGTCGCGCTGGCGGAACAGCTGCGGCGAGCCCGCGTCCACCGCCCGGGCCGCGCCGGTGGCCAGGTCGAACTCCAGCAGCAGGGTGGAGGCGTACATCTTGCCGCCGTACTGGGCGTACACGGCCTGGTCGGCGAGGGACGCCTGGTCGGCCAGGCCGATCCCGGCGCGGCGGGCGTTGCGCAGGGCGCCGACGGTGAGGCTGGTCAGCAGGGACGCGTCGATCCCCTGCCCCATGCCGTCGGTGACGCTGAGGACCAGACGGTCGGCGCTGGTGGACCAGTCGAAGTTGTCCCCGCCGATGGCGTAGGCGGGCTCCAGGTGAGCGCCGATGACGTACTCGTCGCGGGCGCAGCCACGGCCCGGCAGCAGCTGCCACTGCATCTCCGCGGCGAGGGTGAGGCGGCGGGTGCGGCGGGCCTGGAGGTAGAGGTCGGTGTCCCGGCCGGCGGTGGCGACCTCGTGGCCCAGTGCCGTGGCGAACTCGCTGAGCTGGAGCACCGTGTCCGGGCCCGCGGCGTCGGCCGGCAGCCGGACGCACAGGACGCCCAGCCGGTCGCCGCGCACCGTGATCGGCAGGTGAACCAGGTGACCGTCCGGCTCCCGGAGGACCTCGACCACCGGGTTCTGGGTGAGGAAGGCGTTGCCCGCCGGGCCGTCGTGGGCGGAGACCGGGGCCCCGGTGTGCGGCAGGTGGGACACCGGCTGGAGGACCGTCAGACCGTAGTCGGCGAGGAGCAGGGTGACCTCGCGCGCTCCGACACCCTCGGCGAGGATGCGGCGGGCCGTGGCGACCAGCGCGTGGGGCGCGGCAGCGCGCAGCAGGGCCTCCGCCGACGGGAGCGGTTCAGAAGCTTTCACGGCATCCACCCTCTCGCCTCGTGTCCTCCACGCTACCCCGAGAACGTCCACCTCCCGGACGCCGGGTCGGGGACGGGCCCCGGCCCGCCTCCGGCCCCGGTTCCGGCACGGCCGGCGCCATGGTGTGGCACATCAGGACGCAGACGTCGTCATCGCGTTCGGAGTCGTGCAGCAGGGGCTTGAGCAGGGCGTCGGCCGCCGCGTCCAGGTCGTGTTCCAGCTCCGCGCCGGTCAGCGTGGCCAGGACCCGGCCGAGGCGCTCGATGCCGGGGTCGATGCCCCGCGCCCGGCGTTCGACCAGGCCGTCGGTGTACAGCACCAGCATCGAACCGGCGGGCAGGTCCGCCCGGTGGTCGGTGTACGCGTAGGGCACGGGGATGCCCAGCATCACGCCGGGCTTGGCGTCCAGCACGCGCACGGTGCCGTCGGTGTCGCGCACCACGGCGGGCGGGTGGCCGGCCGACGCCCACACCACCTCCGGCTCACCCGGCCGGAACCGCGCGATCAGGGCGGTGGCGTACAGCTCCGGCTGGAGGTGCCGCAGCATGCGGTGCAGGTGCGTCAGGATGTCGCCGGGGCTGTCGTTCTCGACGGCGTACGCGCGCAGCGCGGTGCGCAGCTGGCCCATGACGACGGCGGCGTGCAGACCGTGCCCGGTGACGTCCCCTATGACGGCCAGCAGACTGCCGTCCGGCTGGAGGAAGGCGTCGTACCAGTCGCCGCCGATGTTCAGGCCCCGGGTGGCGGGCAGGTAGCGCGCCGCCAGCAGCAGACCGGGCACCGTGGGCAGGTCGGTGAGCTGGGCGTGCTGAAGGGTCTCGGCGGTGTCGCGGTACTGCTCGTATCGGCGCGCGTTCTCCAGGGCGACACCGACCCGCCGGGCCAGTTCGACCAGCATCACGGTGGTGTCCGCGTCGAAGCGCGGCCCGGGCGCGGTGAGCGTGAGGACGCCCAGCTGGCGGTGGGCCATCAGGGGGAGGGCCAGCACCGGACGGCGCGGGGGCTGCGCGGACGGTGGCAGGTCGTCGGTACCGGGCAGTTCCCCGGGATGGGCGCCGGCGTGCTGGGGGCGGCAGGTGCGGGCGGCCGCGACGGCGGCGGGCGGACGCTCCCGCACCTGTTCCTGCTGCTCGCCGTCCTCCTCGTCGAAGAGCCACACGTCCAGGTGCTCCGCGTACTCCGGGACCAGCATGTCGGAGAGGCGGCGCAGGATGGCCGTGTGGCTGAGCGACGCCGTGATGGCGGCGCTGGCGTCGCCGAGGAAGGTCAGCAGGCGCCGGGCCCGCTCGGCCTCGGCGCGCGCGGTCCGCTCGGCCTCCAGCAGTTCGCGCTGGGCGAGCGCCGCGGCCTCCAGGTCGGAGTGGAGCGCCAGGACGCCCTGGTTGGTCTGGTGCAGCTCCTCCAGGTGCAGCCGGACGAGGCGCTCCTGCTCGTCCAGGACCTTCAGGACGGCCGCGGTGTTCTCGTCCGCGCGCAGCAGCGCCTCGGACAGCGTCGTGCCGGCGGCCGGGCCGTCCGGGGCGGGGCGGCGCGGCAGGGGACAGACGAGGGCCGGCTCGCCGTCCGGGTCCGGCGCGGGGGAGCCGGGCCGCCGCAGAGAGACCTCCAGCCGGCCCTCCCGGCCGGCCCTGGTCCGCCGGGCGCGGAGCCGGAGCTCCCAGGCGCCGCCCTCGTCGAGGCAGCCGCGCAGCCGTGCGGTCAGCGACGTCAGTAAGCGGGCGCGGTCCAGCGCCGGCGCGCCGCCGTCCGTGGCGACGCGGTCGACGGCTGCGCGAGCCCGGGCCGCGTCACCGACGGACGCGATCTTCCAGACATCAGGGGTCGGGGTCATGGACGTCCGTCCGGTGGGTCAGGGGTCAGTACGGCCATACTGCTGTCGTCGCGCGAGGGCTGTACGGCGCCGGCGGCGTCCCACGGGACGACGGCGGCCGGACCGGCCCCGCGGAGCTGTCGACCGGGCGGGCGCGCCCGGCGGCCGGTGGGCCCGGCACCGCTCGGGACGGCCGGGCGGACCGTCCGCCGAGGAGCCGTGGCGGCGGAGCCGGCCCGCGCGGTGGCCGCCGGAGCCACCGGGCGCCGCCGCGTGCCGCTCGGGCGGGGAGGCGGGCCGGGACAGCCGGCGAGCCGCGCACCTCGCCGGGCCGGACCGCCCAGTGGTGTCGGCATCACGGGAGGACGGCGACGCCCCTGGGAGAAGGCGTCACCGGGATGTCCGGTCTCGGCGGGGGAGGCGGCGTTCCCCTCGGCCGGGCCGCTCGGGCCGGGCCCGAGCGGCCCGGTCCGCGGGGTGACCGCGGGCCGCGCCGGGCGCGTGCGCGCGGCGGCGCCCTGCCCCGGCCGGTCGTGCGGGCCGGGACAGGCGACTGTGCGCGGGCCCACGCCCGGGCGCGCGCCGAACGGGGACGCGGCGGGCGAGCCGGCCGTGCGGACGACGGCGTGCCCGCCCGGACGGCCCGACGGGACCGCCGTACGGTGCGCGTCCGGCAGGGGAAGTGCCCGCGCGCCGCGCCCGGCGGTACGGCCGTCCCGTACCCCGGTGCCGTCCTGGGCCGCTATGCCTCGAAGCCCGCTCACGAGGCATCTGTGCGGGACGAGGGCAGCCCGGGGGCCCAGTCGGTGATGGTGACGGTGGTGCCCCGGCCGGGCCGGGTGTCGAGGGAGAAGTCCCGGACGAGCCGCCGCGCCCCGCTCAGACCGAGGCCCAGCCCGCCCCCGGTGGTGTACCCGTCGGTCATGGCCCGTTCCACGTCCCGGATCCCGGGGCCGGTGTCGACGAAGGACAGCCGCACCCCGCGCCGGGTGCCGTCGTCGAGCAGCGTCAGCTCCATGTGTCCGCCGCCGCCGTGGACGAGGGTGTTGCGGGCCAGTTCGCTGGCCGCGGTCACAAGCTTGGTCTGCTGGACCAGCCGGAAACCGAGGTCGCCGGCGGCTTGGCGCACCCGCTGGCGCACCCGGGGAAGGTCCGCCTCCGAGCCGATGGGCAGGCGCACGGCCGGGGGGAGGGAGGGGGAGGGCGCGTCATGCATCACGCACCCGCTTCCGGACGAGCCGACTGGCCGGGCGGTGTCGCCGGTGACGGGTGCCCGAGCAGTGACAAGGCCCTGCCGACGTCCAGCGCCGTCGTCAGGCCGGGCAGGGTGAGCCCCAGCTCGACCAGGGTGATGGCCACGGCCGGGCGCATGCCGGCCAGCACGGTCCGCGTCGCCAGCAGGCGCGTGCTCGCGGCGATCTCGACGAGCACGCGGCCGAGGAAGGAGTCGACCATGTCGACACCCGAGAGGTCGATCACGACACCGCCGACCGGCGCCGGACCGGAGGCGCAGCGGTGGACGATGTCGTACCGCAGTTGTTCGGCCGCCTCGTCGTGCAGCTCTCCTTGCAGGGTGACCAGCAGGACGTCTCCCAGTGCCAGCACCGGCACCGAGCCCGGACGGGTGGCGGGCGAGCCGGTCACCGCGGAATCGCTCCCGCGGCCGGTGCCGCGGAGACGACGATGCCCTGCCGGCCGAGCGCGTACGCCAGCGCGTCGGCGAGGCCGGCCCGCGTGACGATCGACCCCAGGTCGATGCCGAGCTGGACGATGGTCTGCGCGATCGCGGGACGGATACCGGAGACGACGCACTCCGCGCCCATCAGACGGGCCGCGGCCACGGTCTTCATCAGGTGCTGGGCCACCAGCGAGTCCACTGTCGGCACACCGGTGATGTCGAGGATGGCGAACCGCGCCCGCTGGTCGACGATGGCCTCCAGCAGGCTCTCCATGACGACCTGGCTGCGGACACTGTCCAGGGTCCCGATCAGCGGCACGGCGACGACGCCGTCCCACAGCCGGATGACCGGGGTGGCCACCTCCAGCAGTTGCTGGCGCTGCCGGGCGATCAGTTCCTCGCCCGCACTGACCGCGGTCTCCATGACCACCAGGCGCAGCGTGCCCATCAGGACCGTCAGCGCCAGCCGGCAGGCGTGCGCCGACTCTTCGGCGGGGTCCGCGAACTCGGCGTCCAGCAGGGCGATCACCGGTTCGCGCAGGCCGGCGACCTCACCGGCGATCTGCGACGGGCTGGACCCGGCCCGGGAGCGGGACGCGGACATCCGGCCGAGCTGCTCCCTCACCGCGCCGAAGCCGCTCGCCCCGACGTCCTCCAGCCGTCCGGTGCGGGCCACCTCGGCCAGGGCGTCCACCACGGCCTTGCACGCCTCGACGGCCTCGTCCCGCGAGACGATGAAGACGGTACGGAACAGGGTGGCGTCCGCCCAGCGCTGGGCGATCTGCTCGCGGCGCTCCTCCAGGAAGTCGCCGAGCCGCCGCGTCACGTCGAGGGCCGTGTCGTACTCCGCCACCTGCATCGTCTCCCTGCTGTGCGCCACCGCGGCCGGCCGAACGACGAGCCATCAGGCAATTATTGCTTTATGGCAAACATTAGCGCGAGCGCGGGGAGGGGAACAACACGCGATCGTCACAACCGCGCGGGCACGCCGGTCACCGCCCGGCCGGCCTCCCGCGCCAGTCCAGGCAGACGGTCACGGCGTCGTCGTCCGGCGCGGCACCGCCCCGGTGGCCGGCCAGCTCCAGCAGGATCGCACGCGGCACGTCCGCCGCGGGGAGCAGGCGGGTGGACTGGATCGCCCGCGCCAGGGCCGCCTCCCCGTACGCCTCCCCCTTCGGCGAGGCCACCGCGTGCACGCCGTCGCTGACGAAGACCAGCCGGTCGCCGGGTTCGACCTGGAACTCCTGGACGACGTAGTCGGTCTCCTCGAACATACCCAGGGGCAGCTGCGCCTCGAAGGCGACGTGTTCCACGACATCGCCGCGCAAGCGCCACAGCCGGGGCGAGCCCGCGTCCACGACACTCGCCCGGCCGGTCGTCAGGTCGAAGTCGAAGAGCAGGACGGACAGATAGCAGCGTCCGCGGTAGTGGGCGTAGACGGCCTGGTCGGCGAGGGCGGCCTGGTCGGCGATGGGGATGCCGGCCCGCCGGGCGTTGCGCAGGGCGTTGATCGCCAGGTTGGTCAGCAGGGACGCCTCTATACCCTCGCCCATGCCGTTGGTGACGTACAGGATCAGGTGGTCCGCGGTGGCCGACCAGTCGAAGTTGTCGCCGAAGACGGCGTAGGCGGGCTCCAGCTGGGCGGCCAGATCGTACTCGGGACGCGAACACGAACGGCCGGGCAGCAACTGCCACTGCATCTCGGCGGCCAGCGTCAGCCGGTCCTTGCGCCGCGCCTGGAGGTACAGGTCGGTGTCCCGCTCGGCCACCAGCACCTCGCGTCCGAGCACCTCGGCGATCTCGCAGAGTTCGGCCTGGTGCCGGCGGGCGTGGCCGGCGTCGGCCAGGGTCACGGACAGCACGCCGATCCGGTCGCCGCGCACACTGACCGGCAGGTGCAGCCTGGCGCGCCCGTCCCGCAGGTCCTCCCTGTAGCACTGCTGGGAGCCGAACGCCCGCCCGGCGGGGCTGTTGTGCACCGACACCGGTTCCAGGGTGTGCGGCAGCACGGACACCGGCTGGAGCACGGTCAGGCTGTAGTCGGCCATGAACAGCTCCACGTCCCGCGCGTCGTACCGCTCCACCAGCAGGGCGCGCAGGACGTCGAGCAACTCGTGGGGCGCCGCCGTGCGCAGAGCGCGCTCGGCGGCCACACTTCCGTCCATGAGGGAACGCACCCATCCTTCGCCGGTCGACGTACGGGCCACGGTGTGCCGGGCCGCGCTTGTGAAGGGGCTGCGACGGTCGCCCCGGATCATCTGTAGCCAGTGCCTGTGCCTAGTACGCTGACAGGCGCCCCAGTGCCTGCGAGAGTGTGACCGTGAATGCCTTCCGCCGCCGTCCAGAGCCCGATGAGGTCGCGCGTGTGACCACCACGGCCGTCGAGCTGCTGGAAGTCGTGTGGGGCCGCGCCTCCACCGCGCCCACCTCCGCGTCCCAGCTGCGCGTGCTGCACATCCTGGAACACCATGACGGCATCAACCTGCGGACCCTCGCCGAGTCTCTCGCGTCCACCCCGCCGTCCACCAGTCGTCTGTGCGACCGGCTGGTGGCCGCCGGGTTCGTGGAGCGGGCGGTGAGCGCACAGGACCGGCGTGAGGTGCGGCTGCGTCTGAGTGGGCGGGGTCGCGCGTTCCTCGTCGACCTGCGCGCCCGCAGGGAGCGGGAACTGCGCAAGGTCCTGGCGGACATGCCCGCGGCGCAGCGGACCGCGCTGCTGGAGGGGCTGGAGGCCTTCTGCGCCACGGCGGCGACGCAGATACTCGACGACGACGCCCCGGACTCCGGCAGCCGGACCGCCTGAGCGGACACCGCCGGCCGCACCGCCACCGCCGCCCACCGGCACGCGGAGCGCTCCCCGCCCGACGGGCTCGTGCCCCGTCCTCGCGCAGTATCCGTCCGACACGGTCCCCATTGTTGCCTGGGGCCCACTATTGTCAAACAGCAACATTGCGGCCCGAAAACGTCGATAATCCCCGCAACCCCTCCGCCTGCCGGGGAGAGGTCAGACGCGCTCCAGGCGCCGGTGCGGCTCGCTGGGCAGTTCCACGCGGATCGGGTCGCCCGGCCGCACCACACCGCCCTCCCGCACGACGCTCATGATCCCGGCCTTCAGCACGGCCCGCCCGGCCTCGTCACGGCCGACGACCCGCTTCAGCAGCCCGGCCTGGAAGCGGTCGATCTGCCGGCACGGGTTGCGCAGGCCGGTCACCTCCAACACCGCCTCACCGCCTATGCGCAGCAGCGTGCCGACCGGCAGACCCAGCAGGTCGACGCCGCTGGTGGTGATGTTCTCGCCGAGGTCACCAGGGGCCACCCGGAAGCCGTCCGCGCCGACCTCCGCGAACAACTCCTCGTGGATGAGGTGGACCTGACGCAGATTCGGCTGGGTGGGGTCCTGCGCGACCCGGGAGCGGTGCTTGACCGTCGTACCGGCATGCACGTCGCCCTCCACGCCGAGCCCGGCGAGCAGCGTGACGCTGTCCCGGTTCGGCTTGGTGAACGAGTACCGGCCGTTGCTGCTGACCGCCGTCACTGTCCCGCTCATCATCGGGTCCCCCTCCTAGGTGACAAAGCCCTCATGACTCTAACGCCGGCCGGCGCGGGCGTGACGGGCGGAGGTCCGGCGGCCTGTTCGCGGCCGGGGTCGGGGCGGCCGGCGAGGGTGGCGGCGATGTCCGGGTCGGCGACCGAGATCAGCCGCCCGACCAGCTCCGGGGGCAGAGCGGTGTCGACGGCGAGCCCGCACAGAAGATGGTTCACGGGGCGCCATCGACCGGCCCGCCGACCGGTCGGCCCATGCATTCCGGCTTCGGCGGGAGTGTGCCCCGGCGCACTCCCGCCGAGCGCGTCACTGATCGTCCCCAGGTGTCCCGGAGGAGAACCGGTACCCGGCCCATTCGCCGATCGGGACGTACCCGATGCGCCGGTACAGGGCGTTGCTGGTGGGGTTGGCCGGGTCCGCGAAGAGGACGACGTCCGTGGCGCCGGCGGCCAGCGCGGCCGCGCTCACCTCGGCGGTCACGGCACCCGCGTACCCGCGTCCCCTGAGGTGGGCCGGGGTGTACACGGGGTCCACCCGGACCATGCCGGCCACCATCGTCGTCGCGGCGGCCATGGAGACGGGGGCGCCGTCCGGTGTCTCCCAGAACGTGAAGTGCCTGTCGGCGAAGCGCGAACCGGCCCAGGAATCGGCGTCGACGGCGGGGACCTCCTCGACGGTATCGACGAACTCGCCGCACCAGCGCACGACGCGCTCATGGTCCCGCTCGTCCGCGGTACGCCCCCGGCCCCGCGGGAACGGCCGCGGGGGAGTGAGGGTGCCGAGCCGGTGGAGCCGGATCCGGTGACTGAGCCGGGGGATCGCGCCCGTACGCCGCTGCCACGCCTCGGCGAAGGCGGTGGCACTGTCGTGGTCGCCGCCGACCCCGGGCAGGGAGCGGCCGAGGCCGGCCAGACGGGCGGCGAGCAGGTCGGCCTGCTCACGGCTGACGGGGGTGAGGCTCAGCGGAGCGGACGGGGTGCGCTGGTAGAAGACGGCGCGGACCTCGCCCCCTGGTTCCGCCAGCCGGCCGAACACCGGGCCCGCGGTGCCGTTCTGGCCGGCCCGCTCCGCGCGCAGCTTCTCGGTGACCGTCAGCGGCATGGTGTGCAGGGCGGGGCGCGAGCGCAGGAAGGCCCCGGCGCGGGTGAGGAAGTCGTCGATGTCTTCGGTGAGGTGCCAGTCGTCCGGGCGCATGCCGCATGGTCCCCGATCCGCCCGGCCCGGGGGGAGACGCCGGCCGGACAGGACCGTGGCCGGAACCGGGCACCGACCGCCGGCGGTGGGCCGGGCGGGGGAAGGGGAGCCGTCCGCGCGTGCGGACCGGGGGCCGGGTCCATAGCCTGGTGGTGCTCGGGGCGTCTGCGGAAGGACAGCCATGCCCCGAACGATCTGGTCAGGCGCGATCTCCTTCGGTCTGGTCACCGTGCCGATCAACGTGGTCAGCGCCACCGAGGACCACAGCATCCGGTTCCACCAGTACCACCTGCCCGACCAGGGCCGGGTCCGCTACCGCAAGGTGTGCGAGCTCGAGGACCGCGAGGTCGCCCAGGAGGAGATCGGCAAGGGGTACGAGCTGACCGAGACCCAGGTCATCCCCATCACGGACGAGGACCTGAGCAACCTGCCGCTGCCGACCGCGAAGGCCATCGAGATCGACGCGTTCGTGCCGCTGGACTCGGTCGACCCCATCCGCATCGCCGAGGGCTACTACCTCCAGCCGGCCGGTCAGGTCGCGGCCAAGCCGTACAAGCTGCTGGTCAAGGCGCTCAGCCGGTCGGCGAAGGTGGCCGTGGCGAAGTACGCCTGGTCGGGCCGGGAACGGCTGGGACTGCTGCGGGTACGCGACGACGTACTGGTCCTGCACGCCATGCGCTGGCCCGACGAGATCCGCGAGCCCACCGAACTGCTGCCACCGCCGGTGGAGGTCTCCGAGACCGAGATCGAGGGCGCGCTCGCCCTCATGGACACCATGACCGTCGACGAGCTCGAGGGCGAGGAGTTCCAGGACCGGTACACCGAGGCCATCGCGCGGATCATCGAGGCCAAGCGGGAGGAGAAGCCGCTGCCGGAGGCCCCGGCGCCGGAGCAGCCCGCCCAGGTGCTCGACCTGATGGCGGCGCTGCGGGAGTCGGTACGGAAGGCGGAAGCGTCCCGCTCGCGGGAGTCGGGGCCGGCCGACGTGCACGAGCTCCCCACGCCGAAGAAGAAGACGGCCGCCAAGAAGCAGCCGGCGAAGAAGGCGACGGGCGAGCGGAAAGCCGCCGGGCGGGCGACGGAGAAGCGGGCGGCGGCCAAGAAGACGACCGGACGCCGGCCGAGGAGCGCGTGACCGCGTGGCCGCCCGAGACCGGGGCCGGCGGCAGGGGTCCCACCGCACACGGCCGCACGGCTCATGACCGGCCCCGGCCGCTACCACCTGCGGCTCCGGTCCGGCGGCAGACCGGTGCAGCACGGCTGGTGGGACCGTGAGGAGACCGCCCGGGACAAGTACCGGCGCTGGATCGGCGAGTACGGCGGCATGCCCGGTGCGAGCGTCACCCTGACGGACGAGGAGACCGGTGACGTGCTGGCCACCTGGCCCGACGCAGCGCCTGACGCGGCGTCCGACTCAGCGCCCGACGAGCGGTAGGCCGGCCCGGGCGGCGCCCGCCCCGCCCGGGCGTACCGCACCGCGTCGGACCTCGCGCGCCGAGGTCAGTAGCGTTGCGCCTGGGCCAGGACGGGCGTCAGTCTCGGCTCCGCCGGTTCGTGGCTGAACGCGATGGGCTGCTTCTTCTCCCCGGGCTTCAGGTGTTCCGCGCCCACGTACCGGGTCTCGACCACCTTGCCCGAGCCGTTCCGGAAGTCGATCCGCACGGCGTAGGACGCTTCGCCGGCGGTCTTGTTGGTGATCTTGACCAGGACGGCGAGCACCCCGCCGGTCTGCGCCTTCGGCATCCCCGTCATGGCGACTTCCGAGAGGGCGTTCCCACGGCCTTCGACACCTTTGAGGGCCTGCTGCGCGGCCGTGCTCCTGCGCTGGGTCTCGGCGTCCACGGACGCCTCGAACTCGGACGCCCGGGCCGAGGCCGACGACGCAGCGGCGGAGGCGGAGGCCCGGGCGGAGCCGACCGCCGAGGAAGCGGCGGATGCGAGCGCCGACGGAGGCGCCCCGGAGAACGACGAGGCGTTCGGTGTGTTCGGTGTGAGGGAGGCGCTCGCCCGGGGGGACGACCCGGAGCCCTGCCCGCCGCCGCAGCCCGCGAGCGCACCCGCGAGCAGAAGGACGCCGAGGGCGCCGCTCGGGCCGATCGGGCGCCGAGCCCTGCCCGAACCTCTGAGCCGTGTCACCGACATGCTGGCCGTCCCCAGGGATAGATGGTCCTGTCGCCCCCATCCTCGGGGCCCTCTCCAGCACTCGCGAGTCGGACGACCGGGGTGCTGCTCCGCCCGTGCTCCGCGGCCAATTCGGTTGCGGCCGGGCCGGTGAGCCGGGTGAGGTGGATCCGTGAACGGTGCGGCGGAGCGGGCGCGGCGGGCGACGACGGGAGTGGCCCGCGGGGTCACGGCGCGGCCGGCCGTGTGGCGCGGACCGGTGGTGCTGACGGCCCTGATGCTGGCCGCCTTCACCTTCAACACGGCCGAGAACCTGCCCATCGGCCTGCTGGAGCTGATCTCCCCGAGCCTGCGCGTCCCGGTGCCGGCGGTCGGCCTCCTCGTCACCGGCTACGGCCTGACGGTGGCCGCCGCGTCCGTGCCCCTCGCCCACCTCACCCGGAACGTGCCCCGGCGGCACGTGCTCACCGGGCTCCTGGCCACGCTGGCCGTGGCCAGTACGGTCGCGGCGCTGGCCACCTCCTACTGGCTGCTCCTGGCCGCGCGCCTGTTCACCGCGCTCGCCCAGGCGTTGTTCTGGGCGGTGATGGGACCGGTGGCGGTGGGTCTGTTCGCGCCGGGGGTACGCGGGCGTGTGATGGGGGCGCTGTCCGTCGCCGGTTCGCTCGCCCTCGTCCTCGGTGTGCCCGCCGGGACCTGGCTGGGCCGGCGGAGCGACTGGCGCGTCCCCATGGCCGTGCCGGCGGTCCTGGGGCTGGTCTGCCTGGCGGCGATCGCGCTCGCGCTGCCCGTCTCACGCCCGGAGGAGGAACCCGCCGCCCGGGGCAGCGCTCCCGACGCCCGCCGGTTCAGGACGGTGCTGGCCGCCGGGATCCTGTCCGCCACCGGGGCGTTCACCGGGTACACCTACGTCGTCGGCTTCCTCCGAGAGGTGAGCGGGTTCTCCCCGTACGCCGTCACCGGGCTGCTGGTCGTGTTCGGCGGCGCGTGCCTGGCCGGGACCGGCATCACCGGGGCACTGCTGGACCGCTGCCCGCGGGCCGCCCTGACCACCGCCGTCGCCACGCAGACGGCAGGGATGCTCGGCCTGTACGCGGCCGGCGCCGACCCCGTCGCCGCCGTCGTGTTCCTGGTGCTGACGGGCGGGGCGCTCGGCCCCGTCTTCATGACCGCGCAGAACGCGGTGCTGCACTGTGCGCCGGGCCGCACCGACATCGCGCTCGCGGCCAACTCCGGCGCCTACAACGCCGGTATCGGGACCGGAGCCGTGCTCGGCGCCCTGATCCTGCCGCTCGCCGGGGTACGCTGCGCCTTCCTCGCCGGCGGCCTGCTGACCGCCGGAGCCTGCGCGGTCCTGTCCTACCCGCGGCTCCGGAGAATCCCCCGGAGGACGTACCGGGCGTTGGCGGACACGACCGGGTTCGTCGACCGGTAGTACGGCAGCTGGACGACCGCCATGGACAGCGCCCAGCCCCGGCCGCGCCCCCAGGTCGCGTCGTCCACGTCCACGGCCTCGCGGTAGGCCCGCCGCGCCCGGGCGGGCAGCAGGTTCCAGGCCGGGATCAGGTCGGTGGCCGGTTCGCCCGTGCCGACGGTGCCGAAGTCGATGACCGCCGAGACGCGGTCGCCGGTGAGCAACAGGTTGCTCGGCATCAGGTCGGAGTGGGTCCAGCGGGGCGGCCCCGGCCACGGGGGTACCGCGAGCGCCTCCTCCCAGGCCGCGGTGATCTCGTCGGCGTCGAAGGGTTCGTCGGTACGGCGCAAGGCGTCGATGGAGGCGCGCACATCCCGGTCCTCGGCGACCAGCGGCCCGCCCCGGTGCGCGGGCGGACCGCCGGGCAGGTCGATCCTCCGGAAGGCGACGGCGAACTCCGCGAGGTCGCGGGCGACGCGTTCCGGCTCGGCCAGGTCACCCTCGACCGGGTTGCGCCCCTCGATCCACCGGTGCACCGCCCAGGGCAGGGGATATCCCTCGCCCGGCACACCGGTCGCCACCACCTGCGGGACCGGCAGCGGCAGCAGCGGGGCCAGCCGGGGGAGGAGCCGTGCCTCCATGGCGACGGCCCCGGCACCGCCGGGGCGCAGCGGCAGCCGGACGGTCAGCTCCTCGCCCAGCCGGTAGATGGCGTTGACCGTGCCCCCGGAGGCGAGCGGGGTGACCGGCAGGCCCGCCCACCGCGGGAACTGCGCACGCAGCAGCCTGCGGACCAGGTCGGCGTCCGTCTCCACCCGGTCCGCGTGCATCGTCCCCACCCCGTCAGATCTCCCGGTCACGGCCGGGATCATCGCACGGTCCGGCCGCGGCCCCGAACTCCTTTTCGGCGGCCCGGCCGGTCCGGTGGCGTGCTCGGGGGCCGGTCACCTCCGCCAGAACAGGTGGTGGACCACGCCGCTCGGGCTGGGGACGACGTCCAGGTGGTACCGGTCGAGCAACTCCTCGGGTGAGTCCCACAGCCGCAGTCCGGAGCCGGCCTTCACCGGGGAGACCGCCACGTGCAGGGTGTCGACGAGACCGGCGTCGAGGAACTCCCGGACGGTGGTGACCCCGCCGCCCAGCCGGACGTCCTTGCCCTGCGCCGCCTCCCGTGCCCGCCGGAGGATCTCGGCCGGTTCGCCGGCCACGAAGTGGAACGTGGTGTCGGACAGCGTGAACGAAGGACGCTCGTGGTGGGTCATCACGAACACCGGGGTGTGGAAGGGGGGTTCGTCGCCCCACCAGCCGCGCCACTCGTCGTCCTGCCAGGGCCCGCGCTGGGGGCCGAACTTGTTGCGGCCCATGATCTCGGCACCGATGTCGCGCCGGTAGTCCCGGACGAGGTAGTCGTCCAGGCCCCGGCTGCCCCCGGGCTCGGTGCGCATGGGCCAGCTCGCCGTGGCGCCCGCCCAGGCGAACAGTTCCGCGGGGTCGAGATGGCCGAAGGGGCGCTCGAGGCTCTGGTCCGCGCCGGCCCCGATGCCGTCGCTCGACACGTTGAAGTTCTGGACTCTCAGCAGCTGAGGCATGTATCTCTCCTTAGGTGGCGGTGGGCAGACTCCGCGGCCGGGGAAAACTCATCGCCGCCGGAGTTCCAGGACGAGGTCGCGCGGCAGGCCGTAGGTGTCGTGGAGCAGATGGAGGTCGTCCTCGCTGAGCGGGCCCCGGAACCGCGGCCGGGCCAGCACGTGCCGGCCCCGGTCCAGGAGCCGGTCGAAGCGGTGCTCCTCCTCCAGCAGCACCCGGCGCAGGAGGCCGGGGTCCACGTCCTGGCGGAAGTGGTCCAGGGTGTGCCGGACCAGTTCGTCCGGCAGGTCCCCGAGGCCGCGCCTCGGATCGTCGCGCCGGAGCACGGTGAGCACCCGCCGCAGCAGACGCCGCAGGACGTGGCCGCGGCCCGTACCGGCCGGGCGGACCCCGTCACCGATCACCACGACGGCGGAGCGCAGGTGGTCGCAGACCAGGCGCAGCGACTCCTCGTCCAGCCGCCACAGCGACGGCAGGAGGCGTCGCCAGGGATCGAAGACGTCGCAGTCGAACACCGACGTGCGGCCCCGCAGCAGCGAGGCCAGTCGTTCCACGCCGAGTCCGGTGTCGACGGTGTGCCGGGGGAGCGGCACGAGCGAACCGTCGGGGAGCCGCCGGTGGCGCATCATCACGTGGTTCCACACCTCCACCCAGCGTTCGTCGCGGGTGGGCGTCGACTCCGGCGGGGTGTCACCGGTCCACAGGAAGATCTCCGAGTCCGGTCCGCACGGGCCGGTCGGTCCGTTGGACCACCAGTTGTCCTCGACGGTGAGTTCCACCGGCACCCCGAGCCCCTGCCACAACTCCAGGGAGGAACGGTCCTCGCCGGTATGGCCGTCCCCGGCGAAGACCGTGGCGTGCAGCAGCCCCGGATCGATACCGAAGCCCTCGGTGAGCAGGCCGTACCCCCAGTCGAGGCTCGACGGGCCCTCGTAGTCGCCGAGCGACCAGGTCCCCAGCATCTCGAAGACGGTCAGGTGGGTGGTGTCACCGACCTCGTCGAGATCCGTGGTGCGCAGGCACCGCTGTACGTCGACCAGCCTCCGGCCGAGGGGGTGCGGGCGCCCCTCCAGATAGGGGGTGAGCTGATGCATGCCCGAGGTCGTGAACAGCACGGGGTCGCCCGGGGGCGGCAGCAGGGTCGAGCCGGGGATGCGGCGGTGGCCGCGCTCCTCGTAGTACTCGAGGAACGTGCGGACGATCTGGTCGGTGTTCATGGGAGCGACTCCTTCGCGTCCATCGCGGGGGAGGCGCCGGACAGCACGTCCGCACGGGCGTCGGAACCGGGGCGGGAACGCCGAGGAACCACCGGCAGACCGTGTCCGGTCGCCGGTGGGACTGGGAAGTACGTCAGGCGGCGGCAACCGGCGAGCTGGTCGCTCGCGCGGTCGCGGTGGTGGTTCGGCCTGTGACGTCCATAGCGGTGAAGATAGCGCGCCCGTGGTCGCCGAGCACCCGGTTTTCCGCCCGTCCGCACGGGGCGGAGGGCAGACGCGCACGGCCACCCCCGGGCGCGCGGGAGTCACGGGGCCCCGCGCTAGCGGTCCCTCGGCGGCAGGCCGCTGAGCGGTCGCCCCTGTCGTTTGCGGACCAGCATCACCAGCAGGGCGTAGAGGCACACCAGCCCGATGCCCACCAGGGCGGCGACCACGTGCGCCGCCTCGGGGTTCAGCTGCCCGAGCGGGCTCACCGCCGGGCCGCCTTCCGGGTGACGTTCATGGTTCCAGGGTCGTACCGCAGCCGCCGGACGCAACTCCGCGGGCCGGCCGGTGACCGGAGTCGCCGCACCCGCACATCGGGCGCAGTATCGGACCACACCCGTCTCACGGCCCGAGGCGGTGAGAAGCGAGGTGCGACGTGACTCGTCCCGGGCTGCCGCGCGGTGTGTCCGCCGGCACCCGGCCGGCCGGCGCCGGGCCTGGCTCACCGCGGGCGCCGCGGCGATGCCGGCCGGGCTGACGCGGCCGGCCGGGGGTGGCGGTCGTGGCGGCCTCGCCGTGGCGGTCGCCGCGTACCTGGCGCCGACCCGTCGGCCCGCCTGGCGCACCCTGTCTTCCTCGTCCCGGTCGGGGGGCGGGGGCACACCGTAGGGTCGGGGCCATGCTTCTGTGGATCAACGGTCCGTTCGGTGGCGGCAAGACCCAGACCGCGTACGAACTCCGGCACCGGCTGGTGGACAGCGTCGTCTGCGACCCGGAACACCTGGGCTTCGGGCTGCACCGCATGATGCCCCCGCCGCTGCGCGGTGACTTCCAGGACCTCGTCACCTGGCGGCACGGGGTGTACGAGGTGCTGGACCATGTCCTCGACAGGCACGACGGGACCGTCATCGTGCCGATGACGGTGCTGGAGCCGGCGTACTTCCGGGAGACCGTCGGCCGGTTGCGTGAACGGGGCCACGACGTACGGCACTTCACGCTCATGGCCGACCGTGGGACGGTGCTGCGGCGGCTGCGCGAGCGCGGTTTCGGACGCGCCGTCCGGCTGGTGGCGGGGAAGGACGCCCCCTTGCGCCGGGAGACGTTCGCCGTGTCGAAGCTCGACCTCTGTCTGGAGCGCCTGCGCGCCGAGGAGTTCGCGCACCACGTGTGGACCGACCGTCTCACCGTGCCCGAGGTCGCCGAGCACGTCGCCGCGACCGCCGGCCTGGCGCTCGCCCCGAACCGCGAGGGAGCGCTGCGCGGACGGGCCCGGCGCGCCTGGACGGGCATCCGGCACATCCGCTTCGACTGAGCGCCTGCTCGACTCCTCCGGCCGGCGCCGTCACCCGATCAACGATCACGCACGTGGCAGCTGCGCCCGTACCCACGCGGGGTCGGGATTCACGTGCGCACGGCCGGCCACGACGACCGTCGGCACGGTCTCGTTCCCGTCGGCGACCGCTCGTACCGCCGCCGCTCCCTCCGGGTCCCGCCATATGTCGACCCAGTGCAGCAGGCGGGCGTCACGACCCAACCGGGCGCGCAGCCGCAGGCAGTACGGGCACCCGGGCCGCCAGAAGACGACCGGCCGGCCGTCGGCGGCGCTGCGGCGCCGTGCCTGCGCCACACCCGTCGACCTGGGGAAGAACAGCGGCGAGTGCAGGCCCGCGAACAGCACGGACAACAGCAGCACCGGGGCGGCCGCGCCGACGCCGCCCCCGGACCAGAGGGCGGCCGTGAGGACGGACCCGCACAGCAGGAACAGCGTCGGCGTCGACCAGGAACGCGTCATGGGCACGCAGGTTAGCGCGGGACCGGGACGCCCCTGGCGCCAAGCCCCGTACCCGACCGGATCACGGCATGAAAAGGGCGATGAGTACGACCGCCACGACGATCAGCAGGATCACCATCCATACGGACTTGCCGCCCCTGCTGTTCCTCCGATGGGTGTCCTCCGGTCCTCCTCCTCGCGGGCGGTCCTCCACGTACTGCGGATTGTCCGGGCGGTCGCGTGTGTAGAAGTCGTCGTCGGCCATGATGGGCTTCCCCTCGTCTGTGGGAGCCGGGTTCCCCACCGGGCACGGCATTCACCTCCCTTCGCGTCTCACCGGACACGGCCGTGGAGGGTGCCGTCGGGCCGGTACCCGCTGCGGCCGGCGGTGGTCAGCCGGGCAGCTCCGTGTGGAGGCGGACCGTGGTGCCCGTCTGCGGCGTGGACCGTATCTCGACGAGATCGCACAACTGGTGCACGAGCCACAGGCCCCGCCCGCCGAGCTGGGTGCTGGTGGGCCGCGAGCGTCCCGCGAGCGGATCCTCCATGTATCCGGCGTCACGGAACTCGCAGATCAGCCGGTGTTCCTCGCTCCAGGTGCGCAGCACGCCCTGACCCCCGCCGTGCCGGATGCTGTTGGTCGCGACCTCGGTGGCGGCCAGGTGCAGTTCACGCAGCCGCCGGCCGCCGAGCCCGTGGCGTTCGGCGCAGGCGGTGATCTTCTCCCGCAGCGCGGGCAGGCTGCCGCCCGCGTAGGAGAACTCCTCGTACGGGTCGCAGGGGTCGGTCAGCGCGGCGAAGTCGAAGGGGGCGTGCGGGCTGTAGTCCGCGCACGCGGTGGTACGACCGTCCGCGCGGATCTCGGGGTGGCAGCGGGTCATGCTCTCCAGCGCGGCCCTCTCGCCGGCGGTGTCGTAGGGGCACAGCAGCCACCAGGCGGGGCTGTGCGCGAAGGCCTTGTTGAGCAGCCACTCGTGGTAGCGCAACTCCTCCACCTCGGCCTGGCTGCGGGCCTCCTCCCAGGCGGATTCCCCGATGCCGCGCACCGGGCGCCCCTGGGAGACGTACTCCTCGATCCACTCCTGCCAGGCTCCGATGAGCCGACCCGGGTGGCGCGCCGTCGGGGTGGTGTCGACGTAGCGCACGGCCCCGTCGTCGGGGATCTCGGCGCGGAGCAGGGACGCCTTGTCCTGGGGGACGGCCACGACGACGGCCTCGCCCTCGTCGAGCGCCTCCCGGATGAAGCCCACGGTGCCCTCGACGAACTCGTCCCTGCCGCGGTAGGGGTACAGCTCGTGCCGGTAGCCGGCCCCGGAACCGGCGGACGTGGGTGCGGGGCGGGAGGAGGTCACGGCGTCATCACCACCGGGACGACGGGGGTGGCGAACCCGGAGAGCTCCCAGGCCAGCCGCACCGTCTCATTGGTTCCTTCAAGGACGACCTTGCGGTCCGGCAGATGGCCGGCCGCGTCGGCCAGGGCGCTCATCCCGGCCGCGTCGAAGAAGTCCAGCGCCTCGCAGCACAGGCGCACCGTCCTCGACCGGGCGAGCAACGTTCGCAGGATGGCGGCGAAGGCCGGGGCGCCTTCGGCGTCGATAACCCCGTTCACCGTCCAGCCGTCCTTTCCCGTCCGGTACACCTGGAATGCGGGTGATGCCGGACGGCTGCCCAGGTGGTGGGGGTGCACGCATCTGACTTTTTCCAGTGTAGACGCGCCCCAGTCGCCACTGCTGTAGGCACAGACCACCAGGGCGCCGCTGTCGGCGGCGAACTCCTCCAGGTCGAGCTCGCTGCGCAGGAGCTCCTCCGGCCGGGTGGCGGAGCCGTCGGGCGTCACATGGTGGAGGACGCGCAGTGAGCGAAATCCCTCGCGCCCGGCGCTGGCGGCCTCGCGGCGCACGGCGGCGAGGAGGGAGCCCCCCAGCCGGGCGGGGTCGAGCACCATGGGGGCGAACTCGCTGGCCGCCGTCTCGGCGGCCGGACCGACGATCACCACCTTGTCCCCGAACAGGGCTCCGTCCGCGACGAACGCCCGACTGCGGTCCATGACGTCGTCCGCCGGGCCCAGCAGCTGGCAGACGTGGTCACCCGTGCCGACCTCGTCGAGTCTCGTCAATGTGCGCGCCGTTCTCACCGCTCCTCCCCTCAGAGTCTCACCCTACTGGCATGCGCGGCGCACTCGGCCGCCGACTCGTTCCGCCTGCTCGTCGCCGTGGAGCACCCGGCACAGGCGCCGGAACGCCGCCTGCCGGATCGTGCTCCGACGGTACGGGATCATGCGCGGCCCCTGTGGCCGGCGGAGCCGGGCCGGCTGCGCCCGTCAGTAGTCGTGGCCGTTGAGGCCGCGGTAGACGAACCGGGTGAGTGCCTCGGTCAGCGCGTCGTCGTCGAGCCCGTCGTTCTCCGGGCGCCGGTCCCGGAGGAAGGTATGGACGAGGCCGAAGGCCATCCGGACCGCGGTGTCCGGTGGGGCCGGCAGCGTGCGTCCGGCGTCGGAGACCGCCGTGACGTGATCGAGGATGTCGTTCATCTCCGTGGCGGAGTACCGCTCCACGACCGCGGCGAACCCCTCGCTGACGAGGGCGGCCTGCTGCATCGCGCGGACGGTGCCGATGTGGTCGCGGTAGAGGCGGACGGTGACGGCGACGTGCTGCCGGACGGCTTGGGGGTCGGTGAAGTCGTGCAGGTGCCCCGGTTCGGCGGCCACCGCGTCGGAGGCGTCCGACAGATCGGCCATGAGGGCTTCGAGGAGCGCCTCCTTGCCGCTGAAGTGGTTGTAGAAGGAGCCCGCGGAACGGCCGGCCTCGGCGGTGATGTCCGTGATCTTCGTGACCAGATAGCCCCGTTCGGCGAACACCCGCCGCGCCGCGGCCTTCAGAGCGACCTCGGTCTCCGCCGCCTTCTCCTTGCGCTTCACGGCACCTCCCCGAACGGGAACGGTATCAGCGGTTCCGCGCGACGACGTCCACTCCGATCGTGCGTCCGATCGTGCGTCCGCCCCCGAGTCCGATGCCTTCGAGTTCAATGCCTTCGCCATCGCGTGCTCGCGTGTCCTGTCCGGCTCTGTTGTTTGTCGGTCGGACGGCTCAACCGCGCTTCGAGACAGCGTCGCTTCCGCGCTGCCACATTGGGTCTGTGCTCGGCGGGGCGACCGAGATCGGCCTCGTGCGCGACGACGACGAGGGTGAGCATTCCGTCGGGGCGCCGAGCCGTGCCGCGCACCGCCACGCCTACGTCTACGCACACGCTGTCCGCACGCGCCTAGGACGGCGTCTCCGGCAGTTCCTTCCCGCGTCCCGCTGCGGTACGGTGAATCTGAATTCAGTGAATCTTGATTCAGTGATTGAGAGGGAGAGCATGCGCGTACTCGTCGCGGGAGCCGGGCCGACCGGTCTGACCCTGGGTATCGACCTGGCCCGGCGGGGCATCGACGTCGTGATCGTCGACAAGGCGGAGCGGCACTTCGCCGGATCGCGGGGGGACACGCTCCAGCCGCGCACGCTGGAGGTCTTCGAGGACCTCGGCGTACTGGACGCGGTGCTCGCCGCGGGCTCCCCCGTGCCGGCCACGCGGGTCCACCTCGACGGGGTCCACGTCATGGACCGGTGGATGGCCGAGCCCGTAGCGCCGAGCCCCGGTGTGCCCCATCCGAACCCGTGGTGCCTCGGCCAGGCGCAGACCGAGGCGGTCCTGCGGGAACACCTGGCCGGACTCGGTGTCCGGGTACGGCTCGGGGCCGCCCTGACCGGACTCACCCAGAACGAGAAGGGGGTCACCGCCCGCCTGTCCACCGGGGAGACGGTCCGCGCCGCCTACCTGGTGGGCGCCGACGGCGCGAGCAGCACGGTCCGCAAGGCGCTCGGCATCGCCTTCCCGGGGACGACGGACGAGGCCATGCGCATGCTGATCGCCGACGTGGCGGCGGACGACCTGGACCACGCCTGGGCCCACTGGTTCGCCCACGCCTCCGAGCCGACACACGGCGTCCACCTCAGCCCGCTGCCCGGTACCGGCCGACTGTTCCAGTTCCACGCCCCGCTGCCCGAGGCCGTGAGCGACGCATCGCTCGACACGCTCCAGCACGTCCTGGACGGCTTCACCCGCGGCGTTCGG
Organism: Streptomyces sp. NPDC100445; assembly: GCF_044759735.1. Taxonomy (NCBI): domain Bacteria; kingdom Bacillati; phylum Actinomycetota; class Actinomycetes; order Kitasatosporales; family Streptomycetaceae; genus Streptomyces; species Streptomyces sp. NPDC100445. Next base: position 589,331 of record NZ_JBIVZV010000001.1, on the reverse strand, counting down.
CTGGACCGCCTGACCTGGTCGAGCATCTGGCGCCCCAACATCCGGCTTGCCGAGCGCTACCGCGTGGGCCGCGTGTTCCTCGCCGGCGACGCCGCGCACGCGCACCCGCCGACCGGCGGCCAGGGACTCAACACCGGCGTGCAGGACGCCTACAACCTGGGCTGGAAGCTGGCCGACGGCTCGGCCGCGCTCCTGGACTCCTACGAGACCGAGCGCCGGGCGACGGCGGAACGCGTCCTGGACCTCTCCACGGAACTGCTGCGCCGGCACAAGGACGGCGCCGAGGACGCGCACGAACGCGACGAGACCACCCGCCAGTTGGACATCACCTACCGGGCGCCGTCCCCGGCCCGCGTCTGCGCGGGCGACCGCGCGCCGGACGCGCCGGTCACCGACCGGGACGGCAAGGACATCCGGCTCTTCGATATTTACCGGGGCCCGCACGCCACCCGCCTGACCTTCGGCGGCCCCGCCCCCGACGAGCCCCACGCCTGGGCGGTCCTGCGTCCCGGCGAGACCGTGCCCGGCCCCTACGTCACGGACACCGGGGGCCACGCCCACGCGGCGTACGACGCCTCGGCCGGTACGGAGGTCGTGATACGCCCCGACGGCCACATCGGCCGCCACTCTGCCGACCGCACCGGCACCTGATCCACCGGACGCGCGCCTGTCACCGGCCGGCACTGCTCCCTCCGTTTCCCGGGCGGGGCGGGGCAGTCACGGTCCGGTCCGTCTCCCGGGCGGGGCGATCTCGCCGATCAGGTCCTCGACCGGCTTCCGGATCCCGTCGCGGATCGGGCGCGCCGCCTCGACGCCCCGGCCGGCGGGATCGTCCAGCTTCCAGTTCAGATGCCGACCTCGGCCATGGCCTGTACCGGCGGCCGGGTTGACCTCGGTGGCCGGCGCGGACCCGGCGGAGCGCACCTCGACGCGGTCGCCGGCCAGATGGGCGAGCCAGGCGGCGGCCATCCGGGACCGGCCGGCGTCGTGCACGCAGACGAACAGGACCGACGGCTTCTCGCCGGACGTCTTTCACCGCCCGCGCCCCCGAGCCGACGGCCCAGTCGGCTGAACATCCGTCCGGCGGTGGGCGGTCGGCCGGCCGGCTCGGGCCGTTGCCGACATTACCCGTCCGGGGCATCTGTGATGGTGCTCACCGGCGAGTCGGGTGAGCATGACGGTGACTGGCATTCGTCGGTCGGCCCCGATCCTTCCGTGCGAGGAGCACCGTCATGTCCGAACGCAACACTTCCATCCGTAGCCTGCACGATCTCGGTCTGGCAGCCTGGTTCGGCGGCTCCCTCATGGGCGCGATCGGGCTCAACGGCGCGGCCGCCGACGAGGGGGTGGCGGGGGCGGCCCGGGACCGCATCGCCTCGTCGGGCTGGGCGAAGTGGGCACCGGTGAACGCCGCCGCCATCGGCGCTCACCTGTTCGGCGGTGGCGGACTGCTCGCCGTCAACGCGCACCGGGTCGCCACCCAGAAGGGCGTGGCCGCCTCCACCACCGCCAAGACCGTCGTCACCGCCGCGGCGCTGGCCGCCACCGCCTACGCCCGGATCCTGGGCAAGAAGGTCGAGCTGGCCTCCTCTCCCGACCCCCAGGACGCCGAGAAGGCCGCCCAGCACCCCATCGACCTCGAGAAGACCCGGCGGCAGCTGGCGTGCGTCCAGTGGGTGGTCCCCGCCTTGACCGGAGGCCTGGTCGTGCTCAACGCCCTGCACGGCGAGCAGCAGCGCCCCGCCGAACAGCTGCCCAAGATGTGGGAGCGCGCCCGTTCGGTCGTCCCCTTCACGTCGTAGGGCCGCGACCGCGGTTGCGGTGGCGTGCGCGGCGGCCGGGAGCGAGGGCCCGGCCGCCGTCGCGTCGTACGTCCAGCAGCGACGGCGGCGCGCCGTGACGGTAGCCCACCCGGCGCGGAGGTGGTGGCTGTGCGCTCCGGCGCGCGATATGTCCGATATCGCGCATCGTGCGCCGTCGGCTGTGCTGTGCCCAGTGGCGGCGGGTACCGGTGTGGGGAGCAGCTTCGCGGGCACCGGCGGCGCTGCGCGCCGGGGCGGTCCGTCGGTGCCGAGCCGGATGCGGACGGCGGTACCCGCGCCGCAGGCGAGTGGGCCGGCGATTCCCGCCCGCCCGGCCCGCTTTACCGGACCTCGGGCGGCACGCCCCGTCGGCTGGGGCGCTCGTGGCCGCCCGGACCGGTCGGCGACCGTGTTCGGGTCTCGCGGTGCGCCGGCGACGGTCACCGCCGGGAGCCCGCCCCGCTCCCGGGCCGGCGCATCCAACGGGCGCCGGCCGGCCGGCGCGCTCGTCCGCGACCTGCGGGACCGGCCCGCCAGGGAGCGTTGCCGCTGCCTGTCGGGGCGGTCCACCCAGGGGGCGGGAACCGTTCGCGGTCGCCAAGTGCCGCTGTCCGACCCGGCTGACCGGGCCATGGCCGGATGCGGCGGCAGGCCGGTGACGGTCACCACCTCCGCCGCCGCGCATCCCCGCCGGGCCTCAGTCCCGCCCGTGCGCCCGGACCTGTCCGGGCACATGGTCCCGGACCCAGGCCAGGAGGTCGGGAGCGCCCAGGGTCGGCACCCACAGGTCGGCCCGGTCGGCGTCGTCCCCGGCCGGGCGGGGGCCCACCCCGAGGACCTGAAGGCCCGCGCGGGACGCGGATTCGATGCCTGTCAGGGAGTCCTCGACGGCCAGCGCCGCCCGCGGCGGTACGCCGCACAGCCGTGCCGCCGTCGCGTACACGTCCGGCCAGGGCTTCGGCCGTACGGTCCCCGGTCCGTCGTCCGCCGCGCCGCTGCCGTCCGCGTCCGGTGACGTGCCGGAGGGGACGACGATGTGCTCGAAGTGCCGGCGCAGTCCCGCTCGGCCGAGGCTCTCCTCGACCACCTCCAGGGGGCAGTTGCTGGCCACGGCGAGCGGCAGGCGGCCGGAGAGCAGCCGCACGAACTCGGCGGCCCCGGGCATCGTCACGGGATCGTCGGCGACGAGCGCGAGGAAGTACTCCAGCAGCGCCCTCGTGAGGTCCGCCGTCAGCTCCGGTTTCTGTGTCTCCTCGGCCATCAGCCGCCCGCAGTCGGCGTAGTGCAGTCCCTTGGCGCGTTCCGCGAACCCGGGTGGAGGGGTCAGCCCGAAGGCGCCGAGAGCCCGCGTCCGGGCGTCCTGCCAGTGACGTTCGGTGTCCATCAACGTGCCGTCGCAGTCGAAGACGACGGCCTCGGGGAACCGGTCGAGAAGGGACTGTGTCCGAGTGATCACGGTGGCCTCGTGGGGGGAGGGGCGGTCGTGCGCGTGGCGGGACCGCGGAGCGGGTGGGTAGCGGCTCCCCGTGCCGGACGCCCGGGGACCGCGTGCCCGCTCCGGCGTCCTCGTACGGACGGACAGCCCTCATCCCGGGCAATCCGTCGCAAACGGGAAACATCGCGATCGCTACGTTATTTTCGTCAGGGCGCGTTGCACAATCACTATTTCGAGTGCTCGACAGCGGCCGGGGGAGAGGTGTAGGTCGGGACCGGTCGACGGTGGTCAGCCGTCCAATTCGCGGACTCAATCCCGCGCGGAACACGAGAAGTTGGGGGCATATGCGGGAAGCAGCCCTGACCAGCCTCATGCGGGCCGGACAGGTCCGCCCGGCGACGCGGTCCGCGCCGGGAATCGGTCCGTAATCACCCGTGAGTGTTCACTGTCGAAGGAATGCGCAATTACCGCGCACAGAATGCGTTGATTGCCTCCGGCGTACGCGGGCGCACTACATTCTCGGTCGTTTGGATACCGCTGAGTGAAGGTGGACGACACGGTGCAGGAACGGGCCAGGGCAACCCGCAGATCTCTCCTGGAGGCAGCGGCCTGCCTCTTCGCCGAGCAGGGCTACGCCGGAACCAGCGTCAACGACGTGAGCGCGCGCTCCGGTCGGACCAGCGGTTCCGTCTACTTCCACTACGCGAGCAAGGAAGGGCTCGCCCTGGCCGTCATCCGGCACCGCTTCGCCACCTGGCCCGGCCTCGCCGCGCGGTACGTGAATCCGGCCGTACCGCCGCTGGAGCGCCTGGTCGCCCTGAGCTACGAGATCGCGCGGGCCCTGGCGGAGGACACCCTCACGCGGGCCGGCGCGCGCCTGTGGGCGGAGCGCGATGCCATCGATGCCGCCCTCCCCGATCCGTTCGCGCTCTGGACCACCGCCGCGACCCGGCTCCTCGCCCAGGCCCGGGCCGCCGGCCACCTCGCGCACCGGGTCCGCCCCGCGCCCACCGCGCGCACCCTGGTCAGCGCCTTCTTCGGGCTGTGCACCCTCACCGAGGCGCTGGAGGGACCGCAGACCATCACGCACCGCCTCACCGACTGGTGGCACCTGACCCTGCCCTCCCTCCAGCGGGGCGCCGACCCCTCGGAGATGGTGGGGCGGGCGCGGGCGGAGGTGATGGGCGAGGCGGCTTCCGCCGCCACCGCCTGACGGTCCGTACGTCCCATAGCTGCCGGAATGATCGATTCCGCACGGACGCGATCCAAAGTGATCGTTTTCGGCCAAGACCATGCCATGACCGTAAGGGTCACTCTCCGTGCCGGGCGCCGACGGCACTCGCCCGGCCCGCCCGCGCCCTCCCGTACGCGCCTGTCACGCGGGTGATGGTGAGGTGACGGTCATTCATGCGGAGGTACCGAAGGTCCGCCGAAAATTTTCCTGTGCCGGTACGAAAGGACGCAAGGATCGACCGAAAGTGATGTGGATCTTTTGACTCTGGAACGGTCGTTCGGTGAGTGTCCGTCATATGCCCGTCACAAACCGAGCCGCCACCGGTGGTCCGATGCGCCTGCGCGACTTCCGCCTGCTGCTCGCCGGAGCGGCCACCGGACAACTCGGTGCGCAGGTCACCCTGGTGGCCCTGCCCCTGGTGGCCGTCCTGGAACTGCACGCCTCCGCCTTCCAGGTCGGCTTGCTCACCGCCGCGGAGACCGCCGCCTTCCTGCTCGTCGGCCTCCCCGCCGGCGCACTGACCGACCGGATGCGCAAGCGGCCCCTGATGATCCGCGCGGACCTGGTACGTGCCCTGGCCATGGCCAGCATCCCCGCCGCGGCGGCCGCCCACGTGCTGACGCTGGTCCAGCTCTACGTCGTCGCGCTGGTCACCGGCGTGGCGACGGTCTTCTTCGACGTCGCCCACCAGAGCTACCTGCCGCAGATCGTGCCCCGCGACCAACTGGTGGCGGGCAACGGATCGCTGGAGACGGTCCGCTCCACCGCCCAGGTGACCGGCCCCGGTCTCGGCGGCGGGCTGGTCCAGCTCGTCGGCGCGCACCTCGCCGTCGTCGCCGACGCCGTCGGCTACGTGCTCTCCGCGCTGTTCCTGCTGCGCATCGACCAGCCGGAGCAACCGCCCGAGCCGGTCGCGGGTTCCTCCCTGCGCAAGGACATCGGCGAGGGCATCCGCTTCGTCACCGGTCATCCGCTGCTGCGCGTCATCGCCGGCACCACGGCCCTCGCCAACCTGTGCGCGGCCGTCCTCATGGCGACGCAGACCGTCCACCTCGTCCGTGTCGTCGGCCTCCGGCCCGGCGCGCTCGGGCTGGTGCTGTCCGCGTCGGCCGTCGGCGGACTGCTCGGCGCCCTGTGCGCCGGACGCCTCGCCGCCCGGTTCGGACAGGCCCGGGTCATCGTCCTGTCCGTCCTCGTGACCGGCCCGTTCGCCGTGCTGTGGCCGCTGTCGGACCACGGCGCGCCGGGCGCGGTGCTCTTCGCCACCGGGTCGACGGTCGTGTCCTTCGGCGCCGTCGTCTACAACGTCGCCCAGGTCAGCTTCCGCCAGGGACTGTGCCCGCCGCGGCTGCTCGGCCGGATGAACGCCACCCTGCGCTTCCTCATGTGGGGCACACTGCCGCTCGGCGCGCTCCTCGGCGGTGCCCTCGCCGGGGCCTACGGACCGCGTACGGCGCTGGCCTGGTGCGCGGCCGGTTTCCTCGTCGTACCGCTGCCGCTGCTGCTCTCCCCGCTGCGCCGGATGCGTGACCTCCCCGGCCCCGACGACATCTCCGACGACACTCCCGACGGCACCCCAGACGGCCCCGCGGTCGGGGCCGCGAGCCGGGCCGGCGCACCGGAGGACGACGGGACACCCGCTCCCGCGCCGACCGCCTGAACCCCGGCGCCGCCCCCCGACCCCCGGCGCCACCGCCCGGACCCGCGCCACGGCCGGCCACCGCCCGGCCGTCGTGCCGGCCGCCACCGCCACCACCGGCCGCGCGACCGCGGCGACGACAGGAAGGACCACGTGCTCAGCATCACGAGCCAGTACCTGGCCCGCTACCGGCAGCTCACCGTGGACGACCGGTCGGGCACCGTACTGCCCGTCACCGGGGCGCAGCGCCGTTTCGTGCTGGTGCGGGCGCTGGACCCGTCGGGACGTCCCGACGTGGTGCCGATGTTCTTCGCCTTCCCCCACGGAGCCGTCGATCCGGAGCGCCTGCGCTCGGCGGCCCGCCTGCTCGCCGCTCGGCACACCGCCCTGCGCTCGCGGCCCGTCGTCGTCCGCGGCACCCCCGTCCTGCGGGTCGGCGAACCCGACGTCCAGGTCACGCTGCCCGCTCCCGCACCCGGCGAAAGCCCGGCCGACACCCTCAGGCGCGCACTGGCCGCCTGGGAACCGCAGGGTCCACCGCTGCGGCTGTTCCTCGCCCGGGACCACGAGAACCAGGAGGAGGACCTCCTCGCCGTCGCCCTGGACCACGCCGTGTGCGACGGCCGTTCCCTCACCCGGATCGTCGAGGACCTGGGTACCGCGTACACCGAAGTCGCCGACGCCCATGCCCCCGCACCCGAGGAGACCGAGGCCGAACTCGACGCCTACCGCCGAGCCGTCCTCCTCCAGCTCGCCGCCGAGGAACGCGCCGACTCGCCCGGGGCGGCCGCCTATTGGGCGCACCGGCTGCGTGCCGTACGTGCGCGGGCACCCGGGCGCCGCCCGGAACGCGTGCCCGACGGCACCCTGCCGACCGGTGCGGCACAGGCCCGGCTGCCCGCCCACGAGGACGGCGTGCCGTTCCCCGGACTGCTCGACGCCTGCCGCTCCGCGGCCCGCTCGCTCTACGGCCCCGGCCACGTCGTCCCGCTCGGCTACCCGTGGGGCGGCCGCCCCGGCGGCGCGGCGCCGGTGATCGGCTGCTTCCTCAACACCGTCGTCTTCCCGCTCGTCACCGGCGACGAGCCGGACCCCGAGGAGACGGCCGACGCCTGGTGGGACGACCTGGAGCGGGCCGACGCGCCGTTCGACACGGTGGTGGCCGCCGCCCGGTCCGCCGGCTCGGGCTGGACCGGGAACCTCGACGGACTGCTGACCGTCGACGACGCCAGCCGCCGTCCGCCGCTCGTACTGGCCGGCGCCGAGGGACGGGAGACCGATGTCGACGGCAGACCGGTGCGCGGTCCCTTCGCCGTCTCCGTCACCCAGGGCGCGGAGATCCGGCTGCGGATGGTGTGGGACCGCGCGATCCTCGACGACGACACCGCGCTGGCGGCGTTCGACGCGCTGACCCGGGCACTGCGCCCGGTGGAGCGGCTGCCGCACTGACCCGCCCGCGCACCCGTCGCCCCGGGGGAACCGCGACCGCACCCGTCGCCCCCGGTAGAGCCGTGACCGCACCCGTCACACCCGCCGGCCGTGATCCCCCTGCCCCGGGGTCCGCGCCGCCGCCCGTTCCGCACCACCGCACGCGTGACCCACAGCGGTACCCGCATCACCGGCAGCACGCACATCACCCACATCACCCACCAACCAGGCGTCACCGCGCGACCCGTGGAGCCGCCCGCACGACCGGCACCGGCCACACCATGCCCGGCACCGGACACCCGACCCGACGACCTCAGGGACCACCATGCTTCCGCTCTCCTCCTCGCAGGAGATCGTCTGGCTGCACGAACAGATGCAGCCGGGCAGCCGTGCCTACAACTTCACCGCCTCGCTGGACCTGTGGGGCACCCTCGACACCGAGGCGCTGCGCCGGGGACTCACCGCCACCCTGGACCGCCACCCCGGGCTCCGCCTCGAACTCGTCACCTCCACCGGGTCCGTCCCCGGGCAGCGCGTCGCGCCGCGGTGCGCTCCGAGGCTGCGCACCGTCGACCTCGGCGACGCGGACGACACCGAGGAGGCCTTCGCGCGACTGCTGCGCGCCGAGGCCGAGACGCCGCTCGACACCTTCGAGGCACCGCTGATCCGCTGGACCCTCGTGCGCCTCGCCGAACGCCACCACCGGCTGGTCCACGTGGAGCACCACCTGATCCACGACGGGCACTCCTTCGCGATCCTCCTCGACGACGTCTTCCGCGTGTACCGCGCCCACGTCCTCGGCGAGCCCCTAGAACTCCCCGCCGCCCCGTCGTACGCCGACCACGTCCGCACCCAGGCCCGGGCCGCGTACGCTCCCGAGTCCCTGGAGTTCTGGCGCACGGCGCTGCTGGACCAGCCCCACGACCTGCCGCTGCCCGGCCTCACCCGCCCGGGCGCCCGCCGCAGGCACCGGGGCGGGCAACTGCGCCAGACCATCGGCGCCGACCTCGCCGAGCGGCTGCGCGCCCATGCCCGGTCCCGCGGCCTCACCCCCTTCGCCGCGCTCCTCGGCCTGTTCGCCGAACTCCTGCGCCGGCACAGCGGGCGCTCCAGGATGGTCGTCGGCACCGCCGTCGGCAACCGTCCCCGCGGCTACGAGAACGCCGTCGGCATGTTCGTCAACACCATCCCGCTCCCCCTCGACCTGGACGCCGCCGTCCCCGCCCAGGACACGATGGACGAGATCACCGACACCCTGATCCGCGCCCTGCCGCACCAGGACGTCCCGATCCAGGAACTGACCCGGGCACTCGGCCTGCACACCAGCGGCGCCGACAACCCGCTGTTCTCCGTCATGTTCAGCGCCCACGACGCGCCGCTGCCGGAGATCGACGTACCCGGCCTCGACATCACCCTCTTCGAGGGCTTCAACACCGGCACCACCCGCTTCGACCTCGACGTGGTGCTGCTGCCGGACGACCGGCGCGGTGTCACCCCGCGCCACGGCGCGCCGGGCATGACCCTGGTCTGGGACTACGACGCCGACCTCCTCGGCGAGGACGTCGCCCGGCTGCTCTGCGGCCGCTTCCTGGACCTGCTGCGCTCCTACCTGGACATGCCCCATGCGGCGCTGGCCGACCTCGCCCCCGCCGCGCCCGAGCCGGCCGCCGAGGCCCCGCCGGTACCGGCGGACCGCGACCCGCTCGACCCGGTGACCGCCCACCACCCGTCGCTGCCCGCCCTGTTGTGCGGTGCCCGCCGCCTCACCTACGGCGAACTCCACGAACGGGTCGGCGCGCTCGCCTCCCGGCTGCTCGCCGCGGGTGTCACGCCCGGCCGGCCGGTGGCCGTCGTCCTGCCCAGGAGCGCCGACTCGGTCGTCGCCCTGCTCGCCTGCCTGCGGACCGGCGCCGTCTACTGCCCGCTGTCCCCGTCCGACCCGCCGGCCCGGCTCGCCCTGCTGTTGGAGCGGCTCGCCCCCGCGCTCGTCCTGACCGGCGAGGGCGGCCCGGCTCTGCCGGACGGACTGCCGACCGCCCGCGTCGACGCGCCCGTACTGCCCGCGGCCCACGCGGCCGACGTGCTGCCCGGCGCCACGTACGTCATCCACACCTCGGGTTCCACCGGCACACCGAAGCCGGTGGCGGTCGGCCGCGCGGCGCTCACGCACCATCTGACCGCGACCGCCGACCGGTTCGGCCTGACCACGGCCGACCGGGTCCTGATGTTCGCCCAGCCCTCCTTCGACGTGGCGCTGGAGGAGGTGCTGCCGGCCCTGTACGCCGGTGCCTGTCTGGTCCTCCCCGAGTACGAGGTGCCCACCGGCGCCGAACTCGCCGGCCTGCTCGCGTCCGCCCGGGTCACCGTCGCCAACCTGCCCACCAGCTACTTCCTCGCCACCCGCGACGAGCTGCGGCCCGCGCTGCGCGACGGCGACTGGGCGCCCAGACTCCTGGTGCTGGGCGGTGAGCGGCTTCCCGCGCAGGCCCTGCGGGAGTTCCTGGCCGACACCGACGCCACCGTCCTGAACGTGTACGGCGTCACCGAGGCGGCCATCAGCTCCACCGTCCACGAGATCTCCCGCGACGCCCTCGCCGAGGGCGCCGAGATCCCGCTGGGCACCGAACTCCCCGGTGAGCGCGTCCACGTCCTGGACGCCCACCACCGGCCGCTGCCGTCCGGCGCCGTCGGCGAACTCGCCATCGCCGGACCCGGCCTCGCCGAGGGGTACGCGGGCAACCCGGAGGTGACGGCCGCCCGGTTCGTCACCGTGGACGCCCTCGGCGGAGAACGCGTCTACCTCACCGGCGACCTGGGCTACCGCGGTCCGGACGGCCTGCTGTACTTCCTGGGCCGGCGCGACAACCAGGTCAAGCTGCGCGGCCACCGCATCGAGCTGGAGGAGATCGAGGCGGCGGCGTCCGCGGCGCTCGGCGGCCGGTCCTGCGCCGTCGTCCTGGACCGCGAGGGCCCCGACGCGCCCCGCCTGGTCGGCTTCCTCGAGGACGGCGCCGACCGCGTGGACTTCGACGAGAAGGCGCTCCACACGGAGCTGAGCCGCCGGCTGCCCGGCCCGCTCGTGCCCGCCCGCTGGGCACGGCTGGACACCATGCCGACCCTGGCCGGCGGCAAGCCCGACCGGACCGCCCTGGCCCGCCGCGCCGCGGCCCTCGAACCGGTGAGCGCCACGCCGGCCGCACCGGACGCGGAGACCGCGCCGGCGGGCCCGGAGTCCGACGACCCGATGACGGCCCTGCTGACGGAGGGCTGGCGCGAGGTCCTCGGGCACAGCCGCTTCGACAGCCGCTCCCACTTCTTCCGCAGCGGAGGCCACTCCCTGCTCGCCGCCGAGCTGGCGGCCTGGCTGGAGCCCCGTCTCGGCACCCGCCCGCCGCTCAGGACGCTCTTCCGTCACCCCGTACTCGCCGACCAGGCGGGCGCCCTCGCCGCCACCGCCACCCCCTCCAGGGAGTCGTGATGACCCAGTCCCCGCCCGCCCCCGCCGCCGTACCCGCGCCCGCCGCCACCGTCGCCGCGCCGAGCGTCGCCCACGGTCCGGCCGCCGAGCCGACCGCCGTGCTCGCCCGCTTCGAGGACTGGGTGCGCCGCACCCCGCAGGCACCCGCCGTGATCGACGGCGCCCGGACCTGGACGTACCAGGACCTCGACACCGCCGCCACGGCCGTCGCCGTCGCTCTGGCGGACCGCGTGCGCCCCGGCGACCTCGTCGGGGTCTGCCTCGACCGCTCCGCCGCCCTCGTGGTGACCGCCGTGGCACTCGCCCGGACCGGCGCCGTCTACCTGCCGCTCGGCCCCCGCCCCGGTGAACGCCGCACCCAGGCCGTCACCGAGGACCTCGACGTCGCCTGCCTCGTCGGCGACCTCGGTGTCCTGCCCGCCGCCCACCGCACCGGCGAGTCGACCCCGCTGCCCCTGCCCACCGAGGGCGTGAACGCCCCCACCGCCGCGGTGGCGGTCTCCGTCGCCCACGGCCGAGGCACGCGGCGCGCCCCCGAAGGCGCCTTCTACGCCGTCCTCACCTCCGGATCCACCGGCCGCCCCAAGGCGGCGGCCGTGGCCGAGGGCTCGCTGTCCGTCGCCCTCGACTGGTACCGCGACGAGACCGGACTGGCCCCCGGGGACCGTCAGTCCCTGCTCATCGGGGTCGCCTTCGATCCCCATCTGCTCGAACTGTGGGCCGGGCTGACCTCCGGCGCCGCCCTCGTCCCGGCCCCCGACGACACCCGTTGGGACGCGCGCGTACTGACCGAGTGGTGGCGCGACGCCGCCGTCACCGTGTCCGTGGCGGCCACCCCCATGGTGGAGCCGCTGCTCGACCGGCCCTGGCCGCGCGACCTGAGCCTGCGCCACCTCGTCGTGGGCGGCGACCGGATGCGCCGCCGCCCCGGGCGCGACGTCACCGCCACCGTCCACAACGCCTACGGCCCCGCCGAGGCCACCGTGGTCACCACCACCCACGCCATGCGCGCCACCGACCCGGAGGCGGGCGACCCCGCCCCGCCCCCCATCGGCACCCCGCTGCCCGGTGTCACCGTCGTCGTCACCGACGACGACGGCCGGACCGTCCCGCGCGGCCAGGAGGGCGAACTGCGCATCGGCGGCCACTGCCTGGCCCTCGGCTACCTCGACCCCGAGCTGACCGCGGAGCGGTTCACCGCCCCGCCCCGGCAGCCGGCCCCGCCCGTGGCCGACCGCCTCTACCGCACCGGCGACCGGGTCCGGATGACCGCCGACGGCACCCTCGTCTTCCTGGGCCGCCTCGACGACCAGGTCAAGATCAGCGGCGTCAGGATCGAACCGGCCGAGGTGGAGGCCGCCTTCGAGCAGGACCCCCGGGTGCGCAGCGCCGTCGTCACCGTGCTGCGCGACCGGGCCGGACACGCCCGGCTCGTCGCGCACGTACGGCCCGCCGACGGCGCCGAGCCGGCGGCCGCGGACCTGCGCGCCGCGGTCCGGGCCTGGCTCCCCGAGCAGGCGGTGCCCGCGGCCGTACGGATCGTCGACGACTATCCCCTGGACGCCAACGGCAAGGTCGACCGGGCCGCGCTGTCCGCGCACCGTCCCGACCCGGCGCCCGCGCCCGCCACGGACGACCTCGCCGACGCCACACTCACCGAACACCTCGTCCTGACCACCGTGAGGGACCTCCTCGGCCGGCCCGAGACCACCCTCTCCGACAACCTCACCGACGCCGGCGGCACCTCCGTCGTCGCCGCCCGCCTGCTCGCGGCCGTCGAGAGCGCGACCGGCGTACGACCACGCGCCCACGAACTGCTGCGCAGCAGCGACCTGCGCGCCTTCGCCGCACTCCTCGACCAGCGCCTGACCCCGCGACCGGCAGGAGCCTGACATGGCACCCACCCTCCCGCAGCCCGAAGCCACGGCGGACCCCGCGCCCGCGACACCGCCCCGCACTCCGGCCGCCGCACCCGGCGAGCCCCCGGCCCGGGCCACGGCGCTGCCCGCGCTCGTCACCCGGCGCGCCGAACTCACCCCGGACGCCCTGGCCGTCGTCGACGGTGACACGACCCTCACCTACGGCCACCTGCTCCGGGCCGGCCGAGCCCTCGCCGCGCACCTGCGCGACCACGGCGTGGCCCCCGGTGACCGGGTGGCACTGCTGACGACCCGGTCGGCGCGCACGGTCGTCGCCCAGCTCGCGCTCTGGCTCGCGGGCGCCGTCTGCGTCCCCCTCGACCCCGCCCAGCCCCGGCCGCGCACCGAGGCGATGATCGGCGACGCCGGGGTGGCGCTCACCGTGGGCGACCCCAAGTTGCTGGACGCCACCGCGCTCACCGGCCCCGTCCTCGCCCTGCCCGAGGAGCCGCTCACGGACGGCCCCGAGCTGGACCACAGCGACCCCGGCGGCCCGGCGTTCATCATGTTCACCTCCGGCTCCACCGGCCGTCCCAAGGGAGTCGTCGTACCGCACGGCGCCATCGCCGAGCTGGTCACCGCACCGGACTACGTCACCGTCACCGCCCGCGACCGCGTCCTGTTCCACTCGCCCATGACCTTCGACGCCTCCACGTTCGAGATCTGGGTGGCGCTCGCCAACGGCGCCGCGGTCGTCGTCTGCACCGAGCAGCGGCCCTCGCTGGAGGATCTCGCCCGGCACGTCGAACGCCACGGTGTGACCGTCGCGTTCTTCACCACGGCCCTCTTCCACCAGCTCGCCGCCCGCCGCTCCCGCCTCTTCGGCCAGCTCCGCTCGGTCGTCGTGGGCGGTGAGGCGATGGCCGCCCAACCGGCCCACGCCGTCCTGACCGCCTTCCCCTGGCTGGAACTGGTCAACGGCTACGGGCCCACCGAGACGACCACCTTCGCCACCGCCCACCGCGTCACCGCCCACGACGGCGACGCCCCCGTACCGATCGGCCGGCCCATCGCCGGGGCCACCGCCCACGTCCTGGACACCGAAGGCCGGCCCGTCCCGGCGGGGGAGCGCGGCGAACTGTGGGTCGGCGGCAGCAGGCTGGCCCACGGCTACACGAGCCTGCCCGGACCGACCGCCGAACGGTTCGTCGAGCACCCGGCCGCGGGCCGGCTCTACCGCACCGGTGACCTGGTCTCCGCCCGCCCCGACGGCACCCTCGACTTCCATGGCCGCAACGACGACCAGGTCAAGGTCCGCGGCTTCCGCATCGAACCCGGGGAGATCGAGCACGCCCTGCGCCGGTACGACGACGTCGTCGACGCCGCCGTCACCGTCGACCGCGCGGGCACCGCCGAAGCTGGGCTCGTCGCCCTCGTGGTCGCCGCACCCGGACCCGTGCCCGCCGGTGCCGCGCTGCGCGAACGCCTGACCGCCGTCCTCCCCGCCCACCTGGTGCCGGACACGGTCACCCTGGTGGACCACCTGCCCCTCACCCCGGCCGGCAAGGTGGACCGGCGCGCCCTCGCCGACCTGGCCCGCACGGCCGGCAACAGCCGCCCCGACGCTCCGGCCGCGGCGATGACCCCCGTGGAACAGGCCGTCGCCGACGTCTGGAGCCGCTCCCTGGGCAGCGAGGTCACCCGCGCGGACGCCGAGTTCCTCGCCCTCGGCGGTCACTCGCTGCTGGCCCTCGCCGTCACCGACGACCTGCGCGAGGAACTCGGCGTCGAACTCACCCTCGCCGACTTCTTCGCCGCCCCGACCGTCGCCGCACAGGCGGCCCTGGTCGAACAGGCCCTGCTCACCGCCCACCACGATCTGCACCCCCCGACCCCGGAGCACCACGATGCCCACTGACGCCGACCCCACGGCGCCGACCCGGCGGCAACTCCAGCAAGAACTGCTGCGCCGGGCCCGGGCCGGCGCCGCCCGGCGCACCACCACCGCCCCCGGCGGCGCGGCCACCGCGGACGCCGACGGTCCCGCACCGTCCGGCACCCGGCCGGGCACCACCGTCCGGCACGGACGCCACCCGCTCTCCCGCGCCCAGCGCCGCATGTGGCTGATGGAACGGCTCGGCGGCGCCGGCGACTCCTACCACGTGCCGTTCGCCACCCGCGTGCGCGGCCCGTTCGACCCGGCCGCGTTCGCCACCGCCCTCACCGCGCTGGTGGCCCGGCACGAGATCCTGCGCACCCGCTACACCGAAGAGGACGGCACCCCCGGCCAGGAGGTGCTCCCGCCGCCGGCGGCCGTCCCCGTGCCCGTGGCCGACACCGACCCGGCGGACACGCCCGAGGCACTGCGCCGCGAGGCGGCCCGCCCCTTCGACCTCACGGCCGGCGAGGCCGTCCGGGCCCTGGTCCTGCGCCATGGACCGCGGGACCACACGGTACTGCTGACCTTCCACCACATCGCCGTCGACGGCGGCTCGCTCGATACGGTGGCGGCCGAACTCGCCGTCCTGTACGCGGCCGGCGACCAGGACGGCACCGAGCCGCTCGCCGCACCGCCGCAGTACGCCGACCACGCCCACCGCGAGCACGACGCGCTCCCCGGTCTGGAGGCCGAACTCGACCGGTGGGCGGGTCTGTTGGCCGACGCCGCACCGCCCGCACTGCCCCGGCCGACGACGGCCGCGGGGGGCACCGCCGCCCGACCGGCCGCCGTCCACACGGTGCCCCTCGCCCCCGGCCTGCCCGACGCCCTGCGCACGCTCGGCGCCGAACACCGCGCCACCCTGTTCGCGGTGTCACTCACCGCAGCCTTCGCCGCGCTGCACCGGCTCACCCGCGACGACGACCTCGTCATCGGCGTGGCGAGCACCCACCGCACCGGGACGGCCATGCGCGCCCTGGTCGGCCTCTGCGTCAACACCCTGCCCGTACGGGTCGACACCTCCGGCGACCCGTCCTTCGCCCGGCTCCTGCACCGGGTCCGCGACGCGCTCCTGGAGGCCCAGCGCCACGGGCGCCTCCCCTTCGACCTCGTCCTGGAACGCCTCGGCACCCAGGCACGCGGCACCGACGGCACCGGCCTGGTCCGCGTCACCTCCGACGTCCTCGGCGAACCCACAGTGCTCCGCCTGCCGGGCACGACCGCCGAGTACGTCGACATCGGCGTCGGCGACGCGAAGTTCACCCTGTCCTACGGACTCGACCTGGCCGACCCCACGCGCCCGGCGGCACTCGTCCAGTACGACCCGGGCGCACTGGACGACGCCGTGGCCCGGACCACGGTCCAGGACCACGCCCGGCTGCTGGCCGCGGCCGCGGCCCACCCGGACACCCCGCTGAGCGAACTCACCGGCCCCGGCACCCGTCCCGCACCCGCCGCGGACGACGCCGGCCACCCGGCGGCCCGGGCCCTGCGCGCCCACCCCCGGGTCGCCGACGCCGACGTGCACGAGCGCGTCGGGGAACGACCCGTGGCCTACGCCGTCCTGCGCGACAGCGTCGGCCCCCGCGGCGACGAACTGCTGGGCCTGCTGCGCCGGTCGCTGCCGCCCGGCGACGTCCCCGCCGCCGTCACCGTGCTCGACGCGCTGCCCCGCACGGCCACCGGCACCCTGGACCTCGCGCGGCTGCCCGGCGCGCCCGCTCCCACCGCGTCACCCGGTCCCCGCGCCGAGGCCGTCACGGAGACGTTCGCCGCCCTGCTCGCAACCGTGCCCGCACCGGACGACGACTTCTTCGCCCTCGGCGGGCACTCCCTGGTGGCCGTGCAACTCGCCGAACGGCTGCGCACACGGCTCGCGCTGCCGCTCACCGGCCTCGACGTCCTCCAGGCACGCACCCCCCGGGCGCTCACCGCGCTCCTCGACGAACGCGCGGCGCAGCAGAGCACCGCCAAGGCCGCGCGGAAGCCGGCCCGCTCCCGGGGCCCGCGCACCGGCACGGTCCTCGTCACCGGAGCGACGGGCGGCGTCGGCGCGTTCGTCCTGCGGGAACTCGTCGCCCAGGGCCGGCCCGTGCTGGCACTGGCCCGGCCCGAGTCGGCGCATCTGGTCGCCGGTGACGGCGTCGATGTCGTCGAGGGCGACCTGACGGACCTGGCGGGACTGCGGGACGCCGTCGCCGGCGCGGACGCGGTCGTCCACGCCGCTTGCACCTTCACCCGCCACGAGGTGGACCTGGCGGCCATGGAGGCCATGGTCGGGGCCTGGCGGCAGGGCCCCTTCGTCTTCGTCAGCAGCGTCGACGCCTACGGACACCCCGCCACGCACCGGGTCGCCGAGGAATCACCCGCCCAGGAACCGGTCAGCCCGTACGGGAGGACCAAACTCGACTGCGAGGCCCTGCTGTTGAGTGCCGCGGGGACCGGGGGACGCGGGGGAGCGAGTGCCGTGCGGTCACCCATCGTCTGGGGCGCCCACGACCGGCTGCGCGAACAACTGCGCTGGGGGGCCATCGGCGGGCTCTACCAGGCCGCCCGCACGGGCGCGCCGATAGACCTGCCCCGCCCCGGCACCGGGGGGAACGACTGGTACGGGGTGGCCTGGGTGCACGCAGCCGCCCTGGCCAGAGCGGTGACCGAAAGCCTGGACCGGCCCGTGCACGGCGTCGCCAACGCGTGCGGCGGCCACGTCTCCTGGCACGACCTGGCGCGGGACCTCGCACAACTCCTGGGCACCCGGGCCGACATCCGCGAGACCGACGAGGTCCCCCGGGACCTCGACCACCGCTGGAGCTACGACAGCGCCCGCCTGGCCCGGCCGCTGCGGGCTCGTCCCGGCGAGGACCGGCGGACCGTACTCACCCAGATGATCGAGGGCATGACCCACGACGACCGGTGAGCACCGCCGGCGTCCGTCGGCCGCCGGGCGGCCCCGGAACGTAGGCGGGTCCGGCCGGTGGCAGCGACCGCCACCGGCCGGACCCGCCTCTCGCGCCGAAACGCGGGGGTGCCGCACACGCCTCATCGAGCGTGCACGGCCGGGCGAAACGTCACTGTTCGAAAGGGTTCGGGCAGCTATGTACGGCGCACCTCCCGGGGGCCTGAGCGCCCGATGGGCACTCTGTGCGCCCTCCCGGTTCCCTCGGGTGACGGAAAGGATGGGTGCACCACACAGGAACCAGGTGATCCGCGGTCCCCTGCCCCCCGGCCGGGTGGATCGGCGGGCGGAGGGAGTTCACGGTGCTGCTTCTCATCTCCCCGGACGGCGTCGAGGAGGCTCTCGACTGTGCGAAGGCGGCGGAACACCTCGACATCGTCGACGTCAAGAAGCCCGACGAGGGCTCTCTCGGCGCGAACTTCCCGTGGGTCATCCGGGCGATCCGCGACGCGGTACCGGCGCACAAGCCGGTGTCCGCGACCGTGGGCGACGTCCCGTACAAGCCCGGCACGGTGGCGCAGGCCGCGCTCGGCGCGGTCGTCTCCGGTGCCACCTACATCAAGGTCGGCCTCTACGGATGCACGACGCCCGACCAGGGCATCGAGGTCATGCGGGCGGTCGTCCGGGCGGTGAAGGACCACCGCCCCGAAGCGCTCGTCGTCGCCTCCGGTTACGCCGACGCCCACCGCGTCGGCTGCGTCAACCCGCTCGCCCTGCCCGACATCGCCGCCCGCTCCGGCGCCGACGCCGCCATGCTCGACACCGCGATCAAGGACGGGACGCGGCTGTTCGATCACGTGCCGCCGGACGCCTGCGCCGAGTTCGTCCGGCTGGCCCACGCCGCCGGGCTGCTCGCCGCGCTCGCGGGCAGTGTCAAACAGGCCGACCTCGGTCCGCTCACCCGGATCGGCACGGACATCGTCGGGGTCCGCGGGGCCGTCTGTGAGGGCGGCGACCGCAACACCGGCCGGATCCGACCACACCTGGTGGCCGCCTTCCGGGCGGAGATGGACCGGCACGCCCGGGAGCACGCGGCCGGCGTCACCGCCGTGAGCTGACCGCCGGGATGCCGACCTCCGAGCCGCACCGCGTCCCCGGACACCGGGCCGCGCCTCTCCCCGTCGTCGATCCGGCCACCGCGGAGGTCTTCGACGAGGCCCCCGACCAGCAGCCGGACACGCTGGACGCCGTCGTCGACCGGTCCCGCCGCGCCTGGCACCGCTGGCGTGCCGATCCCGACGCCCGCACCACCGCGCTGCTCGCGGCGGCCGACGCCGTGGAGGCGGCCGGCGACGACCTCGCCCGGCTGCTCACCCGGGAACAGGGCAAGCCCCTGGCCGAGTCGCACGCGGAGACCGCCCGAACGGCGGCTCGCCTGCGATACTTCGCCGGCCTGGCCCCCAGGACCCGGCGGATCGCCGACGGCCGGCCCGTGCACAGTGAGATCCGCTGGCGCCCCCTCGGACCCGTCGCCGCGATCGTGCCGTGGAACTTCCCCCTCCAGCTCGCGGCGGCGAAGTTCGCGCCCGCGCTCGCGGCGGGCAACACCGTGGTCCTCAAACCGTCCCCGTTCACCCCGCTCGCCACCCGGCTGCTCGCCTCCGTCCTCGCCACCGTCCTGCCCGAGGACGTGCTCACCGTCGTCACCGGCCGCGAACCGCTCGGCGCCGGCCTCGCCTCCCACCCCGGCATCCGTCACGTCACCTTCACCGGCTCGGTGCCGACCGGGCGGGCCGTCGCCGGAGCGGCGGCGGCCTCACTCGCACGGGTCACCCTGGAACTGGGCGGCAACGACGCCGCCGTCCTGCTGGACGACGTCGAGGTGGACCGGATCGCCGACCGGCTGTTCTGGGCCGCCTTCCGCAACTGCGGGCAGGTCTGCATGGCGGTCAAACGCGTCTACGTCCCGGCCCGGCTCCACGCCCGGGTCGTCGAGGCGCTCGCCGAGCGCGCCAGGACCGTCACCGTCGGGCCCGGCCTCGACCCGGACACCCGGTTGGGACCGGTCAACAACGCCCCCCAGCTGGCCCGGGTCGAGGAGCTCGCCCAGCGGGCCCTGGCGGCCGGCGCCCGGGCCGCGGCGGGTGGCCACCGACTGGACCGGCCGGGCTGGTTCTTCGCCCCCACGATCCTCACCGACGTCCCGCCCGACAGCCCGGTGGTGACCGAGGAGCAGTTCGGTCCGGTCCTGCCGGTGCTGCCGTACCGGAGTCTCGACGAAGCGGTCGACGCCGCCAACGGCACCGGCTTCGGACTGGGCGGCTCGGTGTGGGGCACCGACACCGACCGGGCCGCGGCGGTGGCCGACCGGCTCGAATGCGGCACGGCCTGGATCAACCACCACGCCGAACTGTCCCTCGCCCAGCCCTTCGCGGGCGTCAAGGACAGCGGCGTCGGCGTGGCCGGCGGACCGTGGGGGCTGTACGGCAACCTGCGGCCGTTCGTCGTCCACCGGCCGGAGGAGGGACCACGGTGAGGTTCCGGGCGGCCGTACTGCGCTCGTACGAGGGCCCGTTCGAGGTCGAGGAGGTGGCCCTGCGGACCGAACCCGCCGCCGGCGAGGTCCTGGTCGAGATCGCCGGCTGCGGGATGTGCCGGACCGATCTCGCGGTCCGGCGATCGGCCGGCCGGAGCCCGCTGCCCGCGGTGCTCGGCCACGAGGGATCCGGGGTCGTGGTGCGGACGGGCGGCGGCGCGGACACCGGACTCGGCGTCGGTGACCACGTCGTGCTGAGCTTCGACTCCTGCGGGCACTGCCGCAACTGCCGCGGCGCGGCCCCCGCCTACTGCGACTCCTTCGCCTCCCTCAACCTCTTCGGGGGACGCGAGGACGACGCGCCGCGGCTCACCGACGCGGCCGGGGGAGCGCTGGCCCCCCGCTGGTTCGGCCAGTCCTCCTTCGCCGAGTACGCGCTCGTCCCGGCCCGCAACGCCGTACGGGTCGACCCCGCGCTCCCCGTCGAACTGCTCGGGCCGCTCGGCTGCGGCTTCCTCACCGGCGCCGGAGCCGTGCTGAACACCTTCGCCGCCGGTCCGGGCGACACCCTCGTCGTCCTCGGCGCGGGAGCCGTGGGGCTCGCCGCGGTGATGGCGGCCACCGCCGCCGGCGCGCTGACCGTGGCCGTCGACCGGCACCCCCGGCGGCTGGCCCTGGCCGAACGGTTCGGCGCGATCCCTCTGCCCGCAGCAACGGCCGGACAGGCCGAGCGAATCCGGCGGCTCACCGACGGCGGCGCGCGGTACGCGCTCGACACCACCGCCTCCGCCCCGCTCATCAACGACGCGCTCCGGGCACTGCGCCCCACCGGCACGCTCGGACTGGTGGCACGGCTCCACACCGCGCTGCCGCTCGAACCCGGCACGCTCGACGGGGGCCGCGGCATCCGCCACATCTGCGAGGGCGACGCCGTCCCCGCACTGCTGATACCGCTGCTGACCCGGCTCTGGCAGGCCGGCCGCTTCCCCTTCGACCAGCTCATCCGCACCTACCCGCTGGCCGGCATCAACGAGGCCGAACGCGACTGCGACGCCGGCCGCGTGGTCAAACCGGTCCTGCTCCCGGAGCGGACGAGCCGGTGAACGAGGCACGCGGCACCGAGAACCCACCCCGACCCACACCTGGACAGCTCCCGCCCCCGCTCCCCGCAACGGAGGAAGCATGACCGGCACGGCACCGCGGCACACGGACGTGGAAGGCGTGGACGGAGGTGTGGGCCTGACCGCCCTCCTGGTCGCCGCTGCACGGGCGATCGAGACCCACCGCGACGACAGCCTGGCCCGGGACGGCTACGCGGAACACTTCGTGCGCGCCGCCCCCGCCTGCGCGGACTGGCCGGTGCGCATCGACCAGGTCCCGGACGGGGACGGCAACCCGCTGTGGGGCCGGTTCGCCCGCTACTTCGGCCTGCGCACCAGGGTCCTCGACGACTTCCTGCTCCGGTCGGTCCGGACGGGCCCCCGGCAGGTGGTCCTGCTGGGCGCGGGGCTGGACACCCGCGCCTTCCGGCTGGACTGGCCGTCCGGCCGCACCGTCTTCGAGCTCGACCGGGCGGGCGTGCTGGAGTTCAAGCACCGGGTGCTCACGGACCTGGCGGCCACCCCGAAGGCGAAGCGCGTCGCCGTACCGGCCGACCTGCGCACGGACTGGGTCACCGCGCTGACCGGCGCCGGCTTCGACCCGGCCGCACCGAGCGTCTGGCTGGCCGAAGGACTCCTCTTCTACCTGCCGGGCCCCGTCGAGACGTACCTCATCGACACGGTGGACCGGCTGACCACCTCGGGCAGCGCGCTGGCCTTCGAGGCCAAGCTGGAGAAGGACCTGCTGGCGTACCGCGACAGCCCGATCTACACGGCGACGCGGGAGCGGATCGGCATCGACCTGCTCGATCTCTTCGACGCGGGGCCACGGCCCGACTCCGCGGGCGTCCTCACGGCCAAGGGCTGGTCCACCTCGATGCACACGCCCTTCGACTTCACCCGTCGGCACGGTCGTGGCCCCCTCCCCGAGCCGAACGACGCGCTGGAGGGGAACCGTTGGGTGTTCGCGCACAAACCCCGGCCGTGACGCCCGCAGCGCTCCGACGACGCGGTCAGACGGCCCGGGTACCCACCAGCCGGTCGCCCGGGATCCCGGCCCTGTCCGGGGCGTAGTACTCCTCGATGCCGGCGGCCCACGTGGCCACGGTGATGCGGTCCTCGGCGTCCGGGCCGAAGGCGTCGAACAGGGCGTGGATGTTCGCCTCCTCGAAGCCGATCGCCGTCATCAGCGACACGAAGAGGGGGCGCTCGATCAGACCGTCCCCGTCGGGGTCGCCGAGTGCGGCGAGCGCCTCGGCGAACTCGGTGATCGTGGGACCGAACCGCGCGGGATCGAGGACGAACGGACGGAACTCGTCCACGGTGATCACGCCGTCGCCGTCGCCGTCCAGTTCGGTGGCCAGCGTCGTCCACCAGCGGCGGAACGCGGCCCGGACGGCGGCCCTGGCGCCGTCGTCCGACGCGGTCGCCGCCTCCAGGACCCGGTCCGTCATCAGGTCGAAGTCGTCGGAGTCGATGACTCCGTTGCCATTGGCGTCGAAGAGGGAGAAGACCAGCTCGACCCGCTCGGCTGCCTCGGTTCGCATGTCCGTCACCTGTTCTTCCGCGACCCGGCGATGCCGGGCCTGCCCGATGAGTGCCTCCGCCTGACCCGGCGCGCGTGCGGCGGCCATGCCCCATGGAACCACCAGGAAGAGCCGCTGACGCTCGATCTTCGCATCTGGTGCCATAAGGACCACTCCTTGAACGTCTGTGGCACATCGGATGCCTCATCTGTGACAACCCGACCGCTCCGACCGATCCCGAGGCTCGGGCGTTCCCTTTCCTCGCTCCCAGCCGTTGATCCGGGGGGCGGCGGGCCGTCGGCGGACCCCTTGGCACGCGCGGCGGGACACACGGTGAACACCGGTGTCGCTGCACCCAGTTGCTGTTACCGAATGCGGACAAAGCCGAGTGAACGACGCTCGCCCCGACGTCATCTCCTGGGGTGTAGCGAAACAGCCGGCCGGTCACCCTGCGGGAGCGGGTGCCGTGTCCGGACAGACCACAGGGGAGCTTTCGTCATGACCACGCACATCGCCCGCCGTACCACCCGTTCCGCCGTCCTGGCCACCGTCACCGCCGCGCTGGCGCTGGGCCTGACCGCCTGCGGCGGCGCCGGCCATGACTCGAAGGCGGCGGGCGACGACCACGGCGCTGCCACCGTCCGGAGCCGGTCCGCGTCCACCGGGAACGGCAAGGGCGGCGCGGAGCAGGTCGAGAACGCCGGTCACGTCAAGGTGGGGGTGCGCTCGGCCACCGTCTCGGGCGGGGCGGAGGCGGTCGTGAGCAAGCGCGCGACGACCGGCGCCCAGGCGTGTCGCGGAGACGAGCTGCTGGTCACCGCAGAGCACCGGTTCGCCGGTCAGCAGGGTGACCACCTGCTGCTCACCGCGGTGAACGAGGGCACCAAGCCCTGCTGGGTCACCTCGTACCCGGCCGTGGTGCTCGACTGGAACGTCGACAACGTCGCGCTGCCGCACTCGAAGAAGGACAACCCGGGCGGCGACAAGCACATCACGCTCCGGCCCGGGGGCAAGGTCTACAGCGCGGTGAACCTCTTCGACTACGGCTCCAAGCACCACACGGCGCAGTCGCTCGCCTTCGCGCTGCGCGGCGCGGACGGTCACACCGGCCCCTTCTACTCCGTCGTCAACAAGGGCAAGAAGCCGCGGTTCAGCTGGAACGAGGCCGACGTGCTCAACTGGAACACCGAGAAGCCGTACGACTTCTGATCCGGGCACACCCGAGCGCGGGCCGGGGTGATCCGGCCCGCGCGAGCACCGTCCGGCCACAGCGGAAACCGGACGAGTCGGCACGCCGGTGAGTTCCGGCTCGGCCCGGCGAGGGCCTGGCCGATGTCCTGGCCGCGTACGCCGAAGCGGCCGAGCGGACCGACACGGTGATCGCCGGTGTCCGCGCGCGACCCTCTACCCGTTGCTCGCGGCAGCGGAGGCCCCGGCGCGATCCGTGGTTCCAGCCCTGGCAGCGGCTATGACGTCGTCGGTGCCGGGGCCGGGTGGTCAGCACGGGCGACGGT
The DNA here is from genome assembly GCF_044759735.1 of Streptomyces sp. NPDC100445. Lineage (NCBI taxonomy): Bacteria > Bacillati > Actinomycetota > Actinomycetes > Kitasatosporales > Streptomycetaceae > Streptomyces > Streptomyces sp. NPDC100445. Next base: position 564,945 of record NZ_JBIVZV010000001.1, on the reverse strand, counting down.
AGGGCACCCCGCCCAGGTAGTGGTGCCACTCGTCGTGGGTGAGAGGGGTGCCGGCCAACGCGCAGGCGTCGCCGACCACGCGCCCGAAGTCGCTCGACAGGGTGTGCGCGGTCCCGTCGAACACGCCGACGAACAGCTGTTTCCCGTCCGGGCGGAACCTGAGCCCGAGGACCGCCGTCGTGAATCCCGCGAGCACCGCTTCCCTGCGGGGCCGCCGCGACGAGCCGACCCGCCAGATGCGCGCCGTGCGGTCGTCGCTGCCGGCGGCCAGCAGGCGTCCGTCGGGGCTGAACTGGACGTTGCCGACCACGTCGGTGGGGCCTTCCAGCGCGGCGAGCAGCGCCGGGCGGCCCGCCCGGGTCACGCGCCACAGCTTGACGGGCTGCTCACCGCCGCCGGACGTCGCGAGCACACCGGTGCGCGGGTTGAAGGCGACGGAGAGGGCGGTCGTGGTGTGGGCCCGCCAGTCGGCCCGCTCGACGGGGTGCGCCGGTGACGTCATGTCCCAGAGGATGACGTGTTCGTCACCGCCCCCCGCGCTCGCCAGGAGCCGTCCGTCCGCGCTGAAGGCCACGGAGCGGACCTCGTCCCGGTGGCCGCGCAGGCTGGCACCACGGACGGGTTTCCGCAGGGACCGGGTGTCCCAGAGCACCACGTCCCCGTCGCTGCCGGCGCTCACCAGCGTCCGCCCGGACGGGCTGAAGGTGAGGGCGCGCACCGTCTTCGTACGCGTCCGCACACCGGCGATGCGGCGCGGTGCGCGCGGGTCGGAGATGTCCCACAGGGCGAGCACTCCGTCGGCCCCCGCGCTGGCCAGCACGGAACCGCCGGGGTGCATGGCGACCGCGTAGACCGCGTCCTTGTGGTCGGTGAGCACCGCCGTCTCGCGGGGTCGGCGCGGGACGCGCATGTCCCACAGCCGCACGGTGCGGTCCCGGCCACCGGTTGCCAGCACCGTGCCGTCGGGGCTGACGTCGAAGGCGTACATCTCGGCCTCGTGCGCGGCCCAGGTGGACATCAGGGTGCTGAGCAGCGCGTCCCGGCTGTGTCGGCCCGGCCGCAGCCGGTAGGCGGCCAGCGCGATCCGCGCGGCCAGGGCCGGCGCCGTGCGTGACAGTTCGGTGGCCGCCGCGCTCGCGTTGTGGGCGACGGCGTCGTCACGCTGGGCCGTGATCTCCCGGTCGGCGTGCAGGGCCAGGAGCGAGGTGGTCAGGGACACCGCGAGAAGCACCGCCGCCGCGGCGATCAGCAGGTGCCGTCGACGCCGGCGCCGGGCCGCCGCCGCGACCCGCGCCTCCTCCGCCGCCAGACTGGCGTCGAGGAACGCCCTCTCGCGTTCCGTCAGACCCGCGTCCTGGGCCCGGGCGAGCGGACGGACCGCGTCCAGGCGCGCGCCCCTGAGCAGCGCTCCCGGGTCCCGGCCCAGGCCCGTCCAGGTGGCGGCCGCCTCCGTCAGCTGCCGGCGGCTGCGCAGCACCTCGCGGCTCTCCATGAGCCATCCGCCGAGCCGCGGCCACCCGCGGATGAGTGCTTCGTGCGTCAGCTCCACGTGCTCGCCGTCCACGGTGATGAGCCGTTCGGCGGCGGCGCGGTCGACGATCGCCGTGGTGTCCGGATCAGGTGACAGCTCGGAGCGGCCGATGCGGCGCTTGGTGTCCTCGGTGCCCTCGCCGACGGCCACGAGCCGCAGGAAGAGGTGGCGTGCCGCGTCCTTCTGCCGGGCGCTCAGCGCCTCGTGGAACCGTTCGGCGGTGTGGGTGAGGGCGTGCTCGATGGAACCCGCGGTCCGGCAGGCCTCCATGGTGAGCAGCGTGCCCCGGCGGTGCCGCCAGGTCTCCCGGAGCGCGTGCGAGAGCAGCGGGAGCATGCCGGCGTTCCCCTGGGCCTGGGCGGTCAGGTAGGCCAGCAGCCGTCCCTCGACGCGGCAACCGACCGCGGCGGCGGGGCTACAGATGGCCCGGTGCAGTTCCTCCGCATCCATCGGCCCGAGCGTGACCATCGCGGAGTCGAGGGCCTTGGCGAGTCCGACGTGGGTGATGCAGTGGGCGTAGAAGTCCGCCCGGACGCCCAGGACGACCCGGCACACGCTGGTCTCGGCGCGGGCGGCCAGCAGCAGGGCGTCGATGAACCGGTTCCGTTCCTCCTGGCGCGGGCACAGGGTGAAGAGTTCCTCGAACTGGTCGACGACCAGCACCACCTCACCCCGCCCGGACCCCTCCCCGGCGATCTGACGCAGGTAGAGGTGCAGGTCGCCGGGGTGTGCCCGCACCTGCTCCAGCATGCGGCCGGGGGTGGTGCCGGCACGGGCCGCCAGGGCCACCGCCAGCTCCTCGAGCGGCCGGGCACCCGGGGTGAGCGTGACGACGTCCCGGCCCTCGGCGCGCAGGCACGGCAGCAGGCCCGCGCGCAGCACCGAGGACTTGCCGGCTCCAGAGGCGCCGAAGACGCTGACGAACCGTTGTTCCGCGAGCCGCGCGCGCAGCTGTTCGACCACGCGTTCGCGTCCGAAGAAGAACCGGCTCTGCCGCGAGCCGAAGGGGGCGAGTCCCGGGTAGGGCGAGGCGTCCGCGTCCGGCGGGGGAGCACCGGTGGCGGCACCGCTCCCGGCGAGCGCGATGTCGCCGGCCGTGGCGTGCCAGCGGGCCTCCCACCGCGCCACGTCGCCGCCGCAGGCGCCGACGTAGGCGCGGGTCACCTCCAGTGACGGCAGGCTCCGGCCGGCGGCGGCGCTCGACAGCGTCCCCACCGAATAGTGGGCGCGGGCGGCGAGAGCCCGGTAGGAGGGCCCGCCCGCCGTCCGGCGCAGCTCCCGCAACTCGGCGGCGAACCTCACCACCGGGTTGTCGCCCTCGGGAAGCGGTGACTCCTTGCGTGGCATGTTTCCCCCGATCCGATGCGTTCCGCGACAAGTGTCGCCGCCCGGTGGAGGCCGCCGTCGTGTGATCGATGCTTTTCGGCCCGCTGGTCACGGGTGGTCCGGCGGGGGCCGGATCCCTCGCCCGGGTGACGCCGTACGAGCCGGGGCGCCTCACGGTCCGGGCGGTTCGGGCCGACCGCGGCGACGCGATTGTTCGCGGTTGATTGTTCATCGCCGTCGTCCGGAGACCGAACAAAGAACCTCGGATATCGCTGAGGTGGGAGGCCGGGGACGAACCCCCGGCCGCGCGATCCCTCACACCGTCACACGGGAGGCTCCATGCGTTCGGTACTGGTTGCGGCAGCGGTGTTCGGCCTGGTCCTGGGAAGCGGGGCGGCCGCCGGCGCCGCGGAGACGGCCCGGTCCGCCGGCCCGGGCTGGACGTGCGCGAAGGACGTCTGTCTCCGGGTGGGCGACGAGGCCCGGCTCAAGGACGCGCACGGGTGCAACCACAAGGTCTGCGTCACCGTCTCCGGCAACGCCTCCGGCTACACGACCCGCGGCATCTACGGCGGCTCCAGCCGGTTCTACGGCCACATCAACGTCTGGGGTCCCGGCATGCGGGTCGAGGGCCGGGACAGCGCCTACCCCGGCGCCACCGGATCGGGCCGGGGCTCCGGCCAGACGTGCGCCGAAGGGTGGGAGCTCTCCGGCGGCACCTACACCTCCGTCGGCCTGCCCTGCGAGGAGGTGAGCTGACCCACGGGCCCGGCGGCCCGGGCACGAGGTGAGCGGTGGCCGGCCGCACGGGGGCCGGCCACCGCCACCGGCCGGCCCCGGACGGTGCTCACTCGATGTGCCCGGTGCCGGGGTCGACCTGCGCGAGGAAGTCCCTGATGGCCTCTTCGAGAACGGCCCGGCCGACGTGTCCCGGCGGATGGCTCCGGAACCCGAACCCGTACCGCGGATCGGGCCCGGTCAGCCAGGCGACGTCGTAGGTGCCCGGGCTGTCGTCGGACCGGCTGATCTCGAACTCCTCACCGTCCACCGACATCCGCAGCGGCTCGTCCGCCGACATCACGCCCTGCCTCCCCCGGCCCCGGGGACGCACGCGCACGGGGCCGCTGTCACCTGAACGTACCGGTTCACCGGATGGTGAAGTCGGCCGACCTCGTGTCCAGCGTCGTACGGCCGTCCTCGGTGGTGGCCAGGACGGCGACGTGCCACCGGCCGCGCGGGGAGGAGTCGGCCTCGGCGGGGGTGACGTCGGCGGTGTAGGTGCAGCGCGCGGTCTCGTCACCGGACGGCTCACAGCGGGCCGACTCGACGCCGGCCATGTCGTCGGCGGTCAGGCCCCGCTCGGCGAACGAGGACCGCGCCGGCCACGCCAGGACCTTCACCTTCTTGACGCCGGAGGGTGCCGTGACGTCGGCGGTGAAGGTCAGCGAGCCCCGGCGGTGGCCGTCGGGGGCGGTGTAACGGGCGGCGCCGTGCGTCACGGACGGTGGCCGGTCCCCGGCGTGGGCGACGGCGAAGGCCCCGGCACCCGTGAGGACGACGGCGCCGGCGACTACGGACAGGACGGTACGTCGTGACATGGGGAACGCCCCTCACAGGCTCGGATGTGTGAGAACCGGCGCTGTCTGCCGCGCCGTTGCCTCCATACTGGCCGCGCGCCGGGCCCCGGGCATGAGCGCGCGTACCCACACCGGCCCTGAGTGATGCCGCGCCCGGAGTGTGAGCGCACGGGGACCGCTCCCCGGGTGTCCGCTCGACGGAGGTTCGTACGGCCGCGGGCGGATCAGCTGTTGCGGCGGACGATGGAGGCGTTCAGGGCGGTGGCGAAGCCGCACCAGGCGGCGTACGGCAGCAGCGCGCGGGCCGCCGTCCGGTCGGTGCGCGCGGTCCGGCGCAGGAGGTCGACGTTGCTCACGTCCAGCAGCAGGGTCCCGGCCAGCCCGGCCCGCGGGCTGCGGCGGGCGAAGAACAGCCAATTCCATCCCGCGTTCAGCAGCAGGTTGACGGCGAGACTCCCCGTGAGCGCCGCCCGCTGCCGGGCGTCCGGGGCCCTGCCGAGCGCGTGACCGGCCGCGTACGCGATCGTGCCGTACAGCGGTGTCCACACGGCACCGAAGGCCCGGGGCGGTGGCTGCCAGTCCGGCTTGCGCAGCGAGCGGTACCAGGCGCTGTCGGCGTCGACCGCCGCGGCACCGGCCAGGGCGGTCGCGGCCACCGCCGTCGCCGCCGCGCCGTAGCGCCGCCAGGGCCGAGGGGACGGGACGGCGGTGTGCGCCGCGGTGAGCCTCATACCTCACAGGTGCCCCGGCGGCGGCACCCCTCACACCGGGGACCGGGTCCGCGGGGACGACGGTGGCCGTCACCAGGGGGCGTCCGCCCGTTTGCTGAGAGGGCGTCAGGGAAAGCGGGCCGCATGGATCACAGTGCGCTGGTGCGGGCCGCGTCCGAGAGCGGCGGTTCCCGCCCTTTCCTCATCCTGTTCCTGTGCCTGTTCCTGATCACAGGCCTGGTCCAAGTCGTCCGCCCTCGACTGCTGTGGCGGCTCAACAGCCGCCTTCAGCGGGGCTGGGTGAAGGACCCCGCGGGGACCGAGCCCACCCGCAGGGGGTACGCGATGTCGCGGGTGTCGGGGCTGCTCTTCCTGGCGGTCGCCACCTGGATGCTCGTACAGCAGTTCTGAAGCGGGAGTGAGCCGACCGGGGCAGAGCGAAGAGAACCGGAACACATCGGCCCGCGCACCGGGGCCCGCCCGGTGGAGGGGGCGCATCCTGGCCCGGTGCGGGCGGTCGCGCTCCGGCCGACTTCCTGACCGGGCGCGACACCGACGGCGGGCGAGCCCCGCCCCGTCCATCGCCCGGCCCTGACCCGGCGGTGGCGACGGAGGGGAGGGGAGTGGGGCGCCCGGTACTCAGCCGAAGGCGGAGAAGGTGCCCCCCGCCTGTTCCCGGTGCTGCGCGGGCGGCCGCAGACCGCTCCAGTCCAGGGCCTGGCGCGCTCGACGCTGTGCCTGCTCGGCCGCGCTGCGTGTCTCCGCCAGGACGTCACCGCGCTCCTCGACCAAACGGCCGTAGATCGGCGGATGCTCAGATATCTCTCCAGCAGTCATAGCACCTGATCATGCCCTACCCGACCGGACCTTTTCTCCGTTACCGCGTGTGGCCCGCCCCGAACCTCGGCAACTGCCGATCGATGTCTGTCGGTTCATCAGCGAAGGGACCGAGGGGAGGGCGGCGGCGTCGCGGTCGATCCCCGGGGAGGTCACGGCACCGACCTCGTGCTCACCGGGCCCGAGACCCTCGGCCACGACGAAGTCGCCGCCCTCGTCACCGAGGTCACCGGACGCCTCGTCGTACACCGCCGACTGTCGTACGAGGAGATGCGTGACGGCCTCGCGGCGCTGCTGCCGCCGGAGTTCGCCGCCCTGCTGGCCGGCATGGACCGGGCCATCGCCGAGGGCGCGGAGGACCGCGTCACCGACACCGTCCAGCGCGTCACCGGGCGACCCGCCCGGGCGTTCCGCGCCGTCCTGGAGGAGGAGTGGAGGCGCGACAGCGCGGTGCGGACCGCCGGTTGAGGCGGGGCGCAGGGGGTGCCCCGGGTCGGAGCGCGCCGGGGACGAGCACCGGAAACGGCGTGCGCCCGGGCGCCGGAGGCCGAACGGCATGCCGGTGAGCTTCTCCGCGGCGTCCCACAGCCGCCGGGCGACCCCCGGGTCCCGGGGATCGAGGCGACCATCCCGGTCCCGGCGGACCGGATCCGCAACGGCCACAAGCTCGGCTCCCGGGGCGGTCGGCCTGCGAAGTCGGACGGAAGCGACTGCCGCGAGCGGCATGCCGTCGAGTGCGGCATCAATCGCCTCAAGCGTCATCGGGCCGTGGCCACGCGGCACGACTGCTTGCCGTCCGCTACGAGGCCACTGTGCTGGTCGCGGTGATCAACGAATGGAATGAGTGGTTCTGCCGTACCCGTGATCGCTAGCCTCACCGGCCATGAAGCAGCGGCAGCAGAAGAAGCTCTCCCACCGTCCTTTCGAGGCGATCCTGTCGGGTGATGCCAGGAGCGTGGAGTCCCTGCTGTGCGGTGGAGCAAGTCCGGAGCGGAGGAACACTGACGGAACCACTCCTCTGTACCTGGCATCGGTGCAGGGAGAGGCCGAGGTGGCCCGCTTGCTCATGGAGGCCGGGGCTTCCCCTGACACTGAGAGCTGCGGCCCCGGCTCGGAGGGCACACCGCTGTGCGCAGCTGCTTGCTGGGGACACACCGCAACGGTCCGGGAACTGTTGGCGCATGGCGCCGATCCCACCCTCCGCGAAGACCACGGCGCAGGCTGGTCCCCGCTGGACTGGGCGGACAATGGCCCCCACCCCGACACTGCCGGGATCCTCAGGGCAGCAGGAGTGCACCCGACGACGAAGGTTCACCCGGCTCCGCGGCCACGAGACAACAAGCCGTAGGGGCCCGGCGTCCGCGGTCCGAGCCGGCCCGGACCCTCGTCCGGTCGGTCAATAGCGGTGGCCGGGCCAGTGCGGGTCCTCCCAGCGGGCGGGGCCGGTGAGGCCGATGAGGCGTATGCGGTGCAGTAGTTCCTCGGGAACCTGCCGGGTCCGGAGCCTGTCAGGGGCGTGCCCGGCCAACCAGGTCGCGAGCTCGGCGCACAGGGCGTCCGCGTCGCCCCGGGTCCGCCAGGGGAGCTGGTCGCCCAGCAGGTCGTACTCCCAGTGGGCAACCGCTTCGGCCAAGTGTCGGTCGGCGGCGCGGCCTTGGAGCGACTCCCAGGTGCCGAGCCAGGGGCTGAGCGTGGCGGACGCCTCCGCGCACAGCGCGAGGACCTCGTGCGCGGGGACGGCGGGCTCCTCCTCCGCGAGGGTGTGGGCCCACCAGGCGTCCAGGAACTCCCGCACCGCCGCGCTCCGGTGCGCGGGCCACTCCTGCCAGTGACCTCGTGCGAAGGAACGTCCGACCTCCGCCATGCCGGACAGCGGTTCCACGAGGCCACCGACGAGTGCCCGGGCGAACTGGGGCAGGATGCGCCGCAGCACCGCGCCGTGATCGCCCCAGTCGGGTGCGGTCCAAGTGCGATGCAGCAGGTCCGGGTCGAGCGCCACGTCCGGGACCTTCAACCGCGCGAGTTCCTCCGCGCCGCCCCAGTGGCAGTCGCACTGGGTCTCGTCACCGCGGGCGGTCATTCCGCGGAAGGTGACGTCCAGGCGGTCCAGGGCACGGTCGAGCCGCAGCCGTGCGGGAGTGTCGTCGAGGGTCGTCATCGGCACAGCCTCAGGGGGACTCCGGTGGCTTGCGCCGACCGAAGAGCACGACCTTACCGGGTCCCGGCGCCGGCGTCACCGCCGTCGCGGACGCACCGGCCGCCCGTCCGGTGGTCGTAGCCCGGCATCAACCGATCGGATGATGCCGTCTCCAGCGGGCCGGCCGATGTGCCGGGGACCACCCGCCCGGGATATTCGAGGCATGCCACCAGTCATCGAAGTCACCGATCTGCGCAAGTCGTACGGCGGCCGGGCCGTCGTCGACGGTGTCTCCTTCGCCGTCGAGGAGGGCGAGATCTTCGGGATCCTCGGCCCGAACGGCGCCGGCAAGACCACCACCGTGGAGTGCGTCGAAGGGCTGCGCGTCCCCGACGGCGGCCGGGTCCGCGTCGCCGGCCTCGATCCCGTCGCCGACCACGAGAAGGTCGCGCAGGTGCTCGGCGCCCAGCTCCAACAGAGCGGACTCCAGGCGAAACTGACCGTGCGCGAGGCGTTGGAACTGTACGCCGCCCTCTACCCGGACCCGGCCGACTGGCGGCACCTGGCCGACCGCCTGGGCCTCACCGCGCAGCTCGGCACCCGGTTCGGCAACCTGTCCGGCGGGCAGCAGCAGCGGCTGTTCACCGCGCTGGCGCTGATCGGCAGCCCGCGGGTCGTGGTGCTGGACGAGCTGACCACCGGCCTGGACCCCCGCGCCCGCCGCGACACCTGGCAGCTCGTCGAGGACATCCGCGCGGGCGGGGTCACCGTGCTGCTCGTCACCCACTTCATGGAGGAGGCGCAACGGCTGTGCGACCGGATCGCGGTCATCGACAAGGGACGGGTGGCCGCCCTGGACACCCCCGCCGGCCTGGTCCGCCGCTCCGCGGGCTCCACCGTCATCAGCTTCACCCCGTCCGCGCCGCTGGACGAACGTGACCTCGCCACGTTGCCGGCGCTCACCTCGATCGCGCACAAGGACGGCCGGGTCACGCTCTCCGGCACCGACGACACCGTCAACGCGGTCATCACCCTGCTCGCCCGCCACCGCGTCACCGCCCACCAGCTCCGCGTGCTCGACGCGACACTGGACGACGCGTTCCTGGACCTCACCGAGGAGGCCTCGGCATGAACACCGCCGTGCTGCGAACCGAGTTCCGCCTGTTCCGCCGCGAACCGGCGGCAGTGTTCTGGATCTTCCTGTTCCCGACCCTGCTGCTGGTGATCCTCGGCTCGATCCCCTCGTTCCGGCACCACGATCCGGCGATGGACGGACTGCGGCCCATAGACGCCTACGTGCCCATCGCGGTGCTGATCGCGCTCATCATGTCCGGCGTCCAGTCGCTGCCGCAGGCCCTCACCGGCTACCGCGAGCGGGGCATCCTGCGCCGGATGTCCGTCACCCCGGTACGCCCCTCCGTCCTCATGTCGGCGCAGATGACCGTGCAGGGCACGATCGCCCTGGCCTCCGCACTGCTCGCCCTCGTGGTCGGCCGCGTCGCCTTCCACGTGGCCCTGCCCGAGCAGCCGGCCGGCTATCTGCTCGCGCTCCTGCTGGCGTCGGCGGCGGCCCTCGCCCTCGGCAACGTCGTCTCGGCACTGTCGCGGACCACGAAGATCGCGGGCGCCGTCGGATCGGCGGTGTTCTTCCCGATGATGTTCTGCGCGGGGGTGTGGCTGCCCGTCCGGTCGATGCCGCACGTCCTGGCGCGGGTTGTCCAGCTGACCCCGTTCGGGGCGGCGGCCCGCGCCCTGGACCAGGCGGCGGCCGGCGACTGGCCCGGCTGGACGCATCTGGGTGTGCTCGCGCTGTGGACGGTCCTGCTGACGGCCGCTGCCGCCCGTTGGTTCCGCTGGGAATGAGCGAGCCGCGCCGGGAGACTGACGGGATGACGAACGCCGCGCGACAGATGGCCCGGGCCTCCTTCGACACCTGGGGGCCCTGGACACTGCTGCTCGCCGGTGCCGTCGCGGCGGCGATCTCCACCCGGGTGATCGGCATGGACCGGGCCGAGACGGTCGTCGCGGTGGTACTGGTGGCCGCGGGCGCCGTGCTCCAGCTGGCCTGGGGCGTGGTGAAGCGCAAGCGGCCGGGCCCGCACCGCACCGACGCCGTCCTCTACCTGCTGCGCTGGGCCCTGGGGTTCGTACTGACCTGGATCAACCCGTTCTTCGCCTTCTACGCCGTGACCGGCTACTACACCGCCGGCCGTGAACTGCCCCGCCGCCTGGTCCTGCCGGGTCTCTTCCTGACCGCCGTCACCATGTCCGGCAGCGAGATCGGTGGCATGCCACCGCACGGGTCCGTCCTCTGGGTCGGTTTCCTCCTGGTGCTGGGCGTCAACATGGGCATGGTCAGCGTGTTCACCCGGTTCGCCGAGCAGGAGCAGGCACGGCTCGGTTTCCAGGCCGACACCATCGACGAACTGGAGCGCACCAACACGGCGTTGCGGCACGCGCTGGACGAGAACGCCGCCCTCCACGCCCAACTCCTCCTCCAGGCGAGGGAAGCGGGTGTCGCGGACGAACGGCGTCGGCTCGCCGCCGAGATCCACGACACCATCGCGCAGGGGCTGACCGGGATCATCGCCCAGCTCCAGGTCGTCGCGAACGCCCCCGACCTGATCACCGCCCGTACCCACCTGGAGCGCGCCTCCGCCCTCGCCCGGCACAGCCTCGGCGAGGCCCGGCGCTCCGTGCACAACCTCTCCCCGGTCGCCCTCGCCGCCGACGGGCTGCCGCAGGCGCTGCGGAAGACGGTCACCGAATGGGGTGAACACACCGGCGTCCGGGCCGACTTCACGGTCACCGGGACCGCCGGACACCTGCACGAGGAGATATCGGCGACGTTGCTGCGGATCGCGCAGGAGGCCCTCTCCAACGCCGCGCGGCACGCCCGCCCGGCCCGAGTGGGGGTCACCCTGTCCTTCATGGACGACGAGATCACCCTCGACGTCCGCGACGACGGCACCGGCTTCGACCCGGGCACCGTACCGGCGCGCACCCGCACCGGCGGGTTCGGCCTGACCGGGATGCGAACCCGCGCCGAACGCGTCGCGGGTTCGCTCACCGTGGAGTCCGAACCGGGCCAGGGTACGGCGGTGTCGGCTCGGGTACCGTGGGTGGGCGATGACCGCTGAGCCCTCCATCTCCCTGCTGATCGTCGACGACCATCCGGTCGTCCGCGACGGACTGCGCGGCATGTTCGACTCCGCCCCCGGCTTCACCGTGCTCGGCGAGGCCGCGAACGGCGTGGAGGCCGTCGACCGGGCCGCCGCCCTGGACCCCGACGTGATCCTGATGGATCTGCGGATGCCCGGCGGCTCCGGTGTGGACGCCATCCAGGAGCTGACCCGGCGCGGCGCCCGGGCCCGGGTGCTGGTGCTCACGACCTACGACACCGACTCCGACACGCTGCCCGCGATCGAGGCGGGTGCCACCGGCTACCTCCTCAAGGATGCTCCGCGCGACGAGCTGTTCACCGCCGTCCGGGCCGCCGCCGAAGGCCGTACGGTCCTCTCCCCGGCGGTCGCCTCCCGCCTGGTCCACGCGGTGCGCACCCAGCGCCGGCCCGGCGCCGAGCCGCTGTCCGCGCGTGAGCGCGAGGTGCTCGCCCTGGTTGCCCGGGGCACCTCCAACCGCGAGATCGCCCGCGAGTTGTTCATCAGCGAGGCGACCGTCAAGACCCACCTCACCCACCTGTACGCCAAGTTGGGCGTCAACGACCGGGCGGCGGCGGTGGCCGTCGGGTACGACCGGGGCATGCTGGGCTGACCCGGCTGACCCGGCGGCGGTGCCCTGGCGGCCGGTACCCGGCGACGCGCCGGAGGTACGGCGCCCACGTGCCGCCCGGTGCCCACGTGCCGCCCGGTGCTCAGCCGTCGGCCTCGCTCCGCCGCAGCCGCAGCGCACGCCGCTGCCTCGCGGTGAGGCCGCCCCAGACGCCGTCGTCCTCCCGGTGCCGCAGCGCCCAGGCGCGGCATTCCCGCACCACGGCACAGCGGCGGCAGACCTGCCTGGCCTGCTCGATCTGCGCGAGCGCCGCGCCCTCCTCGCTGATCGGGAAGAACAGCTCGGGATCCTCGCCGCGACAAGCCGCCCATGTACGCCAATTCACAGTGCCCTCCACCTGGTCGGAAGCACGGCCGTGCGGTCCGGACACCGGGGCGGCCGGAACCACGCGGCGCGTGCAACGCGTCGCAGACCCGGCAGAGTGCTGACCAAAATAATGCATTTCGACCTGTTTTTTCCAGACCGGGGGACGATGGATCGGCCCTGATCACGGTCCGAGCGAGCAGTGCCTCGACGCGGGCACCCCGAGGGCTTGGAATCCACCTGTCTGGGCACGCGGGAGGCGGAAACGGACGGACCCAGAGGTCGACCCCAGTGAGGACGGTGCCGTGATGACAGCCTTCGAACCCGCTTCCCCGAGCACGACGCGGACCGTGCCGGTGGAGCGGCTCCGGACCGGCGCCGGTCGGCCGGCCGCCTGACCGCCGGCCCGCGCACGCCATGGCTCGCACGAAGCAGTACGCCGTCGCCGCCTCGGGACAGTGGACCGACGAGGAGGAAGGGCGTCGTCGGCTGCCCGCCGGTGAGGTCCACGCCTGGGAACCCGGCCGGAACGAGACGGTCTGCGGTCTCTCCCTCAGCCGCTCCCAGCTGGCCCGCTTCCCGCACGTCACCTGGGTCGACACGTTTCCCGAGTCCGGCGGGGCGGCGGACCGGGTGAAGCGCGTCTGCCCGCGCTGCGCCTCCGTCGCCGGACGCCGCGGCCGGGACGCACGCCCACGGTGGTGCTCGATCAACCCCCGACCCTGAGGCCGGCGCCGTCGGGTGCGGCCGGGGGGCTCCCACGGTCCCACCAGGCTGTTCTGCCGTAGCAGCAGGTACCCGTGGAAAGGCCCCAGCTGAGCACCCCGCCGCCACGGAACCCGCCTACCAGCCGTCCCAGGGGCCGTACCCGCGGACGCCGGGACCCTACGCACAGGGACCGGGGCCGTACCCACAGAGACCACCTTCCGTGACATGCAGGCCGACACCCTGATCCAGGGCTGGTGGGGCGCCCTGTCGGTGTTCGCCCATCCCGAGTACAGCGGAAGCGGTGAGGTCTCCCTGTGCCTGCACGCGCTGAAGAAGGAGGTGGCGCCGCCGCGGCCGGCCGTGCGGCGGCGCCAGCTCCCGGCCGCTCTTCGGCGGACGGGAGCTTCATCCGCGTACCGCATCCACCACGAGGACGACGTTCAGGGCGCTGATCCCGGCGCACACCGACGTGGCGAGTCCTGTCGTCACCGCGCGGTTGGCCAGCGGCCCCATCAATGACCGGCGGGCGGTGAACCACAGCAGCGGTGCCAGGACGTAGGGGATGCCGAAGGACAGCACGACCTGGCTGAGCAGGAGCGCCTGGGTCGGGGCGACGCCCGCCGCGAGGACCACCAGGGGCGGTGTCATGGTGAGGAGCCGGCGGGCCGCCCGACCGTACCCGCGGGCCGGTCCCGGCCCGGGGGCCGCGGGCGGCGGGCACGGCCCGGGGGGCGCCTGCCTCGCGACCGGATCCGCGGACGTGCCGGTCGGAGGGCGGAAGCCGAACGGCGCCGTGTGGTCGTGACCGTCGGCGCGGGGACGCCGAGGCCGTCGAGCGGGCCACGGCCGCCCAGCGGGTCAGGGCCGCCGAGCAGGTCAGGGCGAGCGGGCCACGGCCGTCGAGCCGCACCGGCCGCCGGACCCGCCGTACGGGGGCCTCCGCCCGGTGCGGCATACTCGCCCGATGGGTTCACGCACTTCCCCGGGCGGCCGGCCGATCACGATACGCAGGGCCGTCGCGAGGGATGCCAAGCGGCTCACGCGGCTGGTGCGCGGCTCGGGTGCCTACGCGGGCAAGTACGCGGCCGCGGTCGAGGGCTACCGGGTCGGTCCCGACTACATCGAGGCCCACCGCACCTTCGTGGCCGTCGGTGCCGACGAGCACGGGAGCCGGGTCCTCGGGTTCTACTCGCTCGTCCTCGCTCCACCGGAGCTCGACCTGCTGTTCGTCGCCGACGAGGCGCAGGGACGGGGTATCGGGCGGCAGCTCGTCGCGCACATGCGGAGCGAGGCCCGTGCCGCCGGGCTCGACCGTGTCAGGGTCGTGTCCCACGCGCCCGCCGAGGACTTCTACCACAGGGTCGGTGCGGTGCGTACCGGGACCGCCCGCGCCGATCCGCCCGCCGTGGCCTGGGACCGCCCCGAGTTCGAGTTCCGCATCCTTCCGGACTGACGCCCCACGTCCGCGCCCGGCCATGTCCTCGGCGTCGGGCCGGCGTTTCCCGGGCGCAACCGGGCACGCTCCCCCGCGCGTCGTAGCCAGCGGTGATCGACGCGACGGACCGGAGCGCCGGGGGGCGGATGCGGCGGGAAGTGATGGTGCGGGTGGGCGCGCTCTCGGCCGGTCTGGCCGCACTCGTGTGCGCGGTCGTCTGGTCGGTGGCCCCGTGCCGGGACATCGTGGCGTTCCGCCATGCGCACCTGTGCGGCGGCGACGTACCGACTCCCGCCCCGGCCGCGCACGGCTGCCTGGCACGCGAGATCGGCACGGTGACGGGCCGGCACGCGCACACGGAGTCGACCAGCGACGAGTCCGGTACCAGCACGCACACCTACCTCCGGGTGACGTACCGACGCGCCTCCGGCGCGCGGGAGACCCGGGAGGTCACCCCCTCCGTCTACGGTGTCGCGGCTTCGGGCGTGCGCGCGGACCTGGGCACCTGGCGGGGCGCGGTGGTGTGGATCACCGTCGCCGGTCGCAGCGACCGGTTCGACCCGCCCGCCGAGGACACCCTGAAGTACACCGCCCTGCTGGGCTGGACCGGGCTGGGCCTGCTCGTCTGGTTCCTGCTCGGGGACGGCACCGTGCGCCATCTCTTCGGCAACCTCGGCCTGCGCCCGGCCGGTTGGCTCGGCTTCGGAGCCGTGACGGGCGTCGCCGTCCACGTCGCGTACACCTATGAACTGGGGCCGGCGGAATACGTGGGGGGAACCCTGGTCTGGCTCCTCTCCCTGGCCCTCGCCGCGTACTGCGTCTTCAGCGAGGAGGCCTTCGGGAACTGTCGCAGCGACGACTCCGTGCTCGACCTCGTGCTGGAGCGCCTACGCCGCCGTGGACGCGCTCGGCGGAGAGTCGCCCGGTGACCACCGCGACCGGGAGCATCCGCGTGGCCTCCCTCAACGTCTGTTGCGGAGTCTCCAACTCGCTGCGGCCGGTGCGGGAGCGGGCGGCCGGGTTCTGCCGCCGTCTGGAGGAGACGGACGTGGACGTCGTGAACCTCCAGGAGGTCTGGACGCCGGGACTGCGGAGGTTCCTGCGCGGGCACCTGCCGTCCTTCCCGTCCGTCGCCCACGGCACCGGACTCCTCGGCCAGCCCGCCGGCGGCCTGGTCTCCTTCTCCAGGACGCCGTTGCGGTCGGCCAGGTACGTCCCGTTCCGCGTGGCGCTCGTCCGGCCCGGCGGCCTGTCGGTCCACCGCGCGCCGGTGCTGAGCAGCGGCCTGCAAGGCGTGCTGACCTTCGAGGTCGCCGGGCGCCGTACGGTGGTCGGCAACGTGCACCTGACCGCCAACCGGGACGGGGACTGGTCGGTGGGCAACCGGTACCAAGCCTTGCAGGCGGCGCAGTTGGAGACGGTCCACCGGGCGCTTCGGGCGGCCCGCCGCGGTGACACCGAGCTGATGGTCGTCGGCGGCGACTTCAACGTGCCCAGCGGTTCCGCGCTCTACGAGGGGATCGTGGACGCGGGCCGGTGGCGGGACCCGTTCGCCGCGGCGGACCTGCCCACCTTCCACCCCGCACTGCTGCCCGCGGGTGCCACGGCTCACCGGGTCGACTACCTGCTCGTCCACGGCGACCCCGGCCGCTACCCCGTCACCGGCACCGAGCTGCTGTTCACCGAACCGGCCGCTATGCCGTCGGGCGGCACGGCGTACCTCTCGGACCACCTGGCACAGACGGTCACGGTCGCCGCACCCGGGGCGGGCGCGGGCGAGCCCTGAGCGGTGCTGTCCGGCGGTTCTCCCGTCGCGCGCGAGGGCACGGCCACGCCTCACCGCGGTGCGGCCGCCATGCCGAGCGCGTACAGGAACATGTCCCGCTGTTCGTCCCCCACCTGCCGCCCCCGGCTCACCAGCCCCTCACGCCGGAACCCGGCACGCTCGGCCGTGCGCACGGACGCCGTGTTCCACGGTTCCACCCACAGTTCGAGTCGGGGAATCCGCAGCCCACGCAGGGCCCAGCGGGCCACCGCGCCGACGGCGGCCGCGGCGGCACCCTGGCCACGCGCCGATCTGACGACCCAGTAGCCCAGCGACGCACGGCCCTCGTCCAGGTCCTTCAGCCACAGCCCCACCTGACCGACCGGCCGGCCGTCGGAGGTCACGATGACGAACGGGTACCCGGCTCCGGTCGTCGCCCGGCTCCACTGCCGTTCGACGAACGCGGCGCCCGCCTCCTCGGACCAGGGCGCCGGCACCGTCGTGATCAGCGGGATGTAGTCGTCCTCCGCCGCCTCACGGACGAGCGGCACGTCCGAGAGCCGCCACGGCCGAAGTATCAGGCCGCCGTCGGCGACGAGTTCGGGCACGTCAAGGGGTTGCTCCATCCGCCCATCCTGCCCTGAACGCGGACCGGTGCGCGCCCGGGAGCGCCGCGTCAAGGAGACTGCGAGGCGGGCCCGCGTCCCGGCCGGACGGGTCCGCCGTGCCGGTGCAGGATCTCCCGGGCGGCCCGGAGGAGCGGCGCGTTGCCCCGGGCGGGCGTGCCGTCCGGAAGGATCAGCGTGTCCTCCAGGCCGATCCGGGTGTCGACGCCCAGCGCGGCCGCCGTGACCAGTACCGGCCAGGCCGTGCCGTCCGCGCCGTGCAGCAGGACGGGGGCCGCGGTCACGGCCGACACGTCCTCGACCATGCGACGGCCGACACCGGCGGCCTCGGCGACGCGCGTGTCGGTGACCTCCGCCAGGACGCGCAGGACGCCGTCCACGAAGGGGGACGCGGCGAACCTGCGCAGGGCGTCCGTGCCGGAGTAGAGACCGGCCTCGATACCGATGCCGCGGTCCGTCAGCGCCTCCGCGACCAGGTCGGCTCCGTCCTCGTGCCAGTTCACCGAGGCGTGGTCGGGCACTGCCGTCCACGACCGGACGAGGCCGGCGCGGCGGCGGGGGTCCGGTTCGGCCCAGGCCCCGGTCGTCACGCCGACACCGATCCGTGGGCCCACGGCCCGCCGGACGGCGCGTACGGCGTCCCCGACGGCCTCGGGGTCCAGGGTGTCCCGGCCGTCGGCGTCCTTGGGGTGCAGGTGGATGTCCTCGGCACCCGCGTCGACCGCCCGGCGGGCCTCGGCCGCCAGTTCCTCGGCGCCGACGGGCAGCCAGGGACACTCGGCGTGGTGGCGTGAGCCGTTGAGACAGACCTGGAGCATGCCCGTACTCTGCCACCCACCCGGCCGCCGCCGTCACGGCACCCCACCGGTGCGGACCGACATGACCCGGCCGTCGGCGACAGGATCAACCCCCGCCGTTGGGAGGTGCGTCCCCCCGCCGGTTCGTCCGGCCGCCTCGGGCCCGGTCTGTCAGTGGCCGCCGCTCGGGGGCTGGCAGTCGGTGCCGTCCGGGTAGCCGCCGAAGGCCTTCGCCTCGGTGGCGTCGCCGCTCATCGTGCCCTCCACGCACCAGGGAGAGGCACCGATGTCGACGAGGAAGTCGACACCCGTTGGCCCGTCCTGGTACGCCTGTACCTTTCCGGCGGGATAGCCGAGGCCGGTGAGTGCGTCGCGGACGTCCCGCGGGGCGAAGTCGCCGTGCCGGCGCAGCGGTTCGAGTGTCTTGGTGACCCGTCCGACGATGGTGAGTCCGTCGCAGCGGCTCCGACCGTGGAGCGGGATGGGGACCCGGAAGCCGTGGTTCTCGGCGTAGTGGTCGGTCGGCGGCGCGGTGGGGGCGGGGGTCGTGGCGGTCGTGGGCGCCTTCGGCGCGGGGCTCTCACCGGGGCAGGGGAAGTCCGTCGGCGTACTCGGTGTCGTTATCCCGGTCGGTGTCGGATGCGAACGCCGGTACGCGTCGGCCGCGGTTCCCGCGTGCTGAGTGCCGCACCCCGTCGCCAGCAGGAGCACCGCCGCCGACGGCAGTACCCCGAGCCGTACTCTCGTCTTCCTTGACATCGTCATCCCCTGATCCTGCCGTCGTGGTCGGGTGCGTGTCATGAGTCCTCCTACTCATGGGCCACAACGGCCCGTTCCGCCTCCGGCCCGGTCAACGGGAGTGCGTGCCGGGCGTATGACCGAACGCACGGCGGAAGACGTCGCCTTCATCGGCCTGAGCACGTTGGTCTCGCTGTACGCCACCGAACGCCTGGGCGGCGGTGGGGCCGTCGGCACGGCCGCGCTGTTCCTGTTGTACCTGGGCGGCGCGGTGGGCAGCGTACTGGGCGGTGCGCTGGCCGACCGCTGGGACCGGGTCCGGGTGGCACGCCGGTCGTACCTGCTGACGGCCGGATCGATCGCGGGTCTGCTCCTCGTCCCGGGCCCGGCGCTCTACCTGTTCGTGCTCCTGACCTCCGTCGGTCTGTACGTCCCGTTCTCCCTCCAGGTCACACTGGGCCAGGACTACCTGCCCTCTCGGGTCGGTACCGCGAGCGGGATCACCCTCGGTCTCACCGTGAGCGTCGGCGGTCTGATCAGCCCGGTCATCGGGACCCTCGCCGACCGGACGTCGCTGGGGACCGCTCTGGCCCCGCTGGTCCTGATGCCCCTCCTGGCCTGGCTCCTGTTCCGTACCCTGCCCGAACCCGCCCAGCCTCCCTCCGCCGGCGGAACACCCGAGAAAGGAGACGCCGTTGCCGGACCCGCACCCGCACCGTCCGGTCCCCGCTGAGACATCGCCACCGTCCGCCGGTGGTACGACGCTCCCGCCGGCCGCCGAGAGCTGCCCGCTGCTGGCCTGGGGTTCGCGTCCGCCACCGGCACGCCGACCTGGCGCCTGATGTCCGCCCACCCCACGTCGAACGGTGACGTCGAGTACTGCGAGTGCAGCTGTCGGGCCGTCGTGGTGCTGTGCCACGGTGAGGTGGTCGCGCTCACCGCTCCTCGGCGGGTCCCGGGGACGGCCCACGGCTGAGCCGTCCCCGGGACCCGTGGGCGGCGGGATCAGCAGGGGAAGGTGCCGCTGTAGAGGGCGTGCCCGTAGGAGGAACTGCCGGAGCCGAAGCCGTAGATGCCGTCGTCGCTCCAGACCGCTTCGCGGAAGCCGTCGACGCAGGCCGAGGCCGGCGCGAGGGCGAAGCCCTCCAGGTTGTCGGTCGGCATGACGGCCGGATTCGTGTACGTCACGTCGGGCACGATGGCTCCGGAGGCGTCGACCTTCAGGAAGGTGTGCGTCTCACCGCAGGTGTTGTCGCAGGTCGCGACGATGCGCTGGGTGCCGGCGTCGAACGTCACGTCCATCACGGAGGCCTTGCCGGTCGGGACCCTGCCGAAGGTGGTGTACGTGCCGTCGGAGTTGAGGGCGTAGACGTGGAGCGAGCCGTCCCACTCCAGGCCGGCGAAGAACAGGCCGGATCCGTGCAGCGGGTAGCGCGCCGGGTCGTAGGCGGCACCGGTGAGGGGGTCGATCCAGCCGTTCGCGGTCAGCCAGCTGTCCGGCACCTGACCGACGCCCTCGAAGCCGAGGTTGGCGTCGTCCTTGCTGCCGGTGTCGAGCTGCGGGAACTGGGAGGTCATGTCCCACTGGTGAACCGGGGTCAGCGTCGAGCCGGTCGCCGCCGGGTCGAACTCCAGGATCGTGTCCTTGGGTACCGAGTTCTTCGCGTTGTCGCGCTCGGAGGTCACGTAGACATGGCCGTCACCGCCGACCGTCAGCCCCTCGGAATCCGGCTCGCCGGAGCCGCCCGCGAAGCGGATCTGCTTCCCCGTCGCGCTCCAGGTCGCGTCCGGGACCCACTTGCCGGCCCTCTTGACCAGCTTGTACAGCCAGTTCTTGTTCTTGGCGGCCCAGAGCACCGACGGGTGCGCCGGATCGAAGGCCAGACCGCTCAGGTCCCGGCCTTCCGGGCCGGAGGACGTGGTGAACGCGCAGACGTCGTCCGCGATCGTGACGTCCGGCCCGCCCGGCCACGCCAGGGTGCCCGACGGGACGGCACCCGTACCGGAGGGTGCCTCGGGGGCGCAACCGCCGGTGAGCGCACCGCCTCCGCCCAGCAGCTTGCCGGTCCCGGTGCCGCCGCCACCGCCGGTGCCGCCCGAGCAGGAGTTCACTCCGCCGGGCGTCGCGGTCGTGGCGGTGCGGAACCAGCCGGTGCCGTCGGCGCACCGCTCGTAAGACGGCTTGGCACCGCCGGCCGTCCAGGTCACCGAGTCGACGGTGTCGCCGCCGCCGTCGACGAGGAAGAGCGAGTCGTCGTCGCCCAGCCCGATGGTGGAGTCGAACGTGAGGTGACCGCCCGCGGGGATGCTGGTCGCGCTCGGCGAGGACGACGAGATCGACACCGGGGAACGGGTGGTGTCGCCGTCGACGTACGTCCACGTCCCGACGCTGACCGCGCTCGTCCCGCCGTTGTACAGCTCCACGGTGTCGGCGCCGTCCGAGGTGACCTCGTTGATCCGCACCCGGCTCGCCGCCGGGACCGGCGACGGGCAGCCCGGGGCGTTCGGAGCGCCGAACGTGGACGCCGGGACCGCGGTGACCCACGCCCCGGTGCCGTCGCCGTCGCACCGTGACATCGCCGGCTTCGCCCTGCCGGCCGCCCACTGGACGCGGTCGACGACCGTACCGCTGGACGTGTACAGCACGACCTGGTCTGCGTCACCGAGCCCCTTCGGCGAGTCGAAGGTGACGAAACCGCCGGCCGGGACGGTGGTGGAGGACGGGCTGAACGACCGCGGCGAGAAGCTGTCGTCGGACATCTTCCAGCCGCTGACGCTCACCGGGGTCGAGCCCGCGTTGTACAGCTCCACCGTGTCGTTGCCCGACGAGGTGACTTCGTTGATCCGGACGTTCCGGTAGCCCGCGGGGTCCGCCGCAGTTGCCGCAGCCGCCGTGGTCGTGGCAGTCGCCGGCTGAGCGACCGTCATTCCTGTGGCGAGCAGGCCGCAGAGCGTCAGAGC
The DNA here is from genome assembly GCF_044759735.1 of Streptomyces sp. NPDC100445. NCBI lineage: Bacteria > Bacillati > Actinomycetota > Actinomycetes > Kitasatosporales > Streptomycetaceae > Streptomyces > Streptomyces sp. NPDC100445. The sequence continues at coordinate 543,702 of NZ_JBIVZV010000001.1, read as the reverse complement.
CGCGGCGCGTACGGAGGCGACGCCGGCACGCGAGTGTGAGGTAGGCACGAGGCGGAACTCTCGTGACACCCTCTTGATGAGCCGTGTACGTGGGCTGAACGCGGGCTGCCGGCTGCCGGAACGTCCGGCGCGCACACCGCCTCGCTGGGCCGAGAGTCGCCATGGACGCCGGCCGGAGCCGCCTGATCCTCGCGACGCCCCGCCGAGCCCCGTCGAGGACGCCGTTGGACCGCTGAGGTCGCCCGACGGGCAGTCTCCGGGCTGGTCGGCCGGGAGGGCGCCGGTCATCATGGAAGGAGCCGGTGGCCGGCGCTGGACGAGGAGCTGACCGACAGCATGTGCCGTACCGATCCTGGGACCGTGCGAGTCCTCGTCCCGGTGACGCCCCTGCCCGGTGACCGTACCGGCCGCGTGCCGGTGAGGATACCTACGCCGGTGGCCCGGTGCTCCGGTGGCGCGTCGGCGGAAGGCGCCCGGTGATGTGCGGGACCGACGGCGAGGGACACGAGGGCCCCGACGAACGCGACGGGGGAGCGGCGGACGAGCAGACGCAGTTCTCCGCGCTGCTGGAGGACAGCACCGAAGACCTGTACGAGCACGCGCCCTGCGGCTACCTCTCCACCCAGCTGGACGGCCGGATAGCCAAGGTCAACACCACCTTGCTGGACTGGCTCGGCTACCGGCGCGACGACCTGGTCGGCCGCAGACTCTTCTCCGACCTGCTCACGGCCGGCGGCCGGCTGTACCACGAGACCCACTTCGCCCCGCTGCTGCGGATGCAGGGCGAGATCAGCGGCATCGCCCTGGAGCTGAGGGCCGCCGACGGCTCCCGCCTGCCGGTCCTGGTCACCTCGACGGTGAAGACGGGCAGGGACGGGCAGCCGCTGCTGATCCGCACCACCGTCTTCGACGCCCGCGAGCGCCGCGCCTACGAGACCGAGCTGCTGCGCGCCCGCCAGGAAGCCGACCGGGAACGCGACCGCCTCCAGGCCCTGGCCGCCACCCTGCAGAGCACCCTGCTGCCGCCCAAGCTGGTGAACGTTCCGGGCCTGGACGTCTGCGCGTACTACCACCTGGCCTCGGTCGACGAGGTAGGCGGGGACTTCTACGACCTCTTCCCCCTGGCGGCCGGCACCTGGGGCCTGTTCCTGGGCGACGTGTGCGGCAAGGGCGCCGCCGCGGCGGCCGTCACCTCGCTCGTCCGCTACACCCTGCGCGCGGCCGCCGTCTACGACCCCGACCCGGTCGCCGTACTCCGCAACCTCAACACCATCCTCTACCAGGAGTACGACGGCACCGACCCACGCTTCTGCACCGTCGTCCTCGGCCTGCTCGTCCCGGACGCCGACCGCGGTGGCTTCCGCATCACCCTGGCCAGCGGCGGACATCCGCCCGCCCTGCTGATGCGTGCCGACGGCACCGCCGACTTCCTGCCCACCCCCGGCGGCCAGCTCATCGGCGTGCTGCCCGACGCCCACATCGCCACCACCACCGTCCGCCTCGCCCCCGGCGACACCCTGCTCCTGCACACCGACGGACTCACCGAGGCCCACACCGGTGCCACCGCCGGCGACCGGGAACGCTACGGCGACGAGGCTCTCCTCGACTTCGGCCGGGCCCTCGCCCCCACCACCGCCACGGACACCGTCAGGGCGGTCCGGGAACTGCTCGACACCTTCGGCAGCGGCGTCGACGACGACACCGCCGTCCTCGCCGTCCACGCACCCCGAATCCCCCGGGAATGACCGCTTCCGGAGGGGGCGGGCCCAGGACTCGGTGTTCGGTCAGTCGCCGAGCGCGTGATCCAGGGTGTCGCGGCAGTCGATGACGGCGTCGACGCCGACGATGCTCAGGGTGCGCATGACGGACTCACCCGGTGCGGCCAGCCGCAGCCAGCCGCCGGCCTCGGTCAGGGCCCGGTGGGCCGCGATGAAGATGTTGATGCCGCTGGAGTCCATGAAGGTCACCCGGCTCAGATCGGCCACGACGCGCGAGCCGGAGCCGTCGCAGGAGCCCAGGGCGCCGCGGAGCGTCTCGCCGGTGGCGTGGTCGATCTCCCCGGCCAGGGTGACCACGCGGATGCCCTCGGTCACGGTGGTCAGGGCCGACAGCTGCTCCGTCCGCCCCGCCTGTTCGGTCCCCGTCGTCTCTGCCTCAGCCATGTCGGTCATACTGGCACACCACAGCCTCGGCCGACGCAGCTGCCCGAGGCAACGGACGTTGCTCCGCTCCTGGCGCGGCGGGGCCTCGGCAGACCAGCCGGTCGCAGACGGTGTCGCTCGAGCGTGTGGGGGTACGCGCCGTGCGTACGAGGGGAGTGAGGGCGGCCGTGAGGGGACCAGGTCCGGTGAGTGGAGACGACCCGACCGCGGTCCACCGCACCACCGTGGCCCTGGACGGCGCCGGCACGTGCATCGCCGAGGCGCGTCACCTGGCCGCCGCCTTCCTCACCCGTGTCCGGGCCGAACACGGGCTGGAGGTCTCGCAGCGCGCCGTGGACCTGACCCAGCTGGTGGTCAGCGAGCTGGTCACCAACGCGGGCAAGTACGCGCCGGGCCCGCTGCTGATGAAGCTCCGCGTCGTGGGCGCGGCGGTGGAGGTCGCCGTGTGGGACTCCGACCCGATCCTGCCCATCGCACGCGCCGCGGACGCCGGGCGGGTGGGCCAGCACGGCCTGGAGATCGTCATGGCCGTGGCCCAGAGCTTCGAAGCGGAGCGGCGGCCGGGCGGCAAGAGCGTCACCGCCCGCATCGCCCTCACCGACGCCCTCGCTCCCGCCGAAACCCGGCCCCGGCACCCGTAGGGAACGGCGCCGGCGTCACGGGCCCGGAGCGCCCCCTGTTCAGCCGCCCTGGTGGGTCACCATCGTGTCGAGCGCGGCCGCCACCGCGTCGAGGTCGCCCGATCCCGGTCCCGATCCCTGGGCGTCGAGGCGTTCGACGAGTTCCCGCCGCGAGACGACGGTCATCGCACCCCGGCCGGGTTCCGTCCCGGCGCCGTCGACCACCTCGACCCGTCCGCCCAGCAGCACCAGGACGGCATCGTCCTCGTCGCGTTCCAGCAAGTCACGAAGGTGAGCGGCAGTGATCATCGTTTACGTTCCGCCTTCCCGCCGGCAGGACCGGCTCTCGTCCGACGGACGGGCGGGTACCCGCGAGCGCCCGGCCGGAACAGCCGAGCCCCCGTGCGATACATCAGGGCCTGCTGACGCCGACGGCCGGCACCGCGGACCCCGTCGACCCCGCCCGGCAGCCGCCACCACAGGAGGCCGAGATTCCGCCCGGCCCGTCAGAGGACGTCGTAGGTCAGGTGCGTCGCGGTCGATGTCGAGGTCACGCTCCGCTGCACGAACCCGCGCGGCACCGCGCCGGTGAACAGTGGGGTGCCCGCACCCAGGACGACGGGGGCGAGGTGCAGGGTCAGCGCGTCCACCAGGCCGGCGTCGAGCGCCGAGGCGATCGTGGCGCCGCCGCCCATGAGGACGACATCGAGGTCGTTGCCGCTGCGCGCCGACGCCGCCTCGGCCCGTTCGCGCGCGGCGGCCACGGCATCGGGTAGACCGGTCGTGACGAACGTCCAGTCGAGGTCGGCGAGCCGCACCGACTCCGGTGCGGAACCCGTCACGACGAAGAAGGGGGGCTTGCCGACCTCGCCGGCGCCGTAACCCCTCGTGTCGTCCCAGCCGCGGGGCCCGTCGACCACGTCGAAGAGACGGCGGCCGAGAATCACGGCACCCGAGCGGGCGGTCGCCTCGGCCAGGTACCGGCGGTCGCCGGGGGCGTCGGAGAACGCCCAGTCGTGCAGGGCCTCGCCGCCGGTGCCCAGACCGTTGTCCGGTCCTGGGTCGGGTCCGGTGACGAAGCCGTCGAGAGAGATCGAGATGTCCGCGATGATCCGAGTCATGGCAGGGGAGACCCGATCCGCCGCCCGAACTCATCGGGTGTCCCGGCTCGCGTCCCCCGCGCGGTCTCCTGTCGGTGGCAGAGGCTCCCGCACAGCGGGACGACCGTGGCGCCCGCACGTGCGGTGCAGGAGGTCTGCTCGACCAGCTTTCCCAGGCGGCCAGGTTGGCCCGTTCGGCGTCGGTTCCCCTGCGCCCCTCACGGGCCGGGCGCAGGCCCGCGAGGGGCGCGGCGGTCTCCAGCCGGGTGAGCAGGGGCCTGCACGCAGTCCCGGAGTCTGGTGCGGATCCCGTCGCACGGGAAGCGGGGGAATCGGCGGGAAGGCCGGGGCATGGCGGTCGCAGTCCTCGGTGGTCCGGGTGGACGTGGGTCAGATCCACGGAGGCAGCGCGGGGAGGCCGCCGGGTGCGTCGAGGGTGTCGCCGGTGCCGCGGCCACTGAGCCAGGCGAGGAGGTCCGCCGCTGTCCCGGAGACCGTGGGCCCCCCGTCCCCGAACCGGGCCAGTTCCTCACCGCCGGCGCCGTGCACGGTGAACGACGGCACGCCTTCGGCCCGGGCGTAGTAGCCGAGGACATCGGCCAGGACGATGTCCCGGGTCGCCGGCGGGATGTCCGCGACCTCGTGGCCGACGTCCAGGTCGACCAGGTGCAGGACGAGTTCGCGCAGCCGGATGACGAGGATGCGGCGCGGGGTGCACACCTCGCCGGTGAACGGCACGACGACGGCGTCCCAGGCGGGGCCGGGCAGCGTCTCGGCCGTGCGCTGCCAGTGCGCGGCGCTCTGCCGCACCCGGGCCACCAGCTCCGCGGCGCGCAGCCGAGCCCCGGCCTCTATCTCGGCGTCCCGGGCTTCACGGCTCGCGTACTGGGGGGTCCGGACGCCGGTACGGGCCCAGGTCAGCAGGCGTTCGAGCCCGGGGGCCTGGGCGGCGAGGTGGCTGAGCACATGCGCGCGGGTCCAGCCGGGCAGCCGGGACGGGGCGGCGATGTCCGCGTCGCTCAGACCGGCCACCGCCGCCAGCAACCGTTCGGCGGCGCGCGTCAGTTCACGGAAGGCCGTGGGACCGGGGTCGATCTCCTTCATCGGCGGTCTCCAGGAAGTCGGACCCGCCGGTGAGGCGGGCGAAGGAGGCGGTCAGTCAGGATGACGAGGACTCTCGTATTGCGGAAGTATATTTCCACTACGGATTCCAAGCTGCCACAGTCTGTTGAAGGCTGTCCATGCCGAATTCCGTGGTGCCGGGCCAACTCGGCTTTGCAGGAAGGTGTTTTCAGTCCGGGCACCCGGCGCGGCACGGACGCGACGACGCGAACGGGGCGCCACCCTCCGACCTCGGTGCTCTCCCGGACGCGCACCGGCCCCCGACAGACGCCATGACCTCGATGGAGCCGGCCCGGCGGTGGCAACCGCCTGGCTGCTGATTCCGCGGTGCCGGTATCGTCCGCTCTCCCGAACCGCCTTACCGGCGGCTCACGTCGAGAGAGTGACGCAGATGACCGGCCGGCGAGCGACGACGACCCTGTGGCGCCCCACCGGCCCCCGAGAGCTGGATCTGGTGCGCGAGCTGAACTGGCGGGCTTGGCCACCCCGATTGCCCGAGCAGCCGATCTTCTACCCGGTCCTGAACGAGGACTACGCCGTCAGGATCGCCCGGGACTGGAACGTGAAGCACGACGGCGCCGGCTTCGTCACTCGTTTCGAGGTCGACTCGGACTTCTTGAGCCGGTATCCCGTCCAGCAGGCCGGCGGGCGGACGATCCTCGAGCTCTGGGTTCCGGCCGAGGAACTGGACGACTTCAACGCGCACATCGTCGGTGAGATCCAGGTGGTCCACGAGTTCCGCTGAGGCTTCATCGGTCACGCGGTGCGAGTTCACAGGCGGCGCGCGAAGGCTTCGAGGGCGGCGAAGTCCTCGTCGCGCAGTCCGCGTCGGGGGTCGACGTGCCGCAGGAGCGCGGGGGCGTGGTGATGCGCGGCGACGAAGGCCCGTTCGGGTTCGCCGAGTTCGTCGTCGACCCAGGCGAAAGGGCGGCCGGCCGCGTGCGCGAGCAGGTGCGGTGTCTTCCACAACGTGCCGTCCGGGCCCGCCTCCAGTACCGCGGGCCATTCCACAACGGGCAGTTCGGGCAGGCCGAGCAAGGGGGCGATGAACGTGTTCGCCTCCGCGCCCCAGGTGGTCGCCCACACCACGTCGTAGCTCGCGCCCGCCTCCCGCAGCTTTCTTCCGTGCTCCGCGTTGAGCCACACACGCAGCGGCTTCACCTGGGCCCGTGGCACGCCGGGGTGCTGGTCGACCCATCCCTCGGGCTTCATGCGATGGGTCGAGTAACCCTGCGGGCGCCGCTCCGGCTTGGCCGCGTACGGGTTCAGTGGGCCGTCGACGTCGAGGTAGAGAAGGGGCCTTGCCACGACGTCCTCCTCCTGGCAGTCGGCTGAGGGGCGAGCGTAGCGCGACGTCGACCGCCCCAGGATCACGGGACGCGCGCGTCGGAGAAGGCCGCGGTGAACCGCCGCGTCACGGCGCGGTCTTGACCTGCACGTCGTGCAGCGAGGCGACGTAGGTCGCGACCGCGCGCCCGGCGGCCAGGAACGGTTCCGCGGAGCGCAACCCGCGGGCGAGGACGAACGCTCCCTCGATGGCGGTGAGCACGGCGTAGATGGCGCTGCGGGAGTCGGCCTCGGACAGTCCGCGGGTGGTCAGGTACCGACTGCCTTCGTCGACCCAGGTCCCCATCACCTCCGCGGCGACCTCGCGCAGCAAGGGTTCGGTGTCGGCGACCTCGGCCGTGACGGTGCCGACGGGGCACATGTTGGCCCAGCCCGTGGTCTCCATGTCCTCGGCGGCGGTGGCGAAGGCCGCCTCGATCCCGGTCGCGAGATCGGCGTGAGCGTCGAGCAGCAGTGGCAGCAACTGGATGTAGGCGGCCCCGGTGTGCCGCAGTGCCGCCGCCGCGACCTCGCGCTTGCCCCCTTTGAAGTGATGGTAGATGGAGCCGGTGGGGGCGCCGGCGGCGCGGGCGAGTTGGTTGATCCCCGTGGCGCCGTACCCCTGCTTGCGCAGCAGTTCCGCCATCGCCAGCGCGATCCGCTCGTCGGTCTTCACGTCCCTATGCTAGAACAGTCACTCTAGAGAGACCGTTCCAGCGGAGGCTGTCGTGCGGGAAGTCGAGCTTGCGGCCGGTGTCGTCGAGTACGACGTGACCGGATCCGGGCCACCGGTCGTCCTGCTCCACGGACTCCTGATGGACCACACGGTGTGGGACCGCGTATTACCGTTGCTGCCGCAGGGGTTCACGTACGTCCGTCCCGTTCTGCCCCTGGGTTCCCATCGGCGGCCCATGAAGCCGGACGCCGATCTCACGCTGCGCGGACAGGTCGGCCTGGTCGCCGACTTCCTCGACGCGCTCGACCTGGATGCCGTCACCCTTGTCCACGCCGACTGGGGCGGGGCGCTCTTCCTCACCGCGCACGGACGCGACCACCGCGTGGCCCGGCAGGTGATCCTCCCGTGCGAGGCGTTCGACAACTTCCCGCCCGGGCTGCCCGGCAAGATGGTCACCCTGGCCGCCCGGATGCCCGGGGGGCTGTGGTTCGCCGCTCGCCAACTGCGCGTCGGCCCGCTGCGCCGGCTGCCGATGCTGTTCGGGCTGATGGCCCGGCGACCGGTACCGGACGAGCTGATCCGCCGCTGGACCGAACCGCTCCTCAGAGACCCTCGTATCCGCCGTGACCTGCGCTCCTACTGCAACGGACCGCTCGACCGGGCGGAACTCGTCCGCCACACCGAGGCGCTGAGCCGGTTCCCCGGGCGGGCACTCGTCCTGTGGTCGCCCGACAACCGCGTGATGCCGCCCGAGCACGGCCACCGCCTGACGCGGCTGCTGCCCGCCGGACAGTACGCCGAGGTGCCGCACGCCTATGTGCTGTCGATGCTGGACGAACCCGAGACCGTGGCGCGCGAGATCGGACGATTCCTCACCTCTCCCGCTCCCGGTGAGCCGCCGGCCTGACGGTCCTTCCCGGGCGCGGTGAGCCACCGCGCCCCGTCACCGCTCGGCGGTCGCCCGTGGATCGACCTCGCAGTGATCGATCTCGTCCACGCGCCCCGTGCCGGGAACGGGCACCCGGACAGTCGCGCTGTCCTTGGCGGGGACCGACACCCGATCAGTGGTGTCCATCACGGTGCCACCCTGCCGGTCCTTGAAGCTGACCCTCACCGTGAAGCTGCCGTCACGGCCGTTCGGATTGCTGACCCGGACGGTCGCGTACGGGTCGTTGATGCTCGCGCAGCGCCTGAGCACGGCGGTCCCATCCGTCATGGGCCGGGCGGTACCACCGGAGGACGAGGCCGTGGGAGTGGAACGGTGGGTGGGCCGGTAACGGTACGTACCGCCACCGCTGCCACCGGTACTGGTCCCCGAGCCGTACGTGGCACCGCTGGACGAGCCCCCGTACGTACCACCGCTGGACGAGCCGCCACCGTGCGAGCCACCGCCACCCGACGTCGACGTACCGTCGTGGTCCTGGCTGGAGCTGCTACAGCCGCCCCCACCACCGCTGTGATGACCGCGGCTCCCGTGACCACGGCTCGAGGAGAACCCGGTCAGGGCCAGCACGACCAGTGCCGACACCGCTGTGAATCTGAGCCTGCGCCCCCGCGTGTACATGCCGCCACCCTACCCACGGCCACCGAACACGGTCCGAGCCGGCCGGGTCGAGCGACGACAAGGCGATTCACGTACCGGCGCCGTGGTGCGCTCGGAGCGGCCGGCCCACACGGCGCCGGCGCCTGCCTTCCGCGAGGCACGCCTGGACGGGCCGCTCGCACCGGCGGTGGACGATCAGAGCCACCGTCTGCGCCGCCGCCATCGATCCCAGCGCGAACAGGACACCGTTGGGCGCGGAGAACCGGTGGTGGACGCCGACCGCCTGCCGGACGGACATCAGCAGGGGGAAGTGCGTGATGTAGAGGGCGTACGAGGCTTCCCCGAGCGCCACCGCGGCGGGCCGCGCGAGGAGACGGCCCCTGCCGTGGACGTCCCGTACGGCCAGCCCGGCGATGACCAAGGAGAAAGGGACACTGGAGGTGGTCCCGAGGCAGTACGTCAGGGGGAGGAAGGGAGTGGCGGCGAGCCCCACCGCGAAGGCGCCGGCACGGGTCGGCGCGTTCAGCCTCGGCCAGTGCCCTTCCCTGACGAGGCGTGCGGTGACGATCCCGAGGACGAACTCCGGGAGCCGGGCGGGCGGGAAGACGTAAGCGAACCAGACCGACCTCACGCCGAGCGGCCACCCCGGGAGCGGGGGCCCGCCGAGTGCGAGCGCCACCGAGGGGAGCGCCAGGATCACGCAGGCGAGGAGCAGCCACGCGCGACGCAGGCCGGACCGGCTCAGGCTCCGGACGGCAGAGATCAGCCACGGGAACAGCAGGTAGAAGAAGGCTTCGCAACAAACCGACCAGGACGGGTCGTTGAAGCCGTTGAACACCTCCCGGGCAGGCACCCAGACTTTCACCAGGAGCAACTCGGCCGTCCCGCCCAGCGTCGTGGCGCTGCCGCCGGCCGCCATGGGACTGGGGGCGGTCGTGAACACGTAGAAGAGCGCGCCCAGGGTCCAGCCCAGCGCGTGGTTGGGGTAGATCCGCCAGAAGCGGCGTCGCCAGAAGGCTCCGGCCCGGTCTTCGGGCCGGTGCGACCAGGCGAGCACGAAGCCGGAAAGGACGAAGAACCCGGAGACCGGGCAGGTCGCCAGAGGCACCGCCGCCGACGAGAGCGCGGTCTGGAGTTCCGCGCCGAAGAGCATCGAACCCGAGAAGGTGTGGGCCGCCAGGACACAGGCCGCCAGGAGGAAGCGCAGGCCGGTCAGCGACGGAAGTCTTCCCGCGCCCGTGGGGGAGGGCATGCGACGGTGTCTCCTCCGCGCCTGGGCACTGGATTCGGCGACGGCCAATTTGCCACATCGACCGCCTGTCACCGCTCATCCCCGGCCGGGTGGGCCGCATCGTGTCGGGGTGTCGGCGCGACCGGGTGACACCCGTTGCCGGTACGCTCCGACACGCCGTCAACGGTGCGCCGACCGACTGTCGGCCGAAGCGCCGGACCACCGTCACCCGTCCGCCGGAGCCGGACCGCGACCGCCCACCCCCGGAGCGCCGGATCCCGACCGGCTCAGTTCGCGGTGGGTCGGTGCCCCTCGTCCGGCCCGGGGGCGCCCGGCCCCGCCGTGAGCACGCGCCGTCCGGTCACTCGCGGACCCGCTCCTCCACCGCGGGACGCGCGTCGTCGCCGGCCGCGCCCAGGCCCGCCAGCAGGCGCAGCCCGTCCTCGGTGGGGCTGCCGGGGGCGGCGGACATCACGATCAGCTCCATACCCGACTCGTCCGGCAGCGCGAAGTTCTCCTGGTGCAGTTCCAGCACTCCGATCAGCGGATGCCGGTAGGCCTTGCGTCCGTGTGCGCGGGCGCGTACGTCCGCGCGGGCCCAGAGCCGGCGGAAGCGCTCGCTGCCCATCGCCAGTTCGCCGACGAGGGAGGCCAAGCGCTGGTCCTCGGGGTATTTGCCGGCGGCCAGGCGCAGGTGCCCGACCACGTCGAGCGTGCACTTGTCCCAGTCCGCGTAGAGCCCGCGCTCGGTCTCCTCCAGGAAGATGTGGCGGGCGGTGTTCAGGCCCGGCAGCGGCCGGCTGTGGAGCAGCCCGGCGAGGCGGTTCCCGGCGAGCACGTCCAGGCGGTGGTTGATGATGAGCGCGGGGGCGTCGGGGACCAGGTCGAGGACGCGCAGCAACTCCGGTCTGACCCGCCCGCCCGGTGCCCGCGAGGGGCGCCGGCGCTGCCGCGTCAGTCGGCACAGGTGCTCGCGTTCCGTCGCGTCGAGCCCGAGGACGCGGGCCAGCGCGTCGAGGACCTGCTCGGAGGGCTGGGTCGCGCGGCCCTGCTCCAGGCGTACGTAGTAGTCGACGCTGACCCCGGACAGGTGCGCGACCTCTTCCCGGCGCAGCCCCTCGACCCGGCGACGGCTGCCGGTGGGTATGCCGACGGCGGCCGGGTCGACCCGGGACCGCCGGGTGCGCAGGAAGCTCGCAAGATCGTCCATGCCCCGAGTATCGCCCCGGCGGCGCCCGTGAAGGTGGTCCTGCCGTTACCAGGAAGTCCCGGCCGAGGGTTCGGGCGCCCCTGGATGCCGTGCGTCGCGGCCCCCAGGATCGAAGGCATCCGATCCGAAGGAGTCACCATGAAGACGCTGATCGTCCACGCCCACCCGGAGCCGAAGTCGCTCAACGGGGCACTGAAGGACCTCGCGGTGTCCACCTTGGAGAACGCCGGGCACGAGGTGCGGGTGAGTGATCTGTACGCGATGAACTGGAAGGCCGTCGTGGACGCCGCGGACTACGGTCCCGAGGCCTCACGCCCGCTGAAGGTCGCCCGGGACTCGGGCCGGGCCTTCGACGCCGGGACGCTCACCGCGGACGTCCGCGCCGAGCAGGAGAAGCTGCTGTGGGCCGACACGATCATCCTCCAGTTCCCGCTCTGGTGGTACACGATGCCGGCGATCCTCAAGGGCTGGGTGGACCGGGTGTTCACCTTCAACTTCGCGTACGGCGTCGGTGAGCACAGCGACACCAAGTACGGCGAGCGCTTCGGCGAAGGCACCCTCGCGGGCAGGAAGGCCCTGTTGTCGGTGACCGCCGGCGGCCCGGAGTCGCAGTACGCGGCTCGCGGGATCAACGGCCCCATCGACGATCTGCTGTTCCCGATCCAGCACGGCATCCTCTACTACCCGGGCATCGAGGTACTGCCGCCGTTCGTGCTGTTCGGCACCGACCGGATGACCGACGAGGACTACCCGGACGTCGCCAAGGCCTGGGAACAGCGCCTCCTCACGCTGGAGTCGACCGAGCCGATCCCCTTCCGGCGGCAGAACTTCGGCGACTACGAGATTCCCTCGCTGCACCTGAAGGAGGGGCTGGAGCCCGCGGGCCGCACGGGTTTCGGGCTGCACGTGCGCGACTGACCGACGCCCTCCCGGTCCGCGACGGTGCCTGCCGCCGGTACGCGCCCCGGCGGTGGCGTCCGGCACGCCACCGCCGGGAGGACCGAGGGGCGGGCCACCCGCCCGGTGTCCCTTCAGGGCGGGGGCAGACCGCGTTCGTAGCCCCTGACCCCGTAGTGCCGGAGCATGCGCGACACCCGCTCCCCGCACCGGCCTCGTCAAGAGGTCGAGCAGGTTGTCGTACAGGTCCGGCCCCGTGCCTACCGTCGGCGGCGCCTCGCCCTGTCGAAGCCCGTACTTCTCCTCGACCAGGGGCCTGGTCTCGGGAACGCGCTCGACCAGAAGGGCCAGCACCTCGTCGTCGGTGATCACAGCGTCACCGCCACCCGGTCAGCGGACGTCGATGACGGCTTTGCCCGGCACGCGGCCGCGCGCCAGTTCGGCGGTTGCCCGCGCCACATCCGTCCAGTCGGTACGCAGGGCGACCTGCGCGTCCAGTTCGCCGCGGGCGGTGAGCGCGGCGAGCCACGTGAGGTCCGCGCCCAGGCCGGCGGAGTCGTCCAGGAGGTAGTAGGTGGTGATCTGGCGGTTGTGGCGACGGCCGTCGCCGAAGAGGGCTCCGTAGGGGAACTGCTCGCCCTCGCCGGAGATGTGACCCGCGCTGACCAGCACACCGTGCTCGGCCAGGGCACCGTGCGCGGCGACCATGTGCGCGCCGCCGACCAGTTCGACCACGCCGTGCACCGGCTCCAGGTGCCGCAGCGCGCCCAGGTCGGTGACGATCTCGTCGGCGCCCAGTGCGCGCAGCGCGTCCGCCTTCGCCGGATCGCTCGTCACCGCGGTGACGTGTGCGCCGCCCCGGGCCGCGAGCTGGAGGGTGAAGCGGCCCACGCCGCCGCCCGCGCCGGTCACCAGGACACGCCGCCCCAGGACGGGGCCGATCCGGTGCAGGGCGCGCAGGGCCGTGCCCGCCGCGACCGGCAGCGTGCTGATCGGGCCGAGGTCCGCTCCCTCGGGGACGGTACCGATCAAGTCGGTGTCGACGGCCCGCAGTTCAGCCCAGGCTCCGTCCGCCCCCACCGTGACGACGGGCGTGCCGGCCGCGGGGCCGGAGCCGTCGGCGGCCGCCCGGACCACCACGCCCGCGGCGTCCCAGCCGGGCACCGCGCCGGTCTCACCCTCGGGGATGACGTGGTTGACCTCGCCGGCGTTGAGGGAGAACGCGTGGACCCGCACCAGGGCCTGATGGGCGGTGGGTTCGGGGTCGGCCACCGAGGCGAGAGCGAGGTGTCCGGGCGCGGCGTGATCGATCGTCAATGCCTTCATGACGAGAGAGTGCCACTGAGTGGCATAAGCGCACAAGGGGCAAGGGTGACTGATAGGCTGACGCCGTGAACGAGGCCCCGAAGGAACTGCCGCTGCGCGAGCGCAAGAAGCTGCGAACCCGCCAGGCGCTGGTCGACACGGCCCTGGAGCTGTTCACCGCACGGGACTTCGCGACGGTCACCCTGGACGAGATCGTGGACGCGGTCGAGGTCTCCAAGCGCACCTTCTTCCGCGTGTTCACCTCGAAGGAGGACGTGGCCCTGGCTCCGGAGAAGGAGCTGTGGGCCGCCTACCTCGCGGACATCGAGAGCAGGCCCCTGACCGCCGAGCACCTGCTCGCCGCCTACGAGGACGCGCTGTTCGCGGCCCTGGAGCACATGGCGGACGGCTGGGAACGGCGTTTCCTGGCCAGTCGCAGCCTGGCCGACCGCACCCCGGCGCTGACCGCGCACAGCCTGCGCCACTGCTCGGAGGTCTCCGCCGGCGTCGTACGGATCACGTCGGACCGGCTGGCCGGCGGGTCGCCCGGCCGTGTCGAGGTGCGCCTCCTGCTCGACCTCATGCTGGGCGCCTGGCACTGCGCACTCGAGGCATGGACCGCGCCGGACACCGCCGAGCGGGACCGCGCGGCACTCGTCCGGCACATGCGCCGGGCGTTCTCGGCGATCCCCGCGGTCGCGGCGCTGGCGGCACGACAGGGTTAGCCAACCCCCGCTGGGCAGGGCGGAGGCGGTTCCGGGCGGGGAGGCCGCGTCTGCGACGATCCTCGGGTGGACTACCCGAACGACCAGGCCCCCGGCGCCCCCGTCCGCTCCGGCATCCCGGAGCACGGGCGCATCCCCAAGTACTACGCGGTCAAGGCCCGCATCGACGGACTCGTCGCCGAACTGGGGGAGGGCGGCGTGATCCCCACCGAACGCGACCTCGCCGAGCGGTACGACGTGGCCCGCGAGACCGTCCGGCAAGCCCTGCGCGAACTGGTGCTCGAGGGCAAGCTGCGCCGGCAGGGGCGCGGCACGGTGGTCGCCGGGCCCAAGCTGGAGCAGCCGCTGTCCCTGGCGAGCTACACCGAGGGCGTGCGCCGCCAGGGCCGTACCCCGGGCCGCGCCCTCGTCACCCTGGACCGCTTCCCCTGTCCGGACGCCCTCGCCGCCGAGACCGGGCTGACGCGCGGCGAGCCCGTCTGGCACCTGGAGCGGGTGCTCCTCGCCGACGACGAGCGGGTCGGCCTGGAGAGCACCTATGTCGCCGTGGCCCGCGTGCCCGGCCTGGACACCGACTTCGAGCCGGACTCCTCCTTCTACGGCTACCTCCGCAGCCGCGGCATCGCGTTCGGCGACGCCGACGAGCGCATCGAGACGGTGCTGGCCACCCCGCGCGAGGCGCTGCTGATCGGCACGCCGCCCGCGCTGCCCATGCTGCTCATCCACCGTGTCTCCCGGGACGCGGACGGTGGGCCGCTGGAACGGGTGCGCAGCCTGTACCGGGGGGACCGGTTCTCCTTCACCGCGCACCTGCGCGGCTGAGGCCGACCCACGGCCGGGCCCCTCCGCGCCCGGCCACCACCCTCGCCTTTTGGTAACGAGATGATAACGGGTCTAGTCCAAACGTGATGCCTCGTTCATGCTCCCGTTGGTGTCCGGACCGATCCGGTTCCCCCGGCGAGAGGAGCGTGACCGACGTGAGAGTGACAGTCGTCGGAGGCGGCGTGGTGGGAACCATGCACGCCTGGCAAGCAGTCCAGCGCGGCCATGAGGTCGTACAGATCGAGCGTGAGAGCGAGGCGCGCGGAGCTTCCCTGCGCAACTTCGGCCAGATCTGGATCAGTGGCCGAGCGGGGGGCGAGGAGCTGGAAACGGCCCTGCGGGCGCGCGAGCTGTGGCAGGAGATCGGCGCGCGGGTGCCCGCGCTCGGCTTCCGCCCCAACGGCTCGCTGACCCCCGTCCGCAGCGACCTCGAACTCGCCGTCTCCGAGGCCGCGGTGGCCCGCGCGGACGCCCCGGCCCGCGGCTACGAGCTGCTCACGCCGGACCGGGCCCGCGCCCTGAACCCCGCCCTGCGCGGCGAGTTCACCGCCGCCCTGCACTGCGCACGCGACGCCGCCGTCGAACCGCGCACCGCGCAGATCGCCCTGCGCGCCGAACTGGCGAGGTCCCCGCACTACACCTTCCTGCCGGGCCGCGAGGTCCGCGAGGTGATCGGGGAGAACGCGGTCCGCGACGACCACGGTGACGTGCACCGCGCCGACGTCGTGATCCTGGCCACCGGCGCCTGGCTCGGCGGCCTGGTGCGCGAACTGGTGGGCCCCGACCTGCCCGTGCGCCGGGTGCGGCTACAGATGATGCAGACCGCCCCGCTCGACGAGACCCTGACCACCTCGGTCGCCGACGCCGACAGCTTCCGCTACTACCCGGCGTACGTCTCGCCCGCACTCGACCGGCTCGACGCCGGACAGCCGCAGGCGAGGACGGCCGCCGCCCATCGCATGCAACTGCTGATGGTGCAGCGCGCCGACGGCGGCCTGACCATCGGCGACACCCACGAGTACGAGCACCCCTTCGCCTTCGACACCGTCGAGGCCCCCTACGACCACCTCACCGGAGTCGTCGAGTCCCTGCTGGGCCGGGCGCTGCCCCCGATCCGGCACCGCTGGGCCGGGGTGTACGCCCAGTGCACCGACCCGCGCCAGGTCGTGCACCGGCAGCAGGTGCGCGAAGGCGTGTGGCTGGTCACCGGGCCCGGCGGGCGCGGCATGACCTGCTCACCCGCGATAGCCGAGACCACCGCGAACGAACTGAACTGGTGACCCGCATGACGAACCACGACATCCGCCTCGTCGTCCTCGACATGGCCGGCACGACCGTCGCCGACGGCGGCCTCGTCGAGCAGGCCTTCGAGACGGCCGCCGCCGAACTGGGCGTCGAGCCCGGCAGCGACGACCACGCCGAGAAACTCGCCTACGTACGCGCCACCATGGGCGAGTCGAAGATCTCCGTCTTCCGGCACCTGTTCGGCACCGAGGACCTCGCCCGGCGGGCCAACGCCGCCTTCGAGAAGGCCTACGGCGACCTCGTCGACGGCGGCCTGATCGCACCGGTCCCCGGCGCCCGCGAGGCCGTCGAACGGATCCGGGCCACCGGCCGCACCGTCGTGCTGACCACCGGCTTCGCCCGTACCACCCAGGACGCCGTCCTCGACGCGCTCGGCTGGCGCGACCTCGTGCCGCTCACCCTGTGCCCGGCCGACGCCGGCGGGCGCGGACGGCCGTACCCCGACATGGTGCTGGAGGCATTCCTGCGCACGAAGGCCGCGGACGACGTCCGTCAGGTCGCCGTCGTCGGTGACACCTCCTACGACATGCTCAGCGGCGTACGGGCCGGAGCCGCAGTGGTGGCCGGGGTGCTGACCGGCGCGCACCGCGAGCCGGAGCTGCGCCGGGCCGGCGCCACCCACGTCCTCGCCTCCGTAGGGTCGTTGCCGGGAGTACTCGGATGAGCAGCGGCATCCGGTTCGAGGGCGTCACCGTCGCCTACGGCGGCCACGTCGTCCTCGACTCCCTCGACCTCACCGTCGAACCCGGCGAGGTCATGGCACTGCTCGGGCCGTCCGGATCCGGCAAGACCACCGCACTGCGGGCGGTCGCCGGGTTCGTGCGGCCCGCCGCGGGGCGCGTGCACCTCGGCGGCCGGGACGTCACCGACCTGCCGCCGCACCGGCGCGGCATCGGCATGGTCGTCCAGAGCTACGCGCTCTTCCCGCACCTGCGGGTCGAGGACAACGTCGCCTTCGGGCTCAAGGCACGCAAGGCCGCCAAGGAGGAGATCCGCACCCGGGTCGCCGAGGCACTGGACCTGGTCGGCATGGCCCATCACGCCCGCCGCCACCCGCGGGAGCTGTCCGGCGGCCAGCAACAGCGCGTCGCCATCGCCCGCGCGCTCGCCATCCGGCCCTCGGTGCTCCTGCTGGACGAGCCGCTCTCCGCGCTCGACGCCCGGCTGCGCTCCGGCATGCTCACCGAATTGGCCCGCCTGCACCGCGAACTGCCCGACGTGTCGATGCTGTACGTCACCCACGACCAGGTCGAGGCCCTCACCCTCGCCGACCGGATCGCGGTGATGGACCAGGCCCGGCTCCAGGCCTGCGGGACACCACGCGAGCTGTACCGGGCGCCCGCGAACGCGTTCACCGCGTCCTTCGTCGGCAATGCCAACCTGCTGCCGGTCACCGTGACCGGCGGCGGGGTCCGCCTCGGTGAGGCGCCGATCGAGGTCGCCACCGGCGGTGCCACGGCCGGGGCCGAGGCCACCCTGTGCGTACGCCCCCACCTCGTCGGCCTGGGTGCGGGCCCCAACGCGCTCATCGGTACGCTCACCGACCTCCAGTGGCGCGGCGCCACCCACCGGCTGTACGTCGACGTGGACGGCCACCGGATCATGGCCGACCTGCGCGAACTGGAGGACCCGCCGGCGCTGGGCGACCGGGTCACCCTGCACTTCGCGCCGCGGGACGCCACCTTGCTCGCGGCCGGGATGAGCGCCGCACCGCGGCCCGCGGCCCCGCTCGCCGCCGGGGCGGGCGATGAGTAGGCCACCGAGGACGCCACTCGCGGCACCGGCGGCCGGCCGCACCCGGCCGCCCCGCGACAGCCGCCCCCTGTGGGCGCTGCCCCCCGTCGCCCTGCTCGCCGTCCTCTTCCTCTACCCCCTCGCCCTCGTCGTCCGGCAGTCCTTCCGGCCGGACAGCGGCGGCACGTCGCTGGAGCCGTACGCCGACGTCCTCGCCTCCACCGCCTTCCGCGAGGCGCTGTGGACGACGGTGTGGCTCGCCCTCGCCGCGACCGCCGGGTGCCTGGTGCTCGGCTTCCTGCTGGCACTGGTCATCGCCTTCGTGCCGTTCCCCGGCGCGAAGGCGGTCGCCCGGTTCATCGACGTCTTCCTGTCCTTCCCGTCCTTCCTCGTCACGCTCGCCCTGCTGTTCGTCTACGGCAGCGCCGGCCTGGCCAACGGGATGTGGACGTCCGTCACCGGCACCGCCGAGGGACCCTTCGCCTTCCTGACCACACCGTGGGGCGTCCTGCTCGCGGAAGTCACCTACTTCACGCCGTTCGTCGTGCGGCCGCTGCTCGCCGCGTTCGCCCAACTCGACACCGCCCAGCTGGAGGCGGCGGGTTCACTGGGCGCCCGCGCGCCGCGCATCGTACGGCGGATCATCCTTCCGGAGGCGCTGCCCGCACTCGCCGCCGGCGGCAGCCTCGTCCTCGTCCTGTGCCTCAACGAGTTCGGCATCGTGCTGTTCACCGGCGCCAAGGGCGTCACCACGCTGCCGACCCTCGTCTACGGCAAGGCGATCCTGGAGTCCGACTACCCGGGCGCCTGCGTGGTCGCCGTCGTCAACGTCGTCCTCTCCGTGGGCCTGTACGGCCTCTACCGGGTGGTGAGCCGTCGTGCTGGTGCATAGCCGGGGCGCCAGGTGGACGATCTGGGCGCTGTTCGCCCTGCTCTTCCTGCCCGTGTTCGCGCTGCCGCTCCTCGTCGTCCTCGGCGCCTCCTTCGCCACCCACTGGTCGAGCGTCCTGCCCTCCGGCCCGACCCTCGCCCACTACCGGGCCGCCACCCGCGGCGAGGCCCTCCAGGCGCTCACCACCAGCCTGCTCACCGCGCTGGCCGCGAGCCTGCTCGCCCTGATCGCCGGCACCTGGGCCGCCCTGGCCGCCGCGGCCCTGCGGAAACGTCACCGACGGCTGGTGGACGCCCTGTTCGTCCTCCCCGTCGCGGTACCGTCCGTCGTCGTCGGCCTGTCCGTGCTGGTCGCCTTCTCCGAGCCGCCCCTGCTGCTCAACGGCACCCGCTGGATCGTGATCCTCGCCCACACCGTGCTGGTCACCGCCTTCGCCCACCAGTCGGTGTCGGCCGCTATCCGCCGCCTCGACCCGGCCTTCGAGCAGGCCGCAGCCTCCCTCGGCGCGAGCCCGGCGTACGTGCTGCGCCGGGTGCGGCTCCCGCTGCTGCTGCCCTCGCTCACCGCCGCAGCCGGCCTGTGCTTCGCCCTGTCCATGGGCGAACTGAGCGCCACGATGATGCTCTACCCGCCCGACTGGACCCCGCTGCCCGTCCTGATCCACGCGGCCACCGACCGCGGCGCCCTGTTCGCCGGCTCCGCCGTCGCGGTGGTCCTCATGACGGCGACGCTGTTGGTGCTGTTCGCCCTCTCTCGCGTCCGCACCCGGGCCTCCTACCGCTGACCCACACCCCTCCATCCGACCGGAGTGAGCCTCGCCATGCCCAGATACAGTCTCAAGGCCGCCACCGCCCTCGCCGGCCCCCTCCTGCTCACCGCCCCGCTGCTCACCGCGTGCGGGTCGTCCTCCGACGCCTCCGACGCCAAGTCCGTCACCGTCTACAGCGCCGACGGACTCAAGGGCGAGAACGGCGACGGCTGGTACGACCGCGTCTTCACGGACTTCGAGAAGCGGACCGGCATCAAGGTCAAGTACGTCGAGGGCGGCTCCGGCGAGATGGTGCAGCGCACCGCCCGCGAGCGGAGCAACCCACAGGCCGACGTGCTCGTCACCCTGCCGCCGTTCATCCAGCAGGCCGACGGCAAGGGCCTGCTGCGCAAGTACACCCCCAAGGGCTCCGAACGGGTCAGCAGCGCCGACAGGGCCGCCGACGGCACCTGGACGGCGGTCGTCAACAACTACTTCGGGTTCGTCTACAACAAGGAGAAGCTGACCCGGGCCCCGAAGACCTGGCAGGAACTGCTGGACGGCAGGTACAGGAACAAGCTCCAGTACTCCACGCCCGGCGTCGCCGGCGACGGCACCGCCGTCCTCGTCAAGGCCATGCACGACTTCGGCGGCAAGCGGGCCGCCCTGGACTACCTGGGCAAGCTCCAGGACAACAACGTCGGCCCGTCCGCCTCCACCGGCAAGCTCGCCCCGAAGGTCGACAAGGGCGAACTCCTCGTCGCCAACGGCGATGTGCAGATGAACTACGCCCAGTCCAGGACCATGCCCCACCTGGGCCTCTGGTTCCCCGCCGGCCGGGACGGCAGGCCCACCACGTTCGCGCTGCCCTACGCGGCCGGCCTGGTCACCGGGGCCCCGCACAACGAGAACGGCAGGAAGCTCATCGACTTCATGCTCGACCGGGCGGCGCAGCAGCAGGTCAGCGAGGTCGGCGGCGGTTTCGGCGTCCGCACCGACGTGGAGGCCACCGACGCCAACGCCGTCGCGCTGGCCCAGCTGATGCGCGGCGTGAAGGTCTTCGAGCCGGACTGGGCCGACATCGAGAAGAACCTCACCGCGTACGTCGACGACTGGAAGTCCGCCACCGGCAGCTGACCGCCCCGGCGGCCCCGCATCACACCGCCCACCCCCGTACCGGCCCGGAACCGGCGCCGCACACACCCGACCCCGGAGGATCACGTGTCACGCCACCCGTCCCGCCGCACCCTCCTCGTCTCCGCCGCGGCCCTCGCCGTCGCCGCCGGCCCCCTCGCCACCGTCGCCCGCGCCGCGGCCCGCACCCCGAAGGTGCTGGTCATCGGCCTGGACGGTGCCCTGCTGAGTCGGATCAAGGACGCCGACGCACCGAACCTCGACGCCCTGATGGCGGCCGGGCTCACCGCGCCGAGCAGCATCCACGCCGCCCCGCTGGCGCCCACCCTGTCCGGCCCGGGCTGGTCCACGCTGATCACCGGCGTCTGGCCCGACAAGCACAACGTCAAGGACAACGCCTTCACCGGCAACAGGTTCGCCCAGTACCCCGACTTCCTCACCCGCGTGGAGACCGCGAAGCCGGAGCTGACGACGTACGCGGTCTCCTCCTGGGCGCCGCTCACGGACACCGTCTTCTCGGCGAAGGTCGGCACCCGCGTCTCCACCCCGAGCGCCGAGTACGACACCGGCACCACCGCCCGCGCGGTCGCCGAGCTGCGGGACGGCGCCCCGGACGCGATGTTCGCGCAGCTCGACGGCGTCGACCACGCCGGCCACAGCCACGGCGCCGCCTCGCAGCAGTACCTGGACGCCATCCGGACCGCGGACGCGCAGGTCGGGCAGCTGATCAAGGCCGTGGAAGCCCGCCCGTCCTACGCGGACGAGGACTGGCTCATCATGATCACGGCCGACCACGGACACACCGACGCCGGTGGTCACGGCGGCTCCAGCCTCCCGGAACGCCAGACCTTCCTGATCGCCACCGGCCCGACGCTCGCGCCCGGTTCGGTCCGCCACGACGTGAGGATGCCGGACGTCGCCGCCTCCGCGCTCGCCCACCTCGGCATCGCGATCGACCCCGCCTGGGGCCTGGACGGCCGCCCCGTGCAGCAGCCCGCCCCGGACGACTTCGACACCCTCCGCGGACAGTTGCGGACCCGGGCCGACGAGAGCGGTGTCCCGGCCGGACTCGTCGGCTTCACCCACACCCCGCCGCCGGGCTGGACGGTCGACAACTCCGCGATGGGCGGCGGCGGGGTCACCGAGTGGCGCGGCTGGTCCTTCACCACGGACGAGTTCTGGACCCAGGCACAGCGCGACCAGAACCGCGAGTGCAACGTCCGCGCCCGCGACGTCTTCGCGGTCGCCGACGGCGACGAGTGGAGCGACAAGACCGTCACCGGCACCTTCGACTCCACCCTGGTCAGCCCGACGTACCCGGTCACCGGCGGCCGCACCGCCACCCTGACGTACACGACGTTCTACCGGCACGAGGCCCCGCAGAAGGGCGAGGTCCTCGTCTCCTACGACGACGGCGCCCCGGTGAGCGTCCGGACCTACACGGCGGACGTGCCCTCCCGCACCGAGACCGTCACCCTCCGGGTCCCGGCCGGCGCCACCTCCGCCCGCGTCCGCTTCCGCTACACCGGGGGCGACAACTGGTACTGGGTGGTCGACGGCGTACACGTCCGACCCTGATTCCTCGATGCGGCAGGGTGACGAGGGCGTCGGCCCGAGGGGCGCGGGCCCTCGGGCCGACGGCCCGGCCGCGGCGGCCCCGCCGCCGGTCGCCGGTAGGCTGCGACGGTGCGTACGGTCGAGCTCCTGTTGGACACGGCGGCGGACCTCGCGATCCGGGAGGCCTGGCGGCGACTGGCGGACGCGGGGCTGCCCAGTCAGGCGCGCCACCGCTCACCGACCAACAGCCCGCACCTCACCCTGGCCGCCTGCCCGGAGCTGACCGCCCCCATCCGCTGGGAGCTCGCCGAGGTCGCGGCCGCCCTGCCGCTGCCGGTGCGCTGCACCGGCGTCGTCCGTTTCGAGCGGCCCGTCTCCGTGCTGGCCTGGGCGCTGGACCTCGACCCCGCCCTGGCCGGCCTGCACCGCCGGGTGTGGGAGGCGGTGGCCTCGGACAGCCCGCCCCAGACCCTCAACCCCTTGCACGCGCCCGGACGGTGGAGCCCGCACATCACCCTCGGCCGGACCCGCAGGGCCGGCGCCTTCGCGGACCGGCGGGTCCCCGAGCTGCTGCCGACGCCACCCCCGGCGCTCCGACTCACCACGCTGCGCAGCTACGACACCGAGACCGGCGCCCTGGAGGTCCTGGAGCCCCGCCCCTGAACCGCCCCCCGGCGTTCCGGAGCGGCCCGGTACCAGGATCAGACCGGCAGCAGTGCCTCGATCCGGGCGACGACGTCCGGGGCGTCCGGTTTGACGCGTGAACCGATGCGGTGTGCCACCCGGCCGTCGGGCGAGACGAGGAACTTCTCGAAGTTCCACTCGACGTCCCGGGCGATCCCGTGCTCGTCGGGGACGGCGGTGAGCACCTCGTAGACCGGGTGCCGCCGCGCGCCGTTGACGTCCACCTTCTCGAAGAGGGGGAAGGTGACGTCGTAGGTGGTCGAGCAGAACGCCCGGATCTCCCCGGGTGTGCCCGGCTCCTGTTCCCCGAACTGGTTGCAGGGGAAGCCCAGCACCGCGAACCCGCGGGGCCCGTAGCGGCGGTGCAGTGCTTCCAGCGCCGCGTACTGCGGTGTCCGCCCGCACCGCGAGGCGACGTTGACCACGAGCAGGGCCTTCCCCCGGTAGGGGCTCAGGTCGCCGGGCTCCCCGGCGAGGGTGCGGACGGGAATGTCGTACAGGCTCATCTCGGTGTGTCGCTCCGCTCCTGTCGGGGGTGCCCGTTCAGTCGGTCCGGGTGGTGCCCGGGTAGGTCTTGCGGAAAGCGGTGACGACGGCGTCGACGTCCTCGTCGGTCATGGCGGCACCCAGACCGATGGTGACGGAGCGGCCGAGGAGCGCCTCGCTGATCCGGAGGCGCGGAGGGCGGTCCCACTCCACGCCCCAGGGCGTACGCCCGTCCCGTACGGCTCGGTTGGCCGTCACCGGCTGCCCCTGGTACATGGTGTGCGCCGGGATGCCCGCGGCGTTCAGGCCGGCGACGAAGCCGCGCGCCTCCAGCCGCGAGTCGAGGAACAGCGTCAGGTCCCCGCCCGAGCCGTCCTCGTCCGGCAGCCGCCGCCAGCGCACCGGCAGATCGGCCGTCTCGGCGCGCACCCGGCGCGCCACGTCGCGCAGCCGCCGGCACATGGGGACCAGCCGGGGGAGCTGCGCGGACAGGATGGCCGCGGTCAGCTCGGTCATGCGCTGGTTGGCGCCGACGAACGGCGGGCTGTCCGCGGTTCCCCGCGTCGCGCCCTTGGAGGTCGTGAACTGGCCGCCCTGGTCCTGGTACCGGGCCACCCGGTCGTACACGTCGGCGTCGGCCACGGTGACCGCGCCGCCCTCGCCGGCGGTGATGTTCTTGTCGAGCTGGAAGCTGAAGGCGCCCGCGTCGCCGAGGCCGCCGACGGGCCGTCCCCGGTAGCTGACGCCGGCGGCCTGCGCCGCGTCCTCGATCACCCGCAGTCCGTGCCGGCGCGCCACCTCCGTGATCGGCCCCATGTCGGCGGCGACGTTGTTGAGGTGGACCGGCATCACGCCCCAGGTCCGCTCGGTGATCCGCTCCTCCAGCTTCGCGGGGTCCAGGGTCAGCGAGTCGTCGACCTCGGCGAAGACGGGGACGCCGCGGGCGGCGACGACGGCGCCGACGCTGCCGACGAAGGTCACGGCCGGCACGATCACCTCCGCCCGGGGCGGGATCGCCAGGCCGATCATCGCTGCGGTGAGCGCGGCGGTGCCGGACGACACGGCGACCGTGTGCGCGACCCCCGCCAGCTCGGAGAACGCGGCCTCGAACGCGTCGGTCCGGTGGCGCAGGTCCGGCCCGTAGTAGCGGAACAGCGACCGGGACCGGATCACCTCCATGGCGGCGGCCGCCTCCTCCTCCCCCCACAGCGCGAGGGCCCGCCAGGTCTCGTAGCGCATGCCCGGGCCGTCGGTCACGCGGCCGCCTCCGTCACCGTGTCGAGGTCCGTCGTGCTGTGGGCCACCACGAAGTCCTCCAGGAAGAGGTAGTCCAGCCGGCTGGGCCCGAAGAACGCCAGCGCCTGTTCGGGGGTCTCCACGATCGGCTCCCCGCGGTCGTTGAAGGAGGTGTTGAGCACGACGGGGACGGAGGTGAGCTCGCCGAACCGTTCCACCAGCTCGTAGAAGGCGCCGTTCGCCTCCGGGGTCAGCGTCTGGACCCGTGCCGTCCCGTCGACGTGGGTGATGGCCGGCACCTCCTGGCGCTTGTCCTCCCGCACCGGCGCGACGAGCAGCATGTACGGGGACTCGATGTCGAGTTCGAAGTACTCCGCGGCCCGGTGGGCGAGGACGGCCGGGGCGAACGGCCGGAACGCCTCGCGGTGCTTGACCTTGCGGTTGAGGATGTCCTTCATCTCCGCGCGGCGCGGGTCGGCGAGGATGCTGCGGTGGCCGAGGGCGCGCGGCCCGAACTCGGAGCCACCGGTGAACCAGCCTATGAGCGCGCCCCGGGGGAGGAGTCCGGCCGCCAGCCGGGCCGGCCGCGCCACGCGGCGGTGGGGCAGCCCCGAGGCGTCGAGGGCGGCTCGGATCTCCTCGGTGCTGTACGAGCGGCCGAGGTAGGTGTGGCGCTGCGGCCGCGGGGCCGTCCTCGGGGCTTTCGGGCCACGCGGCCGCGGCTGCCCGCCGAGGACGTGGTGGCCGTAGTACGCGCAGCCGACCGCGCAGCCGTTGTCACCCGCGGCGGGCTGGGCGAAGACGTCGGTGAACGGTGTGTCGCGCAGGATCTTGCCGTTCGCCACCGAGTTGAGGACCACGCCGCCGGCCAGGCAGAGACGGGAGAGTCCGGTCTCCCGGTGCAGCCAGCGCGCGGCGTGCAGGACGGCGGTCTCCAGCAGGTCCTGGGCCGCCCAGGCGAGGTCGGCGCCCCGGGCGAACCGCTCGTCGCCCTCGAATCCGTCCAGGGCGTGCTCGACGAAGCCCAGCAGTCCGCCGTCCTTCAGGTGCAGCGCGAACCGGCCGTCCGGCAGGAGGTCGAGGTAGCGGTGGAACTCCGTGCGGTAGCGGTCGGTCCCGTAGGGCGCGAGGCCCATGGTCTTGCCGTCCTCGGTGAGGTACCAGCTGCCCTCCTCGTAGAGGGTGAAGCCGATGGCCCGGCTGACCGCCTTGTACATGAAGCCCAGCGAGTGGTCGCTGTCGCCGGCCTGGTAGACCTTGGCCTCCCGCAGGCCGTCGGTGCTCCAGTTGGTCCCGTACACCTTGGAGATCTCGGTGATCTCCGTGCCGTTGCCGACGGACATGGTCATCGTCTCCACGCCGTGCCCCTCGAAGAGGCTGCCGGCCCCGTCGACCACCAGGACCGCCGCCTCGGGGAAGGGGGAGGGCAGGAAGGCGCTGGCGGCGTGGGCCATGTGGTGCCGGACGAGCGTCACGCGGCTGCGGAAGGGGAAGTAGCAGCTGGGCAGGAGGGTGTCGTCCGCGACGATCGCCCCGACCTCGCCGAGCCGGACCCCGCGGGCGGTCAGGCAGTACCGCCAGCACTGGTTCGCGAGTGAATTCACATTGACGGCGTATTTGCGGCGGGTGAGCCGCTCCTCTTCAATACCGACGACGATCTCACCGTTCTCGACGAGGCAGGCCGAGAAGTCATGGTTGGAACCACCGAGCCCGAGAGCCAGCATACTGCCGTCCTTACTGCCAGTTCGGCCTACTGATTTGGCGAGCACGTGGACGTAACGCTACCTTGTTCCAACTGGTGAGCCATCAGACGCATATGAGCCATCCTCCGGTCGGATCGAGTCGCGTTCCAGCCGAAAGGCAAGGGTGCCGGCCGCGCACATTGACCCTCTGTTCGGAGTGAACTTAGACTCGTCGGTCAACGGAGCGTCATGCGTGAAAACGACCCTGGGTTCGGTGATAAGGCATGGCCCTGAAAAGTGAGTTCCGTGAGGCGATGTTCGCACATCGCGACGGTCAGGACCGTCTCAAGCTCCTCATGAATGACATGGTCATCGAGGAGCAGCTGTGCCAGATGCGATGCTCCTACTGCCTGACCGAGGACTTCAACCTCCTCATGCAGGTCCCGGACGCACGGCTGCGCCTGACGACCGACCGCCGGGCGGACTGGCACGAGATCCTCGACGCCTACCACCGTCAGGTGGACAGCCCCATCATGCGCCTCAGCGGCGGCGAGTTCTTCTGGCTGAAGGGCTCCACCGAGTTCGTCGCGGAGTGCAGCGAGAAGTACGAGGTCGTGCAGGTCATCACCAATGGCGCCTTCCTGACGCCGCACCGGCTCCAAGCCCTCGCCGCCCTGGGCAACGTGCAGCTGTGCCTGTCCCTGGACGGCCATACGCTGGAACTGAACGGCCACCGGCTGCCGCCGAAGCAGCACAAGCTCTTCGACGTCATCATGCGCCACCTGGACCACGCGGTGGAACTGGGTATCCCCATCGAGATCCAGTCGGTGCTCAGCGACCTGAACGCCGGCAGTCAGGCGGACTTCGCCGAGTTCCTGCTCGAACGGTACGGCAGTGGCGTGATGCTCTACTTCTTCCCCGTGCGCGGAGAGACCAGGACCACCCACGCGCCGCCCCTCGGCGACCATTTCGCGCCACTCCTGGAACGCTACGACGAACTGTCCGCCGTCCTTCCGCCGCGCGCCTTCGTGGAACACATAGGAAATCAACTGAGCACCGGTGTCCGCACCCTGAGGTGTTACGCGACGGCCACCATGGTCCAGCTCTTCGGCCAGGGAGACGTCTCCTGC
This sequence comes from Streptomyces sp. NPDC100445, assembly GCF_044759735.1. Taxonomy (NCBI): domain Bacteria; kingdom Bacillati; phylum Actinomycetota; class Actinomycetes; order Kitasatosporales; family Streptomycetaceae; genus Streptomyces; species Streptomyces sp. NPDC100445. Next base: position 516,375 of record NZ_JBIVZV010000001.1, on the reverse strand, counting down.
TGCCCTTACGCCTGGCTCAAGCCCATGGGCAACATAAAGGAGAGTCCCGAACTGATCCACGAACAGTTCGGAAAACACCAGCACTACGACATGTTCATGCAGTCCCGGCCCCGCTTTCCGTATTGCAAGAGCTGCACCGGACCCATCGACGTGGTCAATCTCTACCTGTTCGGCGGCATCTCCGAGGAGGAGATCGCGCGCTGCGCCCCGTACGCCGGACCCCGCGCGCTGGAACGGCTGCGGGAGCTGAAGTCGGCGTTCACGCCGATGTTCGAGCCGGCCGCGGAACCGCCCGCCCACTGATCCCCGCGGGCGGCGGATTGCCGCAAGATCCGAAGCGTACCGAGGCTTTGAGGAGAGCGATGATTTCCGTGGATGGGATGTCCGGCGACGACTTCGCGGCCGCCGGGCTGCGGAGGCTGCTCACGCTTCCGCAGCACGACCTGCTCACGCTCGCCGGGGACTGGCTCGGTGAACTGGCACCGTGGCGGAACGCCGAGACCCTGTCGGCGATCTCCACCACCATGGCCGCCGAGTCCGTCCTCTCCTCCCTGTTCGTCCTCGGGGAACGGGTGGCGGAGTCCGACGTCCGCTCGGAGGTCCCCGGTCCGCTGCTCGACCTCCTGCTCCGCGCCCGGGTGCTCACCGAGGAGTCGGGAAAGGTGTCGGCCGACTACTGCCTGGTCCGCGGGGACGGCATGTCGCTGCTGGCCGCCTGGCGGGCGGCCGGACGTGACACCGGATCGTACGCCCCCTGGATCGGCACCGACTCGATGACGCTCTCCCGCCTCGTCGCGGCGCGCCGCGACGCGCGCTCGGCCCTGGACCTCGGGTGCGGCACCGGCATCCTCGGACTGTCGGCGGCCAGGAACGGCGCCGAGGTGCTGTCGGTCGACGTCAACCGGGAATGTACGGCGGCCGCGACGTTCAACGCCCATGTCAACGGGCTGGGGGACCGGCTGACCGCCACCGAGGGCGACATCATGTCCCTCTCCCTGGACTCCCGGTTCGATCTCGTCGTCTCCAACCCGCCCTGCCTCCCGCTGCGCCGGGGCTCGCTCGGCTGGCTGGCCGGTGAGGCCGGACTGGACGGCCTGGAGTTCTTCTGGGAACTCCTGCGCCAGGTCCCCCGGCTGCTCACCGAGGACGGCGAGGCACTGCTCCAGGCGGCGGCCTACGGGGACGAGCGGGGGCCGTTCTTCGTCCAGGACCTTCAGGCCGCGCTGCGGGGCCTGAAGGTCTCCGGGCGGCTGCTGTTGCGGCCCTCGACGCCGCCGCGCTGGCCGGCCTTCGCACCCCGCGACGAGCGGCAGCAGCTCACCGGCCCGCTGGGCGACGAGGTCCGGGAGTACGTCACCCGGATCGGTGCCACGCATTACTACGGATTCGTCCTCTCCGTGCGACTCGGCGGCGGGGGTCTGGAGGTCGGCCGCTTCCGGTGATCATCCGGGCGCGCCGAGCCAGTCCGGCCCCAGCTCGGCGCGCTCCAGGGCCGCGACCGCGTCGGTCGCCTCGACGAGGGTCAGCCGCGTGGTGTCGACCAGCCGGACGCCGGGCACGTCGGGCACCTCCGCGTCGAGGTGGCGCTCGGCCAGCCGGCCCTCGACGAAGAGCCGGCCGCCCGCGTCGTTCGCGATCCGGGCGGCCAGTGCCTCCTCGTCGGCCCGCAGCCCGTAGTGGACCGCCTGCGCGCCGAACTCCTCGAACACCTTCTGGAAGCGTTCGTAGACACGGCCGACGAGGACCACCCCGGTGACGACCACGACGCGCGCCCCCCACTCCCGGTAGACCGGCAGGGCGGCGCGCACGGTCGCGGCCATCAGGTCGTACACCTCCTCGCCGCCGTTCCACGGATGGACGATCGGGTCGCAGTCCATCGCGGCGGCCGGGACGCTGTACCGGGTCACCAACTGGTGGCCCAGCCTGGTCTTGCCCACGCCCGGAGCGCCGGTGATCACCACGGCGCGCATCAGTTCGCGGCCTCGCGGACGGTCCCGACCAGACGGAAGCCCAGGTGAGGGACCTTGAGGAGCTTCGCCCCGGACTGGATGTCCAAAAATTTCTGCTTCAGGACCGACGTCACCTTGTTCACGTCCTCCCCGCCCGCGGCCTCGGTGAGTTCCTCACGGGAGACGATCTGGCCCGACCGGTCGGACAGCAGGCGCAGAAGTCCGGCCTCGGCGTCGGTCACGGGCAGCGACTTCGCGGGGGAACTGAGCGCACCGTTGCCGAGGGTGAGCACCTGGGTGTTCTCGGGCGGCGTGACGTTCTTGAGGTAGCTGAGGGTCTCCACGAGCCGCGGCCGCCGCAAGGGGCTGGCCAGGGTGAAGCTGAAGCCGCGGGAGACCGCGGCCAGGACCTCGGTGGCGGAGACGGCGTCCAGTACGGCGACGGGGTAGCCGCCCGCGCGCCTCAGCTCCGCCGCGGACGGGTCGCCCGGCCGGGTGGCGGCGACCCGGTGGAAGGAGACCAGCAGCGCGCCGGCCGGCGGGGCGTGGCCCGCTTCGGGGTCCGTCACGTGCAGGGGCAGACCCACCTCGGCGCATGCCTCCGTGAGGACCGCCAGGTCCGCCGGTATCAGGGACTGAGCCAGTGCGTACATGGGAAACCCTTCAGGATGCGGCGGGGCCGCGGTGGCCGGTCGGGTGGGGGAGACGGTCAGCTGCGCATCAGCCAGACGCGTTCGGCGGCCGGGGCCGCCGGGGAGACAGCGTCCGGCGCCCCCTGCGCCAGACGCGTGTCGTGCCGGCGGATGCGCCGGACGATGCCCTGGCGCACCTGGATGCGGTAGGCGCCCAGCGCCTCGTACTTGGTGAGCGCCGCCGTCTCGTCCACGGGCCGCAGCAGCGGGCGCAGTTCACCGAGTCCGGCGTCGGCCAGGCGCTTGCCGAGCCGCTCGGCGGTCTCCTGCGCGGAGGCGAACAGGGAGTAGGGCTGGTCCTCGTAGAAGGCGAGCCGGGCACCGTCGAGGCCGCCGTCACGCACCAGTCGCAGTACCGCTTCCCGGCAGGCGAGGTGGTCGACGTGACCGCCGACGCCCAGCGGCACGTAGACGGGGCCGGCGCCGTCCAGCAGGGCGGACAGCCGTTCGGTGACGGCGTCGAAGAGCTCCGGCTCCTCCCGTGCGAAACCGTCGGACCAGGCCGGGTCGGTGAAGAAGCCGTCCCGTCTGAGGGCGCGGTCGGCGGCGTCGACGAATCCCAGCAGCTCCGCCCGGGCGCCCAGCACGCGGGCGGCGACCGCTTCCTCGGCCAGCAGCAGGCGCCGGGTCGTCGCCGGGTGCCGGCCGTAGTACGGGTCCTTGGTCCAGGTCTCGACGCTGAAGACGTCGAGGAACCGGCCTCCCTGCCGGGCCACCGTGCCGCCGAGGGCCAGGGCGGCGTCGTCCGGGTGCGGGGACACGATCAGGGGCGGTGCTGCGGTCGCGCGGCCGGGGGTGCGCGGGGGTGGCGCCATGAGCAGCAGTCCGAGCCGCCGCCAGCGGCCGATGGTCTCCCGGTCCGCCGCGGTGAAGCCGGCGAGGGGCCGGCCGCCGTCGCAGCGGAGCAGCAGATCGGCGTCACGGTCCGGCAGCGGGCCGGGCACATCGAGCCGGCGCCCCATGAAGCGGAGCCGGCCGTCGACCGTCTCCACATGCGGCAGGACTGTCGGGCACCATGTGTCAGGAATCTCTGTCATGTAACTCCCGAGCCCGAGCGGTGACGAATGACAGACGTGATATCGCCGGAGCATACCCAGCGGCACCACACGCGCACAGAGCAGGTTCCAGACCGGCAGAAAATGAGGGACGGGTGGCCGAAAATATGCCGCCGGGGCTGTTCTGATCTTTCTTCGCCGACCTTCACCGAGAGGCGGATGGGTTTCCGGTCATTCATTCCGTCCGGGAGGCTGCTTCCGGCGGCATCCACCGGTCCGTACCGGCCGCCGGTAACGCGCCGCGCGGCCTCGGTCGAATTCGCACGTCAGCCGCCCTGCGCTGAGCGCCCCGCCCGGACCAGGACGGTGACCTCCACCAGTACGCCGGCATGGTTGAACAGTCGCCGAACGCAGCGAATTGGCCATGCCGGCGGCTCGGTCGCGACCGCACCATTGCGTGGGAGATCTTCTCCTGTAGCCTCAAAGTTGCGATTTGGCCTGCCGGAGCGATTAGAGGACGAGGCAGTGAATGGAGACTCGCGTACTGCTTGTTCAGCAAGGAGTCTGGGGGAATTCCGCGGCCTCCATGCCGCTGGCCATCGGCTACCTGAAGGCCTACGCCGACGCAGATGAACGCATTCGGCGGCGCATGGACATCTCCATCCGGAACTATCCGGGCGACGCGGCCCTGAACGCCATGGCCCGGGATCTCGTGCGGGACGGGTGTCCCGACATCCTCTGCTTCTCCGTCCTCGGCTGGAACTACCGCGCCTTCGGGGTCCTCGCCGAGACGTTCAAGCAGACCAACCCGCAGGGCTGGGTCATCTTCGGCGGCAACCACGTCGCCCACCAGGCCGAGCGGGTCTTCCGGATGTTCCCGCAGGTCGACGTCGTGGTGAACGGGGAAGGTGAGCTGGTCTTCCGGGACCTGATGAACGGCTACCTCGACGGCGCCCGCCGCACCGCGCTCCACGAGATCAGCGGCGTCTCCTTCCGGGAGGCCGACGGGAACCTGGTGACGACCCCCGAGCGCGAACGCATCGAGGATCTCGAGATCCTGCCCTCGCCCATCCTGACCGGAGCGGTGCCCCTCGTCGACGAAAAGGGCCGTTTCCTCTACGACTACGCGCTCATGGAGACGAACCGCGGGTGCCCGTACAAGTGCGCCTTCTGTTATTGGGGAGGTGCTACCGGACAGAAGATGCGGGCGTTCTCCCGAGAGCGGCTGCGGGCGGAACTCGAGGTGCTCGGTCGGCACGGCGCGGAGATCCTCATGCTCGCCGATTCAAATTTCGGACTCCTGCGTCAGGACGAGGAATTCCTCGACGATCTGCTCCGGGTGCGCAGCACCTACGGTTTCCCGAGGAGACTCGAGACCTCCTGGGCGAAGAACAAGTCTCCCGGCTTCTACCGCATCATGGACAAGATGAAGCAGTCCGGGATGCACAGCGCGTTCATCCTCGCTCTTCAGACGATGGACGATTCCGTGCTGGATCTCATGCGCCGCCGGAACATGAAGCTGAACGACTGGGAAAGCCTCGTCGCCTGGCTCACGGAACACGGCATCACACCGTATCTCGAACTGATCTGGGGAGCGCCGGGCGAGACGATCGCCTCGTTCCTGGACGGTTACGACCGGGCGGCACGACATACGCCGTTCATTGCCGTGCATCCGCTGATGCTGCTCCCGAACACCGAGTACCACGACAAGCGGGAGCAGCACGGACTGGTGACCGTGCGCGGTGAGCAGGATGATTTCGACTACGTGCTCGCCCACCGGACCATGACCCTCGCGGACAACGAGCGCATGCTCCGTTTCATCTGCTGGAACCGGGTACTGGCCCGGAGCCTGTTGCTGCACAACATCTGGGTCGCCCTGCGCGAGCTCGCCGGCATCCCCCAGTCACGGGTCATCCTCAGCTTCTCCGACTGGATCGAGGAGAGCGGCGACCCCGAGGCGCGACAGCTGCACGCGGTCGCCAAGCCGGCCGGTTCCGCCAGCGAACTCGTCGACCCCAACGTCTGGCGGCTGCTCACCAAACGGCTGCTGCGGCAGTGGTGGCAGGAGGCCATGCGCCCCGACGTGCCCGCACACCTGCTGCCGCTCCTCGACGAGGTGTTCCGGTACGACCTGCTGTGCCAGCCCGTCCGCCCGCTGCCCGACGGTTCGGGCCCCGAGGAGGACCTCCCGGTCGTCACGAAGTACGGGGAGCGCTGGTACCTGCGCGGCGACGCGGAGTTCACCCACCCCGTGCCCCGGCTGATCGCCGCGCTGCGGCGCGGGGAGACGGTGAGCACGGAACCGGAGCGCCATACCGAGGACTTCTACTACCGCGTCGAGTTCGGCGGCGACCTCCAGCACTACTTCCGCATGGACCGCTTCCGCGGCCTGACCGAGCAGCAGCTCGACGAACAGTTCACGAAGGTCTGACCGAGACCCTGACAACGGGAGACGAGAGACGATGGACCGCGCCGGACTCATACGGGAGCTCCACGAGATCGCAGCGGGCATGACCAAGAGCGAGCACCGGCCGGCTCCCGAGGAGGGTGACGCAAGCCTCGTGCAGCAGTACGGATTCAGCTCCCTGGACGCCCTGGAGTACCTGCTGATCCTCGAGGAGAAGTTCGATGTCGTCTTCGAGGACGAGGACCTGACGGAGGAGACGCTCTTCTCCATCGAGGGCCTCGCCACCTACATCATCGAGCAGAGGGCCGGCGAGAGCCGCTCCCTGACGTGACGGCCATGAAGCCCACGGCCGCGCGGCCGGGTGGAGCGGCCGGCGAGGTGTCGGTCAGTGTGGTCGTGCCGACCCGGGACCGGACCACACGCCTGCTGCTCACGCTGACGGCCCTGGCGCACCAGACCCTGGACCGTGAGCGGTTCGAGGTCATCCTGGTCGACGACGCGCCCGAGCGCGGTGCCGTGGCGCAGGTGCTGTCGGCCGGACCGACCGGACTGCCCATCCGGTCGGCCGTTACGGGCGGGCGTGGTGTGGCGTGCGCGCGCAACACCGGGGCAGGACTGGCCCGCGGGGAGGTCCTGCTCTTCCTCGACGACGACACGCTGGCCACGGCGGGACTGCTGGAGGCGCACCTCGCGGCCCACGGCGGCGCCGGTGCCGCCGTGGTGCACGGCGGCATCACCGACCTGTCCGCGTTCGCGCTGACGCCAGATCCCCGGCCGCTTCAGACGGCCCTGACCGGCGTCCGCGGGCGGCGGATCGACCCGGGCGGCGTCGCCGGCCTCGGTTCCCGCGTCCGCCACCTCGGGCCGCGTCTGTCGTTCATCGAGAGAACCGCCCGCGAGGTGGCCCGGTCACCCGACTACGCCGGGCTGCGCTGGCTGACCTGCGTCGGGACGAACACCAGCGTCCGGCGCACGGTGTTCGAACGGATCGGCGGCTTCGACGAGCACTACGGGGAGCTGTGGGGCGGCGAGGACCTCGAACTCGGGTTGCGGCTCGCCGGCTCGGGCACCCGGTTCGAACTCCTCGACGCGATCGCCTACCACCTGCCGACGGCGCGTCGGGACACCGGCGACCTCCTGCCCAGGTTCTGGCACCGGGTCGCCGACCGGCACGGCGACCCGCGCCTCGCGGACGTGGGCACCTTCCTCGCCGGCCGGCTCCCCCTCGGTGAACTGGCCAGGCGGCTGGCCCGGGTGGACGACGCCGTGGCACCCGGCACGGCGGTGTCATGACGACCCCGCAGGCAGCCACGGTGATCGTGGGCGGTACCGCCCCCCGGATGCTGGACGGCCTGCGCTCCCGGCGGGACCTGTCCGTCCGCGCGGCGGGCGAGACCCTGGGTGCCGCCTTCGTCGACGTACTGTCCACGGCGCTGGGTCACCTGCCCGCCGCCCTGCGGACCGCCGTCCCCGTGGTGCTGGCGGCCACGGACTACTGCGTCACGGCCACCACCCGGTACGTCAGCCGGTGCGTGGAGGCGGAGGCGGGGGGCCGCAGGCTGCGGCCGTCCGAGGCCATGACCCCGGAACCGGCGCAGCTGCTCCAGGAACTGGCGGCGGCCGGTGGCTGGGACGGTCCGGGATATGTGCTGATCAGCCCGCGTGCGGCCACCTTGCAGGCGGTGCGCTGGGCATGGGGCACGATCGGTGCGGGGCTGCACGAGGCGATGGTGGTGTGCGAGCTGGTGCGCGACCCGCACGGCGACGGCTACCGGATCGCGGCCGCCCCGGTGACCGCCGCCGCCCGCCCCGTGACCGCCGTCGGCGCCCGTCCCGCGCCCGATGGCGGCGGCGCCCGTCCCGCGCCCGCCGACGGCGCCGCCCGGCCCGCATCCGACGGCGAGGCCCGTCCCGTGCTCGCCGGCGGTGAAGCCGGGCCCGTGCCCGACGGCGGAGCCCGTCCCGCGCCCGCCGGCGGTGAAGCCGGGCCCGTGCCCGCCGGCGGAGCCCGTCCCGCGCCCGCCGGCGGTGAAGCCGGGCCCGTGCCCGACGGCGGAGCCCGCCCCGCGCCCGCCGGCGGTGAAGCCGGGCCCGCATCCGACGGCGGAGCCCGTCCCGCGCCCGCCGGCGGTGAAGCCGGGCCCGTGCCCGACGGCGGAGCCCGCCCCGTGCCTGATAGCGGCGGCGCTCGCCGCGCATCCGCCGTCGGCGAGGCCCGTCCCGTGCCCGCCGTCGGCGAGGCCCGTCCCGTGCCCGCCGTCGGCGAGGCCCGTCCCGTGCCCGCCGTCGGCGAGGCCCGTCCCGCGCCCGCCGACGGCCCCGACGGCCCCGGACGGACGGCCACGCGACGCCCACGGCGGTCGGCGGGGTCGTCGGTGGTGCTCTCCGGCACCGGTCTGGTCACCGCCTTCGGGGACGGTGGGACCGTGTTCTGGGAGAGCCTGCTGGCCGGCGGACGGGGTCTGGGCGAGCTGACCCGGTTCGACGCGTCCCGGTTCCGCGGCACCACCGTGTGCCAGACGGACGTGGAGGCGGGGACCGGACAGCCGACGCGCCGCGCGCTGGTCGACCGGGCACGCTCCGAGGCACTGCGGGAGGCCGGACTCACCGAGCTGCCGGACCGGGCCCTGCTGGTGTACGCCGGGGTGGTCCCGCACCTCCCGCGGGTCGATGACGCGCCCCGGATCGACGAGATAGCGCTGGAGCCCGACTGGGACGGGGACGGCTCCGGTGTCGCCCCGCGGAACGCGGTGCTGATGGCACACGCCTGCGCGTCCGGGGCCTTCGGACTCGCCATGGCGCGCGAGTGGCTGTTGTGCGGGCTGGCCGACACGGCGGTCGTCACCGGGGTGTCGGCCCTCAACGCGTACGACTACGCCTGCCTCGACACGTTGCGCGCGACGAGTACGACCGCCGCCCGCCCGTTCGACGAGGACCGCTCCGGCGTCACCGTCGGGGAAGGCGCCGGGGTGATCGTGCTGGAGACCGCCGAGCACGCCGCGGCCCGCGGACACGTCCCCCTGGCGACGCTCAGCGGGATCTCCTGCCGGGTGGCGGGTCAGGGCATCAGCCGGCTGAACGCGCACATCGGCGCCGCATGCATGCGGGAGGCGCTGGCCATGGCCGGGCTCACCACCGTCGACTACGTCCACGGCCACGCCCCCGGCACCCGGCAGGGCGACGAGGCCGAACTGCTGGCCCTGGACCGGATCGGCGCCGAACACGGTTGGCGGGACGTCCCGGTCAGTTCGTACAAGGGGGCGGCCGGTCATCTGCTGCACGCCTCGGTGTTCCCCGGTGTCGTGGCGGCGGTCCGGGCCCTGCGCCACGAGGTGCTCCCGGGCACACCCGGACTGCGCGAGCCCATGGACGCGCGGCACGTGCGGGTGCTGCGCGATCCGGAGCCCTGTGCCGGGATTCGTTCCGTGATGGTCGACAACTTCGGGTTCGGCGGCAACAACGCCGCGTTCCTCCTCACGAGGGGCGCGGCCGGGCGCATGGAGTGGAGTAGGGATGGCTGACGCGGTGCTGATGACACCACGGGAGATCCTCACCGGATTCTCCAGTGTCAACAATCAGAACGTCCTGATCAACGATGACGAGTACCTCCGCCTGGACCCGGCGATGCGCCTGTTCTACGAGAAGGTCCGGGAGAACCTGGGTGTGGCCTGCATCGCCGGTCACCTGAGGTCCTGCGGGTATTCGGTGCGGGCGCTGAACCTGCACGGGCGCAACCCCAGCGACGAGGCGATCACCGATCTGATCCGGCGGGAGCGGCCGCGGTTCGTCGGTATCAGCATCATGTACGACCTGCACATCATCGACGCGGTCCGGTTGCTGCGCTGCGTCCGCAAAGCGGATCCCTCGGTGTTCGTCGCGATCGGCGGGGCGTTCTGCACGTACAACGCCAAGCTGATAGCCGAGCGGATCCCGGAGGCGGACTGCGTGGCCTTCGGCGAGGGCGAACTCACCGTCGAGGGCGTCATGGAGTGCCTGGCCGCGGGCCGGGACTGGCGCGGCGTGCCCGGACTGTGGTTCTGGCGCGACGGCCGCGTCCGCAGCAGCGGCCCGCCGAAACTCCCCGACCTCACCAAGGAGCCGTGGCCCGCCCGGGACCTGCTCGTCCACCACCGTGACAACGGCATCCCGACGCCCGTGGCATCGACGTACACCAGCCGCGGCTGCCACGCCAAGTGCACCTTCTGCTACGTGCCCCGAGCCCCCGGTGTCGTGGCCGGCGAAGCCTGGCGGGTCCGCTCGCCGGTCGACGTCGTGGACGAGATCGAGTTCCTCCAGCGGGAGTTCGGGACCCGGTTCCTCTGGTTCAACGACGACAACTTCGGCGGCGCCTTCCAGGAGGGCTACCAGCACGCCGTCGGTTTCGCCGAGGAGATCCTCCGCCGGAACCTGGACATCTCCTTCCACAGTGAGTTCCGCGTCGACACCGGACTCATCGACCGGGAGGCGCTGCGCACCCTGCGCCGGGCGGGAATGGCCTCCGCGCTGCTCGGCATGGAGACCGGGGCCCCGGGAATGGCCAAGCGGTTCCGCAAGGGAACCATGGTGGAGTACAACTTCGACGCCGCCCGCATCTTCCGGCAGGAGGGCATCGAACTCGAACCCGGCTGGATCATGGTCGAACCGGGTACGACCCTCGACGAACTCTGGGAGAACCTCCAGTTCATCGTGGCCGCCGGCATCGCCACGAGCGAGAACCCGTTCTCCTTCATCAGCCGCGCCATCGCCCTGCGCGGCACGGAGATGTACGACAAGATCTCCGACCCCGAGCCCCCCGAACTCCCCGACGTCGAGGGACCGGCCAGGGACGTCCTGCTGGAGGCCCGCCGGGAGTACCGGATCCCCGACCAGCGGGTCGAGGACGTGTGGGCGGCCTGGAGCAAGGTCAGCGCGGAGGTCGCCGACCACAAGGAAGAGCTGCCCTTCGTCGCCCAGCTGATCGTGGACGCGACCCGGGTGCGCAGGTCCCGCGGCGAGCAGGGCCTGCGCCCACTGCTGAGCCGGCTGCGCGGCTGGGTCGAGGGCCTGCCGGACCTGCTGGTCGCCTTCCTCAACGTCGGGCTGCTGCTCGCGGACGAGAACCCGCCCCGGCTCGCCGAGCGGCTGGAGGCGGAACTGCGCACGCTGGTCGACGCCTACGACAGCGGCGTCCTGGGCCGGCCCTATCCGGTGTTCGTCGAAGAGACCAAGAGGCTGTGCGGAGAACAGGCGATGGCCGGCTGATCCGGCCGGTGCCGGGACGCGCACGCAAGGACGAGAAAGGAGACCGGACATGGCGGATGTGGTCCTGCTGACCCCTCGGGAGATCCCCACCGGCGCCGCGAGCCTGAACAACCAGAACGTCCTGATCAACGACGAGGAGTACCTGTCCCTCGACCCGGCGATGCGCCTGTTCTACAAGCGCGTCCGGGAGAACCTGGGCGTGGCCTGCATCGCCGGCCACCTGAGGTCCTGCGGGTATTCGGTGCGGGCGCTGAACCTGCACGGGCGCAACCCCAGCGACGAGGCGATCGTCGACCTGATCCGGCGGGAGCGGCCGCGGTTCGTCGGCATCAGCATCATGTACGACCTGCACATCATCGACGCGGTCCGGTTGCTGCGCTGCGTCCGCGAGGCCGATCCCTCGGTGTTCGTCGCGATCGGCGGGGCGTTCTGCACGTACAACGCCAAGCTGATAGCCGAGCGGATCCCGGAGGCGGACTGCGTGGCCTTCGGGGAGGGCGAACTCACCGTCGAGGGCCTCATGGAGTGCCTCGCCGCGGGCCGCGACTGGCACGGTGTGCCCGGACTGTGGTTCTGGCAGGACGGCCGCGTCCGCAGCAGCGGCGTACCCAAGCTGCCCGACCTCGCCCAGGAGCCGTGGCCCGCCCGGGACCTGCTCGTCCACCACCGCGACAACGGCATCCCCACGCCGCGCGCGTCGACGTACACCAGCCGCGGCTGCCACGCCAAGTGCACCTTCTGCTACGCGCCCCGGCAGCCCGGAGTGGTGGACGGGTACTGGCGCGTACGGCCGGTGGAGGACGCGGTCGACGAGATCGAGTACCTCCAGCGGGAGTTCGGCACCCGGTTCCTCTGGTTCAACGACGACAACTTCGGCGGCGCCTTCCAGGACGGCTACCACCACGCCGTCGGATTCGCCGAGGAGATCCTCCGCCGCGGCCTCGACATCTCCTTCCACTGCGAGTTCCGCGTCGACACCGGACTCATCGACCGGGAGGCGCTGCGCACCCTGCGCAGGGCCGGCATGGACCTGGCGCTACTCGGCATGGAGACCGGGTCGCCCGGCATGATGAAGCGGTTCCGCAAGGGCACCACCGTCGAGTACAACTTCGACGCCGCCCGCATGTTCAAGCAGGAGGGCATCGAACTCGAACCCGGCTGGATCATGATCGAACCGGGTACGACCGTCGACGAACTGTGGGAGAATCTCAAGTTCATCGTGGCCGCCCGGGTGCACGAGAGCGAGAACCCGTTCTTCCTGATCAACCGGGCCATCGCACTGCGCGGCACCGAGATCTACGAGAAGGCCACCCGCTACGAGGAGCCCGACATCCCCGGGGTGGAGGGCGCCGCCTCGGAGGTGCTGCGCCACGCCCGCCGCGACTACCGCGTCGAGGACGAGCGCGTGGAACACCTGTGGACGGCCTGGAGCCGGGTCTCCTCGGAGATCAACGACCGCAAGGAGAACGAGGTCCCGTTCCTGGCGCAGAGCATCGCGGACGCCGTCCGTGCCCGGCGCGGCACCGGCGCCGAGTCCCTGCGCCCCCTGCTGGGCCGGCTGCGCCGCTGGGACCAGGGGCTCGCCGGACTGCTCGTCGCCTTCCTCAACGCGGGGCTGCTGCTCGCGGACGAGAACCCGCCCGGACTCGCCGACCGGCTGGAGACCGAACTGCGCGCCATGATCTCCGCCTACGACCGCGAACACCTCGGCCACGCCTTCCCGGACTTCGTCGTCGAGACCGCCAGGGCGTGCGGCGAGCACGCCCTCGCCCAGGTGAGGGGCTGACCGATGGCCGGCGAGAGGATCCGGTTCGCGGCCGTGGGCTGCGGAAGGGTGTTCCAGCGCTACCACCTGCCCTGCGCCGACGCCCGCGACGCCATGGAGCTGGTGGGTGTGGTGGACACCGACGTCGAGCGGGCCCGCGCGCTGGTGGCGGACCGTCCGCGGGTGTGGACCGGCACCCGCGTCGACCGGCTGGTCCAGGAGGCACGGCCGGACGTGATCAGCGTCTGCACGCCCAACGACGCGCACGCGGAGCCGGTCCTGGCGGCCCTGGACGCCGGCATCGCGGTGCTCTGCGAGAAGCCCCTCGCCGCCACGGTGGCGGAGGCGCGCCGGATGGCCGCCCATCCGGCGGCCGAGAAACTGCTGGCAGTCAACATGCCCTTCCGCTTCCACCCGCTGCTGGAGGCGTTCGCCGGCGCGGCACGGACCGGCGCGCGGCGCGTCGACTTCACCATCGCCACTCCCGGCAACAGGGTGTGGCGGGCCTGCACCCCCTGGTACGGCGACGCGCGGCGGGCCGGCGGCGGCGCGCTCCTGGACCTGGGGCCGCACGCCATCGACCTGCTCATGACGGTCTTCGGGCCACCGGAGGTCGTGGCGTGCGAGGTGGACGCGCCGGGCGTCGAGGAGCGGGTCCGGCTGGAGCTGTCGTTCCGGGGCGTGCCGGCGACGCTGCGGATCGACCGGGCCGCACGCAGACTGGAGACGTCGGTCACCGTCACCACCGCGGCCGGTGACCACGTCCTGGACCTGCGCCGCAACGAGCTGCGCCTGGCGGACGGCACGGTCGAGGCGGCCGGACAGCACCCTGAACTCGCCGCCATCTCGGCCTGTTTCGACCTCCTGACCGGCGCCACCGCCCCGCACGGGAAGGTGAGCGCCCGGGACGCCCTGGAGGTCCAGCTCGTCGTGGAGTCGGCATACGAGCACGCCAGGGAGGCGAACGGTCCCCTCCGACAGGGCGGGTGACGGGCATCGTCCGAGGACGCGGGCCCACTGGTCAGGCGAGGAAGCGGGTCACTTCGGCGCAGAACCGCTCGGATTCCGTGCGATGCACGTAGTGGCCCGCGTCGATGGCCAGCAGCCGCCCCCGCGGCACCGCCCCGGCGACCTCGGCCAGCAAGGACCGGGGCACGGGGCTGGACAGCCCCCCGCTGATCACCAGCGTCTCGGCGGTGACCTCCCCGAGCCGCCGCCACCACCCGGGGTCCGCCCGCCTCAGACCGTCGATGACCGGGCGCACCGCGGCGCTGTCCAGCCCGCCCGCCCTGCGCAGCTCGCGGAACTCCCGGTACAGGGAGATGACGGGTGCCGGGTCGTCGGTCGAGCGCGCCCGCAGCTCCGCCTCGGCCGCAGTGTCGCGCGGGGGCGGCGGGGTGTCCTCGACCACCAGCCTGCGGACCCTGGAGGGATGGCGCTGGGCGACGAGCCAGGCGAGATGACCGCCCATGGAATGCCCCACCAGGTCGACACGGTCCAGCCGGTGCCGGTCCAGCAGGTGCATCACGTCCCGGTACATCGACTCGAAGGTGTACGCGTCGGCCCTGGGGCTCCGCCCGTGCCCGCGGAGGTCCGGCACGAACGACCGGTGTCCCCGGGGCGCCAGCGCGGCGACGAGCCGGTCCCAGCTCCGTCCGGTGTCTCCCAGCGCGTGCAGCAGGACCACCGGTCCGCCCGCCGGATCGCCGGTGACCCGGCAGTCCAGCACCAACGGCGTCTCGTCCGCCGCACCCTGACCCGACGTCTGGTCCGCGTCACGCAGCACGCGGGCGATGCTATCCGCCGTCGGCCCCGGTATACAGAGGGCCTGTCGCGCCGTCCTCGGGGGCGCCGCGCGGATCCCCGGCCGGGCCCGTACGGCAGCGGATACCCTCGTACGGGTGATCCACCTCGCCACCGCCGACGTCAGCGCCCCCCACGGCCCGCACGAGCAGCACAAGGCCGGGCGTGCCGCGGCGGCGGGCGCGCTGCGACGGGCCGGGGGTACGAGCGTGGAGGTGGGCCGGCGTTTTGACGGGGCGCCGGTGTTTCCGGCGGGGTTCGTCGGCTCCATCGCCCACACCCGGCGGCTCGCCGTCGCCGCCGTGTGCCCGGCCGAGGAGGCGCGGGGCATCGGCGTCGACCTGGAGACGGACACCGTGGGGGAGCACCTCCACCGCATCCTGTTGCGGGAGGAGGAACGCGAGCATCTCTGGACACCCGCCGACGGACCCACGCTGAGGGCGCTCTTCGTCGCCAAGGAGGCCGCGTTCAAGGCGTTCTCGGCGTGCGGGGAACGGGTGGTGCGGACGTTCTGGCGCGTCCGGCTGGAACGGCCCGCGCCCGGCACCGGCGACTTGCTGGCCCGGGCCGGCGACGAACGCGCCTGGGTCCGGGTGCGGGCGGACGGCGACGGGGCCTGGGCGGTGGCCGTACTCCTGCGGCCGGAACAGGCGCACGCCTGAGCCCGGCCCGGACGTGGGACGCGGCGGGAACCGGGCCGCCCGGCCGGGCCCCGTCCCTGCCACGAGGTCCTGCGGTGGCTCAGGAGCGGGTGCTCGCCACGAGATAGTCCACGATGGCCGTGACCGTCTGCTGGTGCCAGACCAGATTGGCCGGGAGCTTGCGCTCCAGCACGCGTTCCAGCCGGCGCCGGATGACGATCGCCATCACCGAGTCCATCCCCGCCTTCAGCAGCGACCGGTCCGGGTCGAGCTGCGCCCGGTCCAGCTTCATCTCGCTGACGACGACGGAGACCGTCCGCTCGTGCAGCAGGGCCCGGAGCGCCTCCTCGGACAGCTCGCCGAGATCCCGGGTCCCGGCCGTCTCCTCCCGCGCCGACACCGTCGGTCCGTCCTCGGCGAGGTCGCGCAGCAGACCCGTCCGGCGCGCGCCGTCCGGGAGGGGCACGGTACGCAGCACCGCGAGGGAGGCGGCGCCGGTCCCCCCGGCGTGGTCCCAGGCGCCGAAGGCCTCGGGCGCCGTGATGTCACCGACCCCGTGCGCCGCCAGCTCGGCGTCCACCGCCGCGTTGGCCGCCATGCCCGTGCCCCGCCACGACGTCCACGCCAGACTCATGCTGCCGACGGCACCGAGCGTGTGGTCGTGGGCGGCCATGGCGTCGAGGAACGCGTTGGCGGACGCGTAGGCGGCCTGGCCGGTGAGGCCCAGGTACTGCCCGCACGAGGAGAAGTGGACCAGGAAGTCGAGGGATCCCGGCGGGAAGAGGCGATGCAGGGTGAGGGCGCCGCCGGCCTTCGGCCGCATGACCGCCGTCAGGGCGGCCAGGTCCAGCCGGTCGACGAGCTGGTCCTCCAGCACACCGGCGGCGTGGACGACCCCACGGATCGGCGGCATGCCCAGGGCGTCCGGGTCCAGGACGGCAGTCGCCGCCTCCGCGTCGGAGAGGTCGACGGACACCACCCGTACCGTCGCGCCGAGAGCTTCGAGCCCGCGGACGGTGCCGACGCGGCGCGCCAGGACCTCGTCGGTGACCGCGTCCCACCGCGACCGGGGCGGCAGGCCACCGCGTCCGGCCAGCACGAGACGGCGTGCTCCCCGCTCCACCAGCCACCGGGCGACCTCGCCACCCAGGCTGCCCAGGCCGCCCGTGACGAGGTAGGTGCCGTCCTGCCGGCACCGCAGCGGGGTGTGGTCCGCGCCCGCGCCGTTGCGCACCAGCCGGTTCGCCCGGGCCCCGCCGTCGCGGACCGCGACGACGTCCTCCCCGGGGTCGCCGGCGATGACACCGAGCGCGGTGACGAGGTCGGCCCGCGTGGGCCGCCGGCCGAGGTCGAGCGTCCCGCCCCACAGCTCGGGGTGTTCGCCCGCGACGACCCGGCCCAGACCCCACCGGGCCGCCTGGGCCACGGCGTCGAGACGGTCCGCCTCGCGGACCCCGCGGGTCACCGACCAGAGCCTCGCCGTACCCGGCGGCCACGGGCCGAGCCGCCGCGCCGTACGAGCGAGCAGCCACGCCTCCCGCACGGCGCGCTCGCCGGCCTCCCGCTCCGGCCGGTCCGGCAACGGCAGCAGGATCACGTCCACGGGTCCGGACAACTCACCGCGCAGGGCTTCGAGGCCGTCCGGGTCCTCCGTCACCAGGCAGGGGACGCCCAGGCCGTCGGCCGTGGCCCGCAGTGCCGTCGGCAGTTCCCCGGCCGCGCCGACCAGCACCAGTGGCCGGGGGGCGCCGGAGCCGTCGAGCGACAGCGGCACCCAGTCCGTGCGGAACAGCAGCTCCCCGGGCGCGCCCGGCCGTGCCCCGGTCTCCGCGCCCGCGTACCGCACCCCGGCCAGCACGGCCACGGTCCGTCCGTCCTCCGCCGTGACACACACGCTCACCGTCGCGCCGGCGTCGGTGACCGGGCCTTCGACGCGTGCGACGAGGCGGGCGCGCGACGGTGGTTCGCCGGTGGTCCACACCCGCCCGACGCCGGCCACCACCCGCAGGGCGGCGGGTCCGGGGAAGGCGACGGCCGCCATGGACAGCGCGGCGTCGAACAGCGGCGCCCAGGTGGCCCGGGACGCCGGTTCGTCGCCCGCGACGACGTCCGCGCGCAGCCCCTCCCCTAAGCGCTCCAGCCGCTCCACCCGCCACGGGAAGGCCGTCCCCGGCACGCCGACGGAGGCGAGGGCCGTGACGATCCGGTCCGCAGGGAGCCACGTCCCCGGTCCGGTGTCGCTGGGCGGGACGGGGGGCGGCACGGGATCGTCGGACCCGGAGGCCATCGCGTGGGTCAGCCACGGCTGCCCGTCCGCGCCCGCGTCACCCGGGCCCGGGTCGTCCGCGCCGGGACCGTCCGGACCGGTGGTCCTGGACAGCAGACGGACCACGCCGTCCTGCGCGATCACGTCGACGTCCCGGGCCGTGGTCAGGGTCAGCGGCAGCTCGAACGACACGTCGGTGAGGCCGCACGGCCGCTCGTCCCGCCCGGCGGCCTCCAGGAACGTCTGGAGGACGACCGCCGCCGGGACGATCTCCACGCCGTGGAGGGAGTGGCTGCCCGGGTACGGTCGCGACCCCATGTCGACACGGGTGCGCCAGAGGTCGAGCGGGGTGGTCCCCGCCAGGGTGGTACGCGGCCCCAGCAGGGTGCGGCTCGATGTGTCGTGCCGTCCGCGGTCGGCCCTGCGCACCGGCAGGTCGCGCCAGTAGCGGCGGCGCCGCCAGCTCCGCGCCGGGAGCGACAGGGGCTCCGTGTCCGGGCCCGGGGGCCGGTCGAGGGCCACGCCGTGGCAGTACAGCGTCCCCGCGTTTTCCAGCAGTTGCTCCCGCTCCCCGGTGTCGCGGCGCAGGGACGCGGCGGCACAGTGCCCGTCGGCCCCGACCGCGTCCAGCGTCTCCTGCACGGAGTGCCGGACCACCGGGTGGGCCGACACCTCCAGGAAGGTCCTGAACCCGTCCTCGGCCGCCGCGGCCACCGCCCCGGACAGCCGTACCGGGTTGCGCAGATTGGCCGCCCAGTAGGCGCCGTCGCGGGCAGCCGCGTCGCGTGGGTCGTCCAGCGCGGTGCCGTACAGGGGGATCCGCGGGGCGCCGACGGTGAGCCCGGCCGCGGCCTCGGCGAGCTCCCGCATCAGGGGCTCCATCTGCGGGCTGTGGAAGGCCACGTCACTGTCGACCCGGCGCACGACCAGGTCCGGGTCGCCCGCCAGTTCCCGGGCGAGGGCGTCGATCTCCGCCGCCGCGCCGGCCACCACGGTCTGCGTGGGGGAGGCGAGCACCGCCGGCGCCACGGTGCCGGCGGCGCCCAGCCGGGCGGCGGCCTCCGCGGCGGGCAGGCCGATCATCAGCATGCCGCCCGCACCGGCCACCCGCCGCAGCAGGACACTGCGGCGGCACACCAGCCGCGCCCCGTCCTCCAGCGACAGGACCCCGGCCGTCACGGCGGCCGCGATCTCCCCCATCGAGTGGCCGACGACGGCCGCGGGCCGCACCCCGAGCGACTGCCATACGGCGGCCAGGCCCACCTGGACCGCGTAGATCATCACTTGGGCGACGTCCACCGAGGTGACGTCCCCGTCCTCGATCATCCCCCGGGCCGTCGCGCCCATCTCCTCGGCGAAGACCGGCCCGATCCGGTCGATCACCCCGGCGAAGACGGGGTCCGCGGCGAGCAGTTCACGGCCCATGCCCTTCCACTGGGCGCCGGTCCCGGAGAAGACCCACACCACGCGGTCCGCGCCGTCACCCGCCACCGCGCCCTCGGCGACACCGGGTGCCGTGTCACCCGTGGCGAAACGCCGCAGCCGGCTCCCCAGCTCGGCGTGGTCGGCGGCGACGACGGCGACACGGCGGTCCAGGTGGCTGCGCCGGGCCCACAGGTCCCGCGCGAGCGAGCCGAGCGCGACGCCCGCTCCCGGTCCGTCCAGCCAGTCGGCGAGCCGGGCCGCGTCCTCCCGGAGTGCCGTCCCGGACCGGCCGGAGAGCGGGAACAGGCGCGGCAGCCCCGGGTCGTCCCCGGACACGGCGGCCGGCCCGGGCCGGGCCGGCGCCTCCTCCAGGACGACGTGGGCGATGGTGCCGCCGTAGCCGAAGCTGGAGACACCCGCCCGGCGGGGACGGCCGCCACGGGGCCACGGGGTGAGTTCCCGCGTCACCCGGAGCCCTGAACCCTCCCACGGGATAAGCGGGTTGGGGGTGGAGAAGTGCGCGCTGGGCGGGATCTCCTCGTGCACCAGGGCGAGGATCGTCTTGATCATCCCGGCGATCCCCGAGCCGGCCTCCAGGTGCCCGATGTTGCCCTTGACGGAACCGATGAGGCAGGGGCTGCCCGCCGGCCGGCCCGCGCCGACGACCGCGGCCAGCGCGCCCGCCTCCAGCGGATCGCCCGCGACGGTCCCGGTGCCGTGGGCCTCCACGTAGTCGACGGTGCCGGGGGCGATGCCGCACCGCGCGTACGTCCCGCGCAGCAGGTCCGCCTGTGCGTCACCGTCGGGCGCCATGATGCCGGCGGTGCGCCCGTCCTGGCTCACACCGCTGCCGCGGATCACCGCCAGGACGCGGTCCCCGGCCCGCTCGGCGTCCGACAGGCGCTTGAGGACGAGTACGCCCGCTCCCTCCCCCCGGCCGTAACCGTCCGCCGCCGCGTCGAACGGCTTGCTGCGGCCGTCCGGCGAGGTGGCGCCCGCGCGGTCCAGGGTCACCGACAGGCCCGGCGCGACCATCAGGTTCACCCCCGCGGCCAGCGCCACGTCGGACTCCCCGCAGAGCAGGCTCCGGCGGGCCAGGTGGACACCGACCAGGGAGGCCGAGCACGCGGTGTCCACGGCGAGGCTGGGGCCGCGCAGGTCCAGGCTGTGGGAGATGCGGTTGGCGGTGGCGCACAGCGCCGCACCGATGCCGGTCCAGGCCTCGATCCCGGGCAGGTCCTCCAGCAGCCGGCGCCCGTAGTCGTCCGAACCGACGCCCACGAACACGCCGCAGTCACTGCCGCCCAGACCGAGGGGCGGGATCCCCGCGTGCTCCAGGGCCTCCCACGCCAGCTCCAGCAGCAGCCGTTGCTGCGGGTCCATCAGCTCCGCCTCGCGCGGCGAGACACCGAAGAACTCCGCGTCGAATCCGGCGATGTCGGCGAGAAAACCGCCCCGGCTCGTGGTGTTCCGTACGACGGCCGCGTGCTCCTGTCCCACGTCCGCGTACGGCGCCCAGCGCTCCGCTCCGTCGCCGGTGCCGTCCCGGCCCTGGACGAGCAGCTCCCAGAAGGCGTCCGGGGAATCGGCGCCGCCGGGATACCGGCAGCTCAGCCCGACCACGGCGACAGGCTCCTCGTGCCCGGCGGCCGCCTCCTCCCGCGCGGCTCCCGCACTCGTCACGCCCGGCTCCCCTCGGTGCCCGCGCCGAGCCGGCCCGGGGGTTCCAGCACCGTCACCACCGCCGCGGTGATCATCAGCCCGGGTCCGGCGCTCAGCAGCAGCAGGTGGTCGCCGGCGCTCATCCGGCCGCCCTCGACGAGGTGGTTGAGCTGGAGCCCGACGTCGGCGGCGCCCGCGTGACCCACGTCGCGGAAGAACTCCACGTCACCCAGCGACGCGTCCAGGCCCATCGGACGCAGGTGGCTGTCGAGGAAGTCGGTGGTGCCCGCCCCGAGATGGAGCACCCGCGACAGGTCCGCCACGGTGATGCCCGCCTCGCCCGTCACCTGTTCGACCAGCTTCGCACCGCTCGCGGCGTACTCCTGGCCGATCTGGGCCGCCTGCGGGCCCAACTCCTCGACCATCGCCTCCAGGTGCTCGTTCATGTCGAGCTTCCGTCCGGTGGTGACCGCCGGGGGGAAGATCGGCTCGTGCCCGCGGTTCAGGATCTCGAACCGGGGGAGCGACACCGACTCCACGGAACGCAGTGCGGCCCAGCCGGACCGCTTCGACAGGACGACCGCGGTGCCCGCGTCGGCGAGCACCGCGTCCCGGTGGGCGTACCACCGGTCGACCGAGGGGGCGCCGAAGTTGTCCGCGCTGCTCACCACGGCGCCGTTGCGGGACGGCGCGCACAGCAGGTACTGGGCGGCCATCTCCAGGGCGGCGAGGAACGCGTTGCACCCCTGCTCCACCGTCAGCGCCGGGATCGGGGAACCGAGGGTGGCACGCAGGATGTAGTGCGGCGCCGACCAGCCGTCGGGACCCTGGTGGTAGGCGCAGGAGTGGACGAGGATGTCGATGTCGTCCGGGCCGAGACCCGAGCGGTCCACCGCCTGCCGGACGGCCGCCACCGCCATGTCCGGCGCCGACGTACCGTCGGCCACGGCGATGTTCCGCCACCCGCAGGCGTCCATCCGCTCCCTGTCGTACGCGCCGCGCCGGACCGCCTCCTCCACGCTGACCCTGGGCGGGACGTGGGCCCCGGTCCCTGCCAGGAAGATGCTGTCAGTTCTCACTGTCACGGTTCCTTAACTGACCGGTCCGGGGCCTGATGACCTTCCCGGTCTCGGTGGTCGGCAGTTCCGCCACGGAGGCGAAGACATGGGGGACGTGAGAGGGCGACAACCGCTCCCGGCAGAAGCGCTCCAGCTTGTCCAGGTCGACCGTGGCGGGTGTCACCGTGGCGCTGATCCGCTGTCCGAGGACCGGATCGTCCACCCCGGACACCAGACACGAGGCGACGTCCGGGAAGGCCAGCAGGACGGCCTCGATCTCCTCGGGGCTGACCTTGGCGCCCGCGACGTTGATGCTGGTGGACAGGCGCCCGGCGAGCACGAGCTCCGGCCCCTCCCACCGGGCCAGGTCGCCCGTGGTGAAACCGTCCCGCAACGACCTCGCGTCGACGCCCTCCCCGTCGGCGTAACCGAGCATCATCGACGGCGAGGTGACGGTCACCAGCCCCGTCACGCGTGCTCCCGTCGACGCGCGGGAACTCCCGGCGGCCTCCGGGACCGGGGAGAGCCGGACCTCCACACCGGGCAGGGGCGCGCCGGGCCCGGCGGCGCCCGGCCGCCACGGGACGGGCGCGCTCACGCAGATCGGCCCGGTCTCCGTCGTCCCGTAGACCTGGCCGACGTGTCCGCCCAGCCGGGTCGCGACCAGTTCGCAGGTGTGCGCGTCCAGCGCCATGCCGGCGGAGAGGAAACCGACCGCACGGCCGGCGTCCGGCCGGCCGCGGGCGGCTTTGGCGAGCAGCCGCAGCATGGGCGGCACGCCGACGAAGAGCGTCACGTCGCCGGCGGCGAGTTCACGCAGCAGCAGGCGCGGCCTGTCGGGCGCCGTATAGCGGACGGGCGCACCCGCCAGGGTCGCGGCGACGGCGCACAGCCCGAAGCCGTACGCGTGCTGGAGGGGTACCGGACACAGCAGCCGGCTCTCCGGCCTCAGCCCCAGGGCCGTACGGTAGCCCTCCGCCTCGGCCAGCAGGGCGGCGGCGGAGCGCAGCGCGACCCGGGGGTACCCGGTGGTCCCCGACGTGATCTGCGCCGTCGCCGCCTCGTCGAAGACCCGGTGCCGCGCCGTCCGCCCGCCGGATTCCCGGGCCCCGCTCAGCGTCCGCGCGCCCAGGTCCGCGACCGTCACCGGCAGGGCCTGCGGCGCCTCGCGCGGGGCCGCGAGGAAGTCGAGTGCGCAGTGGTCGCCGAGCCGCCGCAGCTCCCACGGTGTCGTCCGGCGCGAGAGCGGAACGGCGGCCGCCCCGGTGGCGATGACCGCGAACACGTCGCTGACGAACTCGGCCGCGGGCCGGGCGACGGTACCCACGAGGGCACCCGGCCCGACGCCCGCCTCACCGAAGGCACGGGCCTTGGCTTCCACGAGTTCGGCCAGCCGGCCGGCGGTGATGGTCCCCGAAGCGTCGGTGACCAGCGGCGTGTCCCCAAAGCGGGCACCCTGCTCGAGAAGCAGGGAGAGCAGCTTCGCGCGCGCGCCGGTCATCCGAGTTCGGTCAGCCCGCGCCGCAGTGCCCCAGCCGCCTTGTCGAGGACCTCCCCGGTGTGCGCGGTGGACAGGAACCACGGTTCCAGCGCGTTGGGGTGGAAGTAGACGCCCTCCCGCTGGGCCAGGACCTGGAACCGGCGGTGCCGGGGGAAGTCGATGGCCTCGGTGAGGTCGCGCAGCGTGTCGGACCTCTCCAGCGGCTTCTTGAGCAGGGAGACGCACATCAGGGTGCCGACCCGGTTGATGTGCACGGGCCGCTTCTCCGCGGCGAAGATCTCGCGCAGGGCGTTCTCCGCGCCGGCGCCGACGCCCTCCAGCTCGTCGTAGAGACCGGGCCGTGCGCGGATCTTGGTCAGCATGGTGACGACCGCGCGGAGGGCCGCGTGGTTCCCGGCGTATACGCCGGCGTGGTACGCCTCGTTCGTGGCGAGCATCCGCATCGCGTCCCTGCGTCCGCCGAAGGCGGCGACCGGGAACCCGCCGCCCATGACCTTGGACAGGACCGTGAGGTCGGGCTCGACGCCGTACAGCTCCTGCGCGCCCCCGCGGGCGACCCGGAAACCGGTGATCACCTCGTCGAAGACCAGCATCGCGCCGCTGCGGGCGGTGAGGTCGCGCAGCAGCTCCAGGAAGCCCGGTAAGGGAGGGATCACGCCGGCGTTGGTCAGCACCGGCTCCAGGATGACGGCCGCGACCCGGCCGCCGTCACGCGCGAACAGCTCCTTGACGGCTTCGGCGTCGTTCCACGGCAGCTGCGCGGTGTGGGCGAGCGCCCCGGGGATCATGCCCGGCGCCCCGGGGACGACATCGGTCGGCCGGGCGCCCTTCACCTGGAACGTGGTCTTGCTGCCCGCCCGCAGAACGGTCTCGCTCCATCCGTGGTAGTGCCCGTCGAAGGTGACCACCAGCGAACGCCCCGTGGTGGCACGGGCGAGCCGCAGCACGGAAGCGACCGCCTCCGTACCGGAATTGGCGAACCTGACCTGCTCGACGCCCGGCACCAGTTCGGCGATCAGCGATCCGGCCGCCGCGTCCAGCTCGTGCGGCAGACCGGTCATATGGCCCCTGGTGAACTGGTCGGCCACCGCGTCGGCCACATCGCGGTCGGCGTAACCGAAGAGGTGGGGTCCATAGCCCATGTTGAAGTCCACGAGCTCGTTGTCCTCGACATCCCGGAGCAGGCATCCGTCGGCACGCCGCACGACGAGTGGCACGGGGACGGCCGCTGCCCGCATACTGCTGCTGACACCGCCGGCGACGACCTCCTTGATGCTTTCCAGACAATCAGCATTCGTCCGACGTTCTGCGTCCCTGGGGCCCACTGAATACCTCCGGCGTCGTCGGTCTGATCCGGCATCACAGAATGCCCCAGCACTTTCGCGGCCAACAACGGTGATTGCCGGAATGGCCGGAATACGGGGGTGACGGGCCCGTCCCGGGTGGCAGGATCACACGGGTGATCAGCCGCGCTGCGGAAGGGGAATGTGATGTCGTCTCGGGGCGTCGCCGTGATCACGGGGGCGGGATCGGGCCTCGGTGCCGCGATCGCCGTACGACTGGCCGCCACCCATGATGTCGTGCTGACCCATCTGACGGCGGACTCCGGACTCGACGACACCGCCGAACGGGTGACGGCGGCGGGTGCGGACATCCTCGCCACGGTGGTAGGGGACCTCACGCACGAGGAGACCATGGACCGCCTGGAGGAATCCATGGCCGCGTGCGGTCAAAGGCTCGACGTCCTCGTGTGCAATGCCGGGGCGTACACCTACACGCCGTGGCAGGACACCACATGGGACGATGTGCGCTCGGCCCTGGACGTCAATCTCCTCGCGCACATAGCCTGCGCGCGGGCCGCCACACCTCATTTGGTGGCACGCGGGACGGGCCGAATAGTGGCCGTTTCCACGGTGCTCACGCGGGTAGGGCGCGTGGAACTCGCCCCGTACATCGCGGCGAAAGGCGGCCTGGAATCATTCGTCCGCGCCCTGTCCCGCGAACTCGGCCCGCACGGGATCACGGTGAATTCCGTCAGACCGGGTTCGATCGAGCTGAGTACCGATCAACGGTCTCACCCGGATTACCCGTCCTGGCGGCAACGGGAATTCGCCCGGCAATGCATCAAACGGCATGGGCGCCCCGAAGACGTGGCCGCGGCCGTGGCGTTTTTGACTTCTCCCGAGGCCGGTTTCGTCACCGGCCAGAGTCTGACCGTCGACGGCGGCTGGGACCTCAACTGACCTGCGCAGCAGGCCGATCCAAGGACCATCACGCGAATGGCGTACGCACAGGAACAGAACCCCCCGACCCACGTGTGGCTGGTGCGGCACGCGCAGTCGCACGCCAGCGTCAAAAGACTGATCGCGGGCCCCGGTACCTGCCCCGGCCTCACGGAGCTGGGCCGGGAACAGGCGGCGCGGCTCACGGCACGACTGACGGCCGAACCACTCCGGCCGGACGCGCTGTTGACCAGCCCGGTGCGCAGGGCCCGCGAGACGGCCGAGATCCTGGCGAGCGGTCTGGGACTCGGGGCACCGGCCGTGGAGGCACGGGCCCGCGAACTCGACTTCGGGGCGGCCGACGGCCTCTCGATCGACGAGTACCGGCGCACCCACGGCACGTTCGACATGACCGCGCACCCCGACCGGCCCTTCGCCCCCGGCGGTGAGACGTGGAACCGGTTCCGGACGCGGGCGGGCCGGGTTCTCGCCGACCTGATGTCCCGCCACCGAGGCGGTACGGTCGTCGTGGTGTGCCACGCCGGTCTGATCGCCGCGGCGATGTCGGCGCTGCTGGACGTCGAGCCACCGGTGCTGTTCACGGACACCACACCCGCGACGACCTCCATCAACGAGTTCGCCCATGACGGCTCTCGATGGCACCTGCTCCGCTTCGACGACGCGAAGCACATCGACGGGGCGAGTCATGTCGACGGGGCCGACTGAGGGGGCCGAGCGCCTTCGGTCGCGAGGTGGTTGACGTGTGCCGGTGACCCTCGCGGTGAAGGCCGTCCGGGAGGCGCTGCGTCCGTCGGGGGCGACCCTGCACGAGGCCGAGGGCGTGGTGCACGCGCGGTACGAAACCCTCGGTGCCCGAGTGCGGCGCACACCGCCCGACCCGCTCGACGTCCCCGGACTCGCAGCGCGTGCCGCCGCCCTCCCCGGCCGTGTGGCCGCGGTGGAGGCACTGCGGGACGGCGACACCACGCGACGACACCTGGTCGCGATCCTGGACTTGTTGATCGTTTCGGAATGCCTTCCGGAGTCGGCGGAGGCAGACGATCGAGCAGGCAAGTTCGAGCAGACCTTGGTGGAGGTCCGCTCGGCGTTCGTAGCGGATGCGGAGCCGCTTGAACTGGTGGAACCAGGCGAAGGTGCACTCCACCACCCACCTGGTGCGTCCGAGACCAGAACCGTGCGGAGCACCACGCCGGGCAATCACGGGTTTGATACCGTGTTTCCACAGCAGCCGACGGTACTTGTCGAAGTCGTAGCCGCGGTCGGCGAACAGGCGCTTGGGCCTGCTGCGGGGCCGTCCGCGCAGCCCGGCTATCGGCGGAATTGCGTCCAGCAGCGGGATCAATTCCGTCACGTCGTGACGGTTCCCTCCGGTCAGAGAGGCCGCCAGCGGGGTACCGTGCCGGTCAACGATCACGTGGTGCTTGGAGCCTGGGCGGGCGCGGTCAACCGGCGATGGCCCGACATCTCCCCCTCCCTTCAAGGCTCTGATGTGTGAACCGTCGATCGCGCAGTCGTCCATCTCCAGCTTTCCTGCGGTCCGTAGCTCGGTCAGGAGTGCTTGATGCAGGCGCGGCCAGACACGGGCCTGGGTCCAATCGCGCAAGCGTCGCCAGCTGGTGACTCCTGAGCAACCGATCAGCATTGCGGGCGCGTCTCTCCACGCCACTCCCTTGCGCAGGACGTACACGATGCCCGCCAGTGCCACCCGGTCGGGAGTGCGCACTCGTCCGGGGCATCGGTGCCTGCGCGCCGGTGGTGCGGGAAGCAAGGGCTCGACACGCTCCCACAGGTCATCAGGAACGAGATCGTCAGTCACGTGTCGAGCCCTCGGCCCGGTCGCAGCGACGTGAGTGCTGTGGCGCCGGCCGATCCCGGTCGGTACACCTCGCCCGCTCGGCCGGAGCATGCGCGGGCTGATGCCGTCGTCGGCGGCTTCCGCAGAGCTTCAGTGCCACGATGCTGGTGGGGACGGTGAGGATCATCAGCGCACCGCAGCCGACGAGGACAGCGGGTGCGCTGGTCCGGTCGAGGAGAAAGCCTCCGAGGGCGGCTCCGAGGGGAGAAGCTGTCAGGAGTACGGCGCTGCGTGCGGCCAGAACCGTGGTGAGGGAGTCGGCGGGTGCGCGGTCCTGGATCAGAGTGAAAGAGAGCGCGGAGTAGGGGCCGTAGACGAGTCCGGCGAAAGCGAAGCCGATCAAGGAAGGGATGGCGGTGTCCGTGAGGGCGAAAGGGAGCATCCCGATGCCGTGGCCCGCGATGATGCCGAGCATGGCCGGCCACAGGGGAAGCCTTTTGGCCGCGCCCAGGGCGAGGGCGCCGATGACGGCTCCGATACCGAAGGCGGACCAGTAGGCGCCGAGCAGCCCGGCGCCGGCATCGAGGTCATCGGAGACGAACAGAGGAAGGGCGACTTCGACGGGGCCGAAGGCGAGGTTGAACACCCAGGTCACGAGGAGCAGGCCGAACAGTTCCGGCTGGCGGCGCAGGATGCTCAGGCCGCCCTGTGTGCCGCCGGTCACTGGGGGCACCGGTGTCCGGGGCAGGGGGGTGCGGCCGGTCTGGAGGGCGAGCATGGCGAACGTGGCGGCGTCCAGGCCGATGATCCACGCCGGGGACACCATGCCCACGAGAAGGCCCGTGAGAGCGGGGCCCGCGATGGTCGCGGTCCAGAGGCTGGTGCTGATCACGCTGTTGGCCGCCAGGCGTTCGTCTTCGAGGAGCAAAGGGGCGAAGAGTGCGTGCTTTCCGGCCTTGCCCCAGGCGTGCAGCAGCGAGGAGGCGCCCAGGAGCCCGACATACACGGCCGGGGTGAGCAGCCCCGCCATGTGTGCGAACGGGACCGCCCCCAGCAGTACGGCCCGTAGCGTGGAGTCGGTAACCAGGAGCCGTCGCGCGGGCAGCCGGCGCATCCACCTGCCCAGAACCAGGGCGCCCAGCGCGCCGGGCAGGACATAGGCGGCGACAGCGATGCCCGCCAGCGCGCCTTGGCCGCCGTCCGGGCCAAGTGCGAGCGCAAGCCACGCGACCGCGACGACGGTCATGCCGTCGCCCAGGTCGGACAACGCGAAGACCGGCATCAGCCGCCGAAAGGTGCGGTCGGCGAACAGTGAACGGTAGGGGCCAGGCAGCAGGCGTCCCGGTGCGGCTGAGAACATGCAGGTCACAGTCGCGCTTCAAGCATGCTTGAAGTCAAGGCCGGACCGAGGAGGGGCGGGCATGCGGTATCTACCCATTGGCGAGCTCGCGGAAAAAGCCCATGTGCGTGCTTCGGCACTGCGCTATTGGGAGGAGCGCGGTCTGCTGCCAGGCGCGCGTCGCGAAGGCGGGCGTCGGGTATGGCCCGCGACCACCATCCGCCGGGTCGCTCTGATAAAGATGGCGCAGCGGGCGGGCTTCACCCTCGCCGAGATCACGCAACTGCTGGCCGAAGACACCACGCCATCCGCAACCCGTCAGTGGCGGGACATGGCTACGCGCAAGCTGCCCGAACTCGATCGTCACATCGCGCAGACCCAAGCCCTGCGGCAGGCAGTTGCGGACTGCCTGGAGTGCGGTTGCATGAAATTCGATCAGTGCGTACTACTCGACACCACGGACGTGGCGCCCTGACCGCAAACGCTCGGCGGCCGCAACTGCCTGGCTCTGTCGATGAGGAGCGGCAACACTCACCCACATTTTGAAACGAACAGTTGGTCGCGGTCCTGGGCTCCCCGGCGCGGGAGGGCCACCTGGTGTTCCTCATCGCCCTCCGACCTGTTTCCCCGAGGTCAGCGGCCGTGCTGAGCAGGCGGAGTACACACATTCGGAGTCAGGGCCGAGCCATGCCTGAGCGGGAGGCCGGCGACACCTGGCTCTCTCACGTCCGGCCGACGAACTCCCCGTCACCTCTTCGGGAGGTGTCGTACGGCTCTGCGCAGCCAGGGTGGCATGTGACCTCGGGCGTACCGGCCGACGCGCGCGCGGGCCCGGGTCATGAGCACGAGGGCTCGGGCGTAGGCCGGGGTGGGTGTGGTCAGGTCCGCCGTCAGTGTCACTTCGATCCCGCCGTTGTACTGCGCCGACAGGTTGTAGAGGAAGGTGCACAGCGTGGCCAGTGCGGTACCGAGGACGACCTCCATGGTGGCGATGCCGAGGGCGATGGTCAGGACGGAGCCGAGGGAAGGCAGGGTGTCCGGGGCCAGGACCTCCACCAGGACCCACGCGACGGTCATGGTGGTGATGACGACGACGCCGAGGCCGGTGAGGAAGAGGAAGCTGGTCAGCATCACCGACCACGGGCCCCCCTCACTGACACGGAGCCGCATCGGCTGTGGGCCGGCGGACCGGGAAGTGCCGACCGGTGCCGGGGGAGGCGGGGCCGCAGGTGCTGGGCCGGCCCGGCCGCCGGGTGAGAAGACGGCCACTTCCGGGGATGCCGCGGGATCTCCGCCTCGGGCGGACCGGCGGGCCGCGGCGGCGCCGGTGGAGAAGAGGCGGCCGGTGCGCGGTCCGGCCGGGCCGTCGGGCACCGGGGCCGTCACCGTGCGATCGCCGGATTTCGTCCGCGGCGCCGCCGACCGTACCTCCGGGTCGGGCTCGGACACAGGTCGTGGGCCGTCCCCACTGGACGGCACGGCCCCTTCCCGTTCCATGGGCCCGCTCCGGCGTATGTGCAGTGGGGTGTCCCGTTGCCTCGACGCCGGCTGCCGACGTGCGGTGCCGCGGGGGCTGCGTTTGGCTCGGCTCATGCCTGTCTGTGCCTTCCGCATCGAAACGGACCTGCTCAGACCGCCGGGCGGTCAGGGGGCCTACGGCCCTCGGTTCGACGGTAGGTAACCTTTCGTGTTCGCGCACATCCAAAGGTGACCCAGCGTGCCTGGCACGGTTCGCGCCACACGTCCGCGGAGGCGGGGTCGGGGGAGGAGCGGCCGGATCCGCGGGACTGCCGACGGGCACCCACGGCGTGGACCTGCGTGACGTCCCCGTGCCCGCTGGCATCTGCTTCCACCGCGCGGAGAGCTGGCCGTACCGGCACCCGCTGAAGCGGCTCACCTTCCCGGGCGGAGGTGCGCTGGTGCCGGCCGAGCTGGAGGAGGGCTAGGGTCTGCCGTTCGCATCCGGGCGCGGGGTGGCCGCGGTGGATCGTCGGCGGAGGGCGACCGGGCCGAGCGGCACGAACGCCGCCTCAACGGTTGTCGGCCGGGTCCGGGCCCCGCAGGGCGCCGGTGAGCGGGGCCAACACGCGCCATCCCATCGTCTCGTACAGGGCCCGACCGTCCGGCGTCGCGCCCAGCACACCCGCCTCGGCTCCCTGCTGTGCGGCGACGTGGGTGAGCGTGTGCATCACCAGGCGTCCCAGACCTCGGCGCTGGTGGCCCGGGTCGGTCTCCACCTGGTCGACCACGGCGGTGGGACCGGTCACGGCGACCTGGCCGCGCGCGGCGAAAGCACCGTCGCGGTTACGCACCAGAGCGCGCGTGACACCGTCACGTGTCCAGGTGTCCACCCGGTACCCCTCGGGGGCCGGGGTGGGGGCGGTGGGCAGGGAGACGGACATCAGGTAGCCGGGTCCGCCGGCGAGGTGCCAGCCGGGAGCGAGCCAGGGTTCGAGCGTTTCCGGCGCGACGAAGGTCTTCAGCCAGACGCCGGGTGCGGTGGCGAGCTTGGTGATCTCGTGGACGGTCGCTTCGTCCGCGGAGTGCACGACGTGGCGCATGACGTGTGCGGGCAGGCCCACGTCGATGGTGTAACCCCAGGCGGAGGCCACCGGTTCGGCTGCCCCGCGCGAAGCGGACCAACCGTGGACCCATGCCCGTACGGCGTCTGCCGTGTGCGCGAAGGACAAGACTTCCCCCTTGAAGTAATAGGTGAACTCCTAAAATGATTATTACATCAAGAGAGCGGAGGCATGCCGGTACGGGGGGAGCCCGGTCCGATCTTCTGGTCGGACCGGGGCTGACTGCGCCACCGAGCCCGTAGCTCATCCGCAGTGGGCGACCGGGTCGAGCAGCAAGGTCGTATCGTCGACCACGCCCGTGGCTCCTGCATGATCGTCCTTCCGTCGGGAACCGAGATGATCACGCAGGTCCACGGCCATCCTGCATCCGGCACCGTGCCCGAACGGGTGACGACAATCGGCCGGGTGTGGTTCGCTGCCAGGGTGACTAAGGACTTGGAGATCGTCGCATTCGAATCCGCTGAGGCGTTCGATGCGTGGCTCGGCGAGAACCACGCCCTCTCGTCGGGCATCTGGCTCAAGCTTCGTAAGAAGGGCCCCGGAGTGACCGCGCTGGACTACACCCAGGCGCTCGACGTGGCACTCTGTCACGGCTGGATCGACGGTCAGAAGGCGAAGTTCGACGACCAGTGGTGGCTCCAACGGTTCACCCCGCGCAAGCCGCGCAGCAAGTGGTCCAAGGCCAACCGGGACAAGGTGGCGGCCCTGATCGAGCAGGGCCGGATACGGCCGCCGGGACAGGCCGAGGTCGACCGCGCCAAGGCAGACGGCCGCTGGGAAGCGGCCTACGACGGCGCGAGGACCGCCACGGTGCCGGACGACCTCGCGGCGGCCCTGACCGCCGACCGGGCCGCGGCGGAGTTCTTCGAGACGCTGGACCGGCAGAACCGCTACGCGATCCTGTACCGGATCCAAGACGCCAAGAAGGCCGAGACCCGGGCGCGCCGGATCGAGAAGTACGTAGCGATGCTGGCTAAGGGCGAGAAGCTGCACCCGTAGTCACGGAGAGGGGCTCTGGCCGTGTGCTGCCCGGGACTCCCGGCGCGCCTGCGGCCCCGGCAGTAGCCACCAGTCGCCGTCGCTGAGCGTGACGAAACGTCAGAGGCGCTGAGCAGGCGCACCGCTCAAGATCGAAGATCCATCCTTTCCGTCCTCAGCCGCGTCCCTCCCTTGCCGCGGGCCGCGCGGCCCCTGCGATTGGCGGGAGCGGTGCGGGGCCACGCCCGTCCCTGTGCGGAGGGAAACGTGGTCCCGCGGGGTCTCGACAACTCGGGCGTGGGCCGGCGCCTGCCCCAGGCCAGGAGATCAGCAGGGCCAGCCGGGAAGGTGCGTGCGCCGTCTGCTGGGCGGAGGCGCTGATGCCGAAGTCCCGGCGGTGGCTCGGTGGGCAGCCGTTGACGGACAGGGCGAGGTCGGCCATGAAGACATCCGCGTCCGCGGCCGTTTCCCAGGCCAGGGCCAGCCCCTCACGTCCCCGCTCGGTGTCGGATATCGGGTTGCCCGCCAGCAGGCCCGGATAGTCACCGGGGGAGACCTCGGCGGCTTGCTCCGGCTTCTCGCTATCCGAACGGTCCCACCAAGCGATGGTCATGTGCACTGCTTCACCCTGCGATGTGGACCTGTTGTGATCAGTGTCGGCGCGCGGCCCGTCGCGGGCGGCCGCCCACCGGTCAGAGCTGAGAGCCGCCCGTGGCGTCGATGACCTGGCCGGTGACCCAGCGTGCGCTGTCGCTGGCGAGGAAGGCGACGACGTCGGCGACGTCCTCGGGGTGTCCCACCCGGCCGCGCCACCGTGCTGTTCTGGCAGCACGGCTACGAGGGCGTGTCCGTCTCGGAACTCACGGCGGCCATGGGCATCTCCCCGCCGAGCCGGTACGCGGCGTTCGGGAACAAACGGGAGCTGTTCGCCGAGGTCGCCGACCGCTACGGCGACACCTTCGGGGCGTTCATGGGGCGGGCGCCGGCGGAGGAGGCGGACGCGTGTGAGGCGTTCGCGCGGATGCTGCGGGAGGCGGCGGCCCACTACACCGATCCGCGGCATCCGGCCGGGTGTCTCATCACGTCGGCCGCCATGAACTACTCGCCTCAGGACGAGGAGGTCGCGGCCGATCTGCGTCGGGCGCGGGTGTCCAACGTCGAGGCCTTCGAAGCACGCCTGGCCGCGGCCCGGGCCGGTCGACAGCTTTCCGCCACGGCCGACCCGCACGCGCTCGCGGTGTACTTCGCCGCAGTCGTCCAAGGCATGTCGCGACAGGCGCGGGACGGGGCCACACCGGCGGCTCTGTCGGCGGTCGCCGACCTGGCCATGACGGCGTGGCCGAAGTGACACCCACGGCCTCGCGGAGGCCTCGGAGAGGGTGGCGGTCGGCGTAGCGATCGCGAGCCGCCGCCGACGTGGGTGAAGGGCCGGTTCGCTGGTTCGTCGCGAGCCGGGGCGTCGGGATGCGCTGTCTGTCGTCGGCTCGGCGGCACCCTCGTGACCCGCCGGCCCCCCAACTACGGGGGCGCGCAGCCCCAGGCGTCGCCTGTCGGGTACGTGACTTGACTCGTGCCCTAGAAGCACTCGTCAACTGCTCTGAGAGCAGGGGAACTTCCCTGCCCGCACCGCAGGCATGCCGCGGCCGTGACGGGCAATCAGAGAGGAACCGAAGGAGATGAAAGAAACCAACCCTGACAGATAGGGAGATAACGATGTCGTCCTACAGCACAGGCGCGCACAAGACGAGCCGGACGAGCGGACTGGCGGTCGCGGGACTCGTCTGCGGCATCGTCGGCATCTTCATCCTGCCGATCGTCCTGGGGCCACTGGCCATCATCTTCGGTGCCGTGGCGCTGCGTCAGACCGGCTCCGTGATGGCCAAGTGGGACATCGGCCTCGGAGTCGTCGACCTCGTCCTCATGATCGCGATGTTCGTCATCGCCGCCAACAACGGCGGCAGCTTCACCTGGCACATCGGCTGACCCGGCCCCGCACCGGTCGCGGACGCAGTCGGTACACCCCACCGCTGACGCGCAGGACGGATACCGTACTAGGGCCTCTCGTTCGGATCGTGCCGGGCTCGCGGGGTCTGGCACCGCGCCTCGCCGCGTTGTCGTCGGTTGCCATGGCTCCGCCATGACGCCCTCCTCCGCCTTGCGATCCACGGCACCGGACCCCGCTCCCTGATCCGGCCCGATCCGAACGAAAGACCCTAGGTCCCCGGCACGGAAAGGCGACGACGCCATGCACAGCTCTGCCCGCAGGAGTTCGGTCCGTGAAAGCCTCGTGCTGGGTGCGGCCCTGGTGTCGGTCACGCTCTGCGCCTCGGCCGGTTGGGCAGCCACCGAAGACACGGCAGGGGTCAAGGCCCCGGTCTCCGCTGTCCGTGCGAGCGGCGAAAGCCGTTGCCCCGTCGTGTACTTCGACCTGGGCGAAACCCTCCTGCACACCGCGGACGACGGCACCACTTCCTACCAGCGTGGCGCGGCCTCGTACCTGCGCTCCTTGCGGGAACGCCACATCGAAGTCGGCCTGATCACCAATGTCCCGTCTTCATGGGGCACGACCGACGCCGAACGGGCCGCCAGGCTGAAACAGGAGGTCGACGCCACGTGGCAGGGGTCGACCCCCTTCGCCTGGGAGGACTTCGGGCACCGGATCCTCACCCCACGAACCGAGAGCGAGCGCAAGCCGGCTCCGATCCTCTGGCAGCGCGCGAAGGCCGACTCGGGCCGGTGCCGTGTTGTGTACGAGGCGGAAACGGCCGAAGAGGTCGAGGTGGCCGCCTCGCTGGGCTTCGTGCCGTACCAGGTCGACCGACCCTACCGGCCCGCGTTCCTGCCGGTGGGACTGATCGAACTCCTCGGCCGTCAGCCCCGCTGACACGTTGGACATCGCCGGGCGGGAAGGCGCGGAAGGACGAGGTCTTTTCGCGCTGATCCGCTGATCGGGGGATGCCGGAGCGCCGCGCGGGCGCCTCGGTATTGCTCGGTCTCGCATCTCGGGGCCGGCCGCTGTCTCCCGGCGCGAAGACGGTCAGCCGGTGTCCGCGGGGCACCGGCTGACCGTCTTCGCCGTCATCAGGAACGGGTGGCGGGCTCGTGTTCCACCGTGACGAGCGGGTGCCGCGTCCGCCGCGGGGCTCGCAGGAGCGCGGTGACGATGACAGCGGCCAGAGCCGCCGCCACGGCTCCGCCGAGCAGGGCGATGTGCATGGCGTCGATGAACGCCAGGCGTGCCTGTTCGGCGACGGGGCCGCCGATGCCGTGTGCTGCGGCCAGTGAGGAGCGGGCGGCCTGTGCGACGGGTTCAGGGGTTCGGCCGAGGTGGAGGTGGCTGCGGTAAGCGGCACTGAGCATGCTGCCGAGGACCGCGATGCCGAGTGCGCCGCCGAGTTCGCGGGAGAGGTCGTTCATCGCCGAGCCGACACTCTGCAAGGAACGGGGCAGGGCCTCGGTGATCGCCGTGGTCGCCGGCGTCATGGCCAGCCCCATCCCCGCGCCCAGCGGCACCAGTCCGGCAGCGATCAACCCGTAAGGGCTGTCCACGTCCAGCCGCGAGAGCACGCCCATGGCGCAGGCGACGGCGACCAGGCCCACCGTCCAGGGTGCGCGGGCCCCGAAGCGGGCCACCAAGCGCGGAGTGAGCCGGGACAGGGGCACCATGGCCAGCGCCATGGGGATCATCGAGGTCGCGGCCAGGAGTGCGCTGTCACCCCTGACGAGCTGGAGGTACTGCATGAACACGAAGATGAAGCCGAAGAACACGAAGAACTGCATCGTGATGGAGAGAGAGCCGGCGGCGAAGTGACGGTGGCGGAACAGGCGCGGGTCCAACAAGGGGTGCGGTCGCCGCAGTTCGTACCGCACGAACACGGTCAGGAACAGCAGACCGAGCCCGAGGCCGCCGATGGTCGCCGGGTCGCCCCAGCCGCGAGTCGGCGCTTCGATCACCGAGTAGACCAGGGCGACAAGACCGGCGACGGACAGGAGAGCTCCGGCGACATCCAGGCGTGGCCGCTGCGCTTCGGCCGACTCCGGAACGACACGGAATGTGCCCGCCAGGGCCACGGCGGCCAGCGCCACGTTGAGCCAGAACACCGATCGCCACGACCACTGCTCGAGCAGGGCCCCGGTGGCGAAGACACCCAACAGTGCGCTGGCTCCGGCGACGGCGGCCCAGACACTCACCGCACGGGCCCGCTGGCCGGGCGGGAACGTGGTGGTGATCGTGGACAAGGTGGCCGGCATGACCAGGGCGGCGCCCACTCCGAGCAGTCCGCGCAGGCCGATCAGCGCCGTGGGGCTGGTGGTGAGGACGGCCGCGGCGGAACCAGCGCCGAAGAGGGCGAGCCCCACCAGAAGCGCTTTGCGGCGGCCGAACCGGTCACCGAGGGCTCCGGCCGGCAGCAGCAGTGAGGCGAAGACGAGGCTGTACGCGTCGACGATCCACGACAGGTCCGTCTGTGTGGCGTG
This sequence comes from Streptomyces sp. NPDC100445, assembly GCF_044759735.1. NCBI lineage: Bacteria > Bacillati > Actinomycetota > Actinomycetes > Kitasatosporales > Streptomycetaceae > Streptomyces > Streptomyces sp. NPDC100445. The sequence continues at coordinate 479,557 of NZ_JBIVZV010000001.1, read as the reverse complement.
GGTGTCACGGGCGAGGTCGGGGAGCGCCACGTTGAGGGACGCCATGGCGGCGACCACGGTGCCCAGGGCGAGACAGGTGACGACCAGCACCGGGGTGTGGCGCACCCCGGACGAGGAGGGGGCGGCAGGGGGCGAGGACATGCTGGCTCTCTTCCGTCGGCCGGCATCCGGCGGTTCCGGCGATCAGTTCAAGACTCGCCGAGGCCCTCTGCCGCGACTACTCTGATGAAATCGCGAGGTCCGGGCACGTGCTGGCTCTGCCAGTGCCGTACTGCGCGTCACCGGGTCTCTCATCCCTCCGAGCCGCAGTACGCTGCTCGCCGGCTCGGAGGATTTCCCGCATCCGCGGAGCGTCTGATGAATTCAATCAGCAGGGCGGCGGGCGGGGAGGGGCGACATCGGGCCCGACGAATCCCGTGCCGTTCACCCGCAGCCCCTCGACAAGCCGAAGATGCCGATGTCCGTCACACCCGCTCGCCACCCGGACGGTCCTGCCCTCCCGTACGAGACCGACCCGGCCGGCGCGGCCGCGACCTCAGCCCTGCGACCGCGGACCGGCGGACTAACATCTCATCCGTGACGAATGAGACGTCGCGGCGCGGGCGTAGACCCGGCCGGCCCGACACGCGGCGGAACATACTGGCCGTCGCTCGCCGACGCTTCATGCAGGACGGCTACCGAGCGGTGACCATGCGGTCGATCGCTGCCGAGGCGGATGTCGACCTGGCCCTGCTCAGCTACTACTTCGGTTCGAAGAGGGGACTCTTCGGGGCAGCTCTGGCCCTGTCCGCCAACCCGGCGGAACTGCTCGCCCAACTCCTCCGGGAGGGCGCGCGGGACACCTTCCCCGAACGGGTGCTCCAGCAGGTGATGGCAGCGTGGGAGGAACCGGAGTCCGCAACCGCCCTGCTGGCCATGCTCAAGGGTGCCGTCCACGACGAGGCCGTCACCTCCCTGGTCAAAGAGGCGCTGGAAGGCGAGATCGTGGCCCGGCTCGCCGAACTCGTCGGCGGAGCGAACGCGGGCAAGCACGCCGCGGCCTTCTCCTCGGTGCTGGCAGGCCTGATCATCACCCGGTACGTGTTGCGGCTGGAGCCCGTTGCCTCCATGAGCCGTGACGAGGTGATCCGCACCTTCGGCCCGCAGCTGCGCCTGGCCATCGGCATGCCCATCCGGCGGCCTGCCAGACCCAGCCCTCACGCCTGAGCAATCATTCCCCACGGGATGCGTCAGGTGCTTCACCGCGCTGCCGCGCTCGTGCCACGCCCCGTCCGACCGTCACCCGTACCGCACTGCCCGCCGATGTCCCGCCGTCCGCGGTGCGGACATCGCGGTGATGAAACGGCCGTGTGACCCAGCCGCCCGTGACCTCACGCGGACGGCGAGGCCGCGCGGGACAGGGCTCGCCCCTGCATGCCGCTCACCGTGTGCCCTGCCGGCGCAGCCGCCGACGCATGAACAGCCAGCCGCACACGTAGCAGGGGCCCGCCACCGCCCAGGTAAGAGGCACGGATGACGCCCTGCCGGTGAGGGCGTGGGCGATCACGGTCACTCCGAGCCAGCCGGCGGTGGCACCGACGAGACCGGCGATCAGTGCACCGAAACCGCCCGACCCCCGCGTCCCCCGCGGGGTCGTCAACCACAGCACCAGCGTGGCCAGCAGGAGGGCGAGCGCGCCGAGCAGCGCGATGAGGGCGGGTACCGCGGGCTGCGCGAGGAAGGGGATTCGGTACGCGAATGTCTGGACGGCGGTGAGGACCATCAGCACGGCACCGAGGAAGGCGTTGCGGAGCAGGGTGATCTCACCCTGTCGTCGCTGTAGATCCGCCTCCTGACGCGTGGAGACCTCCCGGCGTCGCTGGAGTGCGGTCTCCGCCTCGACCGTCAGGGCCGCCAGGGCATCGCGACCGCGCTCGCAGCCCGCTTGCAGGTGGACCAGGCTGTCTTCCAGACTCTGTGCGAACCAGTCCGCCAGGGCGAGGTCTTCGGCGAAGGACCCCTGGGCGCCCCGGGGGAGGCCGGCGGCAGCCGTGAGGGCGCGCATGTTGGCCTCGGCGATCCGGACGGTGCTGCGCATCTCCCTCAGCCGGGTGATCCGCTGGGTGAGTCCGGCCGAGCCCGCTATGAGGGACAGCAATCGGTGCCGCCACGTGGTGAGTTCGACGCTCCACGAATCGGAAGGGGACTCGGCGTGGCTGGGGCACCGGTCCAGCGCCGCCAGCGCGTCGTCCACGATTCCGGCGGTGCCACCGGGTGGATCGCCGGTGTGCGCACCGTGCACGCGCATCTCGTACCGGAGCCTGGAGGCGTCCGCCAGATAGCGGGCGAACGCCGGCGGTGCGCTGCCGCCCTGGCTCCACAGCCAGCGCTCGGCCTCCAGCGGCTGGTAGTCCCGGTCGGTCGTCACCACGACCAGGCGCCGCAGTTGCCGGCCCTCCGACCCATCCGCCCCGTCCACCAATTCCCAGACGGCGAGGGCGGGATGGGCTGTCGTCGTCCCCGGTCCCAGGCGCAACGGTGTTTCGCCAGGCGGCAGTTCGGACCGGACCGCGTCCTCCGTCCCGGACTCTCCCCGCTGCCCCGCCGTCCGTGAGCGGCCGGTAGGCGATCGCCGAACTTCGGGACAGCACCTGGGCGCATTTCGCGTGCCATGCGCAGATCCGCCTCGACGACACCTCGAACAGTCACCTGCTCCTCCACGACCACCCGCGCAACCCGCTCAGCGTGCGGCACCTCGCCGCGTTGTGCCTGCCGCACGCCGAACTCGCCTTCCTCTCCGCATGCGGTACCTCCCTGTCCAGCCCCGGACTGATGGACGAGGCCGTCCACATCACGGCGGCGTTCCAGCTGGCGGGCTTCGCGCACGTCATCGGCCCGCTGTGGACGATCAACGACCGCGCCGCCGTGAGGACGGCCAGGGAGATCTACACCCGACTGCTCGCGACACCTCGAACCGACATCGCCTGGGCGGTCCACGGCGCCGTCCACAGCATGCGCGACAGGTACCGGGAGCTCCCCTCCCTCTGGGCTACCCACGTCCACGTCGGGATGTGACGACGCGCCACCGTCAGGGGCGAAGAGGGTGCTGAGCGGTCCCGCCGGCGAAAGGCACGCGGTCCCGTCCGTCACCGTCGCGCGGCTCGACGACCCTATGCTTCTACTCACTTGTAGAGAACGGCCTGGCGCTCCGGTGGTTCTCGCGGACGCGTCGGACATACGCACACGAAGGGGTGGACGCCGCGATGGTGTTCAAACGGCTGCTCGGTTCGCTCGGCATCGGCGGGCCATCGGTGGACACGATCCTCGACCTCGGGGCCGCCCTGCCGGGCCACGATGTGACCGGGCAGGTCCATCTCCAGGGCGGGGACGCCGACTTCGACGTCGAGCACATCTCGCTGGAGCTGCTGGCGCGCGTCGAGGCGGAGCACGACGGCGGGGAGAGCGAGGGCGTCGTCGCCTTCGACCGGTTCACCGTCGCCGGCGGATTCCGGCTGGCGGCGGGCGAGCGGCGCAGCATCCCGTTCAGGGTGACACTGCCCTGGGAGACCCCCGTCACCGAGCTGTACGGGCAGCCGCTGGGCATCGTGCTCGGCCTGCGCACCGAACTGGCGGTGGCCGGCGCCAAGGACAAGGGCGACCTCGACCAGCTGACCGTCGGGCCGCTGCCCGCGCAGGAAGCGATCCTCGAAGCCCTGGGGCAACTGGGCTTCGGCTTCAGGTCCGCCGACCTGGAGTACGGCCACATCGGCGGCACGGGCCAGCAATTGCCCTTCTACCAGGAGATCGAGCTGGCGCCGGCCCCGCAATACGCGCACCAGATCAACGAGATCGAGCTGACCTTCCTCGCCTCTCCCGCCGGAGTGGAGGTCGTCCTGGAGGCCGACAAGCGTGCCGGGCTCTTCTCTTCCGGCCATGACGCGCTGGCCCGGTACACCGTCGGCCACCACGACTCCCGCGACTGGAACGCCGAGGTCGACGGCTGGATCCGCCGCTTGGTGGAGCACCGGGCCGCTTACGGCTCCCACGGCTCCCACACCGCCTACGGCTACGACGGTGATCACGGTTACGGCCACCACGGTCACGGCCACGAGCACGGGCCGCACCACGACGACCACCACTCCGGTCCCGGCATGGGAACGGCCATCGCGGCGGGAGCGGCCGGACTCGCCGTCGGCGCCCTCGGGGGGATGGCCGCCGCCGAGGCGGTCGACGAGATCGGGGACTTCTTCGAGGGGGACGAGGACGACGAGTAGCCTCTGATAGCTTCTGATTCTACATTCGTGTAGAAGATTGCACGGCCCGGGCCGGTGCGGCCCGGGTCCCTCTTGAGACGGACGGAGACCCCATGGCCCTGTGGGACCGCATCAGGGAGTCCGCATCGACGATGCAGACCCAGCTGGTGGCGAAGAAGAACGAGCTGACGAGCGGTGCCTTCCGCGACGCGAGCATGGCGATGTGCGCGCTGGTCGCGGCGGCCGACGGCAGCGTCGACGCGTCGGAACGGCAGCGTGTGGCCCAGCTCATCGCCAACAACGACGTGCTCCAGAACTTCCCCGCCGACGATCTGCGCCGCCGTTTCGAGGACAACCTGAACAAGCTCACCACCGACTTCGCGTTCGGGAAGGTGAGCGTGCTCCAGGAGGTCGCCAAGGCGAAGAAGAAGCCTGCCGAGGCGCGGGCCGTGATCCAGATCGGCATCGTCATCGGTGGCGCCGACGGCGACTTCGACAAGGACGAGCAGGCCGTCGTCCGCGAGGCGTGCTACACGCTGGACCTGCCGCCGCACGAGTTCGACCTCTGAGACGGGTCCGGGTGGGTGGCCCGCCGCCGCCCACCGGCCCGCTCGTCCGACCCGCGAAAACGACTTACAGGGGCGTCGCCGCGCGCAGGATCAGCACCATCGTGACCGCGGAGTTCGCCGACGACATCGCTGACACCGCCGTACCGAAGGCAGCCGTCCAGGCCGCCAGGCCGCCGGCGGTGAACAACGAGGGCCAGTCGCGGGTGGCGGGGGCCGGCTCCAACAGGGCCGCCACCCGGCGCGGTACCGGTCCCGGTACGGCGAATCCGGCCAGCGTCGGCCACGGGTTGCCGCGGGAGACCAGCGCCGCCTTGCCGATCGCACGGGCCACCGTGCGCCGGTCACCCACGATGCGGGCGGCTTCCTCGTCCGCCCACCGCTCGACGGTGTACGCCACCGCCGTACGCAGCGGCCGCAGGAACGGATTGGCGTCGGCCGCGAGCCGCACCGCCAGCAGGAACCGGTGGTGGTTCGCCGTCAGGTGAGCTCGCTCGTGAGCGAAGAGGGCGCGCCGCTCGGCAGGTGCGAGGCCGGCCAGCAGCCCGGTGGTGACCACGATCCGGTGGCGCTCGCCGCCGGGCAGGGCGTACGCGTACGGCGTGTCGTCGGCCAGCACCGCGACCTCGGACCGGCCGGGCAGTCCGGCCAGCGCCCGGTGGGCCCGGCGCCGTAGGCTCCCGCGCCGCCACAGGGTTCGGGCGCACGTCACAGTCACCGCCACCAGAGCGGGAATGGCCGCCTTGCCGGCGAACCTGTCACAGGGGACGGCCTCGCGGACCTCGGGGTCCGACCAGCCGTCGGGCAACGGATTGCCGGGGAGCTGAGCGGTGCCGACGACCATCACCAGGCCCAGGCAGACAGTGCTGCACAGCGCCAGCACACCGGCCATGGCGGTCAGCAACCGTGTGGCGGTGCGCGGATGCAGACGCTGCTCGGCCAGCCGTGCCATCGGCCACGCCGTCAACGGCAGCACCAGCGGCAGAAAGACGAACACCCCCATGCGCTGTCAGTCTTCTCCCTCGGTACCGGCTTGGTCCAGCAGGTGGCGCAGCAACTGCTCGTCGTCCGGTCCGAGACCGGAGACGAAGCTGGCCAGCACCGCGCCGCGATCGCTCTCCGCGTCGAGCAGCCTGCGCATCCTGCGGGCGGCCAGCCCCGCCTCGTCCGACGCCGGCGTCCACAGGAAGGACCGGCCGGTCCGCTCCCGGGTGACCGCTCCCTTGGCCAGCAGGCGCGTGAGGATCGTGATCACCGTCGTATAGGCGAGGTCCCCTCCGAGCCGTTCCCGCACCCAGCCCCCGGTCGCCGGGCCGTTCGCCTCCCGCAGGGCCGACAGGACCTGCACCTCCAGCTCACCCTGCCCCCGCCGCCGGGGGCGCCGCTGATCAGTCACACCCTGTCCTCCTTCCGCTGCCGTGAACGTCACGGGCCGTACATCGTAGGCACCGCCAGCCGTCTCGCACGTCTTCCACCAGTGTTGACGGCCTCGCCCGTGCATGTCGTCCCGACTCGGTTCACGCTTCGTCGCGGTGGGTGAGGTGCTCTTCCGACAGCCTCCAGCAGTGCTGGTGAGGTGTCAGCCGCCAGGTCTCGTCGGCTGCGATCGCGCGCGCGACCCATTCGTGGAGCTGGGGGAGGGCTCTCGCCCGTAGCACGGCGCGGACAGCGGCCCGTTCAACGGCATCGACCGGGAGGACGTCTATGCGGACGCCGACCATGTCCGGATGGATGCCGACGCCGTACGTGCGCGGGTGCGGAGCGACCCAAGCGGCTCCCAGGACGATGGTCCCGCCGTCGTGCCCGGTGAGGAACCGAAGGTCCACGACGTGGTCCAGGTGAGGGCCGAGGCAGTCGTGGATGTCGGTGGTGGTCAGGGGCCAGGCACGGTGCCGGGGGAGCCTTCGATTTCGCGCGGACACGGCAAGCAGGATGGCAGAGTGCCCCTCGCTCTCCGGCCGCCTGGGCGACGGGCCGGGAGCGCCGCGCACCGGTCCCCCGAGGAGCGGCTGACCATGACCGTGGAACTGGCCGCGGAGCTCACCCTGGCGACGAGGTGAGGGGTGCGGCCGCGGGGCGGGGCCCTACTTGGACTCGACGCGCCCGACCGGATCGGAAGCGGTCGTCAGTGCCTCGTACGCCGTCTGCCACGCGGGGTCACCGGGGTGGAGCCGGCTGCGGAGGTAGGCCGAGGTGAGCCGGGCGAGGGCGGCGACCCGTTCGGGATTCTCGTCGGTGGTCTCGGCGGCGTCGTAGCCGGCGATCCCGCCGAGTCCGTGCTCCGCGCCGAAGAGGGTGAGCAGGGTCTTGGGTCCGGGAGAGAGGGTGTAGGGGTCGGCGTGCCAGTCCGGTCCCATGTCCGTGAAGTGGCGGGAGTCGTCCTTGTCACCGGTGACGACCAGCGCGGGTGTGGTCATGGTGGAGAAGTCGATGGTCCGGAAGACCGGCAGTGCGTCAGCCATCGGCCCGTTGAGGACGTCGCCCCTGCCCGGGGCGGCCAGGAGCACGCCCGCCTTGATCCGGGGGTCGAGGAGGCTCACCTCACCCCCGTCGTCGGGGTCGGTGACCCGGGCTCCGAGCAGCAGGCTGGAGGTGAAGCCGCCGAACGAGTGTCCGGCGACGGCGACCTTGGTGGGGTCGATCCGCCCGGCGAGCAGCGGTACGGCCTTCTCGATCACGTCGAGTCGATCGAGGATGTGCGACATGTCCTCGGAACGCGAGCGCCAGAAGAACGGCGCTCCGGGGGCGTCGGCGACCAGGTGAGTCAGTGTCCTGGAGGTGAGGTGGGTCGGCTGGACGACCACGAATCCCTGGGCGGCCCAGAGGTCGACGAGCGGCGCGTAGCCGTTGAGCGAGGAGAGGTTGTTCGAGGGGCCGTGACCGTGGGAGAGGAGGACGACGCCGAGGCCCGTCCCGGTGGCGGGAGCGGAGACGCGTACCTGGAGGTCCACGGGACGTCCGGGCACGGAGAGGACCACCGGGCCGAAGGACAGGACCGGGACGGGCGAGCCGGAGGCGTCGGCGCCGGTGACAGTGGATGTGCTCATGATGTGGTCTCCCTTTCGGAGGCACCTGTTGTCCGCCGGTCTCCTGCGACCGACAACGGACAAGGTGGGCAGGGACATCCCGCTTCGACTAAGCTGAAGCGGAACGCTGCTCCACTTAGTATCCGGAGCGATGTTCCGTTTTGTCAATGGAGAGGGAGTCCGTGATGGCCACCGACAGCGCGGCAGGGCGGTCGCCGTCCCGAGGCAAGCGGGCCGACGCCCAGCGCAACCGGCAGACGGTGCTCACCGCCGCCGCCGAGGTTTTCGTCACCTCCGGCGTCGACGCGCCGATCCGCCAGATCGCGGCCCGCGCGGGCGTCGGGATGGCCACGATCTATCGCCACTTCCCCACCAGGGCGGATCTCGTCACAGCCGTCTACCGGCACCAGATCGAGGCATGTGCCGAGGCCGGCCCGAACCTGCTGGCCAGTGCCGACTCCCCGTTCGAGGCGCTGCGTCAATGGGTCGACCTCTTCGTCGACTTCCTGGTCACCAAGCACGGACTCGCCGACGCCCTACAGTCCGACAGCGAACGATTCGCCGCGCTGCACACCTACTTCCTCGACCGCCTCCAGCCGGTCTGCACCCAGCTGCTCGACGCCGCGGTCGACGCCGGCGACATCGAGCCCGGCACCCGCCCCTATGAGCTGATGCGGGGCATCGGCAACCTCTGCATCGGACGCGACGACCGCGGCTACGACCCCCGACGGCTGATCGCCCTCCTCCTCCAGGGACTCCGACGACCTCACGCGTCGTGAGGCGGGTCCGAGACCGAACGCCGTTCGTCGGCAGACTGCCGGGCAAATCCGTTGGGCGGACGAGGGCGAGACTGCTATGTTTCCGGAGGCCGTGGGAGAGATCGAGGAGGTGGTACCCGTGAACGCAGTATCGACATGGGTGCTCCCCTCCGGGGTCACGGTCGGGCGATAGGCAGGTCGTCCGGGAGCGCCGTTCCAGTGCACTCCCGAAAGGCACGACCATGCGTTTCACTTCCGAGCAGCGCCTCGACGACGGCGTCATCGAACGACGGTTCACCCTCGACGAGATCCCCGGCATCCTGTGGACACCCGCGTGCGCACCCGCGCAGGTGCCGCTGATCCTGCTGGGCCACCCTCCCCTCGGGCTGCGCAAGATGTATCCCCGGCTGGTGGCCCGGGCCCAGCGCTCCGCGGCGGACGGCTTCGCCACCGCCACCATCGAACTCCCCGGCAGCGGTGACCGGGCGCGCTGGCCCGCTGTTGACCAGGCCCGCGCCGACCTGCGCCGCGTGATGGAGGCCGGTGAACCGGTCGGCGACGAGATCGTCGACGCCCTCGTCCTCCCGTTGGTCGACAAGGCGGTCCCCGAATGGCAGGCCGCCCTGGACGCCCTCCTCTCGCAGCCCGGGATCGGCGGCCCGGTCGGCTACTCGGGAGGAGTGATCTCCATCGGCATCCGGCTCGCGGTGGTCGAGCCGCGCGTCTCGGCCGCCGTTCTGTTCGCCGGGAGCCTGGTGCCTCGCGCCATCTTCCAGGAGGCCCGGCAGGTCACCATTCCGCTGCACGTCCTGATGCAGTGGGACGACGAAGGGAACGACCGGCAGGCGGCCCTGGACCTCTTCGACGCCTTCGGCACCAAGGAGAAGTCCCTGCACGCCCATCTCGGCGGACACGCGGGCGTCCCGCAGTCCGCGGGGGACGCCGCGGCCCAGTTCCTCACCCGGCACCTGAAGTGAGGTCTGTCCGCCACGTCGGCAGCAGACGGTAGCCGAGGCCGGCCGGCGTCCCGGTCACCAAGGGACAGGCCCCGGCCTCGGCGCTGTCCGCACCCCCGGGCCCCTGCCGACCTCTCGGCAGGGGCCCGGGGCGCCACAGGTCTCCCAAGGGCCTCGTACTTTCTGCTCGCGACTCCTTCAGCGACGCCGGGGCGCCCGTGGCTGGACGCTCGGTCATCCAGGGTTTCGGCTCCGCCATCACGGAGGCCGGGTGGGGCACCAGCTTCGGTGTCGCCGGCCTTCTACGAGCAGCACATGTGCCTGGGTGGGGGCTCTTGTGGTCGGCTTCGCAGGCGTAGCCCTGTCAGGGGTAGCGGCGCGCCGTCACCACGTGAAGAAGCGGGCGCACCGACGTGCGTGAGTGCCCCAGAGGCGGTGGCGGACTCCTGGCGTGCCCGGTGTGATCAGGGCGTCCCTGTCTTCATGGGTGCCCCCGTTCGCCTGCCTTGAGCCCGCGACCGTGGCGTTCGCGCAGCCAATTGCCGCACAAGCGGTCAATCCCCGGTGTGCGAGCGCCGCCCCGGCCGCCACACAGCTCCTCCGGCCCAATGACTTGGAGCGCCGGAAGGTGACGGACGGCGCTCAAGAAGAGACCGCGAGATGTGTCGTGGCGTCGGCTGGGCGTTGTCGCCGCCGGCGGGCCATGCGGCTGTTCGGGTGATCCTCGCGCCAACGAAGTGCCCAGCCCCGGGCCCGACCGTTGCAGCAGGAGGAAGACACGCCGCATGGACTGCGCCATGACCCTGTTCGTCGGCCTGCTTGCCGGCATCGCCCTACCCGCGGCTCCGGCCCGGGCCGGTGGTCTGGGAGGCGGTGTCCTCTCCCCGGCCTTCGGCAACGACTGCGCCAACCTGGCCTCACACGCCACCGCCGGCGGTGATGCGAACCCCGCCGGCGAAGCCGCTGTAGGCAGCCAGGTAGCGGTCCCGGTCAGCCCCCCAACCGTTGCGGCGGCGCCGACCTCCTCTCCTCGCCCAACACCGCCGTGACCAATAGGCGGTGACCAAGGCGCGGGCGAGGGCCCGAATGGTCGTCGCAACGCCGTCCCGGACGAGCCGAAACCCGACCAACCCCCTGCGGCGGAACGCGATACTGATGTTTCCTCACGACGTACCAGCCAGGGGAGCGGAACGGATGAACGCTGAGCGGAGCAAAGACGGGGAGTCGGGCGGCGCTTGGGGCGGACGCCATGCGGTGGTCGTCGGCGGCAGCCTGGCGGGCCTGCTCGCGGCACACGTACTCGCCGCCCACGTGGACCGGGTGACCGTCGTCGAACGCGACCGGTTTCCCGAGGGACCGGAGCCACGCCCCGGCGTACCGCAGAGCCGGCACGTCCACGTCCTGCTGGAAGGCGGGCAGACGGCTCTGGAGTCGTTGCTGCCGGGATTCCTGCGGGAACTGCGGGAGGGGGGCGCACCGCGGGTGGGCATCCCCGAGGACCTGGTGCAGTGGCAGAACGGGCTGTGGTTCCGCCGGCTGCCCGCGTCGGCGTACTTCCATACCGGTTCCCGCGCGCAGCTCGAACACCTCCTGCGGCAACGGGTTCTCGCCAACCCGTTGATCAACGTGGTCGAGGGCACGGATGCCGTCGGTCTCCTGGGAGACGCCTCGCGTGTGCGTGGCGTGCTGCTGCGCGAACGCGGCGAAGGCGCCCGTACGGAGCCCCGGCCGGTCGAGGCCGACCTGGTCCTGGACGCCTCCGGCCGGAGCACGAAGGCCCCGCAGTGGCTCACGGCGCTGGGAGCGCAGGCCCCGCACGAGGAAGTCATCGACACGGGTCTCGCCTACGCCACTCGCGTCTACCGTGACACGGACGGCGTCCTCGGCACCGACGCGCTCGGCTACTACGTCGTGCCCAATCCGTCCCAGACCTACGGTGCCGTCATCCTGCCCCTGGAGGACGGCACCCACCTCGTCACCTTGTCCGGCCTCCGCGGCGACGAACCCCCCACGGACGGCGAGCAGTTCGAGGCCTACGCCAAGAAGTTGCCGCACCCGCTCGTGTCCCGGTGGCTGAGCACGGCCGAACCCTTGTCACCGGTCTCCGGCTTCCGCCGCACCGCGAACGTGCGGCGCCGCTACGACCTGCCCGGTCGGCGTCCGGCCGGATTCCTGGCAGTCGGCGATGCCCTGTGCACGTTCAACCCGATCTACGGGCAGGGCATGACCGTCGCCGCCGTGCACGCGGTCGCCCTTCGCGAGGCCCTGGCCGACCGGCGTCGTACGCCCACGACGCGCCGCGTGCAGCAGGTGCTGCTGTCGTCGTCCCGGCAGGCGTGGGACATCTCGGCCGGAGCCGACAAGCGCATGCCCGGCGCGACCGGCAACGCGGTCGCCGTCCGCGCCACGGACCGCGCGGCCAACTGGTACCTGAGCCGGGTCCAGGACCGCTACCCCGGCGACCCCGTGGTCGGCGCCGCCTTCCGCTCCGTACTCGGCCTGTCGGCACCGCTGACCGCGCTGTTCGCCCCCTCGGTGGCCCGCGCCGTCCTGTTCGGCCCGGCCGTCCCGACCCCCACCGAGCCCCCGATGACCCGTGAGGAACACCCCGACATCCGCGTGAGCGGGACATGAAGCCGCCGGAGGTGCGTGAGCCGACCGGCCCCGCCGTGCCTTAAGGGTTGCTGGGAAAGTTGCCGGGGAGCAGTGGTGCCGGGATGTGGTGGTAGGCGAGATGGGCGTCGCGGTTGTGGGGCCCGTGGCGGTGGGCCTCCGGGTCGCCGTACCGCTTGAGGTCCCGGCGTCCGGAAACGACGTCCCGGACGCGCGTGATGACTCGGCCGAGTGAGGTCTTCATCGGTTCCCCCTGGTGTACGTGGTCCTGTCGAGGAGGATGCACCCACGGCCGTGCGGAATCCAGCGAGTTGAGCCGATCTTGAGCCTGTTCCGACTGTCGCAGGTCACCGGGAGGCTGTCAGCTGATCTGTTCGGCCAGGGCGAGGATGATGCCTGACGGGCCGCGGAGGTAGCAGAGGCGGTAGATGTCCTTGTACCGCGCTACCCCGCCGATCAGTTCCGCACCATGGGTACGCAGGCGGGCGATGGTGTCGTCGATGTCGTCGACGGCGAACATGACTCGGTGCAGGCCCAGCGTGTTCGGCGGCGGGTTGTGGGCTCCGTCGCCGATCGCCGCGGGGGTGTGGTACTGCGCGAGCTCCAGCCTGCCGTGGCCGTCCGGGGTCCGCATCATCGCGATGTCGCTGTGGACTCCCTCAAGTCCGACGGTCTGATCCGCGAAGGAGCCCTCGATCCGCGCTGTGCCTTCGACCTCCAGGCCCAGCTCGGTGAAGAAGGCGACGGCGGTGTCCAGGTCCTCGACGACGATGCCGACGTTGTCCATCCGCTGAAGTGCCATGACGGTTCTCCCTCTGCGTTGCGCACCCCTTCGAGGCCACCGGTATATCGAGGATCCGGCCAACTGGCTTCGCCGGCCGCCGTGGGTGGACCTGGTTCCACTCGTCAGGCCCCGTACGACGTCGATCCCTCAGGAACCCGGGAGGTGCTCTACCGGCGGACCGCCGAGATCAGTCCGCCGGGCTGCTCCTCGCGCCGTGGCGGGGTGCTCATCGGACGGCCGTAGGCGGCAGCGCGTTCGCGCAGGGTGTGGCTGTCGGCCTCCCAGCCGTGCCCGGCCAACCAGCCGACCGGGTCGTCGGGCATCTCCGAGACCCACATGGATGCCGCCGATCCCGGCGCGGCGTCCGTGCCGAAGCGCTCGATCACGCCGCGCGAGCCCAGCGTCAGCCCCATGCGACTGCCTACCGCCGACAGCCCGCTGATCCGGGCCAGCAGTAGCTCCACCGCGTCCTCGGGCAGATAGATCAGCAGCCCTTCGGCGATCCATACGGTCGGCACGGCCGGGTCGTGCCCTGCGGCAGCCAGCGCACCCGGCCAGTCCTCACGCAGGTCCACCGCGACGCTGATCCGCTCGCAGCGTGGGACGGCCCGCTCCTGGCGCAGCACCGCGGCCTTGAAGTCCAGTGGCGCGGCGGTGTCGACCTCGAACAACCGGGTGCCCTCGGGCCAGTCGATCCGGAAGGCCCGGCTGTCCATGCCGGCGCCGAGCAGCACGACCTGCCGGACCCCGGACGCGGAGGCCTGCCGCAACAGGTCGTCGAGGAACTTCGTCCTGATGACGATGGAGAACGACACGGCCAGTCGGCGACGTCGCGCGGCCTCGTCATCGGGTAGCGGCGAGGAGGGCCACAGGCCGCCGGCGGCGGCGAAGGCCTGTGCCAACGGGTCGCGGAACAGCGCGTCCTCCCGCTCCGTCTCCAGAGCCCGCACCCTGGCCACTCCCACCGCCGTCGCCCATACTCCCGACGGCTTCACCCGCGCCTGCTCATCACTCACCGCGCCAGCCTAGGTGATCGATGTGAAGGAGACTGATCATGGAGCCAGACTCGTGCGCGGTCCAGCGGGACTCGACCACAACGTCATGGGTCTGCCCGGCGACGGACACCACTGCTCCACACGGTGAAACTGGTCGGCGAACGCCGGCACCGACATCACGCCCCTGTCCCGACTTCGCCGCGTAGGGGTCAGTCGTCATCAGTGCGTCGCGCGAGGCGCGATCGGTGAGCCGGTATCGCACCGGCGGTCCGAACCCCTACCAGGGCACGAGGGTCCCGGCGCGTGCGGTGATGACTGCGGCGCTGTCTGTCGGCCGCTGGACGGGGAGGCGGAAGCCGTCGTCACTGGCCGGTGGCGCGGATGCCTTCCAGCTGGAGGGTCAGGTACCGGGGCCAGTCTCCGATGCCGGTCATGTTCGCCAGCGCGCCCCGAGTGATGAGGATGAAGTCGGTGGCGGTGAAGTCGGCACGCAGGTGGCCGGCGTCGACAGCGCGTCGGACGATGCGTTCGACGATCGTCGCGAAAGCCGTCTTCTCGGCGTCGATGTCACCCCAGCTCGGCTCCTCCGGGCCGAGTAGAGCGAAGCGGAACGCAGCGTCGGGCTGCGCGGACCGCAGGTATCCGTACAGCAGTGTCTCGAACGCCGTCCACGGGTCCCCGACCTGCTCGGCGTCTCGGGCGAGGCTGGTCATCGCCTGGAAACGGCGGCCGATGATCGCCGCCCGCAGGGCCTGCTTGTCGGCGAAGTGCCGGTACAGGGTGCCGACGCCCAGACCGGCGCGTTCGGCGATCTCGTCCATCTGCACGCCCTCGCCCCGCCGGGCGAACAGTTCGCTGGCCGCATCGAGGATGGCCTCGCGGTTGCGCCTGGCGTCGGCACGCAGCGGGGGTTCCCGGGTGGTCATGGTTGCTGATGGTAGTTGACGGTGCGAGAGGTCCCGCACTAGCCTCGGAACCGGAGTTCAGGTTCATCTTAATGGGGGTTCTCGTGATCGTCGTCACCACGCCGACCGGACAGATCGGCAGCCAGCTCGTGCGGCGGCTGCTCGACGGAGGCAGCCCGGTCCGGGTCATCACCCGCGACGCCTCGCGCCTCGACCGGGCCGTACGCGAGCAGGCCGAGGTCGTCGAGGGTTCCCACGACGACCCGGCCGTGCTGGACAAGGCGCTGCCCGGAGCCGACGCCCTGTTCTGGCTGGTCCCACCGAACCCGGCCGGGCCGAGCGCATCGGAGCACTACCTGTCCTTCGCCCGCACCGGCGCCGCGGCCGTGGCCCGCCACCATGTCGGCCACGTCGTCGCCGTGAGCAGCGCCGGTCACGACTGGCCGAACCCGGCCGGCGTGCTCTCGGCGGCCTTCGCCATGGACGAACACCTGGCCGCGTCCGGCGCCGCCTACCGGGCGCTCGCCCTGCCGTTCTACATGGAGAACCTCCTCGGCCAGCTCGAAGCGATCCGCGACCACCACACGTTCTCCCTGGCCTGCGCCGGCGACCAGCCATTGGCCACGATCGCGACCCGCGACATCGCCGAGGCCGCCGCGCAGCTGCTGACCGACCGGTCATGGGCCGGGCAGGCCAACCTGCCGCTGTTCGGCCCCGACCGCCTCACACCCGAAGCCATGGCCGACCTGATCAGCGAAGAACTCGGCACGCCTGTCGCCTACCGCCGCACCACCCTCGACGAGTACGCCGCGACGCTGCGCTCCCGCGGAGCCGGCGAGCAGCTGGTGCAGGACCTCACCGAGATGTTCGCCGCCCAGGACGGCGGGATCTACGACGCGGACTGGGCTGTCGCGACGATCGCGGCCACCGACTTCCGCACCTGGTGCCGGGAGGTCCTCAAGCCCGCCCTGCACGCCACACCGTAGGCCCCGGGGCCGCGGGGGCGGCGGACGGCGTTCAGCCGGGCGATCGTACGCGCGACGATCCGGCCTGGCAGCCGCGGGTGCCGGATCAGCTCGGCGGCAGAGTTCGTCGGCTGGATCGCTGGGCGATCGGCGGCGGAGCTGGCCGAACCGTTCACCTTCGTGGTCGACACGGACGGTGTGCTTCGGTTGGCGCCGGGGCGAAGCGAGCACGTGGCCTGTGCCGACGGAGGCATGGTTCTGAGTGCCGGCGAGATCGCCTTCACGCGTGAGGCGGACTGCTGGGCTGTAGGTGAGGTCAGCAACCAGGCCACCGGTTACTGCCCGGACGTGACCTCATGGTCGGCGGTCGCCCGTGCTCTGGACCGTGTAGGTCTCGGACGGCCCTCCGGCTTCACCCACGAGGTGGTGTTCCGGCGGTGCCCTGACTGCCAGGAGCACAACATCGTGCGCGAGGACGACTTCGTCTGTGTCTTCTGTGGCAGCGATCTGCCCGCGGCGTGCAACGTGGATCCCACCGAGTGACCGGCGAGGCTCACAGTCACTCGTTCCTTCCGCAGGTCGCCCATGCTCGCGGGCCCCAGCCGCGTGCCGGCGGGCGCGGCATTCCGTGGAGTCGACGCTCAGGTCCCGCCCGATGGCACCCTTCGCATCGGCCAGGAACTGGAGCCCGGTGAGGATCTGGTGTTAGGTGCCGTTCCGCTGCCATCGGCGGAACAGGTCGTAGACCCGGCCCCACGGCCCGTACTCGACAGGTGCATCCCGCCACGGAACACCGGTTCGGACCCGGAGCCGTATGCCGTCGATCAACTGCCGCCGAGGCCGGACGGGCGGCCGCCCCGCCCTGGCACCCTTCGGCAACAACGGCTCCAGCACCGCCCATTGCTCGTCCGTGAGATCACCCCGCCTCATGAACCATGACCCTCCACAGCTGACGAACCCCTGTCTGACCGCGAGCTACAGCGTGCCGGGCGATTCCGTGAGCTGTAGGCGTGGTGCCGGCGGCAGCGGGGCACGCACCCCCGGCCCCGCGTCCGGGGCGGCGCGGAACGCCTCGATCACGTAGGCGGCGAAGCGGCGGGAGGCCGTGACCCGGGCGGTACGCGGCGTGTCCTGGAGGCCGCGGTGGGCCACGAGCATGAGGATCAGGTCGTCGACGACGAAGCCCGGTCGTAGCCGGCCGGCCTTCTGGGCTCGGCGAGCCAGGTCGCCGACGGCGCGCAGAGTCCGCTCCCGGTCGGCGGCGAAGTCCATCGCCTCGGGGAAGGCCGTCATGAAGGCGTCGGCGAATCCCCGGCTGTGCGTGTGGAGTTCGCAGATGCGCTCGACCAGGTGCCGGAATCCGCGCCACGGGTCCGCGTCCGCGAGGGCGTCTCGGACCGCGGCCTGGCAGGCCCGCCGCTGCTCGGCGAAGGTTTCCGCGATCAGTGCCTGTTTGGTCGGGAAGTGCCGGTACAGCGTGGCGGGGCCGACGCCGGCATGCCGCGCGACCTCGCGCATGGGCGCACTCAGACCCTCCTCGCCGAACACCGTGCGGGCGGCGTCCAGGATGCGGGCCCGGTTGTCACGGGCGTCGGAGCGCACGGTCTGAGGCAATCGGTGGGTCATCGTTCCTCACTTCAGCCAAACGGACGGGGGCGTCCGTTACGGTCCGATGGCGGTGCGGCCGTCCCGTCCGTGCGCCTCTCCGGTGCCGCCCACCTCTCGGGGCGGACCTGGCGGTGACGGCCGCCGCAGCTGCGACCCGTCCCTCCATCGACCCGAGGAGCAGAGATGAAAGCCGTCGTGATCAGGACGTTCGGCGACCCCGATGGTCTGGAGGTCGTCGACGTGGCCGCGCCCGTTCCCGCCCCGGGGCAGGTGCGGATCACCACGGAGGCGATCGGGGTCGGCGGTGTGGACGCCGTGATCCGCCGCGGAACGCTTGCCGCCTACGGCTTCCGGGAGGGCCATCTCCTCGGCAGCGAGGTCGCGGGAAAGGTCGCCGCGGTGGGAGAGGGCGTGGACGCCTCGTGGATCGGGCGGCGGGTGTGGGCGTTCACCGGCCTGTCGGGTGGGTATGCCGAGCAGGCCGTCGCCGCGGTCGAGGACGTCCTCCCGCTGCCCGACGAGCTGACCTACGCCGACGCGGTGACCCTCGGTGGTTCCGGCGTGGTCGCCCACTTCGCTCTGGAACGGGCCCACTTCGCGCCCGGCGACACCGTGCTCGTGCGCGGTGCGGCGGGCAGCATCGGGATCACGGCGGTCCAGCTCGCGGCCAGGCGTGGCGCGAGCGCGGTCGCGGTCACCACCTCCTCCGTGGCACGTGGCGCCCGCCTGCGGGACCTGGGCGCCACCCATGTCCTCGACCGCTCCGGCGAGGGCGGCCCGGACACCCCGGCGGGCTTCGACGTGGTGCTCGACGTCGTGGGCGGCCCCCAGCTTCCCCTCTTCCTGGACAAGTTGAACCCCAACGGGCGGTACGTGGCTGTCGGTGTGGTCGGTGGGCAGCCACCGGCGGACTTCGGCATGCGGCTGATGGAGGCTTTCCGCAGGTCGTTGTCGTTCGCCACCTTCAGTTCCGACACCGTGCCCGGCCCCGACCGGCAGGCCGTACGGTCGGCCCAGTTCACCGATGCCGCGCACGGGGACCTGCGCACGGTCGTGCACGAGATGCTGCCTCTGCACCGTGCGGCGCTGGCCCACCGTCGGATGGACGCGGGGGAGGTGTTCGGCAGGATCGTGCTCGCGCCCTGACCCGGATCCGGACGCCGTTGGCGGCCCGGTGACGGAACGGTCAGCTCCCCGAACGACTCCCATGACGTCACCGTACGCACACTCGGGTCACCGATGCGAGGTGGAACGACCGGAGCGGTTCCCCGGCTGTTCGGCCGACCGAGGGAAGGACGGGAATCACGCGGGACGCCCTCCGGTTGGCAGGAGCGCGAGACGTGATGATCACGGCACAGCCCACCACCGGAAGGACCCCACCCGATGACCACCTCACTGAAGGAGAACGTCGGCCGGTACGGCGTCTGGAGCGGCGAACTGCGCTCGGAGGATCCCGCCCGGCGCGGTGAACTGGACGACGCCGCGGCCGAACTGGAGGAACTCGGGTACGGTGCCGTCTGGCTGGGCGGCAACAGCACCGTGGACCACGCCGCCCCACTCATCGGGGCCACCCGGCGTATCACGGTCGGCACCAGCATCCAGAGCGTGTGGCAGCAGGACGCCGCCACGACGGCGGCCGGCTTCGCCGAGATCGAGACGGCGAATCCCGGTCGCTTCGTGCTGGGCCTCGGCGTCAGCCACGGCCCGCTGGTGAAGAACTACCAGCGCCCCTACGCGGCCATGACCGGTTACCTCGACGAGCTCGACACAGCGGGCGTACCCGCCGGCCGCCGGGTGCTCGCCGCGCTGGGTCCCAGGATGCTGGCCCTGTCCGGTGACCGCGCGGCCGGTGCGATCCCGTACCTGGTCACACCCGAACACACCGCCCGCGCCCGCGACATCCTGGGCGAAGAGCCGCTGCTCGCACCGGAGTTGAAGGTGGTCCTGGAGACCGACCCGGCCCGCGCCCGGGAAGCGGCCCGCGCCTATCTGGCCCGCTATCTGGAACTACCCAACTACACGGACAACTTCCTGCGCCTGGGCTTCAGCGAGGACGATGTCGCCGCCGGCGGCAGCGACCTTCTCATCGACGCGGTCTTCACCTGGGGCGACGAGGCCCGGATCCGCGAGCGCGTCACCGCCTTCCACGAGGCGGGCGCGGACCACGTGGCCCTCCAGGTGGTCACGGACGGCACGGACGGCACCCTGCCCAGGGAGGAATGGCGCAGGCTGGCCGCCCTGCTCGCCTGACGGTCGGGCCGAGGGGCACGGGGGTGCCGCGGGTGCGACGCGCCGCCTCAGGCCGGGCGGCCCTGTCCGTGGGCCCGGTCGCCCTTCGGCCCGATCCCTTCGCTCCAGGTCGGAGTTCCGTCCGGGGTGAACGCGTGCTGGAAGGTGAAGGCCTGCGGCGCGGGACCGTGGTCGTGGAGGTGTTCCAGTCTGGAGACCCCGTCCTGCCAGACGGGTATCTCGTCGTCGGGGACCCACCAGAACACGTAAGCCGGGTGCCCCGTCCTCTCGAACCAGTCGCGGCGCCTGTTCAGCGCCTCACGGTGCGGGCCGGTGTAGACGGCGTCGAAGGCGGGGCGCAGGTCGGTCCAGAGCGACAGGGTCGCGGCCAGAGCGGTGGTCTCCACCGTACGGCCCTTGTCGTACCAGGTCGGCACGGCGAACTCTCCCCATGCACCCCAGTCGGCTTCGAAGAGCATGCCCCGCGCACCCTCTGCCGGTTCAGCATGAGCGAGGTACCCGGGGTGCCGGCTGATCTTCCGGTACACGGCCTCACCGATGTCGTAGAACTCGCGCGTGAGAGGGGCGGGATCGACGAGGGGTGACTTCAGGACGCCGAATGTGTACAGCGCGAGATGGGGCATGCGTCTCTCCCTGGTAGGGGGTGCCTTGCGTGGACCCGGTCCGGTGGCTCACGGATCAGGGCGACGGTCCGCGGGGGTGTGACCAACTCCTGTGCGCCCGTTGGCGATCCGTGGGGACCAGGTGAAGGTAACTACTCCCGCCGGCCGTGTCGAAGTTGCGTTCTTCCCGCACAAGTGGCCTCTTGTACCGGCCATTGCGGGGGCGATGACGGGCGGGACGGCTCGCGGTGCACCGATGGCCCGCTTCGGCCGAGCGGTTCGCCCGCCATGCCCGTAGCCCCGTCCTGCTCGGCCCCGTCCATCTGACTGTCGAACACAGCTGATGGGTTGAAGGTGGCGCCCGAAGTCGGGAGCGAGGCAGGTCGGGACCTCAGCGCTTCCCGGCCCGCCGAGTCGCACCAGGCCACCATTTCCGGTACGGGGGCTGGGCCCCCTACCCGAGTCCGCGCCGGTCGTCGTCTTGGCGGACAGGCCGAGCGGGGCGCTCGCTCGGGTCGCCGCGGCGATCCCGGGGTACGGACTGAGTGCCATGACCCTGCCCTGCCGGTGGAGGGTCGGTGTCAGGCGGCGGACGGGACGACGATGACCTTGCCGTGCACCGCGCCCTGGGCGGCACGCGTGTGCAGGGCCGGCAGTTCGGCCAGCGGTACCCGCTCGGCGACGTCGACGCGCAGCTCGCCGCGGTCGACCGACGCCACGAGCTGCGCCAGTTGGGCGGCGTCGCTGCGGACGAACAGGTCGATGCCCCGCACGTCGCGCTCCTCGTCACTGGGCGCGGGCATCCACACCGTGGTGTTCACGACGACCCCGCCCGGCCGGACCAGAGTGACCAGCCCGGCCAGCTCGGCCGGGTCGACCGGTGCGAGATTGAGTGCGATGTCGACCGGCTCGGTCACCACCGCGGTCACACTGGTGGTGGTGTGGTCGATGACTTCGTCGGCGCCGGCGGACGTGACCGCTTCGCCGCTGCGCGGGCCGGCTGTGGCGATGACGTGGGCACCGGCGTTCTTGGCCAGCTGCACGGCGTAGCGACCGACCGCGCCGCCGGCGCCATTGATCAGTACGCGTTGTCCGGCCGTCAGCTTGCCGTGATCGAACAGCGCCTGGTATGCGGTCAAGCCCACCACGGGCAGCGCGGCGGCATCGACCAGGGGGACGTTCCGGGGGGCCGACGTCAGGGCTTCGGCCGGCGCGAGAACGTACTCCGCGGCGGCTCCGGTGCCGTTCATCGGCAGGAAGCCGACCACGGCGTCGCCGACCGCGATGCCGTTCACGCCTTCGCCCAGCGCGTCGACCGTGCCGGCGACGTCAAGACCGGGGGTGTGGGGCAGCGCCACCGGGATGGGGCCGCGCATGAAGCCGGCGCGGATGTTGCCGTCGACGGAGTTGAACGATGTCCCGGCGACACGGATCCGGACCTCACCGGCGCCGGGGGTGGGCTGCTCCACGTCCTCGTGGCGCAGGACGTCGGGGTCGCCGTACTCGTGGAAACGCACTGCCTTCATTTCGCTTCTCGCCTTCACCGGAGCCCATATTGCTTCGAATTCGAAGCAACTATCGAGAAGCGTACCCTTGCTTCGAATTCGAAGCAAGGGTGGTCGGTCATCCTCGGTGCTCGCGCATCGCCCAGGCGGGTTCGGTGGCGGCCGTGGGCGGTCGATCGGGCCCACCCTGCCCAGGTGGCCGCGAGCGGCACGCCATCCGGCCGCCGCACCACGCCCTTCGAATTCGAAGCAGTAAACTCCGGCCATGTCTGATTCACCGCCGTCGCTCGACCCTGTGCAGCTCAGCGCCTACTTCGACCTCGTCGAGGTGACCAGTCTGCTCCGGCACGCGGTCGAGCAGCAGTTGCGCGAGAGCGGCGATCTCAGCTACGTGCAGTTCCAGCTGCTGGCCCGCCTCGGGGACTCGCCGACGGGCAGTCACCGCATGACCGACCTGGCCGACAGCGTCGTCTACAGCCGCAGCGGTCTGACGTACCAGGTGGGTCTGCTCGAGAAGGAGGGTCTGGTCGTCCGCGCTCCCTCACCGGACGACGAGCGGAGCACCGAGGTCACCCTCACCGATACCGGACGTGAGCTGCTCGCGAAGGTGCTGCCGGGTCACATCGAGGTGGTCAACGGCCTCTTGTTCGCACCGCTCTCGCCCGATGACGTCCAGGCTCTCGCCGATCTGCTGGCGCCGGTGCGCGACCACATGCGCTCGGCGCCACCCCGCTCGGCCGCGCCTCGCCGCCGCCGCAAGAGCGGAGAGAGCGGAGAGAGCGGAGCGTAAGGACTCGACAGGTGTCGGGGCCCCGGCGGCCGCAGCGCATCAGGACGCGGCAGGACGTCGGGCGGCCCGCGGTCGCCCTGGACGGGAACGGGGGCGACGGCAGGCCGGGGCATCGGTTCGGTCGGCGGGCGAACCGAGCCGCTGCCGCGCGGTACTGCTCCCCGGAAGCGTGGATGGAGTGGCTGCTGTCGGTGAAGTGCCGGCGCGCGGCGGCCCCGGACGCCGTGAGGCTGATCGGGGGCGGTGCTCCCCAGTCGCCGTCCACCGCAACGGGTACACCCAGGTGAACACCGTCAACGACACGGACGGGCATCCACAGGAGACCTACCTGTCCGTCACCGTCGACGCCCGCCCGGGTCACTGGTGCCACGGCGCCCGTCGGAACCCTTCCCGCCCCCGGCTCCGTCGGGGCCGCCCGGTCCGGTGAAGGAGGCGAAGAACGTGGGGGTGGCCGCAGCGAGACCACGGAGGCGGTCCAGCTCGCGCCGGTCCCGTTTGGTGGGGCGGCCGGTGCCCCGGTCACGCACACCGGCGGGGGCGACGGCCTCCGGGGGCGGAGGCGGTGGGGACTTGTCGATGTAGCACTGGGCGGCCACGGTCGCTCCGACCCGCTTGCGGATCAGGTGCTTGACGATCACGACGCGTTCCCGGCCCTCGTGCCGCAGCCGTACCTTGTCACCCACCCGCAGGTAGCGGGCGGGCTTCACCCGCTCTCCGTTCACGTGCACGTGCCCGCCCCGGCAGGCGGCGGCGCCGAGGGACCGGGTCTTGACGAGGCGGACGGCCCAGATCCAGCTGTCGACGCGGACGGGCTCACCGGCGGTGGCCCCGGCGGCCTTGGCGGCGGCTGCGGCTGCGGCTGCGGCGATCTCGCTCTCCGGCGGCTGCGCCGCGCGGGCCGGGCCCGTTCTGGCCGGCTCACCGGCTCGCCCCCCGCCCGTGCCACGGCCCACCTTCTCGTCCTCAACTCCGGAAGCCATGTCCCGACCCTAACGCGCCGGGGTCACCGAGCCGGAACCCTTTTGCGGCGCCCGTCGGGCTGGGGAGGGGGGCGGTTCTCCCAGGAGCCTCCGCCGCGGGCAGCAGCGGGCTGCCGACCTGGCTCCCGACAGCCGCATCGACAACCGCACCGACAGCGCCAGGCCGAGACCGAAGACGGCTGCGAACCCGGAGCCGTCGGCCAGCGCGAAACCCGGACCGAACAGGGGCGTCAGCGGCAGCGTGAGGACGTCGCCCAGCGTGGTGCCCGAAGCGATCCGGTGCCGGCCGAGTCCGCTGCGTAGCCGCTGGAAGAGGATCCGGCGGGGCTGGATGTACGGGGCACGCGCGTTCCAGGCCGACAGCAGCGGCGCGGGGGTCAGCAGGGCGAGCAGGACCGCGCCGGGCAGTGACAGGGCGTGGCGGTGCAGGATGGTCGGCAGAGGCGAAGCAGGAGGAGAGGGAACATGACCCGCACACGAGCGGACGCCCGCATCCGGCATCCCCGGCACGAGCGCAGGGGGGAACCCAGGCTGCCCGCGGTGATCGCCACGCTCGCGGCCGTCGTCCTCTACCTCGCGCTGCCGCAGCGGCTCCTGATCGCCCCCCGATACGTGCTGCCGGCGCTGGAGTTCCTGCTCCTCGTCCCGCTCGTGGCGATCAATCCCAAGCGTCTGACCCGCCAGACGAGGACGTTCCGCGCGCTGTCCCTGACCCTGGTCGGCGTCATCGCGATGAGCAACCTCGTCGCGCTCGGGCTGCTGATCCACGAACTCGTCTACGCGGGGGTGAAGGACGGCCGGGGCCTGCTTGTCGCCGCGCTTCAGGTCTGGCTCACGAACGTCATCGTCTTCGGGCTCGCCTACTGGGAGCTGGACCGGGGTGGACCCGTCAGCCGCACCCAGCTGCCCCGCGACGAACTTCCCCTGGCCGACTTCCGCTTCTCGCAGGACGAGAACGACGACGCCGTCGAGGAGGTCGCCGATGGCGCCAGTCGTTCCTCGGACTGGGTGCCCACCCTGATGGACTACCTCTACGTGTCCGTCACCAACTCCACGGCCTTCAGCCCGACCGACACCATGCCCCTCTCCACCCGGGCCAAGTTCCTGATGAGCATCGAGAGCGTCTCGGCCCTCCTCACCTCACTCCTGGTCATCGCCCGAGCGGTGAGCATCCTGCACTGACCGCCGTACGGCACGCTCCGCCCTCGTACGGCAGGCGCCTACCGCTCGGCGACTGCCTGACGCGTCGCCGCTGGACGCCACCGCTGGACGCCACCGCGATCACCTCACCGCGGCCCTGGTGCGGTGGGTCGCTCCGGAGCCTGATCACTCCGCTTCCACCGTGGCGCCCCGGAGGGAGCGCGGCTCGCCGGGACCCTGGTGTGCGGGGCCGAGTCGGGCACCCACACGGGACAAGTCCTGCGCGCCGTCCAGGATCTCTCAACCGGGCCGTACCTGACACGGAGGCCTGGGCCGTGGCTGATCAGGTACCACACAGGCCGCCGCCCGCTCCTGGAATCCGCAACTACGGCGACGTCGGCGCGGAGCGATATCGGCCGGCCGGTGAGGAAGAGGGAAGCCGTACCGGCGGGCGTCGCCACTGACCCGGGCCCGGGCGCCGGTGCCCCGTGAGGTGCCTCCCGGCCACCCCGCTTCCTGAGGGGACGGCGCGCCTCCCATGATCCGTCCCGCTCGATGAAGCGGCGCCGTAGGAGCGCGAGCCGGGTCGGGTTGGTGGTGATGTGTGTGCCCACTCGTTCAGCACCGGGTCGTTCTCCAACGAGCACACCGCGACGATGGGGGCCGGTGCCCCACCATGCGCCACGCCTGGACCCAGGTCTGCGCGGTGGTCGCCGGGACGCCGGTTTCCAGGCCCTGTCGGGACGCGGTCAGGACTTGACGAGGCGGCGCACGTTGTCGACTGAGCCGCAGCCGGCCTTCAGTTGACGCTCGCGCTCCTCCAAGAATGCCGCTCCCAGTTCCTCACGCCGCTCCATGGCCACGCTCTCGCGCGCACCGTTGAGGATGGTGCGTTCCTCCTCGTCGGCGTGATGGGTGACGGCCTCCACCAGTTCCTCCAGCTTGGAGTCCCACTCGTCGGATCCGACTTCCTCCACCTCCAGGAGGGCCAGAAGGGCCTCGTTGCCCTCGTCGTGCTCGTGCTCGCCGTGCTCGACCTCTTCGTTGTCGATGTTCTTGTACCTCTTCAGGGCGGGGTAGACCTTGGCCTCCTCGGCCAGCGCATGAGCGATCAGCAGGTCGGCGAACTCCTCGAGTGCGGCGGCGCGGTCGGCTTCGATGCTGCGCATCAGGCGGAACAGGTCCTCCATGCGCCGGTGGTCCTGAAGGATGAGTTCGACGACGTCCTGTGCCTGGGACATGGCGGGGCACCTATCTTCCTCGCGAGCGATCGTGGTCACTACCCTTTACCCTTACCGCCTGCGTTGATGGCTTTCGGACGCCACTCACCACGACCGGTTTCCTCAGCGGGGCGGCGTACCCAAGAGAGAGCGTCTGCCGGAGGAGGGGGACGGACCACTGCTGCGTCTGGCGGCGGGGCCGGGTCGTGCAGGAGAGATCACATTTTGGAACACCGCGAATACGGCCCACCCTGTCCGTCTCGGAAAACCACGGCACGGTCAGGATTCGGCTTTCTCGTGGCGAAGGAATATGCCCTGTACGGGAGTCACCCGGTCGGATGACCACGCCGCATGACCCCCGCAGGGCGTTCACCCGCACGCGGTGATGGTGTGCTCACCACGCGCCCGCGCAGTGGTCTTCCGAGGAACATCGACCATCGCTTGTCCGAATCCCTGTCGGGCTCGTACACTTCCGCACCTCGGGACAGCCGCCGGCCGCGTTGATCGCGACGGCGTCGCCCGAGACTGCCGACGGCACCCAGGGCTAGATCGTCCACCACGCCAAGATCACCTCGGCTTATATCTACAGCGACCGCACCACCGCGCCTGCCCTACGGGCAGCACACGCAGCGGGTGCGGGTGACGGGCGAGCACGACGCGCAGTCAGAGGCGTTGATGTCGGCGTCGATCGCGCGGAGGTGTACGTCGACTCGGCACTCAGCAGGAGTACGGGGACCGGAGATGGGCCCCCGTACGCCCTCTCCATGCGCTGTCGTTGCGTCAGTTCAACGTGAACCTCTGTGCCGCCGAGCCGTTGCAGTCCCAGATGCGCAGCCTGGTGCCGTTGGCTGTGGTGCCGTTCGGCGAGTCCAGGCAGCGGCCCGACTGGGGGTTGAACAGGGAACCGTCCGAGCGCTGCTGCCAGTTCTGGCCGCCGATCCCATTGCAGTCCCACAGCTCGACCTCGGTGCCGCCGGCGGTGCCGTTGCCCTCGATGTCCAGGCAGCGGCCGAGCGAGCGCAACGAGCCGTTCGTGTTGTGGTACCAGTGCTGGTCGACGGCGTAGGACTGGCAGTCCCACAACTGAACAGCCGATCCGTTGCCGCCGCTGTCGTCGGCCGCCACGTCGAGGCACTTGCCGCCGGGTGCGGCGACCGGGGCGCCGCCGATGACGGGGAACTGCTGCGCCGCCGAGCCGTTGCAGTCCCAGATCTGTAGCCTGGTGCCGTTGGCCGTGGCGCCGCTCGGCGAGTCCAGGCAGCGGTCGGACTGCGGGTTGCGCAGGGAGCCGTCGGCCTGCTGCACCCACTTCTGGCCGCCGACGCCGTTGCAGTCCCACAGCTCGACCTTGGCGCCGTTGGCGGTGCCGTTGCCCTCGATGTCCAGGCAGCGGCCGATGGTGCTCAGGGAGCGGTCGGCGTTGTGCTGCCAATGCTGGTCCTCGGCCCAGGTCTGGCAGTCCCACAGCTGTACGGCGGTGCCGTTGATGCCGGTGTCGTCGGCGGCGACGTCCATGCACTTGCCGCCGGGGCCGATGACGGTGCCCTGCGGGCCGTTGGGCACGTCTGTCCGGCCCGCGTAACCGACGGAGACGATATTGGCCTGGACGGCGTTCTCGGCGGCGTCACTCGGGTAGCCGGCGACCATGACACCCTCGAAGAAGGTGCCCCGGTTCCAGTTGCTGTTGTCGCCGCCGGTGCCCAGGATGATGCCGCCCTCCTGGTGCATGGGCTTGTAGCCGCCTCGGGTGGGCAGCCCACCGTCCCACCAGGTGGTCAGGGTGCCGGTCTGCGAGTTACCGCCCTTGAGGGCGTACTTGGTCTGCCCGTCGTTCTTCAGTACGGCGGTGACGTAGGGGCTGTTGTTGCCGCGGTTGGCGGTGTTGGAGCCGTTGTCGCCCTGGAACATGCCGTTCTCCAGGTCGGCCTCGACCCACGGTCCCGAGCCGGTGCACGGCGCGAAGTAGCAGGTGGTGGCGATGGAGACGGCGTCCATGTGACCGTTGCCGGTGTCGGCGGGGGTGCTTTCGGCGTTGCCGTAGTCGAAGCAGCAGTCGGAGCCGACGTGGGTGCCTGAAGCCACCATGTAGGCGCCCTCAGGCTGGCCGTTGACGGCGACGCCGGAGGCCACGCCGGTGTAGCGGTAGCCGACGCCCGGCGAGATCCAAATGCCGTAGACCTTGTGGCCGCCCGCGGTCACGGCGATCTCACTGGCGTCGGCGCCGCGGTCGGCGCCCATACCGGCGGTCCCGGCCGGGCCGGGGGAGAGGTCGTTGTGGCGGGAGGTCTGGTCGTAGATCTTGGTGATGCGGCACGTGGTGTTCTGGCAGAACACGTCCTGCCGGGCGGCGTCGGCGTAGCCGCCGGGGGCCAGCGGTCCGACGTCGGCGCGGGCCCCATCGGAGGCACGTGTGACCTGGTAGAGGGGGCCGTCGTACGACGACAGCAGGGCACGCGTGGTGCTGTGCGCGGCGACGCAGGGGGTGCCGGCCGAGCCGTAGATGTCGCACGGCAGAGAGCCGGCCGCCTGGGAGACGGCGGGTGAGGCGATCAGAGCGCCGAGGGCGAGGCTGAGGGCGGCCATGGCGGACAGCATGTGCCGCAGGGGGCGGAGGCCCGCTGATCTCGCGACGAGACGCCGGGTGCTTCGCGTGGCGGTGGTCAGTGCTCTGCGCATGGTGTGCTCCGTGGCTGGGGGGAGTGGAATGGAGCTCAACCTGCCGATCCGACGGCAGAGTTCACGCCGCTCGGCACCTTCGCCGGAAAGGTACGCGCACCGCTCGAGCACGTCAATAATTGTTGCTTCACTTTCCCTGACCGCCGACAAAGCCTTTGGACCTGTTGTCTTTTGTTGATCCAGGGGTCGATTCGGCCACTCGCCGGGATCTCGGCCCGGACCGTTCCGGGGCAGCCCGCAGCCCTCCGGGGCCCAGTGGGTAGTTGAGTTCGGTGCTCGCCTCCACGGCCGCTCGGGTGGCGTCCGGGGCGGGGTTGGCCGCCCCGTGGTTGAGGTGGTGGTCGATGATGTCGCCGGAATCACCCTTGGACGCGCAGCGGTTGACTCCCGAGTGGGCGTCGGCCAGGCGCGAGAAGTCCTGCTGCTTGACGGCGTCGGCGAGCTCACCGGTGGACCGCTTGCTCTGCTCGCCCCAGCCCTCGTTCTTCATGGTCCACATGACGACGGACGGGCTGCTGATGTGCTGGTCCACGATCTCCTGGACCTCCTTGGCGAACTCCTCGTCGCTCGCGGCGCTGGCGTGGTCGGTGCTGCGGCTCGGCATGTCCTGCCAGACCATCGGGCCGAGCTTGTCGGCCCAGTAGTACCAGCGGGCGGCCTCCACCTTGCCGACATTTTCCGCCGACCAGCGCGCAAGAGCTCATCGCAATGTACGCCTCGGACGGTGGCACCCTGCCTGTCCTCCCCTCACCCGATGACAGCGGGGCAGCTCGCGCTCCGGTTACTCGACCGCGGAGGCGCGCCCAGGCGACAGGCTCACCGCCCGGTGCCGCGCTGCACAGAGCAGGCGGACCTGCGGTCCGGTCGCGCGCCGCCTGCGAACGTCGCCCTGTTACTCGGTTGGCGGCAACCACGGCCCGCCGACCGGACGAGCGACTCGGCGTCCAGAAAGGGCGGTGCCGCCCGCGAACCAGGGCTTGGCCCCTTGGAAGTGGGGACCGTCATCACGGCGTGCGTCTTCGCAGGAGTGTCGACGCATGAGGCAGGCAGAAAGACCCCCACCTGGTGCCCCTGCTCGGCCTTCGGCGACGATCACCCTGACCGCTGCGGTTCCTGCTGCCCAGGGCGCGGTTCCCCTCAGCCCCGAACTGCCGAGCGCCGCGTCCGACTGCGGGTGCACAGCCACCACGACCCCGGGCGGCCGGATGGGCGACCCCGGGGCCCGGTAGCACGGCTGGGGGAGGACTTCCCCAGTTCGCTGCCGTCCGTAGGCCCCTTCGGGGTGCGGCGTTGTCGGTCTCGGTCAGACGGGTGTCGGCCGGGATCGGTCGCCCGTGGGTTCCAGACGGACGACGATGCCCTTCGACGTGGGCTGGTTGCTCATGTCGGCGACGCTGTCGAGCGGCACCAGGACGTTCGTCTCCGGATAGTAGGCGGCGGCCGAACCCTTGGCCGCCGGGTAGGACACGACCTCGAAGTTCTCGGCCCGGCGCTCGGTGCCGTCCTCCCAGACGCTCACCAGGTCCACCCGGTCGCCCTGCGCGAGGCCGAGTTCGGACAGATCGGCGGGGTTGACGAGGACGACGTGGCGGCTGCCGTGGATGCCGCGGTAGCGATCGTTGTTGGTGTACGGAACGGTGTTCCACTGGTCGTGCGAGCGTAGGGTCTGGAGCAGCAGGTGTCCCTCGGGGGCCAGGGGGACCACCCGCTCGTTGCAGGTGAACCGGGCCTTGCCGGTCTCGGTCCTGAACACGCCCTCGTTGACCGGGTTGGGCAGCTGGAAGCCTCCTGGACGGGTCACCCGGGCGTTGAAGTCGTGGAAACCCGGCACTATCCGGGAGATGCTGTCGCGGATGGTGTTGTAGTCGCCCTCGAACTCGGGCCAGGGGATGTCCTTCTCGCCGTCGACGCTCAGCCGGGCGAGCCGGCAGAGGATGGCGACCTCGCTCAGCAGCATGCGCGAGGCCGGTTCGAGCCGGCCCTGGGAGGTGTGCACCTCGCTCATGGAGTTCTCGACGGTGACGAACTGCTCGCCGTCGGCCTGGACATCTCGCTCGGTGCGCCCCAGCGTCGGCAGGATCAGGGCGGTGTCGCCGCAGACGGTGTGCGAGCGGTTGAGCTTGGTGGAGATGTGGGCGGTCAGCCGGCACGAACGCATCGCCTTCTCGGTGACGTCGCTGTCGGGCGCTGCGCGCACGAAGTTCCCGGCCAGGGCGAGGAATACCTTGACGCGGCCCTCCAGCATCGCCTTGATCGAGTTCACCGAGTCCAGGCCGTGCGGGCGCGGCGGGTCGAAGCCGAACTCCTTCCCCAGGGCGTCCAGGAAGGTGTCCGGCATCTGCTCCCAGATGCCCATGGTGCGGTCGCCCTGGACGTTGCTGTGGCCGCGCACCGGGCAGGCGCCCGTGCCGGCACGCCCCAGATTGCCGCGTAGCATCAGGAAGTTGACGATCTCCCGGATGGTGGGCACGCCGTGCTTGTGCTGAGTGATGCCCATCGCCCAGCACACGATGACGCGTTCGCTGCGCAGGACCTCGTCGCGGACCTTCTCGATCTCCTCACGGGTCAGTCCCGTCGCCGCGCGCACGTCGTCCCAGTCGGTGGTGCGGGCGTGCCGGGCGAACTCCTCGAAACCGGAGGTGTGGGCGTTGATGAAGTCGTGGTCCAGGACGGTCCCGGGACGCGCGTCCTCCGCCTCCAGCAGCAGCCGGTTCAGTGCCTGGAACAGGGCGAGGTCCCCGCCCGGCTTGATGTGCAGGAAGCGGTCGGCGATCTGGGTGCCCCGCCCCACGACCCCGCGCGGCTTCTGCGGGTTCTTGAAGCGTCGCAATCCCGCTTCCGGCAACGGGTTCACCGCCACGATGCGGCCGCCGTTGCGCTTGGCCTCCTCCAGGGCCGAGAGCTGCCGCGGGTGATTGCTGCCCGGGTTCTGCCCCACCAGGAAGATCAGGTCCGCGTGGTGGAGGTCGTCGAGACTCACGGTGCCCTTGCCGACGCCGAGCGTCTCGTTGAGGGCGAAGCCGCTGGATTCGTGGCACATGTTGCTACAGTCGGGCAGGTTGTTGGTGCCGAAGGCGCGGGCGAAGAGCTGGAAGACGAAGGCGGCTTCGTTGCTGGCCCGGCCGGAGGTGTAGAAGACGGCCTCGTCGGGCGAGTCCAGTCTGCGGAGTTCCTGCGCGAGGACGCCCAGTGCGTCGTTCCAGCCGATGGGCTCGTAGTGGTCCGATCCGGGCCGTTTGATCATCGGCTCGGTGAGCCGGCCCTGCTGGTTGAGCCACATGTCGGAACGGGCGGCCAGCTCGGACACGCTGTGCTCGCGGAAGAAGTCGGCGGTGATCCGGCGCGTCGTGGCCTCGTCATTGATGTGTTTGGCACCGTTCTCGCAGTACTCGTTGCGATGGCGCCGACCCGGGGCGGGGTCCGCCCACGCGCAGCCGGGGCAGTCGATCCCGCCGACCTGGTTCATGGTGAGCAGATCGACCCCGGTCTTGCGCGGGGAGGTCTGCTCCAGGGAGTACTCCAGCGCGTGCACGACGGCGGGGACCCCGGCCGCCCACTTCTTCGGCGGTGTCACGGAGAGGGAGGACTCCCGCTCCTCACCGGGCGGGTTCTGCATCGCTTGGCCTTTCTCTTGCCGTGTGAGGTATGCGGGTCAGCCGACGGGCCACTGGGCGACACGGCTCCTGGGCGGTTCCGCGGTGTCGTGCTGGACACGGCCGTTGCGGATGGTGCCGCGCCAGGCGCCGCCCTCCTGGCCGAGCCCTTCGATGAAGTGCTTGAAGTTCACCAGTTCCCCGCGCACCAGTCGGGCGGTCAGTTCCGTGACCCTGGAGGACCGGGTGAGGACCTTCGCGGCCCCGTGCGGTTGGAGGAGCATCCGGACCGTGATCGCGGTACCGCCGGACTCCGTCGGCCTGAATTCGACCTCGCCCTCGTGGGTGGGATGCTGTTCCAGGCCGCGCCAGGCCAGGTAGGCGTCGGGGTCCTGTTCCACGGTCTCGACCGAGAAACGGTGGCGCAGGGGGCCGTAGCCGATGGTCCACGCGGTGACGGTGGGCCTGATCTGCTCGACGTCGCGCACCACGGTCGAGAAGCGCGGGAACGTCTTGAACTGCGTCCACTGGTTGTAGGCCGTGCGGACCGGCACCGCGACCTCGACCGTCTCCTCGACGTGCCGCTCGCGCAGCGGACGGCGGCGTGTGACGCCGTCGCCGTCGGTGCGCCCGTCGTCCTCTTCGTGCGCCATCATGGTCCTTCTTCCGGTGAGAGAGCCGGGCGTGTCCGGGCACCCGGCCTCCCCTCGTGGGTGAGGGCATCACTTCCGGTTCCCCGATCCCGGGTTTCGAGTCACTCGACCGCGTCGGCGTCCTGGGTGCGGGCCCCATCGCGAGAAGGGCGCCGGGCCGGAGGCACGAAAGGGGCGCCGGTCACGGGCTTCTCCCGGTGCCCGGCGGTCACCTCCAGCTTCACCCCGGGCACGGCCACCTGCCACTCACCGTGACCCGGCAGGCAGGACACGAACGCGGGCGCGGGGCGGACACGGCCCCCGTCCCGGACCCGACCCGTGTACGGCCTCTCCGGCCGGTCGGCCGCCGCCGTGGCTCAGGAGTAGATCATCGGGCAGCCGTACCGCAGGGAGTACTGCGCGGCGCGCAGGTAGAGCGCCACGTAGAAGGCCGCGTCCCGGTCCTCGGTCCACGGTCCCGGCCGCACCCGGGCGGTTCGCTCCGCCCCACCCTGAAGGAACCACAGGCTCAGTGCGAGGTTCTCGCCCGCCGGGATCGCGTCCACGGGCAGTGCGACGGCACCGGCGAGCCGCTCGGCCAGGGCGAGCACCCGCGGGGCCCCGGCGACAACCGCCTCCTCGCCGGAGTACGCGGTGCCGACGGGGAGCACGATCTCCTCATCCAGCGCCAACGGCACCAGCACGCTCCAGTCGAGGAGGGTGGACAGCTCCGCGTCGGTCAGCCGCGTCCTGCACAGCGCCTCGAAGCCGTCCATGGACGGGCTGACCTTCTCCTCGAACCAGCCCGGCGTCTCCCGTGCGGCCCGCCGCAACTCGTAAGGGAGCAGCCCGCGCCGCTCCAGCTCGGTGTTCAGCGCGGCGGCGACGTCCCCGTACCCGTCCTCCCCCGGCCGCGACCAGTCCTGCGCGTCGACACTCACCAGATAGACACCCATGAGCGCAACGTACCGGCCGTCACTGACAAGGTCCCGACCCCTCGTGACAACCAGTGTGAAGAAGCGCGTGAGAGAGGGAGGGGATCGCGCTCGTGCGACCGTGTGACGTGCCGCCACCGGCGGAGCCGAACTGGCGTGGACGGAGTGGACTGCGGGAGAGCGCCCGAAGCGTGGCGGCTCGGTGGCGGTGACCGCGGCGTCGATGTCGAACGCCTCGGTCCGATTGAACCGAAGCCCCTTGACCCAGGAGAGCAGGCTGGGCCGTTCGACGTCGCCGGCCATCAGCGACAGTATCGGCGCGTACAGGTCACCGAGTCCGTCGAAGGCCCCGACGTAGAAGGTGAGCGCCTCGACGCCGAGGTCGAACGGCACGTCGACGTCCGCTCGTACTTCGACTGCACCTCGATATTCGTCGGCGGGACTCGCTTGACGAAGACCGGTACCCCCTCCACCGTGAGCAGCTTCAGCCTGATGGCAGAGCTGACGTCTGTTGAGCACAACAGGGAACGTGAAGTCGCCTCCGTGGCGCGACTTCGGATCGGACCACGTTCAGGCAGACGGCCTGTCCGGCCTGTGGGCGACCCTCGATTAAACGCGTTCAAAAACTAGGGCTACGCTGGTCCCGAGGAAACCGAGGACCGGTGCCCACCGGCACCGGTATGGCACTGCCGGGAAGGTGTAGCGGCCGGGCCCGTCGGTCGTCAGCGCCGACGGAGAGCAGACGGTCTGCCAGGCGGCGCCCGGTCATACCACAACGGCAAGGGCGTCCCCTGCGGCATCGAAATCATCAATTACGACTACCGCTGCACCCCCAACGTGCGCGGCATCCAGAGCCACCCGGCACAGGCGGCCGGGCCGTCGCGCGGTGGCTGTCAGCGTGGTCAGCTGAACGTGTCGCAGCTGGCGACGCGGCCGGAGCGGTAGCCGGTGGAGAACCATTGCTGGCGCTGGCTAGCGGAGCCGTGGGTCCAGGTGTCGGGTGTGACCTTGCCCTGGTAGCGCTGCTGGATACGGTCGTCTCCGACGGCGGCGGCCGCGTCCAGCCCGCGGTTGATGTCGTCCTTCGTCAAGTCGGTGATCAGTGGCCTACCGCTCTTGGGGTCGGGGGTGGTGGTGGCGTGGTGGGCCCACACTCCGGCGTAGCAGTCTGCCTGCAACTCGAGTTTCACCGAGCCGCTGTTCTGGCCCTTTCCGCTGCCGCGGAAGATCGTTCCACTGAGGTCCTGGAAGTGGTGGCCGTATTCGTGCGCGATGACGTAGGCCTCGGCGAACGGGCCGCCCCTGGCGCCGAACTTGCTGCCCAGGTCGTTGAAGAAGCCGAGGTCGAGATAGACCTTGTCATCGGCTGAGCAGTAGAAGGGGCCGACATCGGACGTCGCGTCTCCGCAGCCGGTGTTCACACTGCCGGTGAACAGGAACGTCGGGGCCTGCTGGTAGGACTTGCCGGCGGCTGTCTCCGTCTGCTTCCAGAATGCCTGCACGCTGTCGACCACGGCGACGATCCGGCATTCCTCCTTGCGGTTGGCGTCGGCACCGGTCCGGCAGTCCGCCGCGAGATCCGCGGCTGACTTGCCGGACGAGGACGTGTCGCTGCTGCCCGAGCCGAACATGCCGGGATCGACACCCAAGAGCACGGACGCGACCAGCACCACGAGCCCGACCAGTCCGCCGCCGATGGTCTTCCCGCCGCCCGGGATCCCGCCCAGCGCACTTCCCCGCCCGTCCGCGACTTCGGACGTGTCCAGAGCAGCGTCGTCGTCGAATTGCATACGTGAACCCTCCCTCGAGCAGCGCGCCGGACCGCCCCGCGTCGTCCCGCTCGCCTACCCCGTACGAGGACATCCCCATCCCGTCCTCTTCCCGCTCCGCCTCTTGAAGGAGCCGGCGGACCGCAGGGACGGCCAGGCTGTCGCAGCGGCGGCCTGGGCCGTGGTCGACACGGGGCCGTGTGCCAGGGAGCGAGACCACCAGGTGCTACCCGCGCGGTGCGGTGATCCGTCGCACGGCGTGGACGACGGCAGCGCGGTGCTGGGCCAACTGCTCTTCCGACCACAGGCCGCTTCCGCCGGACGGATTCATGCCGCCTGCGACGGTGAACCACGCCTGAGTCAGTGCCAGTACGAGAGCCAGGAGGTCGGCCGGCTCGAGGTTCGCGTCGATCAACGCCTGCCGCTGGGCCGACGCGACAGCCTCGGTCTTCACGCGATAGGCCGAGGCCTCCAGGTCGGTGGCGCCCGGGCGCTCCAGTTGCTTCCAGGTCAGGAGCCGCACCAGTTCGGGTCGGGCGACCAGGTGGTCGAAGACCTTCCCCGCGTAGTCGGGGAGGTTGTCGACGTCGAAAGTCACCGCCTCTGGGAGCCGCCTCCGCGCTCGCCGCTCGGGCCGGCGACGCGATGGCCGAGGCCAACGCCCTGATCGTGCTGGCCATGGCTCAAGCCTCCCTCGGCGGCCTGGACACGGCCGCCGAGAGCTGCGAGCGCGCGGTGGAGCTGGCGCGCACGGCCGGCGACCGGACCATGGAGCGACTGGCCATGCAGCACCTCGCCCGGCACCAGGCCGACGCCGGGAACTGGCACCAGGCCCTCGCCACCGCGACCCAGGCCTTGGCCTTCGACGACCGCTCAGACATCGCCGACATCCCCCACGTCCTGCTGCTCATGGTGAAGGGAGAGGCCCTGCTGGGGCTCGGGGACCAAGCCGAGGGCATCAAGCAGCTCGACCTGGCGGCCCGGGAGGCGGAGTCCTGCGGCTACGAGGACGGCGCGGTAAGGGCACTTGGCGCCCTGCTGAGGGCAACACCGGACGCAGAAGTCCAAGCACGGCACGACGCGGCACTCGCACGGCTGACAGCCCGAACCTGAACACCAGGAACCTCCGGGGTACCGGTGAGGCCGTTGCCACACCCCGGCACGGGTGGTCCACGATGACGTCCGCAGGTCGCTTCATAGCGGACTCGCCGACGCTCGGTCGAACCGCCTGACGTAACGGGCTTGGTCGGCGAGGAAGCCGTCCGTGTGCAGCCTTCTGGGCAGGAGGGTCGCGGTGGCCGTGAGCAGCGACTCGCGGCTCTCGAGGTCGTGGTCGACGAGCGAGTGTGTGGCGCCGGGGTAGTGCGCGATCTCCACCGTGGCGGAGGGGAGGACGCCGCGGTAGACGTTCTCCGTCTCGGCGGCGTCCACATGCACGTCGTGTCCGGCCAGGACCAGCAGGACGGGAGTGCCCCGCATGGCGCGCAGATCGGCGACCGCGTCGGCGAGGTGGTTCCGGGTCACGAAACGCCACCGTCTGCGGGTCATGTCGGCGCCGCGCCCGAGCGCGGCGCGGTACTCGTCGTACGACGCGTGCCGGCGCAACAGGGCGAGGGTCCTCTCACTGCGCCGCAGCGCCCGCGCGGTCGCCCGGGGGTCGGTGTCGTCCCGCCGGAGCTGGGTGAGGAGGTCGTAGCGGCCCTGCCGGAGCCAGTTGACGGCCGGGGCGACGGCGATGACGAACCGGATCCCGCGGTCCGCGGCGGCGACCTTGGGCCGTACCCATCCCGCCATGGTGGACAACAACCACCGGGCCCGCGCAATGGCAGTCATGATCGGCGGCCTGTCCATCGCCAACGTCCTCGGCGTCCCGGCGGGGGCGTTCCTCGGTGAGCACCTGGGTTGGCGTTCCGCATTCTGGTGCGTCGGCGCGGCCTCCGCTGTCGCTCTCGTGGGCATCCTGGCGCTGATCCCTCGAATCCCGCTGCCCACCGAGCGGCCGACGCTCCGCCGCGAGCTGCGCATCTACCGCGACCGTCAGGTGTGGCTCGCCATCGGCATCACGGCGCTGGGTGCCGGCGGCGTCTTCTGCGCCTTCAGCTACCTGTCGCCGCTGCTCACGGACGTGGCCGGACTGGACCCGAAGTGGGTCCCGTGGAT
This sequence comes from Streptomyces sp. NPDC100445, assembly GCF_044759735.1. NCBI lineage: Bacteria > Bacillati > Actinomycetota > Actinomycetes > Kitasatosporales > Streptomycetaceae > Streptomyces > Streptomyces sp. NPDC100445. Next base: position 441,897 of record NZ_JBIVZV010000001.1, on the reverse strand, counting down.
CCTCGGCCTGTTCGGCGTGGGCGCGCTCGTCGGTACCACCATCGGCGGCCGGGTCGCCGACGCGCATCTGTTCGGCGTGATGATGTGGGGCATCACCGCCTCGACGGTCTTCCTGGCCGCCCTCGCCCTGCTGGCCGGGGTGGCGGTCCTAGCCATCGCCCTGGCCTTCCTTCTCGGCGTCTCGGCCTTTTTCACCGCCCCGGCCCTCAACACCCGCATGTTCAACGTGGCTGGCGCCGCCCCGACCCTGGCCGGAGCCACCACCACGGCCGCTTTCAACCTCGGCAACACCGGCGGCCCGTGACCGGGGCGCCGGCGGACCGCTCGGCGAGGCGGCCCCGCGTCGCGCGGGCCGGGACCGGCGCCGGCTGGTCCGGCTCCGACGCCCAGCCGTCCGACGGGGCGCGTCGGGTCCTGTGCCACTTCAACGAGGCCGGCAGTCCTGCCCGACGGGACCGTGCCGCCGCCCGCGCCGTCCCGTCAGCGCGACACGGCTCGGCCCGTGCTCGGTGCACCGGCCGGTCCCGTCGGCGTCGGGCGGCCGCAGCCGAAGGCGGACTCCACGGAACACTGGTGGTACGCGGCCTGCGCCCCCTGGTGCAGCGCCCGTTCCAGGGCTTCGGGGGCCGGTCGGGTCCGCCGGGACCATCCCTCGCGCAGGAGCGACACGGCGAACCCGGCGAGGAAGGCGTCCCCACAGCCCATCGTGTCGGACAGGGCGCCGGGGTCGGCCGCGAGGGTCGGCGCGGTGAGCGTGGCGCGGCCGTCGTGCACGACCGCCCCGTCCAGGCCACGGGTGGCCAGCGCCAGGCCCGCGCCCCGCCGGGTCACCTCGGTGAGCAGCGCCACCGTGGCCGCCTCGTCCAGGTGCGAGCAGGACAGCAGGGCCAGGTCGACGTGGGGGCAGACGCGGTCGAGGTAGTCGGGGGTGCGGTACTCGTCCTCGTCGGAGAAGTCGAAGCTGATCAGTGGGCCGGCCGCGGCGAGCCGGGGGAGTTGGGCCTCGGTGGCGGAGTAGACGCTGGAGTGCACGAGCGTGAACGACGCGGCGTAGGCCGTCAGAGCGGCGTCCAGGACCAGCGGTTCGCGCACCAGGACGCCGCCGGGGTCGTAGCCGAGGAAGACCCGGTCGCCGCCTTGTACGTGCAGGGTGGAGACCGAGGTCGCGCCGTGGCGCACGACGCTGTGCTCCACGGCGACGCCTTGTGCCGCCACGGCCGTGCGCAGGAAGACGCCGAGGTCGTCGTCGCCGAACACCCCCAGGTAGGCGGCCTCCAGGCCGAGCCGGCGGGCGTAGACGGCGACGTTGACGCAGTTGCCGCCGGGGTAGTCGGTGGCGCGGTCCACGAAGCGGTCGATGGTGTTGTCGCCGAAGCCGAGGACGTTCATCAGGGTCTCCCGAGGCGCGGACGCGGCGTGGGAAGCACGCGGCGCCCGCCGTGGGCGCGCCGGTGCCGGGGCACCGGCGCGCGGGGCGGACGGACGAGGGGGGAACGGTCCGGCGGGTCAGTAGTCCATGACGCGGTAGTAGCGGCGCAGGTCGAGGGAGTGGTCGCGGACCCGCTCCAGGTGCTTGCTGACCCGGTCCATCACGGTGTCGAGCACCAGGGGGGCGAGCAGTCCGCGGAACTGCGGGCTGATGCCCTCCAGGGGGTAGTCGCGGGTGTCGAAGACGGTGACGTCCTTGGAGACGCGCCGGGCGAACGCCTCGGCCCGGTCCGTCAGGGCCCGTGTCTCGTCCTCCCCCTGGAAGACGATCACGCTGGTGTCCTCCTCCAGCAGTTCCAGCGAGCCGTGGAAGAACTCCGCGCTGTGCACCCGGGTGGTGCGCAGCCACTGCATCTCCTCGAGGATGCACATGGAGTACAGGTAGGTGAACCCCCACAGGTTCCCGCCGCCGATGAGGAAGTGGTAGTCGTCGTCCTTGTGGGCCTCGGCGAAGGCCGCCGCCACCGGCTCGGCCTGCCGGGCGACGTCCACCAGCACCCGCGGCAGAGCGGCGAGTTCGTCGGCCAGGCGCTCGTAGCCCTCGAACTCGCCCCGGAGGGACAGCAGCCGGCCCATGAACAGCAGCAACTGGATGTCGAACGGCCAGGCCTTGGGCGCGGAGATCAGCGCGGTGTCGACGCTCCGCGCGACGGGGGAGTCGGGGATGCCGGTGAAGCCGATGGTGTGGGCGCCGCGGGACTTGCAGTAGTCGATGGCGCGCAGGCTGTCCTCGGTGGTGCCGGAGACGGAGGTGAACACGGCGGCGGTGCGCTCGCCGAGGCGGGCGTCGCCGGAGACGACCAGCTCGGCGGCGACGGCGGCCCGCACCGGCAGGAGTGAGGAACGCCGGGCGAGGTGTTCGTAGGGCCACATCTGCGCGTACGTGCCGCCGGCGCCCACGAGGAGGACGTTGTCGTAGCCCTCGTCGACGAGGCGGTCGACGAGCTTCTCGATCTGGGGGCGCAGCGTCACGAGGCTTTCCGTCTGACCGACGAACTCGGCTTCGTTGAACTTGAGCACGGTGATATTTCCTTCGGAGGTTGTCGCGCACCGGCCGGCGGGTGCCGGAAAGCCGGTGTCCAGGGGCGCGGGGGACCGCAGTGGGTCAGACCGCGCGGCGCCGCGAGAACAGGACGTTCGCGCCGGCGATGATCAGGCCGCCGACGAAGATCAGCGTCCCCATGACGTTGACCTGCGGGGGCACGCCGGTACGGCTGGCGCTGTACACCCACAGCGGGAAGGTGACCGTACGGCCGGCGTTGAAGCTGGTGATGACGTAGTCGTCGATCGACAGGGCGAAGCACAGCAGGGCGCCGGAGGCCACACCGGGCAGCAGCATCGGCAGGGTGACCAGCCGGAACGCAGTCCACGGGCCCGCCCCCAGGTCACGGGCGGCCTCCTCCAGCGTCGGGTCGTGCCCCGTCATCCGCGCCCGCACGGTGATGGCGACGTAGGGGATGCAGAAAGCCACGTGCGCGAGAACGACCGTCCAGTAGCCTCGGGGCACGCCCAGGACGATGAACAGCGACAGCAGGGCGGCGCCCAGGGCGATCTCCGGTGCCGCGATGGCGGCGAACATCAGCAGGTCCACCGAGCCCCGGCCGCGGAAGCGGTAGCGGCCGAGGGCCAGCCCGATCGGGGTCCCCAGCAAGGTGGCGACCACGGCGACGACCGTGGCGATGGTGAGGCTGTTGACCAGGGCCGAGGTCAGGTTGGGAATGGCGAACAGGTGCCGGTACCAGGTGACGGTGAAGCCCTGCCAGGTGAAGTTGACCTTGCTGGCGGTGTCGTTGAAACCGAACAGGATCATGACGGCGATCGGCAGCAGCAGCCAGGCCAGCACCAGCAGCGTGTACAGGGACAGGAAGGGGCGGCGGCGCGCCCGCCGGGCGGGACGGGACCGGCCGGTGGCGGGGGAGAGGGTCTGGGGGGTCATCGCGCGGCCGCCTCGAGGACCTCGTCGGTGCCCAGGGTCCGGGCGTAGGTGAACACGGCCAGCAGCAGCGCGCCCATGAGGACGAAGGACAGGGCGGCGGCGCCGGGGTAGTCGAGGTTGGTGAAGTACTCGGTCTGGATGATGTTGCCGATCATCGTGGTGGAAGGGCCGCCGAGGATGCCGGCGTTGACGTAGTCGGCGGAGGCGGGCACGAAGGTCAGCAGCACCCCGGCGAAGACACCGGGTAGTGAAAGCGGCAGCACGACGCGCCCGAAGGTCGCCGTCCGCGAGGCGTACAGGTCGGTGGAGGCCTCGATCACCTTGGGGTCCACCCGCTCCAGCGCCACGTAGACGGGCAGCACCATGAACGGCAGGAAGTTGTACGTCAGCCCTCCGATCACCGCGTACGGCGTGGCCAGCAGGTGGAAGGACTCGGAGAGCAGGCCCATGTCCTTCAGCGGCCCGAGCAGGACGCCGTGGTCGGCGAGCACCACGTTCCAGGACTGGGTGCGGATGACGAAGGAGACGAAGAACGGCAGCAGGAGCAGGAAGAGGAACATCGACTTGTGCCGGCCGGCCCGGAAGGCGATCCAGTAGGCGACCGGGTAGCCGACGAGGGCGCAGCACACGGTGGCCGCGGCGCCGTAGAGCAGGGAACGCACCAGCTGCACGTGGTAGGTCCGCACCACGTCCGCGTAGGTGCCGAAGTGCCAGGTCTGGCGGAAGCCGTCGATGAAGTCGCCGGTCTGTAGTGACAGCGACACCATCACGATCACGGGGGTGATGAAGAAGGCGGCCAGCCACAGCCAGCCCGGCAGGATCATCCAGTAGGGGGCGAGCGCGGCCCCGGAACGGCGGCGCCGCCGGGTCAGGCCTGGTAGATCGGTTCGAACAGTGCGTTCCACTGCTTCTCCTCCTCCTCGTCGAGCACCCGCAGGTGGCGCAGCTTCGCTTCGTCGCTCTTGGTCGGGAAGACCAGGGGGCTGGTGCTCAGCGCGTCGAGCACGGTGTGCCGCTTGCCGGTGGCGGCGGCCGCGTCGCGCGCGACGACCCGCTGCGCGTCGGGGACGGGGCACACGAACTGCACGGTCTCGCTGATCCTCGCGGCGACCTCGGGCCGGTAGACGTAGTCCATGTAGGTCAGGGCGTCGACGGGGTGGGCGGCGCTCGAGGGGATGCACAGGTTGTCGGTCCACAGCAGACCGCCCTCGTCGGGGATGACGAACTCCAGGTTCGATCCGCTCTGGTTGGCCTGGAAGACGTCGCCCGAGTACACGAGCGAGGCGGCCAGGTCACCGCGCTGGAGCGAGGACTGGTAGGTCGCCGTGGAGTAGGAGCGGACCATGCCGGCGTCGCGCTGCCTGCGCAGCCAGGCCGCCGCCTTGCGCCAGTCGGCGGGGGTGGAGGTCTCCGGGTCCACGCCGACGGCCAGCAGGGCGACGTTGCCCATCTGCACCGCGTCGTTCCACATGCCGACCCTGCCGCGCAGCTCGGGGTCGAGCAGGTCCTGCCAGCTGGTGATCTTCCGGCCGACCTGGGCCGGGTCGTAGCCGATGCCGGTCATGCCGGACTGCCAGGGCACGGTGTACACGTTGCCGGGGTCGAAGGAGGAGTTCTTGAACGCCGCCCCGCCGTACCGGGCGAAGTGGGGCAGCCTGCTGTGGTCCAGTGGGGCGAGGTGGCCCAGCCGGATGTACTTGGTGAGGTAGCTGTCGCCGCCGACGACCATCAGGTCGTAGCCGATGCCCTGGCCGGAGGCGAACTCGGGCTGGATCTTGCCGAACCAGGAGGCGCTGTCGTCGATCAGCTCGCTGTAGGTGACCTTGATGCCGCTCTCTCGGGTGAAGGCGGTGAGTGTGGGGTGCCTGCTCTGGTCGGCGGGGTCGATGTCGATGTACTGCGTGTAGTTGACGAAGTCCAGCTTCCCGGACCTCTTGCGGCCGGCCCAGAAGCCGCTGACCGCCTGGGCGATCTCGGCCTCGCCGGTGGGGACGTGCACGCGGGCGCCGGGGACGCTGCACGCGGCGAGCGGAGCCAGCGCGGCGGCGCCGAACGCGGCGCGCAGCAGGCCGCGCCGGGACAGGCCGCCCGGGGGGAGGGCGCGCGGCCGGGACGCGGAGGGGGTGGAGTGCTCGGGCATGGGAAATCCGCCTGTCGTCAGCGCGAGGTCGGGGAGCCCGCCGGATCGGCGGCGGCCGCCGCGGGGGCGGGTGCGGTGGAGAGCAGGTAGGAGTGGCCGGTGGACCAGGAGAGCCACACGGCCTCGCCACGGGCCGGGTTGACGGTGGCGGTGCCGTCGTTGGGCTGGAAGACCGTCATCTCCGCGCCGACGGCGGTGTCCACGGCGTAGCTGGTCGAGGTGCCGAGGTAGACCACCTCGCGGACGATGCCGCGGATCCGGCTGGCCGTGCCGACCGGGCCGGCGCTCAGCGTGACCTTCTCCGGCCGCACGGTCAGTTCGACGGCCGCTCCGGCGCCACGGGCGCTGCCGCGCAGCGCGACCGTGACACGCTGGCCGTCACCGAGGTCGAGCACCCCGGTCTCCCCCTCCACCCGGGTCAGCCGCCCGCCGATCAGGTTGGAGGTGCCGATGAACCCGGCGACGAACGCGGTGGCGGGCCGTTCGTAGACCTCCTGGGGCGAGGCGACCTGCTCGACCAAGCCGTCGTTCATCACCGCGATCCGGTCGGACATGGTCAGGGCCTCGGCCTGGTCGTGGGTGACGTAGATGAAGGTGATGCCGACCTCGCGCTGGATCCGCTTGAGCTCCAGCTGCATCGACTGGCGCAGCTTCAGGTCCAGGGCGCCGAGCGGCTCGTCGAGCAGCAGCGCGCGGGGACGGTTGACCAGGGCGCGGGCCAGCGCGACGCGCTGCTGCTGGCCACCGGAGAGCTGGCGGGGTCGGCGGTCGGCCTTGTCGGCGAGCTCCACGGTGGCGAGCATCTTCTCGACCCGGTCGCGGATCTCGTCCTTGGGCACCCGCTTGCGGGACAGCCCGAACGCCACGTTGTCGGCGACGCTCAGGTGCGGGAAGAGGGCGTAGGACTGGAAGACCATGTTGATGTCGCGCTTGTTGGCCGGCACGCCGACCATGTCGCTGCCGTGCAGCAGGATCTGCCCGCGGGTCGGTTCCTCGAACCCGGCGATCATCCGCAGCGTGGTGGTCTTGCCGCAGCCGGAGGGGCCGAGGAGGGAGAAGAACTCGCCCTCACCGATGGAGAGGCTGACGCCTCGCACGGCCGCCGCGTCCCGGGCACCGCCGAAGTCCTTGACCACGTCGACGAGGGCGATGGCCGGGCCTGCGGCCGGCGGCGGCGAGAGGGTGTCGGTTGCCATCCGTGAAACCTCCGGTGTTCGGGGCGTGGGACAGGGAACGGCCGTGGGCACGGGCGTGCCGGGGCGCTCCGGGAAAGGCAGTCGGGTGCCGCGCCGGTGAATTTGATAACGTTACCAACGGGCTCGTACCTTACCCACCCGCAGGCGCCGCCCGTCAATGGTTGAATGGCGTCGGATTTCACCGGCCCCTTCCTCGGCACTCGCCGAGCCGTCACTCACGAAGAGACCCCATGCCGAACGCCCCACGTCCGCCGCGACGCGTCACCATCCCCGACGTCGCCCGGCACGCCGGCGTGGGACAGGCCACCGCCGCCCGGGTCCTGGGCGGCTACGGCTCGTCGAGCCCGGCCACCCGGGAACGGGTGCTGGCCGCCGCCGCCGAACTGGGCTACAGCACCAACGCGGTGGCGCGCAGCATGATCAGCGGACGCACCCACACACTGGGCGTGGTCGTCGCCGACATCGAGAACGCCTACTTCGCCCGCGCCGTGCGCGGCGTCACCGACGTCGCCGCCAAGGCCGGCCTCCAGGTCGTCCTCGCCAACAGCGACGAGAACGGCGAGACCGAGAGGTCCGCGGTGCAGATGTTCATCGAACGGCGCGTGGACGGCCTGGTCGTGGCGCCCGCGGCGGCCGACCACGAACACCTCGACAAGGCCGTCGCCTCGGGCGTCCCGGTGGTCCTCCTGGACCGCGTGGTCAGCGGCGCCGGCCTGGACACGGTCGTGGTGGACAACCGCGGCGCCGCCCAGGCCGCGGTCGCCCGGTTCACCGACGCGGGCCACACCCGCATCGCGGTGATCACCTCCGCGTCCCCCGACGAGAACACCGCGCGCCTCGCGCCGGGCGCGGACATCTGGACCACCACCGAACGTCTCACCGGCTACCGGCAGGCCCTGCGCGCCGCCGGCATCCCGCGCGGGGCCGAACTGATCCGGCACACCCGATACGACCGGACCTGGGCACGCTCGGCCGTCCTGAAGCTGATGTGCGCCGAGGACCGGCCCACCGCCCTGTTCACCACCGACAACGTGGCCACCCTCGGGACCCTCGACGCCCTGCTCGACCTCGACGCCCGCGTCCCCGACGACGTCTCGGTCATCGGCTTCGACGACGCCGAGTGGGCCACCCTCGTCCGGCCGCGCCTGAGCGTGGTCAGCCAGCCGGTGCAGGAGCTGGGCCGGCTCGCGGCGGACATCCTGATCCGCCGCATCGACGGCTCCACGGCCCGCCCCCGCCGCCACACCCTGCGCACCACCTACGTCCCGCGCGAGTCGACCGGCCCCGCCCCGGCGCGCGTACGGCGGCTGCGGGCGCCGGGGGAGTGAGGGCGAGGCCCTCCTCCACGCCGCCGCCTCTCGGTGCGCCGAGCGGACCCACCCCACTCCGCCCCACCCTGCTCCCCGGCAGTCCCGCCCGTTGACAGGGCATCATTCCCCTCCCGTCGTGGGAGGGCTCCCGCGGATCACCGTCCTTGCCGCCGGCCCCTGAGGCGGACACCCATGCCCTCACGGCGCAGATCCGGCCGCTCCCGCCCCCTCCCCGTCGTCTCGTGCGCACCGCCGCCTCCTCGGCTGCCGCGCTCGCCCTGCTGTGCACCCTCGGCGCCGCCGGTGTCGCCTCCGCCGCCGCGCGGGCGGGGGTCACCGACACCATGGCGCGTCTGTCCCGGGTGGGTGTGTACGGACCACCCGTCACCTGGTCCAGGAGCGCGACGGCGCGCACACGTGGGTGGTCGGCGAGAGCGCCGGTACCTCGGCGACGCCGAGGAACCTGCCCGCGGGCAGCACGCACACCACCGACGTGCTGGTCTCGGACGCCTCGGGCCGGCTCAGCGCGCCGTCCGATCCGCTGACGTTCATCACGGGCCACCCCGTCCGACGCCGTCTGCGCGGTGAAGTACCACCGCGACACGGGCCGGGGTGACGGGTCCGTGACGGCAGAACCCGGACATCAAGGTCCTCGCCTCGGTCGACCCCAGCAGCTTCCCGCTGGGCACCGACCCCGACCAGTCCTAGTACAGCGGCTACTACCCGATCCTGTGGACCAACACGAAGTACCGGATGCTGTACGCGAACTTCGCCCACAACGCGATGAACTACGACACCAACACCCGCACGTCGTCGACGTTCGCCAGCGCGACGCAGAACCGCTTCCTGCTGGACGGGCTGAGATGGCTCGGCGGCGTCGGCGGCACCACCCCGCCGGACGACACGCTCTCCGAGACGTCCCTGTACTCCCTGAAGAACGTCGGCAACGGCGCCTGCGTCGACGCCCGCGCCGCCGACACCGCCAACGGCACCGCGATCCAGCAGTACACCTGCAACGGCACCCAGGCCCAGCAGTTCCGGCTCGCCGCGACCGACAGCGGATACCGGCGCATCGGCGTACGCTCCGACCCGCAACAGGTCATCGACGTGACCGACGTGTCCGGCGCCGACAACGCGCCGCTGCAACTGTGGTCGTACACAGGCGGCCGGAACCAGCAGTGGCTCCCCGTGAAGGAGGCCGCCGGCCGCTACCACTTCACCGTCCGCCACAGCGGCAAGTGCCTGACCGCGGCGGCCACCGCCACGAACAGTGCGCAACTCACCCAGCGCACGTGCGACGGCTCAGCCGCACAGAGCTTCACGGCGACCGCCGCCTGACCCGCCGCCGAGCCGGCCGCCGGACGCGGTGGCGGGGGGACGCCGTACTCGGGGTAGATGCTGGAGCTGCCAGATGACCTGCGCCGGGTGACGGACGTAGGCGCTGTCAGCGGCGGCGAGGGGTGCGGTCCCTCACGCTCGTGGCGGTCATCGCCGTCGGCAACCTGATGGCGCTGGTCATCCTGGTCCACGAGCTGGTGTACGCCGGGACCTCGCTCCTGGTGATCGCCCGGGCCGTCAGCATCCTGCACCGACCCGCCACGGGATCTTCCGGGGCTGCCGGGTGCGGCGCCCCGGACCGTCAGCCGCGGCCCTCGCCGTACAGGCGGACGTAGTCCACGGTCATCGTCGCGGGGGAGGGCGTGGAGTGGTCGGGAGGGCCGGGCCAGTCGCCTCCGACGGCGACGTCGAGCAGGAGATGCAGGTCCTGTTCGAAGACCCAGTCGTCCGGCCGGGGCAGCTTCGACGGGGTCAGCGTGGCGTACGGCTTCCCGTCGACGGACCAGGTGATGCGGTGCGGCTGCTTGTCGACGGCGTAGACGTGGAAGTCCTGCGACGCGTCGCCCGGCAGGGTGGTGGAGCCGCCGATCCCGTTCTCGTTGAAGTAGGTCGGTCCGTGCGCGGTTGCGTACACCGTGCGGGGCTCCCCGCCGACCACTTCGCAGATGTCGATCTCCCCCTGCCCGGGCCATTGGACGCCGTTGTCGCCGAGCATCCATATCGCGGGCAGCAGGCCTGTGCCGGTGGGCAGCTTCGCGCGGATCTCCGCCCGTCCGCGGCGGAGCGCGGCCTTCCCCGCCGTGGTGAGGCGGGCGGATGTCCATGGACAGAACTGCCGGCTGTAGCAAGGAAGTCGCGCTCCGGCGGGGGCGCGCCGTGCCGCGATCAGGAGGTGTCCCGCGCCGTCGAGAGCGGAGTTGGCCGCATCGTCCGTGTAGTACTGAAGCTCGTTGTTGCCCCACCCCTCGGCTTCCCGGTTGCCGGTCTCGGTGTTCCAGGACTCGCCCGACGGACGAGTGCCGGCCGCTCCCGCGAACTCGGCGCTCCAGAAGGGTCTTTCGGTGGCGCGAGGGGACGGGGTGTCCGCGGCCGTGCCGCATCCACCCAGCAGTCCGCTCAATGCCAGGACGAGTGTCAGGCGGCGGGGACGGGCCATCGTGCTGCTCCTGCGGGGTGGGGGCGGACACCAGTGTGGCGCACACGCGCACGGGTACGGCCGACAGGGTGAGGAGGGCCGTGCCTGCGGTGGCGGACCGACCCGTGACATTCGGGACGGATCCGTAGCAAGCCCGCGGGCAACTCTTACGGCCGCCGACGGGTCGTACCGGGGGCGAGGGCACAAGCCCGCGTATCCGCCCGGGGAACCGGGCACCACCGATGGGGGAGACCATGAAGATCCGCGCCCGAGGCACCCGTACCACCCTGGCCGTGGTGGCCGCGTCGGCGGCCGTGGCCGGTGTCGTCGCAGCAGTCGTCCCGGCCGCCGCGGCCGACCGGCCGGCCGCCGACACCCCCCGGTTCCTGGAGCCGGCCGAGCTGCCGCCGTACCCGTCCTCGCCCTGGTACGCGGGCCCGGTCACCGCCGGGCAGCCGGACCCGCTGCCGATGTGCGTGGGTGAGGCGCTGCCGTCCATCACCTCGCACCGTGAGTACGGGACGGACTACGACACGAACGCCCAGCAGCTCACGGTCGAGGGGCGCAGCGAGCAGTGGTCGAAGGACTTCGCCGCCCTGCTGCGCAAGGACCTCGCCGGCTGCGCGAAGACACTGATGCGGCAGTACCCCGACATCACGGCCACGCAGAAGTCCTACGGTCACCTGAACGTCGAGGAGGGCGCCGACGTCTACGGCATCCACACCGCCTCCGCCGGGGGTTCCTCCGACATCGCCCTGTTCTCGGTCGGCCGCGACGGGGCCACCGTCACGATCGTCCGCTGGGCCAGGATGGGCACCTTCAAGGACGCGCAGGTGGCGGACTTCAAGGCCACGACCGTCACGGCGGTGAACAAGCTGTACTGACCGCCTCAGCACCGATGGGGCCGGCGTCATGTACGGGGAGTCCGTCACCGCGTGGGACGAAGGTGCACCAAGCCCGAAGCGTCGGCCCCCCGGCCACGCGGCGGCGCGTACCGGATCGCGGGAAGGTGCCCGCAGCGCGCAACGGCACCCGGGGTACGCGCGGGTGCGTCCACTCGGTCCGCGCGCCCCCTGCCCCGCCGCGAACGGGATGGGCAGGCGATCTGCGTCGGCTGACGTCCCGCTCGGAGGGCGTTCTCGGTGTCATCACCTCCGTCACCGTACGGACCCGCGCGCTGCCCGAGGTCCGGGTCGCGTTGGCCCGAGGCGCGCATGATGTGCCGGCTGGTGCGCGGCGCGGTGACGACGTGGACCAGGATGACGACGACCTGACGGCCGTCACCGCCCCGGTTCGTCCGCGTCGGCGCTCGGCTCGCGCGCGGTCCGGGCCACCGTGCTGTCCGCGGTGACGATCACAAGAGCGACGGTACCCCGATCACCGGGACGGGCCGGGCGAAGGCACCGGGGGTGACCCGGGCGACGGGTGGGGTCAAGCGGCAGCGGGCAGGGCCCGCAGCGCCTCCCCGACGAGGGCGATGCCCTCCTCGATCTCGTGGGCGGCGGCCGCCGCGTAGCCGAGGACCAGGCCGGGCGGGCCAGGGGTGAGGCGGTGCCAGGACAGGGGGTGGGCCTTCACCCCCCGGGCGAGCGTGGCCGCGGCGAGGTCGGTGTCGCGGACGCGGCTGCCGGGCCCGTCGGTGAACGTGACCATGAGGTGCAGTCCGGCGGCCGCCCCGTGGACGCGGGCACCGGGCAGGTGCGCCTCGACGGCCCGCAGCATCACGTTCCGGCGCCTGCGGTGGCGGTGCCGGACGTGGCGCAGGTGCCGTTCGAGCTCGCCCGAGTCCATGAGCCGGGCCAGGACCAGTTGGGTGAGGATGCCGTTGCCGAGGTCGGCGTACCGCTTGGCGGTGATCAGGGCGTCGCACAGGCGCGGCGGGACCAGGAGCCAGCCGACCCGCAGTGCGGGTGCGAGCAGCTTGGAGACGCTGCCCGCGTAGCAGACCCCGTCGGGCAGGAGCGAGCGCAGTGCCGGTACGGGGGGCCGGTCGTAGCGGTGCTCGGCGTCGTAGTCGTCCTCGATCACGACGCCGCCCTCGGCCGCCCAGCGCAGCAGCTCGCGCCGGCGTTCCCCGTCGAGGACCACACCGCTGGGGAACTGGTGCGCCGGGGTCAGCAGCACGGCCGGCGCCCCGCAGGCCCGCAGCGCGTGGACGTCCAGACCGCCGGCGTCCACGGGGACGGGGACGGTCGTGAGGCCGCCGTACTCCAGTTGCTGGCGTGCGCCGAGCGAGCCGGGGTCCTCGACGGCGACGCGGTCGACCCCCTCGGCACGCAGCAGTTGCCCGAGCAGCCCCAGGGCCTGCGCCACACCGGCGACCACCACGACCTCGTCCGGGTCGGCGCGGATACCGCGGTTGCGGGCCAGCCAGCCGACGACGGCCCGCCGCAGCGCGGGCGCGCCCTGGGGGCTGCCGTAGCCGAAGTCGGCGGGGGTGACGGCGGCGAGGACGGCGCGTTCGGCGCGCAGCCAGGCGGTCCGGGGGAAGGCGGCGAGGTCGGGCACGCCCGGGGAGAGGTCGATCCGGCAGGGCAGGCTGCGCAGGGCGTCGACGAGGCCGTCGCGGTGCGGGGAGGTGAAGAAGGCGCCGGGGGCGGGGGCGGGGATGCGAGGGTGGGAGGCCCCATGCTCGGCGGCGCCGGGTGATGTGGACGAGGGGCGGCCGGATGCCGAGGAGCCTGCGGGCGGTGCTGAGGCAGACACCGGGGGCGCCGGGGCGGCGACGACCACCGTGCCGCCTCTGCCCCGGCCGGCGATCTGGCCCGACTCGGACAGCCGACGGTAGGCCTCGGTGACCACGCCCCGGGTGACGCGGAGTTCCTCGGCGAGCACGCGGCTGGCGGGGAGCCGCGTCCCGACCGGCAGCCGGCCGTCGGCGATGGCCGACCGCAGTCGGTCGGCGAGCCAGGCGGTCCGCCCACCCGGGGGCGCGTCGGCGATGTCGAGCTGGAGGAAGTCGGAGCCGAGGGGGGCGTCGGGCCGAGACGGACAGCCGCCGGTCGTGCCACCGCCCCCGGAAGCCGCACCGGCCGATCTCACCGCCGTGTCCGCTGCGGCGGTTTTGGACCCCTCGATCGATGGGGTTCTGGACCTGCCCATGGCGTCCATTGTGCGGCCAGAGTGGACCCATGAACACCCCTTCCGCATCCTTCGCGCCCCTGGTCCCCGGCATGATCGGGATGGCGCTGGTCGGCAGCAGCGTCGGCGTGTCGCAGACGCTCGTCGACACGCCGCTGTTCACCGCCCAAGCCGTGCGCTACGCGGCCGCGACCGCCATCCTGCTGCTCCTCGCCCGGCTCGCCGGTACCCGCCCGGTCCGGCCGCGCGGCCGGGAGTGGCTGTGGCTGGCGGGGCTCGCGATGACGGGGCTGGTGCTGTTCAACGTGGCTGTGGTGCGAGGGGTCGCGCACGCGGAGCCCGCGGTGATCGCCGTCGCGGTGGCATCGGTACCGGTGGTTCTCGGGATCCTGGGGCCGCTGCTGGAACGGCGCGCTCCGAGTCGGCAGGTGCTGCTGGCGGCGCCCGTGGTGGTGACGGGCGCCGCCCTGGTGGAGGGCACGGGTCGTACGGATGCGGCCGGGGTGGCCTGGGCGGCCCTGGCCCTGGGCTGCGAGGCGGCGTTCACGCTGCTGGCGGTACCGGTGCTCGGCCGGCACACGCCGTGGGGGGTGTCGGTGCACGCGTCGTGGCTGGGCGCGGTGCTGTTCGCCGTCCTCGGCGTGACACGCGAAGGCCCCACGGCGGCGGCGGAGTTGACGGGGGCGCAGTGGGCGGCCGTCGGTTACCTCGCGCTGCTGGTCACGGCGGTGGCCTTCGTGCTCTGGTACTCCACCGTACGCACCGTCGGCACCGGCCGCGCCGGCCTCCTCACGGGCATCGCCCCACTCGCGGCGGCAGCGGTCGGCACGGTGACGGGCACGGGGCTGCCGGGACCCTCGGTGTGGCTGGGGATCGCGGTGGTGACCGGGGGGTTGGTCGGGGGACTGCGGGCGTCCCGGGCCCCCGGCGCAGCCGCCTCCCTGGACGCCGCGCCCCGGACAGCGCCCTCGTCCACGTCGACGCGCTCCGGGTAGGCACAGGTCCGACGGCCGACCGGCGATGCAGCGGCACGGGCCTGCTGCCCGGTCCGCACAGGAGGCGCGAGAGCCCCTGCCGTCCAGCACCTCGGTCGCTGCGGCCATGAGCGATGGCGATGGCCGGATGTGACAGAACCCCAGTCATCACGGACACCGGCAGGACGGCGGAGGTCTTCTCCGTCGCCTCCCGTCCGGTGGCCGGGAACGCACCCGCCTACCGGGTCGAGATCGCCGCCGCGCAGGCCGGCCCGCTGCCCACCGCCGCCGGGATCGGCCTGGTCGCCGCGCGATCGCTGGCCGAGGGTGCTGTACGGCAGGTCCGCAGCTACCGGAGCTGGCCCTTGGGGCACCGGGGGCACCAGGGACAGGGGTTCGACCCCCCCGGACCGCGAAGCGTTGGTGTGCACCCCTCCGGAGGCGACGCCCCCGTTTCTGCGGCGGACGGCCGGCACGCCCGGACGCGCTGAACAACTGCGGGACGCAGCTTGGACAGGCCGAGCCCGAACAGCGCCCAGCCGGCGAGCGCGGCTCCCACCCACGGGCACAGGCCGCGATCGTGATCCCGGCAGCAGCCACCGCCGCGCCGTGGCTCAGGATCGCCATGGCCCCCAACGGGCGGCGAGGCGGTCGGTGAGCAGCCGGCCGCGGGCCATGGTCGCCGCGAAGGTGCCGTACGCGAAGGCGACAGTGCTGGCGGACGCGCCGAGGACGTCCTTCAAGCGCAGGATGCTCCAGTCGTTGGCCGCTCCCTCGCACAGCATGACCATCGCCGCCAGGGCGGCGAGGAACCCGATACGCCTGCCGGCCCCGCCACCCTCACAGCTCCTGTCGGCTCCGTCGGCCCTGCCTGCACCGCCGGGCTCGGCCGCCGGCGCCTGCCCGGCCTGATCGACCGCGTCGGTGTCGGCGGCAGTCATCACCCTGCCCGCGTCGCCGGGCGGTCACGACAGCCGGGTGAGCACCGGGAGGTAGCCGAGGGACTGGCCTGGTGCCGTCGGATGGTACGACTCGGTGATCGCCAGTACGTCGACGCCGCGCAGCCAGGGCCGGGACGAACAGATCTCGTGGCCGGCGAAGGCGGCGGTGACGTCGGCAAAGGTGAATCCGTGGGCACGGGCGCGCCGGACGATCACAGTGTTGAGGTGATCCACGGCGTCGTTCAGGGTAGCCCGTTCACCGTCCGGGAGGCCCAGCGCGCAGGCGCCCTGGAGGTGATACAGGTGCGGGTAGCCGAGCACCACGACACGGGCGGTGGGGGCCCGGTTCCGGATGGCCGTGTAGAGCCGGTCGAGGCTGCCGGAGAGGGACCCGTCCATGATGGTGCGGGCGCGCGAGACGGCGGACAGGCATCCTTTGGCGCCGCCCAGCGAGCAGGCCGCGATGACACCGACGAAGCCCGTGTCGCTGCCGCCGACGGTGAGCGTGACCAGTCCGGTGTGCGAGCTGAGGTGGCCGAGCTGCTCGGTCAGCACCTCGTCGGCGTCGGCGCCGTTGCAGGCGGCGAACGTGAAGGACGCCGGTGTGTGGGCCTCGGCCCACAGCACGGGGAAGGCCCGGCTGCTGCGCTTGCACTCCTTGCCGGAGGCGGCCAGGTAGTCGCCGGCTCCGGCGCCGGAGGAGTAGGAGTCGCCGAGGGCCACGTAGCCGCCGGCCACGGTACTGGGTGCCACCTGCGCCGTCGCGGGATTGGCGAACGCGCAGGCGGCGGCGAGGAGCAGGGAGCACGCGCCTGCCGCTATTCGAGGGTGTCTCATGACTCTCGTGTACCGCGGCCGGCTCCCCGGCGGCCCGCCCGGCTACGCCGTTACGGTGACCGCTCACCTGGCCGGCGCAGCAGAAGTGGACGGGTGGGCGGAACAGCAGGTAACGCTCGGGGGGCGATCGGCGATCGTCGGTGTACCGAGGCCGGGGTGTGTGGGCTGGGGTCGGTTGAGTTTCGTTCGGATCATCGGGCGGACCAGAAGAAGATGCCCGCGATGTGGAGTCCGGCCAGGTAGATGGTGGCGGTCTTCTCGTAGCGGGTGGCGATGCCTCGCCACTGTTTCAGGGCGAGCCAGCAGCGGCTCCCCGGCAGTGGTGCCGGCTTCTTCCATCGTGCTGTGAGGGTGCCCGGCCGAGCGCCGCGGACCCCTCGCCGCGGACTACGTCCGGCACCTGCTCCAGGCGATCGAGGAGATGCTGTTCGGCCTGAGATCCATGTCAGGACCTGATCGATGCCTTCGGGCTCCCCGAGGAGGTCCTCACCCCGCCCGGTCGCCGCCGACGACCACCCTGACCGGCACACTGGTATTCGCTCGTTCAGGGGAGAGGTGGCCAGGACCTGGGCGGTTTCCCCCGCCTCATGAGAACGCACCAGGGACACTCTTGCCCGGTACAGGTCCGGCTCGGCCCTCCCCGTCCCCGCTGCGTTCCCGGCACGGCTTTCAGCGGGCCAGGTGCAGTCGGGTGTGGAAGTATCCCGTTGACTCCTTCCCCGCCGGGTCCTCGTCGAGGGCGGTGACGGTGGCGACCGCGCGCTGCTGTTCCCGGGGGTCGGTGAAGCGCCGCTGCCGGTGCGTGTCGGCGTCCCGTTCCACGGTGAGACCGTACGAGTGCAGACAGGCGGAGATCGGCCCGTAGTCGTGGGTACGCAGGACGAAGGCCGCCACCGGCACGGGGTGGCCGATGGCGGTGAACAGCCGGGCAAAGGTGCGCCCGGTCAGGAAGCTCGTGCCGCCGGTGATGGTGATCAGGCCCGTCCCGGCGAGCGAGTCGCGCAGCCGCTCCGTCGGCTCGGTGCGCTCCAGGTTCAAGCAGTACCCGTCGTCGAGAAGTCCGACGGCCACCGCGTAGTCCAGGGCCGGCTGAGACACGTCGATGCCGATGGCCCGTACGGCGTCGGAGCGGCGGCGAGCCGCGTAGAAGTCACGGTCGAGGTCGGTGAGCGCGGCGGTGGTGAGTCCGGCCACCGCCGCGGAGGTGTAGTGCGCGAACAGTTCGTCGAGGGTGACGTCGTGGTTGAGCAGGGCGGAGTTGATGCCGTAGGAGCAGCAGATGTCGAGGACCGTGCGCCTCCCCGGCCCGAGTTCCGCGGCGAGCGCCCGGAAGACCGGCTGGGCGTGGCCGGGGGTCTGGTACGCGTACGGCCCGAGGGCGGCGAAGTACCCGCGGGGGTCGGGGAGGGCGTAGACGTCCTCGAAGCTGGTCATGCCGGCCGGGGCCATCTTTGCGCGCCTCCATGGCGATCGACGGGAGTCCGGGCGGGACCACCACATGAGTCAGGCGTACCCGGCCATGCCCTGACGCCGAAAGGCCACCGATCCGGCCACGAAGAGTGTGACGGATGGGCATTGGCCGTTCGGCCGACCGCAGATGAGGGACGGGCTCGCGGGTGCGGGGTCGCCCGAGCCGGACCGTTCCACCGAACCGTCGCCCCCGACGCCATGCGCGGCCCGCTGCACCACCTCTTGACCGTGATGCCCCTCGCCCGCGGGACTGGCGAGGACCTTCAGCTCCGGGCGTGGGCGGCTAGGCTCGGCAGCGTGCGCGAGATCATCAAAGCCCCGGTTCCGGGCACCGAGGAGTCGTCGATGCACCACCTGGACCCGCGGTGTGCCGCGCGGCTCGCCACCTATGGGACCGTGGCGACGCACCTTTCGTTGCTGAGCGACCGTCGGCTCGGCGAGATCGTGGCCGCCGGAGCCTCGCTCGGGTCCGGCGTCGGCGGCAGGTCCGCGGAGCTGGACATCGACGGCGCGCGGGTGTTCGTGAAGCGGGTACCCCTGACGGACACCGAGTTGCGGCCAGAGAACGCGCGGTCGACGGCGAACCTCTTCGGACTGCCCATGTTCTACCAGTACGGGGTGGGCTCAACAGGGTTCGGTGCCTGGCGAGAGCTGGCCGTGCACGTCATGACCACGAATTGGGTCCTCACCGGCGAGTACGAGGGCTTTCCCCTGATGTACCACTGGCGCGTCCTGCCCGACTCCCCTCCCGAAGGGTTCGCCGACGAGTTCGGGGGCATCGACGGGGCGGTCGCGCACTGGGACGGCTCATCGGCCGTGCGTGAGCGGCTGGAGGCCATCGGCCGCTCCTCGTCGAGCCTGGTGCTCTTCCTGGAACACGTCCCGCAGACACTCGGCGACTGGCTGCACGACTACCGGACCTCCGCGCCGGAGGGCCGGGAGGGCTCGCCGTACCCGTGGGTGGAGGAGGCCCTTTCCCGGGGGACCGCCTTCATGAGCTCGCACGGACTCGTTCACTTCGACGCTCACTTCGCCAATGTCCTGACCGACGGTCGGCTGCTGTACTTCACGGACTTCGGACTCGCCGTGAGCTCCGGCTTCGAACTGTCCACGTCCGAGGCGGAGTTCCTCTCCGACCATCTCGCCTACGACCGCTGCCACACCGCGAGCCACTTGCTTCGCCACCATCTGCCCGACGGTCTGCGCGGCGATCTGGAACACGATGCGTTCCTGAGTGAGTGGATCGCCGGTCACCGGTCCGATGCCGTTCCACGTGAGATCGCCGCGATCATCGACCGGCATTCCCGAGCTGCCGTGGTCTTCGGTGAATTCGCCCGTCGTCTGCTCACCGAGAGCAAGCGGACGCCGTTTCCGGCCGCCGAGGCTGCGAGGGCCTGGGGCACCGCGGTCGCGGCGCCCCACTGAGGCCGACTTGGTCTCTCGATCTGGGCGGCTTCGAGGATCTGAGCATCCCGTGCCGGGAACTGGACCGAAAACACCGACTGAAGAAGTGTCGTCAGGGTCTGCCTGGCCCGAGGAGTTCACGCCGCATCGGGGGCGGTCAGCCGGCGACCCTGCCGAAGAGGTGGTTGGCAGGAGCGTTCGGGTTTTCGCCGTAGAAGAACTCCGTGACCGCCTGGTGGAATTCGGCGCGGTCCAGCGCACCCGAACCGTCCCGGTCCAGAGCGGCGAACACCGCGGCGCAGTCCCCGCCGGGAACGCCGGCGACCGAGTCGAACATCTGCTGGAACTCCGTTTGGTCGACCTCGCCGTCACCGTCCTGATCCATCGGGGCGATCACGTTCGTCCAGAACCCGTCCATCCCCTCGGTGAGCAGGCGGGCGGTCGCGGAGTCCGGTGCGGTGCCGCGGGCGGCGATGTAACGCTCGCTCATCATCCGAACGTCCCGCTGGGTGATGAACCCGTCGCCGTCGACATCGGCGCCCCTGAACCAGGCACTCGCCCAGCCATGGGAGCCGCCGAACACCGCGCTGTCCCCGTGCCGTGAACGCACGCGACGGAGCCGGCTTCCCCCCGTCCATCACCTGCCACTGGAGCAGCGGGCACAGCACCGAAGAAGTGTCCTTCTGGGCGCCGCCGCTGCTCTATGCGGGGGTGGCCTGCCTCGCCGTCTGCTCCGCCCTGCTCCTCGTCAACCGGCACAAGTACAGGAAAGCGTCCCGTGACTTCGAGTTCGACGCCTAGGAGGGCACTCGGCCTCGGCATGGGAGGCTGGGCGGGCTTCACCCGCTGGAACCTTGCCACAGGCCGACACCCGGCTCGGCGACCCAGGGAACTCGACCGCGTCGCCAGTGTCGCGGGTCAGCCGGCATGAGGTCGGGCCAGACCGTGGTCGTAGGCGAAGATCACTGCCTGAATGCGGTCACGGGCGCCGATCTTGGACAGGACGCGGCCGACATGGGTCTTCACCGTGGACTCCGACAGCACGAAGTGTGTGGCGATCTCACCGTTGGACCAGCCCTTGCCGATGGCGACGAGGATCTCGCGTTCGCGGTCGGTCAGGGTACTCAGCCGCGGATCCCCGGCCGAGCCGTTGCCCCCGGGCGGCACGAGTCGGGCGAACTCGTGCAGCAGGCGGCGGGTGAGGGCGGGAGCGATCACCGCGTCACCCACGGCCACGGCTCGGATTCCGGCCAGGAGTTCCTCGGGGCGGGCGTCCTTGAGGAGGAAGCCGCTGGCTCCGGCGCGCAGGGCCGCGTACACGTACTCGTCGATGTCGAAGGTGGTCAGGACGAGGACCCGGGAGCGATCGCCGGCGGCGGCGATCCGGCGGGTGGCCTCGATGCCGTCCATGCCGGGCATGCGTACGTCCATGAGAACGACGTCGGGGCGCAGCGCGGCGGCCATGCGCACCGCTTCGGCTCCGTGCGCGGCCTCGCCGACCACCTCGGTCTCGGGCACGGAGTCGAGGAGCATGCGGAAGCCGTACCGCTGCATCGGCTGGTCGTCCACGACGAGGACGGTGGTCACGGGGCGCCGTCCTGCGGAGCGAGGTCGAGGTCGGCCCGTACCGTCCAGCCGGCGCCCGTCGGGCCGGCGCTGATGTGTCCTCCGTAGAGCGCCGCTCGTTCTCGCATGCCCACCAGGCCGTGTCCTTCCTCGTTCACCGTGCGGGGAGGGCCGGCCGGGGCGGCCGGACCGGAGTCCTGGACGGTGACGGTCAGCCGCGTGTCCTCCACGATGACCGCCAGGTTCGCACACGCGCCCGCGCCGGCGTGTTTCAGGGTGTTCGTCAGTGCCTCCTGCACGATGCGGTAGACCGTCAGCTGCACCCCGCTGTCGAGGGCGTCGATGTCTCCGCCCGTACGGTAGACGACCTCCAGGCCGGCCGTGCGCACCGCCTCGCACAGTTCGTCGATGTCCGTGAGGCCGGGCTGCGGACTCAGCTCGGGCCCGGCCGCCGAACCGTCCGCCTCGCGCAGTACGCCGAGCGCCCGGCGCAGTTCGCCCAGCGCCTGACGGCCGGTGTCCGCGATGAGGCGCAGGGCCTCTTCGCCCCGTTCCGGAGCGGCGCCGGCGGCATAGGCTCCCGCGTCGGCGAGGGTGATGACGACGGACAGGTTGTGACCGATGATGTCGTGCATCTCCCGGGCCACTCGGGCCCGTTCGGCCGCGACGGCGAGCCTGTCACGCTGGTCGCGTTCGATCTCCAACCGCGCGGCACGGTCACGCAGACCGGCCAGCTGAGCCCGCCGGATACGGATCACCAGACCGAGCGCGAGCGCCGCGGTCACCGTACTCAGCAGGAAGAACAGCGCGTCCCAGACCGACACCGCCGTCGACACCCGCACCGCGACCAGGCTCAGCGCGGCCGCCGCGGCAGCACAGGCCCAGGGGAGCTGCCGCAACCGCCCGTGCAGGGCCAGGCTGTACAGGGCGACGAAGAGGGCGACGTCCGCGCGCAGTGCCGCGCCGAGGGACCACTGGAGGACGAAGACGGCCGTGACGGCGCCGAAGGCGGCGGCGGGCGCGCGACGCCGCCACAGCAGCGGCAGCAGCAACCCGGTCTGTAGGGCCAGGATGCCCGGCACGGGCAGACGGGTGAACACCAGACGGAAGTGGCGCGGGCCGTCGCCGTCGCCGTCGCCGCCGAGCGCGTGCAGCAGGTCAGGCAGGCAGAACAGCAGGAAGACGACAGCCACCACGGCGGTGTCGAGGACCCAGGGACGGGCTCGATCGGCGCGCCGGAGCCGCTGGCCGGCCCGGCCGAATCGGGCGACCAGCGGTCCCATCCCGCTGAGGTCCTCGGTGCTCATGGTGGTCACCGGACCATGATGCGGCTCGCCGCCGCTCAGACGTCGCTGCGCAGCAGCCGGTAGGCCGCGCCGGCCAGCGCCAGCGCCGTCCAGCCGAGCAGTACCAGCAGTCCCGCGCCCGGCGAGAGGGCGGTGGAGTCGTGGGTGAGGGCGAACAGCGACTCACCCGCGTGACTGGGCAGGTAGAGGTCGATCTCGCCCTGCCAGGAGCTGGGCAGCAGGGAGACCAGCCCGGGTACGAGCATGAGCGCGGCGACGAGGACGGAGATGCCGCCGGCCACGGACCGCAGCAGCGCGCCCAGGGCCGTGCCGATCACGCCGACCAGGCTGAGGTAGAGCCCGGCGCCCAGCAGACTGCGGACGACGCCGGCGTGGCCGAGGCCCATGGCGGCGGGCGTACCCGAGACGATCCGGCTGCCGACCAGGAAGGCGACGAACGCGCCGACGGTCCCGACGACCAGAGCGACCGCGCCGTACACCGCCGCCTTGGACCAGAGCACGGGCAGCCGGCGCGGCACCGCGGCCAGAGTGGAGCGGATCATGCCGGTGGAGTACTCGCCCGCCGTGACCAGTACGCCGAGCACACCGAGGGCGAGCTGGGCGAAGTTCGTGCCGAAGAGGGACAGGCTGACGGACGTGGCGGAGGCGAAGTCACGGTCCAGGTGCCGGCCGGAGCCGAGGTCGGACTTGTAGTGGCCGGCGGCGATGACGCCGAAGGCGACGAGGAACAGCAGGCCCAGACCGAGGGTGATCCAGGTCGAGCGCAGGGACCAGAGCTTCGCCCACTCCGAGGACAGCACGCGCCGTCCGGTCACCCGGTAGACCGGGCGGGAGGGAGCGACCGGGTCGGTCCGGGGGGTTTCGGGGGTTGCCGTGAGGGTGCTCATGCCGCGCTCCCGGAGGTCTCGATGCCGGTCGTGGAACCGTGGTACTCCACGGCGTCCCGGGTCAGTTCCATGAACGCTTCCTCCAGCGACACCGCCTTGGTGGTCAGCTCGAACAGGGGGATGGCGTGCTCGGCGGCCTTCAGGCCGATCTCGCGGGCGGAGACCCCGGTCACCTGTAGCTCCTCCGAGCCGATCCGGCCGGTGATCTCCACGCCCGGCCCGGCCAGCGCGTCCCGCAGCCGCGCCGGGTCGTCCGTCGCGACCCTTACGGTGTCACCACCGGCCTCGCGGACCAGGTCCTGTACGGTCGTGTCGGCCAGCAGCCGGCCCCGCCCGACGATGATCAGATGATTCGCCACCAGCGCCACCTCGCTCATCAGGTGCGAGGAGACGAACACCGTGCGCCCCTCGGCCGCCAGCGAGGTGAGCAGGTTGCGGATCCACAGGACGCCCTCCGGGTCCAGGCCGTTGACGGGCTCATCCAGCATCACCGTCTGCGGGTCGCCGAGCAGGGCGGCCGCGATGCCGAGCCGCTGGCCCATACCGAGCGAGAAGGCACCGGCCCGCTTCTTGGCGACGCTGGTCAGACCGGCGAGCTCGACGACCTCGTCGACCCGGTGCCGCGGAATGCCATGGGTGAGCGCGAGCGCACGCAGATGGTTGTGCGCCGAACGGCCCGGGTGGATCGACTTCGCCTCCAGCAGCGCCCCCACCTCCTGGAGCGGCGCCTCGTGACGGGCGTAACGCCGGCCGTTCACCGTGACGGACCCCCCGGTCGGCGCGTCCAGCCCGACGATCATGCGCATCGTCGTGGACTTGCCCGCACCATTGGGGCCCAGGAATCCGGTCACCGTACCCGGCTTCACGGTGAAGTCCAGACCGTCGACGGCTGTCTTCTCCCCGTACCTCTTGGTGAGCTGCTGTGCCTCGATCATCGACGTTCTCCCTCTCGGACTCCGGCGCCCACAACGCCGACGCCTCCTGCCCCACGCTAAGTCCGCGACCTGCGCGATCCGGTGGTACCAGGGGGCTGAACAGCGCCGGACAGGTGGTACCGGGGTACTACGCACCCGGCGCTGGCCCATGGAGTGAAGGTGAGGACACCGCGGACCAGCGTGAGCACGATCGGGAGTCCCAGCCTGCCGCCCGACACGCGGCCCGACCTGCGACACGGTCACGTTCAGGATGCGTTCAGGCACCCTGTGCCACGGTCGAAGATCACGGCCGCGTCGGCGGCCGGCGCGTCCAACAGGGCGCTCGACCCGTCACACGGCGGGTGCCCTGTCGTTCGACCGGACAGGAGACATCGGATGGAGAATCCAGAGGTCCTCAGCGACCTCGACGTGGCGGCCACGTCTACGACGACCAAGTCGGTGATGAAGAAGCTGCCCGAGGTCACCCTGGCGTTCTGGATCATGAAGATCGCCGCGACGACCCTGGGTGAGACGGCGGGCGACCTCTTCGCGCAGACCCTGAAGCTGGGCTACTTCCTGACGACGATCGCGCTGTTCCTGGTCTTCGTGGTCACGTTGGTCGTCCAGCTGCGCTCCAGCCGGTACAACCCGTTCTTCTACTGGACCGTGATCCTGTCGACCTCCATGGCCGGCACGACCATGTCCGACTTCATGAACCGCGACGCCAGCGCCAAGTACCTCTCGAACGGCGCGACCAAGCTGGGCTGGGGTCCGCAGGGCGTGGGCCTCGGCTATCCGCAGGGAGCGGCGATCCTGATCTCGCTCCTGCTGGCGATCTTCCTCGCCTGGAAGCTGAGCGGGATGACGTTCGAGATCCGTGACATCGTCACCTTCCGGGGAGAGGCTCTGTTCTGGGCGGCGATCCTCGTGTCGAACACCCTCGGCACCTCGATGGGTGACTTCCTCTCCGACAGCTCCGGCCTCGGCTACCTGGGCGGCGCGCTCCTCGTGACCGGAGTGCTGGCCGTGCTGGTGGTGCTCATGAAGGTGCCCGTGGTGCCGAACGTGCTGCTGTTCTGGATCGCCTTCGTCCTGACCCGGCCGCTGGGCGCCACCGCGGGTGACTTCCTCACCAAGCCCGTCGCCAAGGGCGGCCTGGATCTGGGTACCGCCGGCTCGTCCGCCGTCCTCCTCGCCGTCCTGTTCGGGCTGATGGTCTACGCCCACATGGGGGAACGCCGGACGGAGGGACAGAACCCGGTCATCCAGCGGGCAGGGTGACCGTGAAGCTGGCCCCCGGCGTGTGCAGGGGGCGGACGCCGACGTCCTGACGCGTCAGCTCAGCCGGGCGGCGATGTGGTCGCCGACGCGCAGGGCGTTGGCGATGGCGGTCAGGGACGGGTTCACCGCGCCGATGCTCGGGAAGAAGGACGTGTCCACGACGTAGAGGTTGTCCAGGTCGTGCGCCTTGCAGTTGACGTCGAGGGCAGAACTGCGGGGGTCGTCGCCGAAGCGCACGGTGCCGGCCTGGTGCGCGGTGGCACCGATCGGCATGCCCTTGTGCAGGTAGATGCTGTGGTCCAGCAGGTGGTGCTCGTGCATGCCCAACTGTCCCAGCATGCCCCGCAGCTTGTGCTGGAGGCGCTTCAGTCCGGCGGTGTTGTTCTTCTCGTCGAGAGTCAGGTGGATGGCGTCGTCCTCGTCGAGAGTCACACGGCTCCCGGGCAGCGGAAGGTCCTCGCCGCACAGCCAGAAGTCGACGGCGTGGTGCGCCAGGACCTCGAAGGGCATCTCGGGAGTGACCGCGCCGGCCCAGCGTGGCGCCTCACCGTGTATCTGGTCGGCGTCCGACTTGCCGAGCATCTGGATGCCGCCGAGCGGGAACTCCCAGTCGTCCGCACCCAGGTACCAGTCGTTCAGCGCCAAGGTCTTCTGGAACTTCGTGGGGTTGGGTTCCTTCGAGACGGCCATCAGCGCCAGGTTGTTGTGACGCATGTAATGGCGTCCTACCACGTCCGAGCTGTTGGCCAGGCCGTCGGGGTGCTTGTCGGTGGCCGAACGAAGCAGCAGTACAGCGGAGTTGACCGCCCCGGCGGCAACCACCACGATGTCCGCGCTGAACGCTTCGGTCGCTCCGTCCGGGAACTCGGTGACCACTCCGGTGACGGTGCGTCCGGTCGGGTCGGTCTCCAGCCGCCGCACCTGAGCGTCGGTGACCATCGTGACGTTGTCATGTCGGAGCGCCGGGTCGACGCAGATCACCTGCGCGTCCGACTTGGCGCCGACCAGGCAGGGGAAGCCGTCGACCCGGTCGCAGCGGATGCAGACGCTGTCGTGAGTGGCCCGGCCGTTCTCGTCCTGGGCGAGGTTGACGCCGATCGGCAGGTGGAAGGGGTGCAGGCCCGTCTTCTCCAGGTCGTCGCTGAGCTGCTGGATGCGCGCCTCGTGTTCGACCGGCGGGTAGGCGTACTGCGCGCCGGCCGGCCCTTCGGTCGGGTCCTCGCCGTGCCGGCCGTGCACCAGGTAGAGGTGCTCCGCCTCGGTGTAGTAGGGCTCGAGGTCCTCGTAGCGGATCGGCCACGCCGGAGAGACACCGTCGTGGTGGCGCAGTTCGCCGAAGTCCTCGGGCCGCAGCCGGAACAGCGCGGCACCGTAGAACTTGGTGTTGCCCCCGACGTAGTAATTGACCTCCGGGGGGAAGCGGTTGCCGTGCTTGTCGAACCAGAACTCCGGGGCACGGTACTTGCCCGTGACGAAGACGGCGGTGGAGTCCCAGTTGTCCCGTTCCCGGGGCAGGTACCCGCCGCGCTCCAGGATCAGGATCCGTTTGCCCGTGGGTGCCAGCCGGTGGGCGAGCGTACCGCCGCCCGCTCCCGTACCGATGACGATGACGTCGTAGTGCTGCTCGGCGGCCATGAGAAGGGCTCCGTTCTGAGAGTCGTCGACTGTTCTCGCCGTAGCGCCTGCCTGGGCGGCGGCGAAACGCCCGCGGCCCCCGTGACGACCACGGCCGGGAGCGCGGAAGTCACAGGACCGCGATCGGGTTGACCGGCGAGCCGGTGGCCTCCGGCAGCCTCAGCGGGGCGATCACGCACAGGAACGACCAGCGTCCCACCGCCTCGCAGACCGGTGCCAGATCCTCGAACTGGAGGTAGTCGAGCAGGTGGAGACCCATGGCGTGGATCGCCAGCACATGCACGGGGAAGTCGACGCCCTCGGTGCAGCTGGGGGCTGTGTCGTTGTTCCCGTCACCACCGAGCACGGCGATCCGCCGGTCGGCGAGGAGCTCCAGCGCGGACGGGTGCAGCCCGGCCCGCTCCCGTGCCGCATGCCACGGCCCCAGCTCGGCGCGGCGCCGACGGTGACCGACGCGTACGAACAGGAGATCGCCCTCCGCCACCCGCAGACGCTGGGCGTCCTCGGCCGCGGCGAGGTCGTCGGCGCTGACGTGATCACCGGGTTCCAGCCAGGGCACTCCGCGCAGCCGTGGGATGTCCAGCAGCACGCCCCGGCCCACGATCCCGTCGTGCGCCGTCTCGATGGAGAGCGCGGTCGCCCCGTCCTTCCTGACGCTTCTCGCGCTCTTCCCGCCGTGCAATGTGCCGTCGTAGACCACATGGCACAGGGCGTCTATGTGGCTGTCCACATCTCCGTGCACGTTCATCGCGAAACTGTCTGTGGCGAACTGGAGCCCGCCGTCGGCGTGTTCGTCCGGCCGCTCACCCATCCGGTGTCGTGCGGGCTCGGGATTGTCCGGGCCGGGCAGTGTTTCCACCGGCGCGGCGAGCGTCACCGTCCGCCCGGTCCGTACCTCCCGGGCGGCGGCCGCCACCCGGGCAGGAGTCAGGGCTTCCAGGGCACCCCGGGGGCCCGAGGCCCAAGCGGCACGCGAGCCAAGACGCCGGTACAGCGCCCCGAACTCGTCCTCGGTGAGCCGTGGCCGTTCGGCCCAAGGGGAGTGGGTGGTCATGATCGGTGTCCCTGCTGGGCGCCCAGGGCCCGCGGAGCGGGGCGGCCGTTGGCGGTGCCGGTCGGCTCCGGCGACATGAGGCCGACCCCCTCGCCCACCCCGTCCGGCGACATGAACCGGGTCATCGGGGTCGCGGTGTCGGGTAGCGGAGCTGCTTGCGCGTCATCCCGCGGCGTTGCGGGGCCGGCCGCAGGTGACCGCCGCCCTCGTGGCCGAGCAGGGCCGCGAAGACGCCGGGGGAGTGGAACCGCGGAGCGGCGTACCGGTCCACGACACCCCGCGACGAGACCGGCGCGGCGGCCTTCAGGTCGCCCACCAGGCCGTGTTCGGCGATGGGAGGGTAGCGGTCCATGGCTGCTCCAGAAGTCTCGGCAGAACCCCTACGCCCACTATCGGCCACCCGGGTGATCCCTGCGCGCTGGCCGCCCCACCCACCGAATCCCACCCGCGGAAGTCGGCCGGTAACAGGATCGCCGTCGGGCCGGACGCGACGCGACCGCCCGGGACCCCGCCTCTCGCGGGCGGACGCGTCCCGGATCAGGCCTGCGTCTGCGCGGCGGCGCGACGAGCCGCGCGGCGCCACAGACGGCGCTGAAGACGCAGAGTGAGGACGCCGATGAGTACCAGCACCACCACGTTGAGCAGCAGCTGGATCAGCGACCCCCATGCCTGGTGCCAGTCGGCGAAGGCGAGGGAGACGGCGATGTCCGAGGCGGCGGGGATGGTGGTCACGGAGATGAAGACCCCGAGCAGGGCGCTGCCGCGGGCCTCGGTGAGCGAGACGATGCCGACGACACCCGCGAGGACGGCGACGGCGACGGAGAAGAAGTCCGGCGTGTCGATGAGGTGGGAGACGGGCCGCAGACCCAGTTCGAAGGCGGTGGACTGAAGGCCGGCACCCCGCACCAGCGCGGCGAAGGCCAGCGTGACCACCATGGCCGACAGGAAGCCGACCGTGAGCGCCCGCGCTCCCTCCCGCACCCGGCGGCCGTGGTGGCGGTCCAGACCGAGGGCGATACTGGTGATCGCGTTGTACTCCGGGCCGACCACCATGGCCGCCACGATGAGGATCTGCGAATTGGTCATGATGCCGACCGAACCGATGAGGCCCGCGACGGTCAGGAACAGGTAGAAGGACGGCGGATAGGTTCCGCCCTTTCGGATGTGCGCCTCGACAGCGTCCCACAGGGGAGCGTGGACGAGCGCGCTGGGCCGGGCCGCCTCGATCCGTTCGGCGCTTCGCGAGAACATCATGTCGACGTCGTCGATGGCGATCGCCCCGGCACGGTCGACGCCCAGCTCACGCAGGCCTCCCAGGACGGCGTTCGCGGCGCCGCGCAGCACGTCGCATTCCACCGCGTCACCGCCCGGCACCTGGACCGCCTTCACGACGACGAGGTTGAGGACTCGATCGTGCGAGGAGAGCAGGTCGACGGCCGGCTGGGTGAGCGCGGTCGGCATGACCATACGGAAGTGGATCAGATCCATCCAGGCCTCCTCAGGACGGGAGTCGGTGCGGTCGCATCAGACCTGGTCCCGGAGCAGTTCGACGTGTCCCGCGCTGCCGGCCGACCGGCCGGAACCGGACCCCCGTCACGAGCCGACCCATCGACTGCCCATCACCGCGGCCCGATGCGCCTTCCGAGATGACGGTGAACACTGATACACCTCCACTGCCGTCCTGCGGTTCGCGACGCGCCTTGTAGGAGATGCGCGGCAGGCTCACCGTCCTGATGCCGTTGGGCCGACCGATCTCGGCCGTCTGCCTTCAGAGTGGCGCCCGGCCCGGCCGGCGCACACGGCCGACCCACACCGCTCCAGGGACGGCACCGGACAGCCCCGTGCGCGGGACCTGTCCTCGGGTGCGGGCGGCATGCGTGCGGGATAGGCTTCTGAAGGCGAGGTCAGGTTCTCCGGGCGGTGTTCACAGACGCACGGCGGATCAATTTTTTTCCTGCGGAGACCTTTGACGTGCGTGGCACACCCCTTCGCATGCGCTGGGTGGGCAGCAGCCGATTCCCTTCTTCGAAGGTGTGCCTCGGCGCCCCGGGCGCCGCGCAAGCGCCGCTCCAGGGTCCGCAGCTCTGCGCCCCTGCAAGGGAGTTCGGGATGAAACTTGTTGTTGATCTTTCTCGGTGTCAGGGGTATGCGCAGTGCGCGTTCCTCGCTCCGGACGCGTTCCGGATGCACGGCGAAGAAGCGCTGATGTACGACCCGAATCCCGACGATGCCCAGCGTGAGCGGGTGCTGCGCGCCGCGGCGGCCTGCCCGCTTCAGGCGATCCTGGTCGACCAGGTGGAGGGGCAGGGCGCTCCGGTGGGGACGTCGCGGTCATGACCAGCGCCGACACCGTGAAGGGGTTCAAGCGTGAGGGCCGCGCCGTGATCGTCGGGGCGTCGCTTGCGGGCCTCAGGGCCGCGGAGGCTCTGCGCAACGAGGGCTTCACCGGATCGTTGACCATGATCGGTGACGAACTGGGGGAGCCCTACGACCGGCCCCCGCTGTCCAAGCAGGTGCTGACCGGGTGGGTGCCGGCCGACGGCACCACGCTGCCCCGACGTCGCGACATCGACGCGGAGTGGCTGCTCGGTGTGCCCGCCGACGGGCTGAACCTGGCGACCAACCAGGTGCACCTCGCCGACGGCCGCGAGGTTCCCTTCGACCGAGTGCTGATCTGCACCGGAGTGCGGGCGCGCCCCTGGTTCGTCGAGAGCGAGGCGCGGCTGGACGGAGTCTTCGTCGTACGTACGCGTGAGCACGCGGACGGCCTGCGGCGGGCCCTCGCCGCGGGGCCCTCTCGCGTACTGGTCATCGGCGCGGGCTTCACCGGCTCCGAGATCGCCTCCATCTGCCGCGAGCGGGACATCCCGGTGACCGTCGCCGAACTCGCGCCGACCCCGCTGGTCGGGGCGCTCGGCGCCATGATCGGTGAGGTCGCGGCGGACATGCAGCGCGCCCACGGCGTCGACCTGCGCTGCGGTGTCAAGGTCACCCGGCTGGAGGGCGACGCGCAGGGGCGTTTCCGCCGCGCCCACTTCGACGACGGCAGTACGATCGACGCCGACGTGGCGGTGGTGGCGCTGGGGGGCATTCGCAACACCGACTGGCTGCACGGCTCCGGACTGGCCGCGGGGCCGTGGGGAATCGCCTGCGACACGGGCTGCCGCGCCCTCGACCTCAACGGCCTGGTCACCGACGACATCTTCGTCGCCGGAGACGTGGCACGCTGCCCGAACCCGATCTACGAGTACCGGCTCATCTCGCTGGAACACTGGGCCAACGCCGTGGAGCAGGCCGAGGTCGCGGCGCACAACATGGTCAGCACACAGGCTGACCGCTGGCCGCACCTGTCCATCCCGACCTTCTGGTCGATCCAGTTCGGCGTCAACATCAAGACCGTCGGCGTGCCGACCTTCGCCGACGAGGTCGTCGTCGCCCAGGGATCGGTACCCGAGCGCCGCTTCGTCGCCGCATACGGCTACCGGGGGCGCGTCACCGCGGCGGTCAGCTTCAACAACGCGAAGTGGCTCGACCACTACCGGAAGTTGATCGAGACGGCCGCACCGTTCCCGCCCCCCTGCCCCACACCTGATCGGCCCGCCGACGCGAAGCCGGTGCCCGTCGACTTCCCCGGCCCCGTCCTGCTCAGCCAGGGCGCCACGGTGGTCGTCACCGGCCATGATCCGAGTGAGCGGCGCGTCACAGCCGTTCAGCAGCACCACCGGTAGGAGGCGAGCAAGATGACCATCACCGAGACACCCGACATCTTGCCCCGGATCCTCGACTACTCCTCCCGGGCCGATCCGTATCCGCTCTACGCCGAGTTGCGCAGGACGCCGGTGGCCTTGCAGGAGGACGGCAGCTACGTCATCAGCACCTACCGTGAACTCACGGACATCCTGCACAACCCGCACCTGAGCTCCGACGTCCGCAACCTGTCCCGGCCGATGCCCGGAGTCGCGGAACGTGCCACGCCGGCGTTCCTCAACCTCGACCCGCCCGAGCACGACCGCCTGCGGCGTCTGGCCATGCGCCACTTCGGCCCCCCGCACACCCCAGGTCTCGTGATCGGCATGGAAGGCGATCTCACCGCCACCGTCAACGGTCTGATCGACGAGTTCGAGGACAAAGAGCGCATCGACATCGTCGACGACTTCGCCTACCCGTTCCCCGTCACCGTGATCTGCCACCTGCTCGGCGTGCCGCGCGAGGACGAACCACGGTTCCACGGCTGGGTGAACGCCATCATCGACTCGATCAACTACAACCCCAGGACCGACCCCGAGGAGAAACTGACCCACGGCAGGCAGGCCACCCAGGACCTGCGCGACTACCTCCGCGGACTGCTGGAGCAACGCCACGGTCGGCCGGGCGACGACCTGCTGGCACGGCTGGCCAACGACGACGGGCCCGACGGGCGGATGACCGACGAGGAGATCATCAGCACCGCGAACCTACTGCTCGTCGCCGGCCACGAGACCACCGTCAACCTCATCACCAACGGCATGCTGACGTTGCTGCGCCACCCGGAGACGTTGCAACGACTGCGCGAGGAACCGGACCTGATCGTGCCGCTGGTCGAGGAACTGCTGCGCTACGAGCCCCCGGTTCACATCATTCCCTGGCGTGCGGCGTACAGCGACATCACCGTGGCCGACACCGTCATCCCCAAGGGCTCCCAGATCATGCTCATGCTCGCCTCGGGCAGCCGGGACCCGGACCACTTCGCCGAACCGGAACGCTTCGACCCCGATCGGAAGGACAACCAGCACCTGGGATTCGGCAGCGGCATCCACCTGTGCTTCGGCGGCCCGCTCGCCCGGCTGGAGACCCAGATCGCCCTGAACCAGCTGGCGCGCCGCCTGGACCGGCCCAGGCTGGTCGCCGACCCACCGCCCTACCGGCCCAGCCCCATCCTGCGCGGCCCCATCCATCTGCCTGTCGAGCAGAGCTGACAGGCAAGCCTCGAACACCGTCCGGCAAGGCTTCGGGACGGACACTGACCGCCGAGGAGTCGAGCAACCGCTCCGGGTCGGCGGACGGCCCACGGTCCGGGGGCCGTCCGCCGACCCAGGGCACGTAGCCGCCCCCCGGCTCGCCGAGCAGTCGGACCGGGCCGCTCTCCCCAGGCCTTACTCAACTCGCTCCCAGCCCTGAAGGCCCCCGGAGGCAAGCATGGGCAAAGTTCTCGGTGATGTACTGGGTCTCGCGGCAGCCGTCGCGATCAGCCCGCTGCCGATCATCGCCCTCATCCTCATACTCGCCACGCCCCGGGGACGTCTCAACGGGACGCTGTTCACCGTCGGTTGGGTTCTGGGGCTGTCGGCACTGGGCGCGGTGATGCTCGCGATCGCCTCCCCCGCGGGTGCCTCCTCCCACAGTCACCCGGCCACGTGGGTGGGAGCTCTCAAGCTCGCGCTGGGCGTGTTCCTCGTCCTCTTCGGCGCCCGGCTGTGGCACCGGCGCCCGAAGGACCCCGCGCAGGCCCAGCTGCCGAAATGGATGGCCGCGATCGACCACCTGACGCCGCTCAAGATCCTCGGACTCGGACTGGCCCTGTCCGCACTCAACGCCAAGAACGCCCCGCTGACCATCGCCGCCGGCGCCACCATCGGCTCAGCCGGACTGCCGGTCGGACAGCAGGTCGCGTCCCTGGCGATCTTCGTCCTGATCGCCACCCTCGGCCTCCTCGTCCCGCTGGGGGTCTTCCTGCTCGGGGGAGAACGTGCGAAGACGACGCTCGCCGATTGGAAGGACTGGGCAGCCCAGCACAACATCGCCGTCATGGCCGTCCTGCTCTTCGTGATCGGGCTGAAGCTCCTCGGAGACGGCATCTCGATCCTCACCTGACGAACCGCGAAGGCAACCGCTGACAAAGGCCGCGGACAAGGTGCCGTGCGTCGGCGCGATGTCCTTCTGATCGGCGGGCTGCCCCTCTACCTTCGCTACTGTGATCAGAATCTCCGAGGTGGCGAAGCGGCTCATGGTCGGCCGTGCTCTGCGCAGCAGTGAGCTGGGGGAGGCGTTGCTCCCCAAGCGTCTGGCCCTGCCGATCTTCGCCTCGGACCCCCTGTCGTCGGTTGCCTACGCGACGCAGGAGATCCTGCTGGTGCTCACGCTGGGTGGGCTGACGTACGTGCATTTCACGCCGATGATCGCGGCGGCGGTCGTCGCGCTGATGGCGGTGGTGGTGCTGTCGTACCAGCAGGTCGTGCGCGCCTACCCGAGCGGCGGAGGCTCGTACGAGGTCGTGTCCGAAAACCTCGGCGAGAACGCCGGCCTGGTGGTCGGGGCTGCCCTGCTGGTCGACTACGTGATGACCGTGGCGGTGTCGGTGGCTTCCGGCGTGGACAACATCATCTCCGCCGTCCCCCAGTTGCACGCGCAACGGGTGCCGATGGCCCTGGGCTTCGTCGCGCTGCTCGCGGTGGTGAACCTGCGGGGCGTGCGCGAGTCCGGGCGGGCCTTCGCCGCCCCGACCTACCTCTTCGTCATCGGTGTGCTGATCATGATCGCGACCGGTGTCTTCCGGTACCTGGCCGGGGACGCGCCGGTCGCCGAGAGCGCCTCGTACGGCATCCGGCCGCAGCAGGGCGACGCGCACCTGGCAGGTGCGGCGCTGGTGCTGCTGGTCCTGCGCGCGTTCTCCAACGGCTGCACCGCGTTGACCGGCGTGGAGGCGATCTCGAATGGCGTTCCCGCCTTCCGCAGGCCGAAGTCGCGCAACGCGGCGACCACCTTGGCCGTGATGGGACTCATCGCGGTCACCATGTTCGTCGGTGTCACCGCCCTCGCGATCGTCTCAAAGGTTCACATCGCCGACGACTCGTGCCGGCTCACCGGACTGGCCGCGAACTGTTCCTCCTACCAGCAGCGCACGGTCATCGCGCAGATCGCCGCCGCGGTCTTCGGCGGGGAGAGAAGTGTCGGCTTCTACTACGTGCAGGCCGTGACCGCGTTGGTCCTGGTCCTCGCCGCGAACACCGCGTTCAACGGTTTCCCGCTGCTCTCGTCGGTCCTCGCGCAGCGCCGCTACCTGCCGCGCCAGTTGCACAGCCGCGGCGACAGGCTCGCCTTCTCCAACGGCATTGTGGCGCTGGCCGTCACCGCCGGCCTGCTGCTGTGGGGGTTCAAAGCCAGCGTCACAGCCCTGATCCACCTGTACATCCTGGGCGTCTTCACCTCCTTCACGCTCTCCCAGACCGGCATGGTCCGGCACTGGAACCGGGCCCTTGCCACGGCGAGCAGCCCCGCGCTGCGCCGTCGCCGGCACATCGCCAGGGGCATCAACGCGGTCGGTGCGGTGACCACCGGCATGGTCCTGGTGGTGGTCCTGTTCACGAAGTTCCTCGAAGGTGCCTGGCTGGCCGTGCTCGCCGCGGGGGTGCTGTGGCTGCTGATGCGCGGAATCCGGAGGCACTACGACCGCACCACCGCGGAGCTGACCAGCACCGATCCGCACGCCGACCTCACCTCCCCCTCCCGAGTCCTCGCGCTCGTGCTGGTCTCCAACGTCCACAAGCCGACACTGCGTGCCCTGGCCTATGCCCGCGCTTTCAAGCCCGACCGGCTCGAGGCACTGACCGTCGCCGTCGACCACGACGAGGCACTGGCGCTGGAGGACCAATGGCAGCAACTGGGCATCGATGTCCCCCTCAAGGTCCTGGACTCTCCCTACCGTGAGGTCACCAGGCCCGTCGTCGACTACGTACGCTCCCTCAGCCGTGAAGGCCCCCGCGACATGGTCGGCGTCTACATCCCCGAGTACGTCGTCGGCCGCTGGTGGGAGAATCTGCTGCACAACCAGTCCGCCCTCCGGATCAAGGCACGCCTGCGCTTCACCCCCGGTGTCATGGTGGTCAGCGTGCCCTGGCAGCTCATCTCCTCCGCACGGGCCGACCACCACGCTGCGCGTGCCCCGGGCTCCGTCCGCCGCGGCGAACCGCCGCGCTGACCGCGAGCCATCCGGACGCCTTGGGGGCCGTGCGGCTTGCGGGCACCGCAGACCCTCGTTTCACTGGTGACGAGGGGAGCGTGGCCGGTGGACGAACCAGTGACCGTGGGCGTGGACGGCTCCCGCTCCAGCATGAGGGCGCTCGACTGGGCCGCCGACGAGGCCGCCCTGCACGGCAGGCCCCTTCGTATCGTGCACGCGTCCGTATGGGAACGCTTCGAAGGCGCCACCCCCGCCGACGATCTCCCCGAAGGCCGAGCCGAAGCCGCCGCACTGGAGGAGATCGTCACCGACGCCGAAGCCCGGGCCCGCCGGCGCCGCCCCGAGCTGAGGGTCCATGCCGAACTGCTGCCCGGGGAACCCGTCGACGTCCTGGTCCACGCGGGAGGAGACGCCTTCGCGCTGGTCGTCGGCCACCGCGGCCGCGGTGCACTCGCGCGCCACCTGTCCATCGGTTCCGTCGGGCCTTGTGTGGCGGAACGCGCGTGGTGCCCGACCGTGGTCGTCGGCGACTGGGCCCCAGGGCGCCCATCAGGAGACCGGGAGGTCGTCCTCGGTGTCGGGGAAGGAACCGACCCCGGCGCCGCCCATGTCGCCTTCGCGCTCCACGAAGCACAGGCACGTGGTTGCGACCTGGTCGCGGTTCACGCCCGGAGCCGGCAGGGAACGCGGCACGAGCCACCTGGTCCCGGCAGCTCACCGACGGCCGACGCTCTCCTCAGCGCGGCGGTCCCGGCCGGGGCAGCCCTCGAGAGCGGCGTCGTCGTGCACAGACAAGTCGTCGACGGCCCCGCGCACCATGTGCTGCCCCAGGTCGCGCGACACGCCGAGCTCCTCGTGCTCGGAGTCCGACACCGGCACGGCACGGTCCACCGCGAACTCAGACCCACTCACCACGCCGCACTACGCCACTCGTCCTGCCCCGTCGCCCTCGTAGCCGTCCCCTGGCCTCCCTCCCGAAGGCCGGAAGCCATCGACGTCGAGTGAGACCAGGCCGGCAGTGGTCCGGGTGTACGTCAGTCCCGACCGATCCCGTGGGGGAAGCCGGGTGTCCGCTGCGGCGGGACTGTCGACGGGTGATCCGTGTGGTCACGAGCGTGATCACGGCCCGAATGATCAGCGACTCGGAGCGCCGTCGGGGACATCGTGGCCGCTCCCGCACCCCCACGGCGCGCCGGACCGTGGGGTGGCGTCACCGAGGTGGGCCGTGGGTGTCGGCGTTCGGGTGCTGCCGCCCGGTGCGGACGACAGGTGGTTGGTTGCCGGTGGAGGTGGCCGCCCAGCTGGCGAGCAGTTTGAGCCGGTCTTCGTCGAGGGTGCCCGGTTCGGCGGTGTAGATGGTCAGGGAAGTGCGCCTCGCGGGCGGACATCGGCAGGCCCAGCGGCTGGTAGGTCAGCTCGAGTGGGGCCGGCGTCGGGCTGGTGGAGACGTTTGACGCCGCCGTGGTGGATGCGCACCTGGTGGGCGGCCCAACGGGTGCGGAATCCGGCACTGACCGTGGACAGTTCGCCGACGAGTTCGCGTAGCGCCTTGTCCCACGGGTAGCGGCCGGCCTCCGCGCGCAGCAGGGCAGCCGTGGTGTTCGCGGCGCCGTCCCAGTCGTCGACGAAGTCGCGGGAGGCGTCGTCGAGGAAGTAGTGGCGGGCGAAGTTTGGCCGGCCGTGCTCGTCGACGGTGTGGCTGCTGAACATCGGGGCGACCAGGGCGCGGGCGAGGGCATCGGTGGCGACGACGTCCAGGCGGCCGTTGTTCACGTACGCCGCGGAGAGGGTCATGGAGTCGAGCAGCCACTGGACGTGGGGTGGGATCGCGGCGGCCTTTCGCCGGTGCCGGGTGGCGGGGCCGGGCTGGGCGGCTCTGGCCAGGTCGAACAGGTAGGTGACGACGGCGTCACGGTGTGCGCGCAGCGCAGCGGCTTCCTGCGGCTGATCGAGGTCAGAGCGCTGGTCGACTGCGCGGTCACCCACGATGTCGTCCTCAGGCTCGACGTGCGCTGCGGCGACCTGATCGCCGCAGGTACACCCATCGCCGCCTGGTGGCGGCGTTCCGGTGCTGCCGAGGAGAGCCGTCCGCAGGACGCCGACCCCGGGACGGCCGTCAACGCCGCCCTGACCATCGGCTACGAGCGGACGCTGGAACAGGACGTGGCCTTCGGATTCCGGCAGCTGGAGGACATCGCCGTCAAAGTGATGTCACCGGCGATCAACGACCCGGTCACCGCCATCACATCCGTCGGGCACATGGCCGACTTGCTGGTGAAGCTCTCCGCACGCCGTCTCGGACCCACCGTGCACGATGACGAACACGGCGTGGCGCGCGCCCTCGTCCCGGACCGGGACATGCGCTACTACCTCGACCTGGCCTGCGGGCAGCTACGGAGCTACGCCGCCGGCGAGCCCACGGTCCTCGGCGCGTTGCTGCGCATGCTCAGGGACCTGGCGGCCGTCGTCCAGGACCAGCAGCACGCCACCGAGGTGCGCCGAGCGGCAGACCGGGTCGTCGGCGCGATGTCGCCCGACCTGACACCCGACGACGCCGATCAGGTGGGACCTTCACCAGCGGGTCCTGGAAGCGCTGGACGGCCGGGTCATGGAGGCCTACCTCGACCGGAGCGGAGAGACCCGGTCGGTCTGAGCCGCCGCCGGGCCCGCGTGACATCGCCCGCAGCTCCGCTCGGAGCACGGGAGGCCCCTGAAAGGCGTGGGCTCGACGCAGGCCGCAGGGGCAGTGGGGAGCGGCCGACGGCAGCCGGAGGGACAATGAGGCGGCAGGGGGAAGTGCAGGACGGCTGCGCGGATCCGGCGCGGAAAGGGGCTTTCGATGCTGATGGCCCACCCGGCGGTACTGCGGGATCTCATCGAGCAGTACGACGCTCTGGCAGCACTGCACGCCCAGGAGTCCGACAGCGGGCAGGCGCGGCAGCGGATGGAAGACATCGCCTACATGCTGTGCGTGTCCACCGGCACCGATGAGGTGGAAGCGGCGCTGGCCGTCGCACGTCACCATGTGGCCAGGTCGGAGGGAGGGCCGCCACCGGGGTGATCAGGGGGTGAGGGGAGGCGGTCTGCCCCGGCGCGTGGCCGCGGCCCCCCACTCGGACATGTCCGCCCCTTGTGCCCCCGCCGTCTCGGCGCACGTGTCCTGGTCGACTCGGTGACCTCCGGGTGGCGGGGCACGCCCACTGTCCGGTGACCGTGTCACGCGGAAGCCAGACAATCAGGCGTTCGCCGGGGCCCTCGGCCGCGTCGCCCCGGGCGTGGGGGAGAGGCCGGCGGACACGGCAGTCGCGCGCTGGCGGTCAAGAAGCCCCTGCTGCGCGGGTTGTCCCCGGAGGCGGTACGAGCCTGGCGCCGGCCGGTGCGTCAGACCGGGCCCGTCCACTGTTCACCAGGGAGCCCCGCCCACGGCCCGGATCGGCAAGCCGCGGAAGCGCAGGAGGAGGCGATGTTGGCCGTTCCGTGCGACCTTGCGGACCCGACGCCGCACGACCGAGGGCTCCGCACGGGCCGCCTTGCTCGCCGTGTCCCGCGAGGCCGACCGGCTGGTTGGCGTGGGGCTCCGCACGCGCACGTCCGGCGTGCGGGACGGCCCGGTCGCAGGGGAACGGCGGTCGCGCCGCCCACTGATGACGGTTGCGGGCCGAGGAAGTGCGGCAGGAGCTGGTCCTGTAGGCCGGAGAACGACGTGGCCGTCCGGACACGGCAACCGTACAGCTGACCGGTTCGTGCGGACGGGCCCGCGCGGTTCAGCCGGTCGTCGGGCCCCACCGCGGCCACTCCCGGTCCCACCGGGCCATGCGACGCCGGTCGATCCGCGCTCGTGCGACGGCACCCGCTCCGGGCACCGGGGCCACGACGGCGAGGGCGGCGGCGGAGCCGAAGAGGGCGGCCTCGACGTGCCCCTCGGCGGGACCGGCCGGCCGTGCGCGCGTGAGCCGACCCCGGTCGTCCCGGCAGACCGTCACCCGGGAGCCGGCTTCCAGGCCGGCCTTCACCAGCGTGTGTCCGGTACGGGGTGTCTGGCCGGGAGTCCAGCGCGCCGAGCCCTGGACGCGGCCGTCCGTCGACCATCGCGCCGTGACGTCGGCCGCGGCGTCGGTGACCTCGTCGTGGGGATCACCACGACGGTGACTCAGCGGGTCCACGTTCCACAGCGGCCGACCGGCCCCACTGGCGGCCCGTCGGGACCCGGCCGCCACGCCCGGACGGGCCAGGGGTGCCCCTTGTCCCGCCGACGGCGGCCCAGCGGGATGCGCGCACCGTTCGGCCCGGAGGTCGGGACGGTTCCGGCAGCATGCCGGAGTCCGGCCCGATGACGATCAGAGCCCGCCAGTCGTCCCTTCGTGCCGAACGCCGGGACGGGCAGGCGCAGTTCAGTCGTCGTCGCCGTGGCCGCCGGTCGCCGAGTGTGAGAAGCCGTCGTGCCATGCGGCCTTCGCCCCCGAGTCCCCGATGCGGTAGACGTCCACGACGGCTCCTCCGGCCAGGGCGAGCGACAGCACCACGGCCGTGATCCGCACCGGCACGGCGGACATGCCCGTGTCGGGTGAGGCGCCGGACCCGGACGGCGCGGTGCGTCGGGCCGCCCACCAGACGAAGACCGCCAACACGAACAGGCCTCCGGCCCACGGAAGCAGGCCGTCACCGAGTTCGGCGTGCCGGCGCACCAGGGCGTCGCTGTCGACGTGTTCCTCCAGCCACTCCCCGGCATGTGTGGTGAGCGGAACGCTCACGAGCGTGACCAGGGCGAGCAGCGGCAGCACCACGCCCATGCGTCGTGCCACGCCCGGCCGGATCGCGCAGACCACGAGCGCCAGCGCGGTCAGGGGCACCAGCACGACGACGAAGTGCACGAGCAATATGTGCGTGGGCAGGCCGTTGATCAGGTTCATCGGGGGTCCTCTAGCGGGGTGGGTAGCATGGTGTGACGATCAGACGCGCCAGGCTGGCACAGGATGCTCTCAGCTTTCTCTGAGCGATCCGCCCACGTGCGCGGCCCGCCGGGTCGGGGTCGTCGACGTGTCCGCGTGCGGACTATGGCCAAGCCCGCCAGGGCGGCGCGCGAGCCTGCACGCCGAGGCCATGTACCGCTTCCACCCGATGTTCGCCGGCCGGGCGCCCGCACCGCTGCTCGACGGCATGGGGGAGCGCACCACCCCGCACGCCGCGGAGAACCTGCCCCCCGGCTCTTCGCGGCCGGTACGGCGAGGGGGGCCGGTACGGCGAGTTGGCTGATCGCGGTGCGACTCCCGTCGGCCACGGCTGCCCGCTCTCGCTCCCATGGCTGGTCAGGGCTCCGGCGGAGCAAAAACCGAGTGCGTACGAGCTGGTTCCCATTCGTATACTCGTGCGAGCTCATGGAGGGGAAGGTGGCGACAGTGAAGCTTGCTGAGGCACTGGCGGAACGTGCGGAGGCGACGCGGCGTGTGGAACAGCTGCGGGCGCGCGTCGTCAGCAGTGCGCGGTACCAGGAGGGGGAGACACCCGCCGAGGATGCAGCTCAGCTGTTGGTCGAGGTCGGTGAGGTGCTGGACTCTCTGGAAACGTTGATCCGACGGATCAATCGGACCAACGCCACCGTGGAGATGGGTCCGGACGGCACCCTCACCGACGCCCTCGCACGCCGGGACGTCCTGCGGTTGCGTCATTCCGTGGTCACCGCAGCGGCGGACGCGGCGGCGGGCCAGGGTGAACGGGGATACGGCCGGCAGCTTCGGTCCGAACTGATGATGCTTTCCGCGCTTCCGGTCGCGGAACTGCGTGGTCAGGCGGATGCCCTCGCCCGGGAGATCCGCGACGTCGATGTGCGGATCCAGCGTACGAACTGGGAAGTCGATTTGCTGG
This sequence comes from Streptomyces sp. NPDC100445, assembly GCF_044759735.1. Classification (NCBI taxonomy): domain Bacteria; kingdom Bacillati; phylum Actinomycetota; class Actinomycetes; order Kitasatosporales; family Streptomycetaceae; genus Streptomyces; species Streptomyces sp. NPDC100445. The sequence continues at coordinate 400,205 of NZ_JBIVZV010000001.1, read as the reverse complement.
ACTGAGCAGTCCAGCCGGCGGGACGATGTGGAGCAGGTAGCAGCTTCGGAGGCGTGCACACACCGAGGGTTGGCGGTTTCCAGCCCACTCCTGGCGCGTGAAGAGCAACGCGGGGGTTCAATTCCCCATCAACAGTGCAGCTCAGCACCGCGTACAGGTAAAGGTGCACATCGCACAGCACATCACCACGTGCAGATCCGAGGCCGCGAGGGCGGGTTCGGGGCTTTCCACATCGCGGCACCACGAAGAAGGGCACTCTCCGGCGGATGCTGGTGGCGATTTCGGCGGCGCTCCTCTCACCTGTCGGCGTGGAGGACGAAGTGCCGGACCGGAATCGCTTGCTGGGCAAGACCCGAGCTGATCCCACGCCAGTACTGCTCGACCAGGACGGCCATGGGCACCACCAAGGTGCCGCCGGTGTAGTCGAGGACGCGTCGAGCGGTCTCGACTACGAGCGGCCGCCACGGCGGCCAGTTCTGGAAGTTGTCCGTCGCGGGCAGCCCCGGTGTGATGTCCATGAGTGTCTCGCCGACCTTCTCGGCGTCGCATACCCGTGGGTCCGGGATCAGCTGCTGCACGAGCGCACTGGTCGTCGTCTCGCCTGCGCCGTGGGGTGCCGTTCAGCCATACGATCATGGGATCCGAGGCTAGACCGTACGGACCACAGGCGACCCAGGTCTATCGAAGCCACGTGGGGCAACCCAGATGCCTCGGTGATGACAACCAGGCTGCCGCAACCAATCCCGCTCGCCGGGGGAGTCGGGCTCCACGGCAGTCACATGCCGAGCACGTGGCGCAGGGTGTAGGCCGGAAGCAGGCCCAGCAGATGGGTGAGGACCGTCATGCGAAGGCCCAGTGCCGTGAGGCCCCCGGTCCTGTTCGCGCAGCCCTTGACGTACTCCTCGCCGAACAGCCTCATCGGCTTCCGGACGACGGCCCGCGTGCGCGCGGTGAAGGCGCGCAGTTCTCCAGTGAGGCGGTGCGATCGGCCTTGGCCCGCGGATATGGCTGCGCGTCCGGGCGAGGGATGTACGGGCTGGACAGGGCAGATATTCGGGGGCCTGATGGGGCCGCTCTGCGCGGGTAGGGCAGGGAGCGCGGAGCCCTGTGGGGTTGCGGCCCTGGTCCGGGGTGGCAAGTTCAGCGCAGCCACGATCGGTGCGTGCGTTTCTTCGGTGGTTCGGTGGGTGGTCGTCGGTGCTGCCTCTTCCGCGTGTCCAGCTTGGCGGGCGGGGCAGGTGCGGGTCTGGAGTGATGCGTCTCGTCGACGGGACCGCTCTTCAGCTGCACAGGGGTTACGGGGGAATCGGAGCCGAATGTTCGGGTCAGCGACGAACTTGTCGCACGAGGCGCAGCCTGATGACCGACGGCCGTGCATCCGTTCAGGCTTCCGCGCACGTCCGGCCGTGACAGCCGCACGCGTGTGGCGTAGTTGATGCGCGTGCGTCGGGCCGCCCGCCAGCCGGGAGGGGGCTGACCGCGGCGGTCAGCTCCGGTTCCTCCAGGGCGACATCGGGGTGATGAACGGCGGACGTGCCGCGTGCTGGAGTGCCTCGGGGGAGGCCCACCCGGCTGCTTGTATCGCCGAACGTCCCCCAAGCCCTCGCCGTCGTCTGGTCGACCGGGCTCGGTGCGTTCTACCTCGCCGCGACCGCCCTCGCCGCGCGCCAGACGCCTTCACCGCTGGCCCGGTCCCTCGCGCACCCCGGTAGTCCTAGCCGCACAGGCGGCTGCTCTCGGCCGTTCCGTAGGCGATTTCCGGCATTCCGGCCGGCAACCCCCACAGTGGGCGGGACCATGGCGCCTCCGTTCCCTTTCCGCCAGTGGAGGAGCGAAACGATGGGCAAGCACGACAAGCCGCCGGCGGACCCGAGTACCGGTAACCCGCCGCCCGGCAACAGCGACGGACAGGTTCCCCCGCCTCCGCCCAGTGACGGCAAGCACAAGAAGTAGGCAGCGGTGGTGACGACCGTATCCGATCTGGACGGGCCGCAGCGGTCCCTGGCCGCTGCCATGGACCAGCGGGGCGACTGGCCTGAACGTTCCGCGTGGATCCGCGACGCCGTCGACGCCCTGCCCCGGCACCGGTTCGCCCCGCGACGCGTCTGGCGGTGGGACGGGCACGCCTACGTTCCGGTCGACCACGGGCACGATCCGGCCGGCTGGGCGGATGAGGTGTATGCCGGGCCGGACGCGGCGACCGTCACCCAGGTCACCGACGGACTGCCGACATCGAGCCTGTCCTGCCAGGCCGTGGTGGTCGACATGCTGGACTCACTCCTGCTCGAACCCGGCCACCGAGTGCTGGAACTCGGAACCGGCAACGGCTGGAACGCCGCCCTGTTGGACCGGCGAACCGGCCCGGGGCTTACCGTGAGTTTGGAGGCGGACCCCGACCTCGCCGGGACAGCGCGCCGGGCACTGGCCGCAGCGGGCGTCATGGTGGACGTGCAGGTGGGTGACGGAAACCAGGGTTGGGCGCCCAAGGCCCCCTACGACCGGGTCATCGCCACCTACGCCGTCGAGCGGGTTCCGTGGGCCTGGGTCGAGCAGACCAAGCCGGGCGGACGCATCGTCACCCCGTGGGGTCGCCTGGGACACGTGGCGCTGACCGTCGCCGACGACGGCCGCTGCGCCACCGGATGGGTACAAGGACTGGCACAGTTCATGCCCGACCGCCGTACCCTGCATGCCGAACCCGATTTCGCCCAGGTACGCGCCGGTAGCGAGCCGGACGGGGAGCAGCCTTTCGTCCGCGACCTCGCCCCGCTCCGGGACGACGTGCACCTGCGGTTCGCGCTGCGCGTCGCTCTGCCCGATCTCAGGATCGCCCTCGCCGAGGACGCTGACGGGCTCAACGCCTGGGTCCACGACGCCCGCCAGTCCTGGGCCGTGCTCTCGGTCGCCGCCAGCGACCGGACGATCGCCTTCCAGGGTGGCCCCCGCAGACTGGCCGACGAGTTGGAGGCAGCGTGGAACACGTGGCTGGAGCAAGGTGCACCTGACCTGTACGACTACGGGATGACCGTCACGGACAGCGGCACCACCCAGTACATGTGGATCAACGATCCCCGAAGCGGGCCGCGCTGGCCGGTCACCTGAAGCACACCTCTCGCCTGCGGAATTCAGCTCCTCAGGTCGGTGAGAACGGTGCCGTCCGGACGCCGGCGCTGGTAGGACGCCTAAGGGGGACCCGTACGCGCCGCGCCGTTCGAGGCCCCGGCGTTCCTCGATCCGCAGATCGGCGACTCGTGGAGCCCCCCGGAACCGTCTTTTACACCGCACCCCGGAGACTCGCTTACTCAATCACCGCAGTACCGGTCCTCGGCGCTCGAGAACCCGGAGTCGTAACCGGCGGAGTAGCCGCTCGCGTAGGCGTTGTTATTGTTGTTGTTGTTATTCGTCAGGTTGTTGCCGCCGCTCTTCCGGCAGTCGTCTCTGGCATCGGCATATCCGGCGCGGTACCCGGCCCGGTAACCGTTCCTGTAGGGGTTGTCGCGCTGGACCATGGTGGTTGCACTGATGTGCTCTCCGCTCGGCGTTGCTGCCGAAGCCTGCGGGAGGCCAACAGGCCCGAACGCAATGGTGGCAGCGATGAGGGTCGTCCCCAGGGCGGCAGATCGTTTGCAGTGGCTGGCACGCATGTCTTGCACCCTTCGATACGCAGGTCACTTTCAGTTACTTTCCACCCTAATCGCCCGTATGGACCCTGCAACTGGCCGCGCTCCAGTTGCAAAAGGGAGATACTGGCGGTATAGGGCCGCGCAACCTGATGCCCGGCCACCTCACTGCCCACGAGACCGCGCAGTAACTCGGCCTCGACGACGTCCGGTAACTGGTCCGCCGCGGCAAATTCCAGCGCGGACGGCGAGCTGCTCTACCGCGGACCCTCCAGCACTGCGCACGTGGGAGCCCTTCGGGAAGCGTGGCAACGGGATTGACGTCACGGTCTTTCGAGCCGTCGTCAACTCAGGCCTGCTGAGGGGTTGGCGGGCTGCACCCAGTGCTCCGGTCACAGACTGGTTCGGGGCACCGGCGGCGGCAGGCTGGCCGCCGCCGGGGCTGTGGCACGCCCGTCGAGCGGGCGTGGCGGGGGCGGTGTGCGGGTGGCACCTGATCGGGTGGTGGTGCGGGTGCCTGCCGGTTTCTCGGGGCGGGGTGGGCGATCGTGGGGGGCAACGACGATCAAGGAGCTGCATATGCCCGGACCTGGACTGCCCCCATCGGCGCGGAGATCCCCTGTTCCCTGGTTGCCCAGGACGCCAAGATCGAGTTCCAGGGCCAGACCTGGCCCTCGACTTCCGGGGCGGGATCGAGCAGCGTGTGGACGTCAACCCCGACAACCCGATCGACAGCGTGAGGTTCCGCATCGTCGGCTTCAAGACGACCGCCGAATCGGACAGTGGGAGCGTCGTCCTGGAGCAGAACGACGTCGACGTGGATGCCGTCAGCACTCTGTGCTTCGTCCAGGAATTCCTCCCAGGTACGAGCAGCGTGACGTCCTCTCATTCAGTGCCACCTTCGAGCTTCGAGCGGGAGCAGGGTGAATCGGTCACCCTGACCACCCACAAACCGATGGTCATGATCGGCGACATCACCCAGTCCCGGCCCAGGGGCGACCGTTACCGGCTCGAAACCCCCGTCGAGCTGACGACGCCGGATGCCCCGCACACCGTCGTCGGCCGCATCACCAGCTTCAGCTACCTGAATGGCGGCCTGTAGGCCGCCCGCACCGGCCCGGCGGCGACCATGGGCCCGAGGTGATCGCCGTGGCGCTGATCCACCCCGGCACCCCGCAGGCCGCGAGAGGAAGGGACTGCTGAGGGAAGCGCTCATGCATGGGTGAGCGGAAAGATCGTGCATCGAGAACGAAGAATGGAGGGCAGCGGCATGAAGCGTGCGCTGATCGTGGTGGACGTGCAGAACGATTTCTGTGAGGGCGGCAGTGTCGCCGTGGACGGCGGAGCCGAGATCGCCACACGCGTGTGCGGCCTGGTCTCGCAGGCGGCCGAGGTCGGGTACGCGCATGTGGTGGCGACGCGGGACCATCACATCGACCCGGGAGACCACTTCTCCGACACCCCGGATTTCAGGACCTCCTGGCCGGTGCACTGCGTGGCCGGTACGCCCGGATCCGGCTTCCACCCGAACTTCACTCCCGCAGTGGAAGCGGGAGCGGTCGACGCCGTTTTCTACAAGGGCGCCTACGAAGCCGCCTACAGCGGCCTCGAGGGCGCCGACGAGGACGGGCGAGGGATGGCAGCGTGGCTGCGGGAGCACGGTGTCACCGCGGTGGACGTGGTCGGCATCGCCACCGATCACTGCGTGAAGGCCACTGCCCTGGACGCGGTCACGGCCGGCTTCGCCACCCAGGTGCTGCTGAACCTGACCGCCGGTGTCAGCCGCAGCACCATCGAGCAGGCGTGCGAAAAACTCCGGCAGGCTGGAGTGGACATGTCGGGCGCCCCGGTGGTTGCCGGAGCGTAGGAGTGCAGAACTGCCGTCCGGCCTGTGCACACAGGCCGGACGGGAGCCTGGCGAACGCTGAGGGTGCCCGTCGGTCATCGAGCAGGCCGTCTCCTCGCCGTTCGGCTACCGCCGGCCCCGCTGGGAGCCGGGTCCCTGCAACTGCCTGCCCCTTTCGGCCTCGCCGCCGCCTGCTGCTACGAGTGTCCGGCCGCCTCGCCACGCAACGCCCGGTGTCGGGTGTGGACGGGGAGGGCCCCGCTCACCGATGCGTCGGTAGCGGGGCATCTCTGGGGCGGCAGGGGTCCTGTGTCGGGACCGGGTCACCTCAGTGGCGCGCGCACCCGGTCGATCCGGGGGGCGGAGGGCGACCGCGTCTGCCGGCACCCCCGTACAGACATCGGCGCGCCACTGCCAGCGACGGGAGTCATTCCGGCACGCCGATGAGCGACCGGAGCGACCGACCGGGCCCGCACACGAAAGCGGCCGACATCCGTCGGCCCGCCGGAGCGGGTACCGAAGTTCGACCTTCGTGTCGAACAGGCGGCGCTCACGGACGTGCTCAACGGCTGCCCGGACGTGACCGTCACTGTTGCTCCGGCACGCTGCACCGAGCGCGGCGTGGCAGTTGCACCGTGGGCCGGCCGGTCATCTCGGCTGCGCGACCTGGTGGCGCGCTGATCGCTACCCGGTCCTGAGAATGCACAGGAACACCGCCACCATCGCAGGACTTGTCGGCGTCGCCGTGGGTGCCGGTATCGCTACCGCCGCTCCTGCCTCGGCCGGTGGGATCGGTGTGATCGCCAGCCCCGCCTTCGACAACATCAAGGGCGGGTGGCACCGTAGTAATCGCCTTCCGGCATGGCGGAGGTCAGGGAGGCGAATCCCACGTCGCGGCCGGTGCGTGGCGCTTGCAGCACGTTGCCGTCGCCGGTGTACGGCGACGTGGTGGATCAAGCCCGAGCCGCCGTGGCTCCAGGTTCTGCGCGGGTCCCCTTCGCGCACCAGGCCCGCCTTTGGGCACCGTGTGGCGCCGGTGCCCGACAAGGAGGCCGGCGCCCCGTGACCATGCTCCCCCTGCCGGGGCCGGCCTCGGGGCCGGCCCCGGCCAGTCCCGGTCGCAAGCTCGTTCCCATCTCGGTGCCGGTCGGCGCCTGTCCAGCGGCCGAACCCTGAGCGTCCTCAGCTTCCACGTGCTGCGGCGACCGGGCCAGGTGCCCACGCAAGATCGGTAAAAGGGTCAGTCGGGTCGCTGGGCGCGGCGACGGCGCTGGACGAGGAGCACGCCGGCTCCCATCGCTACCGCCCCGGCAGCTACGCCGGCGGCCGGCAGCGTCGAGGAGCCGGTCTCCGCGAGGTTGCCACCGCTCGTCGTCCCGCCGGTGACCGTGGAGGACGATCCGCCGTCCGAGCCGTTGGTCGAGGTGCCCGTCGAGCCGTTCGAGGTGCCCGTCGAGCCGTTCGAGCCGCCTGACGAGCCGTCCGTGCCGCTGGTCGAGCCGCCCACTGATCCGTCGGATCCTCCTGACGCGTCCGAGCCGCCTGACGAGCCGGAGGAGCCACCGCCCGCGACGTCCAGGGTGATGTCCGCGTGGTCGTTGGCCTTGTCGGGATCGAACCTCCGGGCTTCGGTGGACAGGGCTATGGACCCCTTGGCGCCGACCACCCGTCTGTCGATGCGCAAGTCGAAGGTGTAGGTCTCCCCGCTGCCTTCGTAGAGCGACCGCATGCCGCAGACGTACGCTCCGTTCTCGGCCCCGCAGAAGGTGCCGCGCTTGACGACCGACGTTCCGGTGGGAGGAGTGATCACCACGTGGACGGCCTTGTCCCCTTCCCTGGGCCACACCCAGGCGGGGCCGGCGTTGGTGAACTTCACCTTCATCGTGACCGTGTCTCCGACGCTCCCTCGGAGTGCGGCACCCGTGACCTGGTAGTCGGCCGTGTTCACGGTGGTGACGGGCACGTCGACGACGCGCGCCGACCCCACGCCCCCGGCTTGCGCCTCAACGAGCTGCACGGGCGGTGCGGTCCCCGCCACCGGGTCACTGCCGTTGTCATCAGCTCCCGGATCAGTACTCTCGACACGCAGGCGCAGTTCGTCGTTGAGCGCGCGGTCCAGAGCCGTGACGCGCAGGGGCCTGTCGGTCGTGTAGACGGCGCCGGCTTTCACCGCCTGGTCGAACGCGCACACCGCGGTCCACCGCTCGGGCATCTCATCGTAGGGCCGCACGTGCTGCACCTGGCAGTTGGAGGGCACCTGGGCGAAGTCGAGTCCTCGGCTGACGGAGTAGGCGATCCACACTCTCTCCGCTGTCACCGTGCCCCTGTTCGCCACAGTGGCCGGAATGTCGAAGCCGTCTCCCGGTCTCAGCCCGCTGACGGGCCCGACGCCCCCGACGACCAGGTCGGGGGTGTTCTCGTCGGCGTAGGCCGCAGGTGCGGTGGCCAGTGCGATGAGGCCTGCTGCGCCGAGGGCGGCGACAGAGGACCGGAAGGTGCGACGGGCTGGTGAGGGTGTCGGCACGGCGGGATCCTTTGCTGGGGGCACGAGTGAACGGACGGTGTTCCCGAGGAGACAGACCCCGCTCGCTAGGCAGACTCCTGCCGATCGCGAACGGTTGCCCATCCGGCACGAAGAAGATGGCCGTCGCGCTCGGGCGCCGCGACGCTCGCGCCCTGTGCCGGGTGCGGCACTCCGCCGCTTGGCTGTGGTGATGATGCCCGGCACCGGCTGCGGAGTAGCGTGGCACAGGGAGGGTAGAGAAGCGTCGGCCTGCCGCCCGGTGCCGTCCCTGACTCACGCCGCGGTGGAGCGAACCCGATCGGCCGACCAGTCACCGGCCTGCTGCCACGGGCGCACCCGTCCGAGTAGATTGCCGGCCGCGACTTGTACGGCAATGACCGAGGTGGACCAGGTCCACGGTGCGCCGGCTCAGGCCGTGCTGTGCGAGCCGGTCCGGTGGCGGAGGTCGGTGTTGCTCGTCCTGGAGCCGCTCGGCCTGGCGGCGCGAGGTGCCGTTGACGGCTCCTCGGGGCGGTTCCCCTGCGGGTCGCCCGGCGGGCGGCTGTCACCGCCCGCTGTCGCCGGGCCCGTCACAGCCGTGGTCGCTGCCCGGCGCGACGGGGCCGGCCCCGAGCGCGCGGCGCTCGGGGCCGGACGCGGTTTCGGCTCGGCGGCCGGGACGGCGGGCCGGCGCTCGGCGGCGAGTTGGGCGTGTGGTGCCGACACCGGATCGGTGTCTTGCGTGCGGGCTGCGTCGGCGCGGTCGTGGCCGGTGCCCAGCGGGCGGCGGTCGGTCATCGCCCGATCATCGTCGTGCGGCCGGGGTTCTTTTGACGGCACGGTTCCGCGGCCATTGGCGGCCAGAACCGTGGGCACCGTCTCCGTCTCCGGGTCAGCTGTACCAGCACCGGCTACCGGCAGCCGCTGCGGTCGGCGCTGGACCAGGCCGGTCGCTGACGCGGTGGCCGAGTCGGCTGAGGCTCCCGCCGCGCTGCGGCACACCGAGGAGGTCATGGGGACCGTCCTCTTCTTCGACATCCGCACCGGGGCCGCCGGTGCGGTACGCCAGGTCCTGCGGGGAGGCGATCGCGGACCTGCACCGGGCCGACGCGCTGTTCAGCACCTACCGCGAGGACAGGGATGTCGCGGTAGGCCCGCGGCGAGCTGACCGCGGACCGGTGTGCTTGGGAGGTGGCCGAGGCACTTGGTCCCGGTGACGGTGGCGGGCCCCCGGCTGACCTGGGTCCCCGGTTGACCTGGGTGGACTGCTGGACGACCGCGGCGTTCGCGACGGGATCGCGGGCCCGGCCGACGTGGTCTGAAGTCACTGCCCGGCGTGGCTGGAGTCACTTTCCGGCGTGGAGGCGCTGCTGTTCCCGGCGGGTGACGAGGTGCGCTGCGGCGGGGGTCGGCGGGGCGGCTCGGCGCGGCTCGGGCTGAGACGACAGCCCCGGATTCATATATTTTTTCACTTTCTTCCCGAAAAGCCATCTAACTCCTGTTCCGGGACGTATCCCAAGTGCTGCAAGTTTCAGGAGGAACGCCATGGCAATCTTCAGCCATCTCATGCCCGCCAGGCACCGCAACCACGGGAACGACACGTCCGAGAACGACGACCGCAGCGGCAACGGCGGGCGTCACGGACACGGTGACCGTGAGGGCCACGGCGACCACGGCGGCCGTCATGGTCACGGTGACCACAACGACAACAACCGGTACTGACCCCACACGAAGGCTGAGCGGACCGGAGAACCAACAACCCGGCCCGCTCGGCCGTCGATCCATGTCGATCCATGAGGAACACATGCCATGGCGTACGGCCTTCGGCGTCTGCTGACGGTGGGTGAGGCGTCGGACGCCGTGGTCGCGGCCCCGCCGCCGGTGGCGCCGCGCGAGGTGTTCCGGCGGTTCTGGCCGTACACCCGCGGGGGCCGCCGCTGGTTCGTTCCCGTGGTCCTCTTCAGCCTGATCGGCCCCGCCATCGACGCCGGGGAGATATGGCTTTTCAAGATCGTGGTGGACGACGTGCTCGTCCCCCGTGACCTCGGGCCACTGCTGTGGCTCGCTCCGACCTACCTGGGCCTCGTCGTCGGCTCCGGCGTTCTCGGCTTCGCCGACGACGTGACGTCCGCCTGGGTCAGCGAACGCTTCCTGCTCACCCTCCGCTCCGCCGTCTTCGGACACGTCCAGGGGCTGTCGCTCGGCTTCTTCGAACGCCGGCGGCTGGGGGACGTGCTCTCCCGGGTGACCGGTGACGTCGACTCGGTCGAGACGTTCCTGCTCTCGGGCGTGGCGGACGCCCTCTACTACGTGATCCAGCTGGGCGTCTTCCTCGGCCTGCTGTTCTACCTACAGTGGGACCTGACCCTCCTGGCCCTCGCCATCGTGCCGATGTTCTGGGGTGCGGCCCGGCACTTCTCCCGGCTGATCAAGAAGGCGTCCCGAGAACGCAGGCGACGCAGCGGTTCGATCAGCGCGATCGCCGAGGAGACGCTGGGCAATGTGGCCCTGGTGCAGGCGTACAACCGGCAGGAATGGGAGCAGCGCCGGTTCGGTGCGGAGAACCTCGGCCGGTTCCACGCGGTGATGGCCTCGGCGCGGATCCACGCCGTCTACCGACCCGTCGTGGAGATGATCGAGGTGTCGGGCGGCCTGGCGGTCATGGGCCTGGGCACCTGGAAGCTCGCCCAGGGGCAGCTCACACTGGGCGGGTTGCTGGTCTTCCTCGCGCTGATCGGCAAGCTCTACAGCCCGGTCCGCAACCTGTCGCGCCTCGGCACCACCTTCTACGCCGCTTCCGCCTCCGCCGAACGGATCATCGAACTGCTGGATGAGCGGCCGCAGGTCGTGCAGGCCGCGGGCGCCCGGCCGATCGGTCGCGCGCGGGGAGATGTGGAGTTCGACGGCGTCGGCTTCCGCTATCCCGGTACCTCGTCCTGGGCCCTGTCCGACGTGTCCTTGCAGGTCGCGGCCGGACAGACGCTGGCGCTGGTCGGGGCGAGCGGGGCGGGCAAGTCGACGGTGGCCAAGCTCCAGTTGCGCTTCTACGACCCCGACCTGGGAGCGGTTCGCCTCGACGGGACCGACCTGCGCGACCTGCGTCTGTCCGACGTGCGGGAGAACGTCGCGGTGGTCCTCCAGGAGACGCTCGTCTTCCAAGGCACGGTACGGGACAACATCGCCTACGGCCGGCCGGAGGCGACGCAGGCGCAGATCGTCGCGGCGGCGCGCGCGGCGGACGCGCACGACTTCATCGAACATCTGCCCCAGGGCTACGACACGATGGTCGGCCAGCGGGGCCGGACGCTCTCCGGCGGACAGTGCCAACGCCTGGCGATCGCCCGCGCGATGATCAGGGACGCGCCGGTGCTCCTCCTGGACGAACCGACCAGCGGGCTGGACGTCCGGTCGGGGCGGCGGATCATGGACCCGCTGCGGCGGCTCATGGCCGGGCGGACGACCATCGTGATCTCCCACAACCTGCTGACCGTCCGCGACGCCACGCACATCGCGGTGCTCGACCGCGGCCGGGTCGTCGAGTACGGCACCCACGAGGATCTGCTGCGGCGGGGCGGGGCGTACGCCCGGCTCCACCGGCTGAACGCCGCAAGCGGGTCCGCGGCCATGCGGCCGGTGCCGTCGTGAGGGCCTGTACCCCGCGGCCGCCCGCCGCCCTCGCACCGGGCGCGGAGCCGGCTCCGGGCTACGAGGTGCTGGCGCATCTGACGCGCACGGGCTGGCTGGACGTCTACGACGCCTGGAGCGTGGAACGGGCCTGCCGGTGCGTGATCAAGACCGTGCGGCCCGACCGCCGGGACGAGAAGCGGCTGCGCGAGCGCCTGCTGCGGGAGGGCGGGTGGTTGCGGGAGTTCACCCATCCGCATCTGACCCGGGCCTACGAGACCTTCGAGTCGCCCGAACCGCTCGTCGTGCTGGAGACGCTGACCGGTGAGACCCTCTCCCACCTCGTGCACCGGTTGCGGCGCCGGCCGGGCGCCGCCGACGTGGCGCTGCTCGGGGTCCAGCTGTGCTCCGCGATCCACTACCTGCACGGCCGGGGCCTGCTGCACCTGGACGTCAAGCCGTCCAATGTGGTGGTGGACTGCGGTCACGCGAAGGTGCTGGACCTGAGTGTCGCGCGGCCCCCCGGCCCCGCGCCCGCCGGGGTGGGCACGCGGGGCTACCTCGCTCCGGAGCAGGCCCGGGGAGGGCCTCTGACGGCCGCGGCCGACGTGTGGGGCATCGGCGTCACCTTGTTCGAGGTGGCGTGCGGTGACGTGCCATTCCCCCGCGACGACGACCACGCGAGGGCCGCGAGGGCCGCGAGGGCCGCGAACGGCGCGAACGGCGAGAACGGCGCGAACGGCGCGAACGGCGAGAACGGCGAGAACGGCGACGGGCCGAGTACCGGGCACGAGCGGCGTGAGGGGTGTGAGCGGTGTGACGGGGCCGGCGAGGGCACCGGCAGCACCGGCGGGTGGTACCCGCAGCTGAACCGGAGCGCCCCGCCGATCGGCTCCCGGCGGCGCCTGCCGTCCGCTGTGGCCGACGCCGTCGACGCCTGCTTGCGGGCCGATCCCTCGTCCCGACCCGCCGTCGACGATCTGGCCGCCGCTCTGCGGTCGGCACTGCCCGCTCCACCCCGCTGAGACGTGCTGAGACGTGCTGATGCCGTGGCGGACGGCGTCGGGCCTCAGTCCACCGGCGTCTCGACGTGGCCGACCTCCAGCCGGGACGTGGCGATGACGGTGCCGTCGGAGGAGGTCAGGCGGGCACCGGAGACCGCCGCGGTATCGACGGCGGCCGACGCACCCCAGTCGCCGCGACCGTCCCGCACGGCGAAGGCACCGACCCGGACGGTCGTGCCGTCCGCGTGCTCCAGGAGACAGACGACCCTGCCGCTGTACCGGGTGCCCCGGCCGTCGAGATCGACGGACACGAAGAGCCAGCCGGAGGTACCGGGACGGGCGTACACCTCACCGACGGGCTGCCCGCCGTCCGCGGCCGAGGTCAGGTCTCCGACCAGCATCGGCTCGCTCACGGAGGCGGCGGGGGGCGATGCGGTGACCTCCTGCACGGCGCTGCTGATCCCCCAGCCGGCGAGCCCGCAGGCGACCGCCGCGGCGGCCCCGGCCGACGCGAGCCGCAGCCGGACCCGGCGGCCGCGACCGCGTCGGCCGGTGGGCAGGTAGCCGGACGCGCGCGCAGGCGGGCGCGGCTCCTGTGCCGCGGCGTCCCGGGCCAGCGCGCGCCCCACCCGGGTCTCGAAGCCTGGGGGCGGCTCGCGGTCCGGCAGCAGCCCGATCAGCCCGTCGCCGACCAATGTCAGGTGCTCGACGTACTCCCGGCAGTCCGCGCAGCGGTCCAGGTGGGCGAACGCCTCGGCCCGCTCGCGGCCGGAGAGCACGCCCAAGGCCAGCTCTGCGCCGTGTTCCCGCAGCTTCTCGCAGTTCGCGTCACTGGACATGGTCGCCTCGGTTCGGAGACCCGAGTGTGGTCCGCAGCTTTGCCATCGCCGCCCGGATCCGTGTCTTGGCGGTGCCCAGCGGGATCTGCTCCAGGTCGGCGATCTGCTGGGCAGTCATTCCGTAGATCCCCGCCATCACCAGGGCACGGGCCTGCCCCCGGGGCAGCCGTGCCACGGCGGCCCGCAGCTGGGACGAGGCCTCATCGGCCAGCGCCCACCGCTCGGGGGTCTCGGTGACGGCGCCGACCAACGCGTCGAGATCTTCGGGTGCCACCGGCTCCGTCCGCCGCGCGCGGACGGCGTCGATGGCGAGGTTGTGCGCGATGGTCGTCAGCCAGGTCGTGACCGAGCCGCGGCGCGAGTCGTAGACCTGCGCGTGACGCCATGCGCGTTCGAACGTCTGCTGTGCGATGTCCTCGGCGATCTGCTGGTCGCCGATGACCGTCATGGCGACGCCGAATACCCTGTGCTGGAACCTCCGTACGAAGGCGACGGCGAGTTCCGGGTCGCCGGTGGCCAGCCCGGACAACAGAGCCTCGTCCGGGAGACGGCCCACGGGGAACCGGAAACCCGACACATCTCTGTATACGGCCGGCCGCCGCCCGGGGATTGCTCGCCGGCGGCGGAAGATCACATTCCCATTGTCCGCCGTATGCTCCGGGCCCGCACGCACGCACGCGCGTCAGTGCCCGTTCACGCGCCAGCCGTAGCAGATGGTCCGCCAGTGCCTGCCCGCCGTCCGGGTTCCGGCTGATCAGCACCAGGGTGTCGCCACCCGCGAAGCTGCTCAGGGTGTCGTGCCCCGCCGCCCGCTTGGAAACCGTCTTCGGTGCGACGATGTGGTCGAAGTCGGCCTTCACCGCCTCAGCGTCGAAGGGGGTGCCGTCGCTGAAGGTGACGCCGGAGGGCAGCGAGAAGGTGTACGTCAGTCCGTCGGACGACACCTTCCAGGAGTCGGCGAGGCAGGGCCGCACCGTGCCGTCCTCGTCGATGGCGATCAGGGACTCCAGAACCGGTCTCAGGAGCCGTCCGGTGATCGAGGTGGAGGCCGCGTGCGAGTCCCAGTTGTCCGGCTCGACGGCGGCGCCTTAGCGCAGGACGCCGCTGTCCTTCTTCGCCGACGGCGGAGTGGAGCCGGAGGAACACGCCGGGAGAGCGGCGGGGGCGAGAAGTGCGACGGCGCTGGCTGTCGGGGGACGACCGCGGAGGAAGGTACGCCTGCTCGGCATGGGTTGTGCCGGCGACACGGCCGCCGGCCGGCGCCCCCGGGCCGTGCACGGACGTCAGGCTCGTCGACCGTGGGCGACGCTTCAGAGCTTGAAGGGCCCTGCCGCTCGCAGCCCCCCTGCTCGTCCCCCTGGAAGGGCCCTGCCTGTAAAACAGGGGAGTGGTCCGGCCGGCCGGCCGGACCACTCGCGAAGGGGCCGGATCAGCCGGCCGTCGCCGTGGCGTCCGAAGGCGCCCGCTCCACCGCCGGGGCGTCGGAGCGCGAGGTGCGCAGGGCGACCAGGAGCGACACCGGGACGAACGTGGCACTGAGGGCGTAGGCGAGGCGGAAACCACCGGTCAGCGCGTCGCCCCGGTTCTTGTGCTCCCGCAGCGGCGAGGCCGTCCCGGAGGCGGCGACCGTGGCGAGGACGGCGGTGCCGATGGAGGCGCCGCTGCGCAACCTCGGACGCGACGGACTGATCGCGCGCACCGTGTACGCGGCCGTACCGGCAAAGGTCGAGTACCGGGCGACCGACATGGCCGTCGAGCTTCACGGCTGGCTCACGGCCCTCACCCAATGGGCCGAACGCCACCGCGAGGCCATCGTCGACTCCCGCGAGGCGTACAACCGCGAGCACGGCCGGCCCGCCGACCTCCGCTGACGGCGCGCACGCAGCCGGCGCCGCTTGCGAGGGGACGGGCGGGCCTCGGGCGGCCCGCCGCCTCTCCGACACCCGCGCACGTACACCGCTGGCCGCGAACCACGCACCCCGCGTCCTCTCCCACACCGCGACGCCCGGTCTGTGGCTCGTGCGGGACCTCTCCGTGCGCAGTCAGCGTCCGACACCCGCGCCCTCGCCTACCGGACCGCGCTCCACCTCGCCGCGAAGTGGCCGGTTTCGTCCCGGTCTGCGGGCCGACCGCGGCCCCTTGTGCGCGAATGCCGTCACATCAACGAATTGACCCTTCCGGCGGGTAGTCCCGGAGAGTCGCTCTCCTGCCCTTGATGTTCGGGGAGCCCATGCGGGAGATCAGCGCCGGGATGCAGCGGCGTCGCAACCCACGCGCACAGCCTTCGAGTCGTACGCCTTGTCGCGGGACGTCGGCCGTGCGCGCCCCGAAGGCGCGATGTCCTTCGGGGGGCGCGGCAGGGGTTCGGGTTCAGGCGTTGTAGCCGCCGTGGGCGTCCAGCACCGCGCCCGTGACGTACGACGCGGCGGGGCTCGCCATGAAGGCGATCGCCGCGGCGATTTCGTCGGGGTGCCCCATGCGTTGCAGGGACAGCGAGCTGACCAGGGCATTGAGGGTCTCGTGGTCCGGCGGTTGCATGCCCCCCTCCATCAGTCCGGCCTCCACGACGTTTGCCGTGATGTTCCGGGGCCCGAGGTCGCGCGCGACGCCCATGGTGTACCTCTCGATCCCGGACTTGGTCGCCGCGTAGTCGGCAAGGCCGGGGGCGCCGACCCGTGAGCCCAGTCCGGAACTCACCGTGATGATGCGGCCGCCCTCGCGCAGCACTCGGGAGGCGGCCCGGATGACGGCGATCACGCCGAGGTAGTTGGTGGCGTGCATCCGGTCCAGTGCGGCGGTGTCGGCGTCCGGGTCGTCCACCGTGCCAGCCACGGAGATCGCCGCGTTGTTGACCAGGATGTCCAGGCCGCCGAAGTGCGCGACCACGTCGTCGATCAGCGCCGGCGCCCGGCTCGTGTCTGCCTGGTCGGACTGGAAGGCGACGGCCTTGGCTCCCTTGCCGTGCACCTCGTCGACGACGGCCTGCGCCTGCTTCTCGGAGCTGACGTAGGTGAAGGCGACGTCGGCGCCCTGCTCGGCCAGCAGCCGTACGGTCGCGGCTCCCAGCCCACGCGACCCCCCGGTGACCAAGGCGACCTTGCCTATGAGTGGCTTGCTCATACTTCTCACCTCGTTGATTGACCGTTCCTGGCAGTCGCAACACTAATTGTTACGACAGACTGTTGCAACTTTCGCTGTTACGACTGCGTTGTCGTAACATAAAGCGTTGCGGCCGATAGGAGGGCTTCGTGAGCGCCAACAGCAGGTTGACCATTGCCGCCCACGCGCTGGCCTGGATCGGTCTCTATCAGCGCCAGGGCCATGAGGTCGCCACCTCCGAGCAGATCGCGACCAGCGCGAACACCAACCCCGTGGTGATCAGGCGGCTGCTCGGCGAGCTGCGCAGGGCCGGGCTCGTGGAGTCCCGGCGGGGCGTGGGCGCGGGCTGGTCGCTGGCGCGCGAGCTGGAGTCGATGACCCTGCTCGACGTGTACGAGGCAGTGGAACCCGGCCCGCTGTTCGCGATGCACCGCACCACCCCGGACCAGGGGTGCGTGGTGGGTTACGGCATCCAGCCGGCGATGCAGAGCATCTACGAGGGCATCGAGGAGACCCTGAGACACGAGCTGGCCCGCGTCACGCTCGAGAACGTACTCCGGGACGTACTCGCGGCACCTCGCTAAGGGCCTGTCCGACGGATCATGGGCAGAAGCCAGGAAAGTATGTGCAGGTCACCGGACGATATTCTGGGTGCGCTCCGTGGATGACTATGACAGTCTCCGTGCATGCCGATCGTTGACGTGTCCCCTGAGGTGTCTATCGCGTACGAGAGTTTCGGCGACCCTGGAGACCCGCCAGTCCTGCTGGTGATGGGTTTCGGCGCGCAGATGCTCGCCTGGCACGAGGACTTTTGCCGAGCACTGGCAGACCGCGGCCGTTACGTGATCCGGTACGACAACCGGGACTGCGGGCTGTCCGCCAAGTTCGACGATCATCCTGTGGACATGGGCAAGTTCATCGCCGCCGTCAGCTCGGGAGACATTCCCGCCGCCCTCGCCATGGTTCCCTATCGGCTTCTCGACATGGCGGGTGACGGCCTCGGCCTGCTCACCGCGCTCGGTATCGAACGCGCCCACGTGGTCGGTGCCTCGATGGGAGGGATGATCGCCCAGGTGATGGCCCTCTCCTGCCCGGAGCGGGTGCTGACCTTGACGTCGATGATGTCCTCGACCGGCGAGAGCGAATACGGCCAGTCCAGCCCGGAGGCCCAGGCGGTGCTGTTCAGTCCCAAGCCCGCGGACCGCGAGGGATACGTTGCGGCGGCGGAGCGGGAACTGGTGTGGGCCTCCAAGCGATACGGCGACGCCTCGGTGCTGCGTGAGCTGGCCGCCGCGAGCTACGACCGCGCCTACTACCCCGAGGGGATCGGGCGGCAGCTCGGCGCGATGATCCTCAGCGGTTCACGTGCGGATGCACTGCGTGAGCTGCGGGTGCCGACGCTGGTGATCCACGGCCTGGACGACACGCTGATCGACCCCAGCGGCGGGAAACGCACCGCGGAGCTGGTTCCCGGCGCCGAACTCCTGCTGGTCCCCGACATGGGCCACGATCGCCCGCGTGAACTCTGGCCCGAGCTCATCGATGCCGTGGTGACCCATACCGATTGAGCAAGCATGGCCAGAGCAGCATTGAGGGGAGATGCGGCTGCTCCGGTACTGGTGCCGGCCTCGAGTACGCCAGGTCTGTCCCAGATCATGGGCGCAGCCAGAGTCGAATCGAGGCGATGATGATGTTGCCGTGGAAGATGTAGGCACGCTTGTCGTACCTCGTGGCCACGGCCCTGCAGGTCTTGAGCGCATTGATCGTTCTCTCGACTTCGTTCCTCCTTTTGCAGATCGTTTTGTCGAAGCCCGCAGGCCGGCCGCCCCTGCTGCCGCGGCTCTGGCGGTTGGCCCGCTGGTTCTTCGGTTCGGGGATCGTGTGCTTGATCTGGCGTCGTCGCAGGTATCGGCGATTGCGGCGCGAGGAGTACGCCTTGTCACCGCCGAGACGGTCCGGTCGGGTGCGCGGACGTCCGCCGCCGGGACGGGCGACTGGGACACGTTCCATGATGGGGATGAACTGTGGGGCGTCGTCCCACTGGCCTGGCGTGATCAGCAGGGCCAGCGGGCGGCGTCCGCCTTCCCCAACGAGGTGGATCTTGCAGGTGAGGCCGCCCCGAGAGCGTCCGAGCCCCTCGTCGGAGCGGTGCTGCCGGGGCGTTGATCTTTTCCCGGCACCCGCGGGCGTCGCTTGCGGGCGCCGGCAGCGTGCTGGTGAGCCCGGCAGGAGGTGGAGTCCACGCTCACCATCGACCAGTCGATACGGCCCTCCGCGTCGGCGTCAGCCAGGACAGCGGCGAAGAGCCTGTCCCACGTGCCGTCCGCCGACCAGCGTCTGTGTCTCTCATACACGGTCTTCCACTTGCCGAAACGCGCAGGCAGATCCGGCCAGGGCACCCCCGTGCGATTCCGGTACAAGATCCCGTTGATGACCCTCCGATGGCTCACCCAACGACCGCCCCGCTTAGCGGACTTCGGTAGATGCGGCTTCAGCCGGGCCCATTCCTCGTTCGACAGATCTCCCCGCCTCACGGACAGGCCAACGAGCCAGGCCCGCGAAGGTCACATGATCCGTTGGACAGGCCCTAGCCTCCCCGCTACGCCTTGACATCACCGAGATCCCCATCGATGCCCAAGCCAGTGAATAGCCTGGCAACCAGTCACGCCAATGACGGTTGCGCCATCTCTCGCTCCAGGACCAGCTTGTCGGTTCGCACTCACCGTGACCAGGTGGCCTTCTAGGATCCAGTGCATGCTGAATCCCGAGCTGCTGGAACGGATCACCGCGCGGCGCGCGGAGCTGGACGAACTCGAAGAACAGCCGGCCAAGCAGCTGGCGGAGGCGCGGGCCGAGCGGGACGAGCTCGCCGTCGCAGAGCGGGTCCTTGAGCGGATGAGCGAACAGCCCGGGTGGGTGGGCACCACCACGTGATGGCGTGAGGCCAGGTGGTCGGCCGGGACTGCGATGCCGGCGGAACCGGGTCCACCATGCGGGGCGAGGACGGGGCTGCCCTCCTCGCCCCCATGGGCGTCGGGGCCCGGGCCGGGCCGTATCCGGACGGTGCGCTGACGAAGCACGGTCACCGATTTCCTCCGGTCGGGCGGGCGTGATCCCCCGGCTCGTCCTCATGGACGTCTGGTGAAGCGGTTGTCAGGGCCGGTCACCGGCCCGCGGGGCCGGTCGTGAAGAACTCGACCATCTGCTCCAGGCCGCGCGGACCGAACATCGTCTCCGAACTGGCGGCGGAGTCGGCGGCGGTTTCCTCGCTGCGCGGGAAGAGTGCCGTCTCGTAGGCGACGAGCGCGGCCTCGGTGTCGCCGGGGTGGGCGGCGAGGGCCAAGGCGAGTTCGGCGCCGTCGAGCATGGCTTGATTGGCTCCCTCGCCCGCGAACGGCGACATCAGGTGGGCGGCGTCACCCAGGAGCGTGACTCCCGGAACGCGGTCCCAGCGGTGCCCGACGGGCAGGGCGTGGATGCGCCGCGGAGTGATCGTCTCCGCGTCGGCCACCAAGCCGCGCAGGCTTTCGTCCCAGCCCTCGAAGTGGGCCAGGACCGCGGCCTTGGCGGCGGCGAGGTCGGTGAAGTCGATGGTGTCGAGCCAGCCCTCGTCGGTCTTCAGCGCGGTGTATACGTGCAGGCTGCCGTCGGTCTCCCGGTGCGCGAGGAAGCCGCGCTCGTCCCCGAGGCAGATCAAGAAGCCGCCGCCGACGACCGCGGTGCTGCGCGGGTGGCGGGTGTCGGCGTCGAGCAGGTCCGTTTCGACGAACGAGACGCCGGTGTAGCGGGGCTTCGCGTTCGACAGCAGCGGCCGCACGCGCGACCAGGCGCCGTCGGCGCCGACCAGGAGGCCGGTCGTGATGGCCGTGCCGTCGGTGAAGGTCACCTCGTGCCGGCCGTCGCCCAGTGGCCGGGCGCCGGTGACCTTGCGGCCCCAGTGGACCGTGCCATCGGGCAGGGAGTTCAGCAGTAGGGCGCGCAGGTCCCCGCGATCCACCTCGGGCCGGTCGCCAGAGCCGTCGTCCTGCGAGGACACGTACACGGTGCCGTCGGGGCCCAGCAGGCGCATCGCCTCACCGCCCTCATGGACGATCTTGAGGAAGTCGTCGTGGAGGCCGGCGGCGTGCAGCGCCTTCTGTCCGTTCTCGGCGTGGATGTCGAGCATTCCGCCCTGGGTGCGGGCCGACGCCGACGCCTCCAGTTCGAAGATCGCCGACTCGATGCCGTTGGCGTGCAGGACCCGGGCGGCCGTCAGGCCGCCGAGACCCCCGCCGATGATCGCGATGGGGATGTGGCTGGTGCTCATGGAGGGCTCCGAAGGAAGTGGGGATCTCCTGTGGGCAGGAGCGAGGACCGTGCGCGCTCGCGACCTGGGAGGCGAATGCGCCGGCTGCCGCCTCACCGTAGCGAACATGTTCGTAACGAACAAGTTCGCGACCGCTCGTAGATCGTTTACTCGCGTCGGCCATGGTGTCCGTGCGGGTCGACTGCCGCATGCAGCGCGAATGGTGTCCGTGTCGAGGTGCGCCGGCGTGCCCCTCAGCGGACGTGGCGTGAGAGGTGGCGACGAGTGAGAGTGACGCAACGGCGGACGCGGTCACGGGCGGCAAGGGAGCCAATGAGTCCGAAGGCGTTCACCACCGCCGCGACCAACCTGCTCGAACACGAAGACGTGGAGGCCGTCACCCCGCGCGGCTTGGCCCGCGAAGCGCAGACCGGGGCCGCCTCCCTGTGTCCCTACGTGCGTACCGTCCACGAACTGCACGCCATCCTCCCGTACCGGGTGCTCACCTCCGTGGACCCGCGCGCCCACCTCGCCGACCACCCGCGCGAGCGACCGGAAGCGGTCTGCTCGTCCTACCTGAACGTCCTCCCGCGCCACGCGGGCCTGGCGCGGCCGGCGGCAGGCGTCCTGCCCTACGGCTACGGCGCGATCGCGCGGACCGACACTTGATCGGCCACGCCCAGGACGTCTACGAGCAGACCGCCGCCGACCGCTTCCCCCACGTCGCAGCCCAGCGAACGGAACTGTTCTCCCCGCGCCGGGCTCGCTCGCATCACCTGGGGCCTCGACGTCGTCCCGTGCGGCATCGCATCCGCCCGAGAGCCGAAACCTGACCCCGCGGGAGACAGGAACCTGCGCAGGCGAACGTGTTCGGCTCGAACGCGTTCCAGCTAGAATTCCTGACATGCCGACTCCGCAAAGCCGCCGCGAGCGGCCCGCAAAGCCTGCCCTGACCCGTCAGGGCATCATCGACGCCGCCTTCCGGCTCATGGAGCAGGAAGGGCTCCAGCGCGTCACCATGCGCCGCCTCGCCCAGGCCCTCGACACCGGCCCGGCCTCCCTGTACGTGTACGTCACCAACACCGCCGAACTGCACGCCGCGATCCTCGACCGCCTGCTGGGCCGCGTCGACCTGACCACCGACCCCGGCGCCGACTGGCGTGAGCGCCTCATTGCCGTGCTCGCCAGCTACGAGGAGGTCCTGTTCGCCCACCCGGCACTCGCCCAGTCGGCCTTGACCGCGCGGGCCGCGGGCGAGAACTACCTCGCCCTGCTGGAGTCACTGCTCGCCCTGCTCGCCGAGGGCGGCGTCCCCGACCGCCAGGCAGCCTGGGGCGTCGACCTCCTGCTCCAGCGTTCCACCGCTTCCGCCGCCGAACACTCCGCCCAGCGCGAGGACTCCAACGCCGAGCGGGACTGGATCCAGCTACGCCAGGCACTGGTCACCGCGTCCCCCGACACGCTGCCTCACGTACGCGCCCAGGCCGGCAATCTCATCTCCGGCGCCCCCGCCGAGCGCCGCCGCTGGAGCATCGACACCCTCCTCAACGGCATCCTCGCCACCGATCCCCGCGTCCAGTAGCACCCACCTTGCGTTTGCGGGGAGTTTCAATTGTCGCCACGATCGCCGATTCCGTATCGGTTGGTCGTTGGTCTGGTTGTGCCGTTTGACTGATGCGCAGTGGGCGCGGATCGAGCCGTTGCTCCCGGACCGGACACCCAGGCGGGGTGGCCGCTGGCGAGACCATCGTGAGGTGATCGACGCAATCGCCCACAAGTACCAGACCGGCACGCAGTAGGTGCACCTGCCGGAGAAGTACGGCAACTGGCGGGGTGTCCACAACCGGCTGCGGATGTGGGCCGTCGATGGGACTTGGGAGCGGGTGTTCACCGCGCTGGTGGCCCAGACCGATGCGGACGAGGACCTCAACTGGGCCGTCTCGGTCGACTCCACGATCGTTCGGGCTCACCAGCACGCGGCCGGGGCCCGCAAAAGGGGGCCTCGGCCGACGAACCGGACCACCACGCCATTGGCCGCTCCCGCGGTGGACTGACCACAAGGTCCACCTCGCCGCCGATGCCCGCTGTCGGCCCCTCGCGTTCGTTCTCACCGCAGGCCAGGCCGATGATGTCCCCGCCTTCACCGACGTCATGGCCCGCCTACGCGTCCCCCGTCGTGGCGTCGGCGACATCGGCGAGGTGGTCGCCGGCGGGGTTTGGGAGTTCGCGTTTCTTGAGCGACGACCACGGCAGTTCCACCGAGTTGAGCTCGGGCGCGTAGGCAGGTAATCGCTCCAGGGCAGACGAGGCGCCCGGCCGGGCTCGGCGGCGTGGTAGCCGAGAGCCGCGGCCATCGCGGCGCGCTTCGTAGCACCGCGGTCGCGAAGTCCCGTCTTCCCGACATCGAGAAGCGAGTATCACCAGATGAGGACCGCCAACTACACCCTCTTCCCCAACCGATTCACTGAGCACCGGCATGGCTACAAGGCGTGCACCAGACTCCGGGCCGCCCCCGTCACGCAGCGCCTGCGCGCGGCGGCCGGGGCCGGGGTCAGGACAGGTCCGGTACGCAGCCGAACCAGTCCACCACGTGGCCGTCCCTGGTGTAGCCGAGGCATCTCATGGTCTTGTCGTGGAGGGTGCTGGTGCCGGCCAGGGACTCCTCCAGGTAGTTGTTCCTGTGGCGGGGCTGGACCAGGGTGTCGACGTCGACGACGTACCAGCGGTGCTTCTGGTCCGGGACGTCGCAGGCGCGGGCGGTGACGTTGCGGCTGGGGCCCTCGCTCCATATCGGGCGCTCGGCGCGGTCGCAGTGGGCTCGCGGGGAGGCGGCGGCGGTGCCGGCGCCGGTGCCGAGCAGGGCCGTGGCGCCTGTGGCCAGCGCCGCGGCAGCGCCGAGCAGGCGGTATGCGGTGCGGTTCGTCAAGGAGTCCTCCTGGCGGGTGGGGCCTGACGTGAGCCTCACACGCTCTGCGGCGGCCGTCCTGGCGGGCGGGGGGCCGGTCCCACGTCCCGGTGACGGGCGTGGTGCCAATGCAGCAGTGGAGTGCTGCGGGTCACACGCCGCCGAGTCCCATCCTCACCGTGCCCGCCGTCACGAGGTGCACGCAGTCAACCACCGGGGAACACACCATGGACGTTCCGGCACTTCGACAACCGGGACGGCTTACCGCTCCTGCACGAGCACTGCCTGATCCTCAACCGCGTCCAGCGCAGGAGCGACGACGGTGAGCCGGTGTGGGGTGCTCTGGACACGGTCCGCCTCTACCAGCATGTGGTGGCCACCGGGACGCTCTGTACCCGCGCGATGACGACCGAGGTGTGTGAGGAACCGGGGCTGGCGACGGTGCCTCGCGAGGTGACGCCGGGCCTGCGCCCGGCGATGGGGATAGCCGGTGTCGACTTCGAGCTCATCGACTGGTTCTCCACCCGCCGCCAGCGGTTCGAGGACGTCCTGGCGGGCCTTACCGACAAGTTCGCGCAGGAGCACGGGCGGCTGCCCGGCGAGCGCGCCCGCCATGGCCTCGGGTGGTGGACGGCGCAGGACACCGCCCCGAGAAGAAGATGGAACGCCCGTTGAAGCTGCTGCTCGCTTGGTGGCGGGCGTCCGTGCTGCTGAAGTTCGGCAAGCAGGTGGCCGAGGCTCCTTCACCGCTGCCTGTCCGGCGGCGGGTGCGGCGTTCCGGGCCCGGGTGGATCCGCACGTCGACGCCCGTACTCGCCCCTGTCGACGTCGCTGCGGTCGTCTCCGCCGTGCGCGGCAAGTTCGCCCGCCGCCATGTCCTGCCCGAAGCTTGCTGGCACCTGCTGGAGACCCTGCGCGGCCAGAAGTGCACGCGCGGCCTGGACGACTACATCGCAGACCGCGCCCTGACCGACCGCTCCCGCCAGTCCACTGCTCCGCAGTCCCGCCGCCGACCAGATCTTCCACACCGCCGCCGACTTCGCCGAGCCCGAACCCTGGTGGATCGCCGGCACCGACGGCAGGCCGCGGGAGTCCAGCCGCTACGAGCGGGCTCGGGTCGCCGGCCTCGCTGTACTGAACGCGAACCGGGCCGCCCGCACCCCGCCCGCCGGGCCGCCCGCACCCCGCCCGCCGGGCCGCCCGCACCCCGCCCGCCGGGCAGGACGACGCCCTGCCCGGCCACGCCTCGCTGGTACGCGGCCCTCGCCGCCGAGGTGAAAGTCGGCTGCACCGCCGTCGTGGTCGGTTACGGGGCGGTCGGTCTGTGCGGCGTCATCGCCGCGAAGGAAGGGGCGCCGACCGGATCATCGCCATGAGTCGGTGCGAGTCCCGGCAGGAACCGGCGGCCGAGTTCGGCGCGACCGACATCGTCGGCGACCGCGGCGAGGGGAGCGTCGCCCGGATCAAGGAGCTGACCGGCGGCCTCGACGCGGACTCGGCCTTGCAGCGGGTCGCCACTGCCGAGTCCACGCGGCAGGCCCCGCACTCGTCCCGCCCCTGCGGCAACGTCGGCGTCCCGTACGAGGTGGCCGTCGACGGGCAGGAGCTGTTCTTCTTCCAGGTCGGCCTGCCCGGCGGGCCCGGCGCCCGTCCGCCGCTTCCTCCCCGACCTGATCGACCACGTCACGTCCGGCCGGATCCAGCCGTTCCGCGTCTTCGACCTCACTCTGCCCTTGGACCAGGTCGCCGAGGGCTACCGGACGATGGACGAGCGCCGCGCGGTCAAGCCCGCCTGGGGCTCCGACCGCGCGGACGTGGGGGCCTACTGTCCGACCGGGTTGAGGTAGGTGCCCGGGTGGGTGGCGCCGTCCTGCTTCAGGATCTGGCCGCCGAACGGCCACTTCAGGGTGAAGTGCTTCGTCTCGTTCGGCGGGGTGACCAGGAACTTCGCGGGAACGAACTTCTCCTTCTGCGGCGTGGACCTGGCAACGGGGAGCAGGTTGATGCTGAAGTCCGCCGTGTCCCCCCGCCCCAGGGTGATCTTCGTAGGCTTCTTGGAGGAGTGCGCCAGGGACCAGGTGCCGTCGGTCCTCTGGGCGCCGACCATGTCGACACCGGCGAAGCCGGACAGGGTGCAGGTGCGGTTGCTCTTGTTGGTGAACCAGATGAACGCCTGCGTCTGCTTCCCGGTCCGCCCCATCTCCGGCTTCGCGTCGTCCCCGGTGGCGAAACCGGCCTTCAGGTCGGCGGTGTGGCAACGTGTCGGCGCGGCCTTGGCCGTGGCGGCCGAGGCCGGGACGGCCGCGACGGCGGTGCCGGCGGTGCCGGCGGCGACGATCGCCGCAAGGGCAACGGTGGTCGTTCTGGTCTTCATACTGTGTTCGGTTCCCCTCGAATACGACTCGGTGTGCGAGGTCAGTGCGCACCCACGCATCTGGAGACGCTCGATGCCCGGCGGAGGTTCGGTGCGCGGGCAACCCTTTTAGCCGCGCACGGTGGGGGCATGGCACCGCCTCTGCCCGAGCCGCTGGCACACCTGACCCCGCTGCTCACCCGCTACGGCTACCGGGCCGTCGGTGCCGTGATCCTGGTCGACGCCCATCCGCCGGCCGGTCAGCGCCTCTCGGGTCGGCTGCCGCTGGCGTCGGTGCAGCGCCTCGGCCTCACCGGGTGATGCAGTTCCTTGACCCGACCGAAAAGGCCTCCTCCGTGCCTCGGTGCCAGAAGCCGAACGTTTCGGCAAGCCAGGCCCGGCGGACAGGGTGGTGCCGCGGGTCCGGCAGTGACTCCGCCTGCTGCTCCAGCGCCCGGCGCTCGGCGGCTTGACGGCGCTGCCCGGCCTCTTGGCGGCGGCGCTCCGCGGCAGCTTCCCGCTTGCCGGCTTCCGCTTCGGCCTCCAGCCGCCAGCCCGCCCCACCAGCCGCGACGCGGTCGTCGACCGGGCCGTCCGCACGCGGTCGCCTCAGAGCGGGAGCACCGGTCGCGTGGAGAAGTCTTCGTAACTGTCCTCTCCGTCCGGTCCGTACAGGCCGTCGCGGGGTTGCGGTTGGCGGTCGCCAGGGGGAGCCAGGCCAGCAGCTGGCCGTAGCCGCCGCAGACTGACTCGCCCCCGTCGCCGCCGTGGACCGCGGTGACATCACTGGTCAGCTCGGTACGGTAGGTGTCGTAGGCGATGTGCAGGCCGAAGGCGTTCAGCTCGTTGTGCGGGCCGGTGTCGTCCCCGTAGGGGGTGCGGTCGAGGGAACAGTCGTCGCCCCACGGAACAGGGTGCCCGGCCCGGCGCCACAGGCGTGTTCCCACTCGTCGGAGCTCGGCATCCGCAGACCACGGGCAAAGAGGACAGCCGGCATGTCGGCCGGAGGTTCGGTCAGGCTCTCGTCCTCCACGGCCATGAGAACAGTGTCCACGTGGACGCTGCGGCGGGCGCTGAGGATCCGCGCGAGGTAGGTCCGCAGATCGGGTCCGTCACCGTAGCCCTGCTCCAGGCTCTGTCGTCGACGGGGAGCGGTGCACGGTCGAAGCGGGCAGGCCCACGACCGGTCCGATGCGGGCCGGGCCGAGCTGGCGGTCGGTGCGCAGACGGCAGACGTGGGCCTCGACCGTGAGCGGGGTCCGGTGGGGTGTGGTGCGCGGTCTGGACGACCACCGGCTCGGCGGGCGCCCATTGACTCCCGTTTGGTGTGCCGTTCCCTGAGCGTTCAACCGGTACTCCCTGTCAGTGTCGTGTGCGCTTCCTAGGGTCCATGAGGCTTCCCGAAAGAAGGGGCTCATGGACTCACAGCTCGCCATCCGGGCTCGCGGCATCACCAAGTGCTACGGCGATGTCGTCGCGCTCGACGGCGTCGACCTGGATGTGGCGCAAGGACAGATACACGGCCTGGTCGGTCCGAACGGCGCCGGAAAGACGACGTTGCTCGGCCTCCTTCTCGGCCTGGCCGTGGCCGATAGCGGGCGTCTGGAGGTCCTCGGCACGCCCACGGGCCGGGCGTTCGAAGCGCCCGACGGCGTCGCCGGGTTCGTGGACGGGCCGGGGCTGTACCCCTCGCTCACCGCCCGGCAGAACCTCGCCGCGCTCGCCGCTCTGCGGGGCGACGGCAGGCGGTCGGCCGGGATCGACGACGCACTCGAACAGGTGGGGCTCACAGACGTCGCCGACGACCGCACCCGCGGCTTCTCCCTGGGCATGCGCCAACGGCTCGGCCTCGCCGCGGCTTTGCTCACCGAGCCGCGGCTTCTCGTCCTGGACGAGCCCTCCAACGGCCTGGACCCGGCCGGGAAGAAGCACGTCCACGGTGTTCTCACCCGGCTCGCGCGGGAGGGTACGAGCGTCGTGCTCTCCAGCCACCGCATGGACGACCTGGAGGTCCTGTGTTCCGAGGTCACGATCCTCGCGACCGGGCGGATCGTCTTCTCCGGGCCGCTGGGCGAGCTGGCCGCCGAGAACCGTGAACTCGACTACCGGCTGACGACGTCCGACCCGGAGCGCGCACGCCGGCTGGCCGCCGACGCGCCTGGAGTCCGCCTGTCCGACGACACCACGGCAGGCCGGGGCGGGGAAGCGCTGGTGGTGCGCGCGTTGGTACCCGCCCTCGACGACCTGGTGGCGCGGCTCGTCCACGAGGGTGTCGCGCTGCGCGAACTCGCTCCGTGTGTCTCCCCGTTGGAGGCGGCGTTCTTGGCCCTGACCGAGCAGGGAAAGAGCGAGGTCCAAGAGCAGCCGACGGACGCCCAGCGGCAGGAGAACGGTCGATGACCGCCACTACGCCCCCCACCGCGAGCTCCACCCCGACCGCCGTGTCCTCTGCGTGGGCGCACACCACAGCGTCAGGCCGCGTCACAGTCGCCCGGAGCTACCGCTTCGAGGTCGTCAAGCTCCTCTCCCAGTGGCGGATCCGCGTCGTGCTCCTGGCGTGCTGGATCGCGCCGGCGTTCTTCGTGGCCGGGGTGAGCGCGCAGAGCACGCTGCCCACGGACACCCTCTTCGGCCGCTGGATGCACGCCACCGGATGGGCCGGGCCGCTGGTCACGCTCGGTTTCTCCGGCACCTGGGCGCTTCCGCTGATCAGCTCCGTCGTCGCCGGCGATGTGTTCGCCGCCGAGGACCGGCTCGGCACCTGGCGCCACCTTCTCGTCGCCGTCCGCTCGCCCCGGCGGATCTTCGCGGCGAAGGCACTGGCCGGCCTCACCGTCGTCCTGCTGCTCGTGGCCGGGCCGGCCGTCTCCAGCACGGTGGGCGGGCTGGCGGCCGTCGGCGACCAGCCATTGGTCGGCCTCGACGGCCATCTGCTCGCGCCGGGGGACGCCGCGGGCACGGTCCTGCTCGCCTGGGCCTGTGTACTCGCCCCGACCCTGGCCCTCGCCGGAATCGGGCTCCTCGGGTCGGTCGCACTCGGGCGCTCCCCCATGGGTCTGCTGCTGCCCGCGATCGTCGCGCCGGCGATGCAGTTCGCCCAGATGCTGCCGCTGCCCGTCGCCGTACGCCTCGCCCTGCCCGGCGACGCCTTCCTCACCTGGAACGGCCTGTTCACCAACCCGGCGCAACTCAGCCCGCTCCTCATCGGCATCGGCGTCGGTCTTCTGTGGGCCGTGGCGGCGACGGCGCTGGCCTACGTCCTCTTCCTGCGGCGCGACTTCACCAATCCCACCGACGACGGTTCGGCCCGCCGCGCGGTCACCACGGCCGCCCTGCCGCTCGTGGGTCTGCTCGGCGCGACCGTCGCGGTCGTGGCGGCGACGACCACGGCCACCGGCTCCGGGATCGAGCGGGCCAAGGTGCAGCACTCGCTCGCCACCGAGTTCGCGCACCTGTACCGCATGCAGACCGACCAGCTCAACCGGCCCGCTGTCACCGAGGCGGGGTTGAGGACCGTGGCGGCGTGC
This sequence comes from Streptomyces sp. NPDC100445, assembly GCF_044759735.1. Lineage (NCBI taxonomy): Bacteria > Bacillati > Actinomycetota > Actinomycetes > Kitasatosporales > Streptomycetaceae > Streptomyces > Streptomyces sp. NPDC100445. Next base: position 370,600 of record NZ_JBIVZV010000001.1, on the reverse strand, counting down.
ACCAAGGCCGGTGTCCAGGACGGCGCGCGGGGCCCGGGCAACGACTGGCGGTGCGTCATCTCCTGGCATCTGCCGGGCGTCGCGGCCACCGGGTCGGCCGTCTACCAGCTCGACATCGCGGCGGACGGGCGGTTCGTCGCCGACGGCGACGGGCCGAAGGAAGTGAACGGCTACTTCCTGGTGCGGACTTCGACCGGAGACGCGCCGAACCCGCTGTGGCAGTTCGACGGCAACGTCGACCTGCTCTCCACCTCCTCGGATTCCCCGGCCCCCTGAACTCTTCCTCTCCGGCCACCCCCCGAACTCTCCGAATCCGCGAAGGAATGACGTCATGCAGATAGCACGCCGCCGTCAGCAGGCCGAGAAGAAGTACTACGACCTGCTGGGCAGACGCGTCAGCCGGCGGGCCACTCTCGTCACGGCCTGCATCACCACGGCCGCCCTGGCCACCGGCACCGCCGTCGCCGAGACCCGCCAGTTCGGCACCGATCAAGTCGGCCAGATCACCGACAGGGGCCAGGCCGTCTCCGCCGACCAGTACATCGCCCCGTACGGCGACCGCCTCGTCATCGACGACGGCAAGATCATGTCGTCGACGGTCAGCCCGGACGGCAGCCACCTCGCCGCCGCGCTCACCGACGGCGACGCCGCGCTGGTCGTCGTGGACCTCACCACCGGGCGGATCAAGCAGCGTGTCGGCGCGAACGCCGCCGACGACCTGCGCATCAGCAGCGGCTCCGTCGGCCAGGAAGGCCCGACGTACTCACCCGACGGCAGGCAGTTGTGGCTGGGCCAGGCCGACGGATACACCAGGTTCACCGTGAACGCGGACGGCACCCTCGCCGACCCGGTGACCGTCAGAATCCCGGCCGACGGCGGCAAGCAGGCCTTGGTCGCCGCGGCGGTGTTCTCCGCCGACGGCTCCACGGTGTACGCCGCGGTCAACGGCCAGAACCGGGTGGTGGCGATCGACGCGGCGACCGGGGCCGTCAAGCAGAGCTGGGCGGTGGGCAACGCCCCGCGCGGCATGGCCCGCTCCGGCGACAAGCTCTACGTCAGCGACGAGGGCGGACGGCCCGCGAAGGCCGGTGACTCCACGCTCAACTCCTACGGCACCCAGGTCCCCGCCGACCCGAGGACCGGCGCCACCACCACCGGCACGGTCAGCGTCATCGACCTGACCGACCCCTCCGCCGCCGTCGGCACCATCGACGTCGGCCTGCACCCGACCGCCGTGTACGCCCAGCACGGCGCGGTGTTCGTCACCAACACCGCCGACAACAACGTGTCGGTCATCGACACCGCCGAGGACAAGGTCGTACAGACCATCTCCACCCAGCCGTGGCCGGAGGCCTCGGTCGGCTACGAGCCCGACGCCGTGACCCTCACCGATGACGGCCACCTGCTGGTGACGCTCGGCCGCGCCAACGCCGTCGCCGTCTACCGGTACACCTCCCCGCAGGAGCCGGTCAGCTACATCGGCCTCCTCCCGACGGACTACTTCCCCGCCGAAATCACCACCGTGGGCACGAAGGTCGTCGTCTCCCACACCCGCGGCATCGACGCCCGCCGCCCCGACAGCGCCGGCCGCGGCACCCACGACACGACCTCCAGCCTGACGCAGTTCACCCTGCCCGGTGACCGTGTCATCCGCTCCCAGACCGCCAAGGTCTTCCAGCAGAACGGCTGGAGCCCCGGCTCCGTCGGGCTGGCCAAGGGCCACGGCCACGTGGAGCCGCAGCCGGTCCCGGCACGGATCGGCGGCCCGTCGACGATCAAGCACGTCTTCCTGATCGTCAAGGAGAACCGCACCTACGACCAGGTCTTCGGTGACATCCCCCAGGGCAACGGCGACCCGTCGCTGACGCAGTTCGGCGAGAACGTGACGCCCAACCAGCACGCCTTGGCCGAGCAGTTCGGGCTGTACGACAACACCTACGACATCGGCACCAACTCCGCCGAGGGCCACAACTGGCTCATGCAAGCCGACAACCCCGAGTACACCGAGTCCTCGGCCGGCGAGTACAAGCGCAGCTACGACACCGAGGACGACGCCCTCGGCCACCAGAAGACCGGCTTCCTGTGGACGGGCGCGCAGGCGGCCGGCAAGAGCGTGCGGGACTTCGGCGAGTTCCAGCAGTTCCTGACCAAGCCGTCCGGCGCCAGCTGGCAGAACCTGTACTGCGACGCCAAGAACATGGACGCGACCGGCCAGGCCACCGCCTACCCCCTGAACTCCTCCTCGCCGATCCCGTCGCTCAACAGCGTGTCGGTGCCCGGTTTCCCGAAGTTCGACACCAGCGTCCCGGACCTGTACCGGTACCAGATCTGGAAGCAGGACTTCGAGAAGAACGGCCCGGCGGACCTGAACATGTTCTGGCTCTCCAGCGACCACACCGGCGGCCCGGCGAGCCCGGCCGCCCAGGTCGCCGACAACGACCTCGCCACCGGCAAGATCATCGACAAGATCTCCCACAGCAAGTACTGGAAGGACTCGGCGATCTTCGTCGTCGAGGACGACTCCCAGGCCGGCCTCGACCACGTCGACGGCCACCGCGCCCCGGTCCAGATCATCAGCCCCTGGGCCCGGCACACCACCGTCGACAGCCGTTACTACTCGCAGATCACGATGATCCGCACCATCGAGCAGATCCTCGGGATCCACCCGATGAACCAGAAGGACAGCGCGGCCACCCCCATGCGGGGCGCGTTCACCCGGCACCCCGACTACACCCCGTTCACCGCCCTGCCCAACCGCACCTCACTGACCGACGGCCTGAAGACCCCGCCGTCCTGCGGCGTGGACACCCCCGCCGCACAGGACCCCAGGGCGGCGGCCGTACCGTCGGCGAAGGTACCGGCGGACAAGAAGTCCCTCGCCGCCGCATGGGACGCCTGGAAGTCCAAGCAGCACCTGACCGGCCCCCACGCCATCCCCGACTACGCCAACCCGGCCCAGATGAACCACCTCACCTGGTACCAGACCCACAACTGGACGCGCCCGTACCCCGGCGAGAAGAAGATCCACGCCCCGAACGACGTACCCGGCGCCTACATCCCGTCGCCGGAGTCGGACGGCTGACACCCGCCGAACCCGTGAGGACCTCTGCCGGGCCGAGCGCCTGCCAAGGGTCCTCCCCGTACCGGTCCCGTCCGTCTGCGCCACTCGGGGAGCAGCGGGAACCCACGCTCGCTGCGATCAGAACCCGTCCTCGTCCTGTGAGGGATCATCGCCAGGGGGACCGCTCACATCGAATCCGGGGTCCGCCGGTCGGGCCAGGCGGCCGGCACCTCGCCGGTCGCCCGCAATCTGTGACCGGCCTGGCGATGTCACGCTGATGGACACGCCGGCCGGCGAGGTGGGGGCCGGCTTCGACGGATCCGGCGATCAGCCGAGGGCCCGCCGTCGCGCCGTGCCCCACTCCCACCCGAGCGCCGTGCTGGTGGGCCGCTACGAAATGGTGAGCCGTCTCCGCCTGGTGGCCCGCACTGCGCCAGTGCCGGTGGCGGCGCGCTGGGAGGTGGCAGCCCTGCTGGCCCCGGCGGGAGCCGGTCACCCGTGGCACGGTGTCCGCTTCTCGTCCGCGTCCGCGACGACCTGGACGTCGACGCTCTGCCCCTCGTCGACCCGGGGCGGCCGTGACCGCAGCAGGTGTGAGGCGTTGACGGTGCGCAGCGCTGTGACGTCCGTCGGCGTAGCGGGCGAACATCTGGGGCACCCACGTCAGCACCCGTCCGCTACAGATCGTCGCCCCGGCCGACGGTTCCCGCCCCAGCTGAACGAGACTCGCCGCCGCCCCCCGTTGAGATGCGGCGCCGTGCTGGAGCGGGCCCGGTCGGACGGGTCGGCTCCTTGGTGTAGCGGGTGGTGAGGGCGGGGGACTGGCCGCCGAACGCGGTGAGGTGGGCGGTGAAGACGTCGTGCAAGAGCCGGTCGTCCTCGGCGCTGGGGGCGATGACGGTCTCGCCGAGTTCCAGGCCGCGCAGGGCGTCGGTGACGAGGTCCTCCGCGCTAATGCGGGGGACGGCGCTGAGGTCCATGCCCTGGGCGGAGTGGAACTCGGTGGCCACCGCGCCGGGACAGACCGCCGCGACGGTGACTGCGGAGTCCTCGACTTCGGCGGCCAGGGTCTGGGTCATGGCGACCAGGTAGGCCAGGGTTCCGGCGTAGACGGCCCGGCGGGGCATGACGCTCTTGTCGGCGGGCCCGGAGAAGGTGATCATGCCGGCGACGTTGAGGTTGGTGCCGCTCCCGCGCTGCTGCAGGGGTCCGATGGCGGCGCGCATGAGCTGGGTGGGGGCGAGTACCTGACATTGACCGGTTCGCGGGCCTTGCCGGCGGGCAGGTCGGCCAGCGGCATGTAGTGGGAGACGCCGGCGTTGTTGACGAGCACGTCCAGCGGTTCGGCGGCGCAGATCTGCGCGAGGGTGTCGATGCCCTCCTCGGTAGGGCGCCAATGGAGGCGGGCTGGTCCACGACCACCAGAACCGTGCCGAACTTGTTCCGGAGCTTGTCGAAGACCGCCCGCAGCTTCGGTTCGCTGTTGGACAGCGGCTTGTCGAGGACCGTCTTGCCGGCCGGGGGCAGACCGTGGCCGTGATGCGCTGCCTTGCCGACATCCAGGCCAAGGAAGACGCCCACCTGGTCGATGCTGATCACCGTGCCCCCACATGTGCCGACGCGTGCCGGCCCCAGGGTCGGGAGCCGTTCTCGCGCAGCCACGCTATGCAGACCTGCCGCCCGCAGGCGGCCGGGCATTGCGCCCGGCCGGGCGGTGGTCAGACCTCTGATCTGCGTCTGTGACGGCACCCCTCGGACCCGGTGACACCACCCCCCAGGTCATCTCCTCGGCAGGGGGCAACAGTCATGCCGGGCCCGGAGGCCAGCGGCCCTCTTGCAGGACCGCGAAAAAGATAGCGGGGCGTCCGGCTCAGGCGGCCGGGTCGGTGGGGTGGTGCAGCCAGGCGAACTGGTCGCGGTACTGCTCGGCGACTGCGGTCGGGCCGGTCGTCGCCCAGGTCGTCGCCGGTCAGGGGGTAGCCCCGGCGGTTGAGAAACCAGGGCAGGTGGCGGTAGGAGGGCCGGTGGGCGGCCAGCTCCGCCGGGTCGAGGTGCAGGGCGGTGCCGGGGAGGACGGAGGTTCTGGCAGAGATGCGCCACACGCCGTCGCCCTCGCGGCGGGCGCGGTACTGGGAGCGGCACGAGGAGGCCGCGGGCCCCTACCGGCGGGCCCGCCGAGCCTGCATCAGGATCTCGCGGTCACGCTGGAGGGGGTCGGCCGATCAGGTGTACGCATTTCGGAGCTGCACTCTGCCTTCTTACGGGTGGGGCGGGGTCGCCCCACAGGCCTGGTTTTCCGGCTCTCCGCGTGACGCCACCCACGAGAGGCAGGTCACGTCCTAAGCGGGATCGTAGAGCTGTACAGCGGTCCGGCGCCCAGGAAAGCCACGGAATGACCGAATTAGGCAGCTTCTACGTCTATGGGTAGTAGGTCACACTCTTGCCTCCCATTCTCGCGGTCGCTAACCATGTCTCTTGTCGCCGCAAGCAGCGGGTCGGACCGGGCGGGATCGCCGGGGCCGTCCTTGTTTCGCCGCGCTGTGCGGGGCCCCGCCCCGACGCCCGACAGGCCGCGACCGGATGATCCGGCCGGCGCCTCAAAGACGTCCCGTAGGAGACCCCCATGACCGCGATCACCGCTGCGCCCCGCCTCGCCCGTCTGCGCAACCTGGCCGTCACCGGCCTGCTCACCACCGGCGCCGCGGCCGCGGCCCTGACGCTCACGCCGGCCACCGCCCACGCCGCCGAGGCCCCGAAGGCCGCCCCCGCCATCGCCTCCAAGGCCGCCGACCCCGCCGGCGCCAAGGGTGGCGCGAGCAACCTCGACGGCTGGATCAATCAGTCCCTGACCATTATGAAGGCCAAGGGCATCCCGGGCACCTACGAGGGCCTGCACCGCAACATCATGCGCGAGTCCAGCGGCAACCCCAACGCCCAGAACAACTACGACGTCAACGCCAAGAACGGCACCCCCTCCAGGGGCCTGCTCCAGGTCATCGACCCCACATTCAAGGCATTCCACGTCGCCGGCACCGCCAACAGCTCCACCGACCCGGTCGCCAACATCACCGCCGCCGCCAACTACGCCGCCCATCGCTACGGCTCCATCGACAACGTCAACTCCGCGTACTGAGCCACCCGGCGTTCGTCACCCGTCCGGATCGACTTTCCGGGTCTGTCAAACGAGTGGTGTAACTGGGGTAGTTGGGGCTACTGGCGGGCTGCTGACAGTCGGCCGTCGAAGGTGATGTCGAAGGCGTTCAGTGCGGTCTTCCACCGCATGGTCCAGCGGGCCTGTCCCTTGCCCGTGGGGTCGAGGGACATGATCGCCATGTAGACGCACTTCAGGGCGGACTGCTCGTTGGGGAAGTGTCCACGGGCCTTGGCCGCCCGGCGGATGCGGGCGTTCACCGACTCGATCGCGTTGGTGGTGCAGACAATGCGGCGGATCTCGGTGTCGAACCGCAGGAACGGGGTGAACTCCTCCCAGGCGTTCTCCCACAGCTTCACGATCGCTGGATACTTCCGGCCCCAGGCGTCGACGAACTCGGCGAACCGCTCCAGAGCGGCCTCCTCGGTCGGCGCGGTGTAGAGGGGCTTGAGGAGGCGGGCGATCTTGTCCCAGTCCTGGCGGGCGGCATAGCGGAAGGAGTTCCGCAGCAGATGCACCACGCAGGTCTGCACGATGGTCCGCGGCCAGACGGTCTCCACCGCCTCGGGCAGGCCCTTGAGCCCATCACAGACCAGCATCAGCACGTCGCCCACGCCGCGGTTCTTGATCTCGGTGAGGATGTGCAGCCAGTGCTTGGCGCCCTCGCCGCCGTCGCCGGCCCACAGGCCCAGGATCTCCCGCCGGCCCTCGGTGGTGACGGCCAGGGCCACATAGATCGGCCGGTTGGCGACCGCGCCGTCGCGGATCTTCACGTTGATGGCGTCGATGAAGACGACCGGATAGACGGTGTCGAGGGGCCTGCTCTGCCACTCGGCCATGCCCTCGAGCACCTTGTCGGTGATGGTGGAGATGGTCTGGCGGGAGACCTCGGCGCCGTAGACCTCGGCCAGGTGGGCCTGCACCTCGCCAGTGGTCAGGCCCTTCGCAGCCAGCGAGATCACCATCTCGTCGACCCCGGTCAGGCGCTTCTGCCGCTTCCCGACGATCTTCGGCTCGACGGAGCCGTCCCGGTCGCGGGGCACGACGATCTCCACCGGCCCCACGTCGGTCAGCACGGTCTTGGAGCGTGTGCCGTTGCGCGAGTTACTGCCGTTCCTGCCCGCCGGATCGTGCTTGTCATAGCCGAGGTGGTCGGTGATCTCGCCCTCCAGGGCGGACTCCAGCAGCCGCTTGGTCAGCTGCTGCAACAGCCCGCCCTCGCCGGTCAGCTGCAGACCCTCGGCCTGGGCCCGGCTTACCAGCTCGTCGATCAGCTGGTCGTCCACGGCCTTCGCCGACGCAGCCGCTGCCGACTCGACAGCGTCCTGCTCGGCCACGTACTCACTGGTCATCGATGCATCCTCCATGATCGGGAGTTACACCGAACGATTTACAGTCCCGCAGCGCGTCGGCGATCGAGCCGGCGGCCATCACAGCGGTGAAGCGAAGGTTGGCGCCGAGGACCGCGAAGCTGCCGTCGCGGCTGTAACGGGAAGGCGACCAGCATGGTCGGCAGCGACACCAGCAGGGACAGGCTGCCCGCGGTTTTGATGTCCAGGCCGAGGAGCAGCACGATCGTGGGGATGAGCAGTTCGCCGCCGGCCACGCCCATGATCGCGGCGACCACGCCGATGCCGAAGCCGGCCACGACTCCGCCGGGCACCTGCGCCCACAGCGGCAGCGCGAGCGTCCCGACGGGTGCGAGGTGGGTGATGAGCAGCGCGGCGGCCATGAGCACCATCAGTGCTGCCAGCACCTTGTACAGGGTGGAGCTGCACATCCGTACCGCCCAGCTCGCCCCGGCCCAGGCGCCCAGCACGCCCCCGGCCGGCAGGTTGACCGCGACGGGCCAGTGACCGGCCAGTTGGGACGCGGACACCGCGGCCAGCCGGGCGGGCAGCGCGGTGACGACCATGACCAGGCTCATGGCTTTGTCCAGGATGATGGCGGACAGCGCCGCGAACCCGAAGAGGCTGATCAGCATGGGGAGCCGGAACTCCGCACCGCCCAGGCCGATCATCCCGCCGAGAATGCCGATGCCCGCGCCCGCGCCGAACACGACGGGCACGGAGGACACCCGGCTCACGAGGCGGGGAGGATCGGCGGCCAGGGGTGAGGTGATGGAGGGCAGTCTGCAACGATCACGCCGCGCTGCGACACTGGGGGAAGCCACCGAACACGCGGGGCTGGCCTGTCAGTTGTGCGCGCACAGCGTCGCGATCTCCCGGGCGGCGTCCCGCGCGGGACGCCCTACCCCGATCAGCGTCGCGGACGCCGGGCCGGTCCGGTCGCCGTAGCCGAGCAGGTGCAGCCGCGGTTCGCCGACGGCCCGGGTGCCCTGGGTCGCGATGTGCCCGCGCGTGCTGCGGAGCTGGAGCGGGGCCAGGTGGGACAGGGCGGGGCGGAAGCCGGTGCACCAGATGACCGCATCCGCGGCTTCGTGGCTGCCGTCGGCCCAGCGGACGCCGTCGGTGATGAGCTGGGAGAACAGTGCCTCGCGGTCAGGAGCCCGGCGTCGCGGGCGGCACGGACGGGCGGCACGGCGACGATGTCGTCGAGCGAGGCCACTCCGCCGGTGTCGTCGCGGCCGGCGTCGAGGGCGCGGCGGCGGTCGGTGGTGACGTCGAACAGGGCGCGTCCGTCGATGTCGTCGGGGAGGAACCGCGGCGGACGCTGGGTCACCCACCTCACCGTCACGTTGCCGTCCAGGGCGAGGTCGGCGGCGATCTGCGCGCCGGAGTTCCCGCCGCCGACCACGATCACGCGCTGGCCGGTGAAGTCGGTCGGACAGCGGTAGTTCACCGTGTGCAGCTGCCGGCCGGTGAAGACGCCGCGACCTGGGACGGCGGGGAGGAAGGGCCGCGACCAGGTGTTGCCGGTGGCACTGATGACCGCGCGGGCCCGCCAGGGCCCGGCGTCGGCCTCGACCAGGAGCCTCTCGCCGTCGCGGCGTACGGCCTCCACACGGGTGCCGTGCTGGACGGACAGGCCGTAGCGCTTCTCGTGGTCCGTGAGGTACGCGACCACGTGCCCGGCATCCGGGTAGGTCCGACCCGCCTGGGCGGGCATGAGCCGGCCTGGCAGGGAGGAGTGCTCCGCCGGGGAGAACAGGTGCAGCGAGTCCCACATGTGCTGCCAGGACCCGCCCGGCGCCGGACCGGCGTCCAGGATGACGTGGTCGAGGCCGCGTCGGCGCAGGTGGTAGCCGGCGGCGAGCCCGGCCTGGCCGCCGCCGACCACCACCACATCCGCGCGCTGCGTCACGGGACCGTCGTCACCGCGTCGGCGGCGAACTTCCGGCGCCAGGCGAGCGCGACGTGGACCAGGCCGATCAGCACCGGGACTTCGATGAGCGGCCCGACGACGCCGGACAAGGCCTGGCCGGAGGTGACACCGAAGGTGGCGACGGCGACCGCGATGGCCAGCTCGAAGTTGTTGCCCGCCGCGGTGAACGCCAGCGTGGCGGTGCGGTCGTAGGCCAGGCCGAGCCCCTTGCCGAGGAGGAAGGTGCCGAAGAACATGATCGCGAAGTAGACCAGCAGCGGCAGCGCGATCCGCACCACGTCCAGCGGCTGCGAGGTGATCGTCTTCCCCTGGAGGGCGAAGAGGATGACGATCGTGAACAACAGCCCGTACAGCGCCCAGGGCCCGATCTTCGGCAGGAACTTCTGCTCGTAGTCGGCGCGGCCCAGCGTCCGCTCGCCGACGCGGCGGGTGAGGAAGCCGGCCAGCAGCGGGATGCCGAGGAAGAAGATGACGTTCAGGGCGATGTGCCGGACGGAGACGTCCAGGCCCTGGCCGTCGCCGAGGTTCATCCAGCGGGGCAGCAGGTCGAGGTAGCACCAGCCCAGCAGGCCGAACGCGAGGACCTGGAACACCGAGTTCAACGCGACAAGGACGGCCGCGGCCTCGCGGTCGCCGCAGGCGAGGTCGTTCCAGATGATGACCATGGCGATGCACCGGGCAAGTCCCACGATGATCAGGCCGGTGCGGTACTCGGGCAGGTCCGGCAGGAGGATCCAGGCGAGGGCGAACATCACCGCGGGGCCGACGATCCAGTTGATGACCAGCGAGGAGACCATCAGCTTCCTGTCGCCGGTGACGCGGTCGAGCCGGTCGTAGCGGACCTTGGCCAGGACCGGGTACATCATGACCAGCAGGCCGAGCGCGATCGGCAGGGAGATCCCGCCGATCTCGATCTTCGCGAGCGCGCCGTTCATCCCCGGGATGACCCGGCCCAGGCCCAGACCGACGGCCATGGCGAGCAGGATCCACACCGCCAGGTAGCGGTCGAGGGTGGAGAGCTTCTTGACGATCGAGTCGTCCCCGGCCGCACCTTGCGCGGGAGCGGTCGTGGGCTCTGCGGAGGTCACGGGCAGGCCCTCTTGTTCTCGGCGGCGGTGCGGGCGGAGGCGGCGAGTTCGGCGAACTGCTCGGACAGCCCGGCCAGGATCTCGGGCCTGAGCTTGTAGTAGGTGAAGCGGCCGCACGGCTCGGTCTCCACGATCCCGGCCTCGCGCAGCACCTTCATGTGGTTGGACAGGTTGGTCTGCTTGGCTCCGGTCTCCTCGACCAGGTGGGTCGTGCAGAGCGTCTCGCGCGCCAGCAGGGTCACGATCTGGAGGCGGAGCGGATCGCCCAGCGCCCGGATCACATCAGGATCGACTGAAGTCAGCATGCACTGATACTGTCACATCATTGTCCGCTGATACCAGCGGGGGCTGAAGTCATTGGCGGCCGGGTTCCGCCATGCGACGAAAGAGAACGATCACCATGGCCGACAAGCCGTCCGTCCTGTTCGTCTGCGTCCACAACGCCGGCCGCTCCCAGATGGCCGCCGCGTGGCTGACCCACCTGGCCGGAGACCGCGTCGAGGTCCGCTCCGCCGGTTCCGACCCCGGCGACCAGGTCAACCCGGCCGCCGTCCAGGCCATGGCCGAGGTCGGCATCGACATCTCCGCCGAGACACCGAAGATCCTCACCATCGACGCGGTCCGTGAGTCCGACGTCTGCATCACCATGGGCTGCGGCGACACCTGCCCCGTCTTCCCCGGCAAGCGCTACCTGGACTGGAAGCTCGAGGACCCGGCCGGCCAGGGCGTCGAGGCCGTGCGTCCGATCCGCGACGAGATCAAAACTCTGGTGGAGGGCCTGATCGCCGAGATCGCCCCGGACAAGACGGCGTGAGCGAGGTCCACGACGTCGTCATCATCGGCTCCGGCGCCTTGCCGGTCCACACGGTGGCTCCGGCGGCGACGGGCACCGCCGTGATCAGGATCATCGCTGTCACCAGGCCGCTGCCGCCGTCGGTGTCGGGGATCAGCGGAGCAGGAACGCGACACCGGTGAGTAGAGCGGCCTCCTTCCGTCACGGGGCAGGACGGGAACAGGGCGCCCGTATGGGGCGAAGTGCGCAGCTCGTCGCGGCGCCCATGCTGCTGGTGCGAGAGGTGTGGTGCCCCGGTGCCGCGCGAGCACTCAGGACGTGTTCAGGTTTCCGGTGTCACTCTCGTGAGCCATGACATACGAAACGTCCGAGACATCCGCCGTCCCCGAGGCAGGTGGCCCCGCTGTTCCGGCGCGACACCGGGTCCGCTGGAACAAGGTGCCCGAGGTCACCCTCTACTTCTGGATCGTCAAGGTGCTGTGTACGACGGTCGGGGAGACCGCGGCCGATCTGCTGAACGAGAAGGCCGGCCTGGGTCTGACCGGTGTGTCGGTGCTGATGAGCGCGCTGCTGGCCGTGGTGTTGGTGGTGCAGTTCCGTACCAAGGCGTACCGGGCCGGCGTGTACTGGCTCGCCGTGGCTCTGATCAGCGTCGTCGGCACCCTGATCAGTGACAACCTCACCGACAACATGGGCGTGCCGCTGGAGACGAGCACGACGGTGTTCGCCATCCTCCTCGCGATCGTGTTCATGGTCTGGTACCGGCGTGAGCGGACACTGTCCATCCACAGCATCGACACCACCAGCCGAGAGTCCTTCTACTGGCTCGCGGTGCTGTTCACCTTCGCCCTTGGCACCGCGGCCGGCGACCTGCTCTCCGAGCGCATGGATCTCGGGTACTGGCTGTCCACCGTCCTGTTCGCCGCGGCCATCGCTGCGGTGGCCGTCGCACACTTCGCGCTGGGCCTGGACGCGGTGTGGAGCTTCTGGATCGCCTACATCCTCACCCGGCCCCTCGGCGCCTCCATAGGCGACTACCTCTCCCAGCCCACCGGTGACGGTGGACTGGGTCTGGGCACCGTGATCACCAGCGCGCTGTTCCTGGCCGTCATCCTCAGCCTGGTCGTCTATCTGGGTGTGACCCGCAAGGATGTCGCCGACCCTGAGTCTGCTGCTCGAGGCGCGGCCTGATCTGGCACACGGCGGGTGTTCAGGATGCCTCCAGGCATCCTGTGCCACGGTCGGAGCTCACGGTCGCGTCGGCGGCCGGCACTTCCAACAGGGCGCTCGACCCGTCACGCGGGGCGGGTGCCCTGTCGTTCGACCGGGCAGAAGGCATCGGATGGAGAATCCAGAGGGCGTCACCGACCTCGACGTGGCGGCCACGTCGACCGCGACCGAGTCGGTGATGAAGAAGCTGCCCGAGGTCACGTCGGCATTCTGGGTGCGACCAAACTGGGCTGGGGTCCGCAGGGCGTGGGCCTCGGCTATCCGCAGGGAGCGGTGATCCTCGTGTCGAACACCCTCGGCACCTCGATGGGTGACTTCCTTTCCGACAGCTCCGGCCTCGGCTACCTGGGCGGCGCGCTCCTCGTGACCGGAGTGCTGGCCGTGCTGGTGGTGCTCATGAAGGTGCCCGTGGTGCCGAACGTGCTGCTGTTCTGGATCGCCTTCGTCCTGACCCGGCCGCTGGGCGCCACCGCGGGTGACTTCCTCACCAAGCCCGTCGCCAAGGGCGGCCTGGATCTGGGTACCGCCGGCTCGTCCGCCGTCCTCCTCGCCGTCCTGTTCGGGCTGATGGTCTACGCCCACATGGGGGAACGCCGGACGGAGGGACAGAACCCGGTCATCCAGCGGGCAGGGTGACCGTGAAGCTGGCCCCCGGCGTGTGCAGGGGGTCGTACGAGACCTCACCGCCGACGGCGCGGGCCAGACGGCGCGCGAGCGGCAGTCCCAGGCCCGCGCCGTGGTGCCCGTCGCTGGGGTCGGCGCGCCGGCCGGGCTGGAACAGCTCGTCCGCGAACGTCTCCGGCACACCGGGGCCGTCGTCGACGACATCGATCCGCACGGCGCCCGGGACACGCCGCGCGAAGACGGTCACGCGGGAGTGGGCGTAGCGGGCGGCGTTGGTGAGCAGGGGGTGGAGGAGGCGTTCGAGGAGAGCGGGGGCGACACCCGCCTCCAGCACCGGTGCTTGCGCCTCCACCGCGGTCTTCACCTGGTCAGGGATGTCGAGGCGCTGGAGCAGGCGGCCCAGTACCGGCAGGACGTCGGTTGTTCCGGGGACTGCTGCCGGGTTCAGCGCGTTCTCGCGGGCGTCGTTCAGCAGCGTGTCGCAGATGGTGCGCATGGACTCGGCGGCCTCGGCGATCGTCTCTCGGGTGGTGAGGGTCTCGGCGTCCGTGCGGGGGTGGGCCCGCCACCAGTCGAGTTCCATGACGATCCGGGTGAGCGGCGTACGCAGTTCGTGGGACAGCTCTCCCGTCAGCTGCTGCTCGTGGCGCAGAACGGTGCGTATGCGGTCCAGAAGTGCGTCCAGGGAGGCACCGAGGCGGGCGAGTTCGGCCGGGTGGTCCTCCGTGCCGAAGCGCTCGTCCGAGCCCACGGCACTCCACTGCGTGGCCTGGTCGGTCATCCTCCGCACCGGGCGCAGTGCCCGGCCGACGGCCAGGCGGGTCAGCACGTAGGTGCAGCCGAGCATCACGGCGTCCAGGACGAGTGATCCCACCAGCAGGGTGTCGGCCGAACTGCGGTACGGAGTCAGATCCAGGGCAGTGACGACGGTGGCGGTGGCGCGGCGGCCGGGGACGCGCTGGGCGCACAGCCGGACGGGTCGATCACCGTGTGCCCGGACAATCGCGCAGGCGTCCTTCAGCTGGGCGGCCAGCCGGTCGGCGGCTCGGGCCGGAGGCCCGCCGGCCGTGGCGGCCGGCGGCCTCTCCAGCCGACGCGTTCCGGCGTAGATCCACACGTTGGCGTCCAGGAGGCGGTCGTTGACGGTTTCCAGGACGCGCACATGGGATCCGGTGGTGTCGACGGTCGTGGCCACCGCTGCCGCCCGGTTGCGCAGTTCGTCGTCCGCCTGGTGCTCCAGGTGCCGGTCCGTCACGGCGTTGAACACAATGGTCAGGATCGTCATGAGCAGGGCCGCGGTGGTCAGCGCCACCAGGGAGAGGCGGCCACGCAGAGTGCGCGGGGTGAGGCGCCGCAGGACACGCCAGGCACGGTTCATGACAGGCGGTGTCCGATGCCGCGCGCCGTACCGATCGTCAATCCGCTGCCCGCTTCCCGCAGTTTGCGACGCAGCCGGCTCAGGTACTGGTCCAGGGTGTTGTCGCTGACGTGCGCACCTTCCGGCCAGCCGGCCCGCACCAGGTCACGGCGGCGCACGAGGATCCCGTCAGCGGCGAGGAGCGTGGCCAGCAGCCGGAACTCTGTGGGCGACAGGGTGACGCGGGCGCCGTGCACGGTCACGCTGTGGTCCACCGCGTCCAGGACCAGATCACCGGCCGAGACCGCCGTCGAGGTGGCGGCTGTCCGTCTGAGGACGGCTCTCAGCCTGGCGGCGAGTTCGGCGAGGGCGAAGGGCTTGAGAAGGTAGTCGTCGCCCCCGGCGGAGAAACCCGACAGTCGGTCGGTGAGCCGGTGCCGTGCGGTCAGGAAGATCACGGGAGCGAGGAAGCCGTTGGCGCGCATCGCCTGGCACACGTCCCGCCCGTCGGCGTCGGGCAGACCGACGTCCAGTACGGCCGCCGCGACGTCGTCCGTGGCGAGGCGCAGGGCGGTGGCGCCGTCGGCGGCCGGAACCGGGTCGAAGTCCTCCTCGTACAGGCCGCGGCGCAGCAGGTCACGCAGAGCGTGATCGTCCTCGACGACCAGGATCCTCTGTCGCATGGTCCTCCGTCGGTATCGAAGTCGAGGTGATCATGTCGGTGAGCAGGGAAGCAGGCAGCCAGTGGGCGGCCGCACACAGGCACATCCCCAGCCAGCCGGCGGCGAACAGCCAGCCGCCGATGACGTCCGTGAACCAGTGCACTCCCAGATAGACCCGGGTGAGCCCGACCAGTAGGCCCCAGCCGCACACCGCGATCCGCAGAGCCGTTCCCCCTCGGGGGGCGCGCAGGGTGAGCGCGACGATCAGCAGCCCGACGGACAGGGCGGCCGTGGTGGTGTGGCCGGAGGGGAACGCCCAGCCGCTCGCGTGTGTCGTCCAGTGGCTCCGCGGCGGACGCGGCCGCTGGATCGACTCCATCACGCCATAGCGCAGGAGCTGACCCACGGCGAGACAGGCGAGGCCGAGGGCGGAGGCGAGCAACCGGGTCCGTTGCGTGCGACCCGCGACCGCTCCGGCCAGCGCCGCGAGAAGGTACGGGACGGTGCCGGTGCCGGTGGCGGTCACTCCCCGCGCCAGGGCCAAGGCCTCCTCCGGGCGGTGGCCGACTGACCGTATGAGGAATGTGTCGTCCAGCCACAGCGGTGCGCCGGCCCGGCCGGTGACGACCAGCGCCAGCACGGTGAAGGCCGCCCACGCGCCGAGGCCGACGCTGCCCGCCACCTCGGCGACGTCCCTTCGGTTCATGAGGCCGACAGCAGCGCACGTAGGGGAGCGGCTGCGGTCAGCCGCCGGGCCAAAATCGCGGACCGGGCGTACAACAGCGACATCGACCCGAGCGCGACAAGCGCGCCCACCACCACTCCGGCCACCACGTCGTGGGGATAGTGCACGCCGACCCAGACCCGGGAGGCCGCCATCGTGACCGCGGCCAGGCAGGCGATCCGGCCCAGCCGCCGCGAGACGAACAGCAGCGCCACGGCGGCCGCGGCGGCGATGGCCGCGTGGTTGCTGGGGAAGGACCAGTCCCCGTGCGCCGGGCACGCCTCCAGGGTGCGCACCTGAAGTGTCCGGCAGGGCCGGTCCTCGTGGACCACGGCTTTCAGGGCGTCGTTGACGCCGTACGCCAGGACCACGACCACCGGCACGGCCAGCGCCGTCAAGGCGCGTCCGGCTCCCACCTGCCGCGCCCGCCACCAGCCGGCCAGCATGAGCAGGGCGAACACCGCCAGACCGAACGTCGACCACACCCTGATGGTGGAGTCCAACCAGCCCGGGGAGTGCCGCGCGAGGTCCACCACGTCCCGGTAGGCGGAGCCGTCGATCGACGCCCCGCCGAACGCGAGGTTCATCCGCGAGCCTCCTTGGCCTTGGCGCGCCGCCGGCCGCGGTACAACTCGAGGGCGAGCGGGATCAGTGACACCGCCACGATCAGTGCGACCAGCGGCAGCAGATAGCGGTCCACGTCGGGAATGGAGGCGCCCAGCGCGTATCCCGCCAGGGTCAGGCCCAAGCTCCACACCAGCCCACCGGCCACCTGCCACACGGTGAACACCCGGACCGGCACGCCCAGCGCACCCGCGAGCGGGTTGAGTACGGTCCGCACCACCGGCACGAATCTGGCCAGCACGATCGCCTTCGCATGCCCGTAGCGTGTGAGCAGTTCCTCAGCCCGCTCCGTCCCCTCGCGCAGGCGCGCCGAGCGGCTGCGGGCCAGCAGGGCACCGCCCGCGCGGCGCCCGATGAGATAGCCGCACTGGGCTCCGGCCAGTGCGCCGATGGCCGCGGCGGCCAGCAGCGGCCCCACCGACAGACGCACCCCGTGCTGCCCCGTGCCCGTGCACAGCAGGCCCGCGGTGAACAGTAGGGAGTCTCCCGGCAGGAAGAAACCGATCAGTAGGCCCGTCTCGGCGAACATCACGACGGCGACGCCCAGCACACCGAAGGCCGCCAACAGCGACTGGGCGTCGAGAGGATTCACCGCTAGCTGCGACGACAGGACCCCGGGTGTGGTCATTGCATGAGTCCTTTCCTACGGGCCGCCGGGTGACACGGCCCTATCGTCTACAGTCATGTAGACCGTATACGGTAGCGTAGACGATAGCGGGGTGAGGACCGTCCCATGAGCGTCGAGAAGGACAATCGCCGGCCGGCGGGCGAGCTGGAGCCGCCGTGATGGCCGCACTGTGAGCGGCGGCACAACACAGACCCCCTCCCCCATGCTGGTTATCCCGCTGCGCCTGCCGTGGGCGGCGTCCGGGCCGGCCTGTAACGCCCCGAACCGCTGCGCGCCGTGGCAGCCGTAACGGCGGCCACCCGGATGAGGGATGGCCCCGGCATGATGCGACGACTCATCCTCCTGCGCGCCGACAGCCGCCTCGCCAGCACCGCCTGCCTGCCGCACGCCTCTGCCTCCCCTGCCGCCGGGCCGCGGCCCAGCCTGCGCAGCCACCAGGTGACCGCTGACGGTGTCCGACTCCACACGGGGCCGGGTTCCGGGACGGTCCTCGGCCTGCTCCACCGCGGGGGCACCGTGTACGCCGACAAGGCCCACAGCAACTGGTGGCGGGTCAGGCCGGCCTACGACAGCGGCAGCGACTCCGGCACCCGCACGACGTCAGGACTGCGGGCCGGCACCGCGACATGGATGGCCAAACGCCGAACGCGGGCTCACACCTGCATGCAGACTCGCCACCCGCAGATACGAATCGAGGCGGGACACGGTCCACTCGACACGTTCATTCCGCAGACCCACACGCCGGGGGCCGTAAGCCGAGTTCGACTTAGGGGGGCGTGACGATCCGTCTGGCCGGTGAGCAGGTCGAGGAGGTTCCTGTTCGCGATACGCCTGTCGGACTCCGGCAAGGCGGTGCACCGCATCTTCGCCTCCTGCGGTCAGGAAGCCTTCTTCGAATGAAGAACGAGCGGTGGACCGCGTTCCGTGTGGAAGGCCGGATCGGCTGGTTCAGGCGGAACCACCTGGTTCCGGTCGCGGAAGTCGCCTCCCTCGCCCAACTCGACGCGAAGGTCGAGAGGTGGGGCGCCGAGGACGACCATCGCCGCATCCGGTCGCGGCCCGGGGCGATCGGTGAGTCTTCGCCGTGGAACGGCTGTCGCAGCCGCTGCCGGACGATCCGTTCGAGACCGGTCGGCCCGCCTCCTTCGGCGGCGACGTGATCGAGACAGGCATCGACTCGTACCGCCTCGCCATGACCCAAGCCCAGTCAGCTGCCCAGGACGGGAAGGCGGGCTGACCGTACTGGGACTCACTTCACTGGGAGGCGTCGCTCCCGCCGAGGCCGGGAGCCAGGTGCGGTGTTGTGTTCTGCTCGTCGGGACGCCCGGCCATGCGGTGGCGTTGTGCAAGCGGCCGGTGGTCGTCTCATGCGACCGGTGACGGCAACTGTCACGCCTGGACGGTCGGGCGAACGTTGATCTCGCCGATCTCGACGTCGCTGGGCTGTTCGACGGCGAAGGCCACCGCGCGGGCGACCGCCGCCGGAGGGATGCCCACCGCGTCCATGTTCTTGCGCGTCTGCTCACGGATGTTCGGGTCTGCCATGGAGTCGGCGAGATCGGTGCGGATGTATCCCGGCGAGATGGCTGTCGTGCGCACCACCCCGTCGGTGGACTCCCTTCGCAGTCCCTCGTGGACGGTGCGCACCGCGTTCTTGGTCGCGGCGTAGACGGCCATCGAGGGGGAAACGCCGGAAAGGCCGGCCACGGAGACGATGCTCACCAGGTGGCCCGAGCCTTGCTCGCGGAAGGCCGGCAGCGCGGCGGCGACGCCGTTGAGCATGCCGCGAAGGTTGACATCGATCATGGCCGACCAACTCTCGGTGTCGAGGTCGGCCAGCGGGCTGATCGGCGCGATGCCGGCGTTGTTCACCAGTACGTCGATACGGCCGTACCGATCGACGGTGGTGGCGACCAGGCGCCGCAGGTCCTCGGCCTTGGTGACGTCGACGACGCACGTGGCCGCACGGCCGCCCTGCTCCCGGACCTCCTGCGCTATGGCGTCGATGCGCTCGCTGCGGCGCGCCGCGAGGACGACCGTGGCGCCGCGCCGGGCGAGTAGCCGGGCCGTGGCTTCGCCGATACCGCCACTCGCTCCGGTGACAGCGATGATCTTGCCGTGCAGGGAAAGCATTACTGCCTCCAAGTAAAGTGGACACGTGTCCGCTGGCCGGGCCAGCCTACCGGACACGTGTCCACTTGTCGGAGCCGGAAGATCAGGAGAGGCTCATGAATGCGCCGGCACGCCGTCCGGATGCGGTGCAGAACCGGACCCGCATCGTTGAGGCTGCTCGCGCAGCCCTCGCCGAGTCCCACCACGTCCACCTCAACGAGATCGCCAAGCGCGCCGGTGTAGGACAGGGAACGCTGTACCGGAACTTCCCCAACCGCGAAGCGCTCTTCGCCGAGGTCTACCGGCGTGACGTCGATGAACTCGTGGCCGCCGCCTCCGCTCTGCTGGCGGAACACGAGCCCGTGGAAGCCTTGCGTCACTGGCTCGACCGAGTGATCGACTACGCCGAGACCAAATACGGCGTCCTGGCAGTGATCGAGCCGGCAGCGTGGCAAGACCTTGTCGCCCACAGCCAGAACCCCATCGAAGGCGCTCTCACCCACCTGCTGGACGCCGGGAAAGCGGCAGGTTCCATCCGCGCGGACGTGGACGCCCGCGGGGTCCTCCTGCTCATCGCCTACCTCGGCCGACTGGACCGAGATGAATGGGAACCAACAGCACGACCTCTGATGAACGTCATCCTCGAGGGCCTTCGCCGACCGGACGCGGACCGGCGAGGGCAGCAAACCCCGAAGACATCCTGAAGAGCAATCACAGCGTCACCGAACAACAGAGGAGAGACGTCGACTCCGCCACCGAGCGGTGTCAGTTCTCATCGACATTTCCCTGCTCAGTGATCGACAAGTGCTGCCCGAACTCGGGTTCTGGCTCAGGTTGCGTGGGCCGTTGCGGTGACTTACCGGCTGAGGGCCTCATCCGGTTAGGTTCACAGCGAACTGAGGAACCCGTTGACAGCTGCGGCGAACGCGTACGGGACGGTCTCGTGGACGGTGTGTGCAGCGGGGAGGTCAACGAGCCGGGTATGCACGCCGTTCACGACCGCCACCGGGAACAGCACGATCGGGACCCCGCGTACGGGATTTGATGCTGCTGCCTTCGGCCCCATGGACGCTGTCCCATGTGCGGGTAAGGCGTGGGGGCGCGGCTCAGGCGGCTGCGGTTGCGGCTGCGGCTGCGCAGAGATAGTGACATCGGCTCTGCTTCGCGAGCTGCTGGGGGCAGATAGCGTGCCGTATCGGTGACATCCACTGTGCTTCGCCTGGCTGGAGCCGCAGTTCGGTGGATACCAGTGGTGACACCCATCGTGCGTCGGCTCATCCGTGGAAGTAGCGAGATCTTGGCTGGCGTTCCCCTCACTTTCCGCGTGAGGGCAACGCTTGGCCGGCTTCAGACCACCAGAACTCGGCGCCCCCGTGTGTGACCGGCGTGGCTGTCGGTGTGCGCCGCCGCGGCCTGGGCGAGCGTGTACGACTTCTCGACCGGGATGTGGAGCTTTCCCTGCGAGATGAGGCCGACGGCCTCGGTGAGCGCTGCCGGCATGCTCCCGGCCACGCCGGAGAATGGGACGCCGAGCTCCGGCGCGCCGAGATCGGCGATGGAGATCACCTTGTGCGCATCCCCGGTGAGGTCGACGAGTTCGCGGAGCACGCCCGAGCCGGCCAGGTCGAGAGCCGCGTCGACATGGCCGAGCTCCCGCACCCGCCCGACCCAGCCCTCGCCGTAGGTCGTGGCGAGGGCACCCAAGCTCCGCAGGTAGTCCTGGTTCGCGGCCCCAGCCGTGCCGATCACCCTGATGCCGCGGTCACGGGCGATCTGTAGCACCGCCGAACCGACTCCTCCGGACGCACCGCTGACCAGGAGCGTCTGCCCGGATTGCACACCGACCTCGCGGATGACGCGCAGCGCGGTCTCCACCACGGAGGGATACCCGGCTGCCTCTTCGAACGTCAGCGCCTCGGGCATACGGGCCCAGGCCGACAACACGGCGAACTCGGCATATGTGCTCGAACCTTCGCCGAACACCCGGTCGCCGACCTTGACCCCGTCGACGCCATCACCGACTTCGTCAACCACCCCGGAGGCGTCCAGCCCCACTCCGGAGGGCAACTCGATCGGATGGGCCCCCAGGACCTGACCCTCACGGATCCTCCAGTCGACGGGGTTCACGCCCGCCGCCCGCACGGCGATGCGTATCTGGCCGGAGCCTGCGTGGGGCTCCTCGGCATCTATGAGTTGCAGGACGTCCGGACCGCCGAACTCGGCGAAGCTCACTTTCTTCATGCGACGACCATAACACTAACGGATAGGCTTTTGTACTCGTTATTGATTTGCACCTGATAGTGTGAGCGTATGACCGTGCCGACCGGACGCCGTGAGCGCAAGAAGGCCGTGACCCGCCAGAAGATCGCTGACGTCGCCCTTCAGCTCTTCCTGGAACGGGGGTACGACGCCGTAGGCATTCGTGACGTGGCCGCAGAGGCCGATGTGGCCGTCACCACGCTCTTCTCTCACTTCGCCTCGAAAGAGGCCCTGGTATTCGAGCAGGACGACGACTTCCAGCAGCGCCTCGCCCGGGCGGTCACCGACCGGGCACCCCACGAGCCGCTCATCCCCGCGCTGCGCCGCGAGATCCAGGCCCTGGTGCGCCACTGCACGGCGGGCAACGCCGCCCCGATCTGGCGCATGATCGACGCATCACCCGCTCTGCGGAAGTACGAGGAGTCGATGAAATCGCGCCACGCGGAGTCGCTGGCAACGGCCATCGCCGCCCACCCCGACCTGTCACGGACCACGACGGCCTGCCGGGCGATCGCGAGGTTCGTGATCGACGCCCATTCGCTGGCCCGTGAGGCGGCCGATCCGAAGGCCGCGGTGGACGAGATCTTCCGGATGATCGAAGCAGCCTGGGAGGTCACCCACCCCTCCGCAAACCCCACCGGCACGGCCGCACCGTAGTCGGACGTTGCCTAGTACTCCAGCCGTAGATCGTGATCTTCATGGCTGAAGTTCGGCTTGGCGTCGGTAGTGGCTGCGACGGGCTCGGGCTTGGTGGCGTCGTCGCCAAGTGGACCAGCGCCATCGCTGGACTGGGTCTTGGACTGGTCGAGCAAGCTGAGCGGTGAACAGGCGCTGAATCTCGTTGCGGGTGAGCGGGATCAGCCCGTCAGGGCTTGTGCCGTCGTCACTCGGGGTTGGTCGCGGCGTTCGAGGGCGACAGTAACGGCAAGGAAGGCGTGTGCGAGCAGGGCAAGGGTCACCCAGCGATGCCAGGAATCCCAGCGGCGGACCTGGTGCTCGTCCAGCCCGGCCAGGGTCTTCGAGCTCTGGAAAGTCTCCTCCACCGTCCAACGGCTTCCCGCGACCTCGACCAGCGTGGACAGCGGCACCGGGCGGGGCGAATAGCAGCGGTAGTAGGCGAGTTCACCCGTACGCCGGTTGCGGCGGATCAGCAGGTATTGCTGGCTTGCCAGGCCGGGAGCGGTGAGGGCGACCTGCGCCCAGTCGTACCAACGGTGGCCCTTTGCACCGCGTCCGGCGGACAGCTTCTGCCAGGCCCGCTTGGGGATCTTCTTGGTTAGGTGGTCGGCGCGCTGAGGGCCTGCCGGAGTGGGGACGCGGTGCGTGCTGGAGACCGCCAGCACGTAGCCGAGCTGGCGCTTCTCCAGGGCGGCACGGAGTTTCGGGTTGTCGCCATAGACCTCGTCGCCGGCCGCCCACGCGGCTGGAACTCCCGCGTCCAGGGCGCGCTCGATCAACTGGGCGAGCTGCGGCTTCGTCGCGAAGAGCAACTCCTCAGGGACGGCGGCCTGCCGGCAGCGTTCCGGGTCGCTCGTCCAGGACTTGGGCAGGTAGAGCGCGCGGTCGACAGCAGCATGTCCGTGCTTGGAGGTGTAGGTCAGGTAGACGGCGACCTGCGCGTTCTCGATCCGCCCGGCGGTGCCGGTGTATTGGCGCTGGGCTCCGACGGTGCGGTTGCCCTTCTTCAGGTCGCCGGTCTCGTCGACCACCAGCACGGCCTGGTCGTCGGCCAGGTGCTCCAGTACGAACGCGCGCAGGTCGTCGCGAACGAGGTCGGCGTCCCATTTGGCCCGGCCGAGCAGATGCTGCAGGCCGTCCGGGGTGGTGTCCCCGGCGTGCTCGGCGATGGTCCAGCAGTTCTTCCGGGGCAGGTCCGCCATCAGTCCGAGCAGCAACTGCTTTGCCCGACGCCGGGTTCGACCCGGCTGAATCGTCCCGCAATCCGCGCCATCAGGTCCTCGAACACCGTCTGCCATCGGGCCGGTACTACGCTGTCCCCCGCGGCCACCGCAAGATCGTTAGTCTTCACACACTGATGATCAGTGGTGGCCGCACCCATGCTCGCGCGGCCTCCACCAGCGAGATCGCGAGACCACTATGGGTCTTGGATCTACGAGTCGAACCAGCGGTACCAGATGGGCGTGCCTACGCCTGCGTCCCAGCTCTGGCGCGCGGCACGGCGCTGATCGGACGTCGTCAGCGACTCCTCGTGGGCGAGCCAGTCGAGGTACCACTCCGCGAATGTCGCGGCTCGGCGGTCATCGGTGAGCAGCGGGTTCAGGCGATCGCACGTTGCGCGCCCGTCGAACCACATGGTCCCTCGCATGGGCCCGCTGACCACGAGAAGTGTGTAGAAGCCGCAGCCATCGTCGTGGAGAAAGACGGCCCCGGTGACCCGAGCGGCTTCGAGCGCATATGCGGCCTCCTGCCAGGCGTTGTGATCAACTTGGTAGGCCGCATCGGACAGGTAGTCCTCCCGCTTCGGCTGGTGGTCCCACGCGTCCTCGCTTGCCGCCAGCGCGGTGTCATGGTCGGGAAAGGGGACATGCAGCTTCTCGTGGTCCCCGTACTGAGCGTCTTCCCAATCCCAGCGCGACCCGTTGAACTGCAGCTTCCGCACCCGGCCGCCCGCGCTGACATGCAGCAGGTACTGGCGGTAGTCCTCGGGGAACTCCACGCCGAACTGTTCCTCAGCCTGGCGCACCTGTGTCTCGCTCAGGACTTCCGGGAGCTCCTGTGTGCCGAGACACGAGCTCTGCCGCGCGTAGAGAGCGACGGTCCGATCCCGCACCTCATCCCAGTTCACTGCCTGCATGACCGGCAAGATAGCCGGTCGACCGACAGTCGCGTCGGCCTGGCCCAGGCGCTGGCGGCCACCGCAACAGCCCGGTGACGAAGATCACGATCTACGGCTGGAGTACTAGGGGAGTTCCCGGGGCCGACGGCCCCGGGGTTGTCTGTCGGCTGGATGGGTGGGATCAGTTTGTGGCCGGGACCAAGGTGCCGAAGGAGGCGGCGGCAATCTGCTGGATGTAGCGCATCTCGGTGCCGTTGAGGTTGGTCGGGTTGACGGAGTAGACGACCTTGCGGGAGAGGTCACGGGTGGCGAACACACCACTGGTGTAGCCGGGGCGAGAGCCCGTCTTGCCCCAGACCACGACGCCGTTGGAGGCCTTCACCCTCATGATGCCCATGGTCATACAGGCGCGGCCGGCGTCGGCCTCGGTGCGGCACTGGCTGCTGTGGAAGCTGGGGACGTCGGGGACGGTGAAGAGCTCGGCCTGCTGGGCCGGCGGCAGCAAACGGCCGTGGAAGAGAGCGGTCATGAAACGGTCGAGGTCGGCGGGGGTGGAGATCATGCCGCCCTCGGCCCAGGGCCAGGGGCTCTGTTCTGTGACGTCCACCGGGTGCGTGGTGCCGTCCGAGGACGTGACCGTCAGGTAGCCGTGGGAGTGCGGGCCGGGCAGGCGCGGGTCGTCGGCGTCGGGGACGCGGGTGTCGTGCAGTCCGAGGGGCCGGGTGATCCGGGACCGCACCTCGTGGGCGAAGGTGTTCCCTGTGATCTTCTCGACCAGGAGGCCGGCGACGTAGTAGTTCATCCCGTTGTACTGCTGGGCCGTTCCCGGCGCGAACTGCATCGGCTGGCCGGACATCAGGTCGGTCACCTGCTGCGGGGTGAAGCTCTTGAGGCGGTGGGCGGCGAACCATTCAGGGCTGCCGTCGCCGAAGTCCGCGCTGGCGGCGCCGCGCGGCAGGCCGCTGGTGTGGTTGAGCAACTGGCCGACCGTGACCGACGGGAGGCCGGCGGGCAGGACCCCCGGCAGGTACTGCTGGACCGGCTCGTCCAGGTCGATCCGGTGCTCGGCGGCGAGCTGGAGGACGATGGTGGCGGTGAACACCTTCGAAATGCTGCCGATCCGGATGTGCGCGTCGGATGGGACGCCCTGACCGGTCTCCAGGTCGCCCACGCCGGAGGTGCCCGACCAGTGACCCGCGCGACCGGTGATCCGCAGCAGCGCGCCGGTGACGTCCGCGTTCGGCAGGCCCCCGATGGCTGCCTGGAGCTTGGCCGGGTCGAGCCCGGGCAGCGGCGCACCGGTCGTGGCGGTGAGCGCCGGAGCCGGGGTGGCGGCGGAGGCGGGAGGGGCCATACCTGCGGCCAGGGCGACCAGCACGGCGCCGGACACGGCCATGGTGGTCCAACGGGTCATAACAGCAACGCAGTTCACAGTGAGGCTCTCCAAAGCTGTGGCGGTGGGACCGGCGGTCGAACGGCCCAGCCACGAGTCTCATCCAAGCCGACAGCCCGGCTCATCAGGGAACGCCCCTGAGCGAACCCGGACCGCACCCTCACAGGTGACTGCGGGTCAGCCCCTGGCTTGGCAACGCCCCAGCCTCCAAGCCCGGGCGCCGGTACCGCGGCAGGGGCTGCGACTTCGACCGGTACCGGTCGAAGTCCGACGTGGCGTAAAGCGCCGCTCAGCGGGTGGAGCGCAGGACGCGGCGTGCCGTCGCGTCCTACCGCTCCGGGTCCCAGTCCACGAGCTGGTCGAAGGGGTGCGGTTGCCGTCGACTGCTCCCGGGATCAAGATCCCTACCGGGGTCGTCGCGAGCAGACCCTCGCCCTGCTGCGCCAAGCCCAGATCGCGACCATCCAACTGCCCCTGCCCCTGCC
Organism: Streptomyces sp. NPDC100445; assembly: GCF_044759735.1. Lineage (NCBI taxonomy): Bacteria > Bacillati > Actinomycetota > Actinomycetes > Kitasatosporales > Streptomycetaceae > Streptomyces > Streptomyces sp. NPDC100445. The sequence continues at coordinate 344,327 of NZ_JBIVZV010000001.1, read as the reverse complement.
CCTGCCCCTGCCCCTGCCCCTGCCCCTGCCCCTGCCCCTGCGCCAGGCGGGCGTCCGCCCTGGCCCAGATCCCGCAGGGCAACAGCGACAGAGCCTTCGAAGGCCGCCAGGACCTCGCCGTGTGCCGGGCTCGCCGCTCAGTCGGGTCGCTGCTTCGGGTGCGCCTGCCACCCGTCCGCCGCACGCCCCCGCGTGGGATGTGGGCTTGGACACCGCGAATGGGATGTCTGCATTCGAGACTGTCTCAGAACAGCGTGTCGGTGTCCTCGGTGGGCGCCGGGGCCGGCGTGCGAGTGCGGCGGGTGCGCGCGGGCTGCGGGTCGCTTCCGAACAGCGCTTGTGTCCCGCATTCGTCGGGCACCGCAGGTATCGGCCGGCACACGGCTGCGTCGACCAGGTCGAGCGGGGCGCAGTCGTCGAAGTCGGCGCGCTTCATACGGGTCCAGTCGCGGTTCTGGGGTATGGCGGTCATGGGCGGTCTCCTGTCTGCGCTCGAGGCCGGACGCGGGCGGCGCGCCCCGGCGGTATGTCAGTGTCCAGATCAGCGCCGTGCGGTGCTTGCGTCGCACGGCGTTCCGCACATGCGGCTTCTCCTGCGGTGAGGGTTTCAGCCGCTGTCGTCCTCCTCAATCCGTCCGTCATGGTTGGTCGCCCAGGGCGTCGGCCTGGGCTGTCCATCCATCCTTCTGCCCACATGACGGTGCCCGGATCATGCGCGTCGCCGAGGGCGGTCACGCCCGCCTTTCATCAACGCTGTACGTGGCCGCGATGTCGTGCTCGGCGAGCGGCACGACGGTGGCGGTATGGGGCAGGCCGAGCGGCGGTCCCCGGCCCGGCCCACCGTCCCACCGTCCCGTATGCCCGGCCGGGCTGTCCCGCCGGCCTGGCCGCCGCCGCTCGGCAGCGTCGTGACGTCTGCGCCTTCGACGCCAGCGCAGTTCGCCGCCCGGTGCGTCGTCGTCCCGGTCCGGTTACAGCTCGAATTCGAGGTCGGGGAGGTCGGTGAGTTCGACTTCGAGACCGTGGGCGGGGTGGCCGCCGAGGGCTTCGGCGGCGATTCCGCAGACAGATCACCGGCGTAAGTGGTTCAAAGGCGCGCAGAAGGCGACGCACCCGGCTCGCGGCGCGGGCCGCACGGGCGCCTCCCATCCGATGGTGGTCAACGACGCCGCGCTCGCTCTGCTGTGCCCGAAGCCGGGCCTGGCTCAGCTCGCAGGCGAGCCGGCCGATGTCCTCGCCGCCGCTCAGGCCGCGGTCGATGCACCGGACGGGTTGGACACCATCGCCTCCTACGCGACCGAGGTGGCGCTGCCCGCGACGGGCACCTGGTCCAACCCCGGCAAGGGAGGCGCCCAGGCGGACATCGTCGTCACCGCGCGGGAGGATGGCGTGCCGTTGCTGTTCGCGGAGATCGACAACTGTTATGAGTCCGCGCAGGTACTCGCCGGGAAGATCGACAAGTACATGCGGTTGCGCCGGCGGAAGGTGAAGGACGTCGACGGCAAGGAGCGGTTGGCTCTGTACGCGAGTACGAACAGCACTTCGACGGCTATTCGGGCAGCACCTGGCCACCGGCGAGCGATTTGGATGCTCATGAATTCGACAGCGCCGGGCATGGCTCGCGGCTCGGCTGACACCGTTGCCGGCCGCTCCACCGGAAGCGTCTGGAGGCGGTTGGCGATGTCACGGAGTGAGGACCAATCTGCCCCGCAGGCCGCCCTTGGCGAGCGCCTCGTGTGCCTGGACGGCGTGGTGCAGCGGCAACGTATTGGCGACGCGGAGGGACACCTGGCCGCGTTCGGCCAGCGAGGACAGCCACCTGAGGGCGGAGCCGTCCGCGGCGACCCACTGCTCGGAGACGGTGATGCCGCGCAGCGGCAATGGAGCCGCGCCGGCGACGACCGAGACGAAGGCTCCCCGGTTGCGTACGGCGCCAAGTGCCCGGACGCCGAGCACAGCGGCGTCGAGAGCCCCGTCGACGCCTCCGGGGACGAGGTCACGGACGGCTTCGGCGAGGTCGGCGGAGCGGGGGACGAACCACCGCGCGCCCGCTGCCCGGACGAATCCTTCATCCTGGGCACCGGCAGCGGCCACCACCCGCAGCCCACGCAGCGTGGCCAATTCCACCGCGAAGCCGCCTACCGCGCCTGCCGCACCGGTGACCAGCAACGTAGCGCCCGGTTCCAGGGCCAGCAGGTCCAGCGCCTGGAGGGCGGTCAACCCGTTCAGGGGCAGCGTGGCCGCCTCGGCGGCGGAGATACCCACGGGGGCGGGCGCGACCGCTTCAGCGTCGAGTACGACGAACTCCGCGTACGTGCCCAGCGAGACATCGAGTCGGTCCCGTAGGCCGATCACCCTGTCACCAGGAGTGAACGTCGTGACACCTTTTCCCACCTCGTCGACGTGTCCGGCGACATCCCATCCGATGCCGACGACTTCGCGCGCCGCCATCAGCCCCGCCGAGGTCAGCGCACCGGAACGCGTCGCTGCATCGACGGGATTGACGGAAGCGGCGTCGACCCGGATCCGTACTTGTCCCGGACCGGTCGCGGGCACCGGCACCTCGCTGATCTCCAGAACGTCCGGCCCGCCGAAAGACCTCACCACAACGGCACGCATCGCCTACTCCTCACGGTGATCCACAGGGACTGTGTGCATCACGACCCTAAGGAGAGCTACTCTCCGCTGGGAAGCAGGCACTTCAAAGTGCGCACCACACCTGAAGGAGAGCCATGGCGACGCAGCCCGACACCCGTGCCGCTTACGACGCGTACCTGGCCGAGTGCCCCGCACGGCAGTTGCTGGACCGAATCAGCAACAAATGGGTCAGCCTGATTGTCAATGCGCTCTCCGCAGGTCCGCAGCGCTACAGTGATCTCTCCCGACGGCTCGCGAGCATCAGCCAGAAGATGCTGACGCAGACGCTCCGGAACCTCGAACGTGACGGTCTCGTCGAACGCACTGTCACACTCTCGGTGCCTGTTCGCGTGGACTACGCCCTGACGCCATTGGGGGAGGGCTTGATCCCTGTCATGCAGGCGATCAAGAGCTGGGCGGAAGAGAACATGGACGAGGTTCTGGCCGCCCGCGAACGCTATGACGGCGACGCCGCCGACTGACACCTCTCCGCTTCGAAGGCCTTACCAGGCCGAGCGGGTGCTGTCCGTTCTCGTGGACATGAACCTCGGTCCGAACTCGGTGCCTCCCGCGCGGCTGAACAACCGCTGTCGATCTCGGGTTCTGGCACGAGTTGTGTGAAGGATTCACGCAGCCTGACCTCAGAGCCGAAGTGCGGGAAACCCGCGATTCCCAGGACCCCGTATCGTGGGAAGCCCGCGTTCCGCCTGGGCAGAGCCGGAATGCGGAAAACCCGTGATCCGCCTCTCACCCCCGACACCCCCGGAGAGGAGGATTCCTCCGGCCCCAGCCCCCTCACCGGTCCCGCGCGGTCACTGCCGCCATAAAGGGAGCAGCAGTCGGGGGAGCGGGCTCCGGAGTTCTCTGCGGAAGAGCTGCGCGGCGCCAGCGAGTTCCTCCAGCGGATGCGGCATTGGCAGGCGGGAGCGGCCACGGCCAGGCGGTGCGCGCCGAAGCTGATGCGGGCGAGGCGGGCGAGGCGGGCGATGCGGGCGATGCGGGCGATGCGGGCGCAGGGCTGGCCGGCACTGGCCGAGATGGACGACGCCCACCGCAGGCTGCTGGAGGCCGACATCCTGAAGGACACCGGCGGGGCCACGTCCTGGACGAAGTGCCCGCCGGGATGGGTGGAGGACTTGCGCCGCTACGCCACGGTGAAGCCGCGTACGGCCCCGGCCGCCGTCGACGGCGCGGCGCGCCTGGCGCCGGTGGCCGCCTGCCCCGCCTGCGACGCGGAGGGTTGGGTCCTCTACGACGACGGCCCGATGGTGCCCTGCACGCATCCGGGCGTGAGCGCGGGGACGGAGGCGGCCCGGTGACCGTGCAGGAACCGGCCACCGAGAGCCCGGAGGCGGAAGCGCACGTACTCGGTGCCTGCCTGAGTGATCGGTGCTCACCAGTGGCGTCTGAAAGGGGTGGACGTGCCGGCGCTCGGTACCCGCATCCACCCCTACTATGGGGTGTTCGCACCTGTCAGAGGCGAGTACGTCGACCTGGTCGCCCATACGCCGCTGCCACCGACGGCCCTGCATAGTCCGACACCAGCACGGCGTTCGATCTCGGCACGGGAACCTGTGTCCTCGCTGCGGTCCTGGCCCGGCGCGGAATCAACCGCGTTGTGGCCACCGACATCAGCCCACGCGCCCTGGCCTGCGCCAGGGGAGAACGCCCACCGGCTCGCGCTGACCGACCGTATCTGAGGTGTCGGGTCCCGGCCTGTTCCCCGAAGGCCGCGCCGACCTCATCGTGTGTAACCCACCCTGGCTCCCCGCCCGTTCGACCAGTCCCATCGAGCAAGGCGTCTACGACCCGGACAGCACCATGCTCCACGGCTTCCTCACCGGACTGTCCGCCCACCTGCGGCCAGGTGGTGAGGGCTGGCTCATCCTGTCCGACCTGGCAGAGCACCTCGGCCTCCGGACACGTCAGCAACTGCTCGAGGCGCGAGGTCCTGCGCGCGGCAGGGAGCCGGCCGCGTCCCTCAGGTCAGTACCACTGCCTCCAGAAGCGTGAGCTCTTCGACGAAGACTCAGCGTTCCCTGCGCCGTCGCTCGTCGAGGCGGCGCCAGCCTGACCAGCTAAGACGCCTTGCTCATGATGGCGAAAACGGCCGATCATTCGCGCATGAGACCCGAAGTGCAGACATTCGTCGCCGACGGCCCGCTCCCCGACTGGGACGCGAGCGAAGAAGAGATCGAGAGGCGTGCGGGGCAGATCGAAGCGATTCCGAAACCGGTCACAGGAGAGGAAGCCTGTGCGCTCGTCGCCTGCTTCGGCCCGGACGACTGCTACGGCGTCGCCTGGACGCTCCTCCACCTCATCGAGACGGGGCCGACCCCCGTGCTGACCACCGACCCCGGGCCGGACTCCAACGAGTGGCACCAGCGCCTCTACAACCGAGCCGTGAACGGAGGTCTCGTCCGCTGAACTTGCCGGCATAGCAACGTGAGGTGTCTCAGCCCATGACTGGGAGCGATCTGAGGTGAAGTTCCTGAGTGACGGTCGGGGCTCAGGCGTACTGCGCCCAGTCCTGGTCCAGGCGGTCGGTCAGGCCCGCGGCGGCGAAGGCCGCCTCCAGCTCGTCGCGGCCTTCGGTGAAGTGGGCCCAACTGTCGTGGTGGACCGGGACGACGCGGCGGGCGTCAAGAATCCGGGTGGCCATGGCCGCCTGCGCACTGTCCAGGACGATCAGGTTGCCATCGAAGACCATGGGGAAGCGGGGGGCGCCGGCGAACAGGAGGGCGGTGTCGATAGGGGCGAAGCGCTCGGCGATCTTCCTGACGGCGTCGAGCGAGGCGTTGTCGCCGCTGACGTAGACCGTCGGCAGGCCGTCGCCGGTCAGGACGAAGCCGACGACCTGGCCGGTGAAGGGCTCGACCTCCTCACGGGCGCCGGGACCGTGGATGGCAGGGACTCCGGTCACAGTGATGGTGCCGCCGCCCGGGCGCTCCAGCTCGACCGCCTCCCAGTCGGCCAGGCCGCTGGCCTTCGCCCCGAGGCGCTTGCCGCCGTCAGGTGTGGTGAGGGTGAGGGGGACGTCGGTGAGCAGGGCGCGACCGGAGGTGTCGAGGTTGTCGGCGTGCTCGTCGTGGGAGAGCAGGACCACGTCGATGGGGCCGAGGTCGGCGGGTGTGGTGGTGGAGGGGGCGGTCTTGGTCAGGGTCGGGCCACCGGGCGAGGCATAGTCGCCGGGGCCGTCGAAGGTCGGGTCGGTCAGGAAGCGCAGGCCGCCGTACTCGAACAGGGCGGTCGGCCCACCGAACGTGCGGACCGGGAACTGGTTGGCGTCGAGTTGGGACATCACGTCTCCGTTTCTCATGAAAAAAACCTGCGGTTAACGTGATGCCAGGCTAGGCAGGCATCACGGAAAAACGCAAGCGCTACCATGAGAGGCATGGACGACACCCCGGCCACCGACGTGGCGCCGACCGCTCTGCCCCCGGCACCGGGTGCCGATCGGTATCGCTCCCTGGACTTCGCCGACACCGCCGCCACCCTGCCCGCCGGCCAGAGCTACGACCTGCTCGCAGCCCCGGAATCCGCCATGCGCTGGCTCGTCGCCCACGACCTGACCACCCCGGACGTGCAGCTGTACGAGGTGTGCGCACAGCGGATGCGCACGCTGCGCGCCCACATCCGCGCTCTGTTCGCCGCCCGCGTAGCCACCACCACCCCGCCCGAGGAATCCCTGCGCGCGGTGAACGAGACCCTCACGGCCGTGCCTACCGCCCCCCTCCTCGCCTGGGACGGAGCCCGGGGGCTGCGCCGTATCCGGGCACACCCCACCGACCAGGCCGTCAACCACGCACTGGCGACCCTCGCCGCCGACGCCGCCGACCTGCTCACCGGTCCCGACGCCGACATCCTCGCCGCCTGCGGATCAGCGCCCTGCGACCGGTTCCTCCTGCGCACCCACGGCCGACGCCACTGGTGCTCCACACGCTGCGGCGACCGTGCCCGCGCCGCCCGCGCCTACGCCCGGCGCAGCGGCGCCTCGGACTGACGCACCACCCCCAGGGCCCTCCTGCGGCCGCCCGGTGGCCACCGCGAAGCACCTTCAGCAGGCTGCTTCCCTGGCCAACCGACAGCCGGGCACTCGCCTGTCAGCTGGCCTCTGACCCTCAGTGACGGGAACGGTGATGGTCTCGCCGACTATCGTCGACCGAACTTGCCAACTACGTTCGACCACACACTCGTCACCTGCGGGATTCCTCCGGTCGTCCGCCAGCTATCAGCAGCCGTCACGCTCGGTTGGTCACGATGCGGTCACGACGGAGAGGTTTTCCAAGGTCGGCGTCACACGGAGGCCGACCTCCGCGCCTGCACGAGGTGAATGGCGGGATGGGCTCGCCCCACATGCAGGAGCACTCCGTGGCGAGTACCGCCGGCGGCCCCGAGCAGCCCCGCGCCCGGACTGGCGAGGCCCCCTCTGCGGATCCCTCCATCACCCCCTCCGCGCCCCGTCGCCAAGATCTGGGCGTTCCCGCAGGCACCCGGCGGACGGGGGGTGCCTCTATGTCTTTCGTCAAGCGAGGCGTGGGGTTTCTGGGTTCGTAGAAGGTGCCGTCGCGGAGCATCGCGAACAGCACGTTGATCCGCTGGCGGGCCAGGCGGAGAAGTGCCTGGGTGTGGGTCTTCCCTCGGGCCCGGCAGCGGTCGTAGTAGGTGCGGGAGGTGGGATCGTGCAGGGCAGCGAACGCGGACAGGAACATCGCCCGCTTGAGCTGCCGGTTGCCGCCTCTGGGCGCATGTTCGCCATGGATCGAGGTCCTCGACGACTTCGTCGTCGGCGCCAGGCCGGCGTAGGAGGCGAGGTGGGCGGCGGTGGGGAAGACACCCTCCTGGATCTGGAGGCCCACCACCTGGTGAGGACCGAGTCGGTGCAGGAGGACCAGCGGCAGGTGTGGGTGCTCACCAAGCGCGGCCACGGCGAGGCGAAGCAGCTGCTGGAGCCGAAGGGCATACGGGTCTCGGTGCTGCGCAAGCAGGAGTACGACCCGGACTCCGGGGAACTGCTCGGCCCCAGCTACGACGACCACGCCGCGGCGGTCACCTCGACGGCCGCCGCACTGCACCGCGCCGGGATCACGCACCGGCTCGGATTTCAGACGGAGGTCGGGCACCGGCTCGGCAGCGGCTTCGTGCAGCGGGCGGACGCGGTGGTGCGGGCACCGGCGGCCGGGGTGCCGGTGCTGTTGCTGGAGATCGACCGCCGCACCGAGGACGCCCACGACCTGGTCGCCAAGCTGCGCCGGTACCGGGAGTGGGGCCGATTGTTGCCACGGGACGCGGACAAGCACACCGTGGACCTGGTCCGCTCCCGGCCGGACGCGATCGGGAACGTCGCCACGGGAAGCGGCTGTGGCGCCAGGTCTACCCGCCGACCGGCCGGGAGGGCCTGGTGCCACTCGCGTTCGTGTTCGCGGCCACCACCCAGGCGAAGGTCGCCAACACGCCGCCGTGCTGGAGGAGGCCGGCCGCCGCTACTGGGTGCCGCGCCGGTTCGATACCTGCCACCGGGGATCACGGCCCGGGATTACGGCCAGGCGGTGCCCGTCGTGGTCACCACCCTAGAACGACGCCAAGAGCACGGCGCGGACGCGGCGTCGTGGCGGCGGCTGGGACGGACGGACGAGCAGACGCTGACGGCCGCGCTCGACAACCATGACGGCGACGTCCTCTTCTGCGACCAGGAGGCCCGCGCCGACAGGGAAGAGGAGCGGCGTCGTGCCGCACAGCGGGAGACGGAGCGCCCTGTGTGCAAGCGGTGCGGACAGAGGTTCACCGATCAGCGCTGAGAGGAGACCACCGCGCACCGGACGGCCTGGAACGCTGGGGATGTGGCCGTGTGCGGCACCTGCCACGCCGACGATGTCACCCGCGGGGAAGCCGCCGCCGAAGCCGCCCGTCTCCCGGCCGCAGCACCGTCGGAGCCGGGGGACGACCCCGAGCCGGACCGAAGTCGCGGCTGGTTTCCGCCGGCGGACCTGACGGCACGAGTCTGCTGTGCGGTCGGCAGCCGCCCGCACAGCGGGACCGGTCCCGAAGTCACTGCACCACGGGGCGGGACGCCGGACGACGGGTGCCGGCCGCGTCTGCCCCGTTCACGGTTTCGCTGGGGTGGTCGTACCGGGAGCGATCAGCCGCAGCAGGATGCGCCGGGCGGCACGGCGGTGCTCCGCGGACAGCCTGGTGTACACCTGTTCGGCGGTGGTGGCGATCATGCCCCGTACCCCACTGCTCTCCTCGTACGCCGCCAGGGTCAGCAGTCGACCGCGGCGACGGTGCCGGGTCTCCAGCAGGGCGTGGGAAATCATGGGCAGCGCACCGGGCTGGTCGACGACCTCCTCGATGATCCTGCCGGTGAGCCCACGTCCACCTTCAGCCGGCGGAGGCGGCCGACCCGGTGATGGCCTCACGCAGCTCGTCCCGGCTCATCGGACCGACCAGCAGGCAGGCCCGGCAGACTGCCTCGGCAGGCTCGCGATGGTCGGCGCAGTGGCCGTAGAAAACGCCACGGACTCCGATCGCCACCCACATCGCTCTCCGGCCGACGGACGGCGAGCGGCAGATCCACGGGAGATCGGCACCGTGACCTGGTCGGTCGACTCTGGTAGCTCTTCTCGCTGCTGTGACGAGCGCGCGCGCACCCGCAGCACCCCCATGCCGGCTCGGCCCCTTCAGGCCGCCGAGCCGCTCTTCGGAACCCTGGTCTGGACCGTCGGTCCGCAGTGCAACCCTGCGGGTGTTCGGGGTAGACGGCCACCATGTTCTTCTTCAGTAGCCGACTCGGCTGTCTGGGCTCCCTGCTCATCAGCGCGATAGCAACCGCCATCCTCTACATGCTTTTCGCGCGCTGATGAACAGCGCTGAGCGCTGTGGTGATGGCTGCGGCCGGAGGGCGGCTGTCGCGGGAGTGACCACAGTGGCGACACACACGGTTCTTGACGACGTGTGCAAGCAGCTCGTGGACTGGGAGCTCACCTCCCAAGGACTGGTTCTGCATGACCAGGTTGAGGGCCGTCCCGAGTCGTCGTCGTTCCCCTCGGGAACACCGCCGCCGCGGTCTCCGCTGCCCGGCTTTCAGTGCTCCCCGCGGTCCCGCGGGCGTGGCCTTTCGCTGCTGTGACCAGCACGTGGGTGTGGCCGTCACTTGCCCTCCGGGTTCGTCCCCGGCACCTGGGTAACGCCGCAACAATGCTTCCGCGGGGGTGGGCCGGCCACCCCACTGCCGACCGGCATGACTGCTTGCGCCGGCTTCCCGGCCGGGGAGGCCTCTAGCGCACCTAGCTTCCGTCTGCGCCGAACGGTGGCACCTGCGCCACGTCGATGTCCGTGCAAATGCGGTGTGGCCGGGCGGGGTGCCGCCACCGCCCCGAGGCGTCGCGGGCGACGTCGACGGCGACCTCCAGGACGACGTCCATCTTCGCGGTGTGTCGACAGAGTTGAGCGGGGCGGCAACGCCGGTTCGGGGCCGGTGGTGCGATCACCGTGGCACCGGACCCGAAGCGGCGTTGCCGCCGGGGCGCCGGTTCACGAGAGGTGGCCTTTCACCGTCTCACGCGACAGACGGCGCTCCCTGACCCGGTACCTGGCCGAGGCGCCGCGAGCACATCGGGTCGGTGCACAGTGCTACGTGGGCCAGAGCTGAGAAGATCGTGGCCTGCGCCCGCGTCTTCATTCCCAGCTTTGCCACGACCTTCGCGATGTGCGCTTTCACTGTGTGTTCTGCGATCCCTAGTTCCCTTGCCAGCTCACGGTTGCCCTGTCCCGTTCCCAGCAGCAGGAGAACCTCCCTTTCTCTGTCGGTCAGTCCGTCCAGCCGCCATACGCCGGGTTCGGGGCTGTGCCCGGTGCGTCGGTAGGGGCAGGCCGTGTCTCCCGCGTTGGACCGTATGGCCATGTCGGCCCTTCCTGGTCGCAGCGTTTCCAGCAGACCCCCGTGGCCTGGTTGCATCTGCGGCCGAACTCCAACCTACCCGCCTCTAAGCGACCGCTCACGTCTTTAATGGTGTGTCAACTTGTCTTGTTCGAACAGGTGTTGCCCCAAGGTGGGGGGTTCCTAGGCTTCTTCACGATCACAGGGAAGCGCTGTGAGCAACCGAACCCTGGGCGCATGCATGAAGCCGTGCTGCACCGGCTCGACGACGCCGATCTCATCGACGACACCCGCGTCGTCCTGGACGCCGCCCACGTCCGCGCCAGAAAGGAGGCCAACACACAGGTCCGAGCCCCGTGGACCGGGGCAGACCGGTTTCCAAGATGCACGTCCTGTCGGACGCGAACGGACTCCCCTCCTCGTCGGCGTCTCGGCCGGCAACACCCGTGACAGCGAAGCACTGGAGCCCCGTGGTGGAGGGTCACCAAACGAGACACGACCCCCGCCGAGGCCGCCACTTCAGCCCCAGCGCCAAAGGCGCAGGCACCAAGCACGCTCGGACCCCTCACACAGGCCAGCGGCATGCCCTGCGGCAAACGCACCGCTTACGGTAGGAGTGGGACCGAGACCCTCGCCCCCGGGATCGGCCGCACATCGGACGGCCGTTGCGCTCGCCCCCCGTCACATCCACGTCCTCTTGACCAGACCCCTGGTCGTGCCCGCCCCGCGGCGTGCACGCGGCCCACAGCCCTTGCCCAACCGGGCGATGCACAAAAGGACGATAGTCTCCCACGACGATCGCTCCTAGTCTCAAGAACCCCGCCCCCGCATACTCGGCGCGGGCGGGAATCTTGAGTCCGGGAAAGGGAACATGCTCACTGCGCGACGCACACTTGCCGTAACAGTCCTCGCCACCGTAGGCCTCACCGGCGCCGCATCCCCCTCCATGGCCCACAGCAGCGGCCACACCGCATCCTCCAGCGCCGTGGCCCAGGCGAAGAAGGACCCCTGCGCACACGCCGCCCAGTCCAAGGTGGTCCGTACCTACTACCGTGGCCCCAAGGTTGGTCCGAAGGTTCCCTGGGTACTGCGCTGCGGCACCTCCACCTGGGGCTACCGGCACCTGACGAAGAAGGGCCGCTGGTCGGCCGCCTTCGACCGGAAGATCGCGAACACGATCGCGAACGGCACGATAACCGTCAACCAGCCCGGCCGCCGCATCTTCGATGACATGGTCAAGCAGTGCCCCCCAAAGAGCCGCTTCAAGGTCGTCGCGAACCCAGGTGCCAAGGGCGGCAAGCCGCACATCAACCCCCAGGGCATCGTCACCGCCTACATCAACCCCGACAAGATCGGCATCACCGCCGGGAAGAAGTGCTGACCACCGATGGACCCAGCCGCACGCGTCCGTGATCTCCTCGTGCCCTTCCTCATGGGCGTCCACGACTTCGGTGTTACAGGCCATGGCGCCCATGACGTCGTGGAAGTCGTCTCCCTGGAGATGACTCCCGTCAAAGCGTGGCACGTACTCACCGTCGAACTGCACGAACGCCACTACGTCCCGGGCTCCGGGGACTGGGGCCCACGGGGAGAACACTGGCGTGTTCGCCTGGAATGCCGTGGCTCGGACTATCGCGAGCTCTTCCGGGACCATCCCGCATGGGAAGAAGTCCGAGCCGCTGCCAACGCGCTCTACATTCAGCTCATGGAATGGTGGCAGACCAAACCCCCCGGCGGTGGTCGCATGGCCGACCGCCTGCCCTCCGGGAACGCGGATGCCTCGTCGGCTTGACCGGGCGTGATGACGAAGGCCAGGGCCTGCACTGGCCATCGGCGGCGAGGGAGCGCATGGAGGTCAGCCCGTCGCAGGGACCGTCCCTCAACATGATGTTCTGGCTCGCCGACCGGGGCGCGTCTTGAACTGCTCCCGGCGCTATTTGGCGCAAGTGCTTTCTGGACAGTCCAGGGTTGGCGGGATGGGTCGGGACGAGGTGTCTGGACTGCCCGCGTTGACGGCGACGCACCGAGAGCCACTGCGCACCGACCACGCGACCCCTCGTCCACGGCCCAACCACGAACTCCTGGAGGCGGCCCCGACATCAGCCGAGGCCGCTCGACTTCCCCGCATGCAGCTGGCAGGCCGCCCTGAAGCGGTCCGGTCGGCAGCGGGGCAGCGCAGGCGAGTGAGCGGCTCCGCGAGACCTGCCGGGTGAGTGGGCCCGTCAGCCGCAGCTGGTCGAGGACGCACTCGGCAAGCAATGCTCGCACTCCTGATTCAGCTGGAGGTCGCCTGCACCGCCGCCGATGACCTCCTTGAGGCGGTCGAGGAGGCTTTCCCTCGGCACCCTGACGCTGAGATCATCCTCAGCTTCCCCGATCTCGGCAGGCGTCCAGCTCGGCGCCCGGGTGCCTGCCGAGATCGGCCAGGACCGGCAATGGTTCGCGGACGCCTGCGTCCTGAAGGTAAACGCCGGCGCTTCGCCTATTGTTCGGGCGTCCGGCAAGAATTCCAGCCCTACGCGACGCCGGGTGAAGAACGACCGTCTCGACCACGCCGGCTACCCCTGGGCGCGTTCTCCGCGATCACCGTTTCACCTGGCGTCCCCGCCACGGCCCGGCTTCTGGCCGAACGCTTCTGGTGGGGGCCACTGACGCTGGTGCTGCGGCACGCCCCGTACGTGTTGCAGGCCCGCGGCCTGCGCGGTGCGACTGCCGCGGGGGGGCCGGCACGGCCGTGACGAGAGTGGCGCGGACAGCGGCCGTCACGGTCGCCACGGGGCAGCGGGTCGCGGACATCGTGGACGTGGTGACCTGAGGAGACCTGCCATGATTCCTGCGGACCTCAGGTACACCGAATCGCACGAGTGGGTCCACTGGTGGAGTCCACCGGCCGGAGAGCGTTGCTGCGTACTTCGCGTCCCGGAGTGCGCGAGCCGGTCCCGAGCGCGCCTCAGGCATGAGGCGGGCCCGGGGGCCCGTTCTCACCCTCCGTCCCCGTCGCTGAGTCGTTCGTCACGGATCTCGGCCCATCGCAATGAACCGCGGATGCCGTCCGCGATGCTGTGCCGGGGCTCCCAACCCAGCAACCGCTTGGCCCGGTCGCTGTGGGTGAACGCACCGGCCGCGTCGCCGGGGCGGGGATCCGTTTCGACCACGGCGACCGGTGGGGTGACCACGTTGTTTCCCCGATCCAGTAGGGCCGTGGGCTTCTATACGGCTTGCGGGGCGAAGGGGAGCAGTTCGTCCGCCCCCTGCTGCACAATGCCGTAGCTGCTTTCGGGGACTTCGTTCCAGGCACCGGGAAGATCGCCCAGGGGCTCTGACACGACGAGGCGTGTCTCGTCGGATATGTCCCGTAGGAAAGCCGCGTCCGGATGGAGTGCTCGTAGTGTCTCCACCCGCGTGCTGTAGTAGAGCGAGCGTGAGGCTCCCTGACTGGAGTAGCGGAAGGCCCACAGTCGTTGGCCGTCGGTCACGGCGACGGTCATCTGGAGCGGAAACTCCACATCGTGCCGGTGACCGGTCCGTTCCACCAGGCCCGTCATCCGCTCCACGGCACCCGGCGGGTCCTGTTCCAATCCGTAGGTGAGCGCCAGGTAGAACATCATCTCGGAGTCCGTCGATCCCTCGACGTGGGGGAAGAGTGCCGGGTCAACGGCCAGTGCCAGGTCCCGCCGCATGCGGTTGAAATCGGTGATCGCACCGTTGTGCATCCACATCCAGCGACCGTGGCGGAAGGGGTGACAGTTGGTCTGCTGCACCGCGGTGCCGGTGGAGGCCCGGATGTGTGCGAAGAACAGCGGGGAGCGGACGTGATCGGCGATCTCCCGTAGGTTGCGGTTGCTCCAAGCCGGTCCGGTGTCCCGGACGATCGCGGGGGTGTCTGGGGTCGGATCGGGTGTGTACCAGCCGACGCCGAACCCGTCGCCATTGGTCGTCTCGACGCCCAGTCGGGCGTGCAGGCTCTGGTCGATCAGCGAGTGTGCGGGTCGGTAGAGGATGGTGTCGAGCAGGATGGGCGTTCCGGAGTAGGCAAGCCACCGGCACATCGGCTTCCGCCTTCCTGGTCTTGCGGTCTGCACCGGCCATGGTGCTGTCCCGGGTGGCAGATGGTTTGTTGGGTGGAGCGTCCCAGGTGGTCGGTGCACGAAAGCGTGCGCCGCACCTGCGATACCGCCCTCACCCGGTGTCTTCGGATCGGGCGGTCTCCGGGGCGCGGCCCCTTCTCGGGGCCAGTCGGCCGAGCGCGAGCCGTGTGACGCGTGGCCAGTCGGCCGTTGCTCCCACCAGCGGTGTCCCCGGGCGGTCGCGCGGCACGCGGACCCGCAGCGCCCCTGGCGCGATACGGCACACCACGGGAGCGGGCAGCAGCACATGTTCTCCGTCGATGCCGGCTGGGACGGTGTCTGTGTCCGCTTCGACGACTGCCTCCTTCGCTGTGAGTCTCAGCAGGCCGGCGGAACGGGCGCCGCGTACCATCCCTGCCGCCTGCGCTGTGTTGTCGACCCGTACGCACAGCAAGCCGAGCAGCCCGGAGTCGAGCCGTTCCCTGCGCCCCGGATGGGCCGATTCGACGGCGCGCAGGTAGGGGTTGTTGCTGACGAGTAGTGCCTGCAACCCGTCGGCGTGTGTGTCACCGGCCCGCATCCGCAGCCTGGGCGCGTCAGGACCGGTGAGGAGCCCGGGAAGCATCTGCAGGCTCGTGTGCACCTTCCGGCTGCGATAGGCGGGATCAGCCACGACGGCCGCGTACGTTCCGAAGGAGGCGTTGTTGACGAACACCCGGTCGGCTGCGAACCCGAGGTCGATACGGAGTTCGACGCCGTCGGCAAGGGCGTCCAGGGCTGTCGCCGGATCGTCGCGGTCGAGACCGAGGTCGAAGGCGAAGTGGTTGCGGGTGCCGGCGGGGATCACCATGAAGGGCAGATCGTGCTGGGCCGCCACCTCCGCCACCAGGGCCTGGGTGCCGTCGCCGCCCGCTACGCCCAGCAGGTCGGCTCCCTCTGCCACGGCCTGTCGGGCCAACTCGGCAACGTCCTGCCTTTCGGCGCCGAGCAGGACGACACGGGCGCCTGCCGTCCGCGCCTTCTCCTCCAGCTGGAAACGCTCGACCTTGCCACCGCCGGAGCGTGGATTCATGAGGATCCACGCGTGGTGAGGCACCTCGGTGGACCCGCGGTCGCCCGCGGTGTGCCGGGACACCACCGCCACCCGGGCTGCCGCCATGGCCAGTACCCACAGGGCGAGGGACAGCAGGACCGGCCCCAGCATGCCGGTCGCGGCGTACACCCCCATCACGACCAGTGGCGCGCTCACGCACAGTGCCACTCCGGCCGTCCGCACCATGCCGGTGTGGGCCAAGGTCCACCACACCCCGACGGCGGCGAGGGCCAGTCCGGCGATGCCGGCCACCATCCACAGCAGGCCGCGCAGACCGGCGGTCAGCACAGGCACCAGCACGCTCACGACCAGGGCGAGCAGCGCCAGACGCGCCCATCCGGGGCGGCCCTGACCGCTGGTTCCTCCGGCCTCGGCCGCTGGCCTCCTGGCTTTGGAACTGCGTCCATTCATGCGATGCCCTTCCCATCGCCTCTCGCGCGCCGTGCGGGGCGAGAGCGTGTCCTTCCGGGGCTTTGGTCCAAGCCTGCCGCAGCGCGGTGCGGATTCCCTCACCCACCGGGGGTGAAGAGTCAATCGAAGACGCATCTATCGCTACGCCCTCACTTCGGAGATCGTCATAGATCCGGAACGGCACACGGCATGCCTCACGGGAGCCACGACTCCCGGGCCCGCCCGAGACCGCTCCGCATGGAGATGGTGATCTCCACCGACCAGAGATCTCCTGAAGTGGCTCCCGAGCGCGGCGTCAGCACGGTGAGCGAGCGGCACGGCGCTTGACGTACTCGTGGCCCACAACGGCACCGAGGTGGATGACCACCCCTACCGCCACCAGCCAGGACATGATGACCATGACGACGCCCACAGGACCGTACTTCTGACTGTTGGCCACGATCGTCGCCGAGAAGAAGCGGGAGGAGAACAGCCCGAGCCCTGTCCATGCGACGCTCGTGGCCAAGGCCGCAGGCAGGAGGAAGCGCCAGGTGACCGCTCCGGTAAGCAGCAGACGCATGGTCCCCCACCAGAAGAGCAGTGCCACGGCAAAACCGGACAGGCCCCTCAGGGGAAGTGTTGCCAGTGCTGCGCCGATCCCGGCCTGGGCCGCGCTGTACGCGACCAGAACCGTCAGCCATACGAGCTGAGCCGCGAAGTCCCGCCACCACTGTGGAGGAACCTCGAACAGCAACTGGTACCAGCTCTGAAGGGTGCCGGCTACGGCGACCGCCCCCGCGATCAGCAACAGTGCGCTCACCAGGGTGAGGGTGCCCGAACTGGGATTGGGTCTGAACAGGGCAGCCAGGGCCTGGGCCGCCTGCTGGTTCAGTCCGAGCCATCCGGCCATGACCTTTGCCGCATCCTGGCCGACCGCAGTGGTGACGAGGATCAGGAACGGGAAGAAACAGAGGAAGGCAAGTGACGCCAACTGGAACGAGTGGCCGAAGAAGTCCGCCGCGCTGAGACGATCCCACAAGCGTCCCGCCGCACTTGTCGCAAGGCGCCTGCCCACCACCTGCCATTTCTTGTCCGGCCCAGCCCGGAAGGTGGTCTTGCCGCGGTCTTCACCGGGTGATGGCCTGCACTTGCCCATACGAGGCAGTCAACAGCGCTGGGCGGGCGGTGTCGCGCGGACCTGAGGGGCCTCGGCCTCTGGACCACACCTTCGCGTGACACGGCCACCGACGATAGCGACAGGCAGCCACCTCCGCAGTGGTGGATCCAGCAGTGTTCCCGGCTTGACCTCCAGCAGCTCCACATTCGTGCACCCCGCGTCCTGGAGGGTCTGTTTCTGTCTCTCCCCGCTCGGCTTGTCGTAGGCGACAGGCGAAGCGCGTGCCACGCCGTCGGTATCGGTCCAGGTCGGTCCGCAGTTGCGCATGGTGATCGTCATGCCGGAGGCATCGCGCCCGGCACTGACGACTCGGCCGGGCCCAGCCTGGCTTACCCGTGCCCCGGGTCCGTGACCGGTTCAGCGGGACTTTCGGGGACCCGAGCCGTTCCGCAGCGTCCGCCGGATCAAGCCGTGGTGGATGTCGCTGCGGGAGGCGAACGTGGTCCGGCCGGTGGTCACCGCGGCGCCGAAGGTCTACAAGGTGGTTGACCACCGGCCGCGGGAGAGGGCGGTCTGTCCGTCGGGTGTGATGGTGACGTGGGCCCTGGTCACCGGCAGCTCTCCGCCGGTGATGAGGCGGTCGAGGATGTCGGTCAGTAGGCCCCACAGGCGGCGGGGACCACCTTGGTGGACGGTCGCGGCAGGTCACGGGACTTGTTGGTGTTGGCGCGGGCCCAGGAGCCGTCGGGGTGGGCCATCCTCATTGTGTCCCGCCGTCCTGGTGCTGCTCGGTGCGGTGCTCGATGCCGGGTGCCTCCAGCTCCAGGGTGGCGTGGACGGCCCAGGAGTCCTGGACGTAGGTGAGCGGGTGGCGGCTGAGGGACCTCTCCCGGTCTTCGTGCGCGGCCTGCTGTACCTCGGCGGCCGGTGAGGTGTCGTCGTAGTCGTCGCCGTGACGGGGCGCATGAACGTGGCCTGGCCGCAGGCGCTGCTTTTCACCAGGCAGATTTCGAGGTGATCATCCCGTCGGGTCGATGGCAGGATGTCAGTCGGTCGACGAACGGCGGACTGACGGGGTGGCGGTGGCGGGGACTTCGGTCGAGGCGGTGGACGCGGTGGACTGGAGCCGGTTCCGGACGGGTGTGCCGGAGCATCATCCGGTCAAGGAGGTCCCGCGGGCGCTGCGCCGCCTGGTGAGGCGAGGTCCAGCGGCGACGGAGGAGGACTGCCACCCGCTGTACTCCTGCCTGTTCGCTCCGGGAGGCGGGCTGCCGCCGGCCGCGGCCGCGGCCCTGCCGTTCCTCACGGCGCTCGCCTGCGACCCCGCCAACGGCGCACGAGTCACTCTCGTCGAACTGCTCGGCGCCCTGAACGGGGCGGCGAGTGAGGCCGGCGCACACGGCGCGCACGGAGCGTGGCGGGAGGAGTGGCGGCGTCAGGGCGACAAGATCTCGATGCTCCTCGCGGACCCCGCGCCGAGCGTCCGGCGGGCCGCCCTCCTCCTCGCGGAGGACGACGCGCTGCTGGACCGGTGGTACGCCGAGACGGATCCTGCCGTACGCCTGCCTCTCCTGCTCGCGTTGGGCACCCGCGCCGCGACGACCGCCGGCGTGCCGGAGACCGGGTCTCCCGGCGGCCGGCACCGGTTCGCCGGCGCGGTGGAGGCGGTGCTGAGCCGGGTGCTGCGCGACGACGAGCCGGTGATGAAGGTGGCGGCCGTGATCGCCCGGGCGTCCCTCGATCGCGATGCCCCCCTCCGGCATGCTGACCTGCTGGTGGACATCCTCGCCGATCCGGCCGTACGGCCCCGGTTCGAGCGGGTCTGGTGGGTGCCGGACGTCGAAACCCCTTCCACCCGTGACGACGTCGCCGCATGGGTGTCCGGTCTCCTCGACCACGTCCCGTCGGACGCCCTGTCGTTGGTGACCCGGCTGGCTGATGCGGCGGAACGCACCGCGGACGACGGGCTGCGCCGGGTCGTCCTGGACGAGGCGTGGCAACACCTGGTGCTGCGGCGTTCCGCGGCACCGACGGTGCTGCCTCTCGCCGTACGGCTGCTGGACTGCGCCGACGACTGCGTGCGGCTCAAGGCCGCGCACCTCCTCGCCATGCTCGCCCCTGAGTCCGGCCCGTACGCCGACCGCCTGGCGGCACTGCTCGATGATCCGGGGACCGACGAGATCTCCTGGATCGAGGGGACTGTCGGTGACTTCGCACGCTGGGCCCTGGTCCGGCTGGGCGACCCCCGCGGCCTCCCCGGCCTCGTCGAATCGCTCTGGGCGCCCCACCGGGAGCACTTCGGGCGCAGCTGGGTCGCGGGCGATCCGCGCCGGCCGGAGATGCACGAAGTCCTCGCGCCGTTGCGCGAGCACGCGGACGTCCTGCTGCCCGCGCTGGTGGAGGAGGTGCGGCAGGACCACGAACGGCACGGCGATCACGGCGAGATCATGGGCACCTTGCTGCACGTCGCCGAGGAGTGGGGGCCGGACGCGCTGCCCGTGCTCCCGGTCGTTCTGCCGCTGCTGAAGGACGCGCGGTACTCGTTGCACGTGGTCGACGTGCTGCTGGCGATGGGGCCGGGTGCCGTCTCGACGGCGTCCGCCGTGCGCGACGCGGTCGTCCTCGACAACCCGGACAACCACCGCAGGATTGCGTGGGCAGCTTGGCGCATCGCGGGGGGTGACGACGGCACTGCCCTGCGGCTCCTGGGCGAGGCGATGCACGACGAGCAGGCGTCGCCGTACGGACCGGTCCTCCTCCTGTCCGACTTCGGCCCCGCCGCCGCGGCGCACGCCGCACGGGTGCGTGAGGTCATGGAGAACGCCGAGTACGGGAGGGCGACGGCGGCGGTCGCTCTGTGGGCGATCACCGGCGATGCGGATAGCACCTTAGCGGTGTTGGAGCAGATCGTCGCGCGCTTCACCGGGGACGACGACCGCTACGGCGACCTGGCCGAGGCACTCCGCGGGTTCCTGCGCATCGGCACGGTCACGACGGCCGCACGGCGGGCACTGTGCCTCGTCGGGGCTCGCGATCTGCGGCTTTCCAACCACCGGGACTACCGCGCCGTCCTCGACGACCAGAATCTCCGCTCCGCCATCGCCGCGGTGCTCGCGCTCCCCTGACGTCCGGTGGCGTCAGTCCCGGGCGCTCGGTACGTGCCCGCCCGTCCCGCCCGGGCGGGACGCCGTCCGCGTGACACCGGTCCGGGCCCGACTACGGTTGACCCGTGCCAGTGAACGTTGACCGGTTGCCACTGAAGGATGATCGATGACTGTCTGTGTCAGTGAAGGATGACGACTTACCGATTCGTGTCAGCCGAGGGCAACCGTTGGTGGCTCTGTCGTCTCGCACTGACAGCTCTCGTCAGGATCTCCTGATCATGGAAGTCATGACGGGGAACGAGATGATCGCCATCCCGCCGGGGCAGGTGACGCTGTCGGACCGGCGGACGCAGCGCAGTTGGCCGGTCGACCTTGCGCCCTACCAGCTCGCGGCATCCCCGGTCACCCAGGCGTTGTTCGCACAGATCACAGGCCAGCGGCCGAGTACCACCCCTGGGGACCAGTTGCCCGTCGAGTGCGTCTCCTGGTGGGACGCGGTGCGGTTCTGCAACGGCCTGTCCCAGTGCGCCGGCCTCACGCCCGCGTACCACTTCCGTGCCGACGCCGAAGACATCGAGTGGGACGCGTCCGCCGACGGGTATCGGCTGCCGACCGAAGCCGAGTGGGAGCACGCCTGCCGTGCCGGGACGACCGGGCCGCGCTACGGGGATCTCGACGAGATCGGCTGGTACCGCGGTAACTCGCACGAGCGCATCCACGAGGTGGGCGGCAAACTCCCCAACTCGTGGGGTCTTTACGACATGCTCGGCAACGTCTGGGACTGGTGCTGGGACGTCTACGACGCCGAGGTCTATGGCGCCTACCGGGTACTCCGTGGCGGTGGCTGGTTCGATGAACACTGGAGTTGCCGGGCCTCCGCGCGGCGCCGCAGCCATCCGACTTTCCAGGTCGACGACGTGGGAATCCGCGTCGCGCGTTCTGTCGTGCGTTGAGCCACGTCGTGTGCAGCCCGGCCCGTGGGGGCGATCTGGCGATAGCGTGATCGTCATGACGGCTGAGGGCGAGGCGCTGGTCGGCGGGATGGTGAACGCGGGGGCAGTCCTGCGCCGGGGGGAGTTGGTGGAGCACGCGCGCCCTGCATGCCTATCTCTTGCGTTGAAGGAGCAGTGGCTTCGACGCGGCGCCGGCCCCTGTCGGTCTGACCGCAGATGGCCGTGAGCAGCTGACTTTCATCCCTGGCGACGTGGCTCTGCCGCCGTTCCCGGACTGGGCGATGACGAGTTCTGCCCTCACATCGGTGGGGAGCCTGCTGCGGCGTCTGCATGAGACCAGTGCGGCCGTCGCGGTCGACACCCGTGCCGAGTGGCCCCGGAACTCGCCGACCCGGAGGGGTGAACGATGTTGTGCCACAACGATGTGTCCCCGGAGAACGTCGTCTTCCGCGACGGTCGTGCCGCGGCCCTGATCGATTTCGACTTGGTGGCCCCGGGCCGCGCCCTCTGGGACATCGCCATGACCGCCCGCTACCGGGTGCCCATGCTTGATCCCGAGTCCGCGGCCGCTCTCTGTCCCAATGGGCTGGATGCGGCCGCACGGCTGCGGATTCTTGCCGACAGCTACGGCCTCTCGGCGGGAAACCGTGCCGAGTTGCCCGCCGTCATCGAGCAGGCCGCGGAGGTGTGCCGGGCCTTCGTCACCCGCCGCGTGGCCGACGGAGACCCCTTCCATCTCCAGGCGCTGGCCGAGCGTGGATGGGGACGCTGGGACCGCATGCAGACCTGGCTGGTGGACCACCGTCAGACGTTCACAGCTGCCCTGCTGAACTGACCGGCCTGGACGTTCGAGGGCAGATTCACAAAAGCATCGCCGACGTGGACCAGCTCCACGGTGTGCCGGCTCAGGCCATACTGCGCGAGCAGTCCGGTGCCGGGGGCCGACGCCGCTCCGCCGGGCGCCGCTCCCTACCAGCCGATCGAGGGCAGCGTCCGAGGCGGGCCGGCCAGAATCCGCGTGCGGTCGTCCAGCAGGGCCTGGGTGGCCTTCTCGCCAGCGCCGATGGCCGCGGGCACCGGTCCTTCGCGGCAGCCGGCTGCCGGGGCGCGGCCGGCCAGACCCGGGCCGACGCGGCGATCGTGTAGGTCTGCGGCCGGGCGGCGGGCGGCTACTGGTCGGGGTGGACGGCTTGGACACCGGTGCCCGCCTGTGCCTTCGGTGTCAGGGTGAGCAGGTACCGGCCGCCGGGGTGGGCGGGGGAGGGGCGGGCGGCGTGGATGGCGTGGACGGCGGCCCAGGAGTGCCCGAACCGGAGCAGTTCGGTGGCGGTGACCGCGGCGTCGGTGTCGAACGCCTCGATCCGGATGAAACGTAGCTGGTCTTGTGAGCAGGGGGCTGATCGCCGTCGTCGTCTGGCCCGGCCGCGACCCGGGGCTCGTTCGGCACGCCGTTCGGCCGGAGATGTCCGGCTAGGTGTGAGCTGGCTGGATGTGTAGGTGCGGCATATCCGGAATGGGGTGTACCGCGTGTTGTGGGTGACCGGTGGGGAAAGCGGGAGTTTCACGCCGTGATCATGAGGGTCGGGCGCTGGCTGAGGGCGCGGACGCAGCTCTCGGGGGAGTGAGTGTGTGATGCGAGCAATGGGACGGCTTGCGGCGGTGGCGGCGACGGGCGTGTGCGCGTTGAGCCTGGCGGCGTGCGGCGGGAGCGACGACGACGAGGCATTCGCGGGAAAGTCTGCCGACGAGGTGGCCGACCAGGCCGTGAAGGCGACCCGACAGGCCGACTCCATGCACGTCAAGGGCCGTGTACGGCAGGAAGGCGGTGGCTTGTTGGCGGTCGATGTCGCGGTCGACCGTGACAAGAACTGCGAGGGCACGCTGGAACAGCAGGGTGCCACCGCGCAGGTGCGGCACACGGGCGCGACGCTGTATCTCAAGGGCGACGAGAAGTACTGGCGGACGAGCCTGAAGCAACAGGCCGGCGCGGACAAGATCGTGTCGAAGATCGTCGGCAAGTGGGTGAAGGTGCCTGCCGGGGACGAGCAGTTGAGCGGCCTGTGCGACAAGCAGGGTCTGCTGGCCGCGCTGGACGAGGACAAGTCCGAGCGCAAGGGCATGTCCAACAAGGGCAGCACGTCGGTGGACGGTACCCCTGCGGTGAAGCTGACCAAGAAGTCGGACGGCAAGACGTGGACGCTGTACGTCGCCTCCGAGGGCAAGCCCTACATCCTCAAGGCGACCACGACCGGCGGCTCCCAGCCCGAGTCCACGACGTTCAGCGACTACAACAAGCCCGTCAAGCCCGAGCAGCCGCCCGCTGGCAACACCGTCGACCTCAAGGAGCTCGCCGCGCAGTAACCGTGGCAGCCGGCGCCGACGGAGGGTACGTGGGGAAACCCTGTGGGTACCGAGAGTTTCGGTCACACCCCTTACGCAGGGCACCCGTCATGCCCCACCATTCCACGAGTTCAGTATCGCGTGCATCTATGGCGTACTTTCCGCGGGCCACTGATGTTCCAGCCGCCCGACCGTGCCACTCGGCGACCGCCACGGACCGGGCTCTGCATGGTGGCCCGGCTCGCCGGCCGAGCCACCTTTTGACGGGCCCCGGCGGCGTGCTGGTGGGCGCGGACGACGGTGAGACCGGGACGACCCGGTCAAGGTCGCCGACGGTGTCGGCCTGGGAGAGCGGAGCGGTGAAGCCCTTCTCCCGGGCCCCGTCGGCGGCCCGCTTCCGCGCGGATCGGAGAGCGGCTCTGGCAGACGCTGCTTCCGGACAGGCTGGTTTGGCCCAGCGTTCACCGGTGTGCCGCAGTGAGGCGTGCGCCGGCCGTTGTTCGGCGTCGACCGCCGGCTGGCGCACGTGGACGCCGCCGTGAGTTGCCGACAGGCAGGCAGCGTCGGGGAGGACAGCAGGACCTGTGGCGCGGGGAGCGTCCCGGTTGGCACATCCCCGCGTCAACCGGAGGACGGACATCCGGGGGACACGCGGCCGAAGTAGGTGCTCCCACTGAAAGGTGGGGAAGGCGTCCCGGGGAAGCACGGTCGATACTGTGCCCGCGTGATTCGCGCTGTGATCTTCGATGTAGGCGAGTGCCTTGTAGACGAGACGACCGAGTAGGGCACCTGGGCCGACTGACTCCAGGTGCCGCGTCATACCTTCGCGGCGATTTCTGCGCCGTCATCGCCCAGGGCCGCGACTACCGCGAGACCTTCCAGGAGTTCCGGCCCGCATTCGATCTGTACGCCGAGCGACAGAAGCGGGCGGCGGCGCGTAAGCCGGAGCAGTTCGGCGAGGCCGACCTGTACCCGGATGTCCGCGACGCGCTGGGGGTGCTTCGCGCGGACACTCTGTGGCTGGGCATCGCCGGCAATCAGACGGTGAGAACGGGCAGGATTCTCCCGGAGTTGTTCACTTCGGACGTCGACTTGATCGGCATCAGTGACGACTGGGGCGCCTCGAAGCCGGACCGCGCGTTCTTCCACCGCGTCGCGGAGGTCGTCCCCGCCGAGCTCGACGAGATGCTTTACGTCGGCGACCATGCAGACCAGGGCGCGGTACCCGTCCCACTTCGGCTCCGCCGCCCAGCCCGCCCAGCCCGCCCGAAGCTGGGGCCCGGGTACCGCAGTGCTCAGCATCGGCTCCGGCAGCTCCCCACGTCACCATGCATGCCTTGCGCCCGAACCACCGGTCGCGAGCCGAGTGACCCCAGAAGGGACCTGGCCGTCGCGTCAGCCCGTCAGGCGCCGGGGTGCGCAGCTGTCTTCAGCTTCCAGCCGCTGCCGGCGCAGCCGTCCTGAAGGGGCGGGAACCGGTGGCCCGTGACGTCGGTGCTGTACGCGTGGCGCTGACCGAAGTCGCACTCGTAGATCCCGGACACCGGCACCACCTCGCCGGGTCGGTGTGTCTGCTCGTTCTCGTCGCTCATGCTTCCTGTGTACGACGGGGCGGGAGACCCCGCGACATGGGCACGGTGCGAAGGCGGGTCGGAAGGGACTGGAGATCTTTTCCCGGAGCGGCGTCACCGGGTGTTGACCGACTCCGGTGTGCGCCGATGCCCGCGTGCGGTCCTTGGCCTCCTAATGGTGACGTCGGGTATTGGAACTGTCCGAATGCTTGCCTCACTGATCGCGCCACCGGGCCGTTCTCTGTGACTGGAGTTCATGAGTGCCACTGGCCGCAGTACTCGACGTGGATCTCGCGGGCGTCGCCGAGGATGCCGTCGTTCGAGTGCAGCTCGGTGCAGAAATGCGGGTAGCTGGGGTGGACCGGGGTGTAGCCCGGTCCCTTGCGGGCGACATCGAGGAAGTGCCGCGCGGTCTCTCGGAAGACCTTTGGGCTGCCTGTCATGAACAGCGTCTCGGCATGAAGGTGCTGGTGAAACAGGTCGCGGTTCTCGCGGTAGTGACGCGCCGCGTAGTCGGCCACTGCGACATCGTCATGTTCTGCCTCGGGCAAACTCACGGTCTGAAGACGGCCGGGACCGAGACGGCCTCGCACCTGCTTCCAGTTCGAGGGCGCGAACTGTAGCGAATGGTGCAGGAGCACGAGGTCAAGCCGGAAGCCGATGTCGTCCGGCACCTCCCGGGCCGGCGGGTGGTTGGCTCGCATGGGCAGGTGAATCAGCGAGCGCGGCGAGCGTGCTGCGAGCATCCACAGCCCGGCGACGCTTCGGGCAGCGTCCTGGTCCAGGTAGGCGTCCAGGTGCCGATCGTGGTCGATGAGCACGGCACGGGTCAACGGCTTGGCAGGTCGGATGACTCTGAACTCATCGACTCCCAGGCGGGCCCGGTGTATGACGACGGGCAACTTCATGACTTCTCCGTTGCGGTGCGGCGGCTGACTTCGTTGGCGTAGGCGGTCCAGTCGCCCGCGGAGAGACGTTGCCAGGCGACGGCGACGTCGGTGTGGATGCCCAGGGTGCGGTCGCGGGTGACGCCGCGGGTCCGTCCGCTCAGGCCGTACTGCGCGAGCCGGTCCGGCATCGGGAGCCGACGCTGCTCGCCCTGGCACCGTCCTCGTCCACGGTCCATCGGCGGGTGCCGCGCGAGGTCGTGGTCCTGGATGCGCTCCAGGAACCGGAGTTGGGCAAGGCGGTTACCACTTGAATCAGCCACAAGTTCGATTTTAGGCCACTGGGTGTGGCGCGCCGAGAAACGACCGGCCGGGCTCGCACACGGTAAGAGGCCGGCACCCCTCAGTCCGCCGGAGCGGGTGGCATGGGGTACCGGCCAACAGAGAACCCCCCCAAAGGGGATTCCGCGGCCGGCGTAGCCCGCCGCAGGAGACGCCCTGTGCGCCGCGCTGCGGGCTACAGCACGCCCCTCGGTGCCCCCCGAGACCACAGGGGGTCCCGCTGGTGGTCGTGTGAGCGTGACGTGGAGGCGTCATACCGGCCGGTAGAGCCCGAAAATGTGACGGCTGTACGTCACGGTTCCCGCCGCGCGCGGTGTGCTGCGCGGCGCCGCCAGGCCCTGGATCTGCATCGCCCTGAGCAGTACACCGCGCCCTGGCGACGGCCGCCGCCCGCGAAGGTGATCTGCCCGCAGACCGGGCAGGTCGGCAGCCGCACCATGCCGACAGCCGTTCCACTCGGCCTCACCCGGCGTCAGCCCGAGCCCCGGAATGCGCCCGGCGGTCTCCCGGTCCCGGTAGGCCTGAGCGCGGCAGGCGTCATCGCAGTACAGACGCCGGGGCGAGGCATCCGGGGGGCAGCCGGCCCCCAGAGGAGCGGCAGAAGCGCATGCGGGCCAGGTCTCATGGTCGTTCACCCGGATCCCGGCCACGGGTGGTGGTTGCGCGAGGAGAGGCCACCAGCGCGCCGCTGACAGCCTCCCCGACCCTCAGCTCCACGGGGGCGGGTGATGCTCCGCCGGGTCCCACAGGGCAGGCAGCGGGACGCGGGGAGCGCCGGGGGAGCAGGCGCCCAAGGGCCACCGCGGAGTTCACCCCGTTCGGACCAGCTGAGCTGGACCTCAGTGACCAGCCGCATGAGCCTGGAGTCAGTCGCCAACGGGTGGTACCCCGTGCCACCGACAACGCAATCGATCTCTTCGGAGAGAGGACTCGGGGATGGCCGCCGGGAATTCAGTTCAGCTCGACGACAAGGAACTCGAAGATGTGCGCGCATTGACGCGGGAGGTCGATGCAAAGCTCCGGCGCATCCACGAGATCACCATGAACCATGTGCGCGGAGAGAAGGGCAAGTACCGTCCGAAGCAAGCACGGTTCATCTTCGACAACATCCGAGTGGTGATCGAGGACGAAAGCGGGTGCGGAGTCTACGAGGACCCGCCCGGGGTCTGCCGACCGTGCCGACCGGGTGAGTAGCACCACCACCTGCCGTCCTCCCCGCGTGTGAGGAACTCCGCCGAGCCCCCAGTGGTGAACTGGGGGCTCGGCGGCTGGCGCTCAGACGCAGGGAGCGCCGATCGCGGTGGAACCCGGGAACTCAGCATCGCGGATTCGCCCGCGTTGTGGATGTAGAGGTCGATGTCGGGCTTCGGTGGTTCCGGGGTGGCGGCTGTCGCGGTCGTGAGCGGCGGTGAATGCCACCGCCACGATCACCGCCACCGTCGACAACCAAATGGCGTGGGTTCCCGAGACGCCCGACTGCTGCTCTGCCGCCGGCACCCGCAACTGCCCGGCCATGGTGGAGAGCCGCTGTTCTTGCAACAGCCGCCACGGATCCACCCGGGGGGCCCGTCTGCGCCGCGCAGTCGGCGGACGGCCGCGCCCATCCAGACGATCAACGGCCCGCCGTGGTCCACCGCCGCCAGCGGCCCCAGCCAGGTGCGTCCCACCCGCTCGCCCAGCCGGCGGCCAAATGCCCCGTCGGCGGGCAGCCTCTGCGGCCGCCCGGCCCCGCTGTCCCTCCATACCAGCTCAGTCATGGCCGGGTCCCGCAGCGCGTCGGCCACGGCCACCACCTCCGGGAAGACGACCGGGTCCCGGCCCACGATCCGCCACCACCCAAGTCGCGGTCCCGCGTTGCCGGCCGCCGCGTTGCCGCCCGCCGCCCGCCGCCC
This sequence comes from Streptomyces sp. NPDC100445, assembly GCF_044759735.1. Classification (NCBI taxonomy): domain Bacteria; kingdom Bacillati; phylum Actinomycetota; class Actinomycetes; order Kitasatosporales; family Streptomycetaceae; genus Streptomyces; species Streptomyces sp. NPDC100445. The sequence continues at coordinate 316,055 of NZ_JBIVZV010000001.1, read as the reverse complement.
GCCGCCCGCCGCCTGGTGCAGGCGCTGCGGCCAGATCTCCTCCTGCTCCCAGCGCAGGGCTTCCTCCCACCAGCGGGCCACAACCGCGTGCGCCAAGGCGCACACCTGACCGGGTCCCGCCCCGGCCTGCCCCGACCCGCGCCGCACGCCGCGCCACACCGGTCCACCGCCGCTGCGCCGCCGCCACCTCGGGCATCCCGCGCAGGTCGAGGTGCTCCAGTGGTTGGTCGGCGTCCGCCTCCAGCAGCCAGCAGCCAGCAGCCAGCAGCCAGCAGCCAGCAGCCAGCAGCCAGCAGCCAGCAGCCAGCGTCCGTGCCGGGCACACGCCCGCCGCCAGTGCGGCGGATACCGCACCGCCCGCACCGCCTGCCCGGTACGCCGCGCGGTGCACAGCCGGCAGGCGAACGCCGCCCCTGCCGCCGCCGAGCCCGCCGCACGCCACCGCGCCTGCGCCAGGCCGGCCTCCCGGCCGCTGCTGTCTTGGGATCGTCCACGGTGAACGCGGGCAGAGCACGTGCCAGCACCGCCGGCGCGACCCCGCACAACTCGGCGAGCACGGCCCGCCCGGCTTCGTTGGGCACGATCTCCGCATCGGCCCGCACACCGCCGCCGTCCATGCGGGCGGGGGAGTTGCGGCAGGTCCACAGCCGCAGCACACCGGCGGCCGGCAGACCGTAGCGGTCCGCGACCCGGCTGATCAGTGACGCGCTCAGCTCCCCGGCCGGCGGCACGGTCCGTAACGCCCCTGCTCCCACAGCGTCCGTCTACTTCCGAACCTTTTGGTGTGTGCAGCGCTCAGGGCGCACGATGCCTTCAGTCGTGGCACATCGTCTCGCCGTGCCGCCGATGCGCAGCCGCGTCGGGAAGTACGGAGCCGCAGCGCAAGGCGGGACCGTGAAGGGGCCAGGGAACGACCGAAGCGACCGTCGTTTGCCCCATCGTGCCCACTCGGTGTCTCGCCGGGCCCGTGCCCGGGACCGTCTCACCGGGCCCGCGCCACCCAACGCCGGGCGACGGCCGATGCCGCGGCCATGATGCTCAGCTGCGGGTTCACCTCCGGACAGCTCGGCAGCACCGAACCGTCGGCGATCAGCACGCCTTCGACGCCCCGCAGCCGTCCCTCCGGGTCGGCCGGCGACCGCTGCGGGTCCGCGCCCGCCGCGACCGTGCCCGTGGGATGGAACGCGGACACGTGCAGATCGCGCGCGCTCACCGTGTCGAGCACTGCCTCCAGCTGCTCCGGGGTCCGGGCGCGGGGCGCCCGGGGAACACCCGTCAGCACCTCCTCGGCGCCGGCCGCGAACAGCAGACGCCCCATGGCCCGCTCGGCCCGGAGCAGCCGGGCCGCGTCGCGCGCCGCGAGGTCGTAGCGGAGCAGGGGACGGCCGCGGCCGAGGACGCGGCCCGAGGGGCGGTCGGCGATCATCGCGCCGAGGGTCGCCAGCCGGTCCGCCTGTTCGAGTTCGCGGCGCAGCGCGCGGCCGACACCCGGCAGCACGAACGAGGTCATGCCCGGCGGTGCCGCGGTGGCCTCGATCAGGATGCCGTCGGCGCGCAGCCGCTCCACCCCGACGCTCTGCAGGACGCCCTGACGGCCCGTGACCGGGTGCCGGAAGCGGCCCGCGACGCTGACGGCGGGGTGCACGCTGAGGTTGCGGCCGAGCCGCGGGTGCCCGCCCAGGCCGGAGCGGCGCAGCAGCGGTGGTGTGTGCAGAGCCCCGGCGGCGACCACGACGAGCGGGCCGAGGATCTCCAGCTCGCTGCCGTCCGGGCGGCAGGCCAGCACCCCGGCGGCCCGTGGGCCGGCCGGCCCGTCGCGGTCGGTGAGGATGCGCCGTACCCGCGCCCCGGTCACGATCCGGGCGCCGGACGCGCAGGCCCCGGGCAGCACCGACAGCTGGACGCTCTGCTTGGCGCCGGTGGGACAGCCGACGACACACTGGCAGGAGCCACGGCAACCCGGGGCGTTGCGCCGCAGGGGCGCGGCGGCCCAGCCGAGTTCTCTCGCCCCGGCCAGCGCGATCAGCCCGTTCTCGCCGAGGACGTCCAGTGGCTGCGGTGCCACCCGCAGAACGCGTTCGACCTCGTCGAGACGGGTACCGAAGCCCTCCGCCGCGGCGAACCCGTGGTGGCCGAGCCAGCGCGCGACCACATGGTCCGGTGTGCGGTAGCAGGTGCCGGAGTTGACGACGGTGGTGCCGCCGACCGCGCGGCCCACCGGCAGCACCAGCGGCGGACTTCCCACGGCGATCGTCGCGCCGCCGTCCCGGTACAGATCGAGGAAGCGGTCGAGCGGGGGTCGGCGCCCGAACGACGCGGTGGTGTGGTGCTCGCCCTCTTCCAGGACGACGACGCGCATACCGGCGGCGGCGAGGGTACGGGCGGCCATCGCGCCGCCGGCACCCGATCCGATCACGACCGCGTCGGCCGTGGACCGCGTGGGCCAGCCGGTGGAGGGCGTGCAGTCGAGCGGCGGGTCCGCGGCGGCGGACACCGTTGGCGCGGGACCGTGGTGCAGCATCCGTTCGGTGCCGGCGGCCAGCAGCAGCGGGACCTTCACCGCGTCCAGGAGTGGCAGCAGGGCCCGGCGCGCGGCGAGCGACGCCATCACCTGTTCCCGGTCCACCGGGCCGAGAGCGGACAGCCGCTTGCCGGTACGGGCGACGGCGTAGGCGTCGATCACCGTGGCCGCGCCGCGCACGGCGGTGCGTGCCGGAGCCGGCATGGCGTCGAGCAGGGCCGCGACCCGCCGTGGCACGGCCCTAGTCCACCCGGCCGTCCCGTCGTCGGCGAGGACCGCGGCCACAAGGCCCGTCAGGGCATCGGCGGAACCGCTCATCGCTCGCCCACCTCCGCGTGCGCCGTGCCCGACAGCCGCCATGCCGCCTCCGGCCGCCAGCGGCCCCACCACCGCTCCAGGCACACCTCCGCGTCCGCCCGCTCGCTGTTGCGGCACACGGCGGCGGAGCCGTCCGGATCGGTGTAGTCGAGGGCGAGTGTGCCGTCGAGTGGCTGGGTGACCGTCACGTGGATGCGGCGCAGGCCCGCACGCCCTTCGACCCGCCACCGCGGCAGGCCGATGTCCGCGCGGAACCGGCCGACGCCCGCCCAGCCCACAGCGGTCCGCTCCGCCCTCCGGGGCCAGGTGCGGCCGTCGCGGTACAGGCGCAGGAACACCAGCGGCGGCAGCCGGTCCAGGCCGCGTCGCGTCGACACGGCGGTGACGATCTCCAGGACGTCACCGCCGCCCAGGTCGGCGTGGAGCCAGGCCCAGCGGCGGGCGTTGCCGTGGCCGTAGAGGCGGGCGCTCGCGCCGGGCGCGTCCGTGAGCCGCAGCTCGCCCGTGCCGTGCCGGACGGTTCCGCTGTAGCGGGCGCGGGTGGCGGGCAGCAGGTGCGAGGCGGGCAGCCAGGGGTGCCGCCAGGACCAGCGCGGGAAGGTGTGCAGCGGCGGGCCCTGCGGTTGTTCGGTGAGCGTCCAGCCGAACGGACCGGCCGAGCCGGTGAGACGGCCGGGTGCGACCCGCACGTCCCCGGCGGTGAAGCCGGGCGCCCCGCCGGGCCAGGGGGTGGGGCCGAACCGGGCGTGCTCGGCCGGGCCGTCCGGGGGGAACACGGCGACCCAGCCGTGGGCGTAGGCGGGGGTGCCGTCGAGCGGGGCGACGAGCTCGTGGTGCAGCCAGACACCGCTGCCGGTGACCGGATCGGTCAGGGTGGTGTACCAGACCTCGGTCCGTCCCGGCGTGCCGTCCCAGCGCGGCGCCGGGTACCGGTCGGCGCCGGGCCCGGCCGCCCGGGGGAAGCGTAAACCGGAGAGGAAGGGCAGCAGGCCGGTGGCGAGAGGGAAGCGCAGGGTGCCCTCACCGACGCGCCGACCGTCCTCGTACAGGGTGTACGGCAGTACGGTCATCGAGGACAGCGGGCGCGTGAACGACACCGACTTCCAGCCGTCGAGCAGCAGCCGCCGGCCCTCCAGGACGAAGCGGAGCCGGTAACGAATCCTGCGGCGTACCAGCGGCGAGATCTCCAACTCGCCCTCGGGCGCGGCGTCGTCGGCCCGCCCCGCTATCCGGATCCGTCCCGTCAGCCGCGCCGTTGTGGTCCGGTGCGGCAGCATCACGCTGTCGGCGCGGGCCAGCAGATCCAGCCGTACCGGACGATCGGCGTCGTCGTCGGCCAGGCGGACGCGGCCCAGCATCGTCTCCCGGAACAGCGTGCCGCGCGCGGTCACCGGGCGTCCCCCCGGCGTCCTACGGAGCGGGCGAGTCCTTCGAGCATGAGGCGCTCCGTCGTCGACAGGTAGTGGCCCGCGGCGGTGCGTGCGGCCTCCGGGTCGCCGGCCGCGACCGCCTCGACGACCGGTGCCAGCCGGTCGTGAGCGGTCCGCGCGTCCGCGAAGGGGCCGACCAGCGCGGCGCGGACCGGCAGGTACGCGTTGAACAGGGTGTTGGTCAGCAGTACGTACACGCGGTTACCGGTGGCGCGGGCCAGGGCACGGTGCACCTCGGCGTCCGCCAACTGTGCCGGATCGCCACCGTCGGCTTCCCCGACGGCGGCCAGCAGCCGGCGCAGTTCGGTGACATCGGCCGCCGTGGCGCGGGCCGCGGCCCGTTCCGCGATGAGCGCGCCGATGCTGCGGCGGACCTCGAAGATCTCACCGATCCAGTCGGGGCTGTGCCGCACGAGCATCGGCAGGAGGTCGGCCCCGCCCAGACGCAGGAAGTCCCGTACCCGCGTGCCCACTCCATGGCGCGTCTCCAGCAGACCGGACTGTGCCAGCCGGCCGAACGCGTGCTTGAGCGTGGTGCGGGTGACCCCGAACCCGTCGGCGAGCTCGCGTTCGGGGGGCAGGTAGCTGCCGGCCGGGTGACGGCCGGCGAGGATGTCCTCGCGCAGCCTCTGCTCCAGTACGTCGACGATCGTCTCGCGTGGCAGGGCTTCCACCCGGGCCTCCAATGACACAGTGGTTCAGTGGCTCAGCCACTGAACCAGTGACCGTATAGGGAGTCAATGGATGTGCCGCACATCCGAACATGCCGTTGACCGGAATCAATGGTTTCTTGCCGAGTTCCCGTGACAAGGGTGCGGCTGCGCATACCACTTGGGCCGAAGCCCGGCCGTGCCGGCCGGGACCCGGAGGCCGGTGCCGGTGAGCCTCGCGCCGATCGCCCTGCCGCTCGTGCCTGTTGCACCTCGGCGGGCCCCGGCCGCGCCGCCCCTTGGGCCAGCGCCGCGCCCAGCTGCCCGGCCCGCTCACGGGGCCGTGTGTGTGGTCTTGCTCGGTCTCGGGCCAATCCGCGAGGGCGCGACCCACGGCAGATCGGTGGCGCCGGCGTCCATGGCCCGCCGCGACGCCGTGACGGCGGTGGCGTTGTCGGACCCGTCTGCGAGGGTGGTCGGTGTGCGGCACGGTGCCGTCGGGCGGGGCGCGGGAGGCGACATGGGGACGGGACCAGGGGCCGGCTGGGAGGGCGGCCTCGACTGGGAGGGTTGGCGGGACCACCGGGACATCCGGCGGCGGCTCGACCAGGCGCCGATCCGGAGGCGCTGCCGTGCGGGGAACGGCCCCTGCACCGGGCCGTGGCGTTCGGCTCGCCCGAGGTCGTCGCGGAGCTGGCCGGGCGTGTCGCCGACGTCGACGCCCTTCAGGACGGTACGACCGCACTGTGGGAGGCGGTGGTCGGGCACCGGCCTCAGATCGCACGCGTCCTCGTCGCCGCGGGAGCCGACCCGTGGCGGCCGGTGCTGGCCAGCGGGTCACCCGGGCGGCTGAGCCTGGCCGGTCCCACACCGGACCTGTTCCCGCTGCGGCTGCCTGAGCGGCCTTGCCCACTGCCTGTTCGGCCTTGGCCCCTGGCCCTCCCGTCGGCGGCCATGTCGCTCACCTTCCTCGGTTGCCGGTCTGAGGCACCGCTGTGCGCATAGCCCCTGACGGTGCTGGAAACCCAAGGGATGGAACGGCGCAGTGCGCGGTCGGCACTGGTGAGGTGAGCTGAAGGGACGAGGGCGGCCGCCGTCGGGGACGGGCCTACTCGAACCAGTAGCGGACGCCGTGGCCTGGCGGGAGAACGTGCCGCCGCGGGTACGGCTGAGGATTTCGCGGACGGCGGTCGGCCGGGCGGCGCGATTCCATCATGTCACCGTTCTCGGCGGCGAGTTCGAACAGCTCGTCGATCGTCCGCTGCGGCGGTTCGTGGACGAGGAGATGTCCGTGCAGCCGGCCCGCCATCGGCGGGGAGCCGTACTGGCGCGGGTGGAAGCGGCCGAGGTGGTCGGCGAAGATCAGCTATGTGCCGCGCGCCACACCCGCACTGACTGTCAGGACGCAAAAGTGTGTCATGAGCCGCCAGGGGACGGTGGGCGGTCCGGAATCGGCCCCGAGCCGAAGAGCCGGCCAAGCAGCGGCACCGGCTCCAGGGCACCGGACGCCGCCGTCCCGGACGCGCACTACGTGAGGGGCGGGCGCAACGTCAGCGCCTCTCGTAGATGCGCTTGTGGCTGCGGAGCGCTGCCAGCCGGAAGGGCCCGGTGGTCTGCGGCGGCGTCGGATGGTGGCCGCCGTCGGTCGGGAAGGACGCCTCGTGCAGCTCACGGTAGGTGGCGTAGTCGAGTGTCCCGCGCCGGTCGATCGCCTCGTGATGCGCCGCCGTCCGCAGGTGCTCCCGGTAGCCGGGGACGGCGGTCCCGGCGAAGAACTCGGCGACGCTGCCGGAGCCGTAGCTGAGGAAGCCGATGGGCCGGTCGGTCATGTCGTCCGCCTGGTCGAGCAGCGCGGCGAGGCCGAGGTACGCCGACGCCGTATAGCTGTTGCCGATGACCTTGTTGTACGCCGTGGTGTGCCCGACGGCTTGCTGGATCCGAGCCCCGTCGGTGTCCTGCCCGCAGGTGTTCAGCAGATGGCGGTGCGCCTTGTAGGCCATCTTCGTGAACGGCTGGTGATAGCAGAACGCGGCGAACTCGTCGAGCGGACGGCCGCCCTGCTTCGCGTAGTCCGTCCAGGTGTTCTCCACCGCCTGAAGATAGGCGGTGATGGACTCCTCCCCGTCCACCAGCGCGGCGTCACGGTAGTTCGGCCGCCAGAAGTCCATGACGTCGGCGGTGAACAGGCCCGATGGTTCCTCGACGCGGACCAGCGCGGGATCGGCGGCGACCAGCATGGCCACCGCCGCCGCGCCCTGGGTCGACTCACCCGGGCTGTCCAGGTCGTACTTGGAGATGTCGCTCGCGATCACGAGGACCTGCTGCCGGGGGTCGCGCAGCACGAGGCCGATGGCGAACTGCAGGGCCGCCGTGCCCCCGTAACAGGCCTGCTTCAGCTCGACGACCCTGGTGGCCGACGGCAATCCGAGCAGCGAATGGACGTACACGCCGGCCGACTTGGCCTGGTCGATCGACGACTCCGTCGCGAACACGACCGTCCGGATCCGGTCGGTGCCGTGCCGCGCGATGATCGGCGCGGCGGCGGCCGCCCCCATGGTCACGATGTCCTCGTCGGCGGCGGGTACGCTCATCGACCGCTGGCCTATGCCTACATGGTATTTGCCGATCTCGGTGCCGTTGTGACCGGCGAGTGCCGCGTGCGGCAGAACGAACTCGGTTGTCGCGAGTGACAGATCGTGAATTCCTGTGGCGCGATCGCTGGGCATGCTGTGTGCACCGACCTTCACTGTCTTGGTGTCGTGTTTCCTGGTCGAAGTGGGCCGCGTACGGCTGACGGCGCGGTGACTCCGTGTCACCGGCCCTGCCGGGCGGCGGCCTGGTGTCGAAGGCGCCGTCGTGAGGAGGGCCGCCGCAGGACCGGTCCGGGCAGCGGTGCCGCACGGTCGGGGGTGGTGGTGTCGGCCGGGAGGACGGCGGCAGGCCCACGTGCCCGACGCCCTGGCTGGACGGGACGCCGACCTGGACGATCCCGAGTCCGACGGACCGACCGCGGTCCGATCGGCGGTGGCACGTGATCGCGGGACGAGGCACCGGCTCGCGTCCGGTCAGGGCCTCGGTTCTGCCCGGCGCCCCGGGGGTTGGGGGTACCGCACCGGGGGGACGCCGGTGCCCGGTGCCGGCCGCCGGGCCGGGCCGCTGGAGAAGGCCGCCGAGCCGCCCGGGTGCGGCAGGCGCACCGGCCGGGCCGGCGCCTGCGGAGCGGCCGCGTACCGCCGTGTCCACGAAGGGGCGAGGGGAGATTCACGCGAGGACATGCCCCTCCTTGGGTCGGTCGGCGCGGCTCACTGTAGGGACGGCCGGATCGGCGCGCATCCCTCGCCCTGGTAGCGGGTGGTTCGGGCCCGGCGATCTCCTATCAGGCTGAGGGATGTTCGGGAACGGGGGCGGTCCTAGCCTCCAGTCAGACCGAGCCGAAGGGCCGCGCCCGCGCTCCTTCTTCGTGCGCGACGACAACTCGTGAAGGCCGACGGCACCGCAGCGTCGCCGAGGACGAGCCGCCCCGTGAAAGGACGTGCGACACGTGCGTGCTGACCTGATCGAAGTCCTGCCCGACATCCTCAGGAGGAACGCGGCCCGCTTCGCCGGCAAGGTCGCCTTCTCCGACAGCCGGCGGGCGGTCACCTACGATCAGTTGGAGGCGCGGACGCGTCGGCTGGCCGGGCACCTGACCGGACTCGGCGTGCGGCGCGGCGATCGGGTGGCGATCTGCCTGCGCAACTGCGTCGCCATGGTCGAGAGTTACCTCGCCGTCGTCCGCGCGGGCGGTGTGGGCGTTCCGCTCAACCCGGCGTCCACGGCAGCCGAGCTGGACTGGCTGCTGGCCGACAGCGGCGCCGCCGTGATCGTCACCGACGCCGGGCACGCGCCTGAGTTCCTGCGGCTGTCACGGTCGGCGTCCGGCGCCTCGGTGCTGGTGACGGGCGCGAGCCAGGCGCCGGCGGGCACCCGTTCGTTCGACGAGCTGGCGGCCACCGAGCCCACCACCCCCGCGCCGGACGATCTCGGCCTGGACGACCCGGCGTGGATATTCTACACGTCGGGAACGACCGGAAAGCCGAAGGGGGTGCTGTCCACCCAGCGCAACTGTCTCTGGTCCGTCGCCTCCTCGTACGTCCCGATACCGGGACTCTCGCCGGAGGACCGGGTGCTGTGGCCGCTGCCGTTGTTCCACAGCCTCTCCCACATCGCGTGCGTGCTGTCGGTGACCGCGGTCGGGGCGAGCGCCCACCTGATGGACGGCGCGTCCGCGGAGGACGTCCTGGCCGCACTGCGCGCCCACCGGTCGACATTCCTGGCCGGTGTCCCCACCACCTACCACTACCTGGTCGAGACGATCCGCCGGCAACCCTTCTCGCTGCCCGACCTGCGGATCGGCCTGGTCGGCGGCGCGGTCGCCGACTCCGAGCTGTGCCGCGCGTTCCACGAGAGCTTCGGCACACCCCTGGTGGACGCCTACGGCAGTACGGAGACGTGCGGGGCGATCACCATGAACCCGCCCGACGGCAGGCGGGTCGACGGCTCCTGCGGGCTGCCGGTGCCCGGAGTCGAGGTCCGCCTCGTCGACCCCGACACCGGCGCGGACGTCCCCACCGGGTGCGAGGGCGAGGTCTGGGTCAGCGGCCCGAACGTCATGCTCGGCTACCACGACCGGCCCGAGGAGACGGCTGCGGCGACGAGGGACGGCTGGTACCGCACCGGCGACCTGGCCCGGCGCGACGAGCACGGCTACTTCACCGTCTGCGGCCGCATGTCGGACCTCGTGATCAGGGGCGGTGAGAACCTCCACCCGGAGGAGGTCGAGACGGTGCTGCGCGCGGCGCCGGGTGTGGCCGACGCCGGTGTGACCGGAAGGCCGCACGACACCCTCGGAGAAGTACCGGTCGCCTACGTGGTCGCGGCTTCCGACGGGCTGGACGTCCCGGCGCTGGTCGAGCTGTGCCGTGCCCGGCTGTCGCCCTTCAAGGTGCCCGAGGAGATCTACGAGGTCGCCGCGATCCCGCGTACCGCCTCGGGCAAGATCACGCGGCGTACGCTCGCCGAGCGGCCCGCCGTACTGCGGTACGCCGCGAGCGGTCACCACGAGGACCTGTTCCAGGTCGACTGGGTGCGGACTTCCCGTCCGGCGTCCGGCGCCGGCCCCGCGTCCTGGGCGTTCGTGGGCCCCGGGGCCGCCGCACTGGCCGCCGTCTGGCCCGGCGGCGCCGCCCACCACACCGGTCTGGGCGGGGCCGACGGCACCGCGGAGGTGACCGTGGTCCTGCCGGCCGACGGCACCGGGCAGGATCCGGCGGCGGCGGCCCGCGCCGGCGCCCGGCAGCTCGCCGACTGGCTCGCCCGGCCGGAACACGGCCGGGGCCGCCTGCTCGTCCTCACACGCGGCGCCGTGCCGGCACGCCCCGAGGACGGTGTGCCGGACCCGGCCCAGGCCGCACTCCGCGCTGCCGCGCACGCCCTGCGGACGCGGTACCCGGACCGGCTGATCCTCGCCGATCTGGACGCCGGCAGCGGGCCCGTGCCGGCCGAGCTGGCGTCGGCGCTCGGGGCGGACGAGCCGTGGCCGGTGCTGCGGTCCGGTGTGGCGTACGTGCCGAGGCTGGTGCGGGTTCCGGTGGCCGACCGACCGCGGCGGCCCTGGCCCGGCGCGAGGGGCACCGTCGTGGTGACCGGCGCCGGTACGGTCCGCGGGGCGGCGGTCGTCCGCCACCTGGCCTCGGTCCATCAGGTCCAGCACCTGCTGCTGGTGGGCGAGGAGGGCTCCCTCGACCTGGACGTCGCCGGGGCGGACGTACGGTGGTCGTCCGGCGACGAGCGGTCCCTGCGGACCGCGATCGTCGGCGTGGCCACTCCGGTGACCGCTGTGCTCCACGCGGACGGTGACTTGGCCCCGGCAGCCTTCCTGGCCGCCGCCACGGCCGGGCAGTCCCCCGAGCGGACGTTCCTGGTGATCGCCGACCCGGCCGAGCCGGTGCTCGCGCCCGGCGGCACCACCGTGCCGGAGGGTACCGGTGGGACGGAGGATCCGGAGGTGCGTGTCTCCGCCGTCCTTGCCGAAGCGGTGGCCCGCCGGCACGGTGGATCCCTCCTCGCCTGGCCGCGGGGCGAGGCCGCCGATCCGCGCAGGGTTCGCGGCGGTCTGTCCGCCCTGGACATCCTGCTCGCCGGGGACCGTTCGTCCCTGCTCTGCCTCCACGTGCGCCGACCGGCCGCCGGCGCCGCGGTTCCGCCACTGCTGCGGACGTTGTTCCCCGAGGACCCCGCGCGGAGCCGTCCCGACGACGCCGTCACGGCCACGCTCCACGACGAGCTGACCCGTCTCGACGAGTGGGCCCGGCGCGCCCGGTTGGAAGACCTGGTCATGGAGCAGACCGTGAACGTGCTGCCCGGGGCCACCCCGCGGGCCCCCACGGCCGATCGCGCCTTCCGGGACCTCGGGCTCACCTCCGCCGCCGTGGTGGAGCTGCGCAACCGGCTCGTCGAGCGCACCGGACTGCGGCTGCCCACCACCATCACCTTCGACCACCCCACCCCGCGTGCGTTGGCCGGGCACCTGCTCGCCGAGGTGTTCGGTGGCCCCCGGCCGGTCACGGAGGCCGTCCCGGCCGCTGCGGCGGACGACCCGGTGGTGATCATCGGCATGGCCTGCCGCCTGCCCGGGGGCGTCGACAGCCCCGAGGAGTTGTGGCGTCTGGTCTGTGAAGGGCAGGACGCGCTGTCGCCGTTTCCGACCGACCGCGGCTGGAACACCGAGGACCTGTTCGATCCGGACCCCGGCAGCTTCGGCACCTCGTACGTCGACCGGGGCGGATTCCTGCCCGACGCCGGGGAGTTCGACGCCGGCTTCTTCGGGATCTCGCCACGGGAGGCACTGGCCATGGATCCCCAGCAGCGGCTGCTGCTGGAGACGTCGTGGGAGGCCCTGGAACACGCCGGCATCGACGCGTCGACCCTGAGGGGTGCCGACGTGGGCGTCTTCTCCGGGGTGATGGAGCAGGAGTACGCCGCCTCCGGTGCCGTACCCGAGGCGGCCGAGGCGTTCGCCACCGCGGGCCGAGCGGCCAGCGTGGCGTCCGGGCGCGTCAGTTACGTGTTCGGGTTCGCCGGGCCGGCGGTCACGGTGGACACGGCGTGCTCCTCCTCCCTGGTCGCCCTCCACCTGGCGGCCCAGGCCCTGCGTTCGGGGGAGTGCTCCATGGCACTGGCCGGCGGCGCCACGGTCATGGCGACCCCCCGGACCTTCGTGGAGTTCTCCCGGCAGCGGGCGCTGGCGAACGACGGCCGCTGCAAGTCGTTCGCCTCGGCCGCGGACGGCACCGGATGGGCCGAAGGCGCCGGCGTGCTGGTGCTGGAACGCCTCTCCGACGCTCGGCGCCACGGACACCGCGTGCTCGCGGTGATGCGCGGTTCCGCGGTGAACCAGGACGGCGCGTCCAACGGCCTGACCGCGCCGAACGGCCTCGCCCAGCAGAGGGTCATCGACCGGGCCCTGGCCGCGGCCGGCCTGTCCGCGGCCGACGTCGACGCGGTCGAGGGCCATGGGACGGGAACGGTGCTGGGGGACCCCATCGAAGCCGGGGCGCTGCTCGCCACCTACGGCCAGGGCCGCGACCCCGAACGCCCGCTGTGGCTCGCGTCGTTGAAGTCGAACATCGGCCACACCCAGGCCGCGGCCGGGGTGGCCGGCGTGATCAAGATGGTGCAGGCGCTGCGGCACGCGGTGCTGCCGGCCACCCGCCATGTCGACGAGCCGACGACGAAGGTCGACTGGTCGGCGGGCGCGGTGTCCCTGCTGACGGAGAACCGGCCCTGGCCGGACACCGGGCGCCCGCGCCGTGCCGGAGTCTCCGGCTTCGGGCTCAGCGGCACCAACGCCCACGTCATCCTGGAGGAGGCACCAGCCGCCCGTGAGGAGCCCCCGGCAGCCCGTGAGGAGACGCCGACGGCGCCGGCTGTGACGCCACTGGTGCTCTCCGCCCGCAGCGAGGACGCGCTGCGCGGCCAGGCCCGGCGGCTGGCGGCCCTCCTCCAGGGCTCCGGCGACTCCTGGGCGGACGTGGCCTCGGCGCTCGTGTCCCGCAGGGCCGCCCTGGAGGAGCGGGCCGTGGTCCTGGCCGGCAGCCGGGCGGAGGCCCTGGCGGCGCTCGCGGCGCTGGCCGCGGGGGAGACCAGCCCCGCCGTGGTGCGCGGGACCGCCGCGCCCGACGCGCACCGCCAGGTCGTCATGGTGTTTCCCGGCCAGGGCTCCCAGTGGGCCGGCATGGGGCGGGAACTGCTCGCTCACTCACCGGTCTTCGCCGAGCGGGTCGGCGAGTGCGCGCGACTGCTCACGCAGTGGGCCGACTGGTCGCTGCTCGACGTCCTGCGCGGCGACGCCGATCCGGAACTGCTACAGCGGGTGGACGTCGTGCAGCCCGCCGGTTTCGCGGTCATGGTCGGGCTGGCGGCGGTGTGGGAGTCGGTGGGCGTGCGCCCGGACGTGGTCGTCGGCCACTCGCAGGGCGAGATGGCCGCGGCCTGCGTGGCGGGCGCCCTGTCGCTGGAGGACGCGCTGCGGGTGGTCGCGCTGCGCAGCCAGGCCATCGCCGCACAGCTGTCCGGCCGGGGTGGCATGGCCTGGATCGCGCTGGGCGCCGACGCCGCGGCGGAACGCATCCGGTCCTGGAGCGGCAGGCTGGCGGTCGCGGCGGTGAACGGTACCGCCTCCGTCGTCGTGTCCGGTGCGGCCGACGCGCTGGACGAGGTACTGGCGGAGCTGGCCGAGGAGGGGGTACGGGTCCGCCGGGTCGCGGTGGACTACGCCTCGCACAGCGAACAGGTGGAGGACATCCGCGGCGCGCTGGAGGAGGCCCTGGGCGGGCTCGACGCCAAGGCTCCGGTGGTGTCCTTCCACTCGACCGTCACGGGTGAGCCGGTCGTCGACGCGGGCGTCCTCGACGGCGAGTACTGGTGGCGGAACCTGCGCCGGCAGGTCCGGTTCGGGCCGGTCATCGGTCAGTTGCTGGACCGGGGCCATGACGTCTTCCTGGAGGTCAGCGCCCATCCGGTGCTGGTGCAGGCGATCACCGAGATCCTGGACGAGGCCGCCGTGCCCGCGGTGGTCACCGGGTCGCTCCGCCGGGACGACGGCGGTCCGCCCAGGCTGGCGGCTTCGATGGCGGAGCTGTTCGTGCGCGGGGTGGCGGTGGACTGGACCGGCCTGTTGCCGGCGCCGGGCGCGGACTGGGTGGAGTTGCCGACGTACGCCTTCGACCGGCGGCACTACTGGCTTCGGCCGTCGCCCGCGGCCGCCCCGGCGTCGTTGGGACTCTGCGACGCCGGGCACCCGCTGCTGGGCGCGTTGGTCCGGATGCCCCACCCGGGCGGCGTGGTCGCCACCGCCCGGTGGTCGGCCGCGGCGCACCCCTGGCCGGCCGCGGCCGAGGGCCCGGTCGCCGTACCCGAGGCCGCCCTCGTGGAACTGGCCGTACGCCTCGGTGACGAGACCGGCACACCCGTCGTCGACCAACTGACCGTCGACCGTCCCGTGAGCCTGCCCAGCCACGGCGGCCGCGTCGTCCAAGTCGTCGTCGGCGAGGCAGGTCCGGGCGGGCGCAGGCCCGTCGTGGTGCACTCCCGTGCCGAGGCGGCGGCGCCGGACGGGCCGTGGACACGGCACGCACACGGTGTCCTGGCCCCCGCCTCCGAGGCCGCGGACCTCCCCGGTCTCGGCGCTCCCTCCGAGGCCGCGCTGCCCGAATCCGCGCTCGGTGATGCCCCCCGCTACGGCATCCACCCCGTCCTGCTGGACGCCGCCGTCCGTAGTGCCCTGCCCGAGGACACCCGGGTCACGCGGTGGACCGGGGTGCGGTTGCTGACCTCCGGCGCGTCCGCGCTGCGCGTGCGGTCGGGTGCCACGGCGCAGGCCGGCGACGGACACCGGGTGGCGGGCCTGGAACTCGTCACCGCGGCCGGGCAGCCGGTCATGACCGTCGACAGCATCGAGGCGGAGCCGGTCACCGTGGACCACGGCGGACCGGCGGACCATCTCTTCGCCGTCGAGTGGGAGGAATGGAGCTCCGGGGAGCCGGCCGCCGTCGACGTCCAGCACGTCGCGACGGCGGCCGATCTCACCGCCTCGGCCGGCGCGGACCTTCTGGTGTACGAGGCGGACTCCGGGGAGCCGCGGGCGGCGGTCGCCTCCGCGCTGGCGGTTCTCCAGGCGTTCGTCGCGGTTCCGGGCGCCGATACGGCCCGGTTGGCCGTCGTGATCCCCTGCGGCACCGACCTCGGCGCGGCCGCCGTCGGCGGTCTGGTGCGCTCGGCCCAGTCGGAACATCCGGGCCGGATCGTGCTGGTCGAGGCCGACGAGGTGGGCCGGGCACAGGTGCCCGCCGTCGCGACGGGCGGCGAACCGTGGCTGCGGATCCAGGGCGGCCGCACGGAGGTGCCCCGGCTGGCCAGGCCGGCCCCCGCGGGTGCCGCTCGCCCGCTGGACCCCGCGGGCACGGTGCTGATCACCGGAGGAACCGGCACACTCGGTGCCCTGACCGCGCGGCACCTGGTCACCCGGCACGGCGTACGGCACCTCGTACTCGCCGGGCGGCGGGGTCCCGAGGCGGCGGGCGCCGGCGAACTGGCGGCCGAACTGACCGCGCTCGGCGCGAACGTCACGATCACCGCCGTCGACGTGGCCGATCGCACCCAACTGGCCGCACTCATCGACGCGGTACCGCCGGAGCACCCGCTCACGGCGGTCGTGCACAGCGCCGGCGTCCTCGACGACGGCGTGCTCACCGCGCTGACCCCGGGCCGCCTCGACGCGGTGTTCCGTCCCAAACTGGACGCCGCGCTGCATCTCGACGAACTGACGCGGGAACTGGACCTTGCCGCCTTCGTGCTCTTCTCGTCTGCCGCCGGGGTGCTCGGCAACCCGGGGCAGGGCAACTACGCCGCCGCCAACGCCGCGCTGGACGCGCTGGCCGCGCGGCGGCACGCCCTCGGGCTGCCCGCGGTGTCCGTCGACTGGGGCTACTGGAGCCGGTCCAGCGGACTCACCCGGCACCTGGGCCGCGCCGACCTGCGGCGCAACGAGTCCATCGGCATGGCCGGGCTCTCCGACGCCGAGGGAATGGCCCAGTTCGATGCCGCGCTGCGGGCCGGCCCGCGGTCCGTCGCGGCGAAGTTCGACCCGGCCGCCCTCGCGGCCGCCGACGTCCCGGTACCCGCCCTGCTGCGCGGCTTGGTCCCGCGCCGCCGTCCGGCCGCCCGCGCCGCGGTCACGGACATACGGCCGACCACGGCCGGGCGACTCACCGGGCTGCCGCCCGCCGAGCAGACCGCCGCACTCCTGGAATCGGTACGCAGGCACGCCGCGGCGGTCCTCGGCCACGCCGGGCCCGAAGCCGTCGGCCCCGACCGGACCTTCAAGGACGCCGGGTTCGACTCGCTGACCGCGCTGGAACTGCGCAACCGCCTGGCCGCGGAGACCGGCCTGACCCTGTCCCCGGCGATGATCTTCGACTATCCGAGGCCCGCCGCGCTCGCCGAGCACCTGCGGGCCGAGCTGTCGGGCGAGCCGGCGAGTCCCGCGGCCCCGGCGCGTCCGGCGGCGCCGCCCGCGGACGAACCGATCGCCGTCGTGTCGATGGCCTGCCGCTTCCCGGCCGGGGTGCGGAGCCCGGAGGACCTGTGGCGGGTGGTGTCCGAGGGGATCGACGCGGTCGGCGCCTTCCCGGAGGACCGTGGCTGGGACACCGACGGACTCTTCCACCCCGACCCCGACCACCCCGGCACCACCTACGTCCGCCACGGCGCCTTCCTCGACGACGCCGCCGGGTTCGACGCGGCCTTCTTCGGCATCTCGCCGAAGGAGGCCCTGGCGATGGACCCGCAGCAGCGGGTGCTGCTGGAAACGGCGTGGGAGGTGCTGGAGCGGGCCGGCATCGACCCCACCGGACTGGCCGGTCAGGACATCGGGGTGTTCGCCGGGATGAACAGCCACGACTGGTCGGTACGGCTGCACCGGGCCTCCGAGGTCGAGGGGTTCCGCCTGACCGGCAGCTCCGGCGGTGTCCTCTCCGGCCGGATCGCCTACCACCTCGGGCTCTCCGGCCCCGCCCTGACCGTGGACACCGCGTGTTCCTCCTCGCTGGTGGCACTGCACCTGGCGACGCAGGCGATGCGGCTCGGCGAGTGCTCCATGGCACTCGTCGGTGGTGTGATGGTGATGGGCGGCGTCGAGACCTTCGTGGAGTTCTCCCGGCAGCGCGGCCTCGCACCCGACGGGCGCTGCAAGGCCTTCGCCGACGCCGCCGACGGCACCGGCTGGTCCGAGGGCGCCGGCCTGCTGCTCCTGGAACCCCTCTCCCGGGCCCGGCGACGCGGGCATCCGGTGCTCGCGGTCATCCGGGGCAGCGCGGTGAACTCCGACGGTGCCTCGAACGGGTTGACGGCGCCGAACGGCCCTTCGCAGCAGCGTGTCATCCGGCAGGCGCTGGCCGGTGCCGGTCTGCGGCCGTTCGAGGTGGATGCCGTGGAGGCGCACGGGACGGGCACCACTCTGGGTGACCCCATCGAGGCTCAGGCGTTGCTGGCGACCTACGGGCAGGAGCGTGAACGGCCGCTCTGGCTCGGCTCGTTGAAGTCGAACATCGGGCACACCCAGGCCGCGGCCGGTGTCGCCGGTGTGATCAAGATGGTGATGGCCCTGCGCCACGGCGTACTCCCGCCCACGCTGCACGTCGACCGTCCCTCGACCCACGTCGACTGGACGGCCGGTGATGTCCGGCTCCTGACGGAGGCCCGTGACTGGCCGGAGACCGGACGCCCGCGCCGGGCCGGTGTGTCGTCCTTCGGTATCGGCGGCACCAACGCCCACGTCATCATCGAACAGGCCCCCGAGCCGGACGCGTCCGGTACGGGCCCCGTGTCCGCGGAGTCCGGTGAGCCGGTCCGCGCGTCCGGCGGGTCCGCCCCCGGAGCGCCGGCCCCCGCGTCGGTGCCCGTGCCGGTGTCGGCCCGTACCCCTGCCGCGCTACGCGGTCAGGCGGCCCGGCTCGCCGACTTCCTGGCCGGCCGGCCGGACGTGTCCCTCACGGACGCCGCCCTGGCCCTCGCCACCGGCCGTGCCCAACTCGACCGCCGCGCCGTGCTGCTGGCCCGCGACCGGGACCAGCTCCTCTCCGGCCTGCGCGCCCTGGCCGACGGCTCGGCCGCCGGCGTCACGGGCAGCCCGGCCGACGGCAAGCTGGCCTTCCTCTTCACCGGCCAGGGCAGCCAATGGGCCGGCATGGGCCGGGCCCTGGCGGAGACGTTCCCGGTGTTCGCCGAGGCGTTCGCCGATGCCTGCGCGGCCGTGGAACGCCATCTCGGCGATTCATGCACGCGTCCTCTCGCCGAAGTGGCGTTCGGCGAGCCCGGCTCCCCCGAGAGCGCACTGCTCGACCGGACCGTCTACACCCAGGCGTGCGTGTTCGCGTTGGAGACCGCGCTGTTCCGTCTGTTCGCCTCCTGGGGGGTGCGCCCCGATCTCGTCGCCGGACACTCCGTCGGAGAGATCACCGCGGCACACGTGAGCGGCGTGCTCGGCCTGGCCGAGGCCGGTGAACTGGTGGCGGCACGCGGTCGGCTCATGCAAGGGCTGCCCGAGGGAGGTGCCATGGCCGCGGTCCAGGCCACCGAGGCCGAGATCGCCCCGCTGCTGGCGCACGCGCCGGGCACGGTGGCCGTCGCGGCCGTCAACAGCTCCGGCTCGCTGGTGCTGTCCGGCGAGGAGGACGCCGTGCTCGCCGTCGCCCGCGAACTGGCCGCACGCGGGCGCAGGACCCGTCGGCTCCCGGTCGGTCACGCCTTCCACTCGCCGCTGATGGCGCCGGTACGCGAGGAGTTCCGTGCCGTTGTGGAGCGGCTGGCGTACCGGCCGGGCGAGCTGCCGGTCGTGTCCACCGTGACCGGTGCCCTCGTCACGGACGGCCGGCTGGCCACCCCGGAGCACTGGGTCGAACAGGTCGAGGCCCCGGTGCGGTTCGGTGCGGCCGTCACCGCTCTGTGCGCACAGGGTGCGGTCACCTTCGCCGAGGTCGGGCCGGGCGGCGCCCTGGTAGCCATGGCCATGGAAGCGCCCGACGTACCGGCCGAGGGCTGCTTCCCGACGCTGCGCGAGAACGGCGCGGCGGCGGACGTCCTGACTGCGCTGGCCGGGCTGCACACGCGGGGTGTACCCGTCGACTGGCCGGCGGTCCTCGGCCGCCCGGTCGGCGGCACACTCGCCCCCGAGCTGCCCACCTACGCCTTCCAGCACCAGCGCTACTGGCTCGACGAGCCCGTGCCGGGCGGGAGCGGAGCGGTGCGGGCCGTCCCGGAAGCCGCGCCCGCCGGTGAGGCGGTGATCGCCGCCGGCCGTTCCGGCGCGGACCGGCGCCGGATGTTCCTGGAGCTGATCCAGGAGAGCACCGCCGTCGTCCTCGGGTACCGCGGCGACGAGGCGTTCGACGAGGACCAGCCGTTCAGGAGCCTCGGCTTCGACTCCCTCACCGGAGTCCGGCTCAGCCGCCGGCTCGCCGACCTCACCGGCGTGCCGGTCCCCGCGACCGCGGTGTTCGACCATCCGACCCCGGCGGCGCTCGCCGCACATCTGCTGGGGGAACAGACGTCGTCCGCCGTCGCCGTACCGTCGTACGCGAACGAGCCGATCGCGATCGTCGGCATGAGCACGCGGCTGCCCGGCGACGTGCACAGCCCCGAGGAGCTGTGGCGGCTGGTCGCCGACGGACGCGACGCCGTCTCCGGGTTCCCGATCGACCGCGACTGGGATCTCGAAGGGCTCTACCACCCGGACCCGGCCCACCCCGGGACGAGCTACACGCGCGCGGGCGGATTCCTGCACGACGCCGCGCAGTTCGACGCCGGGCTGTTCGGGATCTCCCCGCGCGAGGCCCTGGCCATGGACCCCCAGCAGCGGCTGCTGTTGGAGACCTCCTGGGAGGCGCTGGAACACGCGGGTATCGACCCGCTCTCGGCCCGCGGCCGGGACGTCGGTGTCTTCACCGGGATCGTCCACCACGACTACGTCACCCGCCTGCACAGCGTGCCCGAGGAAGCCCAGGGCTATGTGATGACCGGGACCTCCTCCAGCGTGGCCTCGGGCCGGGTCTCCTACGTGTTCGGCTTCGAGGGCCCGGCCGTCACCGTCGACACCGCCTGTTCCTCGTCGCTCGTGGCGATCCACCTGGCGGCCCAGGCGCTGCGGCAGGGCGAATGCTCCCTGGCGCTCGCCGGCGGCGCGACCGTGATGGCGAGCCCGGACGCCTTCCTGGAGTTCTCCCGGCAACGCGGGCTGTCCGCGGACGGCAGGTGCAAGGCGTTCTCGGCCACGGCCGACGGCACCGGCTGGTCCGAGGGGGTGGGCGTGGTGGTCCTGGAACGGCTGTCCGCGGCCCGGGAGAAGGGTCACCGGGTGCTCGCGGTCATCCGGGGCAGCGCGGTGAACTCCGACGGTGCCTCGAACGGGTTGACGGCGCCGAACGGCCCTTCGCAGCAGCGTGTCATCCGGCAGGCGCTGGCCGGTGCCGGTCTGCGGCCGTTCGAGGTGGATGCCGTGGAGGCGCACGGGACGGGCACCACTCTGGGTGACCCCATCGAGGCTCAGGCGTTGCTGGCGACCTACGGGCAGGAGCGTGAACGGCCGCTCTGGCTCGGCTCGTTGAAGTCGAACATCGGGCACACCCAGGCCGCGGCCGGTGTCGCCGGTGTGATCAAGATGGTGATGGCCCTGCGCCACGGTGTACTCCCGCCCACGCTGCACGTCGAAGAGCCCACCCGGCAGGTGGACTGGTCGTCCGGTGCGGTGCGGCTCCTCACCGAGGCGCAGGAGTGGCCGCGCGGCGACCGGCCGCGCCGCGCCGCGGTCTCCGCCTTCGGAGCGAGCGGTACGAACGCGCACATGATCCTGGAGGAGGCCGACCCGGTCCCCGAGGAGGCCCGGCCCGCCGCACCCGTGCCCCCGGCCGACGCGGACACCCCGCCCCCCGTGCTGCCGCTGGTGCTGTCGGCCAGGACGACCGGCTCGCTGGCCGCGCAGGCCGGCCGACTGGCCGCGTTCCTGGAGGACCCGGCCGGTCCGTCGCTCCCCGCGGTCGCCTCGACGCTGGTGTCCGCGCGGGCGACGCTGACCGAGCGGGCCGTCGTCGTCGCCGCCACGCGCACGCAGGCCCTGGCCGGTCTGGGCGCCCTGGCCCGGCGGGAGAGCGCGTCGCACGTGGTCACCGGCAGTCCCTCGGCCGCACCGGGAAAGGTCGTCCTGATCTTCCCGGGCCAGGGGACCCAATGGGCCGGTATGGGCCGGGCCCTGCTGGACGCTTCGCCGGTGTTCGCGCAGCGGATCGCCGAGTGCGCCCGCGCCCTCGACCCCTGGATCGACTGGTCCCTGGTCGATGTCCTGCGCGGTGACGCCGACGCCGGGACACTGGAGCGCGTCGACGTCGTCCAGCCGGCGAGCTTCGCGATGATGGTCGGCCTGGCGGCGGTGTGGGCCGCGGCCGGCGTGCTGCCCGACGCCGTCCTCGGGCACTCGCAGGGTGAGATCGCCGCGGCCTGTGTGGCCGGGGCGCTGTCGCTGGAGACCGCCGCCCGGATCGTCGCGGTCCGCAGCCGGGCCATCGCGACCACCCTGGCCGGACGCGGCGGGATGGCCTCGTTGGCCCTGGACGCGGACGAGGCGCGCCGCCGACTTCTGCCCTGGGACGGCCGCGTCGAGGTCGCCGCGGTGAACGGACCCGCCTCGACGGTGATCGCGGGGGACACCGAAGCGCTCGGCGAGGCCCTCGACGTGCTGACCGCACAGGGCGTCCGGGTCCGGCGGGTGCCGGTGGACTACGCCTCGCACACCCGGCACGTCGAAGCCCTGGAGGAGGTGCTGGCGCAGGCACTCGCGGGCATCGAGGCACACGTACCACGGGTTCCCTTCTATTCCACGGTGACCGGCGGCTGGGTCACCGACGACCTGCTCCTGGACGGCGCCTACTGGTACCGCAACCTGCGCCGGCCGGTCGGGTTCGGGCCGGCGGTCGAGGAGCTGCTGCGACTGCGGCACGGTGTCTTCGTCGAGGTCAGCGCCCACCCGGTGCTGGTGCAGCCGATCACCGACCTGGCGGACGACAGCACGACCGCGACCTCCCGTCCGGTCGTCTCCGGCACTCTCAGGCGCGACGACGGCGGCCTCGACCGCCTGCTCGCCTCGGCCGCCCAGCTCTTCACCGGCGGTGTGGCCGTCGACTGGACCGCGGTCCTGCCCGCCGGAGTCACCTCCGCCCCCGACCTGCCGACCTACGCCTTCGAGCGCCGGCACTACTGGCTGGGCGAGGGCACCACGGCATCCGGCCGCGACGCCGAGGCGGCCGGGGCCGAGGACGGCGACTTCTGGACGGCGGTCGAGGACACGGACCTCGGCTCGCTCGGTGAGCTGCTGGCCCTCACCACCGACCAGCGCGAGGCGCTGGGCGCGTTCGTGCCCGTCCTCGCCGACTGGCGCAGGGGCAGGCGTGAGCGTTCGACCGCGGAGAAGCTGCGCCACACCGTCACCTGGAAGCCGCTGGAGCGCCAGTCCGTGGGCGTGCCCGACGGCCGGTGGCTCGTCGTCGTACCGGACGACGCGCGGCCGGACGAGCTGCTGACGGCGCTGACCGGCGCCGGGTTCGATCACCTCGTGCTGGTGGCCCGGGAGACGGACCGGTCGGCGCTCGCCGAGCGGCTCACCGGCGTCGTCGCCGAGCGCGAGGTGTCGGGCGTGCTGTCCCTGCTCGCCCTCGGCCGGCGTGCGGGCACCGGCCCGCAGGACCCGACCCCGCTCACGGCCTCGACCCTCGCGCTCGTCCAGGCCCTCGGCGACGCGGGCGTCACCGCGCCGCTGTGGTGTGCGACCCGGGGCGCGGTGGACATCGGTATCCGCGACACCCTCGACGCCCCCGCCCAAGCGGCGTTGTGGGGACTCGGCCGGGTGGTCGCGCTGGAACGCCCCGACCGGTGGGGCGGTCTGATCGACCTGCCGGCCGGCACGGGGCCGCGGACGGCGCAGCACCTGCTGGGCGTGCTCGGCGGAGCCTCGGGGGAGGACCAGCTGGCGATCCGGCGGTCCGGCGTCTACGTCCGCCGGTTCGTCCCCAAGCCCGTGCCCAGGTCCGTCGGCACCGACTGGCGGCCGCGCGGCACGGTCCTGGTCACCGGCGGCGCCGAAGGGCTCGGCCGGCACGCCTCGCTGTGGCTGGCCCGGGCCGGGGCCGCCCGGCTGGTCGTCACCACGACCGCCGGCGCCCCCGAGGACTGCGCGGACCGTCTGCGCGCCGACCTGGAGAGGCTGGGCACCCGGCTGGAGTGCTGCGCCCAGCGGGACACCGAGAGGCTCGCCGAACTGCTGTCGGCCGAACCGCAGCAGCCGCTCACCGCTGTGGTGCACGCCGCCGACGTCACCCGGACCGCTCTCCTCGACGACACCGGCCCGGACGACCTCGCGGAGGTCTTCGGGACCAAGGTGGAACCGGCGCTGTGGCTGGCCGAGCGGTTCGCCGGCACACCCCTCGACGCGTTCGTGGTGTTCTCCTCGATCGCCGGTGTCTGGGGCGGCGGGGGCCAGGGTCCCTCCGGCGCGGCCAACGCCGTTCTCGACGCCCTCGTCGAGTGGCGCCGGGGACAGGGTCTCGCCGCGACCTCCATCGCCTGGGGTGCGCTGGACGAGACCGGGGTGGGCATGGACGAGGCGGCCCTGGCGCAGCTGCGGCGCCGCGGCGTCCTGCCGATCGCCCCGGCGCTGGCCGTCACCGCGCTGGCGCAGGCGGTGGAGGCGGGCGAGAAGGCCGTCACCGTCGCCGACATGGACTGGGCCGCCTTCCTCCCGGCGTTCACCTCGGTACGGCCCAGCCCGCTCTTCGCGGATCTGCCGGAAGCGGCGGACGTGCTGCGGGCGGCGGCGGGCGACGGCGGCGGGGAGACCACCGCCTCCCTGGTGGACTCCTTGCGCGCGGTCGCCGAGGCCGAACAGGACCGCATCCTGCTGCGGCTCGTACGCGGCCAGGCGGCGGCGGTCCTCGGGCACAGCGGTGCCGATGCCATCGGCCCCTCCCAGGCCTTCCAGGAGGTCGGTTTCGACTCGCTGGCCGCGGTCAACTTCCGCAACGGCCTGCACACCGCGACCGGGCTCAAACTGCCGTCCACGCTGGTCTTCGACTATCCGACCCCCGATGCGCTCGTCGGCTACCTGCGCGCGGAACTGCTGCGAGACCCCGGGGACGACCTCGGCGTCCGGGACGAGGACCTGAGGCGGGTGCTGGCCACCGTTCCGCTGGGGCGGTTCCAGGAGGCCGGGGTGCTGGAGACGCTGCTCGCCCTCGCCGACGAGGGCGGGGCGGCCGGTGAGGAGGCCGGAGGGGTAGCGCGGGCCGTGGACGCCGAGGACGCCGAGGACGAGGAAGACAGCATCGACGCCATGGACATCAGCAAGCTGGTGCATCGGGTCCTGGGCACCTCGGGCTGAGACGGCGCCGGTGTCCGGCGAACTGTCGTGCGCTTCGGCGCCCGGTCGTACGACGTGCTCATCGGCCGGGACGGGGAGCCGAACGAGGACGTGGCCACCGTGGCGATGCCCCTCCGGGCGTTCACCGCGTACGAACCGACCGGCACGACGCTGTCATCACCCAGGGCAGGGCCCCACCAAGGGCGTGAAGGGGCTCGCCAGGGCGCACCACCGGGGTGTACCGGTGGTGCGCCTGCCGGCATCCCCGATCGACCGGAAGCCGGCGGTGGACCAGCCCGGGGTTGAGGGCCTCGCGGGCGCCCGCCGGCTGTCCGGCGCCGTGTCGTGCGGCACCGGCCACGAGGACGGATCCGGGGGACGCGTCGGCACAGGAAGGCGAGGCACGGGCCGGCCCTCGTCCTCGGCGGCCCGGAGGTGGCGGAGCGCGTCGCCGATGTCGCCGGGGTCCTCCTGGCGCGGGTTCCGGAGCGGGTGCCGCGCCGGCCGCCCGCGGAGCCGCCGCGCGAGACCTCCCGGGCCTGACACGCCGAAGGGGGCCCCGGCGCACCGAGAGCCCCCTTCCCGGCGGATACGCCGGTCAGCCGTACGGCCCGCTCACTTCCGCGGCTGGATGAACGGCAGCAGCGGCACGACCGCGTGCCGTCCGGCGTCGTCCTTGACGGCCTGCTGGAGGGAGGTGAGTTGGATGTCCACCAGGCGGCGGGTCATCGGATCCGTGAGGACGGTCGTGCTCCCGCCTTCCTCGGCCACGGTGTCCTCCATCTTCGCCGGGGCCTCGCTGACGTGCACCCACGGGCCGCTGATCACGAACGCGTGGCAGTCGTGCAGCACACGGCCCAGATCGCTCAGGGCGTTACGGCCGAGGGCGCGGCCGGGCGTGGCCACCATGGTGACGACGCATTTGGCCAACAGCGCGGACCTGGCCACCGGACGGGAGGCCCAGTCGATGGCGTTCTTGAGCACTCCCGGGATGGAGCCGTTGTACTCCGGGCTCGCGATGACCAGGCCGTCCGCCTCGGAGATCGCCGTGCGGAGCCGGCGTACCGGCTCCGGGGGTTCCTCCACGTCGAGGTCCTGGTTGTAGAGCGGCACTTCACCCAGGCCGTCGAAGAGCTCGATTTCCATTCCCTCGGGCGCCAGCGGGGGCAGTGCGCGCAGGAGGCGTGTATTGAACGAGTCCTGACGCAGTGACCCGGAAATGGCGAGAATGCGCAACGAACGAGCTCCCTCAGGTTTTGTGGAATCGGCTCACTGTACAGTCCGCTTGCCCGGTCGCGGTTCCTTTTCGGTCTGTGAGCTGTTCACAGCTTCGGTCCGGTGCCCCCGTCGGTACCATCCGTCAGGTTGGTAGTTCTCCGCGCCACGGCCCACAAGGCCTTGCCGCAGCGGGTGTCGGCCGCCTACCTTCAGTCGGCATGACGACGTATACGGTGAATTCCACACACGAAACGGTGCGTTCTGGAATTCTTGACCCGAAGGCGCCGCCCGCCGCCACGATCGAATCCGGCGACCAGGTCGAGTACCCGAGTACTTGGACGAATTGGCAGAACGAGATGAAATTCGGCATGTCGTTCGCCGAGCGCACACGCCTGCGTCAGCAGTATCCGGGCTGCCCCTTGCAGTTGATCGGGCCGGTGGAAATGACCGGTTCCCGGCCCGGGGACGTCATCGAATGCCGGCTCGAGCGGCTGCGGCTCGCGGACTGGGGGTGCAACGTCTTCCCGACCGGTGCGGGGGCGCTCCCGCACGATTTCGACGAGCCGTACACGCACTACTTCCGCTTCGACGAGACCCGGACCCGCGCCGACTACGTGCACGGGATCTCGTTCGCCCTGAAACCGTTCCTCGGCATCGTCGCGGTCGAGCCGGCCGGTGATGACCCGGTCGGCGCACTTCCGGCCGGCGCCTACGGCGGCAACCTGTCGCTGCGCGAACTCACCGTGGGCTCGTCGCTGTTCCTGCCGGTGGCCAAGCCGGGCGGCCGTATCTGGGTGGGCGACGTGCACGCCCTCCAGGGCGACGGCCTCGTCGACCAGACGGCGATCAAGTCCACCGCGGAGGAGTTGCGGATGCGCTACGACCTGCACCGGGACGTCGGGCTCACCCGGCCGCTGGCCGAGACCGACACCCACTGGATCGGCTTCGGCTTCGCCGACAACCTCGACGACGCCCTGATCGACTGCGTCCGCGGCATGATCGGCTGGTTCAGCGTCGCGGCCGGCGTCGGCGCGGCCGAGGTGTATGCGCTGTGCAGCATCTCGGCGAGCTTCCGCGTCACCCAGTACGCCGACCAGCGCGACGCCCCGCACGTCGGCCTCGAAGGACCGCCGAAGGGCGTGCACGGCCTGCTGCCGAAGGACATCTTCCCGGCGGAGCTGCGGGCGCGCGTCGACCGGTGGCTGCGTCCGGGCCACTGAGGCCGAGGGCTGCCGTCCGGCGGAGCGGCCGACCGGCAGCCGGCCGCGCGGAGGGTACCGCTCAGCCGGAGTCGACCGGGGCCCTGCCGGTCACCCCGTCCGCCACCGTGGCATCCATCGCCTCGGGCGGCGTGGTCGGCCCCGCACGAACCGGTGGCACGGGTCGCCACCGGACCCGGCGGCACAGCGCTTCCCGCGTTGCCTGTCAAGGTGAGGGATGGCGGGACGCCGGGGGATCACTAACGTCGCTCCAGCCTGCCGGTTCCGCCGGCCTGAGGAGGATGTCGTATGGCAGTGCCCATCACCTATCAACAACTCGTGGACCGGACCGACCACTTCGCCCCGCCAGCGGTGCTGACCGCGGCGGCGCCGCTGTCCCGCATGCGCTACCCGGACGGGCACGTCGGGTGGCTGGCCACCGGGCTGGAGGTGGCCAAGGAGGTGCTGAGCAGCCCCGCGTTCAGCCACAACTTCCACTCGGCGCACTTCCCCCTGCTGAAGAAGGGGCAGCCGTTCCCCTCCATGCCGATCATCCCCGGCATGTTCATCCACATGGACCCGCCCGAGCACACGCGGTACCGCGGCATGCTCACCGCCGAGTTCGGCGCCGGCCGCATGGCCGAAATCACCCCGCGCGTCCAGGAGATCGCGGCCGGGCAACTGGACGTCCTGCGCACCCAGGGCTCACCCGCCGACCTGCTGTCCGCCTACATCCGGCCGCTGGTGCTGCGGGTGCTGTCCGAGGTCGTCGGCGTCCCCTACGAGGACAGCCCCGTCCTCGCGGCGCTGGCGGACACCGCCAATGACGACGAGGTGCCGCTGGAGGACGAGTTCGCCGCCGAGAAGAAGGCGTTCTTCCTCACCCGTGACCTGGTCGAACGGGCCCGGGTCTCGCCGGGGGACGACATTCTGGGACGGCTGACGGCGATCGGGGGCCTCTCCGACCGAGAGATCACCAACATGCTGCTGGTGGTGTTCGTCGCCGGTTTCGCCACCTGTGAGGGAGCCGTGGCGGCCGCGGCGCTCGCCCTCCTGCACCACGGCGACCAGCTCGTGGCCTTCCGCGCCGCGGCCGCGTCGGGCCGGGGCACCGAGTCCGCGGTCGAGGAGCTGCTGCGCCACACCACCGTGAACCAGTACCAGATCTTCCGCACGGCGCTGGAAGACGTGCGTCTGCACGGTGAACTGGTCCGCAAGGGCGACACGGTGACCGTCTCACTGCCGGCGGCGAACCGTGATCCGGCCCGCTTCGGCTGCCCCGCGCACCTGGACCTCGACCGGGAGGACGCCGCCGGCCACATCGCCTTCGGCTACGGCCCCCACGCGTGCGTCGGTCAGCGCCTCGGGCGTGCCGTGGTGGGCACCGCACTGGAGACGCTCGTCCTGGGACTGCCGGAGCCGGCGCTGGACGAGCCGCTGGAGGACATCCCGCTGCGGGCCCGTACGCCCGTGCTGAGCGTGCAGCGGCTGCCCGTCCGCTGGTAGCCGGCGCACGACCTGTCCGACGCCCGCACCACGCCCGGCCGGTGACCCGAGCCGGGCGTTCGGTGTGCGCGCGGCACGCGTACGTGCGGCCGGCCGGTCGCGGACCGCGCTGTCCCGGTCCTGGGGGAGAGCCCTTGTCCCTCCTCCGGCGACGGCCCCCCCCGGTCAGCGCGCCCCCGCCAGCGGTGCGCCCTGGAGCTGAGCGCGCAGCTCGTCCACGAGATGCGCGGTACCGCCCGGTTCGGCGGTGCCGAACACGTGGTGGTCGGGGCGGACCAGGACGCTCGACGCGCCGAGCCGGGCGAGATAGGCGTGGTAGACGCCGTCGACGTCCCGCAGCCGGCCGGGCCCGGCCGGCGAGCCGGGCGGTGAGAGCCGGACCACGCGTGCCCCGAGACCGTCCAGGAACGCCCGGTGGACGTCGCTCAACTCATCCGGGTCCTCGGTGGTGATCAGGACGAACCCGGCGCCGACGAGCTGGTCGAAACGGCCGCGCACGCCGTCGGCCTCGACCGTACCGGCGATCATGACCTCGCCCGCGCCGCCGCGCCCGTCCCGGGCCGGCCGCAGCAGGCCCTTGGTCAGAGGCTCCGCGGGAGGAGGCCCCTGCGGCGCGCGGCCGCCGCCATTGGCCAGGATCGCCGCGTCGCGGTCGGCCGCGGCGGCCGGGTCGGTCACACAGATCACCCGGCCCAGCTTGACCGAGGCGGTGATCGACGCCTTGGCCTGCGGTCGGCGTTCGAGCGTGTAGGTGTCCAGCAGCCGGTCCGGCGCGCGGTCCGACAGCACCAGGTCGAGCTTCCAGGCGAGGTTGACGACGTCACGGATACCGGCGCACATGCCCTGCCCGGCGAACGGAGGCATCAGATGCGCGGCGTCCCCCGCGAGGAAGACCCGGCCCGAACGCCACTGTTCCGCCCACATGGCGCGGAACCGGTACGTGGTGCTGCGCAGCAGCGTGGCCGTCTCAGGGGTGACCCCGTGCGGGGCGAGCAGGCGCCAGGCGGTGTCGGTGGTGTCCAGCTCCGCGGCGCTCTCGCCCGGCAGGCGCATGAACTCCCAGCGGCGGCGCCCGGGGCCACTGCCGACCATCGTCGTGGGGCGTGCCGGGTCGCACAGCTGGACGTTGGTCGGGGTGAACGCGCGCGGTGTGTCGAGCCGCACGTCGCAGAGCAGCCACTCGTAGGAGAAGCCGAGGTCGGTGACGGACACGCCGATGTGTTCGCGGACGAAGCTGTTGGCGCCGTCACAGCCCGCCAGCCACCGGGCCGTGAAGGCGCGCGCAGTGCCGTCCCCGGCGACCGCGGTGGCCGTGACACCGGACGGGGTCTGGGCGATGTCCACCACGCGGTGGCCGAGGTGCGTCTCGACGCCGGGAAGCGCCGCCAGCCGTTCGGCGAGGAGTTCCTCGAGCGCGGGCTGGTGCATCGTGTTGGCGTCGGGCCAGCCGTACCTGCCGGTCCGGCTGAACGCGATGTCGAGCAGGGTCCGGCCGCTCGCGGTGCGCCACCGGTAGCCGGTCGCCGGCTCGGAGATTCCGGCCAGGCCGGCGCCTATGCCGGTGGACGCGAGCAGTCGCGCGGTCTCTCCGTCGAAACTCGTCGCGCGGGGCAGCGGATACGGCTTCGGCCGGTGTTCGAGCACGCACACCCGATGGCCGCCGGCGGCCAACAGGATGGCGAGTACGGCACCCACCGGACCCCGGCCGACGACGATGACGTCCGTGTCGGAGGTGTCCGGACCGGGTGCGGGCGAGTGGGATGTGGCGGGCATGTCCAGAGGCCTCCGTACCGCGACAGGTGATGCGGCGGGCAACGGCTTCGGAACGCTACCGGCGGTCTGCGTGCCGTTGTCAAGGCCCCACCAGGATCAATGATGTGACTGTCAGACTTGGGGATGCTGGGATTGCCGCAGTCCGCTTAGCCTTGATGCGCCGCACGAGGTCGGTGCGCACACGAACAACGGGGGAAGACATGTCGACAAGCCGTCCAAGCCGCTCACGCCCACGATTCGGCGTGGAATGAAGCCCTTCGCGGCCGGCCGTCGCGACCGGTGACGTAGACCGGGCGATCGCCGGGTCCCGGCCAGGGCGCCGCGGTACGGGAAGTCGCCGGCCCGCGGTCCTGCCCGGGCCGTGAGATCGCGGCGACGCGGGCCGGCCGGCCGAATCGAGCTGTCACACCTTCGTGTGCGCACGCAATGGAGCGCTGCGCGCAGCACCTCACCGGTGGCTCCATGGTGCCCTCCCACAAGGAACGGATCCCGGTCCGCCGGTTCGACACGGCGTCGAGAGCGGACGCCGGTCCCACCGCACAGTTTGTCGAATGGGAGATTCCATGACCGGGCAATCATGCGAACTGGACGCCTGCGAAGAACCGTCACTGCCGACCTGTGTCGCGCCCGACTGCGTCACCGCCGGACTCCTGACCCGTGCCCACGAGCGCTGGCAGAGCGGCCGCCTCAGGGGTGCCATAGCCCTCGCCGAGGAGGCGGTCCAGGCGGACTGCGACCGCTGCGACAGGTGCTGTTCCGTCTATGCCGAGCTGCTGCTGATCCTGTTCCTGGTCGGCATCCGCGAGGTCGCGGCGGCGGCGGATCTGCAGTGTCGGGTCCTCGCGTCGCCGCAGGTGCAGGGCGACCCCCAACTCATCGCGAGCACCACCCTCGTGGGGGCGAAGGTGGCGCTCGCCGCCGGCGACCACGCGGACGCGGGCGCGCTGGCCGAGCGGGGCCTCGGACTCGCCGTCGAGACCGGCCAGACCGCCTGGACCCCGGTCGGCAACCTGGTGCTGGCCACGACGACCCTCCGCGGGGGCGACATCTCCGCGGCGCTGCACTACAGCGCCAAACTGGAGGAGGACGCGGTCTTCGCCCGGGAGATGTTCCCGATCGGGCAGTCCGCGTGGGCCGTCGTGCAGCTCAGCGAGGCGGGCAAGGGGCGGGACAGGGCCGCGACCCTCGCCAGGGAACTGCTCGAGTCCGAGACGGTCACCCGACGCCTGCTGGCGGCGGAACCCGCGGCGGTGCCCTGGCTGGTGCGGCTGTTGCTCCGGGTCGGCGAGCGCGGCCCGGCCGGTGCGGGAGTCCGTTTCGCCGGGCGGCTCGCGGCCGAGAACCCGGACGTCGAGTCCGTCGGTGCCGCCGCCCTGCACGCCGCCGCCCTGCTGGAGGGCGACCTCGACAAGTTGCGGCGTGCCGCGGAGGCGCACACCGATCCCTGGGCACGCGCCTCGGTGCTGGAGGACATCGGCGTCCGGCTCTGCGAGGGACGGGAGGAATCCCCGGAGGCCGTCGGGTACTTCGAGTGTGCGATGCGCGCCTACACCCACATGGGATCGCTGCGCGACTCGTCGCGGGTGATGAGCCGTCTGCGGAGCATCAACGCCAGTCCGCGCTCCCGGGAACGCTGCCGGCCACGCAGCGGCATCCGGGGACTGACCGACACGGAGTACGCCGTGGCGAAGCTGGTCTCCCAGGGGCTCACCAACGGCGAGACGGCGGAACAGATGTTCCTGTCCCGGCACACCGTCGCCTTCCACCTGCGCAAGGTGTTCCAGAAGGTCGGGGTCAAGTCCCGGATCGAACTGGCCGTCATCTGGAACGAACTCGACACCGGCCCGGCCGCCGATGTCACGCCCGTCCCGAACTGGAGCCGCATCTGACCGGAAGCCGGGCCGCGCCGCGCGCCCGCTCGTCCCGGTGGCACAGGGCGCGCCCGGGGTGGCGCCGCACACCGGGTCCCGCTCCACGGCGCGGGCGAGGGCCACGGCAGCGTACAGCGAGGCGAGTCCGCCTCGGCGCGACGCCCGTACCGGTGGTGCGGGCACGTCCGGCCGGGCCGCGGTGCGCGGATGGTGCGCCATCGTGTCGACGAAGCCGGGCGGCCCGGCGGCGAACCCGCCGGCCACGACCACCATCGCGGGGTGCGTCAGTCCCCGGCCGCCGGTGACCTCCGGCGCGATCAGGTGACAGGTACGGTCGACGGCCCGTGCGGCCCACGGCTCCTCGTGCGCGGGTCCTTCCCGCCGTAGTCGCCGGTACGTCACGTCGGCGCCGTGCGGCCGGCCGGTCCGGGCCGGTGCGGCCGGGCCGCCGCCGGAGTCGGGGCCACCCCGGGCACCGGTCCCGACCCCGGTGCACAGCACGTCGGCGCGGCCGGTCGCCTCAGCCGGCGCGGCCGGGTCTCCGTCACCGCCCCGGCCGACAGGCATGCTCAGGAACAGCTCCGCCATGGCGCGGCGGATGTCCGGGCCGGCCCACCGGGGGCGGCTCGGCCGGACCACCGTGGGGCCGTCCGAGCCGACGATGGCCGGCAGCGCGATGCCCACGGCGGCGAACCCGCCCGGAACCTCCCGGCTCGGCATGCCCCAGTCGGTGGCGGGTCGGGCCAGGTCGCAGGCGGCTCCGCGGCCGGGCCGGCGCACGACGCGCTCACGGGCCGCGCCGCCGAGGGGCCGCGCGCGCGGGGCCGCCTCGGTGCCGCCGACGTCCGTGCCGAGCCAGGCCGCCGGCTCACGTGAGCCGGCGACCTGGGAAGACAGGCTCACCCCACGCCGCCGACCGGAGCGGGAGGACACCAGGCCAGCAGCTCCGCGGGAGATGTCAGGACCAGGTCGGGTCCGGCATGCAGCAGACCGGCCTCGTCGACCGTCGCCCACGTCGCCGCGGCGGAGGTCACGCCCGCGCCCCGGGCGCTCCGCACGTCCGCGGGGGCATCCCCCACCATGATCGCCTCATCGGCCCGGACGCCGAGCAGCCCGACGGCCCGGAGGACGATGTCAGGCGCCGGCTTGGGGCGCGCGACCTCGTCGGAGCCGATCACATGGTCGAAGTACTGGAGGATGCCCAGGGTCTCCAGCAGCGAGCGGGCCCGCACCCCGGCCTTCCCGGTGGCCACGGCGAGCCCCAGCCCGCGGGCCCGCAGGGTCTCCAGCAGATCCACCATCCCGTCGATCACCGGGACCTCGTCGGCCAGCCGGTAACTCTCCCGGACGAACGGCTCCTCCATCTCCGGCGGGAGGCTCATCATGCGCATGATCTCCGGGAAGTACAGGCCCTGGTACCGCTGGTACTCCGCGAACGGGGCGGCCCCGTCGCCCACCACCTCGGCGTACGCGGCGGCGAAAGCCCTGCCCATCACCTCGTGGCTGTCGACCAGGACCCCGTCGAGGTCGAAGATCACCGCGCTGCGTGGCGCGACCGTCGTCATCTCTCACCTGCCTTTGACTGGGCCGGCCCGGCCGGCATCTGGGACGCGGCCGCGGCGGCGTAGACCGCCTCGATGGCCGTGACGATCCGATGGGCGCCCTCGATCGCCCGGCCCCGCGACGAGGACGCGGACAACAGCGTGCTCAGCGTGGAGAGCTGACGGTCGTACTCGGCGCCGACCGGCTCCGCGGGCACCGGGATCTCGCTGACCTCGCCCGCACGGACGTGGGTGATCCCGGACCGCGGTACGCGATGGGGGCTGAACCCGAAGGTGCAGGACAGGACCGCTGATCCGGCGCTGCCCTCGACCCGGATCGTGGTGACGTCGCGCGTCGCGCTGTGCGAGGCCCAACTGGCATGCAGCCCGGCGGAGAGGCCGCCCTCGGCGACCAGGAAGGCGCGCACGGTGTCCTCGACGTCCGCGGTGACGCCCGGGGCCGGTGGTTCGTGCCGCCAGGCCGCCGTCCAGCCCGCCTCGTTCACATGGTCGTCCGTGGTGACCGCGGCGATCTGATCGAACGTCGACGGGCCGACGACCGCGTCGAGCACATCGAGGAGGTGCCAGCCCAGGTCGAACAGGACGCCGCCGCCCGCCTGCGAGCGGTCGGTGAACCAGCCCTTGGCCTGCGGCACGCCACGGGCCCGGATCCAGGACAGGTCCACATGGCGGATCCGGCCGAGCGACGGGACCAGCCGGGCCAGTTCGGTGACGTCCGCCCGGTGGCGGAAGGCGCTGCCCGCCAGCAGGGTCGCGCCCCCGCGTCGTTCCGCGTCGGCGAGGAGTTCGGCCTCGCCGACGGAGAGGCACACCGGCTTCTCCACGAACGTGGCCAGCCCGCGCAGCAGGAGGTCACGGGCGATCGGGGCGTGGGCGTGGTTGGGGACGGCGACGACAGCGAGGTCGGCCTGCCCGGTGTCGAAGGCGCGGGTGTCCGCGAACGCCGGACGTCCGGTGGCGGCGGTGAACGCGGCGCGGCGCGCCGGATCGGGGTCGGCGGCGGCCACCACGTCGTAGCCGTCGTGGGCCAGCAGCCGGGGAAGCCAGATCTCCTGGCCGGACCAGCCGAGTCCGACCAGGAACGTGCGCACGGTCATCCGGCGCGGACCAGGTCGGCGACGATGGCGGCGGCGTCCGTCAACGCCGGCACGGAGCCGAGGAGCGTGCGGTGGTGCAGCCATACGCAGTCCGCGCTGATGGCCTCCGCGTTCGGGCACCGTGCGGCCACCTCGTCCACCGTCTCGTCCGGGGCGTTGATCTCCCAGAACGCGTCGGTCCGGTAGATCGCGCGGAACGCCGTGAACGCCGGGAGTCCCGCCGTGACCAGCCGATCCACCAGGGTGTTGCGCCGCTCCTCGGACCAGCCGGGCAGCCGGAACATCGCCATGTAGTGGGGGTTGCGGTCGGTGCGGTCGTCGTCGGCCTGCGGCTCGACGCCGGGAATGTCCGCCAGCAGCGCGGACAGCACCGGCCACCGCTGCTCACGGAGCGCGATCTGGTCGTCCAGGCGCGTGAGCTGGGCGCGCAGCACCGCCGCCGAGAACTCGTTCAGCCGCATGTTGGTGCCGGCCACCTGGTGCCGGTAGTGGCGGTCGGTGCGGGGGCGACCGCAGGAGTGGCGCAGGAACGCGCTCTCGTAACTCTCGTCGTCGGGGAAGAGGACGGCGCCGCCCTCACCGGCGGTCATCAGCTTGCCGTTCTGGAAGCTGAACGCGGCGACCGAGCCCAGTTCGCCGACCCGCCGGCCACGCCACCGCGCCCCGTGCGCGTGCGCCGCGTCCTGGAGCAGCGCCACGCCCGCGTCGGCGGCGAGCTTCTCCAGCCCGTCCATGTCCGCCATCAGTCCGGCCATGTGCACGGGCATGATCACCTTGGTGCGCGAGGTGATGGCCGCGGCCACCGCGTCGACGTCGATGCAGTACGTCCCGGGGTCCACGTCCACGGGCACGCTCACCGCGCCGAGCCGCTGTACCGCCTGGGAGGACGAGATGAAGGTGATCGCGGGCACGATCACCTCGTCGCCCGGGCCGACGCCCAGGGTCTGCAGGGCGAGTTCGAGCGCATGCGTTCCGTTGGTGACGGCCAGCGCGTGCCGGGCACCGTGGTACTCGGCGAACTCCTGCTCGAAGGCGTTGACTTCACCGCCTCCCATACGCCACCACTGGCCCTGCGTCAGCGCCCGTTCGAGAGCGGCGCGTTCGGTGCCGTCGAACTGGGGCCAGTCCGGAAAGGTCGGTGCGGGCCGGGGATTCATACTGGCTACTCTCCTTTTGTCTCCCGCCCGCGACGGTGGGGTCCCTCCGAGCAGCCTCGGCCGTCCACCGTGGAGAGGGGGTTCTGCGCCGTCTCGCGGACGGCTCCGGAAGAATCCGGGAAGGCCTCCGTGGGCGAGGCGATCAGGTGTCGATCCACCGTAGGCAGCCGGTCGCACCGTCGCATCCCACGACCTGGTAGTGCCCGTCGGAGGGCCTACGCGGCGGATCCCGGCCCACGTGTACGGGGGGTTCGTCGGGGAGCCGGCTCTACCCGGGTGAAGGATGCCGGGTCGTCCGTCGCGAGCCTACGGTGTCGGGCGGGCAGCCGGAAGGGGCGCCGGGACGGGACCGCAGGCCCCGCCGGCCCGCCGGTGCTGCCGACCTCTCATCTCCGTCGCGGAAGGGCCCGGATCATGACCCGCCCCGTCGTCAGCCCAGCTGAGCTCGACTCCCAGGAATCCGCCGCCCCCCGGCCGCACGCCGAGCGGGACCTCACCGAGGTGTGGCGTCGACCGCGCGCGGAGCGGCCGTTCCACCGGCAGCCATCGGGTGCGGACCGCCCCGGACGAACCAGGCTGTGCGACGTCCTCACCGCCGCGTTCGCGCCTGGGACGCTCACCCGGACGCGCCACAACCCGCGCCCCGAGATCGACGCCCTCCTCGCCGTCGCCCCGGACGAGGAGGGCGACGGCACCGTCACGGTGTGGGCCTCCTCGGCCGGCCGTGACGCCGTGGTGTCGGCGGACCCGGACCGCTTCGCACCGGCTCACCGCCCCGACACACACCCGGCCTTCGGCTTCGGTGCGCTCCTGCCCGCTGCCGAGCGGACCGGCCCCGAGCGGTGGACCCACCCGGGCATCCGGCACGGCATGAGTCGCCTGCCGGTGGCACTCGCCCCCGAGGGTCGGTGACACGCGATGCCCCGCACGCGACCGCTCGCGGACACCGGCCTGCCACTCGCGGGCGTCACCGTGGTCGCCGTCGAGCAGGCGGTGGCGGCGCCGCTGGCCACCCGTCACATGGCCGATCTCGGCGCCCGTGTGATCAAGGTGGAACGCCCGGACGGCGGGGACTTCGCACGCAGCTATGACACCAGCGTGGGCGGACTGGCCAGTCATTTCGTCTGGCTCAACCGGGGCAAGGAGTCGGTCACGCTCGACCTGAAGTCGCCCGGCGGGCGCCAGATCCTCGCCGAACTCGTCGCCACGGCCGACGTCTTCGTGCAGAACCTCGCCCCGGGTGCGGCCGACCGGCTCGGATTCGGGGCCGCCGGGCTGAGGGCCCGGCACCCGCGGCTGGTGACCGTCGACATGTCGGGATACGGCGGCAGCGGTCCCTACCGGGACAAGCGCGCCTACGACATGCTCATCCAGTGCGAGGCGGCCGTGGTCTCGGTGACCGGGGCGGCCGACCTTCCGGCGAAGGCGGGCGTTCCCGTCTCCGACATCGCGGCGGGCATGTACGCCCTGTCCGCGACCCTCGCCGCCCTGGTGGGGCGGGGGGTGGGAGGCGAGGGCGCCGCGCTGGAGATCTCGATGCTCGAGGCGACCAGCGAATGGATGGGTTACCAGATCTACCACGCCCAGGGGACCGGACGTTCGCCCGGTCGTATGGGGCTGTCGCATCCCAGCGTGGCACCCTACGGCGCGTTTCCCACGGCCGACGGCGCCGACGTGGTCATCGGAGTGCAGAACGACCGGGAGTGGGCGAGGCTCGCCGCGGAGTTCCTGGGCCGGCCCGATCTGGCGACCGATCCGGCCTGGGCGACGAACGTGGCCCGCGTGCGGCACCGCGAGGCGGTGGACGCGCTGGTCGCGGAGCACACTTCGGCGACGGCCGCGGACCGGCTCCTGGCCCGCCTGAGCGACATCGGCATCGCGTCCGCTCGCGTCAACGGGGTCGATGACCTGCTGAACCATCCGCAGCTGGCCGCGCGCCGCCGCTGGCGTCCGGTCGAGACGCCCGGGGGCACGGTACGCGGGCTGCTGCCGCCTTTCACCGTCGAAGGTGTGGAGTTGCCGATGGGGCCGGTCCCGGCCCTCGGCGAGCACACCGCGCCGATGCTGCGCGAGCTGGGCTACTCGGCCGCGGACATCGCCGGTCTGCGGCGCTGCGGTGCCGTCTCCGGTGTGCCGGAGGATTCTCCGGCCTGAGCCGGAGGGCCTGTCGAGTCGGCACGGAGCGCGGTGCCGGTGGTGCCACCGGTCCGTTCCTCCGACGGAGGTGACTCGATCTCCCGATCCCTGGAGGTGCCCCGGCCGACCGGCACACCGGGTCCGGTGGGCGGCCGTCCGCCCCGGTCACGGGAAACGGAGCCGCCCGGGACCATCGGTGCCAGGTACGTCGCGCGACCGCCCCCACAGGGTGGTGGCGCCGTCCGGTCTCCTCGGGCGGGTGCTCCTGCTAGGAGGACAGCCGGGGCCAGCCCGTCGCGAGGGCACTCGCCGTGTGCTCGCGTATCCCCGACTGCCTGCCGGCCAGGTCCTTCCACAGGCTGGCCAGTTGGACGCGGGACTCCACGTCCAGTTTGCGGAAGATCTTGCGCAGGTGGAATGCGATGGTGTGCTGCGACAGGAAGAGCTTGCCCGCGGTCTGCCCGTTGGTGAAGCCCTGGGCGACCAGATGCGCGACGGCGTACTCGGTGTCGGTCAGTTCCGGGATCTCCCGCCTCCGCTGGTGCCGGCCCGCTCCGTCGGTGTCCGCGGCTCTGTGGTGCAGCCGGGACTCGATGCGCGAGGCGTCCCGCCAGGCCCCGGTCCGCGTGTAGGTGTCCAGCGCCTGCTGGAGGTCGCGGGCCGGGGTGGTCCGGTCGTCGGCACCGCGGGCGAGCATGACAGCGATGTCTTCGTTGGCAGACGCTTTCGCCCAGGGATCGACATGCGACTCGGCGGCGAGGCGGAGCTTGCCGAGGTCCTC
This sequence comes from Streptomyces sp. NPDC100445, assembly GCF_044759735.1. Taxonomy (NCBI): domain Bacteria; kingdom Bacillati; phylum Actinomycetota; class Actinomycetes; order Kitasatosporales; family Streptomycetaceae; genus Streptomyces; species Streptomyces sp. NPDC100445. The sequence continues at coordinate 277,338 of NZ_JBIVZV010000001.1, read as the reverse complement.
GTCGTGCAGTCCGGTGGCGTGTGCCGCAGCCGCCTGCACCGTACTGAAATGCGGGTTCTCGGCGGCCAGTTGCTGACAGATCCGCACGCCGTGTGCCGCGAGCTGCTTGTGCCCGCTGTTCATCATGAGCCGGACCAGCCAGGGCAGCGCCGCGGGCTCGGCTATCGAGAGCTGCCGTACGGTCGTGTCCGCGGCGAGCAGTTCGGCGCCCAGCGGCACGGCGTGGCGCCAGCCCTTCTCGGCCTCGGCGATCTGGATCACGGCCCAGGCGGCCTGGCCGACATGGAGCATCTCACGCCGGAAGACGGTGTCCTCTTTCAGCTTCTGCGTGTAGCGGACGGCCGTGGACAGGTGGCCCTGGCGCAGTGCGGACTGTGCCAGCACGAAGTGCCCGAGCGGTGTCCAGGCCTTGAGCCCGGACTGCTCGGCTTCGCCGAGTCCGGCGGTGGCGAGCTTGGCCGCCTTCCCGAAGTCGCCGGTGGCGAGGATGACACCGGATCGAGCCAGTTTCGCGGTCGCGGTCAGTCGGTCGTCGCCGCGCGCCCGGACGAGTTCGTCGACGGTGTCCAGTACGGCGCGTGCGTGGTCCGTCCTTCGCACCTGCGCGAGCAGGAGGCTCAGGACGAACGTGGCCTCCATGCGGCAGGGGCTGTCCACCGGGCAACCGCCGTGCAGCGCCTGTTCGGCGATGCGGATGCCGTCCTCCAGCCGGCCGTTGCGCCAGGAGCGCCGGGCCGACGAGACGAGCGAGGCGGTACGGCACGACGGTGCCGCGCACTTCAGCGTGATTACCGTCGTGCGGGGAGTGTTATATTCGGCCAATGCGCCATTTCGCAAAGCAAACCCCCACCTGGGAAATGTAAATGTCACATCTTCGAGCGAGCCTATGAGCGGCTGCGAGCGGTTGTCAATGGTGGACGGGTGAGGCGGTAATTCGACCTTTTAAGAGTAATTTCACGCTCCATGGGATTGGCGAATCTTTTGCTGGATATTGATTGACTTTTGAAGTATGGGATGTCTGGTGGGGTGCTCGGCTGTCGCACGTTTTGCCTGGCGTGATCTGGAAAGGCTCTTGAGCTGCGCAGATCCGACGACCGGTGCCGCGGCGTCCAGGACTGTCAGGTCGTGCGGTTGTGGCGCGGCACAGGGGCGGGCGAGCCTTTTGGCTCGGGTCCTTATGGTGCCCGAGGGTCGGATTCTGCCGCGTGGAGGCGGGTATGAGTACCATTCTATTGTTGAACGGACCCAATCTCGGAATTCTCGGCGAACGTGAGCCGGGAATATATGGCCGGGAGACTCTCGGCGATATCGAGAAAATGGTCGCGGCTGAAGTCGAGGAAGCGGGCTGGGACGTGATCTCGATCCAGCGGGAGGGGGAGGGGGAGCTGGTGCGGGCCGTGCACGAGCACCGCGCCACGACCGTCGGCGCCATCGTGAACCCCGGCGCCCTGATGATCGCCGGCTGGAGCCTCAGGGATGCGCTGGCGGCCTACGGTCACCCGTGGATCGAGGTGCACCTGTCGAACGTCTGGGCCAGGGAGAAGTTCCGGCACGAATCCGTTCTCGCACCGCTCGCCTCCGGCGTCGTCGTCGGTCTCGGTGCTTTCGGCTACCGACTGGCCGCACAGGCGCTCGTGCGGCTGTGCGAGGTCGGCGCCGGGCAGCCGTGACCCGCCGGGCCGTCACGAGCGCGTCTTGCGCCTGCCACCACCCCGGGAGGGGTCAGCGATGACTGCCGAACGAACCGGGGCCGGCTCCCCGCCGCCGGACGCCCGGAACCCCCACCGCGCGCGACCGGGGACCGTGGCGGCGCAGGCCGCCGCGTCCCCGCACCACCGATGATGCACCTGGGGCTGCCGGGTGCCGGCCCGGCTCCGCTGCCACTCGCGGTGGCGGTCGCCCGGCCCGTGGCGCAACAGCCCGAGTGGCCGGATCCGGCCGGTGTGCGGGCCGTCCGTGAGGCGCTGCGCACGGCGCCACCGCTGGTCCTGCCCGCCGAGGCCGACCGCCTCACGGCCCGGCTCGGGGACGTCGCGCGCGGTGTGGCCTTCGTGCTCCAGGGCGGGGACTGCGCCGAGACCTTCACCGGCAACACCGAATCGCATCTGCGCGGGAATCTCGACCTCCTGGCCCGTATGGCCACCGTGCTCACCTGCGCGGGCGGCCTGCCGGTGGTCCGGCTGGCACGGATGGCCGGACAGTACGCCAAGCCCCGCTCCGCCGTGGTGGACGCCCACGGGCTGCCCGTCTACCGCGGTGACATGGTCAACGGCCGCGCCGCGACGCCGGCGGAACGGGCGCCCGACCCGGACCGGATGCTCCGGGCCCACGCCGCCTCGGCGGTCGCCATGAACCTCGTACGGGCCCGGACGGGCGGCGAGGTCTTCACCGGCCACGAGGCGCTGGTGCTCGACTACGAGCGCGCGATGCTGCGATCGGGCCCGCCCGGCAGCCGCCGACCCTACAGCGGCTCGGCGCACTTCCTGTGGATCGGGGAGCGGACCCGCCGGCTCGACGGCGCCCACATCGGGTTCGCCGAACTGCTGGCCAACCCCGTCGGTGTGAAGCTGGGTCCCACCACCACCCCGGAGGAGGCCGTCGAGTACGTACGGCGGCTGGACCCGGACGGAGTGGCGGGCCGGCTGACACTGGTGAGCCGGATGGGACACCGGCGGGTTCGCGACGTGCTGCCGCCCATCGTCGAGAAGGTGACCGCACTGGGACATCAGGTCGTCTGGCAGTGCGATCCCATGCACGGCAACACCTTCGTCGCGTCGAGCGGCCACAAGACCCGGCGCGTCGAGCACATCGTCGACGAACTCACCGGGTACTTCGAGGTGCACCGGCAGCTCGGCACCCGGCCCGGCGGCGTCCATCTGGAACTGACTGGGGACGACGTCACCGAGTGCCTCGGCGCGGGCGTCGGCGAGGCGGACCTGCCGGACCGTTACGAGACCGCCTGCGATCCCCGGCTGAACACCCGTCAGGGGATGGCGGTGGCCACCCGCCTGGCGGAGCTGATCCGCCGGGCACCGGGCGCCGCCCGAGCGGCCTGCCACTGCCACGGGGCGTCCTGACAGGATGTCCGCATGGAGCTTGGACTGATCAGCCTCACCGACCTCACCCCGGATCCGGCGACCGGTGACGTCGCGCCCGCCGGCACGCGGATCGCCGACATCGTGCGCGCCGCCGTACTCGCCGACGAGGTGGGTCTGGACGTCTTCGCCGTCGGCGAGCACCACCACCCGAACTACGCGGTGTCCTCGCCCGCCGTCGTGCTCGCCGCGATCGCGCAGGCCACGACGCGCATCAAGCTCACGAGCGCGACGACGCTGATCGGGGTCCTCGACCCGGTGCGGGTGTACGAGGACTTCGCCACCGTGGACCTGATCTCCGGCGGCCGTACCGAGATCACGGTGGGCCGCGGCGCGTTCCCCGAGCCGTTCGACCTGTTCGGCTACGAGTTCGACGACTACGACGCCCTCTTCACCGACCACTTCGAGCTGCTGCGCAAGATCACCGCCCAGCCGTGGGTCAGCTGGTCGGGCCGCCACCGCGCACCGCTCACCAGCGCCGGGGTGGTGCCTCGCGCCAACCGCTACCCGTTGCCCGTGTGGGTCGGCGTCGGTGGGAACCGGGGGAGCGCGAAGCGGGCCGGATCGCTCGGTGTGCCCATCCTCGTCGGCGCCACCGGCGGCGCGCTCTCGCGTTTCGTCGAGACGTTCGCCGTGTACCGGGGGGCCGCGGAACAGGCGGGGCACGATCCGGCGGAGCTGCCGGTGGCCACGGCGAACTATCTCCATGTCGCGAACACCCCCGCCGAGGTGGACCGCTTCCACGCCCACTGGGCCGCGTACGCCGCCCACCACTCCCGGGGCTTGCTCCAGGGCGACCGCGAGGTGTTCGACCTGCACCGGGGCGAGGACGGCACGCTGCTGCTCGGCAGTCCGCAGCAGATCGTGGACCGGATCGGGCGGCAGCACGAGCTGTTCGGCCACGACCGGCTGCTCGCCCAGATCGACCTCGGCGGGATGCCCTTCGCGCGGGTCGCCGAGATCATCGAGATCCTCGGCACCGAAGTGCTGCCCGCCGTACGCAAGATGACCTGACCGGCGGTCACCGGCCCGTCCGACGCCGCCCGGACCCGGACCGCCCCGACCTCCGGCTCCCGCGGGTGAAACGGCCCGCGCCAGGGGGAGGCGGGGGAGTGCCGCGGGCTGTGGTCACCGGCTCAGCCGTTCCGCGGCGCTCGCGCCGGCCGCGGGCGGACTCGGCGTGGCGCCGCTCGACGTGGACGAAGCCGCCCGCACCACCACGGCGGCCCCGGCCGGGTACCCGGGCCGCCGGACGGTGGCGACGTGGTTCGACCGGACCGGCGGAGCGCCGGCCGGCGCCGCCACCGAGCGGCCTGCGCTCGCCTCGGCGGCCCGGCGGTCCCGCCCACCGTCGTCCCCGTGGCCGGCCCCGGGCAGCCGCCCCCGCTCCGCGGGGAACCGCGGACCGACACGACCGCCGTACCGCCGCGTGCGGTCTTCCTGGCCGCCGGGGCGTGTCGAACCGCGAGTCGCCCGACGACGAGGGGCGCGGTTGAGGGACGTGGTGAGGCGGCGGGCCGTGTTGCCCGGCGGCGCCGGTGCGAGCGCCGGAGTCCGGGTGAGGCCCTCGGACACCGGCACCCGGGCGGGCCGGTTCCCCCACGGCCGTGGAGTTCTCCGCCGGGATGCCCACCGGGAGAGCCGCCGACGCTCTCCCCGGCCGGGAGCCGTGTGTCGGCAATCTGCGACAGCCGTCGACAGTGACCGCACGGTGGCCTTTCCGGGCTACCAGCCCGAGGGATGCGGGCCCTGCCGGCCGGAACCTACGGTGGTCGGGATCAGGGCGCAGGTCGATGAACCCCGCCGGAGGATTCCCGCACACCCGGTCCGGGCATGCCGACACGCCATGCCGAACGTGCCTGTTGACCACCGAGTCGCATTGGAGAACGGACGTGCAAGGCCATGACCACTACGTGCGCCAGATCCTCGCCAAGCTGAGCGCCGAGCCCGATGGCATCCCGCTCGTTCACCGGGACACGCCGATCACCGCCCGCGAGCTGGCGGACTCCGTCATCCGCGCGGCGGCCCGGATGCGCGAGCACGGCATCGGCCCCGGCGCAACGGTGGCCGTGATGACGAACCCGAACACGCCCGCGACCCTGATACTGCGCTACGCGGCGAACCTGGTGGGCGCCACCGCGGTGCACGTCCGCGGTGTCAGCGCGATCGACCCCTCCGACCAGCTCTCCGTCGAGGCGCAGCTCGGCGTCCTCATGGACGTCGAGCCCGCCCTGCTCGCCATCGACCGGGACAACATCGAACGGGCCCGGGACCTCGGGGCTCACCTGCCCGAGCGCCCGCCGGTCGCGGTGCTCGACGGCGCCGACGGCCTCCCCGGCGCGCTGGACCTGTCGGCCCCCGGTGACCTCGACCTCACCACCGCCGAGCAGGGCACGATCGCCGTCGTGACCTACACCAGCGGTTCCACGGGCAAGCCCAAGGGCGTCAGCTGGCCCTACGCGGTCAAGAACGAGATGATCGCCACGTCCGCGGCCCGCGGCGGCAGCGGTCGCTGCTTGGTCACGGCACCGCTCACCCACTCGAGCGGCGCCACGGCGGACGACACGATCGTCGCCGGCGGCACCGTCGTACTGCACCCGGGCTTCGACGCCGCCGAGGTGCTGCGCGCCGTCCCCCGCCATGGGATCACCCGCCTCGTGCTGGGCACTCCGCAGGTGAACGCGCTCGCCGAGCACCCCGATGTCGCGAACACCGACCTGGCAGGCTTGCGCGAGGTGTTCTACACCGGCAGTCCCGCCGCACCCGAGCGGCTCGCCCACGCGGTGCAGGCACTCGGCCCCGTCCTCTTCCAGGTCTACGGCACCAGCGAGACCGGAATGATCAGCCTGCTGACACCACAGGACCACCTGGCCCCGGAGCTGCGCGCCACAGTGGGCCGTCCGCTGGAGGCCGACCGGGTGAGCGTCCGGTCCCTCAGCGACGGCCGGGAGCTGCCGGTCGGCGAGTCCGGCGAGGTGTGCGTGCGGGGCCGGTGGCAGATGGCCGGTTACTGGAACGAACCCGAACTGACGGCACGTGTGCTGCGGAACGGCTGGGTGCACACCGGGGACATCGGGCACCTGGACGAGACGGGCCTGCTGCATCTGCACGGCCGGATCGCGGACGTCATCAAGGTCAAGGGCATCAAGGTCCATCCGAGCGCGGTCGAGCGCGTGCTCCTGGAGCACCCTGGGGTGGCCGCCGCCGCGGTCTTCGGCGTCGAGGACGAGCAGCGCGTCGAGCGGATCTGCGCCGCCGTGGTGCCGCGCGACGGTGTGACCCTGGACCGCGCGGCGCTGGCACGGCACGTCACCGACGCGCTGTCGGCGAACCACGTGCCCGCCGAGATGGAACTGCGCAGGACGCTGCCGCTGGTGGGGCCCGGCAAGCCGGACCGAGTGCGGCTGCGCACCGAGCTCCTGGCGCGGGCCGCGCGGGCCGCGGGGACGGCGTGACATGGGGCGAGCGACACTCCCCGCTCCCCTGGTCACGCCGGTCGACGCCGGCGCCTCCCCGGACAGCGGCGTGCAGCGGCCGGAAGCCGCGGAACCGGCCCGGCGCCACCGGTGTCCTTGGCCGGCGCCGGTCGCGGAACCGCCCGTGCCCGGCACGGACCTCGGCACCGCCGACGGGCCCCCGTCCGAGACCGGACCGCACCGGTCCGCCCTCGCCGTGATCCGGCGGGCCCGCCTCGCCGCTCCCGCCGCCACGCCCGAGGAGATCGTCAACCGTCCGGCGGTGCGCGTGCCCGCCACCCCCGCGCACGGCGGCAGCCGATGACGTCACTACCCCTGGCCTCGTTCGACGAGCTCGACGAACTCGACTTCGCGGACCCTCGGCTGCACGCCGAGCGCGACCTGACCGAGGTGTGGCGCCGGCTGCGGGCCGAGCGCCCCTTCCACCGCCAGTCGGCGCGCGGCGCGCAGCCGGCGTTCTGGGTGATCACCCGGTACGCCGACGCGGTGGAGGTCTACCGCGGCCGGGACTTCACCTCCGGGCAGGGCAACGCCCTGCCCACCCTGCTCACCGGAGGGGACACAGACGCGGGGACGACGCTGGCGGTGACCGACGGACCGCGCCACCAGCAGATCCGCTCGATCCTGACGAGGGCGTTCTCCCCTCGGGTGCTCGCCGCCCTCCAGGAGGGTGTCCGCCGCACGGTGGACGAACTCATGGCGGCCGCAGTGGCCAGGGGCGAAGCCGACTTCGTCCGGGACGTCTCCGCGCACCTTCCGCTCGGCGCGGTCTGCGACCTGCTCGACGTACCACGGGGAGACCGGCAGTACCTGCTCGGCCTCGCCTCGCGGACGTGGCGCTCCGGGGACGCCGACGCCCCACCGGAGGACTCCTGGACGGCCGAGAGCGAGATCCTGCTCTACTTCGCCGACCTGGCACGGACCCGGCGCGGCGGCGACGGCGACGACGTGGTGAGTCTGCTCGCCGACTGCCGTATCGACGGCGAGCCGCTCAGCGACGCCGAGCTGATGGCCAACTGCCACGGCCTCATGACCGGCGGTGACGAGACCGGCCGGCACGCCGTCTCCGGTGGCCTGCTGGCACTGATCGAGAACCCGGAGCAGTGGGAAGCGCTCAGGAGCGGCACCCTGAACCTTCGGACGGCCGCCGACGAGGTCCTGCGCTGGACCGCGCCCTCACTGCACGGCGGCCGGACGGCCACCGTCGACGTCGAGGTGAACGGACAGCCGATCCGGGCGGGCGAGATCGTCAGCGCCTGGATCGCCTCGGCCAACAGGGATGGCGACGTCTTCCCGGACCCGGACCGCTTCGACCTCACCCGCACGCCCAACCGGCACCTGGCCTTCGCCTCCGGAGCGCACCACTGCCTCGGTCACCTCCTGGCCCGGGCCGAGATCGAGGCCGTACTGGACAGCCTGCGCCGGATGGTCTCCGACGTGCGGCAGACCGCGCCGGAGACCTGGATCCGGTCCAGCGTCCTGCACGGCATGAAGACCCTGCCCGTCACGTTCGAAGCCGATCCGGCGGGCCTGTCCCCATGACACAGGGGCACGGCGTGCGCCCTGTGTCCGAAGACGACGACGCGGGCTCGCAGGCCGTGCCGGGATCCACCGTCCGTACCGGTCCCCACCGCGCCGACCGGGCCCGGCCTGATCCGCGGCCGGCTCCGCTCACCGCGACCGGCGACCGAACCCAGCAGAACGGAATAGATTCGTGATCAACACATCGTTGCCCATCGTCCCGCAGGACAGCACCGACCAGCGGGAGATCTTCGCCACCGCTCTGGTCCGCCGGGCGCCGCTGCCCGAGCGACTGAACACCGTCCTGCTGGAGGTGGAGAAGGTCGCGAAGGACGAGGGCATCCCCGTCATCGGGCGGCTCGAAGGCGCCATCGTCCGCATGCTCACCGCGCTGCGCGGCGACACCGTGACACGGGTGCTCGACCTGGGCACCGCGATCGGCTACTCGGCACTGTGGCTGGCGTACGCGCTGCCCGAGGGCGGCAAGGTCACCAGCATCGAACTCGACCCGGAACGGGCGGCACGTGCCGCGGACTTCATCGACCGCGCGGGCATGGCGGACCGCATCGAGATCCTCGTCGGTGACGCGTTCGAGCTGGTCCCGGAACTCGGCACCTACGACCTGGTCTTCCAGGACATCATGAAACACCGGTACTTCGGCAGCGACCCCTCCCTCGCCACCGAGCTGCTGAAGCTGTCCAAGGCGCATCTCGAGGTGAACGGCATCCTGATGATCGACAACGCCTTCTGCGGAGGCGGCGTCGTCGCCGGCGAGACGCGCGAGCACTCCAACGAACTGATCGGCGTACGGAACATGAACACGGCGCTCGCCGAGGACCCCGACTTCGACGGCGTGATCCTGCCGGTGCGTGACGGTCTCTGGGTCGCGCGGCGTACGGCCTGAGGACCGGGCGGCAGACCTACGGCACCGACGAGGCGGCCGGCGACACCCCCGGCGACCACCTGCACCCCCTGCCGCCCGACCCCGACCGGCCGCATCGGGCCTCCGCGACCCGGCGTGGGCCGCACGGGCGGCCGCCGAGGCGTTCCGGCACGGCGACGGCCCCCCACCGCCCGCCGCTGCGCGACGGGCGACACCGAGACCGCGGGGCGCGTGTGTCGCGACGGGATCGGTCGTGGTGTGCTCCTCCCGGCAGGGGCGAACCGCGACCCGGGGGCGTTAGCCCGGCCGGAGCAACTGGACACCGAGCGCCCGGGACCGGGTCACCGGCGTTCGGCGCGGGCATCCACCACCGCCTCGGCGCGTCGACGGCGAAGCCGCTGGGCGAGACCGTGTCCGGGGTGCCGCACCGAGGACAGGCGCCGCGCTCCGCCGGGGCGCCCCGGCGGCGGCCCGTCCCCGCTGTGCTGCGGACCGGTGCACCTGCCGGTCACGGACACGGCGGACCCCCGCACGGCGCGATCGGCGCGGTAGCGGCGCACGGCCGCCACGGTGCGGACGACGCCCGCACACCACCCACGCATTCGCTGGTACCAGCTCCCGGGCCCACGGCGACCACCGCCGCGGGCCGGGAACTCCGGCCGACCCGCCGCGTCCCGCGGCACACGGCCCGGGGCGCCACCGCACCGACGCCCCGACGCGTTCGCATCGACAAGCCTGGAGGACGGACTTGAGCACGCCGGAACAGGATCTCGTAAAGGCGCTGCGCGCGTCGGTCAAGGAGAGCACGCGCCTCCGGCAGCAGAACGCCCAGTTGCTCGCCGCCGCCTCCGAGCCGATCGCCGTCGTGTCGATCGGCTGCCGGTTCGCGGGCGGGATCGCCGGTCCGGAGGACTTCTGGAAGGTCGTGTCCGAGGGCACGGACGTGTACACGCCGTTCCCCGACGACCGCGGCTGGGATCTCGAAGGGCTCTACGACCCCGACCCGGACACTCCCGGCACGACCTACGTGAACCAGGGCGCCTTCCTCCATGACGCGGCCCAGTTCGACGCGAGGTTCTTCGGGATCTCCCCGCAGGAGGCCCTCGCGATGGACCCCCAGCAGCGGCAGCTCCTGGAGGTGTGCTGGGAGACGCTGGAGCGGTCGGGGATCGACCCGCAGAGCCTGCGCGGCTCCGACACCGGTGTCTACGCCGGCATCGTGCACCAGGACTACGCGCCCGACCTCCCCGGAGCGGAGGACTTCCTCAGTCTGGAGCGCGCGCTCGGCAGCGCCGGCGGCATCGCCTCCGGCCGTGTCGCCTACTGCCTCGGGCTGGAGGGTCCGGCCGTCACCGTCGACACCATGTGCTCCTCGTCGCTGGTGGCCATCCACCTGGCGTCCCAGGCGCTGCGCCGGGGCGAGTGCTCGCTGGCCCTCGCCGGCGGGTCCACGGTGATGGCCACCCCGGGCGGCTTCGTCGGTTTCGCGCGCCAGCGCGGCCTCGCCTTCGACGGACGGTGCAAGTCCTTCTCCGCGGCCGCGGACGGCAGCAGCTGGGCCGAGGGCGTCGGCGTCCTCCTGCTGGAACGGCTCTCCGACGCGGAGCGCAACGGACACCGGGTTCTCGCCGTGATCCGCGGCTCGGCCGTCAACTCCGACGGGGCCTCCAACGGGCTGACCGCCCCGAACGGTCCGTCCCAGCAACGCGTCATCCGCAGCGCGCTGGCGGCCGCGGGGCTGTCCACCGACGACATCGACGCCGTCGAGGCCCACGGCACCGGGACCACGTTGGGGGACCCGATCGAGGCGCAGGCACTCATCGCCACCTACGGACAGGGCCGCGACCCCGAACGGCCCTTGCTGCTGGGCTCCGTGAAGTCCGTCCTCGGCCACACCCAGGCCGCCTCCGGCGTGGCCGCCGTGATCAAGACCGTGCTCGCACTGCGCCACCGCTACCTGCCCGCGACCCTGCATGTGGACAGCCCGACCCCGCAGGTCGACTGGTCCTCCGGAACCGTCGAGCTGCTCACCCAGGGGCGCGAGTGGCCGGAGAACGACCGGCCCCGCCGGAGCGGAATCTCCGCCTTCGGCGCAAGCGGGACCAACGTCCACATGATCCTGGAGGAGGCTCCCGGCACCCTGCCGGCCGAAACCCCCGCCGTCACGCCGTCGGAGCCGGAGCGGACGCTGCCGTTCGTCGTCTCGGCCCGTACCCGGTCGGCGCTCGCGGGCCAGGCCCGGCGGCTCGGCGGTCCCGTCGACGACGGCACCGCACTCGGTGACCTCGCCTCCGCGCTGGTGACCGGCCGCGCGCTGATGAGTCATCGGGCCGTACTCCTCGCCCACACCCGGGACGAGCTGCGCCACGGACTCGCGCTGCTGGCCGAGGGCCGCACCGGCACCGGCGTGGTCACCGGTGCCGCGGGCCAGACGGGGCCCGGCAGGATCGTCTTCGCGTTCCCGGGGCAGGGCACCCAGTGGGCCGGCATGGGGCGTGAACTGCTCGACGTCTCCCCGGTCTTCGCCGCCCGTATCGCCGAATGCCAGGAGGCGTTCGAGCGGTGGGTCGACTGGTCGCTGACCGACGTGCTCCGCGGTGACGGCACAGAGCTGGAACGCGTCGACGTCGTCCAGCCCGTGTGTTTCGCCGTGATGGTCGCCCTGGCCGAGGTCTGGAAGTCCGTGGGCGTGGTCCCGGACGCGGTGATCGGCCACTCCCAGGGCGAGATCGCGGCGGCCTGCGTGGCCGGCGCGCTGTCCCTCGCCGACGCCGCGCGGGTGGTGACCCTGCGCAGTCAGGCCATCGCCGAGGTCCTGCCGCGCGGCGGCGGCATGGCCTCCGTCGGGCTACCGCTGGACGAGGTGCGCGCGCTGATCGAACCCTGGGCCGAACGGCTACAGGTCGCCGCGGTCAACGGCCCGTCCGCGGTCGTGGTGGCCGGCGAGGGCGCCGCCCTGGACCAACTGGCCGCTCGCGCGGGCGAACAGGACTTCCGGTTCCGCCGGATTCCCGTCGACTACGCCTCGCACAGCCACTACGTCGAGAGCATCAGGCCCACCCTGGAGGCCGACCTCGGCGGGCTGGTGTCGTCAGCGTCGCGCATCCCCTTCTACTCCACCGTCGAGGGCAGGTGGCTCGACGAGCGGGACCGGCTCGACGCCGACTACTGGTACCGCAATCTGCGGCAGCCGGTCCTGTTCGAGTCGTCCGTCCGGGAGCTGATCGCCGAGGACCACCGGGTCTTCGTCGAACTCGGCGCACACCCCGTCCTGGTCCCGGCCGTCACCGACATCGCCGAGGAACTGGACGCGGATGTCCTCGCGGTCGGCTCGACACGCCGCGACGAGGGCGGCATGGACCGGATGCTCGCCTCGCTGGCCGAGGTGTTCGTGCGCGGGGTGACGGTCGACTGGACCACGGTCGTCCCCGACCCCGGGCCCACCCCGGTGGACCTGCCCACCTACCCGTTCGACCACCAGCGGTACTGGATCACCATGCCCGGCACCGGGGCCGGCGCGGAGTCACTGGGCCAGGTGACCAGCGACCACCCGCTCCTCGGCGCGGCGGTGGAACTGCCGCAGACCGGCGGCCTGGTCTTCACCTCACGGCTGTCCCTCGCGACCCATCCCTGGCTGGCCGGCCACCGCATCCAGAACGTCGTGCTGGTGCCCGGGACCGCCTACGTCGACCTGGCCATCCGGGCCGGCGACGAGTTCGGCCACGGAGTGCTCGACGAACTCGTGATCGAGGCACCCCTGACGCTTCCCGCCGAAGGCGCCGTCCGGGTCCAGGTCGCGGTCGGCGGCACGGACCCGACCGGACGGCGCCCGGTCGAGGTGTACAGCTCCCGGGACGGAGAGGGCTGGACCCGCCATGCGGCGGGCGTGCTGTCCGACTCCTACACGGACACCGGCGGCAGCGGGTTCGACTTCGGCCAGTGGCCGCCGCCCGGCGCACGACGCGAGGACACCGGCGATTTCTACGCCCGCCTCGCCGAACGCGGATACGACTACGGGCCGGCCTTCGCCGGACTGACCGCCGTCTGGCGGCGCGGCGAGGAGATCTTCGCCGAAGCCGTGCTGCCGGCCGAACATCGCGAGGACAACAAGAAGTTCGGCATCCATCCCGCGCTCCTGGACGCCGCGCTGCACGCGAACGCCTTCCACCGGCGCGACGACGACCGCAACGTCCTGCCCTTCGCCTGGAACGGTGTCCAGCTGCACGCGGCCGGCGCCGGCGCGCTGCGCGTCAGGGTCGCACCGTGCGGTCCGGACGCCCTCTCCTTCGACGCCGCGGACGAGACCGGGGCTCTGGTCCTGACCATGGAGTCCCTGGTCTCCCTGCCGATCTCCGACCTGGGCGCCGATCCCGCCCGCCAGGCCCCCGACGCGCTCTGGCAGCTCGACTGGACGCGGGTGCCGTCCGCGGCCGGGCAGCCCGCGGACAACCGGGCCGTCGTCACCACCTCCGGTGACGTGGCGCGGATCGCGCTGGCCGAGGATCTGGGCGAGCCTCTGCCCGACCTCGCCGTGCTCGACCTCACCGCGTCCCCCGGATCCGACGCCGGAAACCGTACCGGGGACGATCCCCTGCCGATGCTGTGCCGGGTGCTCGGTGTGCTCCAGGCCTGGCTGGAGGAGGCCGCCCTCGCCACGGTGCCGCTGGTCGTGGCGACCCGGGGCGCGGTGCCGGTACCCGGTCCGGTCACCGACCCGGGCGGCGCCGCGGTCTGGGGACTGCTGCGTGCCGCGCAGGCCGAGAACCCCGGCCGGTTCGTCCTGACCGACCTGGAGCCCGGTGCCGACCTGGACCGGGCTGTCGGGGCGGCCCTCGCCACCGGCGAGCCGCAGACCGCCGTACGCGGCGACGCCGTCCTCGCTCCGCGACTCGGCCGCGCCCGGCTCACCGAACCCGACGCACCCTCGGGGTTCGCCGAGGACGGTACCGTGCTGATCACCGGCGGTACCGGAGTGCTCGGCGCGCTGCTGGCCCGGCACCTGGTGCACGAGCACGGGGTGCGCCGGCTGGTGCTGGCGAGCCGGCGCGGCACGGCCGCCGAAGGCGTGACCGCGCTCGTGGACGAACTGACCGGGCAGGGCGCGTCCGTCGTCGTCGCCGCGTGCGACGTGTCGGACCGTGACGCCCTCGCCGAACTGCTCGCCGCCATCCCGTCCGCGCATCCGCTGACCGGCGTCATCCACGCCGCCGGTGTCCTGGACGACGGAGTCGTCGCCGGCCTGGACCCGCACCGCATGGCCGGCGTGTTCGCGCCGAAGGCGGGCGCGCTGCGCCTGCTGGACGAACTGACCCGCGAACGGCCGCCCCAGGTCTTCGCCGCCTTCTCCTCGGCCGCGAGCGTGTTCGGCTCGGCGGGCCAGGGCAACTACGCGGCGGCCAACGCCTACGTCGACGCCGTCGTCTCGGCCCGGCGAGCGGCGGGACTGCCCGCCGTGTCCCTGGCCTGGGGCCTGTGGAGCCCGGTCACCGGAATGACGGGACAGCTCGCCGACGTCGACCGTACCCGGATGAGCCGCGGCGGCGTCCGCCCGATGCCGACGGCCGAGGCACTCGGCCTCTTCGACCTCGCCATCCGTTCGGAGAACCCGCTCCTCGTGCCGATCGGGCTCGATCTCGACGCCGTACGCGCCGAGGCAGCCGCGGACGGGACCGTGCCCCCGCTGTTCCGCGCCCTCGTGCGCCCGCCGCGGCGGGCGGCCCGGGCCGCCGCCGGCGCGGAAGGCGCCCTGGCCCGCCGGCTCGCCGGGCTCTCCGGCGAGGAGCGGACCGAGCTGGTGCTCGACGTCATCCGCACCGAGGTGGCGGCCGTCCTCGGTCTGGGCGAGGCCGACCCGGCCATGGACTCCGAACGGTTCGGCGACATCGGCTTCGACTCGCTGACCGCCGTCGAACTGCGCAACCGGCTGTCCGCGGCCACTGCCGTCAAGCTGCCCGCCACCCTCGTCTTCGACTACCCCACGCCCGTCGTGCTCGCCCGGCACCTGCTCGAACAGCTGGGCGGCACGGTCGACGCCGTCACCCCCCTGCGCCCGGCCGCGCCGGCCGAACCCACGGACGACGACCCCGTCGTGATCGTCGGCATGGCGTGCCGGCTGCCCGGCGGGGTCACCTCGCCCGCCGAGCTGTGGCAGCTGGTCGCCGACGGCCGCGACGGCATCTCGGAGTTCCCGGACGACCGCGGGTGGGATCTCGACGGTCTCTTCGACTCCGACCCCGACCGCGTCGGCACGGCCTACACCCGGCGGGGCGGATTCCTGCGGGACGCCGGGTACTTCGACGCCGCCCTGTTCGGGATCTCCCCGCGCGAGGCGCTGGCCATGGACCCCCAGCAGCGGCTGCTGCTGGAGACCACCTGGCAGGTGCTGGAGGGCGCGGGCATCGACCCGACGTCGCTGCGCGGCGAACGCGTCGGCGTCTACACCGGCATGTCGATCCACGACTACCTGGGCTCACTGACCGACGTGCCCGCCGAACTCGAGGGCTTCACCACCACCGCCACCGCCGGCAGCGTCGCCTCCGGCCGGGTGTCCTACGTGTTCGGGCTGGAGGGCCCGGCCATGACGGTGGACACCGCGTGCTCGTCGTCCCTCGTGGCGATCCACCTCGCGTCCCAGGCGCTGCGCCTGGGCGAGTGCGAACTGGCCCTCGCCGGAGGCGTGGCCGTCATGGGCTCCCCGGTCGGCGTGACCGGCTTCTCGCGTGCCCGCGGACTCGCCGCGGACGGCAGGTGCAAGGCCTTCGCCGCGGCGGCGGACGGCACCGTGCTGTCCGAGGGCGTGGGCGTCGTCCTCCTGGAACGGCTGTCCGACGCCCGGCGCAACGGCCACCGTGTCCTCGCGGCGATCCGCGGTTCCGCGGTGAACCAGGACGGCGCGTCCAACGGCCTCACCGCGCCGAACGGCCCGTCGCAGCAGCGGGTGATCCGTGCGGCGCTGGCCGCCGCCGGGATCGCGCCGGACGAGGTCGACACGTTGGAGGCGCACGGCACGGGCACCACGCTCGGCGATCCCAGCGAGGCCGAGGCGGTCATCGCCACCTACGGCCAGGACCGCTCGCCCGACCGGCCGTTGTGGCTGGGCTCGGTCAAGTCCAACCTCGGCCACACCCAGGCCGCGGCCGGCGTGACCTCGGTGATCAAGATGGTGGGGGCCCTGACGAACGGTGTACTGCCCGCGACCCTCTTCGTGGACGAGCCGACACCGCACGTCGACTGGTCCGCAGGCACCGTCGCCCTGCTCACCGAGGAACGTCCCTGGCCCGAGACCGGCCGGCCGCGCCGGGCCGGCATCTCCTCGTTCGGTATCAGCGGCACCAACGCGCATCTGATCCTCGAACAGGCCCCGGCCGAACCGGCCGCGGCGCCCGGCACCACGGCCACGCCGCACGCCGTCGCCACCGCTTCCGAACCGCCGGACGACGGAGCCGGCGCCGTACTGCCCTTCGTCGTCTCGGCGCACAACCCGGCCGCCCTGGCGGGCCAGGCGAGGCGGCTGCGCGCGGCCGTCGCGACCGGACTGCCCCTGCCGGCCACGGCACGGACCCTGCTCGACGGCCGCGCCCTGCTCACCCATCGGGCCGTCGTCGCCGCGGCGGACCGGGAAACCCTCCTCGACCGCCTCGACGCGATCGCCGCCGGGGAGCCCGCCCCGGGCACCACCGCCGGGACGGCCGCGGTCGGTGCCGCCGCCTCGACCGTCTTCGTGTTCCCGGGACAGGGATCGCAGCGACTCGGCATGGGACGCGAGCTGTACACCCGCTTCCCGGTGTACGCGGCCGCCTTCGACGAGGCCTGCACCCACCTGGACGACCGGCTCCGCGGCGCGGTCGGCACCTCCGTGCGGGACGTCGTCCTCGCCGAACCGGACAGCCCTCAGGCGGCGCTGCTGGACCAGACCGTCCACACCCAGGCGGCGCTGTTCGCGGTCGAGACCGCACTGTTCCGGCTGGCCGAGTCGTGGGGCATCCGTCCGCGGCTGCTGCTCGGTCATTCCATCGGCGAGATAACGGCGGCGCACGTCGCCGGAATGCTCTCGCTGGACGACGCGGCGACCGTCGTCGCCGCCCGGGGCCGGCTCATGCAGGCGCTGCCCGCGGGCGGCGCCATGGTCGCCGTGGCCGCCACCGAGGACGACGTCCGCCCCTTCCTCGGTGCGGGTGTCGACATCGCCGCCGTGAACCAGCCCTCCTCGGTAGTGCTCTCCGGCGACGAGGACGCGGTGCTCGCCGCCGCGGACGCCCTGCGCGCACGGGGCCGAAAGACCAAGCGGCTCCAGGTCTCCCACGCCTTCCACTCCGCCCGGATGGACCCGATGCTCGCCGAGTTCCGCGCGGCGATCTCCGACGTCACCTGGCAGCCGGCGCGGATCCGCATCGTCGCCCACCAGGACGGCGACATGACCAGCACCGACTACTGGGTCGAGCATGTGCGCCGCACCGTGCGCTTCGCCGACGGCATGGCCGCCGCGCTCGACCAGGGCGGAAGGCTGTTCGTGGAGATGGGACCGGGCGCGGCCCTGACCGCCCCGATGCTGGAGACGGCCGCCGCCTCCGGCGCGGAGCCGGTGTGCACACCGATGCTGCGCGACGGACACGACGAGGCACAGACCGCGATCGGCGCGCTCGCCGAGCTGTTCGTCCGGGGCGTACCGGCCGACTGGCAGGCACTGCTCCCGGCCGGCGCGTCCGCCGTCGAGCTGCCGACGTACGCCTTCGACCGCACCCACTACTGGGTGAAGACGGCCGTCGGGCGCACCGACGCGGGCGGCCTCGGGCAGCTGGCCGCCGACCACCCGCTGCTGTCCGCCATCATCCCCGCACCGGACACCGGCGGGTTCGTCGGCACGGCCCGGCTGTCGTCGGCCACCCACCCGTGGCTGGACCGGCACCAGGTGCACGGGGCCACCGTGGTGAGCACCGCGGCGCTCCTGGACCTGGCCGTCCGGGCCGGCGACGAGGTCGGCTGCGGGGTGGTGGCCCGCCTCGCCGCCGAGACCCCGCTCGTCGTTCCGCCGAACGCCGGGGTACGACTGGAGGTCACCGTGGGCGCGGCCGACGAGCGGGGCTGCCGTCCGGTCACCGTCCACGGCGCCCAGGACGGTTCCGGCACCTGGGTACGGTACGCCGCCGGCGAACTGTCCCCGCGCACGCCGGCCGCCCCCGACCCGGCGCCGCGGGCGTGGCCGCCGGCCGGGGCCGAGCCGGTCGAGACGCCCGAGGAGAGCCCCTGGCTGCGGGGCGTGTGGCGCCGGGGCGGCGAGACGTACGTGGAGGTCGCGCTCACCGACGACGGCACCGGCCCGGACGGCACTCCGGAGTTCGGTCTCGATCCGTCCCTGCTGGACGCGGTGACGAGGGCGGTGACAACCGGCTCCACGGCCTCCACGGTGTGGGAGGAGGTCGTGCTGCACACGAGCGGCGTGCGCCGCGTGTGCGCCCGGCTGACCCCGCTCGGCGACGACCGATGGAGTCTGGAGGCGACCGACGGGTCCGGGGCCCCGGTCCTGTCCGCCCGGTCCTGGACGGCAGCGCCGATCCGGCCGGAGGACCTGGGCGCCGGCACCGCCGCGGACGCGATGTACCGGGTCGTCTGGACGACCACGGAACCCGCCGCGGCACCGTCCGGGCAGACCGCGACGGCTCCGGTGGCGAACCCCGCGGACGTGACGGCGTTCGCGGCACGGGCCACCGCACCGGCACCCGGACCCACTCGGACGGCCGAGGAGGGGACCCCGCACGACGAACCGCGGCACAGCCCACCCGCTGCCGCGGTGCTGGAGGTCGCCGCCGGCCGCGACACGCAGCCGCTGCTCGCGGACGTGCTCGCCGTGCTCCAGGCCTGGCAGCGCGAGGCTCCCGCCGACGCCCGGCTCGTCGTGGTGACCCGGGGCGCCGCGCCCGCCGGCCCGGCCACCGTCACCGACGCCCCCTCGGCCGCCGTCTGGGGCCTGGTCCGCGCCGCCCAGGCCGAGATGCCGGGCCGGGTACTGCTGCTCGACCTCGATCCCGGGGCGGACCCCGAGGCGGCGGTCGCGACGGCGCTGGCCACCGACGAACCGCAGGCGGCGGTGCGCGGCATCACCTTTCTGGTGCCGCGCCTGGTCCCCGCCGGACCGCTCGCGGAGCCGAGTGCGGGGCAGCCCGCGCTGGACGCCGACGGCACCGTCCTGGTCACCGGTGGCACCGGCTCGCTCGGCGCGCTGGTGGCCCGCCACCTGGTCCGCGCCAGGGGTGCCCGGCACCTGCTGCTGGCCGGCCGACGGGGACCGGCGGCCGAGGGGGCCGAGGAACTCGTGGCCGAACTGTCCCGGCTGGGCGCCACGGTGACCGTGGCCGCCTGCGACGTCTCGGACCGCGCCGCCGTGGCCGCGCTCCTCGCCGCGATCCCCACCGCGCATCCGCTCACCGCCGTCGTGCACACCGCCGGCGTCCTCGACGACGGTCTGCTCGACGCGATGGACCCGGACCGCCTCGCCGCGGTCCTCGGTCCGAAGGCCGAGGGCGCGCGGCACCTGGACGAGCTGACCCGGGACCGCGATCTCGCCGCGTTCGTGGCGTTCTCCTCGGCCGCCGGCCTGCTCGGTTCCGCCGGACAGGCCAACTACGCCGCGGCCAACGCCTACCTGGACGGGCTCATGACGGCCCGCCGCGCGGCCGGCCGGCCTGGGGTGTCCCTGTCCTGGGGCCTGTGGGACCAGAACGGCGGCATGACCGGCCATCTGGACGCCACGGACCAGGCCCGGATGCGCCGCGGCGGTGTGCTGCCGCTGCGACCGGAGGAAGGGCTCGCCCTGTTCGACGCCGCCCTCGACGGCGGTGAGGCACACCTGGTGCCGATCAGACTCGATCTCGTCGCCGCCCGCGCCGACGCCGCCGCCGGCGGCCCGGTCCAGCCGCTGCTGCGGCAGCTGGTCAGGGTGCGCCGGCGTGCCCAGGACACGGCCGCGGCGAGCGATCTGCTCGCCGCGCTCGCCGGCCGGCCCCCGGCCGAGCGGGAGACGCGGCTGCTGACCCTGGTCCGCTCCCGCGCCGCCCTCGTCCTGGGCCACAAGTCCGCCGACGACATCGAGCCGGACACCGCCTTCCAGGGCGTCGGGATGGACTCGCTCGGCGGCGTGGAGCTACGCAACCGCCTGGCCGCCGCGACCGGGCTGCCCCTGCCCACCACCCTGGTCTACGACTACCCGACCCCCCGGCAGCTGGCCGGGTTCCTGCGGGACGAGCTGGCCGGCACCGCCACGCCCGCCGAGGCGCCGGTGGTGGCCGCCGGAGCGCACGACGACATCGCCGTCGTCGGACTCGGCTGCCGGCTGGCGGGCGGTGTACGGGGACCGGACGACCTGTGGGAGCTGCTGATCCGCCGCGGGGAGGGACGATCGCCGTTCCCGACCGACCGCGGCTGGGACCTGTCCACGCTCCCCGTGGAGGCGGGCAGCTTCCTGGCGGAGGCCGCGGAGTTCGACGCCGGGTTCTTCGGCATCTCCCCGCGCGAGGCCACGGCGATGGACCCGCAGCAGCGGCTGCTGCTGGAGGTGGTGTGGGAGGCCCTGGAGGACGGCGGCCTGGACCCGGCCGCCCTTCGCGGGACCGACGTGGGCGTGTTCGTCGGCGTGATGGGCCAGGGGTACGGCATGTTCGGCGGCGACGCGCAGTCCGACGGCCTGCGCGGCACCGGTGGCGCCGTCTCCGTGGTCTCCGGCCGGGTGTCGTACGTGTACGGCTTCACCGGCCCGGCCGTGTCCGTGGACACCGCCTGCTCCTCCTCCCTGGTGGCGATGCACCTGGCCATGCAGGCGCTGCGCAACGGGGAGTGCTCGCTGGCCGTGGTCGGCGGGGTCACCGTGATGGCCACGCCGGGAGCCTACGTCGAGTTCGCCAAGAACGGCGGCCTCGCGGCCGACGGCCGCTGCAAGGCGTTCGCCGCCTCGGCCGACGGCACCGGCAACGGCGAGGGCGTCGGCGTGGTGCTGCTGGAACGCCTGGCCGACGCACACGCCCACGGACACGACGTCAGTGCCGTGGTCCGCGGTTCGGCCATCAGCCAGGACGGTGCCTCCAACGGACTCACCGCGCCCAACGGGCCGGCACAGCAGCGGGTGATCCGGCGCGCGCTCGCGGTCGCCGGGGTGGCGCCCGCCGACGTGGACGTCGTGGAGGCGCACGGCACGGGCACCCGGCTGGGCGACCCGATAGAGGCCCAGGCGCTGCTGGCCACCTACGGTCGGCGCGATCCCGGGCAGCCGCTGTGGCTCGGCTCGGTGAAGTCCAACATCGGGCACACCCAGGCCGCCGCGGGCGTGGCGAGCGTGATCAAGATGGTGCTGGCGCTGCGCCACCAGGCGCTGCCGGCCACCTTGCACGTGGACGCGCCCACACCCGAGGTGGACTGGTCCAGCGGCACGGTCCAGCTGCTGACCGACGCCCGGCCGTGGCCGTCCCTGCCCGGCCGCACCCGCCGCGCGGGCGTCTCCGCGTTCGGCCTCAGCGGCACCAACGCCCACCTCATCCTGGAGGAGCCGCCGCAGCGAGCGGTGGAGCCGGTGGAGAGCCCCGCCGAGGACACCCCGCTGCCCTTCGTCCTGACGGCCGGGAGCCCGGCCCGGCTGGCCGTGCTCGCGGACCGGCTGGCGGACTTCGCCGAGCGCGGCACCGCGCCCCTGCCCGCGCTGGCCACCGCTCTGGCCCGCGGCCGTACGAGGCACGAGACGCGCACCACGGTGATCGCGGCCGACCGCACCGAACTGGTGGCCGGGCTGCGGGCGTTGGCCGCGGGAGACGCCGAGCGGGCGCCGGCCGGCGGGTCGTCCGCCCCGGGCACCCAGACGGTGTTCCTCTTCCCGGGCCAGGGCGGCCACTGGGTCGGCATGGGCCGCGAACTGATGGATCACTCGCCCGAGTTCCGGGCCTGGGTGCGGCGATGCGACGAACTGCTCGCCGAGTACGACCTCGACTGGACCCTGGAGCAGGCGCTCGGCGGCGAGAACGACCTGTCCCGGGTGGACGTGATCCAGCCCGCCTCGTTCGTCATGATGACCGGTCTGGCGCAGCTCTGGGCGTCCGCCGGTGTGGTGCCGGACGTGGTGCTCGGCGCGTCGCAGGGCGAGATCGCCGCCGCATGCGTCGCTGGTCTGCTGTCCGTGGCGGACGGGCTGCGCGCGATCGTGCTGCGCTCCCGGATGGCCGCGGCGCTCCCGTCCACCGGCGGGATGCTCGTGGTCGGCGTGAGCCGCGCCCGGATGACGGAGATGCTCGCCGGCCATCGGGGCAGGGTGGAGATCGCCGCGGTGAACGGCCCGGCGACCGTGGCCGTCTCCGGCGAACGCGCCGCCATCGAGGAGCTGGCCGCCGCCGCGGCCGACGAGCAGCTCTGGTTCCGCAGGATCCGGGCGGACTACGCCTCCCACTCGTTCCTCGTCGACGAACTGCGGGAGCCGATGCTGGCCGCCCTGGAGGGGATCGGGGAACGGCCGGCTCGGGGGCTCGTCCCGGGCTGCCGGTTCTACTCCACCGTCGACGGCCGCTGGATCGGCCCCGGCGAACTCCTGGACGCCGACTACTGGTTCCGCAACCTGCGTCGGCCGGTCGAACTGGACGGCGCCGTCCGCGCCGTGAGTGCCGACGCGCGCGCCCTGGTCGAGGTCTCCGCCCATCCCGGGCTGGTGCCGTCACTCCTCGACATCGTCCAGGACACCGGCCGCACCACGCCGGTGCTCGCCACCCTGCGGCGCGGGGAAGGCGGCGGCAAGCGGTTGACGGCAGCCTTCGCGGAAGCCTTCGCCGCCGGCCTGCCGGTCTCCTGGGCGACGACCCTCCCGACCGAGCAGGCCGGCTGGCGGGAACTCTGCCACGAACTGCCGACCTATCCGTTCGACCACCGCCGCTACTGGCTGCGGAGCTCGCCGACCACCGACACCGGTGCCCTCGGCCTGTCCCGCACCGAGCACCCGATGCTCGCCACGATGATCGAACTGCCGGGCACGGACGGGCTGATGGCTGTCGCGCGGCTCTCGGCGCACGATCAGCCCTGGCTCACCGCCGGCACCGACGGTGGTCCGGCCGTGGTGCCCGGCTCGCTCTGGGCCGAACTGGCCATCCGGGTCGGGGACGAGGTCGACTGCGGCTGCCTGGAGGAGCTGGAGCTGACAGCGCCTCTGGTCCTCGGCCCCGGGGACGCGGCGCGGCTTCAGATCTGCGTCGACGGCGTCGACGCAGCCGGCCGCCGTCCGGTGACCGTGCGGTCGTCCCCCGCGGCGACGGATCGTGAGCGACCCGTGTGGACCGTGCACGCCCAGGGCGTGCTGTCACCCACCGCCACCACCGCCGCGCCCGAGCCGGACCCGGCCCCCTGGCCGCCGGCCGGCGCCGAACCGATCGCCCTCGACGCACTGCCGGTGGCGACCGGTGCCACCGTGCCGCCGGCCCTGCGCGCGGTGTGGCGGCGCGGCGAGGACACCTACGCCGACGTGGCAGTACCGGCCGACCAGAGCGATGCCGCAGGCCGTTTCGGTGTCCATCCGCTGCTGCTGGAGGCCGCGGCGCATGCGGCGGGCTTCCCGGCGGGCCACGTCCCGTCGGCCTGGCGGCAGGTCGTACTGCACGCGTCCGGCGCCTCGGGCCTGCGTGTCCGGCTGCGGCGGACCGGCGACGGAGTCAGCCTGGAAGCGGCCGACCACACGGGTCTGCCGGTGCTCACCGCGGCCCAGGTCACGTCGGGGCCGGCGGCCGCCGCGCCGACGGGACGGGGCGGCCGTGCCCTGCGGGCCGAGTGGGTCCGGCTCGACAGCGGGCGGCCGGGTACCGCCGTCGAGACCGTCACCGTCACCGTCGACAGCGACGACGCCGTGTGCGAACTCGCCGTGGATCCGTCGGTCCTGGGGCCGGCCGCGGTCGCCGTGTTCGACGTCGGCGCCGACCGGGAGCCCGCGGAGGCCTGTCGTCGAGCGCTCAGCGTCGCACAGGCGTGGCTGGACGAGCCGGGCCTGGAGGGCCGGGTCCTGGTGGTGCGCACCCGGGCCGCGGTGCCGGCCGGTCCCCGGGGCACCGACGCGGTGGCGGTCGACCCGGCCGCGGCGGCGGTGTGGGAGATGTTCGCCGCGATCCAGGCCGAGTACCCGGGACGGTTCATACTGTTCGACGTCGCACCGGAACACCCCGGCACCGCACCCGGGAACCGCGGTGCGGCAGGCCTGGACCGGGTCCTGGCCGCGGCCGTACCGCAGGCCGCCGTGCGCGCCGGGCGGGTGCACGTCCCGCGGCTGGTACCGGTCGACACGACGGACACCTCGGCCCCCGCCGTCGACCCGGACGGCACCGTCCTGGTCGTCGGCGGCACCGGCACGGCCGGCTCCCGGGTTGCCCGGCACCTGGCCGCCGAGCACGGGTTGCGCCATCTCGTCCTCGTCGGCCGGGGCGGGCCCGGTACCGAGGGCGCCGCGGAACTGGCCGCCGACCTCACCGCGCTCGGTGCGTCCGTGACCGTCCGGGCCTGCGACGTCACCGACCGGGACGCGCTGCGACGGCTGCTGGACGCCATCCCGGACGAGCACCCGCTGACCGGCGTGGTGCACGCCGCGGGGCTGCCGGACGACAACCGGCTCGCGGAACTGGACGCGGACCGGCTCACCGAGGTGATCGCCGCGCGCACCGGGTCACTGCGCCACCTCTGCGACCTCACCGCCGACCACCGCCTCACCCTGTTCCTGGTGGTCACGTCGGCAACGGCCCTGCTGGGGTCGGCGCATCATCCGGCGAACGCCGCGGCCGACGGCTTCGCGCGGGCGGTCGTGGCCCGCCGCCGGACAGCCGGGCTGGCCGGCTGCGCGCCGGTGCTGCTGCCCGCCGGAGCCGGGACGGGCGGTGCGACCGACCCTGATGTGACGCTGTCGGCGGTGTCCGAGGCGCTGCGCTCCGGCGAGCCGTTCCCGGTGCCCGGTCGGCCCGGACAGTGGGCCGTTCCGGCGGCCGGCCGTCCCGTGCCGCCGTTGCTGCGCGGTCTGGTCCGGTCGGGCCGGCGGTCGGCCGCCCACGCGGCGCAGTCCGCCGCGGGCGCCGAGAGCGGGTGGACGGACCGGTTGGCCGGGCAGAGCCCCGACGAGCGGGAGCGGACCGTACTGAACCTGGTACGAACGGAGTTGACCGGGGTGCTCGAACTGGATCAGGCCGATCCCGTCGACGCGCACCGCGGGTTCTTCGAGCTGGGTCTCGACTCGCTGCTGGCGATCGAGCTGGCCCGGCGGCTCGGCGGGCGTACCGGTACCGCGCTGACTCCCGCGGCCGTCTTCGGCCACCCGACGCCGGCCTCGCTCACCGGCTACCTGCTGGCACGCCTGGACGGCGCGACGGCCGATGCCTGACGGCTTCACACCCGCGGCAGCGCCGTGAGGCACAGCGCGACTCCCCGCAGCAGAGAGGCAGTGACCGTGTTCGACACCGACATCTACTTGCGGCGCCTGGGCCACGACAGCGAACGGGCCGGGCGTCCCGCGCCCGACCTGACCACCCTCGTCCGGCTGCACAAGCGGCACATGGAAACCGTGCCGTTCAGCAGCACCGGATCCCTGGCCGTGCCGACCGCCGGCGGCGAGGTGGTGGATCTGGTCGACTTCGACCAGAACGCCACCTTCGACGCCGTCGTCGCCGCCGGCCACGGCGGCGGCTGCGTCCAGATGACCCGGCTGTTCCTGCGCCTGCTGCGCGACCTGGGATACGACGTCGACCTGATCGCCGGTACCACGGCCGAGGGGGAGGCGGAGTACGGCGTCGATGTCGAGCACATGCTGATGGTGGCCCGCGTCGACGGAGTGCGCTGGCTCGTCGACGTGGGCTACGCCGGACCGTCGTTCCTCGAACCCCTGCGGCTCGACGGTGCCACCGACGGGCGCGAGCAGGTGCAGTACGGCTGCCGGTACCGCCTCGTCGAGGACGGCGACGGCCTGCTCCTACAGCGCAGGCCGAGGCTGGGGCGTTGGAGTGTGGTCTTCCGCTTCACTCCCGAGGTTCGTGAGCCGGCCGAGTGGTACGCCTTCCAGGACCTGGCGAACGTGAAGCTGGCAGCTGTGACCCAGGAGAGCGCGCCACAGCTCCACAGCCGGGCCGTCGCCGACGGACAGGTGGTGCTCAAGGGCCGACGCCTGCTGACGGTGCGGGCCGGTATCGAGAGGTCCCGGACCGTCACCGACGACGAGGAACTGCGTGCGGTGCGCGACGGGATCCTCGGCGGCACGCTCGCCTGAACCACGCCGCCTCGTTCCCCTCGCTCGACGCGGCGCACACCGCCCGTCTCGTCACCCTCATCACCGTCGACAGAACAGGATGGACATGCGTCGCAACCTATCCCGCTCGGAGAACCTGTACGCCGGGGAGATGAGAACCCAGGCCGTGCGCACGATCACGGTGCGCGGCGGCGTCGACCCCGACGCGCTCGGCGCGGCGTTCGCCGCGGTGCTGGCCGACCACCCGTCGCTGCGCAGCCGCCTTGAACAGGACGCCGAGGGCAGTTTCCTCAGCCCGATGAAGCCTGACGAGCTGCCGCGCCTGGTGGTGCGTGCCGACGGCCCGGACGCCCTGGTGCGGGAGTGGAACACGCCGCTGCCGCTGGGCGGCCCGCTGGTCCGCGCGGTGCTGCTGACCGGCGAGGACGAGGACACGCTCGTCCTCGGGACCGACCACGCGATCTGTGACGGCCGCAGCGCCACCGCCTTGTGCGTGCGCCTGTGGCAGTACTACGCCGACATCGAGGCGGGCACGCACCCGGTCGACCGGCCCGTCCGCGAGGACTGGCCGGCGGCGATCGACGACCGCCTCGCACCCGCCACCGAGGCCGAAGTGGCCGCCTACGTCCAAGCGCGGCTCGACCGGGCCGAAGGCGCCACGGTCGGCGCTCTCCCGTACCTCGCGGCCCGGTCCGGCGAGGTGGCGCCCCAGCAGGGCCGGACCCAGTCGCGCCGGCTCCAGCTGGACGTCTCCGAGACCGCGGATCTCCTGGCTTTCGCCAGGAGCACGGGTGTGTCGGTACACGGGCTGGTCGGCGCGGCGGTTCTCGCGGCCGTGCGTTCCGGCCTTCCGGCGGAGTACGCGGACCACCGGCTGGCCTGCGTCTCCACGGTGGACCTGCGCGAGCGGGTGGAGCCCGAGCTGAGCCGTGAGGTGATGGTCCCCGCGGCCTCGTGGTACCAGGATCTGGTCGACGTACCGGCGGGGGCCGACCTCGTCGCGCTCGGGCGCCGGCTCGCCACCGGCCTCGGCGCAGCGGTCGGCCGCGGCGACCCCGCCCTGGAACTCCAGTCGCTGGACCGGCTGCTGGCCACCCCGCACCTGCTGGCGGCGAGCGTGGTGATGACCAACATCGGACGCGTCACCCTCCCGCCGTCCCCGCCCGGACTGGAGATAGTCGACATGCGAGGGTTCGCGGTGTCCAGCAAGGCGCCGTCGTTCCTCCAGCACGGCCCGGTGCTCGCCGTGCTGATGACGGTCCGTGACCGCTTCCGTATCGAGATGCCCTACAGCACGGAGTGCTTCACGGAGGAACAGATGGACGCGGTCCACGACCATGTCCGGTCGACGCTGAGGGAGTTCGCCGACCAGGCGCCGATCCCGGCCGGGTGAGGAGCCGCGGGACACCTCCCCGGTGTCCCGCGCCGCGAATCCGTGAAGCTTCCGGCGGTGCCGGTGCGACGGCTGCCCGGCGGCGGAGATGCCACATCGACGGCGCACGACGACTGCCGGGGGGATGTCCGCCCAGGGTCTTTCGTTCGGATCGGGCCCGCTCCCTGACCCGGCCCGGCATGACCCGAACGAAAGACCCTAGGCGCCCGCGCGTGTTCCGACGACGACCGTGCAGTACATCTCGTCGTTCGTGGACACGTCCGGGACGAGGCCGTGGTCGGCCATCGCCCGCGCGGTGAGCGGGGCCTGGTCCTCGCTGGTCTCGATCAGCAGCCTGCCGCCCGGAGTCAGCCACGCGAGTGCTCCGGCGGCGACCCGGCGGTGTTGCTCGACACCGTCGGCGCCCCCGTCGAGCGTGTACCTCGGCTCGTGGTCGCGTGCCTCGGGCGGCATCATCGCGATCTCGTCCGTCGGCACGTAAGGGGCGTTGACGACCAGGACGTCCACGCGGCCGCGCAGCGATCCGGGCAGCGCGTCGTACAGATCGCCCTCGTACACGGGGGCGTCGGGGCCCACGTTCAGCCGGGCGCAGCGGACCGCGGTCGGGTCGATGTCGGCGCACGACAGCTCGATCCCGGGGACCCGCGCGGCGACGGCGGCGCCGATCGCTCCGGTTCCACAGCACAGATCGACGACGACCGAGCCCGGCCGGGCCGAAGCCACCGCCAGGTCGACCAGGAACCGGGTGCGCTGACGCGGGACGAACACCCCGGCGTCCACCCGGATCCGCAGGCCGCAGAACTCGGCCCAGCCGAGGATGACTTCGAGCGGTTCGCCGACCACACGGCGGTGCACCAGCCCGTCCAGCTCGGCGGGTGTCGCGGCGGCGTCGAGGAGCAGCGCAGCCTCCTCCTCCGCGAACACGCATCCGGCACCTCGCAGGGTGGCCACCGTGTGCGACAGCACCTCATCAGTGGGAGTGATCGACATCGAAGCCTTTCGAGGAAGCACCCCGGCCGGCCGCGCCGATCCGCCGGCCGCGAATGCGTCACGTGCCGTCAGACCGGGGGATGTGGCGTGCGGGATATCAACTTACGGTGACCAGCGAAGAGTTCAGCCAGCTTAGCAGGAGAGGTCGATGGACTTTGTGACCAGGGAAGTCGGCGCCGGCCGCAGGTCCGCGGCTCCGAGGACCGCACGCCGGCGGGCGGTCGGGCGATCATGAGTACGGCCACCGGTCCCGCGGGGGTCTCCACCGTCACCGCCCCCGACACCTCCACCCCGCGCACGACGGCGGGCAAGCTGGCCGACCTCCAGCAGCGGATCGACACCGCGATGTGCGCCGGCGGCGCGGCCGGCGTGGAGCGCCAGCGCGCGAAGGGACGACAGACGGCGCGCGAACGCATCGACGCCCTGCTCGACCCCGGTTCCTTCGTCGAACTCGACGCGCTGGCCCGGCACACGCCGACCGCCGGCACCGAGGCGCGGCACGTCATGGGGGACGGCGTCGTCACCGGCACCGGCACGATCGACGGCCGGCCGGTGGCCGTCTACAGCCAGGACGCCACCGTGTTCGGCGGAACGCTCG
Source organism: Streptomyces sp. NPDC100445 (assembly GCF_044759735.1). NCBI lineage: Bacteria > Bacillati > Actinomycetota > Actinomycetes > Kitasatosporales > Streptomycetaceae > Streptomyces > Streptomyces sp. NPDC100445. The sequence goes on along the minus strand of NZ_JBIVZV010000001.1, from coordinate 248,155 downwards.
GTGAGGTGCACGGCGACAAGATCGTCAAGCTGATGGACCTGGCGGCCCGGGTCGGCTGCCCGCTGGTCGGCATCAATGACGGAGGGGGCGCGCGCATCCAGGAGGGCGTGGGCACGCTCGGCCGCTACGGCGAGATCTTCTACCGCAACGTGCGTTGTTCCGGCGTCGTTCCGCAAATCTCGCTGATCATGGGCGCGTGCGCGGGGGGCGCGGTGTATTCGCCGGCGCTCACCGACTTCACCGTCATGATCGACCGGACCAGCCATATGTTCATCACCGGGCCCGAGGTCATCAGGACCGTCACCGGCGAGGAGGTCGACTTCGAGACGCTCGGCGGTGGCCGCCCGCACAACACCCGGTCGGGGGTGGCCCACTACCTGGCCTCCGACGAGGACGACGGCCTGGCCTACGTCAAGGACCTCCTCAGCTACCTGCCGAGCAACAACCTCTCCGTGCCGCCGGTCTTCTCCCCGCCGGAGCCGTCGGGTTCGAGTGCCGACGGGCCCACGGCCACGGACCTCGAACTCGACACGATCGTCCCGGACTCGCCGCACCAGGCCTACGACATGTCCGAGGTCATCACCCGGGTGCTCGACGACGGTGAGTTCCTCGAGGTGCAGAGGTTGTTCGCACCGAACGTCGTCGTCGGCTTCGGCCGGGTGGACGGGCGCAGCGTCGGGGTCGTCGCCAACCAGCCCATGCACGTGGCGGGTTGCCTGGACATCGACGCCTCGGAGAAGGCGGCACGCTTCGTGCGCACCTGCGACGCGTTCAACGTGCCCGTCCTGACGTTCGTGGACGTGCCGGGTTTCCTGCCCGGCGTCGACCAGGAGTGGGACGGGATCATCCGGCGGGGCGCCAAGCTGATCTACGCGTATGCCGAGGCGGTCGTCCCCAAGATCACGGTGATCACGCGGAAGGCGTACGGAGGTGCCTACGGCGCCATGGGCTCCAAGCACCTCGGCGCCGACGTCAACCTGTCCTGGCCGACCGCCCAGATCGCCGTGACGGGCGCGGCGGGAGCCGTCGGGATCCTCTACCGCAGGGAACTGGCGCGGCTGGACGGCGACGCACTCGTCCAGCGCCGCGATCAGTTGGTGCGGGAGTACGAGGATCGGGCCACGCCCTACGCCGCGGCCGACCGCGGTTACGTCGACGCGGTCATCCAGCCGTCGCAGACCCGCGCACAGGTCGGGTGGGCGCTGCGGCTGCTGGCGACCAAACGCGCGGAGGGGCCACCCCGCAGGCACGGGAACATCCCGCTCTGAGCGGGGGACCCGCCCCCCGGGGCGGGGACGCGACGGCACGACCGGAAGCACAGCGGACCGAGACCGGACAGTTGACGGATCGAAGAGGGCGGAAGCACGTGACTCTCCCCGAAAGCGTCGAGCACTGCGAGCCAGTGAAGACACGGACACCCGACCCCCATGACTTCCTGGCCATGGACGACGAACTGGACGCCACCGAGCGGGCCACGCGCGACACCGTGCGGGCCTACGCGACGACCGAACTGCTGCCCCATGTCGCCGACTGGTACGAACGCGCGGAGTTGCCCCGCTCGATCGCCAAGGAACTCGGCGCGCTCGGCCTGCTCGGCATGCAGCTGGAAGGCTACGGCTGCGCCGGTCTCTCGGCCACCGCCTACGGCGTCGCATGCCGCGAACTGGAAGCGGTGGACTCCGGACTGCGCAGTTTCGTGTCCGTGCAGGGCTGCCTCGCCATGTGCGCCATCCACCGCTGGGGCAGTGCGGAACAGAGGCAGGAATGGCTGCCCCGCATGGCTGCGGGCGAGGTACTCGGTTGTTTCGGCCTGACCGAACCGGAGTCGGGTTCCGACCCGGGCTCGATGCGTACGTTCGCCCGTCGCGACGGCGACGACTGGGTACTGAACGGCACCAAGGCGTGGATCAACAACGGCGCGCTCGCGGACGTCGCGGTGATCTGGGCACACACGGAAGACGGGGTACGCGCCTTCCTCGTGCCCACCGACACGCCGGGCTTCGCCGCCCAGGAGATCACCCGCAAGCTCGCTCTGCGGGCGTCCAACACCGCCGGGCTCACCCTGGACGGGGTGCGGGTCCCCGCTTCGGCCGCCCTTCCCGGGGCGCACGCCCTGAAGTCGGCGCTCTCGTGCCTGAACGAGGCCCGCTTCGGCATCATCTGGGGCGTGGTCGGCGCCGCCCGCACCTGCTACGCCAGCGCCCTCGACTACGCCGTCGGCCGAGAGCAGTTCGGCCGGTCCCTCGCTTCCTTCCAGCTCTCTCAGCGCAAGCTCGCGGACATGGTGGTGGACCTCACGCACGCCCAGATGACCGCGCTGCGGCTGGCCCGGCTGAAGGAGGCCGGCCGGCTGGTGCCCACGCAGCTCAGCCTGGGCAAGCTCGCCAACGTGCGCGCCGCGACGGAGGTCGCCCGCACGGCCCGCAGCATCCTCGGCGCCAACGGCATCACCCTCGAATACCCGGTGATGCGGCACATGTCCAACCTGGAGGCGGTGCTCACCGTCGAGGGGACCGAAGAGGTCCACACCCTCAGTATCGGCCGGGCGGTCACCGGCTTTCAGGCATTCCGCTGACGGTCCCGAGCGGCGCGACTCTGCCACCGGGCGGCGCGCGACACCCGAAACTCTCGTACGACGAGGAGCTGCCATGCGGCGTCACGACATCCCACCACATCTTCGAGCCACGGGTCATCGCCCGCGGGACATGAGCCGGGGTGGGAGGGCGGGACGGTGAAGGCTGTCTACGCGGCACGCCCTGACGCCGAGGACCCGCTGGCCGCCCTGACCGTCGGTGAGCGCCCCGATCCCGAGGTGCCCGACGGGTGGCTGCGGGTGCGGGTCAGGTCCGTCTCCCTCAACCACAAGGATCTGTGGACCCTGCGGGGTGTCGGCCTGAATCACGACAAGTATCCGCGGATCCTCGGCTGCGAGGCGGCGGGGGAGGACCCCGACGGCCGGCGCGTGGCGCTCTATCCCGTACTGGAGTCCCCGCCGGGTACTACGGACGAGACCCTGATCCTGCCGGCCGCGCAGCTCGTCGGCGCCCGGCCGGGCACGATGGCCGAGTACATCGCGGTGCCCGCGGCCAGCCTGCTGCCGGTCCCGGACCAGCTGACCTGGGAAGAGGCGGCCTGCCTGATCTGCTCCTGGCTGCCGGCGTACCGCATGCTGTTCACCAAGGCCGCTCTGCGACCCGGCGATTCGGTCCTCGTGCAGGGCGCCGCCGGCGGACTCTCCACCGCGCTGATCGCGCTGGGGGCGGCCGGCGGACTCCGCGTGTACGCCACCAGCCGCACCGCCGAGAAGCGAGAGCTGGCCAGGCGCCTCGGCGCCCACGAGGTGCTGGAGCCCAGGGCGCAACTGCCCGAACAGGTGGACGCCGTCATCGACAGCGTGGGCCGGGCGACGTGGACGCACTCGTTGCACAGCGTGCGCACCGGTGGCACGATCGTCGTCGCCGGCGCCACCTCCGGCGACGTGTCGCCGGCCCGGCTGCACCGGGTCTACTTCCACCAGATCAACATCGTCGGATCGTTCAGCGGCACACGGGACGAGTACGCGCGGATGCTGGCGCTCATGCGCACCACGGGCATCCGGCCCCTCGTCGACGACGTGATGCCGCCACAGGACGCGCGAGCGGCGTTCAAACGCCTGCTGGACGGGGACGTCCGGGGCAACCTCGTACTGAGCTGGCCGTAAGGCGCGGGCGCGGCGCCCGGGCGGTACCTCCCGGGCGCCCCGATCACGCCCGGCACCGCCCGGCGCGGCGGGGAACGCGGCCGTGATCGTCACGATGCCGGACCGGATGCGGGCAGCTGGGCGGCTGCCGGTCGGGCGGTGCCGCCGTGCCCCCCGTGGCCCGACCCGTCGGGCCCACCTGCCTGCGGTGACTGCGTCGGTGGACCGTCGCCGTACCCGGTTCCGTCTGTGCCGTTGCCGTTGCCGTTGCCGTTGCCGTTGCCGTTGCCGTTGCCGTCGGCGGCGAAGGGCTCGACGTACACGGACTCCTCGCGGCGCCGCGCCCGCCCGACTTCCCCCACATCTGTTCGTCGCGCACCTCTTCACCCGCAAAGGACGCAGCATGCCCACGCATCTCGAGTACTTCACCCACGGCGTCTCCGAGGAGCAGCGCCGCACCCGCACCTTCCTGGAGATCGGCCGGTGCGCGGGGAATTTCCCCCGTGCCGTCGCCCGGACCGACGCGTCGGAGAGCGAGGTGAGCGTCTGGTGCAGCAACGACTACCTCAGCATGGGCCAGCACCCGCTGGTCCTGGCCGCCGTGCACGATGCCGTGGCCCGCTTCGGGGCCGGCTCCGGCGGCTCGCGCAACATCGGCGGCACCAACCACCGCCACGTGGAGCTGGAGCGTGAACTGGCCGACTGGCACGGCAAGGACGCGGCGCTGCTGTTCACCTCCGGCTACACCGCGAACGACGGGGCGCTGGCGGTGATCGCCGGCCGGCCCGAGGGCACCGTGGTCTTCTCGGACGAGCGGAACCACGCCTCGATCATCGACGGGCTGCGGCGCAGCGGTGCCCGCAAGCGCATCTTCCGCCACAACGACGTCGGCCACCTGGCCGAACTCCTCGCGGACACCGACCCCGACGCGCCCAAGCTGATCGTGCTGGAGTCGGTCTACTCGATGTCCGGGGACGTGGCCCCCCTGGCCGAGATCGCCGACCTCGCGGACCGCTACGGCGCCACCACCTTCCTCGACGAGGTGCATGCGATCGGCATGTACGGCCCCCAGGGAGCGGGCATCGCGGCACGCGAGGGCATCACCGACCGGTTCGACATCGTCATGGGCACCCTCGCCAAGGCGCTGGGCACGGCGGGCGGCTACATCACCGGGCCCGCCGACGTGGTCGACACCGTCCGCACGTTCTCCCGCGCGTTCGTCTTCACCACCTCCCTGCCGCCCGCCATCGCCGCCGGCGCCCTGGCCGCCGTACGCCATCTGCGGACGTCCGACGCCGAGCGGGACCGACTGGCGCGGAACGCCGGGCTGTTGCACCGGCTGCTGGACGACGCCGACATCCCGTACCTGTCCGCGGACTCGCACATCGTCTCCGCGCTGGTCGGTGACGACGCTCTGTGCAAGCAGGCTTCGAATCTGCTGCTCGAACGGCACGGCATCTATGTCCAGGCCATCAACTCGCCCAGCGTGCGCCTCGGAGAGGAACTGCTGCGCATCGCGCCCTCGGCGGCGCACACCCCGGCGGACGTGCAGAAGTTCGCCGAGGCCCTGGCGGGGATCTGGCGCGACCTGGAGCTCCGGACGGCCTCCGACCGGCGGGACGCGGCCGGGGAGGAGGCGGCGTGACCCGCTCCCTCGCCGCCGTGCTCGCCGACACGGCGGCACGATGTCCGGACCGTCCGGCTCTGATCTGGGACTCGACCGCGGTCACCTACGGCCGACTGTGGCAGCGGGTCCGCGATGCGGCCGGCACCCTGCGGCGCCACGGCATCGGACAGGGCGACCGGATCGCCGTGCTGATACCCAACACCACCGACTTTCCCGCCGCTTACTACGGAGTACTCGCACTGGGTGCGACCGTGGTCCCGCTGAACACGCAACTGCGCACGGAAGAGATCGAATTCGTGTTGCGGGACAGCGGCGCGCGGGCCCTCGTCTGCGACGCGTCCGCACTGGAGCAGGGCGCCCCGGCGGCCACCGCCACCGGGACCGCGCTCTTCACCGTCGCGGGTGAACACCCCACAGCCGTAAGGCTCGACGCCCCGGACTCCGGCCCCGCGCTCGCGGACCTCGTCGCCGTCGACCCCGAGGACATCGCCGCGATCCTCTACACCTCCGGCACGACCGGCCGCCCCAAGGGGGCGATGCTCACACACCGCAACATCGTCACGAACATCGAGGTGAGCGCCGTATCCCCGTTCGCCGTCCGGTCGGACGACGTGCTGCTCGGGTGCCTGCCGCTGTCCCACACCTTCGGGCAGACCTGCGTCATGGGCACCTGCTTCTCGGCCGGCGCGACGCTCGTGCTGATGCGCAGGTTCCACGCGGCGCCCGCGCTGGAGCTGATGGCCCGGTACGGCTGCACCGTCTTCATGGGCGTGCCGACGATGTACCACGCACTGCTGGAGACGGTGGCGGCCGGCACCCCTGCTCCGCCCACGCTGCGGCGCGCCTACAGCGGCGGCTCGGCCCTTCCCGTGCCGGTCCTGGAACAGGTGCGGCAGACCCTCGGATGCGAGGTGTACGAGGGCTACGGCCTGACCGAGACCTCACCGGTCGTCGCCTACAACCAGCCCGGCGTCCCCTGCCGTCCCGGCACCGTGGGCCTGCCGGTCACCGGCGTGGAAGTGGCGGTCGCCCGCGCCGACGTAGAGGGAACCGTCGAGCTGCTGGGAGCGGGCGAGATCGGGGAGATCGTGATCCGCGGCCACAACGTGATGGCCGGCTATCTCGGGCTGCCCGCGGCGACCGCGGCGGTCCTGGTCGACGGTTGGTTCCGCTCCGGCGACCTGGGCGTGCTCGCCGCGGACGGATACCTGTCCGTCGTGGACCGGAAGAAGGACGTCATCCTGCGCGGCGGATACAACGTCTATCCGAGGGAGGTCGAGGAGGTCCTGCTGCGGCATCCCTCCGTCGAACAGGCTGCAGTCGTCGGCGTACCCGATGTCCGGCAGGGCGAGGACGTGTGCGCGGTCGTCGTGGTCCGGGACGGGTTCGCGCCGGACGACGAGTCGGCGGCCGACCTGGTGGCATGGTGCCGTGAGCGTCTGGCGGGCTACAAGTGCCCGCGCCGGATCGAGTTCGCCCGGGAACTGCCGCTGGGCCCGAGCGGCAAGGTGCTCAAGCGGGAGCTGGACGCGCGGCTCCGCGCGTCGGACACCGCACGGGTCACTTCTTGAGCAGGGCGGTGTCCGGTGCCCCGACCGCGGCGAGTGTGGCCCGGGGTGCCATGGCCACGCCGCGGTCGCAGGTGGAGCGCCGAGCGGTCGACGAAGCCGTGCGTCGGCGAGCCCGCGCCGCGTCCACCCGCTCGTCCCGCCCGACCGGGCCCCTCCCGGACGACGCCCGCCGGGGCGCGAACCGGGCGGCCCGTATTCGTGCGGCAGCCGACGCCTGCGACACGGGCGAGGACCCGGTGGGCCGGCTCCTGGTCCGCCGGGCCGTTCCGTGGCGGGACGGTTCGGGGTGTCGCGGACCGCGGGGCATCGGCCGGACGGGGAGCAGGACGGTGGTGCGTACGGTCCGCGGCTCCCGCCCGTACCGGCTCGGTGCGGGCGCCGGCGAGATCCGGGAACTCGTCATCGCGCTCGACCCGCTCCGCCCTGAGGTTCCGCGGTGATGGGAGCGCCCATGCTCGGATCGGTGGAGGACCTGGACCTCACGCGGTACGTGCGTGACGGCGACGGCGTGATGTGGGCCCAGGCGTGCGCCGAGCCCCGCACGCTCGTCGAGCATCTGCTGCGGCAGCGGCCGGCGACGGACCTCAAGGCGTTCGTCGGCATACCGGTGGCCCGGACGCTGTCTCGGGAGAACACCCGATGGTTGACGCTCCACTCGTACACCGGTGCGGGCGCGAACGCCGACCTGATCTCCGCCGGCGCCCTGGACATCGTGCCCGCGCACTACTCCTCCTTCCCCGACCTGATCCGGGACGGCGTCATCAGGGCTGACGTGGTACTGGTGCAACTCTCGCCCCCCGACAGCACCGGGCGCTATAGCCTGGGCCTCGCGCGCGAATATCTGGCGGACGCGCTCGCCACGGCCCGCACCGTGATCGGTGAGCTCCACCGGGACGTCCCCTGGACCCACGGCGGCCCCACGCTGACCGCCGATGACCTGGCAGCCGTGGTCCCCGCCCGGTACCCTCCGGCGGAAAGCCCGCCGACCAGCCCGAAACCCGTTCACCAGGCGATCGCGGCGAACGTCGCCGCCCTGATCGAGGACGGGGCGACCTTGCAGTTCGGCGTCGGTGCCCTCACCGAGGCCGTACTCGGCGAACTGCACGACCGCCGGCATCTCGGCGTCCATTCCGGCCTGCTGCCGGACGGACTGGTTCCGCTGATCGAGGGCGGCGTCGTCACCGGCGAACGAAAGTCGGTCGACCGCGGCAGGACGGTGGGCGGCATGCTCCTGGGCACCCGCCGTCTGTTCGAGCACGTCCACCGCAACCCCCGGGTGGAACTGCGCGCCACCAGCTACACCCATCACCCGGCGGTGCTGGCCGCGCAGCACCGGTTCGTGGCCCTGAACTCCGCCGTCGAGGTGGACCTCACCGGCCAGGTCAACGCCGAAGTGGCCGAAGGCCGCTATGTGGGGGCCGTGGGCGGCGCGGTCGACTTCCTGCGGGGCGCGTCCCGCTCCGAGGGCGGGGTGCCCGTGGTCATGCTGCCCTCGCGAGCAGGGTCGGCCAGCCGGATCGTCGCCGGACTCAGCGGCCCGGTGAGCACGCCGCGCAGCGACGCGGGCGTAGTGGTCACCGAGTACGGCTCCGCCGACCTGCGGGGACTGTCGCTGAGCCAACGCGTCGAGCGCATGATCGCGCTCGCCGCGCCCGAGAACCGGGTGGAACTCGACCGCTCGGCAGAGGCGGTCCTCGCGAACGCGAGGAGAGCGCGTCAGGGCTGAGGAGAGCGGCGATCGCCGGCCTCCGCTTCGGCAGCGGGGACGGCGCCGGACCCTGGCGAGCGGGCAACGAACATCGTGCACATCGTCCTGGACGACACCGCGATGGCCGCCGCCGGCCAGGGCAACGTCCTCGCCTCCCGCCTCTTCCACCGCGCCCACGCCGAAGCGGGCTGGTTCCTGTCCGCGCCGGCGTGCGTGTCGGTGAAAGCCGGCCGTCGAACAGCTCTGGCTGTCGTGGGACCAGGCCCTCGCCAGCCGTGACGCCCTGCGCTACGCCTTCACCGTGCTGCGCACCGCGGTCATGACCCGCACCCCGCACATCGACGGCCGCCCCGAGTTCAGCGCCGCCGCGTTCGACACGGTCGCCCTGCGATCACTCACCGATGAGGACGAGGCCGCGGAACGGATCGCCGAGCCCATCGCCTTGTTCAAGGCGATGGGCCGGCTGCCCCACAACCAGCTCGACGTCATGGTGCTGCGCGCCCGGCGCGGCATGGCCGCCGAGGACGTCTCCCAACTCCTGGGCCTTCCACTGGCCACCGTCCTGTCCGATGAACGCCACGCGACCCGCTTCCTCGACGACAGCCTGTGACCGCCGCATCTCGAAGGGAACAGATCCTCGCCCGGGCCCGCCTCGCCACAGAACGCACCATGCCCCGCGACATCGTCGACACCCACTCCCGCCCCGCCCGCACTGCGCCGCCCTCGGCCCACACCCACGACCGCCCGACGGTGTCCGGTAGGCGCCGGGCGGCTGCGGAGGCCGCCGAAGATCTGAGGGCTCTGTGCGAGACCCTCGTCCACCAAGTGCTGCTCAGCACCGTTGTCGACTGGGCAGGCGGGCGTGATCGCGCACTACGCGGTCGCAACCCCCAGGAAGCGCAGCACCGCCAGTACACGGCGGTGGTCGGCGTCGGCCTTGGGCAGGTCGAGCTTGGTGAAAATGCTGTTGATGTGCTTGGCGACCGCACTCTCGCTCACGACCAGCTCGGCGGCGATGCCGGAGTTGGACCGGCCGCCCGCCATCAGCTCCAGCACCTCCCGCTCGCGCGGTGTCAGCCGGTCGAGTGGATCGCTGTGCCGGCGCACCAGCAGCTGCGCGACGACCTGGGGGTCGAGCGCGGTGCCGCCGGCCGCCACCCGGCGTACCGCCTCGGCGAACTCCTCGACGTCGGCGACACGTTGCTTGAGTAGATAGCCGACGCCCGAGGTGTTGGTGGCGAGCAGATCGGCGGCGTACCGTTCCTCCACGTACTGCGACAACAGGAGCACGGCGGTACACGGGTACTGGCGGCGGATCACCAGCGCGGCGCGTACTCCCTCGTCGGTGAAGCCGGGTGGCATGCGCACGTCGACCACGGCGATGTCGGGCCGGTGCTCCTCGACGGCTGCCAGCAGCCCTTCTGCGTCGGCGACCTGCGCGCACATCTCGAAGCCGGCCGCTTCCAACACCTTGACCACGCCGATGCGCAGCAAGAGGGAATCCTCGGCGATCACGGCGCGCACGGCAGCTCCACGGTGATGACGGTCGGGCCCCCGGCGGGGCTGCGGCAGGAGAACGTGCCGTCGACGGACGCGACGCGCTTGGCGAGCCCGGCGAGCCCGGTGCCGCAGGCCGCCGCGAGATCCGCGCCGCCCGCTCCGTCGTCCGCGACGACCACCAGCAGTGTCTCCCCGATCCGCTCCACGGTCACGTCCGCCTGGGTCGCCTGGGCGTGTTTGACCACGTTCGTCAGGGCTTCGGAGACCACGAAGTACGCGACGGCCTCGACCGTGGGTGAGGGGCGCTGCGGCAGGTCCACCGCCACGCGTACCGGGATCGGGAAGCGGGCGGCGACCCCGGACAGCGCGGCGTCGAGGCCGCGGTCCTCAAGGACGGCCGGATGCAGGCCGCGCACCAGGTCGTTCAGCTCGGCGATCGCCTCCTTCGCCTCGCGGTGCGCCTCGTCGATCACCTTGCGGGCGTCCTCCGGCAGGTCGCCGAGGGTGGCCCTGGCCAGGCCCAGGTTGACGGCGAGTGAGACGAGGCGCTGCTGCGCGCCGTCGTGCAGGTCGCGCTCGATCCGCCGCCGCTCGGCGTCGGCGGCGTCGAGCACGCCGGCCCGGCTCTCGGCGAGGTCGGCGACCCGGCGGGCGAGCTTCTCCGTGCGGCTGGGGCCGAGCAGGACCTCGGCCGCCCGGGTCTCCAGCCGCACCAGAGCACCGGTCAGCCGGGGCCCGAGGAGCAGCAGGGCGAGGCCGCCGGCGGTGATGTACGCGGCCTGCGTGGTGTACCCGAGGTCGGTGACCCGCCACTGCGGGGGCAGCGCCCAGATCCATACGTAGATGGAGGCGGCCACGAGAGCGGCGGCCCAGACTGCGAGGACGGCGAGGTCCAGGACGGCGAGCAGCGGACCCGCCACGGCGTGGTAGCAGACCTGCCGCCACAAGGCCCGCGTGGCCAGCCGGCGCACCGCTGACTTCCAGTTGCGTCCCGGCTCGGGTACGGCGGGGCCCGGGAGGTCCTTACCGACGAGCGCCCGGTAGCGCCGCCGCTGCCCGACGGTCAGCACGGGTGTCACCACGAGCGTGAGCAGCACGGGCAACGGAGTCACGGCCACCGCGCCGGGCGCGCGCACCAACGCCGCCATCGTGCCGAGCAGCCAGAGCCACAGTGGCACCACGGCGAGGTGGAGCGGCAGGCCGGCGGCGACGAGCGAGGTCCGGTGTCCCGCCCTGCGGAACGGCCGACCCAGCACCAGCTGCCGCAGCCACGTTGTGAGTTGCATGCGTCAAACGGTAAAGCCGCAGGCCATCCCCGTGCCATGACGCTCTCGCCCGGTTCGGGGGTGCACTTGTCTCCAGCCTGGGTCGGAACCCTGCGTGACTGACGGCGCCCTGGTGTGCGGCGGAGGGTGGAGCACATGAAAGCCGATGGGGAGCAGGGGAAGACGATGCGTCAACTGGTGTTGTGCAATGACGAATCAGCGGAGGGCTTCGACCGCACCGAGGTCATCCCGCTCCACGAAGAGACGGAGGAGCCGCGCTCGGCTCGGGGCATGCGGTGGGCCGGGTGGCTGCTGGTCGCCTGCGGGCTCGCCCTGCTGCCGTGGCTGTACGTGCTGGCCACCAGCCTGCCGGCCACCGCGTCCGCGGCGCACTGGCCGGTCGCCTGGGTCGGGCTCGACGCGCTGGAGGCACTCGGCCTGATCGCCACCGGCCTCCTCGCCGCCCGCGGCGACCGGCGGCACGCCCTGGCAGCCGCCGCAACGGCGACGCTGCTTGTGGTGGACGCCTGGTTCGACACCACGACCGCGGCCCCGGGCGGCGACTTCGCCACCGCGGTCGCCATGGCGCTCGGCGCCGAGCTGCCGCTCGCCGCGCTGTGCGGCCGGCTGGCGCTGCGGACGCTGAGCCGGCCCGCGTGACACCACCCCCCAGGTCATCCGTTCGACAGGGGGCAACAGTCATGCCGGGCCCGGAGGCCAGCGGCCCTCTTGCAGGACAGGGCAGTGATCGCGGAGACCACGGTGACCAGATAGTCGACCTTGTGGCCGCCTGCGACGTACAACGCCAGAAACGCCGCAACAAGCGCGGCGTAGAGCAATCCTGCTCGCTTCGGCATACGTCTCACATAATGATCATGCGGGATCCTGGACGGCATTCCCGGGATTTGAGGTTGCAGACACCGGCCCGGCACGAATGTCGCTGGGGTTCAGATCTGCGTCGCCGTCCGAGCAGCTTCCACAGTGGGTCAAGATCATGCCTCTACCGCTGGCCGCCTCGGAAGCCTAGGCTGCCGCGGTTGTTGCGGGACGCGGCGCGGCCAGTGGGGTCTGTCCGGCGTTGCCTGCCAGGAGGCCGGTGCCGTCCACCGTCGTACTGACAGGGTTCCTTGAGGTGTGATTGGCGCACGTGTTGCCGAAGGCGGCATTGCCGAACCCTCCGATGACGTCAGCGTGCACCGGCCCCGCGGAGGCGATGAAGCCGCCGACCAGGACCACTCCCATCACGCCCCTTCGATGTGTCCAAGATGCCTGCATCACTGCTGTACGCGCACGCCCACGGCGGCCCAGCGGCAGTTGGGGGCATGAGCACGATCCCGGAGCCAGAGCCGGCCCGCCCCTGGCGTTCGGAGGACGGGCCACCCCCGACGGTGTGGACTTGGCCGTCCGCGTCCCCCCGCTCGTCGTGGCCGTGTCCGTCCTCGTGGGCGGCACCGTGGCCCGTTGATCGGCGCGGTCGTGGCGGTGCCCTTCGTCTCGGTCGCCTGGGCGGTCTTTCGGGCCCTGCGGCCGGCGCCCCTCCGGCACGCTGATGGGCCCATGGGGGCCTGGGCCCATGGGGGCCTACGGGGATGCGGTACGCCCAGGGCGCCCTGGCTCCCGGGAAGCCACGCAGCGAGCAGATGGGCCACGAAGCCGACCGTCATCCGCTCAGCAAAGGCCGTGGCGGCGCCTCACCTGTTCCCAGACACCGGTGTCGCACGGACCGGCGAGCCGCCGGAACGCCGTGTAGGGCAGTTCGCGCAGTGGGGCCGACTCGAGCCAGCTGTCGTGTACGGCGGTCGGGTCCCAGGCCGCCACGGGCATCCGGACGTAGTCGGGACGGCCGCTCTTGTTCGCGCTGGTGATCTTGAGCACCTGGGCGTGACGGCGGAAGGTACGCACCACCAGACACGGTCTGTCCTTGGAACTGGTGCCGCCGTCGAAGGGGAGTTCGGCGAACCAGACGTCGCCCGGCGCGGGAGGACGCCCGCGGAACAGGCCGGGATCCGGTGGCACCGACTCCGAGCCCTGGCGCGGCGCGGACGCGGGCCTGCGGGGCCGACGTACGAATCCGGAACCCGCGCCCCCTCGGGGCGGGGACCCCGGGCCCCACCCTGTGCCCCGGCGCGGCGGTGCCGGAGCGGGGCGTGGCAGGGTGCGGATCCACGACCCCAGGAGCAGCCCCGTGATCAGCAGCGATACGCCGGCACCGGTCATTGCGGAGGCGACGAGGTCAGCGCCGGTCGCCGCCGCGATGAGCCCACCGCCCAGGCACTCGGCCGCCACCAGCCATCCCTGGACGCGCACCGAGCCGCCCTTCCCCGCTCGCGCCGACACGGTCCTCGCAGCCCCGGGTGTCGCCGGCAGCCGCGCGGGCCCCTCAGCGCGGGTGCGGGCGCGGGCGTAGGCGATGCCCAGGGCGATCAGCAGGACGACGACCAGTTCCAGCGCGTCGGAGAACCCGAAGCCGCCGTCGTCCTGGAACTCCTTCCGGTAGCCCAGGACGAACAGGACCACCCCGGTCAGGCCGGTGAGGGGGAGCCATGCGACGAGCAGGGCGACGCCCAGGAAGGCGTACGCCGCGTCGCCGTACCGCCCGACGGTCTCCCTCACGGACACCTCCCCCCGACCGCCGCCGACTGTACCCCCGAGCCCGGGAGTGGACGCAACCCGCTTACAGAGATGGGCAGTTGACCGGTCGGCGCCGCGGTACCACCACCTGCAACGACGGGACCGCGACCTGCCGGCGACAGCCGATGACACGGCCCACGGCGCGGGCACCCGAAATGCCCGCCGGCCCGGCCACCAGGCCTTCGGGTCCAGCATTTTGATCCGTTTGACATGTGCTTCGACGACACCCGAACTCCAGGGGAGGGTGAGCCCGGCGATGACGGCTTTACCGGTCGCGGTCGATGCCTGCGGCGAGCGTGTGGAGGCTGGGGAGGTCGTCCTGTGCGACGGCGTCGAGCCAGGCCTGGGCCAAGAAGTACGCAGGCTCCTACCGGCGGGCCCCACCGAGCCTGCATCAACATCCCGTAGTCACCCTGGAGAGGACTGGATCGATCACGTGTGCACAATCCCGAGCTGCCCTCTTACGGGTGGGGCGGGGCCGCCCCACAGGCCTGGTTTTGCGGCTCTCCGCGTGACGCCACCCACGAGAGGCAGGTCACGTCCTAAGCGGGATCGTAGAGCCGCACAGCGGTCCGGCGCCCAGGAAAGCTACCGAATGACCGAATTAGGCAGCTTCTACGTCTATGGGTAGTAGGTCACACTCTTGCTTCCCATTCTCGCGGTCGCTAACCATGTCTCTTGTCGCCGCAAGCAGCGGGTCGGACCGGGCGGGATCGCCGGGGCCGTCCTTGTTTCGCCGCGCTGTGCGGGGCCCCGCCCCGACGCCCGACAGGCCGCGACCGGATGATCCGGCCGGCGCCTCAAAGACGTCCCGTAGGAGACCCCCATGACCGCGATCACCGCTGCGCCCCGCCTCGCCCGTCTACGCAACCTGGCCGTCACCGGCCTGCTCACCACCGGCGCCGCGGCCGCGGCCCTGACGCTGACGCCGGCCACCGCCCACGCCGCCGAGGCCCCGAAGGCCGCCCCCGCCATCGCCTCCAAGGCCGCCGACCCCGCCGGCGCCAAGGGTGGCGCGAGCAACCTCGACGGCTGGATCAATCAGTCCCTGACCATCATGAAGGCCAAGGGCATCCCGGGCACCTACGAGGGCCTGCACCGCAACATCATGCGCGAGTCCAGCGGCAACCCCAACGCCCAGAACAACTACGACGTCAACGCCAAGAACGGCACCCCCTCCAGGGGCCTGCTCCAGGTCATCGACCCCACATTCAAGGCATTCCACGTCGACGGCACCGCCAACAGCTCCACCGACCCGGTCGCCAACATCACCGCCGCCGCCAACTACGCCGCCCACCGCTACGGCTCCATCGACAACGTCAACTCCGCGTACTGAGCCACCCGGCGTTCGTCACCCGTCCGGATCGAGTTCCGCGTACAGCATCTCCAGCAGCTACCCGCCCTCGGGCATGCCCGGGTCGATGGGAGACCAGCAAGGCCCCCACGGCCGTCACCCATCACACCTCCACAGCGGCCAGCAACAGTGGCACCGTATCCCCGCTGTGCGCCAACGGTTGCTACCGATAGGCGGCCCCAACTCCCGCGCTCACACCCGCTTGGGCGGGGTGAGGTCACCCCGGTCGATGGGCGGGGGGTGACTCCACGGTGTCACTTGCCGGGGGCTCGTCGCAAGCCTGATCAGCATGCGTCCCGCGGTCAGCGGCGCAGGGTGAGGGGCAGCGCCTCCAAGCCGCGCAGCATCATCGTGTTGCGCCAGCGCAGGTCGCGCTCCTGGCAGGCCAGGGTCGTTCCGGGGAAGCGGGCGAGGAGCGCGGTGAGCGCGATCTCGGTCTCCAGCTTGCCGAGCAGGGCCCCGAGGCAGCGGTGGATACCACCGCCGAAGGCGAGATGACCGGCGTCCCGGCGGTCGAGGATGAGGCGGTCGGGGTCCTGGAAGCGCGCCGGGTCGCGGTTGGCCGCGCCGAGGGACAGCAGCACGAACTCGTCCTGCGGGATCTCCACCCCGCCGACGTCCACCGGCTCGGTGGTGAAGCGGGTGGTGGCCATACAGATGGGGGAGTCGTAGCGCAGGAACTCCTCGACGGCCCCGGGCATCCGGGTGAGATCGGCGCGCAGCCAGGCGGCCTGGCCGGGATCGCGCAGCAGCGCGAGGCAGGAGGTGCTTAGCAGGTTCACGGTGGTCTCATGCCCGCCGATCAGCAGCAGGGCGACCATGCCCACGATCTCGTCGTCCGTCAGCTCCCCGCGCTCGCGGGCCGCCAGCAGCTCGGTGAGCAGATCGGCGGGACGGTCATTGCGGCGGATACGCCGGTCGGCGATGGCCAGGACGTACGAGCCCATCTCCTGGACGGCTCGCCGGAACGCCGCGTGGTCGCCCTCCTGGGTGACGATGGCGGTCGACCACTTCCGGTGGAGGTCGCGGTCCTCGGGCGGGAAGCCGAGCAGTTCGCAGACGACGAGGATCGGCAGCGGGAAGGCGAAGTCACGTACCAGGTCCACTGTGGCGGTGGTGGTGCGGGTCGTGTGGCGCGCGGCTGCCGCGTCCAGCCCGTCGAGGAGTTCGAGGGTGATGCGCTCGACCATCGGCCGCATCGCCTCGACCCGCTTGCGGCTGAACGCCGCCTGGACCACGCGGCGCAGGCGGGTGTGGTCGGGCGGATCGCTGCTGAGCATATGGGTGATCTCGCTGCCCAGGTTGACGCCCTCGACCCGGCTGTCGGCCAGGGCCTGGGCGCGTCGCGCATCCTGCGCGAAGCGGCGGTCGAAGAGCGCGGCCCGGACATCGACGTAGCGCGGGATGATCCACAGCCGCAGGCCGCCGTCGCTGTGCAGCACGGAGACCGGGGCCGATTGCCGCATCCTGGCCAGGGTCGGGTACGGGTCGCTGAGGAACGTCGGCGGGTTCTGGCGCGGTTCCGTCGTCTCGGGCTTGTCCGGCCGGTGCTTCACGGGCCGGGGACTGTTCGTCCGGGGTGCTGCCGTCGCTGCCGTAGCTGTGGTCATGATGTTTTCCTGTCCTCACCGGTACGGCCGGCGCCGCGGCGGGGTGCCGGGCGTGGCACCCCGCTACGGCGCTGCTTGGGCTCACTGCAGAGGCGACTTCTTCTCCGTGTTCTTCTTCGTGCGGTTGGTGCAGGTCCGCGCCGGGCCGTTCGGCCGGACCGGGACCGCCTTGTCCAGGGCGGCCTGGGTGTGCGGCGGAATGATGAGCCCGCGCTCCCGCTCGGTGGCGCTGATGGGGTCGACGCGCAGTCCGTGACGCTTCATGGGGTTGACCTTTCTTCGGTGTGGTGGACGGGGTGGTGCGAGCCGGTCCGCCCGCTGTTGCGGCGGTCGGCGGTTCTGGGGGAGGCGCGCAGCGTGTCGTCGGCGTAGCGCACCATGGAGGCCCAGGCGGCGGCGTGTCCGGCCGGGTCACGGCCCACGTCGTGTCCGCCGCCGAGCCACCAGACGCGATGCGGGACGTCGCGGCGCCGCAGCGCGGCGAGATAGCGCTCGATCTGTTCCGGAGGGCACTTCTCGTCGTCCGCCGAGGCGGCGAGGAAGAGCGGGCCGCGTACGCGGCCCACATAGGTCATCGGGCAGGCCGCGCGATAGCGGTGTGGCACCTGCTCGGGGGTGCCGCCGAAGAGGCGGTCGTCGACCTCCCGCAGCGCCGGCGTCGTCGCCCGGTACGCCGCCGTGTAGTCGGCCACCGGGGCGACGGCCAGCCCCACGTCCCACAGCCGGGGCTGGACGCCCATCGCCAGCAGCGTCAGATAGCCGCCCCAGGAGTAGCCGCACAGGCCGGTACGGCCCGGCTCCGAGACTCCCGCGTCGATGAGGTGGCCGCGCACCGCGGCGAGGTCTTCGAGCTGGGCGAGGCCGACCCGGTGGCCGAAGTCGTCCCGCCAGCGGGGGCCGTAGCCCGTCGAGCCGCGGTAGTTGGTGCGCACCACGGCGAATCCGGCCCGGACCAGGGCCTCGGTCCGGGCGTCATAGGCGTCCCGGTCGTGGGTGTGGGGCCCGCCGTGGACGAGGAAGACCGTCGGCCAGGGGCGGTGGCCCGCCCTGCGGCCGGGCGGGGTGGCCACAAAGCTGTGGATCTGCCCGTACGGCCGGCGTGTCCACAGCTCGCGGCGTCTGGATCCGGTCGTTCCGCCGGACGCCGTGCCGCGTGACGCCGTCGTGGAGCGGCCGGAGTGGCCGGAGCGGTCGGGACGTTCCGGGGGTTCCGGGTGCTCCGCACTTTCCGAGCTTTCCGGGCTTTCCGGGCGGCAGACCAGTGGCCGGGGCGGTTCGCCGTCGCGGCTCCACAGGCAGTGGACCGTGCGGTCGGGTGCGCAGGAGAAGTCGATGATCGTGCCCTCGGGCGTGGGAAGCACCGTCGTCGTACCGCGGTCGAGGTCGGCGCGGAGCAGGCGGCTGCGTCCCGCCCGGTCCTGCTGGACCAGCGCCGTGCGGCCGGGCCCGTACCAGCAGGCGGTGATCTCCGTATCGAAGTCGAGGGCGGAGCCGGGGCCGTGCGTACGGATCCCCTCGCCCTGCCGCCAGAAGGCCAGGGTGTAGCGGTCCGCGCGTTCGAGGACGAGCAGCAGTTCCGGCCGTGCGGTGGTGAGGTCCGGGCGGAAGCCCAGCGCCCACACCGCGCCGCCGTCCCCCGCTGCGCCGGGGATGGCGTCCACGAGGACGCCGGAGGCCGGTGACCACAGCCGGACCGCGGCCGGTCCGGCCGGGCACCCCGCGGTGGCCAGCAGCCGGCCGCCGGGGGCCAGGCCCACCACTGCCGCATAGCCGGGCTCCTCGGCCACCAGGCGGGCGCGCTCGCCCGGTCGGCCGAGGTAGTACCGCGAGCGGTCCGCGACCCCGACGCCGACGGCGGCGAGGCCGCTGCGGGGGTCGAAGGCCAGGCCGTGCATCCGCCCGGCGGGTACGCCGTCGAGCGCCGGGCGCGGGTGGCCGCCCTCGAACGGCCCGCGCAGCCAGCGGCCTTGACCGCCGGGAGCGGCGTCGAACCACCACAGGCCGTGGCCGTCCGGTTCGATGGCGGCGGTCTCCACACCCAGCGGTGCGGTGGTCACCTGGCGGCGCTGACCCGTCGTCAGGTCCCAGGCCACGATCTGCGGGAGACCGTCCACATACCGGGTCTCGACCGCTCGCCGTCCGTCGCGGGCGGCGAAGGACGGGACGTGCACCGCCGTTCCGATACCGCCGCTCATCGCCGTCCCTCCCTTCGTTGGTGTCCGCTTCCGCCGCCGGTGGCCTTGGCTGTGGTCGGCTCCGACGGCCATCACACTGCCGGACGGGCGGGCTGCGTGGCAGGGAAGAAAGCGCAGCGGCACCGGCAGTGAGCTACTGCCGGTCCTTCCCTGGCACCGGACGGTGGGCGGGCGACAGGGTGCGGGGGCGACCACATGGCCCGGACCCACCGAGGAGAAAGAGGCGACCCGATGACGATCGCGGCGACCCGGCCCGGCGTAGCCCCCGTCCCACCCGGCGGAGCGCCGAACGGCACACCGGGTGGCAGGCCGAGCCGTGCGCTGACGGCGGTCTATGTCGCCGGCGCGGTGACGGCGTTGGGCACCCAGATGACCATGCTCGCGCTGCCCTGGCTGGTGCTGGAGACCACCGGCTCGGCCACCCGGGCGGGCCTGGTCTTCGCGGCCCAGGTGCTGCCCATGGCGCTGCTCGGCTTCGCGGGCGGAGAGGTCATCCAGCGCCTGGGCGCCCGCCGGACCATGGTCGTCTCCGATCTCGCCCGCGCTCCGGTGGTGGCGCTGATCCCGCTGCTGCAGACCCTGGGCGCGCTCAATCTGGCCGTCCTCGTGGCGATCGTCGCGACGCTCGGGGCGCTGGCCGTTCCGTACCACGCGGCACAGCGGGTGCTGGCGATGGAACTGCTGAGCCCGCACGCCCGTTCCCTGGCCCGCGCCAACAGCGCGCTGGCAGGTGTGCAGAACGGCTCGGCGTTCGCCGGACCGGCGCTCGCGGGCGCGCTGATCCCGCTGGTGGGGACCACATCGGTGGTGTGGCTGGACGCGGCCACGTTCGCCTTCTCCGGGTTGTTGCTGCTGCGCCGCGTCCCGGCAGGGGGTGGCGGGGCCGGAGGGTCCGCGGCCGGGCCTCGCGGACTGTGGGCGGGGGTGCGGTATCTGTGCGGCGACTGGTTTCTGAGCCGGGCGATGCTGTCCACCGTGGTGTTCGGGCTGATGCTGCGGACCCTGATGATCACCATGCCGGTGCTGGCGTTCGCCCGGTTCCAGGGGGACGCCAGGGTCGGCGGCCTGCTGATCGCCGCCGATGGCGCCGGTGGCCTGGTGGGCTCGGTGGCCGCCTATGTACTGGCGGCACGGGTCGCCCCCGTACGACTCGCCTGTACGGCCCTGGTCTGCGTCGCTCTGCCCCTATGGACGCTCCTGGTGCCCGTGCCAGCCAGCGTGCTCGTCGTCGCCGTCGGCCTGTCATCGGCCGCCGCGCCCCTGGCGAACGCGCCGCTGATGGGCCTGCTCTCCGCCCGGCTGCCGGACGGCTTCGGGCCCAAGGTGTTGCAGGCCGTGGTCACGATCAGCACCCTGGCCGGGCCGCTGGGCTTCCTGGCCGCGGGCGCCGTGCTGGACCGGGCCGGTGTCGCGGCGACCCTGTGGGGCGTCGCCGCGCTCGCGACGTTCGGCAGCGGCAATCTGATCCTGGCCCTGCGCCGCCTCCAGGCCACCGGCGACCCGGACTGACTGTCAGGGTGATCATCTCGTCAGCCGCGGCGCGCACCGCTTGGTCCTGGTGGGTGTGGACGTCGCCGAGCGCAGGACTCCTCCTTGCCGTCCGCGGACGGCAAGCCCTTCGGCTTCCAGCCACCGGTACAACACGGCGGGGCCGACGCGCGTGAGCTCGCGGATGCGGTAGCGGCCGGCACCGAGGCGGGCCGCCTGGGCACGCGGGCGAATCTCCTCTGCACAGCCCGACACGTCCCGCAGCCGAGACCCCGGGCAGATCACTACGCCACACGCCCAGCCGCCGCCGGACGGCCTCTCCGCCAACCTGGCCGCCACCGCTTTCCTGGACTCGGCGGCCGCGTTCACCGGGAGCCCTGGGATCTCAGGGCTCCCGCGTGAGTGACTGTGCGTGGCGTCAGCGTGCGAACTTTTCGATGGCCGCTGGGGTGACGGGGGTGAAGAAGTTGACCAGGTTGCCGTCGGGGTCACGGAACAGCAGCGACCGGTTGCCCCAGGGCATCGTCGTGGGCTCGGTGACGAAGTCGGTGACGAAGCCGGTCAGGTTCTGGTGAACGCGGTCCACGTCGTCGACGAGGAACTCGGTGATCACGCTGTGGTTGTCCGCCGGGCGGGCAGAGCCCGGGGCGAACAGCGGGACGGTGCGGGTGCCGGCGATCGCGAGAGTAGCGCCCGCGGTCTTCAGTTCTGCGAAGTCTTCGGTGGCCCACGTCGCCCGCGCCCCTGTGGCCCGCTCGTAGAACTCGACGAGGCGCGCTACGTCGCTGGTGATGATGCGGATCGAGACGAAGTCCATGGGGATCTCCTTGGTTGTGCTGGAGGCGTGCACTGCGCAGGCTAGGAGAAATAGTGGACAGAATCGGTCCTGTATTCGCGTTAGGTTGTGCACATGCCCCGACCCACTGCCCGCGTGCTGACACTCCTCGAGCTGCTGCAGTCGGGCGGCACCCGGACGGTGGCCGAACTAGCCGACCGGCTCGGCGTCGAAGGGCGAACCGTGCGGCGGTATGTGGATCAGTTGATCGACCTGGACGTGCCCGTGGAATCGGTGCGCGGCCGCTACGGCGGGTACCGGCTCGCCCCCGGGTACCGCTTGCCTCCGCTCATGCTCAGCGACGACGAGGCGCTGGCCGTGCTGCTCGGCCTGGTCGCCGGCCGCCGAGCAGGGCTGACGACGACGCAGCACACGGCAAACGAGACGGCATCAGCGAAGATCCGGCGGGTGCTGCCGGGGCACATCGCCCGCCGGCTCGACACACTTCTGGAGGCTCTCGCCTTCACGGACCAGCCTGGCAAGTTCGACACCCCGGACACTGGGGTCCTGCTCACCATCGCCGATGCGGTGCGCCACCGCCGGCCGGTCTCGATCCGCTACACCGATCGCGACGGACGGCCCAGCGAACGCACGCTGCACGCGTACGGGATCGTCGCCCATTCGGGCCGGTGGTACGTCACGGGCAAGGACGCCCGGATCGGCGAGGACCGAACCTTCCGGCTCGATCGCATCGCAGACGCGCGGACCCTGCCCGGCTCATTCGAAGCGCCCGTGGGGCCCGGTCCGGCACAGCGCGTGTTGTCAGGGTTCGCCACGGCCGAGTACCGGCATGAGGTGACCTTGCGGATCCACGGGACAGTTGAGCAGATCCGCGCCCACCTTCCCGTCAGCGTCGCGAGCCTGGAGGAGCACGAGCCCGCGGCAGGCCAGGACCGGGCGACCGAGCGCTGGCGGCGCGTCGAGCTGCGGGCGGAGCAGCTCGATTGGTTGCCTCCGGTACTCGCCTCGCTCGACCGGCCGTTCGTCATCGAGCGCCCCGATGAACTGCGCGACCTCGTCATCGCGCTCGCCGATCGCCTCGCGTCCTACGCCCGCCAAGCCTGACCCCGAGGAACCAATGTCATGAGATGGCACAGCTAACGCACTGGGGCAGCGAGATCTATGTCGGAGAGTCCTTCTCGGGGACGGACGTGGAGACCGGTCTCACCGGTCGCGAGGGGGCCGCCGGCGACGAGCCGTTCTTCTTCACGGTCCTGTGACGGGCGGGCAGCCACTGGCGGCCCATCCCGGCAGACGGCGGTGGCCGAACCACCGGCCCCAGGATCTGCGGCCGGCGGCGCTCGCCTCTGTGATGGTGCCGGGAATCCCCCGACCACGCTATACCCAGCAGTGTCTCGTGGTTCCGTGCGGTTCGTGACCGCGCGTCCGGGCATACGGGCCGGCACGCCGCGGACGGCGTACCCGGAGCCGGGCGGCGGCTTGCTCGGGTCCGAGCGGGGTGATGGCGGCGACCAGGTGCGCCAGGTCCTGGCACTGGCAGACCTCCGCGACCTTGCTGTGAGGACTGCCTGGCCGCCAGCGTGACCTTCCCCGAGCTGTGCCGTTGTGGGGTGGGATGCCCGCATCGGGCGAGGGAAGTGAGAGGAACTTGCTGATGAGCCGAATGGCACTCAGGCCGGGCGCGATGGTCGTGGCGCCGGCGCTGGCGGCGGCCGTGATGGCGGTGGCGGTACCCGGTGTCGTCCACGCGGAGCCAAAGATCCGCACAAAGAACGTCGCGTGCGAGGCCTCAGCGCTGCAGAAGGCACTGAGCACCAAGGGGAAGGTGCGGCTCGTCCTGAAGAAGAACTGCACCTACAACCTCACCGAACGGGCGTACAACAAATACTCCGGAACCTCCACGTACTTCGGCCTGTTGGCCCAAGGGGACAAGACCGTCATCGGGAACGGCGCCACCCTGAAGTGGTCCGGAACCCAGAAGGCCGGGGTCCTTGTCGTCCGCGGCAACCTGCACTTGGAGAACGTGACGGTCACCGGCGGCACCTACAGCGGCATCGCCATCGGAGACCTCAACGGCAATAAGTGGACGTTGGAGATGACGGACGTAACGGTCACCGGGAACACGGGCAGCCACACGGCCGGAGGCGGCGTCTGGGTTGCAGCCGGAGGCAAGCTGCAGGCCCACCGCAGCCGCATCGCCGGCAACACGACCCAGTTCGGCAACGGCGGTGGAGTGGCTGTCAATCCTGGCGGAAGCGCCACTCTCATCGATTCCCAGGTTGAGAACAACAGCGCGACCGGCGACCCGCAGACCACCGCCAACTTCCCTCAGGGCGGAAACGGCGGCGGCATCTACAACCGCGGAACCCTCACCCTGAAAAACTCCACGGTCACCAACAACACCAGCCGCCATAGCGCCCTCAACGAGCCCAAGCCGGAGCCGAGCGGCGACTTCTCCCTGGAAACCGGCCACCGGCCCACCAGCGAGGAGAAAGAAGAGACATATCCCGACAGCGGGGAAGGCGGCGGCATCTACAACGCAGGCACCCTCACGCTCGACGGCCGTTCGCGGATCACGGGGAACACCACCGCACCGTTCAAGACCGGTGGCACAACCGGGAAGGTCGGCGGCCTCCACAACAGCGGCACCGTCAAGAGCGACGGCCTCGCCACCATCGACAGCAACGTCCCGGCGAACTGCGGCGGCCCCCAGCCTCTCAGCCCCTGCCGATGACCCCTTCCGGCGAGGCGCGGTGAAAGGCGCATGAGGACGGTCTGTTATCCAGGACCGCCGGGCATGGACCCATGCCTTCCACGCGGGCGCGGTCCGCCGTCAGTCGAGCAGGCCGAGTTACGTGTCCGGGCAGCAGGCCCGCCCCCGAGTAGTAGGCGTGCAGCGGTCAACGCTGAGATTGATCATGGTCGCCCGTACCCCGGGACAGCCCACGCTGTGGGACCTTGTACGCCATGCAGCGCTTACACCTTGAGGTCTGGATCGGCGACGGGTGGCAGCAGGTCACTCTGCTGAACGGCAAGAAGAGGTCATGGTGCCCCCCAAAGGATGGCGACACGGACGACAACCTGATGCGGGGCCTTGAAGACTTCCTGGCGGAGCACCCACAGGCGTTCTGGGTCGAGACACTCGTCAAGCACGGTGTGTACTTCGGCTCGGGGGTGCCTCGGCTGTTCCCGCTGGCACGCCTCCGGTAGCACGCGGGGCCCCGGGGGGAGCGCGCCGGAGCGCAGCTCAGGGAAGCTCGGGGCCGGGAGCGCTGTCCGCGCCGGGCGGTGCCGGGGTAGCGGGGGCCCGGGGGCCGGCGAAGGCCCCCGGCAGCCACCCGCCCCAAGCCACCCGGAACCCCGGGGCTTCGTCGTACGTGAGATCAGGTCTGGCACTGCGACGTCGCGGCGCTGCTCCAGTTTGACCAGGAACCTCCGGCCGGCCGGATGTGGACGCGGATGGTGACTTTTGCGTTGACCGGGCCGCAGATGCGGGTTGCGGAGCCGATCTCGAAGGGGCTGATCGTGGAACGCCGCTGAACGACCGTGCGCCCGTTGCCGAGTTTCGTCCAGCTACTGGAGCCCTGGACGTACATGAACGCCTCGTAGTCGACGTAGGAGGCGTGGGCTCGCTATCCGAGCCCCATCACAAGGCCGCCGCATTGCTGTGCGAGCTGGCGGGGATCCCCAGTCTCGAGGCGCGCAACCTTCTTTACGCGGCCACGGTGACCGCGGCCTACCTCTCGGCATGTGGCCTTCCGGTGAGCCCCGGTCTGGACACTGTTGTCCCCTTGGCCCGCGCGGTCCGGGATGGGCTCCCGGTGCGGGAGATCGCCGCTCAGATCAAGACCTGGACGAGCTGATCGAGCAGGTTCTTCCCGCGGTGCGTACCGAGTCAGGATTCCAGGTCGTCAACGAGCGCCGGTCGGCCATCCGTAACGTGAGGCGTGCGGTCAGACCCAGCAGGGCCATCACGGCGATGGAGCCCAGCAGGATGGCCAGCCAACCCACTGTCCACGAAGTGATGCGAAGGCGGATCACAAGGGGCGTGAGGAGCAGCATGACGACGACCGCGCCCGACATGAGAAACCAGAAGCCCTTCATGATCACCGCTCCGCTGTGGTGTCCGCGCCGTGCACAGCGCGGACGGCGCGGGTTGCGGCGGGGAAGTCAGGGTGGCTCTTCCACCGGTCGGCCATGGCCATGAGTGCGTCGACGCGGAAGGACACTCCGTTGTCGGAGCTCAGCTGCGCGTCCTACATGGGTGCCCTTTCGTTGTGAATGCTCTGGCCGTGCACGGGCTCGGTGCCAGGCCGGTCGCGGAGCCGGAGGCTGATCAGCGCGGTGATCGTGAAGGAGGCGACCTGGTAGAGCATGGCGTGCCGGAACGCGGTGTCCGCATCAGCGGCGGGGGCATAGTAGGCAAGTCCGGCCGCGGTCACTCCGATGGATCCGCCGAGCTGCTGTGCTGTGGGCAGCAGTCCGGAGACCGAACCGGCGGCGGGGCCGTGCACCTCGGCCAGGATCAGGGTGAACACCGAGGCGGTGAAGGCGCCGAACGCGGCTCCACCGATGGCCAGCACGGGCAGTGCCGCCTGGCGTCCCGCTGCCGAGCCGATGAGCGGGGCCAGCGCCAGGCACATCCCGGCCAGTAGCAGGGACGCGACGGTGAGCACCGTCGGCCCGTGCCGACGGGTGAGAGCGGGCGCGACCCTGCTGCCGACGGCGGCGGTGGCGGCGAACGGTGCTGAGGTCAGCGCGGCCGCCAGGGCCGAGTACCCGACGGCGGACTGAAGGTGGAGGAAGAGCAGGTAGGTGAAGGAGGGCACGCCCGTGTTGAACACGAACACCAGCAGCGTGCCCCGGCGCGCCGACCGGTCACGCAGCACCGCGGGATGGATCAGCGGGTCGGGTCGGTGCGGGAGGCTGTGGACGAAGTGGCCGAGGGCGGCAGCAGCCACGGCGAATCCGGCCCAAGTCCACCAGGGCCAGCCTGCTTCCCGCCCCAGCGCCAGGGGCAGGACCAGCGCGCCGGCGCCCACGCTGACCAGCAACGCACCCAGCTTGTCGACGCGGAGTCCGGCTGCCCCGCGGGTGCGGGGCAGCGCGGTCGCTCCGGCCAGCGAGGCGAGCGCCATCGGCACGGTGAGGAGCATCACCGGCCGCCAGCCGAGGCCGAAGAGATCGGCACTGAGTACGAGGCCGCCGATCAAGGGCCCGGCCAGTGACGCGACGGCCATGGTGGCGCCGTACAGGCCGAGGGAACGCGGCCGGCGTGTCGCGGGAGTGGCGGCCTGGATGAGCGACAGGACCTGGGGAGCGACCAGGCCGCTGCCCGCGCCCTGCACCAGCCGGGCCGTGATCAGTGCTGCGGCGTCGGGGGCACACGCGCCGGCCACCGAGCCCGCGATGAAGACCACGGTGCCCGTCACGAACAGGCGGCGGTAGCCGTATCGGTCCCCGAGCCGTGCGGCGGGGATGAGCAGGCACGCGTAGGTCAGGGTGTATCCGGCGAGGACCAGTTGCACGGCGCCCGGACCGGCGCCCAGGCCGGCCTGTATCGCCGGCGCCGCCACCTGGGCGACAGTGACGTTGAGCAGTTGCACGAAAGTGGCGCTGAGCACCACCGGCAGCACGAGACGTCCGCCGCTCACGGCAGCAGCGCCGCGGCGAGCTCATGGGGCCGCGCGGCGAACGGGCTGTGGCTGCCCGCAAGGGTGCGCACGGTGAACGGGTCGCCGGGCATGGCCCGGTCGGCTTCCGCGATCATCAGATCCTGCACGGCCGTCGGCAGTGCCCGGTCGTCCGCGCAGCGCAGGAAGGTCCGCGGGATACGCCCCCACCGGGCCGCGGTCACGATGACCGGGGTGGTGGGGATCGCCAGAGGTAGATCGGGGCTCAGTGCCGAGCGCCAGCGGTCGAAACGGTCCAGGGGGATGTCGTGATAGTGGGTCTGCCTCAGTTCCTCGATGTAGGCGGGGTCCTGCGAGAGCGGGTTGATCCGCACGGCGCCCAGTTCCCCGGGGGCGCCGAGGTTCAGACTCTGGCCTCGTGCCGTGGCGTTCTCGGGCGAGCCGAGGTAGTCGAAGAACCGGGGCCGTCCGGCGGGTACGAAGGCGGAGAGGTAGACGATCTCGTCGACAAGTTCGGGTGCCCGCTCGGCGGCGAGTGAGGCGGGGCCGCCGCCGGCGCTGTGCGCGACGAGCACGACACGACGGTGGTGGCGGGCCTGGCGCAGCGCGTCCAGAACCGCCTCGGCGCTGTCGTCCATCGTCACGTTGGCGAGCGCGGACTTCTCGGTCGACAGGCCCGGCTGGCCCGGCTGGAGGTATCCGCTGGGCAGTGGCGCGTCGAAGCCGTGTCCCGGCAGGTCGACAGCCATGCTCGCGGCACCGAGTGCGGCGAGTGCGCGCTGCGTCGCCGCCCACTGCCCGGAACCGTGCCAGGCCCCGTGCACGAAGACGAAGACGGTGTCTGTGGAGGAAGAAGCAGTCATGACCGCATTCCACGCGAGGCGACTGCGATCATCCATCGAAAGATCTGACAAGCTGGCCCGCGATACATATGAGATATGAATGGGAGGCTGACATGGAGGCGCGGCATCTGCGATACGCACTGACCCTCGCCGAGTACGCACACTTCGGCCGGGCGGCCGGTGCGCTGGGCATCGCGCAGCCTCCGCTGTCCAAGCAGATCGCCGACCTCGAACGAGAGGTGGGCGCCCGCTTGTTTGACCGCACCCGCCAGGGGGTGTTCCCGACAGCTGCGGGTGCGGCCTTCCTCTCCCGGGCCCGCAGGGCGCTCGACGAGATCACGGCGGCCTCCGTCGACGCGGCCAGGGCAGCACGCGGCGAGACGGGACGGCTGCGCCTGGGGTTCATCGCCTCGGCGCTGCTCGAACCCCTGCCGGACGTCCTCGGCCGGTTCGGCCGCGAACGGCCCGACGTGCGGCTGGAACTGCACGAGATGGCGACCTACCGCAGCACGGCCGCGCTCGTCGCCGGCGAACTTGACGTGGCGATCGGTCTCGGCCGTCCACGAGGCGTCGGGGCCGAGCAGTTGGTATCGGTCCCGATCGGGCACGACCACCTGGTCGCGGTCGTGAGCAGCACGCATCCGTACGCGGGGCAGTCCTCGGTGGACGTGGACCAACTGCGGCGACAGCCGCTGATCGTGGCGCCGGGCGAGGACGAGCCCGCCGTCGTCACCGGCCTGCGGACTCTGCTGGGCAAGGACTCCCCGGCGCTCTCCGGCGCGACCGTCGCGAGGGACGTCCACACCATAATCGGCCTCGCTGCCTGCGGGGTGGGCGTCGGTCTGGGACCCTCCCGCATGCTGACGGCCCCACGACGGGGAACCTGGTTCTGCGAGGTGACCCCGCACACACCTCTGCCCGATCTGGTCCTGTCCTTCCAAGCCCGGGACCGCTCGCCGGCACTGAACGCCTTCCTCGACGTCATCCGCCGGACCTGTACCGAGGTCGATGTCGCGCTCGACCACCGGCTCGGCCCACTCGGACCACAATGAAGAAGGCGACAGCGCCTCGACTCCTACCTGACTTCGCCTCGCCGGACGAGTGTGAGGTACTCCAGAAGGCCGGTGCCCTCTGACACGACTCTGAACCGTTTGCCAACGAGGTGGGACCGATGGTCAAGCCGTGTGGCTGCCAGGCGGCCGCGCAGTCCTCAGCGAGCGAACTTCTCGAGGGCGGCCGGGGAGACGGGGGTGAAGAAACTGACGAGATTGACGCATCCGGGACGACACTCGCCGCGACCACCACCCGCACCGGGCTGCGCGTCGCCTCCCTCTCCGTCCTGCGGGCGGTCCTGCACCGGCGCCGCGCCGCCCACTCCTGGGCCGTGATCCTGCTGTTCTCACTCATGGCGATGGTGCTATGTGTGTCAAAGGCCGCGCATCACCCTGGAGGCAGCCGGCGCTGCCCTGCCGACGCTGGCCTGCTTCCAGCATCTGGTGCGCCAGATCACCCTCAGGCGCCTGCCCCGCCCCGCCAGGCCCACCCCCGGCACAGCACCCACCGCCCCTCGGCCACACCACCCCGCACCACGTCGAGCGGATCCAAGCCGTAGAAGCCACAGAAGGGCATGGTGTAGACGAGGCCCACTGCGGGCGGCGATGTCGCAGAGCGTGGCACCGCGCTCGCGCGGTGCGTGAGCGTTCGCTGATCACCGGCCTTACGATTCCTTCGGCCCCTTAGACGAGGGCAGCAGGCCAAGCGAGATAGGTCCGGCCCCGCTTGAGTTTTCTGCCCGCGCTTGGGGACACCAGCTCCGTGTGCTCACAGGCGCAGCAGACGCCGGGCGTTGCCTGAGCCGATCCTATTCTTGTCGGCCGGCGCGAGGGCGGTGTCTTCGAGAGCGGCGACAGCGGCGCTGGTCCGCTCGTACGGGTAGTCGACCGCGAACAGAACGGCGTCCGCGCCGAGCACCCTCACGAGCGCTTCGATGACAGCCGCAGAGAGCACACCGCTGGTCGTGACCAGCACGTTCCGGCCGAAGTACTCCGACGGGCGGCACCGCAATGGGGTCGGTACGGTGACAGTGGCGTACCGCGAGTCGAACCGGGAGAGTTGGAAGGGAAGGAATTCTCCTGCGTGGCCGAGGATCATCCGCGCGGTCGGGTGGCGGTCGAAGACGCCGGAGAGGATCACGCGCATGGCGTGCCCGCCGGTCGTTGCCTGCCAGCTCCACAAGGCGCCGTCCATTTCTGGATGCCCCGACAGCACATGCCACGAGTCGGCCGGCGGCATGCCCGGGTGCAGGTAGAGCGGTACGTCGAGTTCGGCCAGAGCGGCCCAGACCGCGTCGAACGAGGGATCGTCGAGGTACTTCCCCTGTACGTGGTCGTTGACGAGTACGCCCTTGAACCCGAACTCGCGCACCGTTCGGTGGAGTTCAGCGACAGCCGCGGCCGGATCCTGGAGCGGGAGCGCCGCGAAGGCCGCGAAGCGGTCGGGGTGCGCCGCCACGGTGTCGGCGAGAGAGTCGTTGACGTACCGGGCATTCTCCACCGCCCGGACCGGGTCCGCATCGGCCTCGATGCCCGGGACGGTCAGCGACAGCACCTGCATCGCGACGCCGTTGGCATCCATGTCCGGCAGGCGCAGCTCGGTGACGTCCAGGAGCCGCGCGGCCATGTCGGCATAGAATTCCGGGGCGATGTTGTCCGGCATGGGAAACGGCGGACGCCGCTCGGTAAGCCCGGGGAGGGTGATCGCCTCTTCGACGGCGATGTAGCCAGCCATCACAGGCTCCCCACCGGGACGAGTATCTGCGCTTCGCGTGCCGGCTGCTCGGCCTCGTCGAGCAGCAGCGCAGCGACGGTGGCCCGTGACACGTGCGGTGGCAGCAGCGGCTTCGGATAGTCCGCCAGCGGTACATTGCGGCGCTTCGCGCTGACGTCGCCGACCCAGAGGTCGGGCGCGTGGAACACGGTGGCCCCGCCGGCAAGTGCGATCTTGTCGGCCTCGGCCTTCTCCTGGAGTTCCTTGCCGACGAACATCTTCATGATCTTCTGATACATCCCGCCGCCGGCGCCGACGGAAGGTCCTGAGCCGAGAGCGCCGAGCCAGAGCGTACGAACGGACAGGGCGGCGAGGATCGTCGCACCAGCGACGAGCACCCCCGGCCTGTCTCCCTTGCTCATGCCGAGCACGGAGACGACCACGTCCACGTCGCTCAGGTCCGGGAACACCTGCGGCGTGGTCACGTCCGCCGCACGGACCTCGACGGTCTCCGGTGCGGGTGGGCTGTAACGCTCGGGGACGCGGACGAGCGCGACCACCTCGTGGCCTCGTGTGACGGCCTGTCCGACGACCAGCTGACCGACCCTGCCGGTCGCGCCGAGTACTGCGATGCGCATGGTTCCCCTCTCGTGGGTAAACACCCGTCGACGATGTAACTGAACAGGTGTTGGTGACATGAGTGAACAACTGTTGGTTATGGATGTCAAGGCAGGGCGATCCGGTGCGGCGAGGAGCGGCCGGTAAGGTGAACAGCTGTTGCCAACGGGAGGAGCGCACGTATGACGGACGAACGAACCGCACCGCGGCGGCGCAATCCCCGCGGGCAGGGTGAGACGCTCAAGGCGGAATTGGTCGAGGCCGCCGCGCGGCTGCTGGCCACACTCGACCGCCCCGAGACGTTGACCCTCCGGCAGGTCGCGCGCGAGGTCGGCGTCGCGCCGGCCAGCATCTACAGCCACTTCCCGGACCTCGGCGCGCTCATCCGGCACGTACTCCGACTCCGGTACGAGGAGCTGGCACGGCTCATGGACGATGCCGCGGCATCAGCCACGGGGCCGCTTGCGGACCTCGTCGCACGGTGTGCGACATACGCTCACTGGGGGGTCGCTCACCCCGGCGAGTACGGGACGCTCATCGGCGGCCGGATGCCAACGGAACTCGTCCCGCTGACGGCACACGGAGCGGGAGAGGAACTCCTCGGCTCCGTCATCGCCTCCCTGGCGAGCGTCAGGCAACGCACCGCGAGGTCGGTGGGCCCGGAACCGAGCTGGCAGGCCGGACTGCTGCTCTGGACCGCACTGCACGGCCTCGTCGCCCTGTACAACGACCACGGGAACCTCCCCTGGCCACCCCTGAACGACCTCATCACGGACACGCTCAGCCTGCACACTGGGGAGCCCGCCGCCGAGATCGCGAAACTCGTCGAAGCGGTGGGGCCCTCAAGCGGTCATCGAGCATGACAACTGGGCGCTTTTGCGTGGCGTTTCCGCTCGGCTGGGCGGCCATCTCGACCGGTGCCTCCGGCTCCGTGTTCGCCCCGTAGCTAAAATCTGGTCGAGCGCGGACGGGCCCTGGGTCGGGTTCACGCCGTCTGGGCACGTTCTTGCAGGCGGCCTCGAACGCACCGATTCGGTGACGAGTTGGGCGTTCACGCGGTGGCGTCGGCGCGTGCCGGAGTGAGGGGGGCTGCCGGCGAGGAAGAACGGCTGGACGCCGAGGCTGCCTGAGGCCGCGCCGCCGGGTCCGCCGCGTGCGAGTGGCTCTTTGGAGTGACGAAGTCCGGTGCGCGAGGCCATAGTGTCTGACGGATGAGAGTGATGGACGGCAGGTGGCCCGGGTGGGGCGCCGACGCCGGGCTGGTCGTACTGACGTTTCTGCCGGCGCTTCTGTCGCAGCCGTACGTGGACGCCTCCGGGCCGGCCTGGGCGTCGCTCACGGTGTACGAGGCTGTGGGCGTGGCGGTCCTGCTGCTGCGGCGGCGGCTGCCGGCCACCGCCTTCGTCGTGGGTTTCGCGGCCCTGCTGGCGGCGCTGGTGGGCAGTGCGGGCGCGGGAGCCAAGTTGTCGCCACTGGTCTTTCTGCCGCTGGCGGTGCTGCTCTACAACCTGGGCAACCACGGCGCGAGTTGGCGGCGGACCGTGTCGGCGGTCCTCGGTGCCGGTGTGTTGAGCGTGGCCGGTCTATGGCTGAACCGGATGACGACCGACTCCGGCGACTTCCAGGGCGGCCTGGACGTCCTCGCCGTTCTGGCTCCGATGCCGTTGGCGTGGGTGATGGGGTTCGCCGCGCACACCCGGCAGGAACTGCTGGCCGCGGCCGAGCGGCGGGCGGCCGACGCGCGGCGGGCACAGGCCCTGGAGGCGATGCAGGTCACGCAACGCGAGCGGACACGGATCGCCGGTGAGATGCACGACGTGGTCGCGCACTCGCTGACTCTGCTCGTCGTGCATGCGGAGACGTTGCGGGCCCGCGGCGGCGAGCTGCCCGACTGGGCCCGTGCCCAGGTCGACGGACTGGCTGCGGCGGGCCGCCAGAGCAGCGGCGAGCTGCGTGACTTGCTCCGGATGCTGCGCGACCCCGCGGACGCCGTCCCGCTCCGGCCCGTGCCGGACCTCAGTGAGCTGGACGCGTTGCTGGACAGCCACCGTGCCGCGAGAGGAACGGTCGAGCTGACGATGGACGTTACGCTGGAGTCCGTGCCGGGGCCGGTGCGGCTGGCGATGTACCGCGTCGTGCAGGAGGCACTGGTCAACGCCCGTCGGCATGCGCCTGGGGCGCCCGTCCAAGTGACCGTCGACGGCGGAGATGGCGGAGAGCTACGGTGCGAGATCGTGAACGGCCGCGCGGTGCGGCAGGCCATGGCGGGCGCCGGCATCGGGCTCGGCCTGGTCAGCATGGAGGAGCGGGTGGGCGCGCTGGACGGCGAACTCACCGCGGGCCCGACGGGTGACGGCGGCTTCCGCGTCGCGGTCACGATGCCGTGGGAGCGTGCGGATGCCTGAGCAGATCAGCGTGCTCGTCGTGGACGACGAGCCGATCATCCGCACCGGGCTGAGCGTGATCCTGGACAGCCAGGCGGACATCACCGTGGCTGGTACGGCGAACGATGGTGAGGAAGCCGTCGAGATGTGCGCACGGCTGCGGCCGGACGTGCTGCTGATGGACATCCGGATGCCGCGCCGCGACGGCCTGTGGGGGCTGGCCGAGCTGGGCCGCCGAAGACTGCTCGGGCCGGGACGCAGCCGGGTGCTCATGCTGACCACGTTCGACCTGGACGCATACGTCGACGACGCGCTGGCGGCCGGGGCGTCCGGCTTCCTCCTGAAGAACAGTTCGTACGAAGAGCTGACCGGGGCCGTGCGTGCCGCGGCCGCAGGGCACAGCGCGCTGAGCCCCGCGGTGACCCAGCGGATCATCGAGGGCCACCTCAGTGGCTGGCGCCGCCCCAGCGACCAGGAGCTGGCCCGGCTGAGGGACCTCACCGAGCGGGAGGTCGACGTACTGCGTCTGATCCGGGACGGGCTGAGCAACGCAGAGATCGCCGACCGGCTCGTGGTGAGCCTGCACACGGTCAAGACGCATGTCAGCCGTGTGCTCACGAAGACCGGCTGCCAGAGCCGGGCGCAGGCGGCCGTACTGGCGAGGAACACCCTGCCCTGACCAACCGGGCCGGCGGGGCTGCGCACCCCGCGGGGTCACTCCTTGGAGTGACCCGGCGCCGGGGGGAAGCCCTCCATCGAGCGATGTACCGGCTGCGTGCCACTGACTGAATGGATGTTGTGCGCGGGACCCGCCGAACGGCCGCTTGTCAGGTGACTGCCCGGCCCTCGACGCACGCAGCACATCGTCACGCGCCGAAGGGAACTTCCATGTCCGCACACACGCTGTCCCGCCGTCACCGGATCCGCCGCACAGCGCTGAGCATGGCCTTGGCGACCTGCGTGGGCGTGGCGCTCGTGAGTTGCTCGGGCGGGGCCGAACCGGCGGCCGGGCAGAGCGCCGCGAGCCCGGCGGCCGACGCGCGGCTGGCCCGCCTCGCGCAGCAGGCGGCGGACACCGGCTCCCTGGGCGTCATCGTCCGGGTCGACTCCGGCGACGGGAAGCCCGTGGAGATCGCCAAGCAGACCGCCTGGACCAAGGACGACCACAGCCTCGCGGTCGGTGACCGGTTCCGGGTCGGCTCCAACACCAAGACGGTCACCGCGACCCTCGTCCTGCAACAGGTCGCCAAGAAGACGATCCGCCTCGACGACACGGTCGAGAAGTGGCTGCCCGGCGTGGTCGAGGGCGGCGCGCACATCAGTGTACGGATGCTGCTCAACCACACCAGCGGCCTGGGTGACTTCCTGCTGACACCGCAATTTTTGCCCTCCCTCACGGGCCAGGAGAAGCGCACCTGGACGCCGCAGGAATTGCTCGCCATCACGCCCGGGCAGGACCCGCCGGCCGAGCCCGGCGAGACGTATTCCTACAGCAACGCCAATTACGAAGCCCTCGGACTGATCCTCGAGAAGGCCACCGGGAGCAGCTTGACCGAGCTGATCAAGGAGAAGATCACCGGGCCGCTCGGCATGAATGACTCGTTCCTCGCCGCGGACGCCGACTGGGACACCGGCAAGAACAGCGGCAAGCAGCACGTGACCGGCTATGAGCCAGACGCCGCGCGGCTGAAGAAGATCCTGTCCGGGACCGTGGACCTGCCCGACGGCGTCGGGTTCGCCGGATCCGAACGTCCCGACGACAACGTCGACACCTCCGCCATCGACCCGAGCTGGTCCTGGGCGGCGGGCGGCATGGTCTCCACCGCGGCGGACTGGCAGACCTTCCTCACCGCACTGAACTCGGGTGAGTTGCTGCCGAAGGCCCAACTGAAGCAGATGCGCACCACCGTGGACGCGCCCGAGGAGGGCGGCGGTTACGGGCTGGGGCTGATGAGGGTGGACACGGCCTGCGGGACCGTCTGGGGGCATACCGGCGGGCTGCCTGGCTACTCCAGCGAGATCTACACCGACGCCACCGGCACTCGCAGCGTCGCCGTCTTCAGCAGCACGAACTTCGGCATCAAGGACAAGGCCGCCGCCACCGCGAACAAAGCCCTCGTCGAAGCGGCCACGTGTCAGATGCTCGGCTAGCCCCAGCCCTCGGACAGCTCGGCCGGTTGACGGTCGCACACACCAGCCGACGCTGCCCCCGCCTTCGCCATCACCGCCGGCGACAGCCTCGCTGACGACCGGTATGTGACGGCTGGGGTCACGCGCGTTCCGCACGTTCAACGCGGAAGGAGCCGCGGCAGTCGGCGCTGGCCTATATGCGAGGGCTGATAGCGCCGCTGGAGCGGAAGAGCGGCTGGGCGCCGGCCGAGTAACCGGGCACACGCGCCCGATCGCATCCACCGGCTGCTGCCGGCGCAGGGGCAGTAGTTCGAGGAGTCGCGGCCGGTGAGCGGGACGGGGACGTGTCCGGCGACGGCGACCAGCGCGGCCCACATCTGGTTCGGCGTGAGCGCTTTGCGGGGCCAGAGGGTGGCGCAGTCCTTCGTGGGGCCGGTGGTGGTAGTGCACCAGCCACTCATCGAGGAGGTCCTGGAGCTGGGGGACGCTGTAGCAGGCGTCCTTCTCGGTGTCGGGGCTGCGGCGGGTGACGTCGGAGCCGGTGTAGCCGGGCAGGTGCTGGCAGAACAGCGCGTTGATGGTGCCGAAGGTGCGCTCCACGATGCCTTTCGCAGTCGGAGCGTGGGGCGGGGCGGGCTGGACGCTGGCGCCGAGGTGTTCGCAGGCGGCGGTGAATGCGGCGGAGACGAAGACTTTGCCGCGGTCGACGACGATCGTCTCGGGCAGGACGAAGGGCCGGCCGCAGCCCCGGCCAGCCGCTCGTCCAACGCGGTCAGCCGCTGGTGGGGGAGTGCGGGGGCGTGGTCCATGCGCAGGATGTCGGGCCAAGCGGGCCGGGCGGGGTGCGGGACGGCCATCTCCGCGAGCAGCCGCGCCGCGTCGACGGCTTTGGTCGCGCTCGGGCACAGCACGGCGGCGGGGATGGAGCGGGTGGCGACATCGACGGCGATGGTGAGTTCGGGCCGGGCCAGACGGCCGTCGTCGAAGAGGGCGAGGACGTCCAGGCGGGTGGTGTCGACGTGGATCTGTTCGCCGGGCCGCAGCGCCGTGGCGGGGGTGAAGGCCCGCCCGTCGACGCTCGCCGGCACCTGCCTCACCGGCCCGGTGGGCAGTTCACCGGGCCGTGCGAGGTTGGTGACGAGCCGGTACAGCGTGGCTTGGGACGGTGCGGGCACTGTGCCGGGGCCGTGTCGGTCGGCGAGGATCTGGTTGATGAGCGGGAACAGGCCGTTGATGGTGCCGCGGGAGCGGCCGCGGCGGCGGCGCAGCGCCTCGCGGTGACGACCCGCTCGTCGGCCCGCCCGGTGGGACTGGCGACGCGGGTGGTGTGGTTGTCGGCGTACATCTGAACGTCCCCACCTGCGTACGGATGAACGTGGCCAGTTCCTGATGCGTTGAGGAACGTGGGTCGGCACTCTGCTGCTGGTCGGTACGGGGCGGCAGAAGGGCGGTCGACGATGGTC
Organism: Streptomyces sp. NPDC100445; assembly: GCF_044759735.1. Classification (NCBI taxonomy): domain Bacteria; kingdom Bacillati; phylum Actinomycetota; class Actinomycetes; order Kitasatosporales; family Streptomycetaceae; genus Streptomyces; species Streptomyces sp. NPDC100445. The sequence continues at coordinate 210,895 of NZ_JBIVZV010000001.1, read as the reverse complement.
TTGGACCCGCATCGCTGGCTGGAACTGCGACGTTTCCGTGGCCTGTTGGAATCCGGGGCGATGAGCCTGTCGGAGATCGCCAGGGACGGCCGAGCGTCCTCGTGGTCGATGAGGTCGGCTACCAGCCCCTCGAACGCGCTGAAGCGAACCTGGTCTTCCAGGTGATCTCGAAGCGTTACGAGAAGGGCTCGATCGCTGAACCCGTGTGTGCTCGCCGCCGACCATGTTCCCGATGAAGTTGAACATGTGGTGGGCGGCTCCCAGTTCTTCGCTGATGCCCCACGCACCCGGATTCTTTGAAGCGGCCCACATTTCTCAAATTCCCGGGATCTGATGACCGAGTGCGACAACCGGGCACGGACCGCTCCGAACGCCGCATACGGGTCGCGGTTTTGCGCCTCACTATCAATGGGGCAATCATCCAGACCGGCACGGAGTACTACCGCCTCGTCACACCAAGGCCCAGGCCCAGCAGGCCGTCGCAAGCTCACCGGCCGCCCGGGCGCTGATGGTCACGGTGCCCACCCCCTGTGCTGAGGCCCCATCTCTGGTTCAGGACTCAGGAGTCCGCGAGGTTTACAGCGCGGTCTTCACTCGTGCGTGCTAATTAACGATCACATCGGAGCTTTGATCGTATGTGATGCCTAGCGTTGCTGTGACGGCGAGTGGTCAGCAGCGAGTTGGTGCCACCGCCTTCGGGTCCGGGGGTGTGGTGGAGGTTCGGGATGTGCGTCACGCGTACGGTCGTCGTGAGGTCCTGCGGGGCCTCGACTTTGATCTGCGGCCTGGTGTGCTGGCCGGGATCGTAGGGGAGAACGGTGCGGGCAAGTCGACGCTGTTGAAAATTCTGTCGGGTGAGCTGCGCCCGCTGGGCGGCACGATCCGCCATGCGGGCCGTTTCGGCTACTGCCCACAGGACGTGGTGGTCAACGAGGCTCTGACCGTGCGCCAGCATCTGGAGTTCTTCCGCGTCGCACACGGGCTGTCGGATCTGCGGCACGCCGGGCAGGTCATGGAGGCGTTGCGGTTGTCGGAGTACGTCGATGAGCGTGCCGGGGCGCTCAGCGGCGGAACCCGTCAGAAGCTGAACCTGACCCTGGCGCTGATGCACGACCCGCAGGTGCTGCTGCTGGACGAGCCGTACCAGGGTTTCGACTGGGAGACCTACCAGCGTTTTTGGGACCTGGCGGCCCGATTACGTGAGGCGGGCCGCTCTGTCCTCGTCGTCTCCCACCTGGCTTATGACGCTGAGCGCCTGGACGAGTTGTGGCGCCTTCAGGGCGGCGTGCTGCGCTCCGCTGAGGAGGTGCCGGCGTGAGGCGGCACCTGAACCTGTTCGTCACAGCAGCCCGCTTCGACCTGGTCGAACACGCCCGCAACAGGCTCGCCATGGTCCTGGTCGCACTGTTCATCCCCTTCTGGATCAGCCTGGCCTACGCCGTCATCCCCAGCAGGCACCTGACCTTCAGGCTGCGCTCGACCGGCCAGCTCCTGGCACCGGCGGGCAACCAGATCACGCAGATCACCGGTGCCATCAACGCCGTCACCCTGATCACCGGGTTCATGATGTTCGCCGTCACGTTCAACGGCGGGCGCTTCGACCGCCGTCTGGCCATGGCCGGCTATCCCCGCATCCATCTCGTCCTGGCCAAGACCACCTCGCTCACCCTGGCCTCCGGCGCCATCGCCGCCTACGCCACCGCGGTGATCTGCACAACCTGGAGTCCTCGCCGGCCCCTGCTGCTCGCCGCTGCCTTGTTCTGCGGAGCGATGACCTACGGGGCGCTCGGCGTCGTCTTCGCCTCGCTGCTGCGCCGGGAGGTGGAAGGCATGTTCGCCCTGGTCATGACCAGCCTCGTGGACGTCGGCCTGCAAAATCCCCTGGCCAGCGGCGGTGCCGGAAGCCAGGTCGTGCGGTTCCTACCCACCTACGGCACCATGCAGGCCGCCTCGGCCGCGGGCTTCACCCCCGAGTGGCTGCCCGGCGATTTGGCCGTTCAGTTCCTGTGGTTCGCCGGCGCCGCGCTCCTGGGCCTGCTCGCTTTCCACCACCGCACCAAAGACGCCCTGACCGCAAAGCCACCCTTCCGTCTGCCGTGGCTGCCCAGGCACGGAAGACTAGCGCGCCCGGCCGGGTCCACGTCGACGTCCCGCTGAGCGGCGCCCCGTTACAGACGGCTCACACGATCCCTGCGAGGGGCGTGCCGCGCCCTCATCGCAGAGCGAAATGCTGGCCACAAATAGGGGTTCCGAAGTTAAGCAGAAAGAGTTCACAGATGCTGGTAAGGCGATGGCTGGACGCGGCGGGTATCGCTGATCCCGTCCTTCGGCACTGCTACACGGTGTGCGTGCGCGAGTTAGCCGGTATCGACGGAGGGACCGCCCGCTGGCAGGTCTTGCGCAGCGCTCCCGCGGCGGCCCGGACTCACATGGCAGCATTGCTGGCCCACGGCGCTCGTGCCGATGGCTGCGCGGACAGCGGCCCGGTCGAGGACCGTCAGCACCGCCTCGCCGAATTCGCGGAGGCCACCCGGGCAGCGTTCCTATCCGGTGGCTCCGACGACCCTGTCCTGCACGCCACGGTCCACACCTACCGGACCTTCGGCATGCCGCTGTCACTGATCGAGGACATGTTCACCGCGATGCAGCGCGACGTCGACTTCCGTAACTTCGCCACCTACGAGGAACTCCGCCAGTGGTGCATGCAGATGACCGGCGGCTTGGGGGTCATGTTCTTTCGGGTGACGCTGGGCACCGAACTCGCGGAAGCGGAGCTGCCGGTACGTGAGTTCTCCGTGCTCGAACAGATGACAGACGTGCTGCGCGACCTGTCGGAAGACCTCGACAACGGGCGTCTCTACCTGCCGCTGGAGGACCTCGACCAGTTCAAAGTGCGCGCCGAGGACATCAAGGCCAAACGCTGGACACCGGCTATGGCCGACCTCATCGCGTTCGAGGCCGAGCGTGTCACCGACCAGTTGCGCAATGCCACTGAAGTGGAAGACGGCCCCGCGAGCACCCTCTTCCAGGCCCGCAGCGAGCACCTCGCGCTGATCATCGACGCAGTCCTGGCCGCAGGCCAGGACGTCCTCCGCCGACCGGTACAGCCACCCCTGAGGATGCTCCTCAACGTGTGGCGTCCCCTGATGCGCGCTGTGATCCCCTGCTGACCTGCGAAAGGACGCGTCATGCCCATTGCTGTGACCCGCACCGGCGACACACACATTCCGCTCCTCGAGGCCGAACTGCTGCGCTGGGTGGGCAGCAGCGACAGCCTGCTGGAGCTGGCCTGCCTGGACGCCCGGTTCCCCCGGGCAAGTCCCTTCGCCCCATCCTGTGCATGGAGTCGGTCAAAGCCGTCGGCGGCACCGCCGACGAGGTGCTGGCATTCGCGCCCGCAGGCGAAGCACTGGCCCCGGAAAAAGGCCGGTTGAGCAGAAAGGGTTCACAGATGCTGGTAAATCGATGGCTGGACGCGGCGGGGATCACCGATCCCGTCATTCGGCACTGCTACACGGTGTGCGCGCGCGAGGTATCCGGTATCGACGGAGGGCACGGCCGCTGGGTGCCGCTGCGCATCGCGCCCGCAGCGGCACGGCCTCACACGGCGGCGCTGGTGGCACACGCGTGCCGTGCCGATGCCCGGGCCGACAGCGGGCCGATAGAGGAGCGTCAGCGTCGGCTCGCCTCATTCGCGGAGGCCACCTGGGCAGCATTCGCCGCCGGCGGATCCCACGACCCCGTCCTGCATGCCACAGTGCACACCTACCGGACCTTCGGAATGCCGCTGTCACTGATCGAGGACATGTTCACCGCGATGCAGCGCGACGTCGACTTCCGCGACTTCGCCACCTACGCGGAGCTGCGCCAGTGGGCCACGCAGATGACCGGCAGCCCGGCCTACGGGATCACGTGGGCCATGGCTGGCACCGAACTCACGGAAGCGCAGCCACTGTTGCGTGAGTTCGCCGAACTTTTCCAGCTGGCCGATGTGCTGTGCGACCTGTCGGAGGACCTCGACGACGGCCGCCTCTATCTCCCTCTCGAGGATCTCAACCAGTTCGGGGTGCACCCCGAGGACGTCAAGGCCAAACGGTGGACACCGGCCATGGCTGACCTCATCGCGTTTGAGGCCGCGCGCGTCACCGACCGGTTGCCCGCCGTGGCCCCTGAACTGCAACGCACCCCCGTCGGCCCCTTCATCCAGGTACTGGATGAGCATTGCAGGCTGCTCGTGGCCGGCCTGCTGGCCGCAGGTCAGGACGTGCTGCACCGGCCGGTCCAGCCACCAGTGGGCGACTTCCTCAACGTGTACCGCCCCCTTATGCGCGCCGTCATCCCCTGCTGACCACCGAAAGGACGTGCCATGTCCATCGCCGTGACCTCAGTCGGCAGCACACACATTCCGCTCCTGGAGGCCGAACTGCTGCGCTGGGTGGGCAGCGGCGACAGCCTGCTGGAGCTGGCCTGCCTGGACGCCTTGTTCCCCCCGGGCAAGTTCCTTCGCCCCATCCTGTGCATGGAGTCGGCCAAAGCCGTCGGCGGCACCGCCGACGAGGTGCTGGCATTCGCGGCCGGCATCGAATGCCTGCACGTCGCCAGCCTCGTCCACGACGACATCGTCGACCAGGACCCGGTACGCCGCGGGCGGGCCTCCACCGCCGAGCAGTTCGGCCTCGCCGAAGCCCTGGTAGCAGGAGACGGACTGTCGATGGCCGGAATCGCGGCCCTGCTCAGCGGCGGCCCCGCCGAGCGCGTACTGCACGCAGCACGCATCACCATCGAGGCCCTGCGCCACATGTGCCAGGGCATCATGCGCGAAACCGAAATCCGCGGCGACCTGACCTGCGGAGTACCGACCGTCCTGAACGTCATGCGAGCCAAGACCGCCGCGCTGACCGGCGCCGCTTGCCAGGCCGGCGCGATCCTGGCCGGAGCATCCCCGGAGCAGAACCAGGCCCTACGCCAGTACGGAGAACAACTCGGCATGGCCTTCCAGATCCGTGACGACCTGCTCCCCTACACCGCCGAGGACCAGACCACCGGAAAGACAGCCACCAGCGACATCGCCAACCTCCAACCCACCCTGCCCGTCCTGCTCGCCTACGAAGCGGCCGACGAAACCGACCGCGACCGCCTGGCCACCGTCTTCCACGGCGGCATCGAGACCGACCCCGTCACCGCACACCGAGACCTCCTCGCCATGCTGACACGCACCGGCGCTCTCACCAAGGCAGCCCAGATGGCCTCTTCCTGCGCCGAACAAGCACACGCCGCACTCGCTGGCCTGCCGGACTCCACGCGACTCGTCGAGCTGGCCACATCAGCAGCCGACCGCCAGCGCTGACCGGCAAGCAGCAATTTCCCACGGGCGGCCAGTTACGAAGACGGCACTCAGTCAGCGGACGGGCCACGAAGGACTACGTCCGCGAGTTCAATGCGCCCTCGCCCCCTGGCGGCGCGAGCCAGCCGTCCACGAGTTCATCCACCGCATCCGCAAAAACTCGGCGTCGTCGCGTGACGGCCCGCTCTCTCTAACGAGCTCGTGCACGGTAAGCGGTGAGACGTCGAGCCTGGATGGTGCGGTGCTTCCTGGAGTGCAAGCTGAACGTGACGCCGGGCTGGAAGTTGCGGATCAACGTCGGGGGCGCAACCTCGGGCGCAGCGGGCGGCCCCGGCGGCTCGGAGGCCTCCTGGGGGCAGGGCGGTGCCACCACCTGGGGTGGCGGCACCGGAGGCACGGGCAGCCGTGACGGATACGGCGGAGGCAACGCCGGCGCCCCTACTGTCGAGGTACGCAAGGCGAACAACGATTACCTACAGACAGTCGCGCGTGCGCCGGGTGGGCTCACCGGGGAGGCGGGGCGGCCCGGCAGCGGTGGCAAGGGGGGCACGGGGGGCACCAACGGCAAGATCGGCGGCGGCGCCGGTGGTGGCGGTGGAGTCGCCGGTAAGGCCGGCGGTGCGGACGGAACCGGCGTCGGAGGCAAAACCCCCGCACAGGACGCCTGCGGCAGGACCTACGGCAACAAAGAGGTAGAACCCGTCAGGACAGTGCCGGGCGATCCCGGCCAGCCCGGAGGCGCCGGCCGGCCAGGCGGCAACGGCAGCGCCGGCAAGTACGACAAGGGCGGCGTCAGTGACGCCGGAGCGGGCGGATCAGGAGGCAGCGGCGGCGCCCCCGGCCAGGCCGTCCAGCCGACCGTGGCACACGGCGTCTCCCACGGCGCCGGCGGTTACGGCGGTGCGGGCGCACACGGCACATCGGGCGGCAACGGTGGCCGGGGAGGCGAGTGGGACCCCAATGTCGGCAGCGCCGCAGGCGACGACTGGAAGGGCCTGGACGGCAGCTACGGACCCTCCGGCCGCAGCGGAGCCCACGGCCCCGACGGCGGCGACCGAGCCGTCATCATCACCTGGTAATACCCCCAGCCCCCATGCCCCGGGCAGAGGGGCACGGGGCACCTTGCCGACGGATCCGCGTGGGCCGACCAACCCCGACCGCGTCCAGCGCCTACGGACAGCAACGACGACCGAAGATGCACGTCATCCCTCCCAGCGGGGTCGGCGGCCAGTCCGGCCGTGAGGGCCGTGAGGCAGCTCGTGGTACGAGCACGTCACTGCCTGGCCAAACGGTCACCGCCGTTGACGGATAGGGGAGGTCGGGCGGCAGGCGCCGTCTTCCTGGTCCACGTCGTCACCGCGCCGCGCACCAGCTGGCGCGTGGTGCGCGGCCCGGCCACCGAGCCGCGGGTGCCGGCGCCCGTACGCGATCTGGGCTGGGTCGCCAGCCACTCCCCGGGAGAGTACGAGTGGACGGAAGGCTGACTGCCTTACCGGCATTCGACCCGCTGAAGGACTTTGACAGCCCAAAGCCCGGAACAGGCGCCCGGGCCTTCGCCGTGCCCCGAGAACTTACCTTGCCGGCCGCTGCTGTTCGGGCAGTCACCGAGCGTCGGTCGTAGTTCGCGGTCGAGCAGCGGATAGACGCAGCCGCCTCGAAGCGGGCCAGGTCATTGCTGGGTTCAGGTCAGCGGGGTGTTGGCCAGGACCCGGCGCAGGATGCTCCAGGAGAGGTCGGACTCGGTCGTGAAGGGACGGCGCTCCTTGGACTCCTCGTCGATGTAGTTGAAGGCGTCGCGGCTGTAGCTGTCGCCGTCGTCGTCCTGAACGCCGGTCTGCTCCGGGTTGAGGTAGACGTGGAAGCTGGCGCCGAAGTCGGCGGTGGCGTTCATGTAGCCGGGGCCGGTGGAGCCTCCGCCGCCGTCCATCGGGCAGTACACCCGGTGCACGGCGTAGTTGTCCCTGGACAGCCAGGCGCACTGGCCGGGGGTGAGGGTGATCAGGCCGAGTTTACGGGCGTTCCAGTTGAGGTGCTCGTAGACCATGACGTCGAGCTGGCCGGCGAGGCAGAAGACGATCCCGGTGGTGTGGCCGTGGGAGTGGATGGGCGAGTAGTGCTGCGCCGGCCAGATTTCCAGGACGACGGGCGAGCCGATGTCGCCCTTGGGGTGGTCGTCGGGGTGGAGGTGGCCGTGTTCGGCGGCCAGGTGGTCGTAGTCGCCCCGGCCGGTGCAGGCGACGCGGATGTACGGCGGGTGGGACGGGTCGTGGCTGTACTTCTCCACCAGGATCTGGCGCAGCAGTCCCACCTTCTGGCCGGGTTCGGTGGCGGGGGCGAGGTGTTTGCGCATCGCTTCGACCTCCCACGCCGACAGGCGCAGGTCCTGCGCCTTGCGCGCGAGGTCCATGACGGCTGGCGGGATCATCAGCTGGCGGGCGTACTCGTCGAAGGACGTGGCCTGCCCGATCACGAGCGACGGGGCGGTCTCGGCGCCCTGGAGGCGCAACTGCCGTTCTTCTTCTTTGGTGATGTGGAAGGGATACTTCGCCTCGCCGTACTCCGGCTGTCCGGCAGGCGTCTGTGCGGCGGTCAGGCTCATAAGTGAGGACTCCTTCGTGTTCAGGTGTGCCACGGCTCGGCGCGGCAGACGTGCGCGTCGCGCCGAGCTGAGGGCGGGCTGGATTGGACAGGCGGCTGTTCGGGGCCGGCGCACCGGGGTGAGTGCACGTTGCGGCGCACTCCGTCGAGCGGTCCGACGCCTTTGTGCAGTCGGGCTCATCAGCAGCGAATGCGGTGCTCGTGTTCTCTTCCAGCCCATGTGCTCGACAGCCCGTGCGCGTGTTCAGTGCCCGTCCGCGAGTGCGGGCCTGGGGGGAGGCCAGCGCCGGTCAGTGGCACGCCCGCTTTGCGGCGAAGTGGCGGTTGTAGGGGCGCCAGGTGACACCATGCATGTTCGGTGCGCAGCCCACGGCGGTGTCCGTGCGGTGTGATCAGTGGCTGGGCAGGCGTGCGGCCCGCAGGCCGTCGAGGGGGTACTCCTGGGGCAGGCGGGCCGGGTCGCCCGGCACGGTGATCAGCACGGTGACCGGCCGGGACGTGCCCGCGGCGAGGAACTGGTCGCCCACCGAGCTCAGGTAGGCCTTGCCGTCCTGAGTGATGACGTCGACGCCGGATGCTTCGGCCTTCGCGCCCTTGACCGTGGGCAGGTCGAAGGAGATCCGGAACTTCCTGACGTCCTCCGCCGTGCCGCTGTCCTTGCTGACGGCGGTGAGGGTGAGGTCGAAGCTGTAGACCCGGCCCCGGGGTTCGCTGTTCTCCCATGTCCGGTTGAACTTCTTCGTCACGGCGATCTCGTCGTAACTGGGCGGGGCGGGCAGAGAGGTGATGCGCCCGGCCCCGTTCACGATCTCCAGGTCGCCGACGGGCACCCTTCCGTGTCCGATGCGCTGCGAGTGGTCGGGGATCTTTGCTGTGGTCAGGTCGAGGTGGTTGACGTTGCCCGCAGAGTCGATGGCGTAGAAGTTGCCGTCCTGGTCGAAGAAGGTGGCCGCGTACGCCTTGCGTGAGCCTGCCGCGGCGCTGGCCTGAGCCGGGGGGAAGACCCCCTGTTTGAGGACGGTCTTCATGGGCTGCCGGGACGGGTCGATGAGCAGCAGGTCGCCGTTGTCGCCCTCCACCGAGTACAGCCGCCCGTCCTTGGGGTGGTAGGCGAAGTCGTCCCACCGGCCGCCCCCCGGTGCGTTGCGGGGTGTGGCCGTGCCGGCTGCCACGTCGATGGCGTAGCTGGGTGTGTCGGGGTTGCTGACGACGAAGAGGGTCTTGCCGTCGGGATCCGTGTCGCCGTCGAACCACGGACCTTCCGGCAGCCCGTCGATGGCCTGCTCCTTCAGGGTGCCGGCCGCCACGTCGATGGTGATGAGCTTGTTGCGGCTCACCGCCAGCAACACGGGCTCCTTGCCGTCGCCGCGGTACTGCGCCCCCATGGCGGTGTAGCCGCTCTCATAGGGCGCAACATTGTCGACGACGCGGGTGTCGCCGTCGATGGGGTCGAAGCGGTAGATCCGGGTGCTGGTCCTGCCGACGGCGAGATACACCTTGCAGTGAGCCATGAACCTAGACGTCCTTCCACGCGACTTTATGGCGCTTCAGCATCTGCTCCCACTCCGCACACGCAAACACACTGTGTATTAGTTCGAACACAATGAGTCACATATGTCCGGCGTGGGGAAACGGCCGCCGCGATGCGGCACATCCCTATGGGAACGCGGACTTGAGCGCCGGGCCGGTGCCCCGGGGTCAGCGCGGCGTCGCAGGCGCGCAGGAGCATCCCGGCGGTTCGCAGCGGGCCGAGGTGGGCGAGGCCCTGCCCGGCCGCATCGGCGACCTGCCGGGGAAGGCGAGGGCGGCCCCGCGCGCGTGGGCGTGCGCGTGGTGCACGCTGCTGGCGCCGAACGGCCGCCGAACGCTGCCGGGCGCGGGGGATCTGGTCGGCCAGCGGGAGGACGTGGACGCCGGGGCCGGGCGGGGGCCACTCGATCGCGTCCGACGGCTCGGTCTCCCCGGCAGCCCGTGCCGGACGGAGGCCCGCTCCAGGATCGGCGCGAGCGCCGGGTCCGGCACGGCGGACAGGCAGAACGTGCCCCCGGTGCCGCTGTTGTGGAGCGTGATCAGCTGGGCACCGGACCCGCCCGAACCACTCCCGGTGCGGACACCGAGCTGCCGCCCGCACCGCGCGCCCCGCTCGCCGCCGAGCACCTCCCCGCCGGCCCGGCCACCGACCCCCGGCCCGCACGCCCGGCCGGACGCCGCACCCTGGGCGCCGGCCCGTCCCCGGGACGACCGACACCCGGCAGTGACCGTGCGGAGCAGCCCGCCTCACGCGCGGCACACGGTGGGCCACCTCAGCAGCCACCGCCGGCGGCTCCGCAATCCGTCTCCGGAGCCACCAGCCCAACTCTCCCTCCCGGCACTCGGCGCCGCTACCGCCCGTGCGCACGCGTATGCCGACAAGCGTGGACGCAGATCCGTGCACACAGGGAAAACCGGGGATCAGTTCGCCGACGCCGCCGCCGGCTACCTCGCTCGGACCGCCGGACCGAGCTGCACCCGCGTGCCGTCGGGACCAGGACACGGAATCGGAGGCCCTATGGGACAACAGTCGAAGGCCCTCGCCCGGATGAGTCATCGACAGCGGACGGGTCTTGCCTCGAGCGAGGGGGTACGCCCCGGCCCCCGGCGGTGGGTGGTCCGTCCGGGCGGCATCGAGGCCGTCGACGTAGACCTCGCCGCGAGTCCACCGACATCGCTCGGCGAAACCGGGAAGTGGGCCAGTGCGCTGTATCAGGTCGAAGTTCTCGCCCGAGGCCATGGCTGCCGACACAGGATCACCTGGCGCACCGGCCGGTTGCCCGCCGCGGGAGGTGGTGCGAGGCGGCTACGCGAGGGCTTGTTCCAGCCGGTCGTGGATGTCGAAGAGAGTGTCCATGCCGGTGATCTTCAACAGGCGCAGCACAGTGGCCCCGGGGCAGACCAGGCGCAGTGTGATCGATCGATGTTCGGCTTCCAGACGGACGCGCAGGAGGAGGTTCAGGCCGCTGGAGTCGCAGAACGTCAGACCGCTGAGGTCGAGGACCACCAGGCGGGGCGGCGGATCCGCACGCAGCGCGCTGAACAGGGCGGGTCCGAGGGCCATTTCACCGTCGAGATCCAGCTCTCCGGCCACGGAGACCACCCGGGCACCATCCTGGGTGGTGCTGTCGGAAACGGTCAGCTGTCCGCAAGCCTCCGCCGGACCCGAGGCGTCGGCATGCGCCATTGGAGACATTCTCCTTCACGTATTGATCATGAAACTTTCACCGGTAACTCTACAGCGTGGCCGACCGTCCGAACTCGTTCACTCGTTCCGCTAGTTCGGTGAGGCGGGGTGGTGATGCGATTCGCAGTCGAGCTGCTCACCGCTCCCGGTGGCAAAGCAGCCCTTGGTGGGTACACGTACATGACAGCAATCACACATTCCGGACGAGATGGCTGAGGAGACGCCGGTGAGCGACTGTCCCTTCGTCGACGCTCCCCTGCCCGCCAGGCCGGGTGTCGTGCTGCACCGGCGTGCCGACTACGACAACGTCCCCGACAGCATCGGGGTCGCCCGCGATCTGACCCGTGGCTTCCTGGCGGACGTCTCCCGCCACACCGGCGTGCTGTCGGACCGGACCGCCGGAGACATCATGCTCGTCGTCAGCGAACTGATCACCAACGCCGCACGCCACGACGGCGGTCCCCGGCTGCTCGACCTCACCTGCACCAAGCACGAGGTGGAGGTGACCGTCTGGGACACCAGCGCTCAGCTCCCCACACACCTGCCCCGCGACCCTCACCGCATCGGCGGCCACGGCATCGAAATCGTGACGGCGCTGTGCTCACGGTTCCGAGCAGAGCGCGTACCAGGCGGCAAGCGCGTCCACGCCTGCATCCCTCTGGCATGACCCCGGCCGCGTCACGAGGCGGTGGCGGCGCGGCACGAACGGGCATCGCACCCGTCGCGGACGGAGCAGGGGCTGGGGTCTGCCCCTGGGGCTCCTGCGGGAGGGGGTGCTGAGAAGCCCGGGGTGAGTGATCCCCCCGTTCAGATAGCGGTCACCGTGTGGACCGCCATCTCGCCGAAGCTTCGGTCTCAGCGGGGCATCGAACTGTCCCAGGTGCAGCACTCGCGCGAAGACCGAGAGAGCCGAGGGTGGCCCGGAACTTGATGAGAAGCCCGCCCGAGGTGGTCGCGCGCCGCTCCGGGCGGGGAATCGTTTCGCTCCCGGTGCGCTGTCCGCCGATGGCGGACGTGAGCCGCATCGTGGTGGTCACACCGGGTTCCACGCCGCCTGGGCTGCCCGGGGTCAGCCATAGCGGTCGACTTCGCGCGGAGCGGCGCGGGCCTGATCGGCGTCCAGGAGCGGGGAGAACCCTTGAACGCCACGTTCAGCACCTCGTCGGTGGTGGTCTGCTGTCCCTCGGGCGGACGGCGGACGGCGGGCTGGGCGGCGCCGCGGGCCACGATCTCCTCGCGCTCGGCGTCGTCAAGGGTGTCGTCGGTGAGGGCGGCCAGGACCGGCTGTGGTCCTCACCGCCAGGCATCCACGGAGGGCAGGTACAGCCCCGGTCGCCCGTTCGGTGCCCGCGCGTGAGGCGGCTGAGGGGGAGCGCAGTCCAGCCCGGTGCCGTCGCCAGGTTTCACCGGGCAGCACTGGGCGTCGACATCGGTGGTGAGTGTGAGGTGGCACCCAAGGGCCTGGGCCTTTGCACACTCCCTTTTCGTGCACACTCCGTTTTCGCTTACGCTTTCCACTGGCCCGCGCCGCGCCCGGTGGCTGTGGGAGGTCAAGGAGGTAGAAGGCCGATGCCCGAGCAGGCTTCGGCATCCGAGGACGGCGCTACTGACAAGCGCCTGTATCTGGTGCCCGACGAGGTCGTCGAGGTCGGCCGGATGGAGGCGGTGCGCCGCTACGACATCCTCGACACGCCGCCCGACGGCGCGTTCGACCGGGTGGCCGCGCTGGCAGCCCGCCTGTTCGATGTCCCCGTGGCGACGGTGACGATCGTGGACGAGGACCGGATCTGGTTCAAGGCCGCGCACGGCCTGGACGGGGTCAGCGAGATCGGCCGGGACCCGGGCCTGTGCGGCTCCGCGGTCCTGCGGGACGATGCGCTGGTCATTCCCGACACACTGCTCGACGACGTCGCCTGCGGCAACCCGCTGGTCACCGGGCCGCTCGGCGTGCGGTTCTACGCCGCCGCGCCGATCACCACGACGGACGGGCACAAGCTGGGCACGGTCAACGTCCTGGACACCAAGCCCCGCTCCATCACCTCCGAACAGACCGCCACCCTGACCGATCTGGCGGCGATCGTGATGGACGAGATGGAGTTGCGCCTGTCCGCGTTGCGCACCGTGCGCCAGGAGCAGCAGTCCGCCGAGGCTGAGCGGGCGGCCCGGGAGCGGGCGGAGAGGGACAAGGCGGCGATCGCTTCCTTCGCCTCCACCTTGCAGCGCACTCTGTTGCCGCCGGCGCTGCCGACGGTGCCCGGTCTGGAGCTGGCATGTCACTACCACACCGCGTCCGTGCACGACGTGGGCGGCGACTTCTACGACGTCTTCCCTCTGCCCGCCGGGAAGTGGGGACTGTTCCTGGGGGACGTGTGCGGCAAGGGCGCCGAGGCGGCCACCATCACCTCCCTGGCCCGCTACACCCTGCGGGCCTCCGCCCAGCACACGGACGATCCCGTCACGGTACTTGAGGCCCTGAACAGTGCCCTGCTGGCCGATGTGTGGGCGGGCAGCCGGTTCTGCACAGCTTTCTTCGCCACCCTCACCCCTGATGCGGCCGGGGGCTTCACCGTGGTGCTGGCCACCGGTGGGCACCCACCGGCCTACCACCTCAGCCCCGCCCCGCCCGAAGCCGGGCCTGCCACGCACACGCGGGTGGAAGCGGTCCGTCCCAAGGGCGGCATGCTCATCGGGGCCTTCCCCGGCGCCCGCTTCGCCTCCACCACCCTCCACCTCGCCTCGGGCCAGGCCCTGCTCCTCTACACCGACGGCCTGACCGAGGCACACACCAGCGCCGGCACCATGCTCGGTGACGAGGGTCTGACGGCCTTCCTCACCGCTCGTTCCGCCTCGTGCGGGGCGGCGCAGTTGGTCCAGGACACCGTCGCTCTGCTGGACGCCCTGCCCGAGGGCGCGAGTGACGACGTCGCCCTGCTGGCTCTGTCGGTTCCCGCTCCGGACCAGGCCGCCGCCGCGACGGGGGCCGGATTCACCGCCCACACCACCGCCGCGCCCGCCGGCGAGGAGCACTGACCGCCGTGACCGACGACATCGAGCTGACCCTGACAGCCACCCCCGGTCCCGCAGCGGTCGCCACCGTCACCGGTGAGATCGACCTGCATACCGCACCCGGCTTGCGTATGCGCGCGCTGGAGCTGATCGGCCAGGGCCACCACCACTTGATCCTGGACCTGTCCGGTGTGGGCTATTGCGACTCCGCCGGGCTCAGCGCACTGATCGGCATCTGGCACGGCGCCCAGGAAGCGGGCGGCTCCCTAGCCATGGCCGCCGTCCCCGGCCGGCTGATGCGCATGCTCACCCTCACCGGAGTGGACAGCCTCCTGCCCCACTACCCGACCACCGCCGACGCGCTCAGCGCCCACCAGGGCGCCCCCGACGTCGCCTGAAACCGGCTCCTCCGCCAGCCTCTCGCGTCGCTCCCCGGGCGGCAAAGCCCGGGGAGCGCAGGGATACAACGACGTTGTCAGCCCGCCTCGACGCGAGCGACTTCCCGAGGATCCAGCCGGATCCTCGCCAGCTGGCCGCGGTCACGCGGATCGAGGTCGGCCGCGGTCCCTTGTCGGTCTAGGACGAGCTGACCGGCACCCGCCGCTTCACCACCCGCCCGAGCACGACGGAAACGCCGGCCTTCTCGTCGGAGTTGTCCTTCGGGTTTCTTCGGTGGGTGGCCGACCGACAGGTGGGCGATTCAGTCCCCTGAGAGCGCGTCCTTGACCGTCTCGTGCAGCGGCAGGACGGAGGCGAGACGGGTGAGTTCGAGGATGCGTCTGACCTCGGGGTGTATCCCGGTCAACGCGAACCGGTGCCCCGCGTCCGCACGGCGGCGGTGCATGTCGACGAAGGCTCCCAGAGCGCTGGAGTCGCAGAAGTCCACACGGGTCAGGTCCAGGATCAGCAGAGGCACATTCTGGAGCTCCGTGGTGGTGAGATGTCCCAGTAGCTGGGGCGCGGTGTGGTAGTCGATGGGGCCGTCCACGGCGACGACCGTGTGTCGTGGGCCGCGGTGCGATGCGAGGGTCAGTGTCGGACCGGGCGGGACCAGGCTGCGGGAGCCGCCCGGTGGGGAGCTGTCGGCGGGCCGGCGAGCCTCGGGGCCGGGTGTGGGGGTCATCGAGGGCGTCTCTTCCGTGTCCGGGGCGAACGGGTCGGCTGGTTGTCCCTGTGCCGGCCGAGGAGCCGGCCGGGGTGGGTCGTCACGAGGTCTTGATCTCCGCCCACACCACTTTGCCTCCGTCGATCCAACGGGTGCCCCACCGTGTCGCGATGGCGTCGATCAGGAATATGCCCCGGTGTCCGAATTCCCCGGGTTGGGACACGATGAGACGTGGCTCCTGAGGGCTGCTGTCCGTGACCTCCAGGACGACACGTTCACCGGCTCGCCGCAGCTCGACGCGCAGCGGTGTCCTGGCGTGACGGACGGCGTTGGCGACCATCTCGTCCGCGATCAGCATCATGTCGTTCGCCAGGTGCAGCAGGCCCCACTGGCGCATGACGTCGGCCACCAGGTCGCGGGCGTCGGGGACCGCGCTGGATACCGGGGCGTAGTCCCGTACGACCGTCGCCATCTGGTGTGAGGCGTCCTCCGGCCGGTGCAGGTACAACAGGGCGATGTCGTCGTCGTGCTGCCCGCCGGCCAGGGCGTCCAGCCACGAGTCGCAGTCCGCCTCGATCTCACCCACGGGCCCGGCCAACAGCTCCCGCAACTGTCGCAGGCCGTCGTCGATGGGGCGTCCGCGGCGTTCGACCAGGCCGTCCGTGTACAGCAGCAAGCGCGCTCCGGGCGGCAGTGGGGCCTCCTGCTCCGTATAGCGGTGCCTGCCCACGCCTAGTGGCGGTCCTACCTCCTCGTCCAGGAACGTCACGCTGCCTCCCGGGTCGCGCCGGGCCGGTGGCAGGTGCCCGGCGACGGCCGCGCGCAGCCGGTCCCGGCGTGTGTCGAGGACCGCGTAGACGCAGGTGGCGATGGACCCGGGGGCGATGTCGTCCACCAGGACGCTCAGCTGTTGGAGCACGTCGGCGGGGGCGAGACCAAGCTGCGCGTAGGCCCGGCAGGCGGTGCGGATCTGGCCCATGACCGCCGCCGCTCTGACGCCCTTGCCCATGACATCACCGACGACCAGCGCGACTTCACCGTCCGGGAGCGGTATGAGGTCCACCCAGTCACCACCGGCACCGCGGTCCCGCGCGGCGGGCAGGTATCGCCATGTGCTGGCCACCCCTTCGACGCGTGGCAGAGCCGGCAGCAGGTGGCGTTGCAGTGTTGCGGCCGCTTCTCGTTCCTGCCGGTACGTCTGCGCGTTCTGCAGCGCCACGGCGGTCTGCGCGGCGACACCGGTGATCAGGCGCTCGTGTCGCTCCGTGAAGATCGCGCGCTCCGGATGGCCGAAGAAGAAGCCGCCGAGCACGGTTCCCCGGGACATCACCGGAACGGCCAGGTAGCTGCACACCGGCAGGTGCCCTTCCGGCATGCCGTGGTGCGGTGCGTTGTGTCCGTACCGCGGGTCCCGGGTGATGTCGTCGGACCGCACCACGCCGAAGCCTCGGAACGTCTGCTCGAAGACTTGGGTATTACGCGGCATGGGGAACTTGTCGAAGGCCGACCGGTCGACACCGGAGATCACATAGAGCAGGTATGACTCGCCGGTCTCGCCCAGGACGTTGTAGAAGAAGGCGCCGAACGCCGCCCCGGCCAGGCGGGTGGCGGCGTCGACCGCGTGCTGGACCAGTGCGTCGAGGTCGAGTTCCGCGGCCAGGATGCTCCCGACCTCCTGGAGCAGCTCGACGATCGCCGCCTCCTCCCGGAGTTCACGTTCCCGCTGCTCCAGCTCCCTTTGGGATCGCTGCAAGTCTGTCGTGGTGGAGCGCAGCCGGGCCACTACCGTCTGCAGGTGCCCGGCCCGCTGTTCGACCAGATGTTCCATGCTCTCCAGGACGGAGCGAGCCACGTCCGCCTCCACGGTGGGCGACGGCTGCCCGGCGGACAGAAGTGCCAGGCGTGTGCTGCCGGTGATGGTGCGGAACACCGTAGCGACCTCGCCGGACAGCGCAACATGAGAGAACAGCACCACCGCGAACCGCTCGCCCGGCGACAAGGTTCCCCCGAAGACGAGAACGGAACGGACGTCCTGTCCCGGAAGAAGTTCCTCCAAGCCGTCCAGCTGACTCCCGGGCAGGTGCACGACGTCGACATCGCTTACGGGGGGCGCCGAGCCGGTCGTGTCCTCGGCCGTGACTCCCAGGCGTTGCAGCAGCGGGTACAGCGACGGTGTCTTCTCGAAGGTGCCAGGCGACAGCGACAGCGACGGCACGACCGACAGGCTGGAACCCTCCGTGCCGGGCGAGTGGACGTGCGGGCCACGGAAACCGGTCAGAAACATACGCCGCCCTGGACGCTCGGACACTGCGGCGACGGCATTCCAGGGCCCGGTGAGGAAAACGCCTACCGCAGCACACGCGCGCCCGCCGCGGCCATCGACCAGGCTGTCGTAGAAGAAGTCGGCGATCGCTTGCGCCGCCGCGTCCTGGGAGGGCGCACGGCTGACGGCCGTCCTCAAGCGGCCAGTACAGCGGGCGGTTTCGCTGAGACCGAAGGCCGACAGATCGAACCGGACGTCCTGCACGCTGAGCACACCTCGATACCTGAAGAGAGAGGCGCCATGGAGGAGCACCGGGACCACGGGCATCAAGATTAGCCGCTGGCCGATTCCCGATCGTCCTGATCCACCCTGCCGAACCAGTACCCGGCCGTCCCGTGTGGATGCGATGCCCGTTGCGCCGTCTGCCCCCCGTCCTCCGCAGGGAGGCCGGGGTCGGCTCACCGCACGGGGAAGCGGACGCCGAGCAGGCCCGCTCGTCGGGCCCGAGCTGGTAGGGGAAGTCGGCGTCGACGTCGCCCGCGACGCCTCCGGCCGATGGCGGCATCCCGCGCGGTGGCACCGTGCCCACCCGGACCTTTCCCCCGCTGATGTCCCCCACCTGCCGCCGGCCCACTGACGCAGGCAGCCCCAGCGGTACATCCATCCGTCGGGCCTCTCCCGCCTCACTGCATTGTGACCGGCGCCGTACCGGATGCGCTCGGACCGGGTCCTACGCCGGGCTGTTCCACCCCGCCAGCCCCACACGATGGGCCGTCCACCGCGGCACGGAGGCGAATTCGTCTTCGGGCAGCCCGACACCTGGGGCGTCCCGGACACCGTGCCTGTCACCGACGCACGTCTTCACGGCACCGTCAGGGCCCGCTCCTGGGACCGGCTGCACCCCAGACTCACCCACCGCTCCTCCTGGGCCAGCGCCGACGGCACCCTCCCGGTCGTCGAGGGCACGTTGATCCGCCTGGACATCGGCCACCTGCCCAGCGGCGCAACACCGGAGCCGGTCTGGCTGTGGTGGTCGGGCACCGACGCCACTGCGGCAGACGCCGACCGTCTCTGGCGGGCATACCTGCGACGCTTCGACATCGAGCACACCTTCCGCCTGTTCAAGCAGACCCTCGGCTGGACCTGCCCAACGATCCGCACGCCCGAGGTCGCCGACCGCTGGACGTGATCCTCGCCGCCTACACCCAACTGCGTCTGGCTCGCCCACTCGCAGCCGACCGGCGCCGTCCCTGGGAGCAACCCAGCCCTCCGAACAGGCTCACTCCCGCCCGCGTCCGCCGGGACTTCCGGCACATCCGCCCACAGGCCGCCTGTCCGGCCAGAGCACCGAAACCCACCCTCCCGGGCCCCGGCCGGCCACCAGGTCGGAAAAACACTCGTCCCGCACCCCGCCACGACGTGCACACACCCAAGAAATCACAGCCAGCAAAACGACCGAAGAAGAAGACAACCATCTCGAAGCCTCGCCACACAGGTTAAAGATCAAGCTAGGCGCCGTCCCCGACTCAGAAGCGCGACTGCGCTCAACGATCGTCAAGCTGAAAGAGACATCGCGAACGAATTGAGGAACTCGCCCGCCTGCGCGAGGACGTTCCCGCCCTCGTTCGAGCGCTCAGCCAACTCACCGCCGAGAACGAGGCACTGCGCGAACAACTGCAACTACCGACACCGACCGTCGTTCCCCTCCGCCCAGGCCGGGACGCCTGAGTCGTACAAGCCGTCCGGCTCCAGCCGACATGCGGAGTCAGAGGTTAAGCACCGGTTGTTCCAGGCGTACGGCAAGGGTGGCGGCGAAGTCCTCAGCGCGTTCAAGCTGGACCCGCAGCTTCTCCACCTGCTCGCCGGCGGCCTGCTGGTAGGTCCGTACGCGCTCCAGCAGCGCCTCCCGCTCGCCGACGTCGAGAGCATCGTCGCCGTCGAGGCGGTCGGTGGCGTCCAGGAGGTCGCGCATCTGGTCGAGGGTGAAGCCGAGCGGCTTCATGCGGCGGATGACCATGAGGCGGGCGACGTCGGTCTCGGTGTAGAGACGGAAGCCGCCCTGGGAGCGGGCGGAGGGGATGACCAGGCCGGTCTCCTCGTAGTGCCGGATGGTGCGCAGGGACAGCTCGGTCCGCGTGGCGACCTCGCCGATCTGCATGTGCTTGTCGTCCACGCCCGTGGTCCTGGCCCTTCTCATCCTGCCGGGGCCGCGTCCCGTGCGACCCCACCAACCTCTACTCTAACGTTAGGGTAGAGTTGCTGACGGCGGGGGCGGTCCGGCTGCCCCGCTACTGCCGTTCCGGGGCCAATGGCGCCCCCGGCGAAGATCCGATTCTTGCAGGAGAGAGCGTGCGCGAGACCATGACGCCGATCGCCGCCCCCTGCCCGCCGTGACCCTTCGCCCTCGGACGTGACCCACCCGGCCGGGCACCGCCCAGGCCCCCCGACTCGCGTCCCTCCACGACTTGCCGGCCCGCCTCGGGCCGCCCGCGGGATGCCGGCCGGTCTCCCGCGCCTCCTCCCGCACATCCCCGGCCTTCGCGCGGTGTGCCCGAGCACGACAGGTACCTGCTTCCTTGTCTTCTTCCGTTGTGTCCCCCGCCGCGCGACTGCGTGGCCTGCGCCCGGACTGGCTGAGCGACCCGAAGGTCTGGCGCACCGAGGTCCTGGCCGGCCTGGTCGTCGCCCTCGCGCTGATCCCTGAGGCGATCTCGTTCTCGATCATCGCCGGCGTCGACCCCGCGGTCGGCTTGTTCGCCTCGTTCACCATGGCCGTGGTCATCTCCATCGTCGGCGGCCGCCGCGCGATGATCTCCGCCGCCACCGGCGCCGTCGCCCTCGTGATCGCCCCGCTGAACCGTGAGCACGGCTTCGGCTACCTCGTCGCCGCGGTCATCCTGGCCGGCGTCATCCAGGTCGCGCTCGGCGCCCTCGGCGTCGCCAAGCTGATGCGGTTCGTGCCGCGCTCGGTGATGGTCGGCTTCGTCAACGCCCTCGCCATCCTGATCTTCATGGCCCAGGTCCCCGAGATGCATGACGTCCCCTGGGCGGTGTACCCGCTGATCATCGGCGGCCTCGCGCTGATGGTGTTCTTCCCGAAGGTCACCACCGTGATCCCGGCCCCGCTGGTCTCCATCGTCATCCTGACCGTCATCACCGTCGCCGCCGCGATCGCCGTGCCCACCGTCGGCGACAAGGGCGCTCTGCCCTCCTCCCTGCCGGTGCCCGGACTGCCCGATGTGCCGTTCACGATGGACACCCTGACCACCATCGCGCCGTACGCGTTCGCGATGGCCCTGGTCGGCCTCATGGAGTCCCTGATGACGGCCAAGCTCGTCGACGAGATCACCGACACCCACTCCTCCAAGACCCGCGAGTCCATCGGCCAGGGCGTCGCCAACATCGTGACCGGGTTCTTCGGCGGCATGGGCGGTTGCGCCATGATCGGCCAGACCATGATCAACGTGAAGGTGTCCGGAGCCCGCACCCGCCTGTCGACCTTCCTCGCGGGCGCGTTCCTGATGGTGCTGTGCATCGTCTTCGGCCCGGTCGTCTCCGACATCCCCATGGCCGCGCTCGTCGCCGTCATGGTCATGGTGTCCTTCGCAACGTTCGACTGGCACTCCATCGCCCCCAAGACCCTCAAGCGCATACCGGCCGGTGAGATCGCCGTCATGGTCATCACCGTGATCTGCGTGGTCGCCACCGACAACCTCGCCATCGGCGTCGTCGTCGGCTCCGTCACCGCGATGGTCATCTTCGCCAAGCGCGTCGCCCACCTCGCCACCGTCACCACCGTCACCGACCCCGACGGCAGCACGGTGGTGTATTCCGTGACCGGCGAGCTGTTCTTCGCCTCCTCCAATGACCTCGTCGGCCAGTTCAACTACACAGGCGACCCCGACAAGATCGTCATCGACCTGTCCGCCGCCCACATCTGGGACGCCTCCTCCGTCGCCGCCCTGGACGCCATCGAGACCAAGTACGCCCAACGCGGCAAGACAGTCGAGATCATCGGGCTGAACGACCTGAGCGCCGACCTCCACGGGAAGCTCACCGGCGAACTCGTCGGCAGCCACTGACCCCCGGCGACACCACACCCTCCGAGCAGAGGACCCCGGCCCCACGGGCGGGGATCTTCCCATCTCTTCCCGGCTTTGCTCAACACGCTGACTTGCCAAGGAAGAGGAAAGCGATCGGACACAGGTGGTCGTCGGTGGGGTCGTCGATCCCGGTGACGTGGAGCCCGTGGTGGGCGATGAACCCGCTGTCGGCGGCGTCGTCGGCGCAGGGCGTCCAGAGTTGTTCGACGGGGTGCATCGTGCCGTCGTCGCCCTCGCTGGTCTCGATCTCGTACAGGGCCTTGGCGGTCACGCGTTCACCTCCGCGACGGCGTCGGCCAGCAGCGCGGTGACGTCGGCGTCGTACGGGTCGGCGTGGCTCTCGTGGTCGCTGACGTCGAACGGCGCGCCCTTCGCGGTGAGCGTGAACCCGGGGATGACGGTGGCAGCCTTCCCGGCCAGATTCGTGTTGAGGCGGTCGGCGTCGCGGGAGGCGAGCCAGGTCTGGGTGTACGGGCCGAGGCGGAGCAGGGTGTAGCCGGTGTTGTCCTGCCGGCGGGCTTCGACGTGGACGGCGTAGTTCGCCGGCGGCATGCCGACGTCGTCAGGGAGGTTCAGGCCCGCTGCGGCATGGTGAGGACTGAGAAGGCCGGGTTCCAGACGCCGATGATCGCGTTCGTCTCGCAGCACAGCCAGCCCTTGCCGGTGTAGCCGAGCTGGTGGCCGTGGAGGTAGGCCGCGGCGTGCGGGGTGTCGGGGTGGACCAGGGTGACGGCGATGAGGTCGGGGCCGTGGTCGTCGCCCGGTCGGGTTTGGGCGCGTTCGATGAACGGGCCGATCCGGACGGCGATGTCCTGGCCTGCGCCAGGCGTCCAGAACTCCGTGTCGCGCAGGGCGGCGAGCAGCGCGCGGGACTGGTCGACGGCGGCCTGGTCCTCGGGGGTGAGGGCGCCGGGCGCGTGGCCGCAGCGGCGGAAGAGGCGCTTCATCGGGTGGCCTCCTGCTTGGTGGTGGGGTGGGCGGTGCCGTTGTCGGGTGTCTTGAGCACGCGCGGCAGATGGCGGTGAGGTGCTCGACTTCGACTTCGCGGCCGCGGTCGCGAAGTGCTCGGGCAAGGAGTTCGGTGAGGCCGCAGGCACGATGCTTGCCGCCGGTTCTCTCGCCTATTGCGAGCTGTTGCTTCCACCGTCAATCGAGCACGGTTCGTCTGCCGTCCCGGTTCCGGGTATCGCCGAGGTGAGCAAACAAAGGCCACGGGGTGATCTTGAAGGGCATCATGGAACCCCTCGGTAGGCTCGCGGCGCTAGCGCTGACCTGGGACGACTTCGCACACAGATGGACGCTGCGTGACGTCAGTGCGCCGGGACGCAAGGTACTGTTCCGTGCGCTGCCGAGACCGCGCATACCGCCGTCGTCACCGCCAGTACGGTGACGTCAAGGCATCGGGATAGGCGCAGGGCGGCGTCTGCGGTGACCGCCTCTGTCACCTCACGGCCCTTGGCCTCCGGGCCGCCCCGGAGGAGAGCCCCGGGGCGGCCCGGAGGCCGAGGACGGTGAGGTGTTCCGGCAGAGGATCCGCGTGGCTGTGGACCGTGGACCACGCCCGCGCCCTGCGCGTCTCGCGCCGCCGGGCTCCTGCCCGACGCGCCTGGTGGGCGATCCGGCGGAGGCGTTGCCCGTCGCTCCGGCGGGCGCGTCCCCGGCGATCTAGCGGGTGGACTCGGCGTGCTCCCTCACAGCCGCCGCCTCGCTCTCCGTCGTCCCGGCCCCCGGCTCGGCGCTCTGCTTCGCGAAGCCGCGCCGGCCCGGCAGGACCGCGAGGACGATCAGTGTTCCGGCGGCCATGATGATCCCGCCGATGAGGCTGGTCTGGGCAACGCCGTGGGCGAAGGCCTGGTGGACGGCGTCCACGGCGGCCTGGGCCTGCTGGGGCCCGACGGAGGGATCCTGCGCGACCCGCTCAGCGACGGCCAGGCCGGCGCCGACCGAGTCCTTGGCGGCCTCCATCGCCTCCGCCGGGAGCCGGTTGCCCACCAGGTCGGTCAGCTCGTCCCGGTAGGCCGTGCCCAGCAGCGAGCCCAGCACCGCGATGCCCAGCGCCCCGCCCAGCTCCAGCGCGGTGTCGTTGACACCGCCACCGACGCCCAGCTCGGACTCGGGGAAGGAGCCCATGATCGTGTCGGTCGCCGGGGAGATGGCCAGTCCGAGCGCGAGGCCCAGCATCATCAGCGGCACCAGGAAGTCCCCGTACGTCGACCCCTTGTCGATCTGGGTGAGCAGGAACATGCCCGCCGTGCCGACGGCCAGGCCGGTCACGACCATCACCTTCACCCCCAGCTTCGGGGTGAGCATCCCGGTCAGCGCGGACCCGAGGAACACCGCACCGCCCAGCGGCAGCAGCCGTACACCCGTGTCCAGGGCGCCGTAGCCGAGGACGAACTGCAGGAACTGCGTCGCGTAGTAGATCACGGCGAACATACCGAAGAAGAAGAACATCACCGCAAGCATCGAACCGCTGAAGGGCCGCACCGCGAACTTCCGGACGTCCAGCATCGGCTGCGGGTGCCGCAGCTCCCAGGCGACGAAAACGACCAGACCGACCCCGGCGACCACGGCGGCGGTGACGGGGCCGACGCCCCAGCCGGAGTGCGGGCCCTCGATGGCGGCGTAGATCAGGGAGCCGACGGTGACGATCGACAGCAGACCACCGACGTAGTCGATCCGGCCCATGCCCTCCGCCTTGGACGGCGGTACCAGGGCGAGCGCGCCGAACACGGCGAGGAGGGCGATCGGCACGTTGATCAGGAAGGTCGAGCCCCAGGCGTGGTCCTCGAGCAGCCAGCCGGAGACCAGCGGGCCGACGGCTACCGCCACCCCGGAGGTCGCGGCCCAGGCGGTGATGGCCTTGGCCCGCTCGCTCCGGGGGAAGGTCGCGACCACCAGGGACAGCGTGGCCGGCATCACGACCGCGGCACCGACACCCATGATCGCGCGGGCCACGATGACCAGCGAGGTCTCGTCGACCATGCTCCCCATCACCGAACCGCCGGCGAAGATCAGCAGACCCAGCACCAGCGCGCCCCGCCGGCTGTACTTGTCGCCGATCGCGCCCAGCACCAGCATCAGCGCCGCGTACGGAACGGTGTAGCTGTCGACGACCCACTGCAGATCACTGCTGCTCAGGCCCAGGTCGGTAGTCATGTCGGGGGCGGCGACGATCAGCGACGTGTTCGCCATCACCGTGATCAGCAGGCTCAGGCACAGCACGAGCAGCGCCCACCAGCGCCGCGCGTAAGGCCCGGTCATTTTCTCCACGGGGGTGTCCGCTGGGAAGGGCATCAGTAGCTCCTGAGAGGGACGGGGCGGACGAGCGGAATCACTTGATTGCCCGTGAGGGGAACGGGCGACGGGCTGAGATCTCAGGGCTTCGAGATCATCCTGTGGTCCCGTGTGGGCTTGCCTCGGCGATCCCCTGGAGGGCCGCGTCGGTGTCCGCGGTGGCCAGCATCCTGTTGATGTAATCGCCGGCCAGTGCGCCGGCCGCTGCGGAGGCCCCGACCTGGGCGACCGGATCGGTGGCGTTGCCGGCCACCCACACACCCGGCACCTCGGTGGTGCCGGCCATGCCAGAGGCGAAACCGCGGCCCATGTTGTTCGGCAGGTCCTGCACCGGCAGGCCCAGACCTTCCAGGCCCCGGGTGCGGGCCTGCATCTGCGGGGCGACCGCGAGGACGCGGCGGGCCACGACCTGGCCGTCGGCCAGGCGCACCCCGGCGAGGGCACCGTCCTCGTCGTTGACGACCTCGGTGACCGGGGTGTCGATGATGCGGATGCCGCGGGCGGCGAAGCGGGCGCGGCTGTCCTCGTCCAGGTCGGTGCCGTGGGTGAAGTAGGTCAGGTCCTCGGTCAGCTGACGGAACAAAAACGCGTGGCCGATGGAGGACGGTCCGGTGGCGAGGATACCGATGGACTCGTCGCGCACCTCCCAGCCGTGGCAGTACGGGCAGTGCACCACACTGTGCCCCCAGTGCTCGGCGAGCCCGGGCACCTGTGGCAGCACATCCGTGAGGCCGGTGGCCACCAGGATGCGGCGGGCGGTGATGCTTCGGCCGTCGGCCAGGGTGACGGTGAACCGCAGGTCCCCGTCCGCCGACGGGGCGGCGGACTCGGCCGAGACCACCTCGCCGAACACGACGCGTCCACCGTACTGGCGCACCTGCTCCCGGCCCCGTCGAAGGATCTCGGACGGCGGGGTGCCGTCCAGGACGATGAAGCCGTGCATGGCCTCCGCGGGCGCGTTGCGCGGGGAGCCGCTGTCGATCACGACGACCGAGCGGCGGGAGCGGGCGAGGATCAGTGCACCGTTCAGCCCCGCGGCGCCCCCGCCGATCACCACCGCGTCGACGGTCCCCTCGACCAGTGCGTCGCTCGCGTACGGAGGATTTGCCACAGCCATGGTCTCCTGCCTTTCCTTGTCAGTCATGGTTCGGTCAACCCTTCGAGTTCTGGGTGGTCGGAGGAGGGTCTGCTGTTCATAGAGCCAGGATGTGGTCGGCGACCGTCTTGGGCTCTCGTGGAGAGTCCGGCCCCGAGAGAGATGCTCATGCTGGCTTCGGTGCCTCTGGTTCTGGACACATGCGACTCCTCAGGCGCCGGGTGTACTGCGAAGTCAGCCCGCCAGTCGGTTGAGCTTGCGCATCTGTCTGTCGAAGGCGCGCGAGGGCACGATCCGGCGCAGGACGCTGACCTGTTTGGCCATCGAGCCGGCGGTGTACCGGAGCCTGGGCTTGGAATCGGTGGAGGCCGCGACGATCATCTTCGCGACAACGTCCGGGTCGTCGGCGTTGCGCACGGCCGTGGCCGGCACGTCTCGGGAGACCTCCCGCTGTGCGGCGTAGATCGACAGAGGCGAGTCGGGTTCCATGCTGCTCGCCTCGAAACTCGTGCTTGTGCAGGCCGGCTCGACGAGCAGCATCCGGACGCCGTGCTCGCGAAGCTCGTGGTCGACGGACTCGGAGTAGCCCTCGACCGCATGCTTGGTGGCGGCATAGACGGCCATGAAGGGGGCTGGGATCAGACCGAGTACCGAGGAAACGTTGACCACGCGGCCTCTGCCCTGGGCGCGCATGTGGGGCAACACTGCGTTTGTCATCCGAATCACGCCGAAAACGTTGATGTCGAAGACCTCCATGGCCTGGTTGATCGAGCTCTCCTCGCTGGCGCCGACCGCGCCCACGCCTGCGTTGTTGACCAGGACGTCGATCCGGCCGAACCGCTCGATCACCTCCTCGACCAGGGAGCGGACCGACTCGTCGCCGGCCACGTCGAGATCGAGGAACGTCACCCCGGCGAGCGGCTCGGCGTTCGCCGCATTGCGGCTCGTGCCGACCACCGCAAAGCCGGCGCCCACCAGGGCGAGCGCTGCCGCCCGCCCGATCCCGGAGGAGGCGCCCGTCACGAGGGCCACAGGGGGAGCTGTCTGCATGGTGCTTCCTTCGGTTGTGGGCATGACTTCGTCGTGCGCTGCGCGGGGTCGCCTGTGCTCAGGTCGACACCGTCCGCACCGGCCCTGCAAGCCCAGACCAACCCTGTCTGGTGAGCTCAGATCGGTTATGTACTGAACAGTCAACAATCTAGGCAGTTCTGTACTGAGTTGTCAATTACGGCAGGTCGGCATTACCTTCTGTGTATGGCGAGACCACGAAGCTTCGACCGCGACCGCGTCCTACATGCCGCCGAGCGGCAGTTCCGCGCCGCGGGCTACAACGGCACGAGCGTCGACGACATCAGCGCCGCCACCGGCCTGGGCCGCGGCAGCCTCTACAGCGCGTTCGACGGCAAGCACGGCGTGCTGCTGGAGGCGATGACCGGCTACTTCGCCCGGCTGGCGCAGGGTCCGCGGAAGATGCTCGCCGGACCGGACGAGGGCGCCCTGAAACGACTGCACGCATACCTGCTCCGCGCCGTCCACGGGGTGCCACTCGCCCCCGACGTCCCCCCCGCCCCTGACCGGGCGGCGGCGGCCTGCTTCGCCGCCAAGATGGCCCTGGAAATCGGCGCCTCCGACCCCGAGGCGAAACGCCTGGCCAAGGAGTGCTTCTCCGTGGTCGCCACGGCGGTGGCCGAGTGCGTGCGAGCGGCCCAGCGCAACGGCGACATCGACCCCGACGCGGATCCCGACGACCTTGCCTACCTTCTGCTGACCATCATCCGCGGGACCGATGTCATAGGCGCGTACGGCCACAGTCCCGACCGCCTGACCTCCATTGCGGAGAGCGCGTTCGCCCTGCTGCCTCGCCCGCGCCACACCTGAGAAGGGCACGGCCAGCCTCGTTGCACAGGCATCTGATGCTGTCGGCCCACTTCGACGCCGCGGAGACACGGCCCGTAGGTCTACGCGCCGCCGTAACCTCGTGTGCTGGTGCGTGCTGTGGTGTTCCGGGGGTATGCCGGGTGGGCACTGCTCGGTGCTTCGGACGTGAGGCGGTTCCATGGATGCTGCTGCCCAAAATGAGGGCCAGGACCCGCTTGCCGATCAGGGCCGGTGCCGCGTTCGAGGGCAGTGCGGAGATCGCCGAGGCCCGCGCCATGGCCCGCGACTTTCTCACCTCGGTGCACGTCGTGCACGGGCTGCCGGTGTCGGCGCGGGCGATGGGCATGGTGCAGATGGTCGTGAGCGAGCTGGTTACCAACGCCCGCAAGTACGCGCCCGGCCCGTGCCGCTGCACCTGAAGATCGTCGAGGGCGCGGCGTGATCCCGCTGCCGCCGCACCGTACGAAGAGCCCCGGCGTGCTCGGCGCCACCCCCGAGCAGCCCATCGGGCCGTTCGGCCGCTGGCCCGATTCGCGCGAGGACGACGACCAGGACGAGACCGACGACCAGGACGAGACCGACGAGGAAGATCCGGCTCCCACAGTTGCCGGCGAGCTATTTGTCACCTGGTTCGCCGCTCATTAACGGCACCCCACCCGGCGCTCCCTGGAGGACCGGCTCAGCCCCCGTGCGTCCGTAGCAGGATGGGGAAGCGGTCAACGTCGAGACCGCCCCAGGCGTCAGGTGACGCTGGTAGGGAGGCTCCGGACGGGGCTGCGCTGGGTGCTGTTGTCGGTGCGCCGGTCCAGCTCGGTGCGGAGTTCGTGGATGACCTGTGCATAGACACCGACGCGCTAAGGGGCGGCCGAGCGGACACCGGATGGCGTACGCCTGGCATCCGGTACCGGCAGGGGCGTGCGCGGGGCATGGCCATCACACATTGGGGCAAACTGGGACCCCGGCCCGATTCCGGCGGGCCGGGGCTCCACAGTACGGGGTCGGCCGCGGACTAGTCCTCGTCAGTACGGGGTCGGCCGCGGACTAGTCCTCGTCGTGGTGGCGCTTGATCACCCGGAAGCTGGCCACCACACCCTTGTCGATGTCGATGCCTTCGATGTGTCCGGGGCGTACGCCGTCGCTGGAGCTGTGGGGTCCGACAGTGGCGATGGGGGCGCCGTTGTCGCAGACGGCTCCGCGGAAGACCTCGACGGTCTTGCGGCTGTCGTTGCGGACGTTCAGGCTCTTCGCGCCGAGGCCGCTGACCACGGTGATGCAGTCGCCGGGGTGGGTGGAGTACGACCGCTCGTTGATCTGGATACGGCCCTCGTCCTCTCCCCGGTGCCCGTTGCCGCCGTTGTTCTCGTGGTCCTCGTTGCCCTCGTTGCCCTTGCTGTTGTTGCCTTCATCGCCCTTGCTGTTGTTGTTCTGTCCGTTGCTGCCACCGTGGGGTGCGGCGGTGACCGGGGCCTGCTGGGGTGCGGAGGCGGCCGAGGCGTAGGTGATGCCCGTCGCGGCCAGGGCGGCGGCGGCCGAAACGGCGGCGGTGATCACCGTGGAGCGAAGCTGCATGTCGCGATCTCCTGTCTCAGAGATGCCGGCCTGTCAGCCGGCTCGTGGATGAACGTATCCACAGCTCGCATGACAGGCATGTCGGAAACTTAGGTATAAGGCTCCGATCAGCGCATTCATGAGCCTTCTTCTTGAAGTGACGCAACATCAGATATGTCTGGGTTAAAGGTGATTGACATATAATTAGGCCTTCTGAGTGATGTTCTGATGCTTACTCACTCCTGTAGTTCGGCGCGTCGGGCGGGCATGCGGAGGTGAGTCGTGTTAGGAGGCGGTTGGCCGCGCCAGAGTCCACTGGCTGCTCACACGCCCGAAGGAAGAGATCGCGGAGCACCTGCTAGTACCGGGCCGGGGGTGCTTCTTCAGTGGCGGCTCCCTTTGCCACGACCGACGGTGTGGGGCGTACGGCCGCTGGCGTCGTCGTCGGCATGGTCGTCTGAGGCAGGCTGGGCGCACTCCGATGGGACCGCGCGCCGACCACCGGCTCGAGGCGGCGGGCCCGGTCAGACGCTTCCTCCTGGAAGGCCCCGCCGTACGAACAGGCCCGCTTTGGCGCCCCGTTGCTGACGGCGCGGTGGTGAGCCGAGCGTGGACGTCGGCCGGCGATGCTTACACCGCGGCGACGGTGGATGCCTGGATGGAGGTGCTCGCCGGGACAACGCGGCACGCAGTGATGGCGGTGACGCGGTTGCGATGACGGGCCGACCCCGACGCCGACAAGGAGCTCGCCGCGTCCATCACAACCGCTACGCCGACGAGGCCGGCGCACTCGTCCTCGCCTGCCTGCTCCACCTCAGCGGCGAAAGCAGTGGTGCCCGCTTCCGGTGGCGCTTCGCCGCCGGCCTCGGCCACCCCGTTCCGCCGGGTCAGGGCGCACCGGCCGAGACTCGACCCCAGGACTGCGCGCTGCCGGTTCCTGTTCTCCTTGACAGGAGCGGTCCGGGGCATCCCATATCTGATGATCAAAGTGGCGGCGAATGAGGTGTCCCCACCGGCGGTGGTGCACCCTGGTGCCGGCCGACTCGATGCCACCCAGCCCGATCTCGGGTGCGCGACGGGCTGGGCCCGAGTAGGTGGCGGGAGGTGACGGCGCATGGCGGACGTGATGACGTCCTCACCCGACGGCCATAGGTGCATCGCCTGGGAAGCACAGCTCACATCGATCACCGACCGGGGCCTGGCCCGCTACCTGCGCCGTCCACGTACTGCGGGGATCCTCCGGGCGTGCCAGCCCTCGGTGTGCTGACCGGCCAGCGGGGACCGTTCAGCCACTGGTCCGAGCTGGGTGAGACGGACGACACCGATGCCGAGGATGGCCTCGGCGAGCCGGCGGCGGCCGTGGTGCCGCCGCCCAGCAGGTATGGGTGAGACGTGGCAGGGCATCCGGGGTGAGGGGTCGGGGTGCCGCCCGTCGATGTCATGGGCCTGAAGGGGTGAAAAGGTGAAGGGCTTCCGCAGCTTCATCCTGCGCGGCAATGTGGTCGACCTGGCGGTCGGCATCGTCATCGGAGCGGCGTTCACCGCAGTCGTCAACGGCTTCGTCAGCGCCTTTCTGACCCCGTTTGTGGGGCTGGCCACCGGCGCCACCGGCGACATGGCCCGCAAGACCTTCACAGTAGGCGCCACCAAGTTCCCCTACGGAGCCTTCATCAACGCGGCGATCAGCTTCCTCCTCATCGCCAGCGCCCTGTACTTCCTCGTCGTACTCCCGATCAACAAGCTGCACGAGCGCCTCGCTCCCCACCATGACGTCCAAGCCCCCAAGCGGGACTGCCCTGAGTGCCTCAGCCCCGTCCCGGCCGAGGCCCGACGCTGCGCCTCCTGCACCGTCCCCCTGCCCGCGGTACCCGCCCAGGCCGGGGAGACAACCCAGCGGGCCGGGTGACCGGCCCCTCCTATCGGTCAGTGGCAGCCGGACAACCTCGACCCGTGCGCCAACTCTGCCGCTTCCCGCAGGCGGGAAGCGGCATCCCACAACCACCGTGCGGCGAGCCACAAGGCCGCGAGCCGGTCGGCAGACACATCACCGCCCGGGTCGCTCTGGCTGACGACCCCGGCGGCGCCCACGGCGGGCGCCGGCCCGTGCAGGGCTCGGTCCTGGCGTCAGCGGCGTGATCCGTGGCACCGGCCTGCGGAAGGGCGATGGCGTGGCAGCCGCGTGGTGCGGCCGGTGTACAGCAGCTGTCGTCGCCGTACCTGCCGAGCAGCAGACTGGTGGGGGCGGCCAGGGGGGCCGATGACCGCGCCGACGATCGCCCCGGCCGTCTCATGGATCTTGCGCTTCCGCCAAGAGCGCGCCGCGGGCCGGTAGGGCTCATCGAGCTACTTGAAGCACGCGCCCTCCAGCGCGGCCGCTGTCCACGTCAGCCACTGTTGCTCCACAGCGGGGCCGCGGTGCTCGACGGGCACAGCGTCAACGGCGCGGCCACCCAGTGGTCCGCGAACAGCGTCTCCGACGCTGCGCGCCGCCGCTCGTCGGGCCGGCCGGTCAGGCCCGCTCCCGCGTGCACCAGGCCGAAGACCACGTAGTGCGCCGATCAACCCTTCACAGGATCAGCCCGTCACCCGACGGACACAGACGGTTCACCGGGCAGGCAGGGGTAGCCCGACAGACGACTGCGACCGGTTGTACACAACCAGCCGGCGGCGGAGCAGGGCCGCCACCCAGGCTGGAGGAACCTCGTGGACGGCGAACCGACCATCCCATCCTGCGAGTCGCGCTTCCCCTCCGCGACGCCGAGCATCGCGGCTGCCCGGCACTGGGTCCGCGACTGTGTGGAAGGTAATTGGCGGCCCATTGCACCAGCAGCGGGCGACGCAGACCGCCGAACTGCTCGTCTCCGAACTGATCACCAACGCCATCCGCCACGGCGCCGGCCCACCGTTGATCCGACTCTCCTGGAACGGCCGGATGCTGCGTATCGCGGTCAGCGATGACAGTGACCGCCGGCCGCGCATGCGTGCCACCAGGAACACGGAGCCCGGCGGGTTCGGCATGCAGCTCCTCGAACGGCTCACGCACCGCTGGGGCGTCGACCGCGCGCCAGCCCGGAAGAACGGCCTGGGCCGAACTCAGCCTCGCTCCCTGAGATCGTCCTCCCTCTGGTGTGGATCGGCATGGTTGCCACTACGGGAGGACGCGACTCGGCATGAGCTGCCACCAGCTCGCCTCATCCGGGCCCCGTGCCGGCTGTGCCGGGCCCTGCGGCCTGTTCACCTTCGACCAGGAGCCCTCAGCGGGGTGAGAGGCTCGGGCCGTCAGACCTGAGAGGACCGCACTGCATCCCTTCGCTTGGCCGGACTGGGCCTGCGCGTGCCCGATCGCGTATCGTGCAAGGTGATCGATGTGGGCCGCCGTGCGGCCGGGCCCAGGGAACTGAGGGCAAGAGCGTGGATGTCGCACCTGGTGTGGGCGGGTCCCCCGTCGTGCCGCGTGGCGCAGTACTGCAGATCAATCCGTTGCCTGACAGTTCGGGGCTGGGGGCGATCGGGGAGATCAGCATGAACACACGGTCCGTCTGGCAGCAGGCGCTGAAGCAGCTGGTCGAGCGTCGCACGGATGTGCTGCATATGGATCTGTCCCGGGTGAGGTTCGTGGATGTGGCCGGCGTGACGGACCTGGCGGTCACCGCCCAGTGTCTTCCCGAGGGGCAGCGGATCGTGCTTCACCGCCCACCGCCGCAGCTACCCCACATCCTCGAGCTTTTCTGGCCCGGGATCGCCGCGATCGAGGTGGCTGCGTGATGAGCACAGCCACCTCGTACGAGCCCTTCGTTCACCCGGCGCTCTTCTACCGCAGTACGGACCAGTACATCGCGGGAACGGTCCCTTTCCTGCGGGAAGGGCTGGACGCCTGTGAGCCCGCAGCCGTCGCCGCGCCGCCGGACCGCCTGGAGCTGATCCGGGAGGGACTGGGCGAGCGAGCAGCGGAAGTCCGCTTCATCGACATGACGCAGGCAGGCCGTAACCCCGGCCGCATCATCCCCAACGTTCTGCGCAAGTTCGCCGACGCCCAACCCGGCGCCCGCCGGGTCCGCATCATCGGCGAGCCGATCTGGCAGGGCCGTTCCGCCGACGAGTACCCGGCATGCGTCCAGCACGAGGCGCTGATCAACGCCGCGTTCACCGGGCGCCCGGTAACCATCCTGTGTCCCTACGACGCCGGACAACTGAACAAGCAGGCCCTCAGCGATGCCCTGGCGACTCATCCGGTCGTCATCGACGCCGACGGCGAGACGCGATCCAGCGCCTACAGCCCCGAGGAGGCCATCGCCCGCTACAACGAGCGCCTGCTCGCCCCCTTCGAAGCTGCGTCCTGCCCCTTCGCCGCCCAGACACTGCCCGACACCCGCGACTTCGCCGTGTCCCAGGCGCGGTCCCTGGGGGTGTCCGGCATAAGCCTGGGAGACCTGGAACTCGTGGTGGCGGAGCTGACCACCAACAGCGTCGTCCACGGCGCCGGCACGGGGACACTGCGGATCTGGACCGAGAACGACCGGATCGTCTGCGAGGTCCACGACGGCGGACAGCTCACCGACCCCCTGGCCGGCCGCCGCCCGCCGAATCCCACGCAGCCAGGCGGCCGCGGACTCCTCCTCGTCCACCAACTCGCCGACCTCGTCCGTGTCCATACCGGCCCCGACGGCACCACCATCCGCTGCTACCTCCCCAGCTGACCACGACAACGTGGCGGCCCTGCTCAACACAGCACAGTTACAGGTGCGGGAGGACGGGTAGGCGGCGCAACGTCGACCTCTCACGGCTTGCCCGCCTCCGGTGTTCGGCGTGCGGCGCCCACGACCAGACCGAGGACCTGATCGCCGCCGCCCGCGCGGTCGACTCCATGTATCCGCAGTGGCGCCGCCTGCACCGCAACGGGATGCGCACAGTCCAAGAGGGCTGGTACGCCCCGCACGAGCGGATCCGCGTCTGCCAGGTCTACGTCTCCAACGTGCCGCCGGGCTTCTTGCAGACTCCCGGCTTCGCCACCGCCCTCATGGAGCGGATCACCGCCTCCGGGGCACCCCGAACGATGTCGCCGAAGCGGTCGCCGCCCGCGTCGCCCGCTCCCGGTTCCTCTACGAGGGCGGAAACCGCTACGTCGTCCTCATGGAGGAGTCCGTCCTCTCGCTACCGCGCCGCCGGTCCCGACGCGATGCGTGGGCAGCTGCGCCGCCTCCTGGCCGTGATGCCGCTCGCCTCGGTCTCGCTGGGGATCATCCCGTTCACCGCGCAGCGCACCGTGTGGCCGCTGAAGGCGTTCTACCTCCACGACGACGTCCAGATCGTGGTGGAGACGCTGACGGCTGAGATGAAGGTGAAGCGGCCGCGCGAGCTCGTCGACTACGAGAAGGCGTTCACCGGCCTGGCGAAGATGGCCGTGTACGGCGACGCCGCCCGCGCGCTCATCCGGGCCGTGATCGCCAGGACAACGGCGCTGGCGGCATGAGAACCCCGGCGGTGACCGTCCGCCCGCGCGATGACGTCACCGTCTCCGAGCACGAGGACCAGGAGCCGGAGGCCGGACACCGGGAGGCGGTCGACCTGACGGCGCTGCGGGCCTTGAGGGAGTCCCGCACGGACGTGGAAGCCGTCGATCTCATGGCCGAGCGGCTACGCCACCTCGGTGCCGCCTTCACCGCGGCGGCCGACCGAGCCCGCGCCACCATGGACCGCTACCCCGAACAGGACGATGCCGACGCGGCGCATCCGCGTCCGGTGCGTCAGGGCGACCAGCGGGCGCACCGCCCGCAGGAGCCCGGACCGCACCGAGGCCGGGAGGCCGGCCACTGAGCGGATCCGATGCCGCGCACCCGATGCCGTGGTGCGCACCGAGGATGCCCGGCATCCACTCCGCCGAGATGAGTCCACCGGCCGGAAGTGGACGACATCGTGGGGGAGTGCGTGGGCACCTGTCACGTCGGCTGACCGTGAACGCGTACGTCCGTGGGGCACGGGCTTCTTCCGCAAGCTTCTGGGCCGGCCGCTCGGCGGCGCCTCCTGAGCGGTGACGCTGAGGGCGTTCGGTAGGGTTCTGGTGTGCTGGCTGTCTGGTCGGTGCCTTCCTGGGGGGGATGACGAGACGAGGAACATGCCGGAGCAAGCGAGGCCGCCTGTGACAGCACCGAGCGGGCCTGTGGCCGCGCCGGTCGAGGCGGCGCGGATGGCGGCGGTGCGCCGTTACGACATCCTCGACACTCCGCCCGACGGCGCCTACGACAGAGTCGCGGCGCTGGCGGCACGGTTGTTCGAGGTGCCGGTGGCGACGGTGACGATCGTGGACGAGGACCGGATCTGGTTCAAGGCCGCGCACGGCCTGGAAGGCGTCAGCGAGATCGGCCGCGATCCGGGCCTGTGTGCCTCGGCGGTGCTCACCGATGACGCCACCGTCATCCCCGACACTCTGCTGGACCCGGTCGCCTGCTCCAACCCGCTGGTCGCCGGCCCGATGGGGGTACGGTTCTACGCCGCCGCTCCGATCATCACCGCCGACGGGTACCGGCTGGGCACGGTCAACATCCTCGACACCCGCCCCCGCGAGATCAGCGAGGCCGACGCCTCCACCCTCGGGGACCTGGCCGCGGTAGTGCGTGACCAGCTTGAGCTGCGGCTGTCGGCGCTGAACGCGGTACGCGCCGAGCAGGAGCGCCGCAAGGTCGAGCAGGAGAAGCGCCAGGCGGAGGAAGAGGCCCGCCAGCGTGCGGAGCGGGACAAGGCGGCCATCGCCGCGTTCGCCTCCACCCTCCAGCGCACCCTGGTGCCCCCGGCACTACCCGCGGTACCGGGTCTGGAGCTGGCCTGCCATTACAAGACCGCCTCCCCGCAGGAAGTGGGCGGTGACTTCTACGACGTCTTCCCCGTGGGCGGGGGCCGGTGGGCGTTCTTCCTGGGCGATGTGTGCGGCAAGGGCGCCGAAGCCGCCTCGATCACGTCCCTGACCCGCTACACGCTGCGGGCCGCAGCTCTCGTCGATGCGGACCCCACGGCTGCGCTCAAGGCCCTGAACACCGCGCTGCTGCTGGACGCGGCGGTCGGTACCCGCTTTTGCACCGCAGTCTTCGGCCTGCTCGATCCGGCCCGGGATGGCGGTTTCACGCTCACGCTGGCCACCGGCGGTCACCCGCCCGCCTACCACCTGAGCCCCGTGGAGGGCGGCGGCGTGCGGGTGGAGGCGGTCCGCGCCAAGGGGGGCATGTTGGTCGGCGCGTTGGCCGAAGCCGTCTTCGCCTCACGCACCCTGCACCTGGCACCCGGCGAGGGACTGCTGCTGTACACCGACGGGCTGACCGAAGCCCGCACCGCCGATGGCCGCATGCTCGCCGACACGGGCCTGACCGACTTCCTGGCCCGGCGCCCGGCGCCGGTCAGTGCCGGCGCCCTGATCGACGACACCGTCGCGCTCCTGGACACCCTCCCCGACACCGAACGCGACGACGTGGCCCTGCTGGCCCTGTCCGTCCCCACCCCCGATGCTGCTCCCGCCGGCATCACCACCACCGCCCACAGCGCCGCCGCCCCAACCGCCGACGTCTCCGTCGGGCAGGAGAACCTACGCCCATGACCGACGCATTCCACATCGACGTCCCGCACACCGACGGTGCCCTGGCCGTGATCGCCCTGTCCGGCGAGTTCGACATCGCCGCCGCACCCGCCGTACGGGCCCGCGCCCTGGAACTCATCGAGAACGGCCACCCAGACCTGGTCGCCGACCTCTCAGGCGTCACCTTCTGCGACTCCTCAGGACTGGGCGCCCTCATCGGTATCTGGCGCTGCGCCAAGGACGCCGACGGCTCCCTGACCCTGGCGGCCATCCCTGACCGGCTGAGCCGCCTGCTCAGCGTCACCGGGATGGACACCTTCCTGCCCGCCTACTCCAGCGCCGACGCCGCGCTCGCCGCACGCCAAGGCAACCGCACCACCGCCTGAAACCCCTCGCTAGTGCTCTGACCGGGTAGGTTCGCCGGGTAGGTAGATTTGCCTCGATAGTCCGGGCAACGTGATCCACTCGTACGTGGGTCCCGCTGATGTCGAGGTGTCCGTAGCCGGCGCACGTGCCGGAGCGGACGTTGTGCGCAGCATGTACGGCCAGAGGCTTGCCCGCACCGACAAGGGGGCGGGGGATTTCGCCACGGCTGCCGACGTGATGGCCGAGCAGAGGATCCTTGACGTCATCCGTGCTGCACGACCCGACGATGCGGTGCTCGGCGAGGAGGGCGGACAGCGGGGAACTGCCGACGCGGAGCGCCAGTGGCTGGTGGACCCCCTGTGCGGCACGTTGAACTACGCCGTCGGAAGCATGCTGGTGGCCGTCAACGTAGCGCTGCGCGCGAAGGGCCGGCAGCGGTGGCTGACCCGTTCGGTGGCGAGATTTTCTTCACGGACGGGGTGGCCGCCTGGGTGCGCCGGGAGGGAGTTGAGGACGCGCGATTGACGCCCACGGCGGCCACCCGGCTGGTGGACGTCAACCTGGATCCACCGTTTCCGAGTGCGCCCGGTTTCCGAGCGGTGGATCTGCTGGCCCATCCTGATTTCGTCCAGCGTTTCCGGCCACGGGTGGTGTCCTCAACCCTGGCGGTGGCCTGGGTCGCTGCCGGCAAGCGTGCCGCGTATGTCACCGATGGTGGAGATCTTTCCGGGAGCGTTCACTTCGCCGCTTGCATCGCCTTGTGCCGTGCTGCCGGCTGTGTTGTCACAGGCATCGACGGCGGCCCGATAGGTGAAGCAGGCCGCGGGCTTGTGGCCGCCGCCGACGAGGAGACTCACGGGATGCTGATGTCGGTGATCCGCGGCCGAGGCTGGGCCCGCAATGAACTGTGACGGGCTGCCAGGCAAGTGGGCGTCCGCCGCAGCGGATGCCTTCCCCGCTGCGGATACGGGCACGCTCCTTCCGCTGGGCGGCGAGGACGTCGGGGTGGCGGGCGTTGGTGCTGCGCCAGCGGAGGTGGGCGTGCAGGGCCCGGGTCCGGACCGTGTGGTTGCGTTGGTGGGAGTTGGCGATGGTGAACTGCCGCAAGGGTCCGAAGTGGGCCTCGATCGGGTTGGCCCAGGACGCGTAGGTCGGGGTGAAGCACAGCTCGACGCGGCTTTTCTTCCCCCAGCGGCGGATCTGCTCGCCCTTGTGGGCGGAGAAATTGTCGAGGATGACGTAGCGATCCCCGCGGCAGTCGCACCGCACGAGCCCCGGGCCTGCAACACCGGCGGGGCCGCCGAAACAGCTGCACACCACCGCTGTCGTACGCGTGCGTGCGGCCGACCTGCTGAGGAGAATGATCACTTACCCAAGCGAGTAGACACTGTCTACGTTTCCCGCTGTTCGAACTCATGTGGCGGCACGACCTGCTCGACAGCGCGGCGCAGGCATCGGACCAACCGAGGCTGCGCGAGTCGACCCTCCCGCTGTTCCGGCACTTCACCGGACTCGTCGCCCGATGCCGATCGGAGCGGGACGCCACGCGAAACGCCGACGGGCCGAACGAGGCCGTACCACCGCCTGCGGTGACTGCCGCCGCCCTGTGGTCGAACCTGCACGGCATGGCCCAACTGTGGGCCTGGAGCAGTCTGCAACTCGCCCTCGGCGCCCCACCGCTGGACGGCGACAATCAACGCGACCGGCTCATCACGGCAGTTCTGGACGCCCATCTCGGCCCGGCGACCTCATGACCGCACCCGCACAGCGGCAGATTGCACTTCTGGTCAGCGTGGTCGGCGCGATGATCGTCGCACTGGACGGCACCATCCTGCTCATGGCGCAGCCCGGCATACAGCGTGGTCTCGGCGCGAGCGTGGCGCAGATCCAATGGACGAGCACCGGCTATCTGGTCGCCGTGGCCGCGTTACTCGTGATCGCCGGGCGCCTCGGGGATCGCCGCCTGCTGTTCGTCGGCGTCCTCGGTTTCGGGGCTGCCTCGGCGGGGATCGCGCTCGCGTCGGCCGTCGGCTGGGTGATCGTCCTGCGCGCGGTGCAGGGCGGGTTCGCCGCATTCCTGCACCTGGGACGCTCGCGCTGCTACGGCTGGTGTATCCCGCGGACCGGCTCGGCACGCCGATCGCCATCCGCACCAGTGCGATCGCGGTGACGGCAGGGTCCGGTCCGCTGCTGGGCGGTGTTCTCGTGGCGCACGTCCGCAGGACATGATCGACGTCAGGGCTCGGGGCGGGTGGCAGTACCTGGCGGTGCGGACCTGAGAGGGGGCGGCGCTACTTCACCGCTCCGGTGCGGAACGGGTGACCGCCGTCGTCGATTCGTAGCGTGCCCGAACGGGGGCCCTGGGCCCATCTCAGTTCGAGGTACCAGCGCACCTCGGTCTTCGACGTGTGCGCGGTGACGTCCAGGACCAGGGGGGTCCCGACGGACGCCTCGTAGGGGAAGCCGCGCCTCGGGCTCACGGCCCGGGGCGCGGGGGCGTCCAGGTCCACGGCGAACGGGTGCTGTACGCCTGTGCCTTGGCAGTCCGCATAGGTGACTTCGGCGGGCGGGGCTTCGGCGGACAGTGCCCGGACGTCCATAGCGGTCACGGTCACGGGGCCCTCTGCCGTGCTTCGCACCTTCAGACGGAACGTCGTGGGACGGGTCCGAGTGCCATCCGTCCGGGGGCAGTCGTCGTCGGACGGGACGACGGCCGCCGAAAGAGGGACTTTCCCTCCGGCCGCCCCTACCTCCTCGGTCGACGGGCCTGGCACCGTGACGGCCGGGACCGTCAGGTCCGGTACCGACTCGGCACGGAACCGGTCGATGGCCAGCGCTCCGGAGGTGCTGAGGGCGACCACGGCGGCCCCCAGCAGGACGTATCGCGGCACGAGTCGGCGGGCTCGCGGCGTCGGCTCCGCGACAGTCGGCGGACTCTGGACGACCGGTACCGGCGCGGGCACCGGCACCTCCGCACCTTCCGACGGGCTCGCCCCCCTCCCGCGCCGCGCCTCGTCCGCCACCGCCCATCGCCGGTGCAGCTCCAGCAACTCCTCGGGGTCCGCCCGGCAGATCCGGCCGAAGCGTTCGACCGGGGCGAACTCGGCCGGCACCGAGTCACCGGTGCAATAGCGGTGCAACGTCGAGGTACTCAGGTGCAGCCGGCCCGCGAGAGCGCCGTAGCTGAGGCCCGCGCGCTCCTTCAGCGAGCGCAGCATCTCGCCCAGCCCGGCCGCCGTATCGGCGTCCCTCACCGTTCCCACCCCACCCACACGTCCCACCCCGTGTCCCATGCGGCCGCATACCGCCTGGTCAGGGGATGCGGAACGTCCCAGCGTCCCGGAACGGCCGTCCGGGCTGGTCCGGGACGGACGTCCCGGGCAGGCTGCGATCACCAATCGGCGAGCCCGACAAGGGGATCATCACACATCTCGCCGGACGACTCGCGCGCGCACGCGCGGCCCTCCAGTCGACCGAGCGATCCCCCCAGGATGGAAATGATCACGTCATACGTCAGACCCGCTCGTCCCGAAGATCCCTGATGCGCCGGCCGGCGATACGAGCTCGGTGTGCTCCTCACCCTGCTGCTGTCCGTCTCCGGCGTCTTCCTCTCCGCCACCCCTGCCCGGGCGAACGACTACGAGTCGGCTGCATGCGGCGCGGTGGGATCAGGAGGTGGCGCCGGTCAGGGCGAGGAATTCGCTGCGGGAGCGTGCGTCGGAGCGCAGCAGGCCGAGGAAGGTGGAGGTCAGGGTGCTGGAGCCGGTGGCCTGGACGCCGCGCAGGGTCATGCAGGAGTGCTCGGCTTCGATCACGACGCCGACGCCTTTCGGTTCCAGGTGGGTCTGCAGCCAGCCGGCGACCTGTTTGGTGAGGCGTTCAAGACGCGCCCGAGGGACTCCATGGCGAAGGTGTCGGCGCACGGCTCGGCGACCTCCGGGCCGGGCAACGCTTGACCGGGACGACGATGCGCTCGGCGACGCCGACGAGCAGCTCGGGCATCCGCGGTTCGGCGCCGGCGAACTCGCGGGCGGCACCGGTGTCGTCGACCTGGACGGCCCGGAGGTAGCTGAAGGCGCTGACGGCCTGGTGCGGGGTCATTGGGGCGAGCGGCGTGGTGTCGGGCATGTCGGCTCGGTGAACGTACGGGCCGCCCCGCTGATCGCGGTGGCCTCGACGACCGATGCTCGGATCGCGGCCCTGTGGACAGAGTCCGGCGCCGATGAGGGAGAACCCCCCTCAGTTTGATTGTCCGGTGACACCGAACCCGGACCATCTGCCATCGAAGTTGGATCGCGGCGACCTGTCTCTCCGCTGGCGCGGAGCCAAGGGCCGACAGGCACGGCGCGAGGACGGCGATCGGTCGGCTGCGGAAGATGGACGTCCTTCCGCAGAAACCCAACAGCGAAGGCTGCTGAGCTGGACGGCCCGACCGCTCGCTGACGGCCCGGGCCGACCATGGCTGCGCGCGGAAAGCCAGGCGATCCTCCCCGGCGTGAGCGGCGCCCTCCACCGCCGGCTCGTCATGGGAACCGGCGCCCATCGGCCCGCGTGCGACGCCTCTTCCCGGTGATCCGTCGCCGATGGGAGCAACAGCCCCCCGGACCCTCGGTCCGGCCGGACACCCTCACCCCGTCGGCCGGTCCCCGCCCCGCTGCCACCGCCCTGCCGCCGCGCCCAAGGGCTCGTGCGGAGGCAGAATGCCTCATATGGCAGGACGCGAGCCGCCCGACAGGACACCCGACGGGCACTACATCGTCGTCGAGGGGCGCAAGTGGCGGGCGACCGATCCGTCCGTTCCCGAGGAGGCCGCCGCCCGCCTGCGGCGTCACCTCATGTCCGCCCGCCGCGCGGTGCGCACAGCGAAGGCGGCGGGTGACGCGCAGGCGGAGGATGCGGCACGCGCACGGGTGCACCGGGCCAAGGTCGCGCTGGGGGAGCGGGGCACCCCGTGGTGGGAACAGACCGAGCGGGAGCGCCGGCACCGCTGGGAGCAGGGACTGGTGAGCCTGGACGTACCGGACGGGTGACCGCCCCTCTTGGCTGTCGCAGTCCCCTTGCGCGGCCTGACCCGGGGCCCTGTCGCACGCCCCCGCACGAGCCTGGTCGGAGCCCGGGGACGGCCTACCGCCAGGAAGCGTGACCGGCCGTAGTCACCTCCGCAATCGGCCTCCCCGCCGCCGGACTGGTTCGGGCGTCGGCCCCGTGTTTGTCCGGCGTGCGTCCATCGTGCCCACGCGGCCTGCCGGCGCGCCAGCGTCGACGTCCTGACGCGCCCCCGTCCCGGCAACCGGAGCGGGGTGGCGTCCCGGCACCGGGAGGCGCCAACTAGGCTCCGTCGCATGAGTGGAGAGGGCAGCGGCAAGAGCGGCAGACGCGTTGTCGACGGGCGTTTCGAGCTGGAAGCACGGCTCGGTGGTGGCGGTATGGGTGTGGTCTGGCGTGCGACGGACCTGGTGCTGCGACGGAACGTGGCCGTGAAGGAGGTCCGTCCACCCGATCCGGACCTCGCCGAGTACGACCCGGAGGGCGCCCGGCTGCTCCGGGAGCGCGTTCTGCGCGAAGCGCGCGCCCTGGCCCGGGTCGACCACCCCAACGTCGTGACCATCCACCACATCGTCGACGGCGGCCCGGGGACCTACCCCTGGATCGTCATGGAACTGGTCACCGGTGGCTCCCTCGCCGACCGCTTGGACCGCGGACCCATGAGCCCCCAGGAGGCGGCCCGGATGGGGCGCGAGGTACTGGCCGCCCTGCGTGCCGCCCACGAGGCCGGGATCCAGCACCGCGACGTGAAGCCGGCCAACGTGTTGCTGAGGCCCGACGGCCGACCGGTGCTGACGGATTTCGGCATCGCCGCCGTCTGGGAGGCGACCAACATTACGGCCACCGGGTCGCTCATCGGCACGCCCGACTTCATGGCCCCCGAACGCGTCTCCGGTCAGGACGGCGGACCCGCCTCGGATCTGTGGTCGCTGGCGATGATGCTGTACGCGGCTGTGGAGGGTCACCACCCGCTGCGCCGGGGCACGACCCTGGCGACGCTGGCAGCCGTCCTCACCGACGAGATCCCGCCGCCGGTCAAGGCCGGCCCGCTGCGTGACATCCTGACCCGCGTCCTCGTCCGGAACCCCGCGGCCCGGCCCGGCGCCGACGAACTGGAGCGCATGCTGGACGGCGTCCTCCACGAGGCCGCCGAGCCCCCCGCGGCCCATCCCCCGCACGACCCGGGTACGCCGCCGGTCCCCGGCCAGGCGGACGCGGTGCCCCACGGCTTCGGCCCCGCGCCCGGCATGGCCTCCGGACCGTATGTCGAACCCGGCGCCCCGACGCCGTACCCGAGCCCGCAGGACGCGCGCCCCGGCTCCCGCACCCTGGCCGTACCCCCGCGGCGTTGGGCGCTGGTCGCCGGTGTGGCGCTCGCCGGGGCGCTGGTCTGGACGCAGCTCCCGGACAGCGGCACCTACGGGTCCGGGTCCCCCGCATCCGGCGGCCCCGCCACCACCCAGCCGCTGGGCAGCGGCTCGACCGGCCCGACCGGCCCGGACGCCACGCCCGGCGGCACGACCGATCTGCTGACGCCGGACGGTATCCGCGGCGCGATCCACGCATTCAAGAAGGAGACCGGCCGCGAAAGGTACGGCTCCTTCACGGTGTACTCGGGGTACGCGTCCGCCGACCTGATGGTCAAGGGCAGCGACACCGCGTACGACTCGTACACCTACTACGTGGGCCGGGGGGTCCAGAAGGGCATCCTCGGCGGCTCGCTGACGAGCGGGAGGAAGCCCGTCACGCTCGGCGGATTCGACTGGGACAAGGTACCGGGCCTGCTGGCCGAGGCGAAGCGGAAGCTCAAGGTCAAGAATCCCAACAGCCGCTACCTGGTGGTCAAC
The DNA here is from genome assembly GCF_044759735.1 of Streptomyces sp. NPDC100445. NCBI lineage: Bacteria > Bacillati > Actinomycetota > Actinomycetes > Kitasatosporales > Streptomycetaceae > Streptomyces > Streptomyces sp. NPDC100445. The sequence goes on along the minus strand of NZ_JBIVZV010000001.1, from coordinate 166,620 downwards.
GTGCCGGACGACACGTTCGGTGACCCCGCCGGCATGTCCGTCTACCTCAGCAACACCTACAGGCAGAGCGGGTACGTTTCGGCCACCCCGAAGGGCAGGATCCTCAGCGTCATGCCCTACGACGGCTGATCCGCGCGTCCCGTCCGGTACGCCCACCCGGAGCCCTGGGGCGATCAGTCGAGCAGCGGGGGACCGGGCCGGGAAGCGAAGTCGTCACCGGCCGCGGGGTGACGCCCACCCTCCAGTACGTCGAACGCGCGCGAACTCCTCGTCGCGCCGACCCCTCGGGAGCGGGGAACCAGTTGGCGAGAACCGCCCCGAACGATCCGCGCCGGCCCGAGAGGCAGCCCCGCGCGGACAGCGTCGGCAGCGTCGCGGCACGCGGCGGTCTCCGCGCCGGCCCCGTCCCCGCGCCCGGCGCTGCGACGGACCGGATCAGAACAGGGTGTCGGTGGTCACCGGGGGTGATGTGCGGGCGCGGCACGGGCGCGCGGGCTGCGGGTCCCGCCCGAACAGTGCCTCCACCCCGTACTCGTCGGGCGCGGCGGGCACCGGTCGGCACACGCCCTCGTCGATCAGGTCGAGCGGAGCGGAAGCGTCGAAGTCGGCGCGCCTCATCCGGGTCCAGTCGCGGCCTTGGGGGATGGCGGTCACTGGCGGTCTCATGTCTGCGCTCGGGGCCGGGGCGCGGGTGGTGCGCCCCGGCGGCGTGTCGGCGGCTCGTGGGGCGGGGGTTCGCCGCTGGCGTTCCTGTCGTCCTCCGATCCGTCCGTCACGGTTGCCGTCGTCCGGTGCGTTGGCCTGGCCGTCCCCGGCCTCGTGGAGACGCCTTTCCCGCATCCGCCCGCACCCCACCCGCCGCACCCCCACCCGCTGCCCAGCGGCGGTCGACCGATCGGCCGGAGCGGATCGCGGGTACCCCGCAGCCCGCCCCGCCCATTCCCCGTAACTTCCGATGTGACAAGGCCGTTCGGGTGGCAATCGCGGCTTCGCCCACGTACCTCGCGCGTGCCGGGGCGGCAGGCGGTGACCGGGCGTACTCCTCGACGCGGACTGGGGCGCATGGGGGGAGTTCGTGGCAGCGACGTGGTGACGCGGGGGCCGTACGGTGAAGACCACCGGCAACACCTGACCATGATCGAAGGCGGATCCTGTCAGTCGGCCGGAACCACCGGCGCCCGGGCGATCAGGACATCGGCCACGCGGTGCCGGCCGAGGCGCAGTAGAGGCGCTGGCCTTCCTCGCCGGCAACTGCCTGGACGAACGAACTGGACCCGCCGGCCTGCTGCGCCGTTTCCCTGGATCGCACCTGATCGACGGGGTGGTCGGCGCGGGCCTCGCTGTCCGGACCGAGGAGTTCGGTACCGTCCTCACGACGAACAGCGAGCGGGCGCCGTCCACGGCGTGGCGTTCGGCCACGACCGCCGCACCCTGGCCGCGGCCGACACGGACGAGCCGCCTTCCGTTGGCGTCCGGCGGGGGCTGCGGAGACGGTCAGTCCTCCGGGGTCGCGTGGTCCGTCCGGTCCGGCAGGTAGCTCGCCAGGCCGCGCAGGATGATCTGAAGGCCGGTGTCGAACCGCTCGTCGGAGGAGTCCGTCACCATGAGTCCGGACAGCGCGCGCAGGTGCGGGAAGTCGGCCTCGGGCAGGGCCGCGAAGTAGTTCTGCATGTCACCGGCCATCTCGCGCCAGTCAGGGCGGGCCGGGGAGGAGGCGTCGCCGCCCTGCTGGGCGGCGCGGTCCCGCCACATGCCCTCCTCCAGGACGAACCCGTCGATGTAGGTGGAGATGAGGTCGCCCGCCTCCGCCGCGATGCGGTCGGGCAGGCCCGCCGTACGGAATATGGCGAGCAACCCCTCGACGTGCGGGAGCAGTTCGGCCGTGAAGGGGACGTGCGCCATGGAGATCCGGGCCATGTCGCGATGGGACAGCAGGCGCTGTCTGCCGGCCCGCGCGTAGTCCAGCAACTGCTCCTGCCATCGGTCCGGATCTGCTGCGGGCATCTCGAAGCCGTCGAAGAGACGTGCGTACATCAGCTCCAGGAGATCGTCCTTGGAGTTGACGTGAGCGTAGAGCGCGGAGACGGTCACGCCCAGCTCGGCGGCCACCTGACGCATCGACAGTCCGTCGAGTCCCTGCCGGTCCAACACGGTGAAGGCCGCCTCGACGACGCGGTCGCGGGACAGCGGTGTGCGGGCGGGAGCGGCGTGGGCGCGGGCGGGGCGCTCCCGGTCCCACGGGGAGGGCGGTGGGGTTGCTGGGCTGGCGGCTGCCGCGTCTGTCATGTGACCAGTCTAAGCACGCGGGAGAACAGTGTTCTCCGGCGGTGCGGGCGACGCTCCTCAGATACCCGTCCACCAACAAGACGCGATATATCTTGCACCGAGACCAGATCGCGCTATATCTTGATGAACAGCGTTCTTTGTCTGAGCACTGTTCTGCTATGGTGAACATCGTTCACTACTTTCGTCCACCTATTTTCTGCGCGCCTCGCGGACCGTCTCCGCGGTGCGCGCCCCGCTGCGAGGAGTTCCGATGACCACCACCGGTGTCGCGTCCGCGGAGACGCCCACCGACTCGCCCGCGCCCTACAGGTGGCGCTGGGCTGCGCTCTTCGTGATCCTCGCGGCGGAGGTGATGGATCTCCTCGACGCCGTCGTCACGAACATCGCCGGTCCCTCCATGCGTGCCGACCTCGGCGGCGGGGCCTCGACCCTCCAGTGGCTCGCCGCCGCGTACACGCTGTCGATGGCCGTCGGGCTCGTCACCGGAGGCCGGCTCGGGGACATCCACGGACGCCGCACGATGTTCCTGGTGGGCGCCGCCGGCTTCACCGTGGGCTCGCTGCTGTGCGCGGTGTCCGTGTCGCCCGAGATGTTGATAGGCGCCCGCGTCGTGCAGGGCCTGTTCGGCGCGGTGATGCTGCCCCAGGGCCTCGGCATGATCAAGGAGATGTTCCCGCCCAAGGAGTCACAGAAGGCCTTCGGCATGTTCGGTCCGGTCATGGGACTCTCCGCAGTGTGCGGGCCGATCCTGGCCGGGTGGCTCGTGGACGCCGACTACTTCGGCACCGGCTGGCGGATGATCTTCCTGATCAACCTGCCGCTGGGCGCCGCGGCCTTCCTCGGCGCGGTGCGCTACCTGCCCCGGGGCCGTTCCGAGAGCAAGCCCCGCCTGGACATTCCCGGCATGCTCCTGGTCTCGCTGGCTGCGTTGCTCATCATCTTCCCGCTGGTCCAGGGCCGCGAGTACGACTGGCCCGTGTGGGCGTTCGCGATGATGGGCGCCTCCGTCGTCGTCTTCGCGGTCTTCGCCAAGTACGAGACGCGCCGCAGCAGCGCCGGTCTTGACCCGCTGGTCGTCCCGAGCCTCTTCCGCAAGCGCGGGTTCAGCGGCGGCATGGTCCTCGGGCTGGTCTTCTTCTCGACCATGCAGGGCTTCATGCTGGTCTTCAACCTCTACACCCAGATAGGTCTCGGCTATTCGCCGCTCAAGGCGGGTCTGGTCATGGTGCCCTGGTCCGGCGGCATGATCGTCGGGTTCGGGATCGCGCAGGGTGTCGCACGGTTCGGACGTGCCGTCCTTCAGGCGGGCACCGCCGTCATGGCGGCCGGTGTGTTCGGTGTGTGGTTGACCCTCGACATGGTGGGCAGTGGCGTCGGACCCTGGCAGTTGCTGCCGTCCCTGCTCGTCACCGGCATCGGCATGGGCCTGCTCATGGCTCCGTTCTTCGACATCGTGCTGGCCAGTGTCGAGCAGCACGAGACGGGTTCGGCGTCCGGCACCATGACCGCGATGCAGCAGCTCGGAGGCGCCTTCGGGGTGGCCATCCTCGGTACCGTGTTCTTCGGCCTGCTGGGCGGTGGGATCGCCTCGGCCGTCGACCACCGCTCGGACGGTCTGCGCGAGCAGCTGGCCGCCGCCCACGTCCAGCCCGCCGCACAGGATCGCGTCGTGGCGGACCTGCGCGAGTGCGCCTCGGACCGAGCCGTGGCCAAGGACCCCGCCGCCACCCCGGCGTCCTGCGCGCGGCTGGAGAAGGACACGCGGTCTGCGGTGACCTCCACCGAGGCCGGTGCGCGGATACCCGCAGCCCTACAGGCCACCGCCACCTCGGCCTTCAAGGGCGGCTTCGGATCGGTCATGAAGACGGTGCTGTGGATCGTCGACGGCATGCTCGCGCTGACCTTCCTCCTCTCCTTCCTCCTCCCGCGCCAGGCACGCCCCGAGGAGTCCGGCGGACACTGACACCGGCGCCGGCCGCACCGGCGAACGGGACGGCCGGGCCTCCTCCTCGGGGGTGCCTGGTCGTCCCTGTCATGTGGGCGTCGGAGTGGCAGCGATGGGTGCCAGCGGGATCGTGGTGTGTATGCCCTGGTAGTGGCGTGACGGTCCGGGCTGTTCTGAGGGCGCTGTCAACGTTCCTGAACGCGCCCGGCCTCGACCGGTTCGGGATGGGCGGCGAGCCACTGCTGCGTCCGGCCGTCGGTCCTCCGGTGCGCGCCGTAATGACTATGGCGTGTTCGTGGGCACCACCTGACCGATTTTGACGTGTACAGGAGAATCTCGGGTGCGGTGTTCAACGTGAGAGCGACCTGTGGCACCATCAGCGAAGACAGCGCAGGCGAGTTGACCATGGGCTCCTGCACCTACAGCACTTTCTGACGGTGATGGCCCTGTGCCCTCGGGGAGGGCATTCTGCTCGGTCTCGGGCAGTTGCCCGGGCAGACGGCAGCGCCCGCAAGCCGTGCTGAGGACCAACAGCGGGTCCGCATCCTTCCCCGGACCGGCCTCTCCGCCCACGATCCGTGCGCACACCCGCGGCGGTCCTGGTCTCATACCGGTCGCGGTGACCCGCGGTCGACCACGTCCAGCAGCACTCCGACGCCGTGGGAGCCGTCGACTGGTCGGTCGTATGCGCACCGAACGCCAAGCTGCGTTTCCCGACTGGCTGGACTGGTACAACTACCACCGACCCCACACCGGCATCAGCAGCCAACCACCAGCCAGCCGCGTCACCAACCTGTCCGGACAACACACCTAGGCGGCCGTCCGTGCGGCCGCCTCCGGAGTGCGGTGGATCGACACCGCCCCCAACTACGCCACCGGCCAGCCGCAGACCCTGCTGGTCCCGGTCCTGGCCGCCCACCCGACCGTGCGGCTATCCACAAAGGCCGGCTGCTTCACCGCGGCGGCCGGCACCGATGCGGTGAACGTCGGTTTTCTCACCGAGGGCCAGGCGGTGGCCGAACACAGCCTCGCCCTGCACTACGTGCGCTGGCAGCTGCGCCGCAACCGCGAGCAGCTCGGGCGCGAGCGGCTGGACTGGTCCTGCTGCACAACCCCGAGCGCGCCCACCCCGGCGACCGCCTGGCCCTGCACCGCGCGATGCGGGAGGCGTTCCTCGTCCTCGAGGAAGCCATGGCAGCCGGGAACGTGGCTGGGTACGGCATCGCCACGTGGGCGGGCCTGGAGGAGGAAGCGTCCACGGCGGGGAAGCTGCTGGCCCTGGCCGCCGAAGCCGCGGGCGGCCGGCACCACCTGGTCGCGGTCCAGATGCCGCTGAGCCTGGTGACGATGACGCCGATCGCGCAGGCCCTTGACGGCCGGGGCGTGCTCCCGGCCGCCGCCGGCGCGGGGCTGAGGGTGATGGCGTCGGCCCCGCTGCACGGCGGCGAGCTCCCCGGCATGGTCGACCAGGAGCTCGCCGACCTCATCCGTCCGGGCCTGCCCCCCGCACAAGCATGCGTCCTCGCCGTCGCGTCATGCCCAGGAGTGACAAACGTCCTTCTCGCCGCCTCCGGTGCGCCACACTGACGCCGTCGCCCAAACCTACCCGACCGCCGCCAAGTTGCGGGAGATTACCGGTGTACTCGCCGCCCCCTGCCCCGGACACCGAACAGCGCATGCGCGCCCACCACGCGCACATCGCGAAGGCCTTGGACGCCCAGGTCGAGCCGGGCGCGGAGTTCTGGGGTTGGGCCGGGCGCGCCCTGGGTGCCCCGGCCCCCACCGCTACGGGCGTGCCCGCCTGGCTGCGCCCGGTGTCGGCCCCGGAGGACAAGGCGCCGGGGAAGTTGTGGGACGGCGCCCTCGATGCCCAGCACGTCTTCGGCGACCTCGGCGGCCACCGGCCCGCCCTCCTGGGGGTGCACGACACTTTCGACGACGGCATCGCCTACCGGGGGAATCTGTCGGTGCGCGTCGATGACCCGGTCCTGTCCAGACGCGAGCCCTGCGCGCGTACCTGCGCTGGCGCAACGCCAACGCCCGTCAGCCAGACGTCCTCGCAGCTCAATGCCGTGAACGTGCTCGGATCCGCAGCGAGAAGGGCATTTGCTGGGGCGGCAGGCCCTCAAAGCCGCAGCCTCCAGGCGAAGCTCTTGCGGTAGGGCCGCGCGTTGTCGGTCAGTACCCGTTCGATGCGGTCGATGCCCGACGCGGTGAAGAAGGCCGCGGCTCGACGCAGGAAGCCGGCGCAGGTGTCGGCCTTCTCGTCACACCAACTTCATCTTCGACCCCGACCCACCCAGCACCGCTGGGTCATGGCCCGACGCAGCATCTGCGACCCCGAAGACGTGGCCTACTACCTCGCTTACGCGCCCGTCGGTGTCGAGATCGCCGAGCTGACCCGGATCGCCGGCTCCCGCTGGGCGATCGAAGAGTGCTTCCAGGCCGCGAAGAACGAATGCGGCCTGGACGAGGACGAGGTCCGCCGCTATCCCGGCTGGTATCGGCACATCACCCTGGCCATGCTCGCTCATGCCGTCCTGACCGCACTCGCAGCACGACCCCGGGCCGGCGGCGAGGCCGCAAAGGGGGCTGCAGAAACGGATCAGCCCTCGTCCCGCTCACCGTGGCAGAGATCCGGCGGCTCCTGGACGCTCTCCTGCCCCACCCACGAGCCGACCGCGACCCCGTCACCCACGCGCTGAAGTGGTCAGCCTGGAGAAGACACCGCCAAGCCGTCGCCCGCCGCTGCCACTACCGAAAACGCAGCTCAGGACACGACCCGCTGCTGGAGTACTAAGGAGTTCGTACCGGCACCACTACTCCGGCTCCTACGGGTGTATCTACACCTGTCAAGTTCCTCAGCAGGTCACACGGGTGGAGTCAGGGATGGCATGTAAGGCATGTTGCGCCCCCGGCGCCGCCCCATGGCGGACCCTGGTGCGGTCAACCGGCTTGGTGACCCTCGTTCAATTGGCTGGTTTTCCTATGGGGGCGTGTCGGATTTTCTTGGACGGCTCGGGGGCTGGGCAGAGCCTTCTCAGTACTTCGGCACGAGGAGGTGGACTGTGAGGCGGTGGACGACATCCGAGGCGGACCGCTGGCCCGGCGAGCTGTTCCCGGCGGAGGCTAGACAGTTGCGCGAGCGGCTGACGTGGTCGCTGGCGGCGAAGGCGGGGACGGACGGTGCGGTCCGTGACGAGTGCCGCAGCAGGGCCCTGGAATCTGTTCTGGCGCTGCGGCTCTTGGAGCGCACCGGACATGATGCCCGGGCGGCGGAGGCGTTGCGCGGATTTCTGCGCACCCAGCTGCCTGCCATGGGCATGGAGCGGTTCCTGGTCGCAGCGGCGCTGGAGGGCAGAGGGATCGTCGCGGGCGATCTGCTTGTCGGCGAGGTGACCGCTGCGGTCCCCGACTTCACCGCAGTGCGGAAGCGTGCGCTTGTGCACGCGCTTGCGGTGATGGCCGACGAGACGTTCAGGCCCGAGTGGGACGAGACGGCGTTCGACCTATCGGGGCTGCACAGCTGGGCCCGGGTCCAGGTCACCGCGGCGAAGGTGGTCCTGGCCTGTGCGGGTGGGCGTCTCGGTTGTGTCGCTGACGAGGATGTGCGGCTGCTCCTGGACACCCAGCGCCGACCGCATGTGTGGGAGGGCAACGTTCTGATCTATCTGTCGGTGCTGCACGCCCTGTCCCGGCTGCCCGGCACCGGGGCGGTCGTGGCGGAGGGGGTGCACCGGGTGCTGGCGCACCAGCGGGTCGATGGCGGGCTGCCGTTCGTGTCGGACACCGATACCTGGTGCACTGCGACAGCGGGCGTGGCGCTGGCGGCCGCGGGGGCTCCACCGGAGGTGCTGGAGCGGGTGGCTGGCCATCTGGTGCGGTCCCAGCAGCCGGCGGGCGGCTGGTCCTTCACCGATCTGGCGTGCCAAACGGATGTGGACGACACCTCGGTGGCGGTGCAGTTCCTGCACGTGGTCGACGAGGCTCGGTATAGGGAGTCGATCGATGGCGGGCTGCGGTCGCTGGTGGCGGTGGCCGGCTCTGACGGAGGCTTTCCCACCTACGTGGCGGGGGCTCCGTCGGAGGCGTGTATGACCGCGGCCGTCGTCGACGCCCTCAGCGTACGGCCGGAGGCTCACCGGCCCCTGATCGCGGGGGGTCTGCACTATCTGGCGACGCAGCAGCGCGAGGATGGATCGTTCCCGCCGGACTGGAGCAGCAGCCGCCTGCACGCCGTCTTCCGGGTGCTACTGGCATGTGTCCGGCCTGGGGGCAGGCCTGCACCGCAGATTCGGCGCATGGCGGAACGGGCCCACCGGTTCGTGCTTGAGCAGCAGAACGCGGATGGCGGCTGGGGGCAGCAGGCGGGCGAGCCCAGTGATGTCATCAGCACCGCCTATGGGCTGATCGCCGTGTGCGGGCAGGAAGACCCGGTGCCCGCGGCTGCCGCGGCGCGGTTCCTGGCCGCCGCGCAGGACGGGCACGGACTGCGGGAGGTGCGCCCCGACTCGATCGGGCCGAGGCCGTTCGTGTTCACCGTGCCGGTCTTGGCGGACATCTTCACCCTGCTGGCCCTGGGACACCTGGCGGGTCGGACAACCCCGGTTTCGGCGGCCAGCGGTGGCTGGCTGGCGGGGGCTCGGTGAGCGGGCCGGGCGGAGGAATTCCGCGGCATGTGGGCATCGTCCCGGACGGCAACCGGCGCTGGGCCCGCCTCAACGGCGTGCCGGTGGAGGAGGGATACCGGCGGGGTGCGGCCAGGACATTGGAGGTGCTGCGCTGGTGCGAGCAGGCGGGGGTGGAGACGGTGACGGTGTGGGCGCTGTCGCTGGACAACGCCGCCAAGCGGCAGGAACTGCCGGTCATGCTCGACGCCATCAGCGCGCTCACCCAGGCGCTCACCGCCGAGGACATCTGGCGTCTGAACGTCCTCGGAAGCCCCGAGCATCTTGAAGAGCTGGGGCTGTCGGCCCTGTCCGCCCGCACCCGCCGCTGCGGTGAGGCGGCGGATGCCACGGGCGGCCTGCGGGTCAACCTCGCGGTCGCCTACGACGGGCGGGACGAGATCCTGGCCGCCGTACGTGCCCTGCTTGCCCAGAGCGACGCCCAGGCTCTGGAGGGCCTGGACCGTGAGGCGGTCAGCGGACAGCTGGCCCGGTGGGGCCAGCCCGACTGCGATCTGATCGTCCGCGCGTCCGGCGAGCAGCGCCTGTCCGGGTTCCTGCTGTGGCAGAGCGCCGTGGCCGAGCTCTGCTTCAGCCCGCAGCTGTGGCCGGACTTCGACCGGGCATCATTCGACGCGGCGCTCGCGTCCTACGCCACACGGGAGCGGAGGTTCGGCGCATGACCCATCCGCAACTGACCCCGGACGGTGACTTCACCGCGCTCGCCGCCTACGCGCACGAACATCTCCTGCGGCTGTCGCCACCGCCCGCCCGGCCACATCCGGCCGCCCGGGAGCTGGAGAGCGACGTGCGGGAGTGGGCGGCGGGGGCGGGGCTGTGTGCCCAGGGCGGGCAGTGCGCGCTGGAGCGCAGGCGCATCGGCCACCTCGTCGCCTGGTGCATGCCCCACGCGCCGCTTGCCGTGGCCCGGCTCACCACTCACTACCTGGCCTGGGTGTTCCACTTCGACGACACGGTCGCCGAACACCCCGGCCAGCTGGACGCCCACCTGACGTGGGACCTGCCGAGCCTGCTCCACTCCGGGCGCACCCACCCTGACACACCGTCCTGCGTCCATCTGACCTCACTGGCCGCCGTCCGCGCAGAGATCACGAACACCGACGGCGGACAGGAAGTACTGGCGCAGCTCGCCGACGGACTGCGCCGCTACCTGGACGGCTGTGCGAGCGAAGCGCCCTGGCGCACCTCGGGGCAGCCCCCCGCGCTCGACGCCTACCTGCGCCGGCGCACCCACACCTCCGGCGGCCACCCCCTCTACCTGCACTGCCTGGCTCCCGGGATGCCACCGCCCGGTGAACCGCTGCCCACCTGCCTGACCGCCCTGGCCGAACTCGCCTTCCTCCTCGGCGGCCTGGCCAACGACCTCCTGGGCCACGCCGCCGAACACCGCCAGGGCGACCCCGTCAACGCCGTCACCGTCCTGGCCCACGAATACGGCCTCGCCCTGCCCGACGCCTACCGCGCCACGGTCGTCCTGCACGCCGCGCATAAACACCGCTTCGACTCCGACCAGGCCCGCCTGCGCGCCGACCCCGCCCTCACCTCGGCCCAGCGGCACCTGGCCGCCGCGATCGGCGGCTGGGCCGAGGGAAGCGCCGCAGCGATCGAACCCTACTTCCAGCACCTGCTGGCCACCCGCCCCTGAAGGAGCCCGCCATCCCTACGCCCGCCCCCGCGACGGTGATCGTTGTCGGTGCCGGCATCGCCGGCCTCACCGCCGCCTGGCGCCTGAAGCAAGCCGGACTCACCGTCCGCGTCCTGGAAGCCGACGCCGTCCCCGGCGGACGCATGCAGACCCTCGACCACGACGGATTCCGTATCGAAACCGGCGCTAGCATCCTGGGACGCAACTACACAGGGATGCTCCGCCTCATCGGCGAACTCGGCCTCGCCCACAACTACGGTCCCTCCAACACCCTGTGCGGCTTCGAGCGCGACCGCACCGTCCACCGCCTGCGCACCGACTCCCGCACCGACCTGCTGCGCACCCGTCTGCTCAGTCCTCGCACCAAGGCCGCCCTCCTGCGGGCCCTGCCGACCTTCCTCGCCCACCGGAGGCGGCTCGACTGGGACACCATGGACCAGAACACCTACCTGGACACCCTCAGCGCCACCCAGTACGCCCGCCGCCGACTCACTCAGGAGGCCATCGACCACCTGTGCGAACCGCTCTTCGGTGGTGGCATCGTCCTGGCCTCACCGGACCAGCTGGCTGCCGCCGACATGCTCTTCTACACCGCCAAACTCCTCGTCCCGCACTTCAACAGCCCGCAAGGCGCCGGACTGCTCACCCGCACCCTGGCCAAGCGCGTTCCCGTGGAACTCGACGCACAGGTCACCGCGGTGCGCCCAGGACCGGACGGAGTCACCGTCACCTGGAAGCAGCCCGGACAGGGCGAGCGCACCGAGGAGGCCGAGGCCGCGGTCATCGCCGTTCCCGCGCCCCAAGTCCCCGGCCTCATGCCCGACCTCGACGCCGCAGACCGCCACTACCTCACCTCCATCCCCTACTCCCGAGCCCTGATCATCTCCCTCGGCCTCGAACGCCCGCCCCCGGAGAAAGCCTTCGCGCTCTTCCTCTCCCAGCGGGCCCACCCCGCCCTGGTCGGCATCGAGCTGCACCACAACAAGATCCCCGGACGTGTCGACGACGGCCGCGGCCTGATCACCCTCCACCCCCGCCAGGAATTCACCGACCGCTGGTGGGACGCCGACGACACCAGCGTCACCCAACAGGCCATCACCGCCGCCGCAGCCGTCTTCCCCGACCTCCACCGCACCGTCCTGACAAGCCACATCAACCGCCGCGACCCCGCCCTCGTCGTCCGCCCACCCGGCGGCTACGCAGCCCTGCGCGCCTTCAACACCCGCCGCCGCACCCAAGACCCCCGCATCCAGCTCGCCGGCGACTACTTCGGCCCCTCCAGCACCTACGGCGCCCTCCGCTCCGGCGAACATGCCGCCACACGCCTCCTCCGCCACCTCACCCACACCAATGACCCCAGCCGCCCCGGGCACCGACTGACAGGCGCAGCAGGAAACCCTCCGAGCAACCGCCCGTGACCGCGCCACCACCGCGACTCCTGACCAATTGCTCTGTGGTTCCACGCGAGGCCGGCGGCTCGCTGTCAGGGAGCATTCCCGGTTCTGATCATGCCGCGCAGGCTCTCCCGGGCGCCGGTGACACCGCCGAGAAGACCCCGGCCGGGAGCACTGCCCGGCAGAGTCGAACAGTGGGAACGCGACCGCCACGGCCACTCATCCGGCCGCATCACCGTCGAACACGCCCTCGCCGACCACAAACGCTGGAAGCAACTGACCCGCTGGACCCATCGCCGCGACCGCCTGCCCGACACCTACCGCGCCATCGCCGGCCTCGTCTCCGACCGCACGGCCAACACCTGAAGACGGCCGTGAGCAAGAACACACCTCACCCGCTATCACGCTCCAACTCGTTAGTGGAGCTTCACGGGGAAGGCAGTGCACAGGCGCTGGGTGGTGTAGGTGCTCCAGGCTGGCTCGCCCGCAAGGCTCAGGCGCGGCACCCGGGAGGCGAGGGCGGTGACCGCGGCACCGACCTCGATGCTGGCGAACTGTTTGGCGATGCAGGTGTGCGGGCCGCGGCTGAAGGCGACGTGGCGGAAGCCGTCGTCCCGGCTCGGGTCGAAGACCTCTGCGTTGGGCCACGCCATTTCGTCGCGGTTGATCGCCGCGAGGAGGAAGCGGATGGGAGCTTGCGCCGGGAGGGTCACATCGCCCACGGTCAGCTCGCGTCGCGTGGTGAGATTGGCCGAGTTGATGACGTGTGCGCTGCGGTAGCGCAACGCCTCGTCGACCCATGCCTTCGGGTCCGCCAGCAGCGCACCCTTGGTCTGCGGTTCCTCGATGAGGGTCAGGAGAGCCAGGTCCATGGCGGCCAGCGGCGAGTTGTATGACCCGAACCACATGAGCCAGCACAGGTGGACCACATCGTCGGCCAGGGAGCCGTCGGCGGCCTCCACGATGCGATCGAAAGCCCCGCCGGGGCGGAACCGCCGGTGTCGGACGGCATCCTCCAGGTATGCGTAGAGGAAGCGCGAGGCGTCGTCGGCGTCCCTCAGTCCTTCCGGATCCGTCTTGGGGTAGAGCGCCTTGAACATGCGGCTCGGCAGCGCGGCCAGCATGTCGAAGTCCTCCTCGGGGAGACCGAAGAAGATGCGGGCGGCCTCCTGCGAGAACGGGTAGGAGAACTCCGCGTTCAAGTCGGCGCTGCCGTCCCTCTTCAGGGTGCGGACCAGCCGGTCGGCCAGCTCATCGGCTGCGCGCTGCATTTGCCTGCCGGTCTCCAGCAGGAATCCGCGTCGGAAAGCCTCGCCGCCCACGCGGCGCAGGTCGGTGTGACGCGGTGGCACCGTCTTGATGATCGTCCGGTTGAACAGGCGCAGTGTGTCGGATTGCTCGTCGTCTTCCAGGTTGTCGCGGACGTCCGGGCTTCCCAGGAGTGCGGAGTGCTCGTAGGTGGAGACGTAGGCGATGCCGTCGGGGTTGACGTATACGGGGTGATGTGACCGCAGCCACCGGTAGAAGGGGTACGGGTCGGCGGAGTTCTGAGAGTGGGCGAGGGTGTCGAACAGGTCGAAGTCGGATGATAGGGGTAGCGCCTGATTCACGAATTGCCCTTCATGGTCACATGAGTGGTTCGGTCAGCCGTGATGTGCGTAAGCATTAGCGTTCTGGCTTTTGGGGCGTTGGCGACATGGAGGGTTGGTGTGGTCTCCGGCGCGCTGCTACGGATGACGCGGGGGCGCTTGCGCAGGTACTCGGATCCGCTTCACCGCCAGTGCGGTTCGCGGGGTCGTTGAGGGTGGCGTTGGCGGTGAGGTAGGCGAGGAGTCGCTGGTAGGAGCCGTTCCGGTCGGGTTCCAGGGACCGCGGCTCGTGCAGCGCTTCCAGCTTCGCTGCGTACCTGAGCCGGAGCACCTGACCGCCGTCGAGTACTGAGCAGCGTCTGGCCTGCCCCGATCTTGCGGGCCTGTTCGAGTTCCGTCTGACAGATCCGGTGCGTCGTCGTGAGCACCTCCGCAACACGCTCGGCGGCGACGAACGACACGCCGTCCTCGTTGCCGAAGACAGTGTCGTCCATCCGGGCGGCCTCCGAGCGCACCGCCTCGCGACGCTGCCGGCCTTTCGCCGTCAGCCCGCCCCAATCCGCATATCGCATACCTACGGCATAGCGTGCAGGTGACCGTCAATGAGCTACGCGAACAGGCCAATCACCCCGAAGCGCCGAAGTCGGTGACGGCGTTAACGGTCTGCTGGGAAGCCGACAGCTCCGCCGCCGGAGGGCCGCGACCCGTGGTCTTGGACGCTGAGCTGGTCGTCGTCCAGGACGGGCGGCTCGACTTCGGTGCGTTGCAGGCGCGAGCGCGGCGCCGTGGCCGGGGCGCCGCTGCGGCGGCGGTGGAGCGGCCGGCGCATCTGATTGTTACCGGGGGTCGAGCCTTACTTGAATGCCGCCGATGGTCGAAGACCACGCTTGACCGCGCTCCAGAACTTTCAAGCCTTCGTCGAGCATTGCGGCCTTCATGGCATCGGTCGATGCCTTCAACACGTTCCGCGGTAGATCGGAGTCAAAGGCCCCCCGTGATCGCTCGTCAGGCGTGATCTGACCATGTCGGTCGATGTCCAGTGTCGGGTCGCCTGTCGGCAAACGACGGCGAGCTGAAGCGGTGACGGGCGCCTTCTGCCGGTGGAAGGCGGCGATGCCGAGCAGGCCGCTGCGGCCGATCTGACTCAAGCGGCCACACGGGTGGCGGGGTAATGCATGCCGGGCGCGTCCGCTGACGGTTACGAAGATCACATCCTGTCCGTGGTCTTCGAAGGGACCTGTTGATGCGTCTGGCCCGTACCGCCCCGAGGGCCGCCGCCTTCGCCGTCCTGCTCGTTTCCGCCTCTGCCCAAGCCTCTGCCTCTGCGGCCGGGCCGGCTGAACGTGGGGTTCCCGGTACGACGGTGACGCTGCCGGTTCGTGACGCCCTTGCCGCCCTCCCGTGCGGGAGGAGGACCGTACCGGGTACGAGCGCAGCAAGTTCGGGGGCTGGGTCGACGCCGACCGCGACGGCTGCAACACCCGCGCCGAGGTGCTCGAGGCCGAAGCCGTCATGGCCCCGACACAGGGCCCGCGCTGTGCCCTGAGCGGGGGTGAGTGGTACTCGCCCTACGACGACCGCTACATCCAGGGGCGGAGCGGTGTGGACATCGACCACCTGGTCCCGCTCGCCGAGGCAAGGGACTCCGGCGCCTCCGCCTGGACGGCGAAGGAACGCGAGACGTAAGTACGCCAACGACCTCGGTGACGACCGCTCGCTGATCGCGGTGTCGGCGGCTTCGAGGGCGCCGGGTGGGAGGAGATCGTCGAGGTCTCGCTGCACTCGGTATCCGGAGAACTGATGGTGCGCGGCCTGATGGCCGACCTCGACGAGGACCTGCCCGCGCTGTCCTTCGACGGCCCCGGCGACTACCGGCTGCGCATCCACGCACGCGGCCGGGACACCGCCATCGACCTCGCCCCGGACGACGTCACCGAGTGGTACCTCATCCAGGTATGGCCCACACCGCCCCAGCAGGCCGCGGCGCTGCGCCAGACCGACAGCTACGGCGCATCCGTCCGAGCAGAGTGATCACGGGCGGAACGCAGTTGTGGGCGAGGTGAGCCCCGGATGCCCGGGGCTCACCTCGCCCATGGCGCTGGTCCCTTGGCCCGACTACCACATCCGGTCACCGCTCCCGCAGGCCAGCAGCGTCGCTTTATCCCAGGCCGTGAGTGCGGGCCGCGATGGAGTCGCACCGGAACGGCAGCGGCGACGAGAAGGTAGAGCGGCATCATCGTCCTCGCTGGAGTCTCCGCTGACACTTGGTAGCCGCTCCTCCTAGTGACCGGCCTCGCCCCGAAGTGGGGGCCGGGCCGGAGGCGATCAGGATGCGTCGGGTCCATCACCGGTTCGCTTGGCCTTGGGGCGCAGCAGCGCGCAACGCCGCCGGGCTCCTACGCTCGCCGGGGGCTGGCTCCCTGATCCTCGGCGAGGCCCGCGGCCACGACCTAATCCGCATGCTTTCCACTCGGGCGCCGATGTTCGGACCTACCGCCTGAACGGGTGGTGCCGCTGCCGGTTCCCGGGCGGGGTGCCCGGTGGAGCGGTTACGAAGACCACGGCCCTGTCCGTGTTCTTCGAGAGGCCTCCGCCGTGCGTCTTGTCCGTGCCGCCGCGGCGGCCGCCGCCGTACTGGCCGCCCTCCTCACCCCACCGCCGGGCACGCCGTACCGGCCGGCGCCGTGTCTCCCCGGCCCGCACGGTGTCCATGTGGTGCGGCTGCGCCGTACTCAACCAGCCGGAGGGGTGGGGCCGGCGGTGCCTCCTCGCCTCGGCGCTGTGCGGCCTCGCGCTCCGCGGCTGCGCTCCATTGCAGAAGACGGCGGCGAACCGTGTCGTACGCCGAAGGCCGGAGTTGTCTTCGCACGTAACGTCCACGCCCGCAGCGATGCGAGACTGACGGCTGGCTGGCAGGGTTCGGCGGTTTGACGCAGAACATGACAGTCAGTCGTAGCGCGGGTCAGACCACCGCCGGGACAGCACCGCCATCCTCGCAGTCGTAGCGGGTCGCGATGCCGCGCCACTGCTTCAGACGGTTGGAGCACCGTTCCACCACGATGCGCTGTTCGTAGAGCGGCTGACCCCGAAGACCGGCGGGCGCCCGCCCCGGATGCCGCCACGGCGGGCAGCACACGATCACCTCGCTGCTTAGCGGCTGGCGTGTGAGCTAGGACACCGGGGCCGAGAGTACGAGGCCGCAAGCCACGCCGCTACACTGGCGTCTACAAGGCTGTAGTCGCTAGTGTCGCGGCATGACAACTCCCACGACTGCCGTGACCGCACAAGGTGCCATGGGCAGCCGCCTGCTCAACAAGGTGCCCGAGGTCACGGTCTGGTTCTGGATCATCAAGATCCTCTGCACGACCGTCGGCGAGAGTCTCGCCGACTACATCAACACCACGCTGGGCTTCGGCCTGACCAACACCATGTTGTTGTTCACCGCAGTCTTCGCGGTCGTGCTGACCATCCAGTTCCGTACCAAGCGCTACAACCCGTTCCCGTACTGGCTCACCGTGGTCGTGGTCAGCGTCACCGGCACCCTCTACACCGACATGCTCACCGATCAGCAACACGTCCCGCTGTGGCTGAGCTCGACTGTGTTCTCGGTCCTGCTGGCCCTCGTCTTCGGTGTCTGGTGGCTGCGTGAGCGGACCCTGTCGATCCACAGCATCACGACCTTCCCACGTGAGGCTTTCTACTGGCTGGCAGTCCTGGTGACGTTCGCGCTGGGCACCGCCACCGGTGACTGGACGCTGGAGCTGACCAACTGGACGCCCGCGCAGTCGGTGTTCGTGCCCTTGGGTCTCATCGCGTCGATCACCGCACTGTGGAAGTTCGGCGCCAACCCGGTCCTCTCGTTCTGGCTGGCCTACATCCTCACCCGTCCACTCGGCGCCAACATCGGTGACTGGCTCGCCTCCCCGAAGGTCGCAACCAGCCCCGGCGAGCCCGTCGGACTCGGCCTGGGCACCTTCACCACCAGCCTGATCTTCCTCGGCGCCATCCTGGCGACGGTCATCTACCTGTCGGTCAGCCGCAGGGACGTCGCCGAGGCCCACGAAACGACCCACGAGCAGTCGGTCACCACCGACGCGCGCAAGGAGCGCATCGCACTGGGAGCCTTCGGCCTGATCGCCGCCGCCACTGTCGCCCTGATGATCTGGGCCCACAACCAGCCCCACGTCACCTGCGACCCGACCGGTCAGAGCGAGACGATGCCGGCTTGCCCGAAGGCAGCCCTGAGCAGCAGCCAGACGGCCGCAGCGGTGGCGAAGTATCAGAAGCTTACGCAGACGGCGATCGCTCAGGACCAGGCCGGGACGGCCGCGGCCTCCCATGCCACCGTGCAGAAGATGCGCGATGACTGGGACGCCGACGCCACCTCCCTACAGGCGGTGAACAAGACGACCTGGACCCTGCTCGACAACCAGATGGATGCGGTCCTCAAGGCGTACGCCATCGACCACGGCAACATCCAGCCGGCTCCAGCCGCCGAGCAGAAGCAGCAACTCAACGTCCTGCTCGGCGACCTCAAGCGCCACCGCTTCTGAGTGGGCACCTGCCCCAACGGGTACCCGCCAGGCCGGGCATGGACTCATCACCTGTCGGCAAGATCCACGGCCGCGCCTTGCGCGCGGCCGCCGACGACCGGTCCGGTCGCTGAGCCCTTGCAGTGGCCACAGGTGGGGCGAGGTCGGACGGCCGTCGGCGAGCGTCCCGCACCCGGTCGCCCCGCCCCGACCGTGCGGCCGCGTCCTTCGGTACCGGCGGCCCGTTCGACGCCGCTCTCCGCGTGCTGTCCCGACAGGCTGGTGACGCCCGGCTGGTGGGTGGCCGCACCCTGGCGAGCGCGTCGCCCGTGACCACGACAGCCCCCGACGCGAGAACCGCAAGCCCATCAGTCGGCACACCCTTCACCCGTCCACTTGTTAGGTGAGCCTTAGCTGCTCTAGGGTCGCTCGCGTTGACCCCCCGTCCCTTGCTCGGAGCACCCGCATGTCCTCGTCCCAGATCGCCCTGCTCGGCGCGATAGCCGGCTTCACCATCTACCTCGGCTTGCCGATCGGACGACTCACCAACCCTGCCCCCAGGCTGAGGGCAGGTCTCAACGCCGTTGCCATCGGCATCCTCGTCTTCCTGGTCTGGGACGTACTCAGCGCCGCCTGGGAACCGACCGACGCCGCGCTGAGCGACCACCACTGGGGAACCGCGATCAGCGGCGGAGCTGTCCTGGCCATCGGACTGGCAGCGGGACTGGCCGGGCTCGTCCACTGGGACCGAGTCATGGCACACCGGCAGGCCTCCAAGCTGTCAGAGGGCCCTGGCGCCGCCGTCGCCACCGAACTGGCCCCGCCCACACGCTCAACGGCGTCCGGGCTCGCCCTGATGATCGCCACAGGCATCGGCCTGCACAACTTCGCCGAGGGGTTGGCGATCGGGAACTCCGCCGCCACCGGCGAGATCTCCCTGGCCGTCCTGCTCATCATCGGATTCGGCCTGCACAATGCCACCGAAGGCTTCGGCATCGTCGCGCCGCTCGCTTCCCACGGCGAGCGCCCGTCCTGGGGCCGCCTCGGCCTGCTCGGTCTCATCGGCGGCGGCCCCACCTTCGCCGGCACCCTGGTCGGCCAGCACCTGGTCAACGACACCCTGTCCATCGCCTTCCTCGGGCTCGCCGCCGGTTCCATCCTCTACGTCGTCATCGAGCTGCTGGCTGTCGCCCGCCGCGCCGCCATGAAGGAACTGACCACGTGGATGATCCTGCTCGGCCTTCTCCTCGGTTTCGCCACCGACGCCGTGGTCACCGCCGCCGGAGTGTGACCGGCCCACCTCCTCACGCTTCGGTGATCCCTCCTGCGACGCCGAGGCCATGCTCGTCCTCGCGCAGGTCATCGCGGCCTGGCACCCCGCCATAGCCTGCTCGTCCCGTCCTGTGTTCCACCGGGACGTCGGCAGCACGCGATGATCACTAGAGGTCGTTTCCTCCCGCTCGTCGGCGCGAAAGGAGGTCCACTGCGGACCGTATCTTTGTGAATCTTGAAGAGGTCACGTCGGCGGCCGTCCGTGTATGCCTCGGCCAGGGCAGGCCGGGTCACGGGACGTGGCGCGGGGACCGTGCCGGGGAAGGGCGAATGTCACGGGCGTCGCTGCCACGTCTACGGCCGGGCGGAGTCCGCCTCCCAGTTCATTCCGGGCTGGCCGTACTCCTTCGTCGCCGTCCTCGAACCGGGAGCTACCTCGTGGACGTCGGTCCTGGACGTGGTCCGGCTCGGACCCGAAGATGATGCGACCGCCGTCACCATTGCCCAACTCCGCGCCGTGGCCGAGCGGCTCCTCTCAGCCGGCCAGTGGGCGCCCGGCGATCCGGGCATCACGATCGTCATGGACGCGGGTTACGAGGTCACCCGCCTGGCCTGGGTCCTGCGGGATCTTCCTGTCGAACTGGTCGGGCGAATCCGCAGAGACCGGGTGATGCGGCTGCCGAAGCCCTCGCTCAAGGAGTACGCCCTGGCCTATTCCCAGGGCGGACGACCGCCGAAGCACGGCAAGGAGTTCCGCTTCGCCAACCCCGAGACCTGGCCCGAGGCGGCGGTCACCACCGTCACCGACACCACCACCCCGGTTCACGGCCCCAGCGGCACCCGGAATCGCCGCCGGTATTCCGTCGGTGTCGTGTTCAGGCGGCGACGGAAGGCCCGTACCAGCGTGTCCGTCGTCCCGAACCCGCACAGCGTGGCGACGCGTTCCACCGTGGCGTCGGACGACTCCAGCTCGTGGCGGGCCTTCTCCACCCGGACCGACTCGATGTAGGCGTGAGGCGTCGTGCCCAGTTCCGTCTTGAAGAGCCGGGTCAGGTGCCGGTCGCTGACGTGGGCGTACGCGGCGAGGTCCACGACGGTGAGCGGCTCGCCGATGTGCCGCAGGATGTGGTGGCGCAGGTCCTCGATGCGCCGCGTCGTCGACACCTGCTCCAGCGGCACGCTGAATTGGCTCTGGCCGCTGGGCCGTTTCAGGTACATCACCAGTTGCCGCGCGACCCGCAGCGCGACCGCCTCACCGAGGTCGTCGGCGATCAGCGCGAGCGAGAGGTCGAGGCAGGCGCTGATCCCGACCCCCGTCCACACGTTCCCCTCGCGGATGAAGATGGGGTCGGCGTCGACCTCCACGGCCGGGTGGTCCGCGGCGAGTTGCTGCGCGGTCGACCAGTGCGTCGTGGCGCGCTTGCCGTCGAGCAGCCCGGCGGCCGCGAGCAGATGCGCCCCGACACAGACCGACGTGATCCGGTGCGTACGCCCTGCCAGCACCCGCACCCACTCCACAAGGCGCGGGTCGACGAGCGGGTGGACGCGGCGCTCCTCGTCGAGCTCCACCGCCCCCGGCACGATGAGGGTGTCGATGCTGCCCGCGGCGGCCCGCGCGAAGGTGATGTCGGGCAGGATGCGCACCCCCGCGCCCGTGGTGACGGGGTCCAGGGTCTCGGCCGCGAGCAGCACCCGGTACCCCGCCGCCTCCTCGGTCTCGCGCAGCGCCAGCGAGAACACCTCCGGCGGCCCGGTGACGTCGAGCAGGTCGACTCCCTCGAAGAGCACGATCACGATGGTTGGTCCGGCGGTCTCCGGCACGCGCTTCCCCCTCCATGGCTGACCGACAACAGGCATGTCGGTTTCTGCATGTTAGACGTCATTGTCGACGTCACGGCGGGGTCATAGCTTTGTGGACGTGGCCCGGCGATCTTCCCGGACCGCGTCTCCCACCCGGATTTCCGAAGGCGGTACACCCATGTCCCGAACCACGCTGCGCGAGCTGAACGGCTTCGACGAGACCCCCGCGACGCTGGCCGGCTCGACCCTGATCCTCATCGACTTCCAGAACACCTACACCCAGGGCGTCATGGAGCTCGACGGCTGGGAGGCGTCCCTGGACGCCGCCGCGCAGCTCCTCGCCCGGGCCCGGGAGGCGGGTACCAAGGTTGTGCACGTCATCAACGACGGCGGCGAGGGCACCCCGTACGACATCCGCACCGAGATCGGGCAGATCCACCCCAAGGTCGCGCCGGTCGACGGGGAGCCCGTCGTCGTCAAGCAGGTCCCGAACGCCTTCGTCGGCACGGACCTCGCCGACCATCTCACCGCCGGCCAGGACGTCGTCGTCGCCGGCTGGATGACGCACATGTGCGTGGCGTTCACGGCGCAGGGCGCCTTCCTCGCCGGCCACCGGCCCACCGTCGTCGCCGAGGCCAGCGCCACCCGCCCGCTCCCGGTCGCGGGCACCGAGGTCCCCGCCGAGCAGGTGCACCAGGGTGCCCTCGCCACCGTCGCCGACCTGTACGGCGTCGTCGTCCTGTCGCAGAAGGAGATCGTCTGATGAAGCTGCTCCGATCCGCCGCCGCCCTGGGCGCCGGCGCCGTCCTCGCGGCCACCCTGACCGCGTGCGGCGGCAGCTCCGAGGCCGTCACCCGCACCGGCGGCGGCGAGCAGCGGCACGAGAAGAACTACGCACGGGACACGACGACGCTGCGGCAGCTGACGAAGGCGGACGAGACGCCGGCGAAACTCTCGGACGCCACGCTCGTCCTCGTCGACTACCAGAACGTCTACACCGGCGGCGCGATGGAGCTGACCGGCTGGCGCGCGGCCGTCGAGAACACCAAGGCCCTCCTCGACCGGGCCCGCAAGGCCCACACCCCGGTCGTCCACATCGTCGAGAAGGGGTACGACCTCTCGTCGAAGGCCGGCCAGATCATCCCGGCGCTCAAGCCGGCCAAGGGCGAGACCGTCGTGGAGAAGGCCGTCCCCAACGGCTTCCACGAGACGAACCTCGACGCCGTGCTCAAGAAGACCGGCCGCAAGAACGTCATCATCTCCGGCTTCATGACGCACATGTGCACCCTGTTCACCACCGAGGGCGCCGTCTACCACGGCTACGCCCCGACCGTCGTCGGCGACGCCTCCGCCACCCGCCCGCTCCCGGTACGCGGCAACCCCCTGGGCATCCCGGCGCGGCAGGTGCACGAGTCCGCGCTCGCCACGATCCAGGACCGGTTCGGCGTCGTCGTGCCCAAGCAGCGCGACATCAAGTGACGTAACCCCACCGGGGAGACAGGCGCCCAGGGTCCGGACGCCCCTCTCCGCTCCCACGCACCACCGCAACTCCACCCCCCTAATCCCCCCCATCCCCCCCAAAAGAGGTCCCCCCCATGAACGAGATCCCCCCGCGCCCCAAGAAACCGAACCTCACATCCCCAGGGAGAGAACGAAGATGGCTACGCGCAGAGGATTCATAGGCGGCGCCACCGGCATCGGCACCGCCGCCCTGATCGGCTACTCGACGGTGCCGAGCGCCGCGGCCGCGGACGCGACGGCCACGGTCACCCAGACCCAGGCGCGCGAGTCGCTCTTCGCGGTCAACGCGGGCATGCGGGCCAACTACGCCACGCTGAAGGCCGAGTTGATCAAACACCTCGCCCCGGTCGTCGTGGTCCAGAACGACGCCAAGGGCGGTCGCTTCACCCTCGTGACCCAGGACGGACAGGAGTCCGCCAACCCCGTGCCGCAGACGTTCGAGCTGGCAAAGTCCATTGCACACGTCCCCCTCGGCATCTTCTCGGTGATCGCCTCCTACCTGGCGGACAAGATCCCGAACCTGCCCAACGCCAACCGCATCGACCCGCACGACCTGGTCCTGGTCGCGTTCAACGACGAGGCGTCCACCGCCTGGATCGAGCCTCTCAAGGCCTACGCCGCCAAGCTCACCACCGCGCGCGCCAACCTCGCCGCGGCGGCGCTGCCCGCCGCGCTGACCACGTCCTGCGCGGCGATCCTCGACGGCGGCCTGAAGTTCATCAACGCCTCGGTCGCCGAGAAGCACTTCGACATGAAGTCCTTCGAAGACTTCTCCGGGAGCGTCTACCCGGCCATCCGTACCAACATGGAGCACGCCTCGCAGGCCCAGATCAAGGGCGTGCGGGAGATCATGAAGACCTGGCGCGCCAAGGTCGGCGAGGCGGCGTGGGCCGATCTCTACTGCGTGGTGCTCTCCCAGTGGACGACCAGCGTCCTGAACCAGAACACCATCATCCTCAAGGACTGCATGAACGCGGCGAAGGTTTCCACGCACCTCATCGACCTGCCCGGCCTGGAGCCGCCGACCGATCCGGTCTTCACCGCGCTCGACAACCTCGCCCGCATCGTCCAGGACAACATCGCCGCCGAGCTGGTCTTCCCGAAGGACACGACGGTCGCCGATGCCCTCAAGGGCCAGCAGGACCTGCTCTCCGACGAGATCCTCAAGCAGCTCGGCAGCAACACGGTGACGGCCCCCGCGGCCCCCTCCTACAACACGGTCGCCGCCGCGGGGGTGTGCCCGGTCCCGCACTGACCCCCGCGGAAGCCGCTCGCGCCCTGCGGTGCACCACGAAGGGCGCGAGCGGCTGGTCAGCCGCTCGAAACGCGGGCGCGCGTGGCGGTAGAGGTCAGGGCGCGCCACCGCTGACCAAGCTCCCCGGTGCCCTCATGCGGCCGTGGCTGTCCTCCCGGATGCGAGGGGAGCCACGGCCGCCGACGCTGGAACCATGAGGGCCACCGCTACCTGGTCGGGCACCATCGCCTTCGGGTGGTCTCGATTCCGGTCCAGCTCTACGCGGCTACCGAAGAGCACACCGCGCGGCTCCATGAGATCCGCACCGCTGACGGCAGCCGTGTCCAGCACCGCCGCTTCTGTGCTGCGGAGGGCCGCGAGGTCCCCTATTCCGAGGTCGGGCGCGGTGTAGCCCTCCCGACGGCCGCATGCTGCCGCTTCCGAAGACGACCTCACCCGCCCTCCCGCGCCCGGTCCACCACGGACGGCCACCGCACCCGCTCACGCGCCATACCGGTACATGGACCCCTCGCTGCCCTGCGACTTCGATTCAAGTTATCCACAGGGCTGGCCCCAGGACGGGTGGCGGTGGACCGGACCGGCAGCCGCAGCGCGTCCTGCACCTGCGCGCCCGGGTGCTCGGCGGCAAACGCCGCCGCCTCGTCGGCGTCCTGGAACGACTCCAGCACGTTGCCGTCCACGATGACGTCCAGGCGCAGGAACCGCTCCGCCGAGTCGGGGAGCATCTGCCGGGCCAGGAACACCCGCACCGCGCGGATCGTCTTCCGCAGCGACGTCGGATCGGCGGCCTCCAGGTCCTCCAGGTCGACGCCCTTCGCCGCCTGCGCCTCCTGGAGCTCCTCGTAGGCGTCGATGAACTCGGCGCCGTACACCTCGGGGAGGAACTCCAGCTCGTGGGGGCCTACCGCAATGACGTGGGGTTCAGTGTTGGGCGCGATCGTCTTCCGCACGGGTCATGTCCTTGTCTCCCGCTCCGTCGCCCGGCCCTCAACCAGTCAGCACCCATGAGGGTAGTCGCACAGCAGAACGGCCCCGCACCAGCGTGCGGGGCCGTTCCCATGAATCGAGTGGTCGTGCTTACGCGCGCTACGAGAAGACCTGATGGCAAGCGGCGTCGGAACTTCCGGAGAGGTCGGCGACGCTGAGGTTCCCAGTACTACGCAGGCCCGGAAGGGCTTCAGCGGGGCTGGCCAGAGCGACGCAGCACCCACAGCACCACGGCGGCGGGGACACCCAGCCCCAGGACATACGCTCCCACCGCTCCGGGGTTCTCCACGCTCAGATGCTGCCCGCTGGCACGTGCCAGCTCAGCGATGCACCACGTCAGCCCAAGAATTGCGGAGATGAAAACGGCGCCCCACAGCCCCCGTCGTGCCCACACCTCACGTCCCGCAGCGGCCGAGACAAGCATGACCAGCCCTAGCAGCGCGACCAGGTGAGCGGGCCAGTGCCGTGCGGACGCCAACCCTGCCCCGATGATGAACCACAGCCCCGCTACAGCAAGAACGGTCCTCTTCATCACATTTCCCCTGGAGTCAGAGCCTGGGGAACCCGCAGGCTCCCAAGCACATGTCGTGCGACCTACATGCCGTCGGTCTCGTACTCGGTGCCGTCGGCGTGCTGGTAGAAGTGCAGCCACGGGTACCGGTGCATCGACCCGATGTCGAGGTGGGTCGGGTCGTACTTGAAGTTCCCCTTGCGCCACGTCTGGAGAGCGCCGTGAGCGTTACCGTGCCACGAATAGTAGAACGGGCCCTGCGACCCGCTCAGGTCGAGCCCCTCGAAGGACCAGCCCAGGACCTCCGCCCACGTGTAGACCTTGTGGTCGATGATCGGCTGCTCGTACGCGGTGACCGCTTTCCCGTTGTAGCTGTAGTTCTCCCGCATCTGGAAGTAGGCGAAGTGCCGGCCGTCGGCCCCATTGAGCCAGTACACCTGCTTGAGGTACCCGTTCTGCGTCCGGGCTTTGAGCGGGACGGTCTCCGTCGACGTCTTCTCCGCAGCGACGGAGCTGGTCACCTTCGTCACCGTCGTCTCTGTCCCCGCCTCGGGTTCCTGCGTCACCGTCTCCGCCGTCACGCTGACGGGGTAGACGATCCAGCGGCCCGAGGACAGGAGAGCATCGGTGTCGTGGTCGCTGAGGTGGTCGGCATTCGCCGCCGCGAGGAACGTCTTCGACTCCTCATGCTGCCCCGCCTCCGCGCGGCTGAGGGGGACGGGCTGGTGGTTGTCCAGGAGTTCCTGGTAGCTCTCGGCGGGAGGAACGGGAGCGTCCGCTGCGGAGGCCGGTACGGCGGCGGCGGTCATGAGTCCGGCTGCGGCCAACGCCACGGCCGATGTCAGGGCAGAACGAGCGCGTATGCGCATGGAAAAGCAAGTCCCCTCGTTTTTGTTGGTCGGTGGCGCGCCGAAGTCGACCGTATGACCCGGAGATGATCTTGCGCCACGGCTCTGAGGAAGACATGAGGGTGAGAGAACGGTAAGCAGACCTGCTCACCCTGCCACCGCGCATCAGGTGGCGCGGGCCGGTGAGTTGGCGGTCAATGCCTGATCATCGACCCATTCGGAGGGCACGACTCAAGAAGTTGTTCGGCCTGCTGCCAGGATGTCTGACCAGCCGCGTTTAGACGACCTCGCCGCCTACCTCGAACCGGAGGACGCCGTTGCGCCGGCGCGGGCGGATGAGGTGCGGCCTCGTGCCGTTGAGTACGTAGAGCGTGGCTGGGTGGTCGCAGGTGATAACGCCTTCGAGCCCGCGGGGGCCTTGGCCGATGTGCCAGTCGATGTAGCGGCTCATTGTCCCGGGCGCCTCCTGCGCGCCGATCCTCGCGACCCGCTCGGTGCGCTCGCGCAGCTTGCGCTCCACCCGCCCGTTCCGCAGCCGCAGGAACCGGGGGATCCGCCCGGGTTCGATCCTCACCCCAGCACTCATCACGGGCCTTCCACGGGGTCGCAGGGCAGGCACGGCGGCAGCGCAACCGTCACCGTCTGCTCGATGCCGACGCAGCCGCCCTGCGGGCCCACCGTGCGCTGCTGGCCGAGGACGAACCGGCGGCCGCGCCTGCCGGCCGGGGCGGTATGCGGCAGGCAGCACAGCAGCGCGTCGTAGACGGTCAGCGCGTCCGTAGGGGATCGAGGGGGAGGCCAGTTACATGGCGATAGAGGAGTGCAGTGTCGTCGTAGGCCGCTTCTTGCACGGCTTGCGGTCGGTGCTCTGAGGTGCGCAGAGGACCGTTCCGGTCAGAGTGCTTGCCTCCATAGAGCGGTCGCGTGGAACCCCGTCCCACTTCGGCTGTGCCTGCGCCGGGCTGCCACGAGCGCCCCGGAACGAAAGCAGACCAACCCTGCTCAGGGCCCGGAAAATGGAAGGTTTTGGAGTTTCGTTTGTGACGAAAGTAAGTCCCAGTTACGACCTACGGCATGCAGGCGATCTAGAGCGTGTCTCTTTGATGGGTAGATCAGTTGATCGGATGTGCCCGTTCGGTTAGTGATCACTGACGCGATGTGGGACCGGATCGAGCCGTTGATGCCGGCCGATCCGGTCCGTGGACGGCGGTGGGCCGACCACCGTCGGACCCTGGAGGCCATCGCCTGGAAGTACCGCACCTGCTCGCCCTGGCGCGACCTGCCGGAAGAGCTCGGTTCCTTTCGGACCGCGCACAGACGGCTGATCAGGTGGGCCGTGGACGGCACATGGGAACGTCTTCTCGCGGCTGTCCTTGCCGTAGCGGATGCCGCTGACGAGGTGGGCTGGACCGTCTCGGTGGACTCCACCGTCTGCCGCGCTCACCAACATTCGGCCGGAGCGAGGAAGCGCGGGATGCCCGGCCGATTCGAGCCGGAGGATCACGCACTCGGGCGCTCCCGTGGTGGCTTGAGCACGAAGGTCCACCTGACCAGTGACAGCCGGGCACGGCCTCTGTCCATCCACGTCACCGCAGGCCAGGCTGGCGACGCACCGGCCTTCGAGGCGGTCATCCCGGAATCCGAATCCCCCGGGGCGGGCTTGGCAGACCACGAACCCGCCCTGCGATTGTCCTTGCGGATCGCGCCTACTCCTCCCGCGCGATTCGAGTCACCTCCGTCGGCGCGGCATTCGGGCGGTGATCCCGCAGCCCGCGGACCAGGTCGGCCATCGCCTGCGGCGAGGCCGTGCAGGTGGCCGCCCGCCCGCTTTCGATGCCGAGAGGTACAAGGAGCGCAATGCCGTCGAGCGGTGCCTCGCCCGGATCAAGCAGTGGCGGGGCCTCGCGATGCGTACGGACAAGCTCGCCATCGCTTACCGACCCGCTCTTTACCTTGCCGCCATTCTCATCTGGAACCGGTGTTGAGCAGGGCGCCCGAAGGAGCCGTCGCCGCCGGCCCCGTGGGCCGGCGCCCGACGGCTCGACGAGCGGGCGGTGGGGTCAGCTGTCGGAGCGGAGGGCTCCGTGGACGCGGAGGTCGGCCTGCACGGAGACCTGGCCGTCGTCGGTGTGGATGATCCAGGTGTCACCGGCCCGGACGGCGAGGTGTCCGTTGGCGTTGGTTTTCCCCAGGACCCCGAGGTCGCCGCGGACCGCGAGTTTGCCACCGATCCGGGCGTCGCCGACAACGTGGAGTTCGTCCTCGGCGTCGATCGCGCCCTGGACGACCAGCCGCGGCGGGCTGTCCTGGGTCTCCAGCAGGCCCTCGACCGTGAGCCCGCCCTGGAGAGTGAGCCGTTCCCTGACCTGTGCGCGTTCGGTGACCAGGTCGCTCAGGTCGGCGGTGTCGGCGGTGACCGTGCCCCGCTGTCGGTCCCCGCCACCCCGGAAGATGTTCAGGCCGGCGGCCGGGAAATCGATCCACCCGTCGTCGGAGGTGGGACCCTGCACCCACTTGGTGTTGATCCCGTTGAGGCTGGCCTTGTCGGCGGCCACGTCTCCCCAGGTCCGCGAGCCGTCCTTGTACACGCCAATTCCGGAGTCGGTGAAGTCGATCCAGCCCCGGCCGCCGTCCGCGTCCCCCACCCACGGGGTGTTCACGCCGTTGACACGGATCTTGTCCGCCGTGACCACCCCCAGGTCTGTGCCCGGGCCGTGGCCGACCACGATCCCGTCGTCCGGGAACCGCACCCACCCCGAGTCCGTGCCACGGCCCCGCACGGCCGAGGTGAGCACCGACTCCGCGTCGACCTCTCCCGCGTCCACGGTGCCCGGTGCCCCCAGGGAGCCCAGGACCCGCACACCGTCGGCGGTGAACACGATCTGCCCCTGCTGGTTGCCGGTCCCCGTCACGAGCGGGGTGTGGACGGCCTTCGTGACGGTCACCCTCGGGAACTCCGGCTCCTCTACCTGGACGGTGGTGGTGAGGAAGTACCCGGCCTGCCTGCCCAGCTGCGGGGTGGCGATCAACGTGTAGGTCGCGTCCCGCTTGGGTTCGGCACTCGCGGCGGGGGACCAGTTCCAGTGCGGACCGGTCCCCGTGACCGTGTGCCGACCGTCCGGGCCCTCGATCTGGTAGTCGAGGTTGTTCGGGCCATCCCAGAGCAACGTGAGGGTGTCCTGGCCCCGGGTGGGGGTCGCGGCCTCCAGGAACGCCTTCTCAGCACGGAAGTTGCTCGGGACTCGTGCCTCTCGCTTGAGCACGCTCAGCATGACGATGCTGTCCGGCGACATGAAGGCGGTCTCCCGAACCGTCAACCGGGCCAGACCCGGCAGAGTCGAGACCAGAATGTTGTGGAGCCTGATGACCAAGACGTCTTCCGGGCGGACGTTGATCACCGTGGTCTGCGTTGCGACCTCGAAGCTCCCCAGGGTCGGCCTCAACATGGGAAGGGCTGTCCGCCAGCCCCACGATTGTTCGATCACGGTGAAGTCCATTCCCGAAGGATCGGACGTCAGATGTTCCGCATTGGGCCCAAAAGGAATATCAACCGTGAAACCCGTGACGTTCACAGGAACCGGAGACCTGTTGGTGACGGTGAGGTAGACCGTCCCCAACGACTCCTCCCTGCTCCCCGCCCCCGACACCCGCAATTCGCTCGGATCGGTGATTATCTCGTAGTGAAGCTCGGCCACGGCCCACGCCCCCTTACCCGCACGGCGGGCGCTCCCCTCACGGTCGCTGTCCCCACCCGGCCCAGCCCTGTCCCACCGCACCCGGCTCGAAGCCAGCTACGCCGACAACGGCGCAAATGGTCAATTCCATGGCCGATTCCACCGCCTGGAATTCTGCTGCCACGCCACGGGGGCAACCTGACGCACCGCCTCCCCGGGTCCCTCGGGCGAGCAGCCGTGGCATGCCCAAGCGACGGACTCCAGCGTCCGACGGTGATCGGCCGGCACCATCCGTCCACATCGCATCAGTGATCACCAACCGAACGGGCACATCCGATCAACTGATCTACCCATCAAAGAGACACGCTCTAGACCGCAGTGGCGGGCCGTCGTCCGCCGCGGCCTCTTCGGCTTCGGCCAGTGCCCGGTAAAGCGAGGCGACCGAAAGGTTTTTGCCTGTTCTTCCCGGTCTTGATGACCAGCTTCGTCGCGATCTCGGGAACGGGAACGCCTTTGTCCTTGACCGCGACGGCGAAGGTGAGCATGTCATCGTCGATGACCTTCGGCCGTCCGCCGTGGTTGCCCTTGGCCGCTGCGGTGACCTGTCCTTCGAGGGTCTTCTCCCGGATGTAGTTGAGTTCGATCTGCTCGGTGACGGCGAGCACGGCGAAGAAGATGGCACGCATGCCGTTGGGGTCGTAGATGCCGGTGAGCGGACCGGTTACCTGACTTTCAATGTGTGATGTCGTCATGGTGGTTGGCGTCGGAGGCCGGTGCCGGTGAGGCAGCCGTCGAGGACGTCGGGGCGGTACTGGAGCTGGCGTAGGCCGCGTCGGATGGCGGTGATCAGGTCGTCGGGGTCGGCGAAGGCGCGGTTGGCTGTGGTGGTGCGTCGCAGTACCGACCAGATGCCTTCGACCGGGTTGAGGTCGGGTGCGTAGGGCGGGAGTTGGTACACGGTGAGCCAGTCCCGTTCGGCGATATAGCGGCGCATGCCGGCCGTCAGGTGGGTGTTCAAGTTGTCCCAGACCAGCACGATCGGGCCGCCGAGTTGCTGGTGCGCGGTGTGGATCAGGTCGCGGTAGTCCTTCCAGGAGAAGCTCTTGCGACCGGGCGTCCGGGCACGGCCGGTAGATCAACCGCGAGGGTTCGCCGGGTTTGTAGCAGGCCAGGGCGGCGACGGATAGCCGGCGGCGGGAGCGGCCCGGCACGCGCACGACAGGGGTGTGGCCGCGGCGGGACCAGGTGCGGGTGGTCGGCGGCGTCATCGAGAAACCGGCTCGTCCTCGAAGACGAGCCAGGCGTCGAGCGCCGCCACGGTCCTTCCACGTGAGGCCAGGTCTCCTTCACCCAGCCGGCCACCGCCGCCTCGTCGCGCTCCACCGCCCGTCGGGCGGGGACTTGGCAGCTCCAGCCGTGCCGCTTGAGCAGCGCGGCAACACCTTGGACGGTGTACTTCTTGTGGAACCGGCGCCCGATGAGCGTCTTGATCCGTGACAGGGTCCAGGTCTGGTCCGGCCAGCCGTGCGCCACCGGCCCCTTGGCCAGCTCCTGCTCCAGCACGACGAACAACTCGTCACTGCGCAGCGGTAACGACGCGGGCCCTTCGGAGGCCAGAGCTCTCGGCCCGTCCTGGGACCAGGCCTTGCGCCAACGCTGTACCGACCGGACGCTGACCCGCAGGTCGTGCGCGATGACCGCGCTCTCATAGCCCAGGGCGAACCGCGCAGCCGCGCCCATCCTCAATTTCTCACGGAACCGTCAGCCCTGCCGACACCACCCTTTGAAGGTCAGTAGTACTCCAGCAGCGGATCGTGTCCTGAGCTGCGTTTTCGGTAGTGGCAGCGGCGGGCGATGGCCTGGCGGTGTCTTCTCCAGGCTGACCAAGACAATTTCAGTCTTAAAAGGCGTCATTGACTCAGTTTCGGCGCCGGGAGAAGACCGCAGGCCGCACACGCAGCATCGCGGATGACACCGACGGAAATCCCCCTTGCATGCCTGGTGACCGCTGCGAGCAAGCAGGACCCATCACCGGCCAGGCCCTCGCCCGGACGGGAAACGGTCACGTGCCTAGCACGTGCACCACGACCGCCCTTCGAGCACGTTCTGGAGCGGTGAGCTTCACCCTGGCGGCTGCGTGGCCGGCGGCCTTCCGGAGGCATACCGAGAGGGACTGCGCCACCGCACCTTCGAACGAGCGGGCGCGGCAGCGTGACGGTGGGACCGCTGCAAACCTCGACGCGGTCGTATTCAGCGCATCGAGTGGCGGAGCGGGAGTTCCGGCGACCGCGTGACATCTCAGACGATTGAATGCAGCAACGACGCTTTGGAGTTGAAGCTGCCCCACGCCTCCTGACGGCCTCATTCCGCGTGCCCGTTGGTTCGGTCGAGGGCTCGTTGAGGAGGCTGTACGCGTCATCCCGCAGACCGGGCAAAGTTACTGAACTGGATGATTGATCATGGCGCGCGTTCTCACACTTGATGACCTGAGCTCTCCTGCCGTCCGAGACAGCTTCCCGGTCCCCGCGGTACGCGATTTCGCTGTGCCGGGGGCGAGCCGGGAGGTCCCCGAGATCGTCTGCCCGTTCCCGGAAGTGGGGATCCATCCGGAGGCGGAACGGCTCAAACGGGACAATTTTCAGTGGATCGTGGAGACGGGGATGGCACCTCCTTATCCGGGTGTGAGCGAGGAGGAGGTGCTGGGGCGGCTGCAGCGGCAGCGCATGCCGGACCTTCACGCCCGCATGTGGTGCGACGCTCCGAAGTACGAGTACCTGGCGCTGGCCGACAAGCTCCTGACCTTCTTCTGGGTCCTCGATGACTTCATGGACGAACCCCGCAGCGATGAATACCGTGCGCAGCAGGTCGAGTACGTCCAGGCGTTCAGGCCGATCCTGTGGGCAGGGGTCCCCGGCCCCTGCCGGGACCCGTGGGGTGCGGGCACCCTGAACACCTTCGCCGAGCTGTGGGCACAGGTGCGTGCCATCTCCCCCCTCGACCAACTGAAGCGCCATGCGAGCGTGATCGACAACTGGCTGAACGTCTCCATGGATGAGAGCGGGGCGGTGCGGCATCAGCGCCAAATCCCCACGACAGCGCACATCCTGGGTAAGTTCATCCAGGTCCACGGGATGGACATGTTCATCCCCTGGAACGAGATCGCGCTCAACGCCTTCCTGCCCCAGGACGTCTACGAGCACCCGTCCGTCGCCGACACCCACGTGCGCTTCATGAACAGCGTCTGCTGGTACAACGACATCTACGGCTTCAACCGGGACATGGTCTCGGGCGAGGTCTACAACCTCATCGCGGCGAT
This sequence comes from Streptomyces sp. NPDC100445, assembly GCF_044759735.1. Classification (NCBI taxonomy): domain Bacteria; kingdom Bacillati; phylum Actinomycetota; class Actinomycetes; order Kitasatosporales; family Streptomycetaceae; genus Streptomyces; species Streptomyces sp. NPDC100445. Next base: position 133,357 of record NZ_JBIVZV010000001.1, on the reverse strand, counting down.
GATGGCCCATGAAGGCAAGAGCTCCGTGGAAGCCGTCACCTTTCTGGTGGACCGCATCAACGCCGACATGACGGCGCTCGACTACATGGCACAGTCCGCGGGCAAGGACGGCGTGGCGGATGAGCGGCTGGAAAGGTACACGGCCGGCATCAAGAAGGTCGTACGGGCCATGCTCGAATGGCATGTGACCACAGGAAAATACGACTGGCAGGAAGTCTTCGCTCCCGGCGCGCCCACTGCCTCCCCGGCCCGGCCCGGACCGGGCCGCGTCCCGGCAGGGCCCACCGGCCTGGGCACGTCCGCCGCTCGCCTGCTCGCACACCTCCCTGCCCGACAACCACAGCGTTGACCCGCCCGCACCTGCTGGGCAGGGGGGACGGTCAATGCGGGGCGGAGCGGCGGTGTTCCGAGCCGGCGTACTTGGCCTGAAGGCCGGTGAGATATTGCTCGGCGGTCGGGTGCGCGTAGTCCTGGGCGCCGTGACGGTGGAGGTCGAGGCGGCCGTCGGGGTGCACACGCAGGGTGGTGGTCGCCGAGCGGGGCCGGCCGTCGTGGTCGTTCCCGGCACCGGTGAAGGAGGTGCCGTCGAGGACGGGCGTGGCCGGAGGGAACATGGCGGTGGCTTCGGCAGCGGTGGCGGCGGGCGGTTCGCCCGTGCGGTTGGCGCTACTGACGTAGAGGATCGGGAAGTCCGTCAGGACGGGGAGCAGGGGCGTCCAGCGGGCGCCGAACAGCAGGGTCCAGCCGTCCTGACTGGCCGGTGACAACCAGTCAGGGAAGCGGCCGCGGGGGCGCAGCGGTACCAGCAGGGTCACGCGTTCCTCGGCGAGCAGCCGACGGGTAAGGGCCTGGAGACGTGCGTCCAGATCAAGGACATCGTCGAGCGCGGCGCGGGTGCGGGGGTCGTGGGCCCACAGCGCGACAGCCTGGTCGGGCGGACGTGCCTTGGCAAGATTGACGGCCTGCGGGTCGGTGGCGGCCACCACGTAGGTCAGCGGCGCGGGGTTGGGCAGGACCACCGCCCCTCCCTGGCGCAGCGCACGGCGCGCACCGTCGGCATCCACAGTGCCCGATTCGACGTTCATCGGGGCCCTTCCAGGGGCTCGGTACACAAACCGTCGAGGTAGCTGCTGAAGACGCCGTCGTCCACGACGGCGTGGCCGCGGCGGTATGCGTACCGTTTCACCCACCCCGTCGCGGCGCGCACTTCGGTGTCGTCGAGTTGGTGGCCGAGCCTGGCGGCAACCGTTTTGACGACGCGGGCGCTGGCCAGTTGGGTGAGGACCACACTCGGCTCGATGCCCAGCAGTGCTTCGGGGTCGAAGGGCTGGAACAGGTCCGGGTGGACAAACGGTGTACCGGTGGAGATCGTGCCGACCCCGCTGCCGACGATCGGTGTCGTCACGCTGAGCGGCACACCGGTCTCCCGCGAGACCATCCGAGCGATGCCGGGCAGCCCGGTGAGATCGGGTGCCGTCCACCACGGCTCGGTTCCGGCGCCGAGCAACTGCGCTGCACGCCCGGCGTGGTGGGCGAGGATGAACAGCAGTTGTTCGGTCGCCACCATGCCGCTGCGTTCGGCGATACCCAGCCACGAGCTTGAGAGGACCCGCGCTCCCGCCCCGAGGGCTTCCAAAGTGTTGGCCAGCCCCAATCCCAGGTCATTGTGCAGGTGAGAGCCGAGGACCACGCCGTCGCCGACCGCACCGCTCACCTGCTGGAACATTCGTGCCGTCTCGGCCGGCAGTTGCTGTCCGACGGTGTCGGCCAGCAGGACGATTCCCGCATCGGCCTCGGTGAGGGCCGCCGCATACGCGGCCATCAAGCCGTGGTCGGCACGGGAGGCATCCGCCAGGCATACGTCCACCGCCACACCGTCATCCAGGCCACGGGCCTCCTTGACCAGCGCAACACCCTGTTCCAGGGCTTCACGCGCCGGAAGGTGGGTCATCACCTGTGCCATTGCCTCAGACACGGGCACGACGACCATCACCCGGGCGTGCGCGGTGCCCTTGACTGCGGCGACGGCCTGACGCACATCCTCCGCCCTACCCCGGCACACCGCAGCGACGCTGACCATCCCTTCGGCCTCCACCGCGACCTGCCGCACCGCCTCGAACTCCTCGGCACACACCGCCGGAAAGCCCGCCGCAAACACCACATGGCGATGCCCGTCGCCGCCGAAGATTTGCCCCTGCGCCCGCGCAAGCCGCACCCGGAAGTCCGAGCTCATGAGCGTCTTCGCTTGCGCTCCGTCCCGCGCCGACTCCTCCCACAGCACCACCCGCCCTGCCAAAGCGGACTCCCGCACCACATCCTCGCCCACCGCGCACCCCGATCTCCCGCACGGCTTGCGGCCAGCACGGCTCTCACACTCCCGCCATCGGCGAGTAGTCACAAACGCACTCTAAATGATCACGGCATTCGAGGGAGGGCATCTCCTGATTCCGGCGGCCCGTACGCAGCTACATGCTCACCTGTCGGTCAAGCATGGCGATGCACAACGACTGGTGTTTGTCGGGCTGGGAGCATGTCCTGCCCCGTCAGGGCTTCCCGCTGACCGTGCTGATCGGGACGGCGTGCCAGCCCGGTTTCACCGGCTTCCTGGACGACCTGGTGCACGAGATCTTCGACGGGCACTGGGACATGATCGGCGGCGACCTCGACGACGCGCTCACCTTCTCCTGGCCGGATGAGGAATGGGACTACGAGGCTGCGCCGGAGGGCCGCGAGGCATGCGAGGCGGCCCGCTGGGAGCAGTTCAGCGCCATGCTGACGACAGCCGCGCGAGAGCCGGATGCGGCGCCTGGAGCAGAGCGCCCGCCGCTACTTCGCCGGCACTCCGTACCCGTGGGCTGGGTTCACGGCCGTCGACTACCACCGGGCGGTGCCGGTGGTAGTCACCGAGCTGGAGCGGATCTGTGCCGACCCGGCCGGGGCAGCGGGCAGGGTGTGGCGGCGGCTCGGGCGCGAGGAGTGGCAGACGCTGAGCGAGGTCCTGGACAACCCGGACGGTGAGCGGCTGTACTGGGTGGAGGAGGAGCAGTCCCGCAGGTGGCAGGCGGAACGCAAAGCCGCGGAGCGTGAGGCGCAGCGGCCGGTGTGCACGCGGTGCGGGACGAAGTTCACCGACGAACGCTGGCAGTCGGTCATCCAGACCTCATGGCGAAGCACCGGGGACAACCTGTGCGGGCCGTGTCGGCAGGAGGACGTCGACCGGGCGGAGGCTGAGCGCGTCGCGCGCCGCGCGGCGGAGGAGGCCGCGGTGCGGGAGGCGGCCGAAGCGGACCCGAAGAAGAGCCGCGGCCTGTTCGGGCGTCGCTGGTAGGAGCAGGACGCGACGCTAACGAACTCGGTGCTCTACGTTCCCGCCCGCTCGGTACCGCGACCGCGTCTCCAACCGGGAGACCACGTGCGGCCGGGCGGAAAGGACCGTCACCATGACCTTCATCGAGCCCGGCCTGTACGTACGCAACGGCTTCGCCGAAGGGCCGCTCGCCGACGCCGCGCTGTCCCGTGCGGCCCGCGCCGGGCAGCTCCTCGACGCTCTGCGACCGACGGCCAGCTGCGCGACGGCGTGTACCGGGCGCTGCGCCGCTTCACCCAGGAGCAGCCGCCCACGTGCCAGGTCGACAGCATCACCGCGCTGATCCGCAGCGGGGCGCGCATCAACTGGCCCGCCTCCGACCGTCTGCCCTGTGCCTGACGCCGGTCCTCCGGGAGGGCGCCCCCGCGCCTTCCCGCAGAACGGGAGAGGCCGCGCTGTCGGTCGCCGCCGGCCTTCCGCTGTCGGCGGTAGCTGGGAGGCTGGTCGGATGAACGCCGATGACGATCAACTGCTGCGCGGCCGGGTGTACGGCCGCGACCACGACGCCCCCAACCCGGGCCCGCTGCCGCACCAGACGTACGCCGCGCTGGTCGGCGGGCCGCTGGACGGGCTGCTGCTCGACATCACGGGCTGGCGGCCGGAAGAGATAGACGACGGTGTCGCCCTGATGACCGAGCTGGGGCGGTGGCCCGGCGGCCGGGCGCTGTACGACCCGCTCCCAGACGAGCCGCGCCCGGCAGCCGGCCCGGGTGTGGTGTGCCGCTTCCACTACTCCTGTGAAACACCCTGACGCCCGCCGGCGTTCTCGCTTACGGCCTGCCGTCGGTCAGTTGGGCGGCGGTGTTCTCGATCCACAGCAGCGTCCACTCGACTCCGGCCCGCCACCCGGGTTCCGCGCTGTCGTAGCGACCTTCGGCGTCGGTGCGGATGTTGGCGGCAAGGGTGCAGAGGTCCTTTCGCAGTCCCTGCCGCTTGGCCGCGTCCATGGCCTGGATCATCTCGTCGGTGATGTCACCGGGTCGCAGTGCGCTCATCGCCCCACCTTGGACGACGTCCCCCGCTGATGGCCATATCTCCGGGACGCTGACCTGTGACGGGTGGTGGCGACAGCGTCCTGCCTCATGACCACCACCGACACGATCGCGGCCCTGGCTCTGGCCGTCGCGGTCGTCGCTGCCGTTGCCGCCCTCGGCTCCTGGAGAGCCGCGCGCAACGCCAACGGGGCCGCGCAGACCCTGTCCCGGCTCGAGCAGCAGCGCCTACACACCGACCTCACCCCCGTCTTCCACTGCACGATCGTGGCCAACGAGGCCCGCTCCACCGCCATGCTGCGGGTCCACCTCGAAGGCCCGCCCGGCCTGCTGTCCCACGGCACCGTCGAGATCACCGCGTCCCTGCGCGACGACAACCCGCACCGAGGCGACGGTCCCCAGCTCGCCGGCGCTCCGACTCCTGAAGAGGTCCGCGCCCACATCTGGGGGCCGTGGAAGTTCAGTGCGGACGGACGCGACGACACCGGCCGGACAGTCGCCCCGCAGCAGCTGGCGATCGGCGAGTGGACGCGATACGGCCTGACCCCCACCACCCCGCCGCCCTGGTCGACGACCACCACGGACGCCTGGCACCGCGACTACGCGAGCGAACCGGTGCGCCTGAGCATCACCGCCAGGTCCAAGGGCAGCGAGTGGACCGTGCCGCTGGAGGTCCCCGTCACCATCGAGACCGGCTCCTGACCACGGCAGATCAGGAGTCGGTGATGTGGTCGAAGCCGCTGTTGCGGCTCTCTTGGAAGTGAGCAGTCCCGGGGCGCTGACCAGGGTGTTGCTCAGATTCAGAGAGCGGGTCCAGCAGAAGTTACTTATGGGTAACTATAGGGCTAAGGTTGAGTGCAGTGCTCGGCAACGTGGTTTGACGTGCGCTTTTGTGGAGGGTCTGCGTCGCCTGCTCAACGGGAGCGTTGACTGCTCAGGATTGGGGAGCCGCCGGTAGTGGTGGTCGAGGAGTGCCGGTACTGAAGGCGCGCGGTGCCTGCAGCGCAGGCCGTGGCGGCAAGCTCTCGGACGATCAGCGGTTGCCGGCCGGCGACAAACTCGGCGTCTGGGGTGCAGGGCGACGCTGATCTGGTGGCGGGTGCTGCCCCGGCGGTGGCGCGATGGCGAGGACGACCCCACCGGAGACGGCCTTCACTCGGTGGTGGGGCCGCTGGTGGGTTCCAGAGAATGCTCATCGGGAAGGGCCTGAAGCACGGGGTTGATGGCGCCGGCCGATCGGCCGGAGGTGCCCAGGGGTATCGGTCGGCTGGGGGCTGTTGCACAAGCACGGGGACTTTGGGCGCGTCGCGCACCCGGGGGTTGGACGTGGGTGTATGTAGAGCCGAAGCCCCGCGGCTGCAGGCGCCGGGCGGGGAGCAGGGGATCGGGGGTGGCTCGTGGCAAGCGGGGCTTTCGAGGAGCTGCAGACCGGCGGGTTCGGGCCGGCCACGTTTGATCTGTTGCGGCGGTTGGTCCACCAGGTGCGCCGGGCCTCCGGCTTTCCGCCCCCGGAAGGGCACACTGTCTGGAGCGACGACGCGGCCTACGACGTGATCAGAGCGATGGTGTCCCAGGAAGGAGCGGGACAACGGTTCGTGACTCTCTGCTTCGCCCAGGCCGCCGACGAGGCCTCTCTGGAGCGACTGTTCCTCACGTCGATCAAGAACTTCCTTATCGATGAGGCGAAGAAGACACCGCGGGGCAAGCTCCGGCGCCGCATCGCCCGCTTGATGAACGAGGACACGGCCTACCGCAAGAGCAGCGGCTCACCGCCGCGTTGGGCGCTTGCCGACCATGCCGAAGGAGCCGTGTGGCAGGGAGATCTCGACGGTCTCATCGCACAGGCGGCACGGGTGACAGGTGTCGGCATCACCAGATGGAACCACTCCGGCCCCACCCCCAAGCAGACGGTCCACGCCCTCAAGACCATCCTCTCGTCCGTGCTCCAGTACACCCAGGGAGCGGTGCGGGAGGAAGACCTCGCCAAGGTCCTCGAGGCCCGGTTCGATCTCCTGGCACCAGCCCGTTTCACCGCGCTGTACGCCGATGAAGGGAGTGTCGCCGAACTCGTCGACCAGCACGCGGTCACCACCGCACCGGATCCCACGGGGGTTGACGGAGTGGCCGAGGATATCTGGCAGCGCCTGTCACCCAATGAACGCCTGCTGCTTCCCTACCTCGACGAGGACGCCCATCACGCGGCGCAGCTGCTGGAGATCGGGCAGGCCCATGCGGCTGCTGTCCTGTCGAACCTCAAGACAACGCTCCGCACCGCCCTGTCCGCGGACAGCGACCCCCAGGCAGTCGTGGCCGCCCTGCTGCGGCGCTGCGGGGAGGGTCCTTCGTGAACAGCCCCAGTTACGTCGTCTGGATCCAGTGAGAAGAGAATGCGCTGATGGACCACAGCCGAGGAGACGGGGGAGACGGTATGAGCTCTGTCAACATCACTGCCTACCAACGGCTGGTGGCCACTGCGGCGGGACTGAAGGTGCCCGACGCCGTCCGCCAGGTGGCCACCGCACCACCCCAGGACCCGCAGCCCGGCCAGATCTGGCGCGCAGTATGGGACGACACTATCCAGCTGCTGCTGATCACAGCGGCCGGCGACGATGACACCCTGCGCGCCGTGCCGGCCTCGTTCGAACGGTACGCCGACCCCGACACCCTGCTCGTGCCCGCCCAGGCGACCACTCTGGAACAGCCACTGGCCCTGTGGTGGGGCCTGGAGACCACCCTTCCGTGGTGTGTGCTGGACCGGCAGGTCAGCGAGCTGACCAAGCGTCCTCCCGCCCTCACCGCCCGCACGCTCGCCGACGCCGTGCCCGGTACGCAGTGGGGGAGTGGCACAGTCTCGTCCGCGCCAGCCAACGAGTATCGCGCGGTCCTGGCCGACCAGCTCGCGCTCTTTGCCTCGGCACGGTGGGTACCTCAGGGATCGGGAGGCCTCAACCAGCTGCTTTGTGACCATGGCATCACTGCCCCGCAGCTCGGGGCCGAACTGCAACTGCCGCCGCCCCGGGCGCTTGCCGTCTGGCGGGGGCAACTGGCCCTGACCGCCGAGCAGGCCGCCACACTCGCCGAACGCCTCGGCCAGTCGACCGGCCAGCTGCTTGCAGCCAACCCCGCCCTGCCGCCCGTCGTCGTGCACGAACTGAACCGCCCCCTGCGCCGCAAACAGGTCAAGGCACTCGCCGCTCAGCACGACGAGAGCGAACGCGAGGCCCGGCTGCGCGCCGCCTACGGTATCTACACGCTCGCGGCACGCGACGACGATCGCACGCAGCCGAACTGGACGGCACGCACGGACCGCTACTTCGAACTGCGTCTGGGCGAATAGGGGGGGGCAGACCGCGTGGTCAACTACGTGCGCGCCGGCGCCGCCCGGGCCCAGGCCGCCGCGATGATCCAAGAACTCGAAGCGGCCCGTCCCGGCGCGGTCGCGCGCCTGGCACACGGCGCCCTCGCGGAGCTGAGAACCTGGCCCGAACTGACCGTCCTGGAGGTCGAGGAGAATCTGACGGAACAAGGGTGCAGCGTCGCCGGAGCGTACGACTTCGGCCCACCACCGCACCTGTCCGTCGCCACGTCCACCAGCCGTGCACGGCGGGACTTCACCGCCCTGCACGAATTGGGCCACCACCTGCAGAAGAACAGCTTCGCCCTCATGGAGCCCTTCGGCAGCGAACCCGACGGCGGCCTCCTGCTTGAGGACGCGGCCTGCGACGCGTTCGCCGCCGAGATCCTGCTCCCCGCGCCCCTCGTCAGCCAGCACCTGGACGCCAAGGGACCCACCGCCTCAACGATCATTCAGCTGTGGCGGGCGAGCAACGCCTCCCGCATGGCGGTCTGCGTACGAGCCGCCCAGCATCTCCCCGCGCCCGGACACATCCTCCTTCTCGACTCCACAGGACACCTCGCCTTCGCCGCCTCCCACGGCCTTCCGCCTCTGCGGCGCGGCAGCTTCCAGGGCGACATACCGGTCATCGACCGTGCACTGGCCGACTTGGGCCACGCACGAGGGCTGACCCAGGTCCGCTACCGCGACGGCATCCTCGGACGGGAACTGCACACCGACACCGCGCCCATGGACGGCTACCTCGTCGCCGTCCTCGTCACGGACTCCGCCCCCTGGCGCGCCTTCACCCCACCCACCCGCGACACCGGCCCGCACTCACGCGACTACATCTGCGCGAACTGCGACGAGGAGTACCGCTCCTTCGCCCCCGTCTGCGAGCGCTGCCATATACCCCCGTGCCCCGACTGCGGCCGCTGCGCCTGCCCGCCCCGCGTCACCGAACGCTCCTGCCCGGGCTGCTTCATGCTGCACCCGCCCTCGATGTTCCCCTCGGGCAGCGACCGCTGTCTCAACTGCGACTGACGCCTCGCCACCCCCATCTGCACCACGGTCACCCTTACCCGCGAGTTACGTCGTCCGTCCCAGGCGAAGCACCCCACCCAGGGGTGATCACGGAACCCGGGCGCCGGCCGCGGGCGCCGTCGGAACATCGCCGGCAGGAACAGAACGATGGCTATTCAGATCACCGCGGTGCGGCTGTCCGGCGGCACCATGCATGAGCACATCACCCACCTGTGGTGGACCGAGCAGGAGTCCGGCAAGACCGGCGACAACACGCGGGCGCAGATCGTCGCCTGGATCGAGAACCAGGCCGGCAAGGCCTTCACCAGCGACCGGGCCGGACACCGGACGGAAGTCGCCGTGGTGACGCCCGCCCGAGGCGAGAAGTACCTGAGGACCCGCGCCGACGGCGTGTGGACCAACAACCTCCTTGCCCTTCCCCGGCGTTGAACCGCCACACCCCCACGACCGTCCGGCGCGCCGCCCCCTTGCGGTGGCCCGCCGGACGCCCCCGGGCACCTCCGGGCGGACACACGAACTTTCACCCAGGAGAACCCATGTCCCAGGACAACCACGGGCCCGCGCCCGTCACGATCATCGTCAACGCCCGACCGCACACCTGGGAGGCGAAGGAGATCACCTTCGAGCAGATCGTCGACCTGGCCTACCCCGGCCAGCCGCCGAACGACCAGGACACCTACACCGTCCAGTACAGCCGCGGCCACGACGGCCACGGAACGGGCAGCCTCACCGCCGGCCACAGCGTCCAAGTGAAGAAGGGGATGGTCTTCGATGCCTACCGCACTTCTCGCTCGTGACGCCGACCTGTCCCGCCTCCTCGACGACGGCTACGACATCGTCGTCCACGCGGGCCACATCATCGTCCGGCACATCCCGTACGTCACCGAGAACCGCACCGTCGAACACGGCTTCCTCGCCTACCCCGTGACTGTCAGCGGGGACCGCCTGGTCTCCGCAACCGACCACCGTATCTGGTTCAGCGGCTCCGCCCCCTGCGACGAGCACGGCCGCCCCCTGCCCCTGGCCCATACGGATACCCGGGTGATCGCCGAGGGCATGCAGGCGACCTTCATGCTCTCCAGCAAACCCGGCCCCGACGGCTACCCCGACGAGTACACGAAGATCACCGCGTACGCGAGGATCATCGCCGCCCAGGCACAGGCACTCGACCCCTCGGCCACCCCCACTCCCGGCGCCGCGTGGCAGGAGGCCGAGGACGACAGCCCCTTCGTCTACCGCGACACCGCCACCTCCCGCGCCGGTATCGCGGCCGTCCACCGCCGCTTCCGAGGACAGCGCATCGTGATCGTCGGCCTCGGAGGCAGCGGAAGCTACATCCTCGACCAGGTCGCCAAGACCGAGGTCGACTCGATCCTCCTCATCGACGGCGACACCTTCGACAACCACAACGCCTTCCGGGCCCCCGGCGCCCCCACCCTCGACACCCTCCGTGCCCGCCCGCCCAAGGCCACCTACTTCGCCTCGCTCTACGCGAACATGCACCGCGGCGTGTCCGCCTGCGAGCAGTACCTCGACGAGGACAACCTCGGCCTGCTCACCGGGGCCACGTTCGTCTTCCTCGCCTCCGACGACGCCGCGGGCAAGCCGGCGATCATCGACTGGCTCGAAGCGCACGACGTACCGTTCATCGACGTCGGCATGGGCATCGAAGAGATCGACGGCCGCCTCAGCGGACTCCTGCGCGTCACCACCAGCCTCCCGGGCCGCCGGGACGCGGCCCGCCGGCGCATTCCCCGGCCGGCGCCCGAACGCGACGCCTACGCACGCAACATCCAGACCGCGGACCTGAACGCGCTCAACGCCGTCCTGGCCGTCATCCGCTGGAAACGCTCCATCGGTATCTACGCCGACGCCACCGACGAGAGCCACACGACGTACTCACTGATCACCAGCGAGATCGCCAACGAGGACCTGCCGTGACCGCGCACGACACCCTGCGCCCGGTTTTCACCGAGACCTTCCCCCCGACGATGGACGCAGGGGTGTTGTACGTCTCGATCCCTTACCGTACCTGCGGTCACCTCTGCTGCTGCGGTTGCGGCCACGAGGTCGTCACACCACTCTCCCCGGCGCAGTGGTCCATCACCTACGACGGCGAGAACGTGTCCCTCGCCCCCTCGATCGGCAACTGGGCGCTACCTTGCCGGTCGCACTACTGGATCCATGACGGCCGTGTCCGATGGAGCCGCCGCTACTCTGCGGCAGAAATCACCCAGAACAGGGATCGTGACCGCCGCCTGCTGGACCAAAACACCGCAGAGCACAGGCCAGGGCCGCCGACCAGGCTGCGTCGCCTCCTGCAATGGTGGCGCCGGTAGGCCAACGAGCGGGCGCGGCAGCCGACGAGCCAACCGTCCCCACTTGCGCGGACGGCGCCCCCTGGGTGTTGCCGGTGGCGGCGCGCCAGGGGTGGGTAAGCCGTCAGCCAGTGGTGCGTGCGGTAAAGGCAGTACGCCCCTCGCCCGGCTGATCGGTCCATGCGGACCGGGTCTGGAAGATCCAGCAACGCAGTGACAGGTCGGCGAGGCTGTCGATGAAATAGCGGTCGGCCAGCACGGACCCAGGCGGGTGTGTCTCCCGCGCGCTCATCCATTCCATCAGCACGCCGGCAGCACTTCGTGCCAGCCACGGCTGATCCCTCGCCGCACGTGTCTGGCGTCCTCCGGTCGCCCGCGTCCACACCTGGTCCATGTCATCGAGCACTTCCCTGCGCAGGGCCTGCAGGTCCTCGGCGCTGATCCGCACCAGCTTCTCGAGGCGTTCCTGGGGCGACGTCGTCTCCTGGCGGCCCATCTGCGATACGTGGCAGACGGCCGCGTAGTCCCAGACCGCGAGGCAGTCCTCGGCGATGTCGCAGTCCAGATGCAGCGCCGCCGTCAGATCGGTCATGAAAGCCGCGTCCGATTCAGGGAGCCGCCGCCTCTCCAGACCCACCAGAACCCCCAGCAGGCGGGCGTCCACCTCTTCGCGTGAGGACCGGGTCAGATCGTGCCGACGCCGGAGGTTGATGCGCATCTGGCGTATGGCCCTGCTGTTCTCGGCCAGCGAGATTTTCGCAGCAGCCTCGGCTCGCTCGTATTCGTTGTCCATCTCGGCAGCCCACGGCGGCGGGACCTGCGCCTGCACGCGTTCCACCTGCTCTTCGTGCTGCACACGGTGCTTGAAGTAGACACGCGCCAGCGCGGTCTTGAGCGCGGCCTCGGGAACCGTGACTCCCGAGAAGAAGGCAAGCAGGGCCAGATCGTCGTAGGAGCGTCCCGGCCCGGCGTGCCGGGCCAGAGCACAGACCAGGTCTTCTGTACCTTGCGGATAGACCCGTTCGTATCTCCCAGCTCCCGCAGCACGCCGGCAAGGGCTCGGGATCAAGCCATGATGGCGCCAGCGTTCCAACTGGCTGGCGCTGACCGGGAAGCCGGACGCCGCCGCCGCGTCCATGAGCTTGAGCTCCGCCTGGGCGGGTGCAGTTCGTGGCATGGACGAAACGCTACGCAGACGGCCGGCACATTTTCGGGCCGCTACTGCGAGGACCGGTGGGACTCTTCTCGGGCGACGGCAGGAGCCGATTCCCCCTTTCAGAGGCGGTTCACACGGCACACGACAGCCAACTCCTCCAGGAACGCGGCTTCGTCCTCGGGCCTTCCAGCCGACGTCGCGGTGAGCAGTTTGCTGCATGCGCGCGGCTTGGATCTGTGCCGTATCGACAACGGTCCTGCGGCTGGCATGCCTTTAGAGATGCGGGCTCGGCAGTACGGTTGCTCAGCCGGTGGCGGCCTTGGCGATCAGGTCCGCGAGTGGTTGCTGGGCAAGGTAGCGCACGACGGAATGCGGTTCGGCGACGCCGTTGCGGACAGCTTCGTCGTGTACGTCCGGTGCTACGTGGGCCAGGCCGCGTGACTGCGCGACCACGTCGCCGGCGGCGTGGAGGTTGAGCCACTGGATTCCCTGCGGGATCCGAAGAAGCCCGTCGTGGCCCAGGGAGCGGCGAATGGTCGGCCAGGCCAGCGGCGAGCCACAGGTGACCAGGTACTGCAGGCCGTCCGGGCCGGGACCGATGTCCTGGCGTGTCAGAATGTCGAACACGATGACACTGCCCAGGGAGTGGGCGATGACCACGCGCGGCCCGGGACGGTGCAGCTCCTCGGCGACCAGGTCTCGGATGGGGGAGCCGTAGCCGTCATCGTCGTGGAGGTAGCGGTAGACCTGCCGGATGATCCGCAGCAGCCACTGTCCCGTGCCCCGGCCCGCTTTCTGGTCGACGGCCACCAGCACGTGGGCGAGTTGGCGTGGGACGTAGGGGATTCCGAGACCGAGGGTGTCGACGGGCAGGGAAGCGGTGTCCACGCCGTCCGGCAGGTAGGGATCGAGCGTGTCGAGGATGAAGGCTTCCTCCTCGTCCGTGACCGGGCTCTCGTCCACCCACGTCTCGTCCTCGCCGGGGCCCAGATGCTGCGCCTGATCGCGGAACAGGCGCCCGTAGTGGGACACCGTCAGGGGCGGGATCGGGCAGTGCGCCCCGTGATACCGCCGCAGCCCCCGGGCCAGGGCCCCGCTCCAGTCGGCGGAGAGCTTCATGGCGTTGGTGTTTCCCTGCCAGATGCCATGGACACCCACGATGTGCATGCTTACCCGATCCCCCGAAACTGTGGTCCGCTGCCCTCGCGCGCGATCCTATCGGGGCCGGATCCACCGCTCCCGGGCCCCCGGACCGGCCACTTGGGGCCTGGGAGTAGGCGGCTAGAGTTTTCCCTTCGCACGAGCGCGGGTGAGGGAGTCCCCACAGTGGAAGCGGCAGCACGTCGGCTGGTGGTCATCGCCGTTGACGACTACGGACTCCAGGACGACAAGTTCGCCGCCGGCATCGGTGACCAGGTGGCGACTGTGACCGGCTGGCTCGCCCACCCTGACCTGGACGACGAGCGGCGCTTTGACCTTCGTCATGCCGACCAGCTGGCCTCGGTGACAGATCTGCGGGCCTTCTTGGACGGCGAGTGTCTGCCCGAAACTCCATGGGACGAATCACTCGTCGTGTACATCACCGGGCACGGGGTGGCGGGCCGTTCCCAGCGGCACTACCTCACCTTCGCCGGCTCCGACCCCGACCGGCTGCTCACCACCGCCTTCCCCACCAGCGAACTGATCGCCGCGGTCCTGGACAGCGACGCCGAGCACGTCCTCGTCCTCGTGGACTCCTGCTTCTCCGGCGTCCTGAAACGCGAACTCGCCGCCCTCGTCGAAGACTTGCGCACCGCCCGGCGCCGTCTGAGCAGCCTGGCGGTGATCACCAGCGGCGACTCCACCCAGAAACCCCGGGTGGGGGAGTTCACCCAGCTGCTGCAGCGCAGCCTGGACCTCGCCCAAGACGAATCCGCCGGTTTCACCGCCCCCCATCTGTCGTTCGAGGAGTGGGAGAAACTCCTCAACACCGCCGCCGACGAGAACCCCGAATTGCTGCGAGCCCTGTGGGTGGCTCCTGACTCCCGCCGCGGCAAGCCGAGCCTGTGCCTGCCCAACCCCCACTACCGCCCGCCGGAGCAACTCGTCGCCCAAGCCAGACGTTCGCTGGCACTGACCGCCCCCCTGGCCGAGTACTGGCTGTCCAGAGCCTCCGGCCGCACCAGCGACACCGACCCCGGCTGGTACTTCAGCGGACGCACCGCCCTCATGCAGTCCCTGACAGTCTTCGTCACCGACGGCACAGGTGTCATGGTGGTGACCGGGGCTGCCGGATCAGGCAAATCGGCGCTCCTCGCCCGCCTCGTCACCCTCAGCGACCCGCTGTTCATGACCGAGTCACGCTTCGCCCACACGGCGCAGCACATCCCCACCGACCTGCGTCCACGGCCAGGTGCCGTCGACGCTGCCGTCCTCGCGCGGGGCAAGTCAGCACTGGAACTGACTGACGACCTCCTTGCGGCCTTCGATCTCACCGCCGCACGCGAAGAGCCCCCGCTGCAAATCCTGCTCAACCACTTCACAGGCCTCGAACACGACGGCGCCAGCACCCCGGTCACGATCGTCCTCGACGCACTGGACGAGGCGGAGCAGCCCCTCGCCTGCCTGTCGGACGTGGTCGGACCCCTGGCATGGCTACGCCACCTTGACGGCTCGCCAGCCGTCCGGCTGGTACTCGGCATGCGCAGCTCCGCCATCGACGACACCAACAGACTGCAGGACACTGCAGCCGACCAGCTCCTGGGAGCCCTCCACACCGTGCTGCAGCCAGGCATCGGCCACGATGAGGTACCCCTGACACACCTGCGAACCGACGGACCGGAAACCGCCGACGACATCGCCGCCTACGCACAAGCCCTCCTGCAAGACCACCCCGACAGCCCCTACACAGCCCAGGACACCCTCACCGAGCGGACCGCCCACGCGATCGCCGAGGCAGTCACCCCGTCGTTCCTCGACGCCCGCCTCGCCGCCACCCAGCTGCGAGACGCCCCCGTACTGCAGGACGTGAACGACCTCCAGTGGCGCTCCCGCCTGCAAGCGGGAACCACAGCACTCCTGCGAGACGACCTCGCGCGCGTCGCCCGCGACCACCACGTCGCCCCCGCCCTCCTGCTCGCCGTCCTGCGCGCCACCGCGTTCGCCCAGGGCAACGGCCTGCCCTGGGCAGAGGTCTGGCCCGCCGTGACAGCCGCCGTCCTGAACCCCGACGTGCCCGGCCAGCACGACATCGACGCGGCGATCCGCCTCGTCCAGCACAGCCGGCTGATCGGCTACCTCACCACCAGCGAGGAAGACGACCGGGCCGTCTACCGGCCCATCCACCAGCGCGTGGCCGAAGTCCTCCTGAAACAACCCCACTCCCTGACCCACGCGGCACACGAACCCGACCCCGACGAGCAGCAGCGCATCCACCGCGACATCGCCGCCACCTGCGCGGAACTGGCACGCGCGGCCGGCCAGCTCGCCCCCCACCCCTACGTCCGCCGCCACACCATCGCCCACGCCCACGCCGGCCGAACCCTGACCGATGACGTCATGCCGCTGCAACTCGCCTCCAGGGAAAGCTCGGGAACACTCCGCGCCCGGCTGGGCCTGCCGCTGCCCACCGGCGACCCCTCCCGCAGCGTCCTGACCGCAGCGGGGCTGATCGAGCCCTACGTGGACGAGTCCACCGACTACCTCTCCCGGCTGAGCAGCATCCGCTTCCACCTCGCCGCATCCACCGATCCCGGTCTCGACCCGCTCCCGGCGCCCGACTACAGCCAGGCCGCCCCCCACCTGCCCCTGCAGCCCGTGCACGCGCCATGGCGGCCCCACACCAACGTCGTGGCCTCCCCTTCCGGCAACGTCCACGACATGTGCGCCCTGCGCACCGCAGACGGACGGAGCCTGATCGCGGCCGGCACCCGGCACGGCATCGGAGTGTGGGACAGCACCACGGGACAACAGCTCGTGCACATCCCCACCAGCTCCGTGTACTCCCTTGCCGTCGCCATGGGATCCAGCGGCCGCCCCTTCCTCGTAGCGGGTACCACCCAGGGAGCTGCGGTGTTCGATCCGCTGTCCGGACGCCTGCTGGCGTCCCTGAACCGCAAGGGCACCGGGACGGTAGATGTCCTGGCTGACGGTCCACGACGCTGGATGGTCGCCGTCCGCATCAACCGCGAAACGGTGCTGTGGCAGCCGAGTGAGGACCTTGTCCACAGCGTGAGCTGGCCAGACGAAACCAAGCCCGCCGCACGGAACCTGTGGGCATCCGACGCCCGCGGACACCGCCACCGGCTGTGCCGCACCTACAGCGGCTATCTGGCGCTGGTCGACCCGCTGACCCAAGACACGATCATGACGGGACTCGCGAACAGCTCCGAACGCACCGTAGCTGCTGCGACCGGCTGCTCCGGCCACGACGTACTGGCCATCCCGCGCCGCCGGGAAGTCCAACTCGTCAGTCCCTTCGACAGCAAGCCCCTTGCACCTCTGCCCGTCGAAGCCACCCGGATCGCCAGCCTCGACGGCCTCAACCACCAGACGATGCTCGCAACCGTGACCAACGACGACGTCACCGTGTGGCGGCTATCGGAACAGATGCCGCGGCATATGGGCCGCTACCCCGCACAGCTTGGGACGATGCTGCTGAGGGGAGATCCCGGCCGCGGCGGGCGGAGCTGGAAGCTGGCCTCCGCCGGCCACGAAGGCATCCTGCTATGGGACCGGACAGACGGCCGCCGCTATCAGCGCAGATCCTCCCAGCCGTCTTTGGCCAACGCCCCCAGCACACCGAGGCTGATGAGCGTTGTTCACCGGGACGCCGGAAACGAACTCCTCGTAGTGGCCACGGGCCACACCGTCGCTCTGATCGACCCCACCACCGGAGAAACACTGACCGAGCACACCAGCCGCCGCCCTGTACGGGCCCTGCAAGCGATCCCCGGCCCCAATGAGGAAGCCGTCGTCGTCCTGGAACACGACAAAGGCATCGAAGTGTGGAACGCAATACGCGATCACATCGACCCCGTGTCAGGGCCGTTGCGCCGTGCCGTCTGGTGTGTGGTCCGTCTGCCCGACGGCGACCCTGCTTTGGTGATCGGCGACGGGATGGGTCTGTCCGCGATGAACCTCACCAACGCAACGATCACAGCAGACCTCGCCTTCCCTCACCGTCTGGAAATGAGCGCGTGCCTCGCTCTGCCGTCCCCCCACGCCACCACCGCGATCCTCTGGGCTGAGAGAAAGTCAGGGCTGCTGCTCTGGGACCCGGACAGCAACCAGATCACCGCAAGCACCGCCGCCGTGCCCCCCTACCTCAGACACACCGCTCTCACCCCGGTCTCTCTCACCCCGGATCACCACATCGTGGCTGCAGCCACCTCTCACGGCATCACCCTCTGGGACAAGGCAACCTGGAAACCCCTGCAGCACATCGACACGTCTTTGACCACCGCCATGATCTCGCTCCCGCACAAGAACGGATCCTCAGTCCTCGTCACCGCAAGCGGCACCGGCGTCCGCTTCTGGGACCCGCAGACAGGGGATCTCATCCACTCACTGCTCACCGCAGCACCCGTGACCAACCTCGCCCACACCAGCGTTGACGGCCATACACTCCACCTCGGCGGCCCCGCCGGCCTGGCCACGCTGAAATGGATCCCCAGCGCTGCCAGCTCATGACCACAAGGCCACCTCCGTCACCCCCGAACGCAGCGATGGCTAACAGTGCAGCACAAGGCCTGGGCATGGACGGTGGGACGGAGGATGCACCGTGGCTTGTCCGCAAGGATCCGTACGCCGAGTATGTCGGCATGATCGAACGTGACCATGCGCCGAACTCCGGGACCGGACTGCTCGGAGCGAACTTCAGCCGCCGCAACCGCCAGGCGCCCACCGACGACCATGCCGGCACCGGCCGGTGGATCGCCATCGACGAGTCCAGCTATGACGGTGATCAGCTCCACAACGGCGACCGCTACATGATCCTGGGCTCGGTGGCCATCGACGATGCCGATGCCGCCGCGGTCCTGGACACCCTGCGACGCGAGGCGGGGATACAGAAGTCGGCGCCAGAGATGAAGTTCCAAAAAGATGTTCGCCGGCGGGGGAGCCAGCCAGCGCCGCCGGCTCCTGGGTGAACTTCTGGCCACCGGCGGGCCGCTGCGCGACCGTGCTTCGGTGTATGTGATCGACAAGCACTACTTTGTCGCGGCCAAGCTCGTCAGCCTCCTGCTGGAGGAGCGGTTCAACGCCATCGGCTACGACATCGTCAGCAGCGGTGTGGCCCGGCAGCTGGCCCTGGACCTGGCTACCGAAGGGCCCCGAGCGTTGGGCCGTGACGGCTTCGACCGGCTCATCGCCACGGCCGTGGGCTTCTTCTCCAAGAGGAATCGCACGGGCGACCACGTCAGCGTCGACGATCTCTTCACCGTCTTCCGGGAGTCCCACGCCTATGCCCGCCGGCGCAAAGCGCCCCAGGCGAAGAAGGCGGCGAAAGTCCTGGAGTTGCTGCGCACGACCCGCCCAGAAGCCGAGGAGTTCGCCCGTGAGCGTCCCGCCGAGGCCACACCGACCGGAGAGCACGGACTGCTCGACGACTCCATGGACCCCCTCGTCACGGCCGTGCCCACGGTCATTCTCCACGCCTCGATGCGCTACGGCGGCAAGCTCCAGGTCCTCGCGGACGACCAGCGGCTGCTGACCGATGACAAACTCGACGTCCTGGAGCGAGGGGCCATGGCCGTGGGAGTCGTCCACGGTCTCATCAGCGGCAACCACCTCGAAAATCTGGTCCGGGGCCGTTCGGTGGACCACCCCTCTCTCCAGCTCGCTGACCTGGTTGCGGGCGCGGGCCGGGCGGTTGCACGATGGCACGACGGACAGGACGATCCTGCCGGACACGACCTTCATCCAGTGATGGCGCCGCTGGTGGATCCCGGCGGTCTGCTGATGGACGAAGAGCCCGGGGATTTCGCGAGGGCCGACACCAACCGCGTGAAGCGCCGCTGACGTCGGGGCTGCTGTCGCCCCAGCTCAAGTTCGGCCATCGCGCAGTGTGAGCGGGCCGGCCCGGTGGTTACCATCCCGGAATTTCTGACAGGCAGAGGCCGCCACAGGGACGCTGTCGACCGGCCGACGCGCCTTACGCGGAAGCCGTCACGACGGTTCCCCTGGCTGAAGGTCCGCGACAGGAGGAACGCGAGGGGCATCCAGATCGATCTCCTCGGCGGTGATGGTGCGGCGCGACCAGCTGCTGGGCACGATGAGCCCGGCGTTGACCATGACCACGGCGACCAGAGCTGGCGCGGGGGCGTCTTCGGTTGCGTGCAGGTCGGGCCGCATCAGCCACAGGTAGTTCTCCTGCACCCCGACCGGCTGCTGCTTTTTGGTGACGTCCAAGACCAGCAGGATGGACAACTGCCGCTGGACGGCCGCCGCGTACTGGGTGGGCTGACCCAGATACCGCCGGGAGCGGTCGACGTCGAAGGCCTTGTGACGCTCGACTTTCAGCTCGCAGGTCACGTTGTCGTGGACGACGTCGGTGATGCCCAGACCCTGCCGGGTGGCGCGGGAGACCCGGCCGCCCAGGAGCGGGTCCTGTTTCAGGCGCCGGTCAACCTCGTCGTGGAAGCGGGCCTCGGACACGTTCCGGCCACGCCGGAACAACTGGTCATAGGTGAGTTCGGCGGCCACTGCGGTGACGGCGGCCAGGAGCCGGCCGAACGCCTGCAGGGTCTCCTCGTCGTCGGTGAACTCCCGGACCCTCTCGTGCAGGGCCAGCAGACGAGCGTCGACCTGGGGGAGTGCAGTGAGCGCGTCGCGGGTGGAGTCGAAGGGACGCAGCCGAAGCTCGGGGTAGCCGGCCAGGTCCGCCGTGCAGAGCCTGCTGCCGTCCGCCGACCGGAAGCGCGCCACCACCCGGACGGTCTGGGCGGGTTGGCCCGCACCGAGCGCGAAGCGCACGACCAGAGTGCCCTCACCGCGCACCGACACTCCCTCGTCTTCACGGCCCGTCCCGCCGGTGGCCATGGAGCGGGCCAGACGGAACGACGGAACGACGAGCTCGTCGGGACGGAGCACCGACAGCAGCTCGACGTCCAGACGGTCGGCCCAGGACGGCCAGACGTCCATGCGGAACTCGACGCGCAGGGTGTAGGCCCGCGAGCGATGGACGACCTGGCCGTGGGTGACGCGGCGGTCATCGAGCCACAACAGGCACACCACCACCGGATCCTCTTCCCTGGCCAGCACCGGTTCGGCCGGACCGTAACCGCTGATCCGGGAACAGCCGCGTGCCGCCTGCAGCGGAACCGGCACATCGGCCAGAGCGGCTGCGAGACGGTCGCCTCGCATGGCCGCTGCGTGGACCTGCTCCAGCCACCCCAGCAGCGGCATGTGCAACGGATCGTCGCCGTCCAGGCGTTCTTGCAGGTCCTCCGCGCGAAGGAACGCCGCCTGACGATGCGCTCGTTCCCGGTCCAGGTCCGCCTGCCGTAGCGCTCCGTGGGCCTGCATCAGGTGCGAGGCCACCCGCAGGGACTCGGCCCATGCACGCAGGAATGCGGCAGTGGGGGTCGCCTGCTGATGCAGCTGCTCCACACGGGCGGCGATCTCATCCAGCCGCTCCGACGCCGGCAGGAGATGCCGGGTCGAGGGATCGGTCACGCCCGAGCCGGCGGCCTCGTGCAGCAGTTCGCCGCGCAACGCCAGACGAGCGTGCACCATCAGGTCACTCTGGGCGGTGAAGCCAAACCGCTCTCCGGGCTCGGGCGCCGGGACCGGCCACACGGGTGTGCGCCCGGACTGCAGCGACGGATCGGCCTGCAGGGCGGTGTGCTCGAGCACGGGCTCGAGCCGGTCCCGGTGCCCATCGTAGGCGGGCACCGGCGGCAGATGCTCGTATATGTGGCGGGCCAGTGCACGTGCATCGCCCCAGCGGCCGAACCTCTGAAGACACTCCACCAGCAGCAGCGCACCACCCGTCCAGTCCGGCCGGACCAGCTTCTCGAACCGTTCGTAGGGCAGGTCCACGCCCCCGCCGGCCGTTTCCATCAAGTGCACAAACCGCAGGTCGTCGTGATCGGTGAAGGGGCTGTTGAGGGAAGGATCGTGCAGCACGGCCATTCGCACGGCGGCCATCTGCTTGCTGTGCGCGGCGCTGCTGCTCCACCCGAGCCGGTCGGCCATCCGCTCAGCCTCGCGCGCGGGCAGCGCCGCGGCATGGTCGAGAATCCACAGTTCGACCTGGGGAACCTGGTCGGCGTCCCAGCGCGTGCGTTCGCTGTAGAGGACGTCGAGAGCCAGCGCCACGAGGTCGTGCTCGTTCTCGTCATTGCGATAGGCGTCGACGATCCGCGCAGCCAGGACGATCAGGGACCACATGTCCCTCTCGTGCAGCAGCGAGCGCCCATGGATCAGCAGGGCCCGCAGGACGGCCAGGTAGGGGTCCTGCAGCAGCGCAGGCCCGCAGTCGGCCAGGCTCCCCGGCAGCGAGTGTCGTGCGGCGAGCAAAGCCCAGGCTCTCACCGCCGCAGCCCGCAGCAGGGCGTCCTCGCCGAGCAGGCGCCGGTACAGCAGCGGCAGGACCCGGGCCACCACACCGGGCTGCTGGCCGTACTCGGCGGCAATCCGACACACCAGCTCCAGACAGTCCCGTTGAACCCAGAGGACGCGTGGATCCTGCTTCCCGGCATGCGCGGACCGACCGGCGGCAAAGTCCGCCTCCAAAACGGCCTCCACCACCCCCAGCGGATCCTGCGACGCGCAACGGGCCAGAGCGCTGCGTACTTCCCGCACGCTGGACTGCACCGTCTGCTTCCGGCTCAAACGCTCCAGCGCCGGGGGCACACCCATGGGAGAGGGGTGCACGAAGACACTCGAGTCCTGCGACGGGGCATGCATCAGGAGCATGTGGCCCAGCAGAGCGTCCGCATGGACGGCCATCGCCGCCGGGAATTGCTTCGCAAGGTCATCCACCAGCGTGGCGACCTGGAACCGGGCCTCGAATCCCCACCGGTCGTCCAGGAGACCGACGGCTGCCTGGCACAGCCGCGGGGCCAGGCTCTCGCACACCGTCTCGGGGATCTCCCGGTGCAAGAACGGGTCGTCCCGGGACAGCAGTCTCCGGCAGTGCTCGAGGCACCCCACCAGCCGCTCAGCGTGATCGGACGAAGCGGGAACGACGCGGCCCAGATCGGCGATGACCGCATCGAACTCACTCAGCATCGCCTCCGCCACCGCCGCTGCGACTTCATGGGACGGCAGAAGGTCGAAGTGGTCGGCGTCCGGGACGGCGAGCGCTTGGAGCAGCGGCCCGGCCACGTCCTTCCACATACACCGGCTACCGGCCAGCAACACCCGTGCCGCCACCCCTCCCTGATGTCGACGCGCCTCGGCATCCCGTATCGCCCGGGCGACGTCACCAGTGGTGCGCACGGCGCTGCCGGGCGGGATCACCAGCACAGAGGGCCGGTCGGGCGGTGACGTGGTCAGCAGGTCGACGACCACGTTCAGCACCGCGGGCAGGTTTGCATCGGTCGCGGCGACCAGACCGGCTGGATCCCCGGACTCCGGGCTTTCCCGGCGCCCCGTCCGGGTGAACACTGGACCGGCTACCAGCCGCACGCACGACAGGATCACCTCCCGCGTCATGTCCTCGGACCGGTAGGAACGAGGGAAATCGACCAGACACGCTGCGGCCTCGGACGACGGCCGCAGGGCGAGCACCTCGCAGGCCAGCGCCGCCACCCGGTCTGCCGGAGTGACCCCTGCACGCGCCAGGTACCGCAGCGGGACGAGCAGTCTGTCCTCGTGCTGCTCACGTACCAGAGTAAAAAACTGGCCGATGAGCTCGCCGGAGAAGAGCTCCGGCGCGCGGCGCGCCACAGCGGTCAGCCTCGTGTGCGCCGCCGCGACCGCCGGGGCCCGGTCGGCAGTGCACGGCGCGTCGATGAGGTTGAGATCCTCCCGCAGCTGATGCGTGCCCGCTCCGCTCGCCGCCAGCAGCGCCGTTCGAGTATCGCGCCGCCATCGTGCCCGTCGCACAGCCTCCGCTTCAGCGGCTTCGCTCTCCTGCCGCCGCCGCTCGGCGGCGGCATCTTCGCTCTCTACGACAGTGAGCAGGTTCGGCATCCGTCCCGACGCCGCGCGGGAGGGGCACTCACGGCAGTGCTCGCGGACGTAGTCCCCGGCGATGAGCTGCAGATTGTGGGCCGCAGGGCCGAGACCGCCCACGTCGCAATAGATCTCGCGCATGTCGGTGGGCAGCCCGCTGGCAGCCTCGGCCATGCCATGCCCACCGGAAGCCCGGAACTGCAGTTTGCTGCAGTGGTGACGGGCCAGCTCGATGATGTCCTGGTTGCGGCGCCCCAACTCCAGGAGCTGCTCGAACCGATGGTCGTTCACTGCACCTCGTCATCGTTTGCGGTCGGCTCACGGCGTCAGCCGACAGATGCCCTCCCTGGCTACAGATGTTCCTGCACCCCGGATCAGGTCGTCACCACCGGAACGTACAGTCCGGCACTGACAACGCCCCGCGATCCGCCCGGCATACTCCCGGCCGGTGCCGTCGGGAAACCAGCCCGGGGTTCTTTCGGGACGTCTGCCCGCGAGACGTCAGCCGACAGCAGAAGGTCGGCGATTATCAACCTCGCCCGCGTCCTGAAGGACCGCCGAGGCCTGATCAAGGAACACCTCAAGAAGGGGCACGGCGCACGCGGGCTTCGACCGCGGGCGGGTCGGACCCAAGGCCGAGCGACGCATCAGTCACTGGGGCGCAGGACGAGCGTGATCAGCGTGGTCATACGGACCTTGACGCCGGTGGCCGGCTTGCTCGAAGCCACGGTCCACGACGAGGTCTCGTCGGCCGCGTCATTCATTACGTCGTGCCCATCAGGGGCCAGGGCCTTGACGCTGTCGAAACACTCCAGGTCCTTGCCGAGAGGGTCGAAGTGCTTGCCACGCATGTCCGGCATCGGCTGCGGCCAGTGCTCAGCGAGGCAGTGAGCGGTGACGCTGCCGGAGGCGTACGAGGACGTGCGCTTCTCGCTGCTGCTCCCGCATGCGGTGAGGGCAACGATCGCTGTCAGCGCTGCGGCGCCCGCCAGGACGGAGTTTCTCATAGCGGCGATCGTGGGCCTTTCGGCGACTGCCTGCCCAGCGTGTAGCGAAGTCGTGATGCTGCGTTCGGTAGGGCAGTGGGCTGCGGATCTGTGGCGCCAGAAAAAGGAACGCCTCGCAGGCGCGGCACGGTAGGGCACGGACTGCGACCAGTGGAGCTCCTCGGCACGGCGGCGCCTATCCCATAAGCGCCACGGCGTGAATGTCCAGGTCAGCGCCGATCCGTCATCTCTGGGTTGCGCCCGCCCTGCCAGGCGCCGTCCACGACATCGGGGCCGCACGAACCCACGGGATCATTGACGCTCTCACGAAGCCAGCGTCCGGAACTTGGGCCGACAAGGGCACCAAGGGAGCTCGGGGCACGATCCGATTCCCCCACCGGGGCCGCCGGTGGGAAGCGGCGAACTTTTCCCACGCCCGGATCCGAGCTGTCGGCGAGCAGGCGAAACTGGGAGGTGAGAGGTTCCGGATACGCTCTCCTTACCCGGAATCAGAAACCAGCCGGGCCACACAATTGACGCCAGCGGGCAACCTGCGGGTGCAAGAACTTTCGGCCGGGGCGCCGGAAACGGGGGAGGGAACGATGACGGGGGAGATTCCGCAGGGCACAGGACGGCCCGTGCACGGCCATCAGCCGTACTCGCCGAGCAGCTCCTCAGTGCCTGGGCAACGCCCCGAGTCGGTGCCGGGCGGCCCGGCCCAGCACGTTGACTTCCCGCCCGTCCTCAACGGACTGGCTACCTGGCCAGCGTGGTGGAGCAGCTGTCCGGCGAGCCGACGCCGCGCGATCTGAAGTACGCCGTCCTGCACCTCCAGGCCGGCACCGAGGTCTTGCTCAAGGCCCGCCTCCAGCAGGCGCATTGGACGCTGATCGTCCAGGACCTGCCAGCCGAGCTGCGAAAGACCAAGAAGGGCCCGCTGCGCGAGCGGGTCCCCATCGGCTCCTTCGCCAGCTGCGGCATCGACGAGACCCTCACGCGGTTGCGTGAGGTGGTGGGACTGGACCTGGACAGCAAGCATCTTGCCGCCGTCGCCAAGCTGGGGCAGACCCGCAACGCCCTACAACATTACGGGCTGACGCAGTCTGCTCCCGCGGTGGAGGCGCAGGCGGCCACCGTGCTGGACTTCCTGCTCACCTTCCTGCACGAACACCTTCTGCCTCACCTGGACGCGCCCGAAAGGGTCCAGGTGGAGGCGGCCATGGACGACGTGCGGCACCGCCTGGGCACGATCACCAAGCTGATCCAGACCCGGATGAACGGGCTCAAGGAGGCGTTGGCCCCGTGCACGGACGCCACGGTCCTCTGTCCGGACTGCGGCATGCCCGCCCTGGTCGCCGGGGTCCCGCTCTCCTGCCGGTTCTGCTACCGCTCGTGGACGGATGCCGAATGCGCCGCCGCCGACTACGTCTATGCGGAGATGGTGCGCAAGAAGGCGGTCGACCCCCTCGACAACGAGGAACCGCAGCTCTACTGGTGCCCCACGTGTGACACCCCGACCATCTTTGACGTCGAACGCGACGGCTGGTTGATGTACCTGTGCATGAGCTGCGCCGTCGTTCTTGACACCCTTATCTGGTGCAGAAAAGGCTGCGGTTCCCTGATCGACCCCAAGACGAACGACTTCGACATCTGTCCCGCCTGCATGGCCCGGCTACAGGAGACGACATGAGGATGCAGCGTCCCCTCAACACAACTTCCGAGCTCGCGTCATGACGTCGGCCGAGCTCGTCCTCGTTCCCGGCCGCACCCCGATTGCCCGTCGACAGCGCGCGGAACCCGACGTGCGCACGCGCGGCGACGAGCGGATTCCCGCGTCCGCCCCTCACAAGCTCACTACCGCAGTGCCGCAGAACTCCCGGGACGCCCACGCCACCCGATGGCGCTCCTAGAACCTGTGGTGCGTGGCGTACGCCTGGGCGAAAGACGAACCCAACGCCGTCGCCTCCTACCTGTCCGACCTCGGCGACCGAGGCCACCCCAGCAATACGCTCGAAGCACACTTCGCGACCCTGCGCGCGCTGCGCGTCATCGACAACGCCCCGCTGTCCGACGTCGAGATCAGGGCCTGCCATCTCATCGTCCGGCATCGGGCGGGGAGGAGGCGGACAAGGGCTGGTGGAACCGGGCCCGCTCCATGCTGACGCCGTCGACCCGGGCGATCTGCGCCGGATGGTCCGTACCGCTGGCCGCACCACGGCGCGCTGCAAGCAGGTGGTCCGGGGCCCCTGTTCCAGCGCTGTCCCGTGCGGCGGCCCTGTGGGAACCCTGCGCGAGCAGGAAGCGGACAGGGCCCCGCGCTCGCGGTTGCGGGGCCCTCGTCTGGACCGGCGGATCTTGATGATCAGGGTCTGCCGGACGTTCTTCTGCCGACTATGCGGGAGCTGGGGTGAAATCTCGGGACAGCGGGGGCCGTGACCAGCGACACGCTGGGCTTCCGGGACTACGCTCGGTTCGGCTCATCCGTGGTCGTTGCCACAGTTGTCGGCCGTCTTCACGACAGGCTCGCCCAACACGACCTTTCCACGGGCGTCCGTCAGCGTCGTTTCCGGGTCGATCAGTATCTCACTGTCGCTCATGTCGACCAGGTCGGTCTTCAATCGACCCCATCTTCTTCCGTGGCTGTCGACGAACCCCAGGTACGTGAACGCGGCCCGCGCCGAAGTGAAGCGCTCTTGGCCCTTCCGCGTGACCTGATCCAGCGAGGGGACCAGGAACATCTTCTGGGTATCGAAGACCTCCTCAGTGCATGGAGGTAGATCGTGACCGCCTGGAAAGCCGTAGTAGGACCCTACGGCGAAGCGACGAGCTCCGAGGCGGACGCTCGTCACCGGGTCGAGTGAACGGTTCAGGACATGGAGTTCAGGTCCCCCACCCGATTTCGAGTCCTGTACCCAGAACGTGACCTGTGATGCCTGGGCCTGCTCCTCGCGCTGGCTGTCCTCTCTCGACTGGCTGAGTTGGTCCCGGGCGGTCTGCTGGGTCCAGTACGTGGCAACAGCTTGCGCCCAGA
Organism: Streptomyces sp. NPDC100445; assembly: GCF_044759735.1. Lineage (NCBI taxonomy): Bacteria > Bacillati > Actinomycetota > Actinomycetes > Kitasatosporales > Streptomycetaceae > Streptomyces > Streptomyces sp. NPDC100445. The sequence goes on along the minus strand of NZ_JBIVZV010000001.1, from coordinate 106,026 downwards.
GCCCGCCGATCGCCGCGACAGCGGCAAGTCCCGCTCCACTGACCGTGATGGCGTGCGCCCACCCGGCCCTCCGCAGACGTTCACGCACACTCAGCGCTGCGGGCTCCGGGTCTGGCTCCGCCTCTGGGTCCGGCTCGGGGACTGAGGCTGGGGAGAGCTGTATGTCGGGCTCGGGCACTCTCGGTTCCGGTACCCGCGCCCGTACCACCTGGGGCGCTGTCCGTCGGCGAGCGAGCCGCAGTCGGACTCTCTGCTCCGGTCGGTCGGCCAAATGGGGCCTCCTCGGCTAGATCGCGCCACATACGCTGGCACAAGTCGCTGTCGCCCATGGGTACTTCGCGATCCCAGCCTTAGCCTCCGGCTTACCCTTCGTCCGTACGCTCGGGCCCCCGATGCCAAGTCGCTGCGGCCCGGTTGAGGAGATGTCGGCAGCTGCAGACCGCGCCGGGACCATCCCCGCGTGCGGGGGGATGATTCCAACGTGGCCGTCCAGGAGATGCAGCGCCTCAACTGCTCCCTGCACGCGCAGGGATGGTCCCAACACACGAGACCAGCGCCTCCACGACCACTTCCTGCTGTTGTGGACCGGGACGAACACCCGCTCGCCCCGGTGCCCCTGCGACGGCGCCGGGCCTGTATCAGCTGGTTGAGGCTGCGGAGCCCCGATGAAAGCGACCTCTGGTGCCTCGTTTGTCAGTGGCCGCCGTTACTGTTCCTCCTCTGCTCCAACAACGGCAAGGGTGAACGTGTCTACCGCACAGTCTGCAATTCCACGGGGGAGCCGTGCTGATCAGCCGACATGGGTGTGGCTGATGGTTCTCACCGCGCACCAGGGACTCTGTGTGTACTGCGGGAAGAGCGCGACAACGCTGGATCATGAGGAGCCGGTGAAGGACAACGGGGCAGACATCTGGTGGAACTTCGTCCCGGCATGTGAGAGCTGCAACAAGCGGAAGAGCAAGCGCACTGCGAAGAGGTGGGCTGCAGACATGGACCTGAGCTACCTCTTCCCGAAGGCCGGCTTCAGCACGAAGCCGATGCGTCCCCAGGTATACCGCGGCATTCCGGGGCGCGTGGAGCGAGCCCAGAGAGAGATCGCCGACACCGACCGACGCGACTGGTTCCGTCACCACTACGGCAAAGAGAAGCACACGAACAAGGCGGGCATGTTCGAAGTGCTCGAACGCTGCGAGGCGGAGTTGAAGAGCTACCCACACAAGCCGTGGACAACGCCGAAGGTTCGCGAGACCAAGGCGGATACATGCGTCCGCTGGATGTGCTGCCCATGGAAGCATCCCGACGCGTGGGTCTTTGCACCGACGATGATCCTCGCGAGCAAGGAGCGCGAGGCGTTTCGCAGAGCGGCGTACCAGACACAACTCGGCGAGGGCGAACTCCTTGTTGAGCTGGTGAAGCGATACCTAGCTGAGCGACGCCGTGACGTCGGCGACTTGGAGTCGTGATCGGGCTCGCATCCCCGGGCGTCAAGTATTGGTACCGCTCTCACCGACCACCTCGCGCAGGAACTCGCCCAGGCGCAAACCCTCCAGCCCGTCCGCGAAGAGCACCGAAACGCCCTCCAGATCGAGCGCGGCCGCGTCACCGAACGCCTGAGACTGAACGGCGCCCAGCTTAGAGAACTACTGGCGAGCGACGAACGCCTGCGCAACCTGCAGGAACAGAACCTACGCGTCGCACACATCCAGGGCAGGATCGCCGAAGCACTCACCCGAACCGGAACCGACAGCGACCTCACCCGGCTGCGCAACGACCTGGCCTTGGCCCAGGAACACGCCGCCACACTGGAACAGCTCATCGACGAGGACGACGTCACCGCCGAGACCGAACGCCGGCTCGCCGACATCGCCGTCGGCACGACCGCCTGGGCAAAGCGCCTTAACCTCGGAGGAGCAGTAGACGCCACCGAAGTAGGGATCAGCCTCAAACTGCTCAACGTGATCCTGAGACGACCCGCAGGACGCCTGCCCCTGACACGGATCGGCAGCGCCAAGAACCACATCGGCTACCACCTCGTCGCCCACCTTGCTCTCCACACCTACCTGCGCCGCAACAACCGGCCGGTCCCCGGCTTCCTCATGTTCGATCAACCCACCCAGGCGTTCTTCCCAGAAAAGCCCCGCGACGCCGCAACCATCCAAGACGCCGACTGGACCACCGTCACCGCCTACTTCCAGCTCCTCAACGACGTGGTACAGCTCAACAAGGGAGCCCTGCAGATCATCGTCTGCGACCACGCGAACCTGGCTGAAACCTGGTACCAGGACGCTGTGATCGGCAACTGGCGCCCCGACAGCGACGGCAAACGCAACGCCCTCATCCCCCCTGACTGGCTTGAATAACGGCACCGCCGGGTACGGCTGGCCCAGCCTTACCCGGCGGCCTCTTCCTTGGGTGGGACACCCCGATGTAGCGACTGCGGTCCGGTGCTTCGCTCTGCTCATGTCGGCGCGGGTAGCGGGACCGTGCAACCGGACTGCCAGGTCACCCTGGCCAGGCGGGAGAAGCCCCAGGCTTCTCTCGCCCGCTCGGCGGTCGGGTTCGAAGTGTGCAAGCCATGACGTGTCGCGTTTCGTTGGTGCCCGGCAGAAGGCGGCGTCTGGCTGCGTTCTGCCGGGCGCCCGGCCCACGGGCGGACTCGGGGGAGAGAAGTTCAAGTACAGAAGCGATGAGGCGTCGGGCCGTCAGGCGGATTCCTGGCTGGGGCCGTCGGTACCGGCCTCCAGGGCCTTGTCGACGAACTCCCGTACCAGCTGCCTGACCTGAGCGGCTGGCACGACCTGTTCCCACTGGGGGTTAGATGTGCACTGCCAGCAGTGCATTCGGAAACGGATCGATCCGTCTTCCTGAATCGCACCCCACGCGGAGTGGGGCCGCTTCGCACACGGGCCGTGAGGGTCGGGCACGAACGTCTGCAGCACGATGTCGGGCTGGTGGCGCGGCGGCACGGTCCTGTCGCGGCGGCAGCCGTCGCACAGCAGGAGGTGGCGGACCGCACCCGACCGGTGGATGAACCTGTAGCCGCCGCCTTCGTAGGTGTTGCAGCTGGCACACACCGGCCCGCGCACGAATCCGTGCGCGTGGCAGTGGTCCCAGTACACGGCCTGTCGCGGACTGGGGCACAACCGGCACAAGAACGCCTCCGGCTGCGAGTTATTCAGCAGCGACGCATACAGCCGACCGCGCAGGTGGTCCTTGTAGGGGCGGGCGACGGAGGCGGCGCACGCGGGGCACAGGGTGGTGTAGCCGCTGTTGCTCGACGTGCGCCACTTCCAGACGTCTCCGGTGGCGTTGCAGCGGCTGCATCGGGCGGCCTGTTCGACGCACTCGGCGGCGATCTGGTCCGCCCGGTCGAGGAGGGCGGCGTAGGCGCGCGGGACCATCCAGGTGGTGCCGGACCACGTCAGCAGCGGCAGTGGGCTGGTGCACGCGATGGGCGAACGGCCGTAGCGTTCCTTGACCTGCTCGAAGGTCGCTCCACACCCCAGCCCGTAGCGGTTGGGCCGGGTGCCGCTGCACGGCTGCTGTCCCTCGCAGCGACAGCCGTTGGCGCTCTGGTCCTGGTAGGAGATGTGCTCGAACCAGCGGTGGATCTGTGAGCGCCACGTCTGGTTGTGCTCGGCGGACGAGAGACGGGCGTCGACCAGGTCGTCGGGGTCGAAAGGGAGCGACGCGAGTCGGTTGCCGGCCGCGCGGATGTCCCGGTCGTCCAGCCGCCACCGACCCTTGTACTTGTAGCCGCGCACGGCGGTGTCTCCGATGAGGACGTGGTTGCTGATCTGGAAGGTGTAGCGGGACAGCGAGGCGGGCGCTGCGGGGACGGGACAGCCCTCGGTGAGTTCCGCCAGTAACTGGTTGGCGTACTCCGAACTGATCGATGCCATGGGTATGTGTCTCCTTCGTGTGCGAGGGATGAGCGGGCGGGGTGTGGTGGCCTGCGGACGCCAGCGAGATACGGCCGGGGCGGAGTGGGCTGGTGAGGGAGCCGGGGACGGGGTTGGCAGATGTCACGGGCACGGCGCCAGCCTGGGCCGCGGTGAGGGCACCGGTTCCCAGCCACCGGTCAGGAAGGCTGCCCCGGCCTCTTCGTAGATGCTGCGGGGACGGCGGTCGGTGAGGAAGCCGATGCGGTCGTTGTACTCGGTGGGCCGTACGGCCGCTCGGTGCACCGTCCACAAGCCATCGCTTTCGGGGCCGTCCGCAGCGGTGAGCCGGTGCAGCCACCGATCGAGGGGATCGGTTTGTGCGGCCGTCCTGGGTCTGGTGCGGGTGTAGGCGATCAGCCAGTCCGCGAGCCACGGCCTGCCAGCCCGGCGGCTGATTTCCCCGAGCAGCAATTCCATTGCGGCGCCTGCTCCTTGGACTGTGGCGGTCTCGCGCAGTCGCTGCTGCCAGCGCGGAGCGCCGAGCAGCCGGGCCACGGCGATCGTCTCCGGGTAGGACACCAGGGCATGCGGTACCACGGCTGTCGGCATGGATCCCGTGACCGCGGCCAGCCGGCGTACACGGTCCTGCCAGACCGCCTCGGATCTCCACCCCTGTACTTGCCACGACCACACCACCGCCGCGGCGAGGGCCACCACGTTCGCCGCATCCGGACGGGCCCGTGTGAGAGCGAAGTGATGGCGGTGAGCAGTGAGGATCTCGGGCAGAGTCTCCAGCGGAATGCTCGCCGGCCTCCCGGGATGCGCGAGGAGCCAGCGCCGGTGACGCTGGCAGACGTGCCTGGCCGTTCCCGGGTACATCAGAACAGGCTGTCCGGGCCGCCAGGCCCGCCCGGTACACGCAGGACAGGCCCCCACCCATGCCTCGCCCGGCATGTACCAGGCCGCCCGCGGGTTCTCGTCATCTGCGAGCCGCCCGTGCGGGGCGGCGAGAGCGGGCAGCAGGCGGGTGAGCCGGGGCAGGGGAAGACCGGTGGAGCGGGTCAGGGCTGTTCGCGCGGGTGTGTTGAGGAACAGTTCCAGGCCGCTGCCGGGGGTGCCCGTCACCTGCGCCTGGTGCGCGCCGCTCAGGATGCCCCGCAGCAAGTCCTGGGCGGGCAGGCCGTAAGGGGCGGCCATCCTGCGGAACCAGGAGCCGGTCAGTTCCCCAGCCACGGGCGGGATACGAACAAGAGTGTGGGCGGAGGCTTGCACCGGCATTGTCCTTTGCGCGTGGGTGTTGAGGGCAGGGTGGGCAGAGGGGCGCGGCCATGGATGAGCGACCCGTCGGCACGGGAAGGGGGGCGACAGGGCAGCCCCGCAGCGGGTAGTCGGGTGGGGGCCTTCCGCCGCGCCGGTCAGTTGCCGGGGCGTTGCCGGCGGGTGGTGCGCGCTGCGTTCGTGGCCTGGACGTCGAGGAGCACCTGCGACAGCTGTTTCTTCGTGATTGCGAGGCTTCCGTCCAGGATGGAGCGGATCGCGGCCTCCCTGATGAGGAGGGAGAGACTGGCCATCACGCCGCCGGTTCGCAGATGGATGTAGGCGGCGTGGCGTACCAGCGTTCCGGGCCGGTGGTGGGCCAGGCGCAGCGCCCCCTCCATGTCGCCCAGGAGCGAGTGCCACATCTTCTTCTGCTCCGGGGTGCCGTTGAGCAGCGGGGGAGTGCGCAGAAGTTTGCAGCGGGCGGCGAGCTGGGCACCACGGGGCCCGGTCAGCAGCGGTGAGTCCTCCACGTTGACACCGGCCAGCACGAACGTCGCGGGTACTCGTTCCATAAGGGTCTTGACCTGGTCGGAGGTGTCAGCGCCGGGCCGGGTACGGGTGTTGAGCAGGTGTACGTCGTCGATGAACACCAGCCGGGTGCCCCTCTCTAACATGACGTGACACACGGCGTTGGTGATGGTGTGTTCGGTCATCCGGTCGTGGAGGGGAATGCCGGCGAAGCGGGCGAGGACCTTGGCCAGGTTCCTGGGCGTGTAGGTAGGCGGGACGGAAGCGAACAGCACGGGCATGGAGCCCTCAAGACCCGGCCGGCGGCGCCGTTCGCTCAGTTCGAAGGACCGGCCCAGTTCCATGAGTGTGGTTGACTTTCCTGCCCCCGGCGGCCCGGACACGATCAGGCCGCGCCGGGCCGTGCTCGGCTGCTTGTTGTTCACCAGCAGGGTGACCCTCAGCTCTGCCTTCGCGCGTTCCATGGAAGGCGTCTTGAGGGTGACGAACTCCGAGTGGTAGTCCAGCAGCCTCGCCTGATCCCAGGACGGGTCGTCCACTGGTGCGGCGGTCCTCCGCAGACGGCAGACGTATTCCTGCCACCGGACGCAGTCGGTGACCGCGCCGGGAGTGACATCGCCGTCGGAGAAGTCGCGGCCTGCGGCAACAGTTAGGGCAGCCACTGGTCCTCCTCAAGATCCTGGTCGCTGAGGATGAGAGACCCTCCCGAGATATCGCCGGTCCCCGGCCCGTCACCGACGACCTCCCCGTCCCCATCTCCGTCCTCGTCCGGCAGGGTCTCGTCATCGGGATCGGGCGCCGCGTACACACCGGCCAGCCCGAACGATGGGGCGAGCACGTCCAGTACGTTGATCTCGCCCGCGGGCACCGACACGGTCTCAGAGGCGCGCGACTTCGCCATCACCCGCCGCTCCACGGTGGACAGCCTCTCTTTGCCCGCGGCCCGCCTGAGGAAGGCGTCCAGGGCCAGGGCCAGTTCGGCCTCGTGTTCCTCACGCGGGCGGTGCGCTCGACCACCTTGCAGATGTGTTCCCAGACGTGATGCGTGAACGGCAGGGCGACCGAGGTGGCGTGGATCCACGCCACCTCACGGAAACCCTCCGGCAGCCGGACCCAGATTCGGACCGGGTCGTATGGGTTGTAGTGCACCTCCCACAGGCCCTTTTCCGGCCGACCCCGGAATCCTTCCCGCGATGGCCGTTGAGGCAGCTGCCGTCGTAGGTGCGGTAGTCGAACCGGATACCGGCATCGGTGATCGGCTGCCAGCGCACCGGCAGCAGCTACACGAAGTCGTCCGACGACAAAGGCACCGGCACGTACCCGGCGACGGGCAGCAGCGCCGCCCACATCTGGTTCGGGCTGAGAGCCTTCTTCGGCATCAGTGGATGCCGCAGTCCCGCATGCGGGCGGTGGTGCCAGTGCACGAGGAACTCCTCCCACAGTGCCCGGAGTTCGGCCGCGGTCCACAGCGGCTCCTGCTCGACCTTGGAGCCGCGCTCGCTCGCGTTCGAACCGGTGTAGCCGGGCAGCCACTGGCAGAACAGCGAATTGACCGAGCCGAACGACCTCTCCACATGGCCCTTGGCCGGTCCGTTCGCCGGAGGTACCGGCTGCAGCGAGATCCCCAGGCTCTCGCACGCGGCCCGGGTGGCCGGGGAGACGAACACCTTGCCCTGGTCGACCACGACCGTCTCGGGCACGATCACCGGACGGGCCGCCGCGTCCTTCAGCCGCTCGTCGATGCCGGTCAGCCGCTCGTGCGGCACGACCGAGGAGGCCATCGACAGCGCTGCGGACCAGCCGGGCCGCATCACCATCGGCGTCATCATCTGCGCCAGCAACACCGCCACGTCCGTCAGCTTGCTCCCCGCCGGCCGTAGCCCCCCCCACAGACCGCCCATGGCCACATCCACGGCGATGGTCAGCTCCAGCCGCCCCACCACCCCGTCGTCCAGGAACACCAGCACGTCCAGCGGCGAACTGTCCAGCATCACGATCTCACCCGGGCGCAGCGCCAGCGTCGGTGTGAACGGCGGGGCCGGACGGGCGGCGCGGGCACGCCGCTGCGCCACCGTTCCCTTCAATCCGAGGGATGCCTCCACTGTGTCGAGGAGCCTGTTGAACGTGGACTGCGGCGGCACCTCGACCGTCCGCCGGCCCTGCTCACCGTGGTGGTCGTCCAGCCACCACTGCACCTCCCCGCGCATCCGCTTCTTCCACCCTCGCGACCGGGAGCGGGAAGCCTCGACAGGCAGCAGGGCGCGCAGCGCCTCGACCAACCGGGGATCTGCGCGGACCAGCTGCGCCGAGCTGCGACGCTTCTTGACCAGCCCCCACACCCCGTCCGCGTGGTAGCGCGCACGCCACCTGCGCACCGTCGCCCGGCTCACGTCCGCCCAGCCCTGCGCGGACAGTTCATCGGCCTTCGCCTGCTCACGCTGGGCCAGCGTGGTGGACGCGGGATCGTACTCAGGTCTCACCGACGCCGTGCCGTTCGGGGCGGGACGCCCGGTCTCCACCTCACGCACGTGCCGCTCCAGTTCGAACGCACGCCGTTGCTCGACCTCGGACACCGTCGACAGCAGGCCCTTCTGCGGTACCCGCAGACCTGGCGGACTCCCGACCGGTGCGAACGACGCATCCCCGAGCAACTCCGCCAGCCCGAACACTGCCAGTGTGTCCTGCCCGTCCTGCTTTTCTGTCCCGGACAGCCAGATCCGCGCACTGGACCCCGAGGATGTCTCGATGCCTGCAACGGTCCATTCCCGGCCGCCGTAGCGTACGACGGTGCCGGGCCTGAGCAGGGGCCGGCTCACTGCCCATCCTCCGCGCATGCCACCGCGACGGTCCGCTCGTGCAGCGGGCGCTCCAGCGGCACGCTCAGGACACCCACCCACATGGCGTGGAACACCGATGGCCACACCGCGATCGGTTCACCCAGCAGCCGCACCCCCTCGGCCAGCGCCGTCGGCACCCGGAAACACTCGGCCACGTCCGGCAACCGGTCCTGCGCATACCGCGGATGCCGGTAGCCGGCAAGCCAGCGCACGTTGGCCTCCACCACTGGCTGCGGCGGTGCGATCAGACGGTAGTGCCAGCCTGCGGTGGCCGCAGCACCCTCCAGGTGTGCGGCCCTCCAAACCAGTCGTCGCCCCGCCCCGAACCGGCTCGCACAATCCACCAGCAATCCGCTGCCGTCCGCCAGACGTGCCATCAGGTGCGGCGCGTGCGACACGGTCCTGCCGCCCCGGCCGTGCCACGACAGCTCCACCGGCCGGCAGGCCAGAGCCGTCACCATCGGATCGTGGTCCAGCATCATGAGCTGCGTGCGCATGGCCTTGAAGCCGTGGTGCACCAGGCACCTGTCGGTCGCGGACCAGTACCAGCCCGGCGCCGAGCGCCGCCCCTTGCCTACGGGGAACCGCCGCACCGGCAGACACTCCTCCAGCCGCTGTTCTCCAGCCGCCTCCAGCCAGGGCAGTTCGTGATCGGTGCCGTCAGAACGGATGAAGCGTGCGGTCATGTGGGCCGGATCAGCGAAGCGACGCCCGATGCTCGGTGGCGGCAGGGGATCAGTCTGGTGGTGTGCTTCGAAAGACAGAGGGATCACGAACAACTCTCATGTATGCAGGGAAAACGGGATGGAAGGCACTGCTTGGAGAACAGGGCAGGCGTCTGGACACATGCCGTGGTGGAGTCAGTCGGGCCCACGACGGCGAGCCTTGGCTCCCACACCGCGCTGATACCAACAAGGTGCGCGGTTACAAGGAGCGGAAGCAGAGAGGCTCCAGCGCCATCACCGATGGGAGCGCTGTCGTCGCCCGGAACGCGGGCAGGACTCCCTCTGAGCCTGGCAGGGCTGCGCGCGGCGGCTTTTACTCCCAGCGGTGCCTTCCTGCAGCCGCATACCGGCTGCGGACTTGCCCGCGAAGGCATTCAGCTCTCGTGTAGTTCCTCGCCCCTGGGCCGAGTGCCCAGCCGATCTTGTTGCGCAGCGGCCGTCGGCATGAGCGTTCACAGGAGGCAGGCAAGAGCCATTCCACTCGCTGTCCGTTGTGCTTACCGGCTGCCGTAGGGCCGGCTGGAGTAGCCGCAGCGGATCAGGGCAGGTCGCCAAAGAGCGTGTCCTGGACCGGGGGTGCGTTGCGCGGGCGGGGGAGCGGGCGGCGGTGGTCCTCCGGCGGCGGGGGCGTCCCGGCCGCGCCATCGGTCAGCGCGTACCGGCAGGCGGCGCGCAGGTCGGGCAGCTCGAGCTGCGCGCCCATGAAGCCCAGGAAGTCCGCGACGTTCCAGTCGATGAGGGCGCCCTGGCGGGACAGATACAGCCCCACGGAGTCGATGGAGTAGCTGTCGCTGTAGTCCAGCAGAAGGTAGCCAGCGAGCTGGTAGAGCTCAGCGCGGCCCATCCGCTCGGGGCGGATAGTGGCCTTACAGTCGATCAACTGGCCGCGGAGGATGAAGTCGGCGTCGGCTCCCCTTACATGGAGGCTGCCGTCGAAGGTGGGCCCGCAGATGCGCTGCGCGGCGGGTAACTGCCGTAGACCCTCGAAGGGGCCGGGATGTGCGGCCAACGTCATCTGCTGGCGGATGTCGTCGACGATGTAAGGCGGCACGGCATCGACGATTTCATCCAGCGTCGCGCCCGGCTGGGTGGAGCCCAGGCTGTTGCCGCGTATCCATCCCACGTGGCGGAAGATCGCTTCGAAGCTCGAGGCGACGTGGCACAGCCGCACCAAACGGTCCTCCGTCTCGGAGTCGAACGTCAGTGGCTGGCCGTCGCTGCTTGTGTACTGGTCCAGTTCTTTCAGTAACACCGCGCCCGCTGCCTGCACCGTGCTGATGACGTCAGGAGCTGGCCAGCCGTCGTCGATAGCCGCCCGCACGACCCCTTCTTTGATCGGCTGGCCGGTGGGCGCTCCGAGACTGATGCGCAGCCGGTGGTCGATTGTGTGACCCAGCATCCGGTACTCCGGCCGCCGTCCCGCGCCGGCGGTGGGGCCCACCGGCGCCGGATAACGAACCAGGCGCCTGCGGTAGTCAGATAACAGGCCATCGACACCAGGCAGATGCTCGGTGAGGAACCGCGACATCGCCGACGTCGGTTCCTTGAGGGACGAGGTGAGACTCATAGAAGCATCCTGGCGCACCCTTCTGGCAGCACATGCAGCGTCTCGCTGCAGTACCGGGTGGTAGCCGAAACTTCGCGCCATATCCGCCGCACCGGCCGCATCGACGCATTGTCAGACCCTGCCTCTACAGTGCCCCGCCTCCTGCGCAAGGATGCGAATCAGAGCTTCCACCCTTGCCCGCCCAAAATGCGGTCTGACCTGCGCTGATGGCATTTCGAACGCCAAGATGAGGGGAAAACATCCTGTCGGTGACCAGTGGCGAGCTGGGCTTCCAGTCAGGGCCCGTCGGGTGCAGACAGACGACGGACGCCGCGTGCTACACGCGTTGCGTCCGGGCCACGCATAGGAACAAAAGACCGAAAGAATCACTTCCCCCTGCGATCCCGCTCTAGGTTCGAGACGTGTCCGGCACGCCATCCGTGCCAGGTCACAACAGGGTCGTAGTGCCGTTTGCATGCCTGCCCTGTTGGGGCCAATGCCGCTACCGCGGCCCTGGCCCCGCACATATGGCGCACGCGCCCGCTCACCGCCCATGACAGGTTCACCCTTCCAGTGCTGTGCGCCATGGGCGGAAATGCGAGGGACCTATAGAAGCCGGCGAGGCGGGTCTCCTACGGGTATATTGCCATCGACTCCATCCCTGGCTGCCGCGCCCGCCTACCGCGCCTCATACGAGCCCTCGGCGAGTACCTCCCGCACCCCAAACATCGGCCCCCGGCTGGGGGGGGGGACCAGCAACGTCCTGGCGAGCGGCACCAGCGAGAGTTTCGATTGACGGACCTGAGACGGAGACGGCACCGCACGCCACCAGCGCTCGCAACCTCCTTTCAACCCCCGCCTTCCGCCATATCGAGAAAGAGAAGACGATGAGCAGATACCCCGCGATCGATGACCTCCTTGCCACGCGCCGTCCTCTGCCAGAGCCCGCCGAACGCAGCCGTTTGCGTACCAGCCTCGCCCTCACCGCTGATGAAGTAGCCCACGCGATCGGTATCAGCCCCGCCACACTCCACGCATGGGAAGAGGGGCACGCCGAGCCACAAGGACCCGCACGCGACGCCTACGCCTACTTCCTCACACACGCCCACACCTGTGCCGCCGACCAGACCCAAGCCGCCGCCGATCCCCACCTCGCCCTCAACCAACTGGCGCCCGACACCTCCACCGAACCCTTGCCACCGCACGCCTCCTGCGTGCTGTGCGGAAACCTGGCCAGCCAGCAAGTGGATGGCTATCCGCAACACCTCACCGCTGCCGAGTGCGCCGAGGCAGCCACCCCCGTGCCGGTCCTCAGCTTGCCCAAGCCTGATGCGACACCAGAGCGCCGCATCCCACACCCCCGCTCCGGTGCCTCACACCGCTCCAACACCGAGCCGGAACGGCAAGAGAGGTGCAACGACCCGTACATCGAGAAGCGGCGCTACGAGTACGCGGGTGGGCGCTACGTAGGCTGTCGCAGTTGCGGGGGAGATCTGTGCACCTCGTGCCGGACCGCTCACCTTGTTCCGGCCGACGTGCCATACGAGGACAACGACGACAACTTGTGCCCGGCATGCCGATAGACGGCTCGGCGGCAACCATCATGGGGCCGTGACCACCGACGCCGCGTGGTGTAGGGCGGCCCGCCGCTATGAGCAGAAATCGAACTCAGGGCGCGCACGATCCAGTTGGCGTACGGCGGGCCGGTGCCGCACCGGGCGGATAGGGTCCGGGGGTGATCACAGAGGCTGCTTTGCGTGGGTACCTTCTCGAGGAAGTTCTGGCCTGGATGCTGAGGTCGAGTGGATATGAGATTCTCACCGCACGGGACGATCAGGACAAGAAACCCTGGAAGGTGCTGGAGGAGCGCAACCACGGCCTAGTAGTGCGAGGCCGCGGAGCCTGGCATCAGGCCGACACACTGGGCCAGTTCCGGTACGTGCCGCCCTTCTCGCTGCCGGTCCGCCTGTTCGTCGAGGCCAAGTTCACACAGACGAGGGTGCGGCTGTCCACGGTCCGCAACGGCCACGGCGTCGTGCACGACGTCAACGAGAACGTAATGACCACCGTGGCAGTCGCCGACGGCCCGCGCCGGCCCGCGACACGCTACCGCTACAGCTACGCGATCTTCTCGACCTCCGGGTTCAGCAAGGAGGCACAGGAGTTCGCGCTCGCCCACCAGATATCCCTGGTCGACCTGTCCATGCCGGACTTCGCGAACCTGCGCACCATCGTGGCTGACACGGCCCAGGCCGTCCACGCCGCTATGAATGCGATGCCTGCGGCAGAGCGCCCGAAGGTCTACCAAATGCGCAACTTCCTGCGCCGGCTGCTGCTGGACATGTCGGACGGGCCAGCAGCCACCCAGCCGTCAGTGACAGCCCCCTTGACAGCTCTCGCGAGCAGCCTGCACAGCCGGTCGACCCTCGGACTCGTCCTGGCCTTCCCCGCCGCCCCGTTCGTCCTCGGTCTCGCCTCCGACAACCTCAACGCTTTCGTCGACTACGCTCGCGGCCACCCAACCCACGCCGTGCGCCTGCGTCGACTTCAAGATCCCCTCGCACCGCACCCCGTTTGGCGAGTCAGCCCGCAGGCAAAACCGGATGCCTACACGCTGACGTTCGGGCTGCCGAAACAAGTCGAGGCATGGATCATCGATCAGGACGCAGGCACGCCCGCCCGCACCAGATGGGTGAAGCAGAGCATGCTGTCCGCCATGACGGTGTACTGGATGGACGACAGCCACGCTCACACTTTTCAACTCCGTTACCAGCCAGCAGCGTTGCGCAGCGATCTGCCCCACGACGAGTTCGATGCGCTGCGCAGCGATCTGCTCTCCTGACCCACGTGCGGCTGCCCGCTCGGCGATGGTCAAGAGGTTGATCTCGACAAGGGTCTGGACCCACAACGGGCGGCTGGGCTGGCGGCAGGTCTTGGAGCCGCAGGACGGGAGCGGTGCTCCTTCCGACCCGGCGTTCTCGAGACGAGACCCGAAGCATCCCGTCCAGCTGCGCCGGCCGGTTCGTCAGCGCTGTGTGGTCGGCGGTGTTGAATCACCACGTGCCAGGCGTCGGACCAACCGTCGATGCAGCGTCACGGCGGTAGCCGCCTGTCCGCGCCAGTCCCAGCTGCCGGATCAGGACCTCTGCAGAGCCTGGCAGCCTCGGCCTGAAACGGGCGTCATGATGGTTCCTCTGTCTGTGCAGTGCCGACGCCGCGGATCTGGTCGAATACCTTGCGGGCGTGCTGTACAGCGCTGTTCAGCTCCCTCAAAAGCGCGGCCACCGATGCGTCCGCGTCGGCTGCGTCAGTTTCCCGCTCACTTCGCCAGAATTCTTCGCGCCTGTTCCCGTCGGTCAGCCAGTGTTCGGTGTCCACGGCGGCATGAAGTCGCAGGCGTTCGCCGTTCAGGACCTGGATGGCCGCCGATGCGGTCAGTGTGTATGACTGGCTGGGAAGGTTTTCCACCACGCACAGGAAGCCGCGTTCGTAGTGGATGACCTCTCCGGGGACTCCGGGCATTCGGGCGCGCAGGCCTTCGGGCACCGCCGTGGTGCGGGAGTAGCTGCCCACCTCGGTTTCCGGCCATTGACTCAACTGCGAGGCAAGCCTCGCACCGCCTTCTGTCAGCTGCGCCAAGGCCTCCTGGACGAGGAGGGCGGCAGCCTGGCGGCGCCTTTCAGCCTCTGTCTCGGCTTGGCGCAGCGCGAGCAGACGCTCGGCCAGCGGGCCCTCCCGCCGTGCGGCAGGCCAGATTCGGGAGGAGAGCGGACGAGCCTGGGGGACCGAGCCCTGGAAGGGAAAGCTGTGCAGCCTGCGGTTGAGGAACTGCAGGTTCTCCACCGTGACGTCGGGGTAGGGCCTCAGGGCCTCCAGCAGCTCCTGCACGCGCCCTTGGGGGAAAGCGCTGCCTAGGACTACGCCGGTGAGCGCGTCCCGGATGTCGACGTAGTCGAAGTCGGTGGACTGGTTCACCATGATGAGCCGGTACTCGGCTTCGCTGTCCCAGTCGAAGTGTTTGCGGAAGAACAGCACGTCTTTGTTGGCCTCCGCATAGGCCAGTGCGACCGCGTCCGCTCCGAATTCCGCGACCTGCCCGACGTCGATGCCCCGTGTCGGTGGACTATCCTGGCTGCTGAGGTAGCGGACTGGGCCGTGGAAGGCGAAGGCCGCAGGAGCAGCGTGCTTGAGGAAGGACTCGACGAGCTTGGCCCGGTCGAACCGGAGGCATACGCCCTTATGTCTGTCACCGTAGTGCGCCCACAGTGACAGGTGAGCCCATCCCCGCAGCGCGTCAGGATTGAACACGTGGGCCGGCAGGGCCAGATCCTGTGTCAGGCATCCGACCTTGGTGTGCAGACGCAGCTGCCGGTCGATCTCCTCCAAGAGGGAGAAACCGGCGTCGAGGCCCCTGTCGTCGTGATGCGCGCTGAGCACCGGGTAGTGCGGCTGCGATTCCCACAGGTCATTGGTCGACTCGTAGGGCGAGAGGCGCAGGGTGCCCGTGGCCAGGATGCCGGTGATGGCCGCCGTGGTGTTGGTGTAGTGGAAGAGGTGACCGGTGATGGTCCGCAACGCCCGGGCCATCTCGTATTCGCTGAAGGTCTCAAACGCCGCAGCTGGATGCGCGGGCATGCCGTAACTACTGGAGAGCTCATCATCGGCGGCCATACAAGTTCCTTCCGCTACCCGGGCCCCCTACCGGTTCGTGCAGCCCGCAACGGCCACTGTACCTCATTGTCGTCACTATGACGATAACGGAGTACAGTGGCGGTGTGCTTCCGTACAGGGAGCTGCTGTCCCGGCTGGACACGCCAGGCGGCGGCAGGAACCGGCGCCGGATAGCCGCCGCACGAAAACCGGCGGTACTGAAGACCGTAAACCGGCGCGCCTGGAGGTGGGTGGATGCTGCTGCGGCCCGCCCGCCTGCACGGCGCGAGGTCCCTCTTCGAGTCGTTCAATGTTTCGACGGTCGCGGCGTCGTAGGCCCGGTCTCATCGTTCTCCGGGCATGGTCGAAGAAGGGTGCGGCGCCCGAGGTGAATGGCTGGTTCGTATCGCGCGCAACACCACAGACAGGGGTACGCGCGTTCTATTTAGGGGAAGCTGTGATGGCCTGCGGTGACGGGTGGTTGGATGCCGATGTCTGGCGGCCGGATGGCTCGTTGGACACGCCATGGGCTGGACGGCCAGGCCTGCGGGCGGCCGCGACTGCAGGGAATGGGGAGTCGACGGGTGAGTGACCGCAGTTCGATCGAGTGGACCGAGGCGACGTGGAATCCCACGACCGGCTGCGACCGGGTCTCGGACGGATGCGACAACTGCTACGCGCTGACGCTGGCGAAGCGGCTCAAGGCCATGGGGTCGGCGAAGTACCAGAACGACGGTGACCCTCGCACTTCCGGCCCCGGCTTCGGTCTGACCGTGCACCCGGACGCGCTGCGGGTGCCGCTGGGCTGGAAGGCGCCGCGCACGGTGTTCGTGAACTCGATGTCGGATCTCTTCCACGCCCGCGTCCCGCTGGACTACGTCGAGCAGGTCTTCGACGTCATCGCGCAGACCCCGCAGCACACGTATCAGGTGCTGACGAAGCGGGCGCGCCGGCTGCGGCAGGTCGCCGACCGGCTCAAGTGGCCGGCCAACCTGTGGATGGGTGTGTCCGTGGAGAGCGCGAAGGAACTGCCGCGCGTCGACGACCTGCGGCGGGTTCCGGCCGCGGTGCGGTTCCTGTCGTGCGAGCCGCTGCTCGGGCCTTTGGACGGGCTGGACCTGACAGGCATTCACTGGGTGATCGCCGGAGGCGAGTCCGGCCCCCGCTTCCGCCCGATGGAGCAGGAGTGGGTCACGGGGATCCGGGACGCCTGCCTACAGGCCGGTGTGGCCTTCTTCTTCAAGCAGTGGGGCGGTCGGACCCCGAAGGCATCCGGTCGGCACCTTCAGGGCCGGACCTGGGACCAGATGCCTACGCCCGAACCTGTGCCTGCAGGCTGATCCGGCTCTTCGTGGTGAGCTTGCCCGGGGACTGGACGGCGATCACGCCGTCCTGCCGCATCTGCCGGGCCGCCTGTAAGGCGTGCTTCGGCATCCAGCGGGCGGTCTCCGTCAGCAGCCACTCGCCGATCGCCTCCACGGTGGTGGCCCCGGCGCTCAGGTGCTGGGCGACCAGTTCGGCCAGCTCGTCGTCGATCAGACCTGCGGCTTGGAACAGGTCGAGCTGGCCGTCCGCTTTGGCGCCTCGGGTGCGGGGGTCGCGGAAGCTCTCGCCGTCGAGGTCGTCGACCTTCCACATGGCGTCCTTCATCGCCTTCAGGCCCGCGGTGCTGCCGGTGCCGAAGACGAGGTAGAGGGGCTGCCCGGTGCGGGGGACGAGTTCGAATTGCAGCTGGTAGCCGAAGCCGGCCCGCCGCAGCGCATCCCGGTAGGTGCGCAGCCACACGCGCCACTTCTCGTCGGGACCCAGTTCGTCGGCGGCTGCGGTCCAAAAGCCGCGGCCGCCGAAGACCGTGTCGAGGATGTCGGCGTTGAGCTCCTCCCGGCGGCTGAACCAGTTGGGTCCGAAGGTGGTGATGACTTCGCTTGAGCGGTTGCCGGCGATGCGGGACATCACGTGCAGCGGCACGTTGACGCTGCCCCAGCTGTCGAAGATCCCCAGGATCGGGTGGCCCCATGCTCCGAGCTCGTCGAGGACTGCGAGGCTGTCGCGGCCCGCTTCGCCGCGCCGGACCTCCACCCGTACCGGCAGTTCCTTGAGCGGCCCGAAGCGGGAGACGAGTTCCGCCATGAGGTGCTCGTGGCGCGCGCGGTCCTTCTCGATGAATATCAAATGCACTCGCCGGGGGCTGAGGTGCATGCGGTCGACCGCGTGATGGCCGAGCAGGCGGTCCAGGA
Source organism: Streptomyces sp. NPDC100445 (assembly GCF_044759735.1). Lineage (NCBI taxonomy): Bacteria > Bacillati > Actinomycetota > Actinomycetes > Kitasatosporales > Streptomycetaceae > Streptomyces > Streptomyces sp. NPDC100445. Next base: position 88,359 of record NZ_JBIVZV010000001.1, on the reverse strand, counting down.
TGAACACCGGCGAGCCCGGCTCGCCGTCCTCGTAGCGGCCCGGGCCGGCGAACGCGTCCAGGAGTGTGACCCGGGGCCGGGAGTAGCTGGTGCTCTGGGAGGTCTGCAGCAGGATCGGCCACCAGGCGTCCAGGTACCGCTGGTACAACCGGTGCTTGGCCGCGGTCGCCGGCTCCAGCTTCCACAAGACGCCCATCCGTGCCCCCTGTTCAGGATCGCCACGGTCGTCGGCTGGCGCGTGCCAGTCGCATCCCCTGGTAACAGATGGTGTGCGCAACGACGTTCAGCGTAAAGACCGCGTACCAGCTGCGGGGGAGCGGGCCGTCCGGCCGACTGAACAGCGCCGACCAACCGGATCGACCCCCTCAGGCAGAATGCCCCGGTGAGTCCGCCGTGAAAACAGCCTGACGGAGATCGGCCTCCTCATCCCGATTCGCTACCCCCCCGGGGTGATCGTTTGCTCCCATATACGCGGTGATGACCCGACCGGCTGCCTGGTCCGTCTCCGCAGGGAGCCGACGGCAGGGAGGAGGTCTGGGGGGTCATGTGCGGTATCCGGTCAGCCGGTCTTGGACGGTCTCTCAGGACTCCGCTAACCTTCATGCCGAATCAGATATCAGAGTTTACATGGAGGGGGCGGGTGGGATGCTGCTGACGACCGGGCAGGCAGCCCAGGAACTCGGCTGCGCCATCACCACCTTCCGCCGTCTCGTGCACGCCGGACTCCTGCCGGGCCTGTCCCGTCGTGGCGTGCGCGTCATGGTTCCGCTCAACGTGGTCCAGGCACTCGGCCAGCGCCGACACGCCCCGCTGGATCGGCTGGATGCTCGAGAGATCGCCGTTTTGCGGGTCGGCGCGGCCAAGCAGGTACAGGAACCAGACCGGAATTGGATCGGCTTCGCAGCCTCCCTCGCCCCCGAGGACGTCCTCAAGGCGCTGCGCGGCTGGTGGCGCTGCGATGCGCCGAGCGTGGCGGCCGCCGGGGTCCTGCCCGTGACCCTGTCGGGTTACGTGGTGGCCGTGCTGACCGGCTTGGAAGGCTGGGAGAAGAACGCTAGGGGCCGCTATGCCTTCCCTCACGCGCGGCTGGCGGGCCACGTCACCGATCTGGCCACGCCCGTCCATCACGTGACTGCCTCCTCGCAGGCCGACCGGATACTCGCTGATCTGCTGCTGGGCAGCCGGCTTGTCTCGCACTCGGGCGGGGCGATCGCCTACGTCCCCGCACCCGCCGCCCGCCGTCCGGACAAGGAAGCCTGATGGACGCACAGCGCTACACCGCAGCCCTCTCCGAACTGCGCACCGTACGGGACGAGATCAAAAAAACCCGGGCCGCGCTGACGAGGCTGGAGGCCGAGCGGGACAGGCAGATCACGCAGCTGGCCGGGTACGAGAAGGCGAAGGCGGAACGGATCGCCCCGGCGGCCGGACTGAGCCTGGCTCACGTCGTCAGCCTGGCTCCCGCGCTGGCCCCCGACCGCCTCACCACAACCGAGGCCACCCCGTCCCACTCCGAGCCGGACGCCCCAGCCATCACCGACGGCACCGAGACTCCGCCCCACCTCGCCGCCCAGACGGGAGCGGTGGCGCCCGCGACGGCCGCCGCCACACCAGCACAGCCCGTCGCCGCATCCCCACCGGCCGCTCCCGCCGAGGACTCTGCCTCCGCGAAGCCCGCAGCCCCCGACGCGCCGCGTGCCCTCCCGTCGATCCCCCACGGGGCAGCGAGTGACGCCTGGTTCGCCCACACCCAGGGCCTGGCGTCCACCCGGCCGAACTTCACCCAGCAGGCCCGTTCCACCGTCTTCCTCGACACCACCACCGGCGTCCTGGTCCACCGCCAGCAGACCCACCACCTCGACCTCGGCGCCGCCACGGCCGCGGACCTCCTCACCGCCGTCTTCCACGCCGTCCCTGAGGGTGTGGAGCGGATCTACGTCACCGCCGGTGATCCCTGGCACCGCGAAGCCGACCGTTACCCCTACCTCCGTGACGCCGTCGCCGCCTGGCTCAACGCACCGGCCCCAGGCTGGCGTACCGACACCGGCCGCGGCAAAGACCGGATGGCCGGGCACTTCGTCCACGCCCGCAACCCCGTCGGCCGCTACCAGCGCGAGAGCGGCGACCACCATGTCGAGATCCGCTCGGTGGGGGAGTGGTTCGACACCGACGGCGACGACCCCGCCGTCATCCGCGACGCCTTCGTCCTGCTGTGGCAGGCGCTGCGCCGTCACTGGTCGGATGCGGTCATCATGGGCTCCCCCTCCCAGACCGGCCGCGACCTGTGGACACGCACCATCCCCCAGCGCGGTCAGTACGCCGACGGCTTCCCCGTCCTGTCCGAGGAGCTCCGCGGTCTGCTGCACGCCACCGCAGGTCAGGGCCGCAATGAACTGATCACCCCGCCCCGCGTCTCCGAGCAGCTGCCCCGGCTCGTCGAGTACGACCGCACCTTCGCCTACGCCAAGCACACCTGGAAATCCCCCGTCGGAACCCCACGCCGCATCACCGCTACCACCTTCGCCGCGTGGAGTGAGAAGGAGCAGCTGCGGGCCCTGTACGGGTGCGGGCACTGGCAGATCCGCGTGACCGTCCCGGACACCTGGAACCACGTCGGCTTGCTGCCGGCGCCCGCTCCCGGCGACCGCACGTGGCACTACCCCGCCCAGCCCGGAACCACCTTCACCACCTGGGCAGGCGGCCCCGAGATCCACACGGCCCTGACCAACCCCATCCAGCCGTGGAAGATCGACATCCTGGACGGCATCCTGTGGGACGACGGCAAGCCCCTCGACGACTGGGCCAGGAAACTCAAGGAGACCTGGGCGAACCTCTCCGCCCAGGCCCACTTCCAGGGTGATGCCCAGCAGGCCCGCGCAGCTCACCTGGCCTCGCGCGCTGTGCGCTCCATCCTGCTGTACGGCATCGGCTCCTTCGCTCAGCGCCCCCGCATGGTCACCGGCACCACTGCCCGCACCGCCGAACGGGACGTGCCCGCGGACGCCGAAATCATCGCCTTCGACGACGAACGCATCACCTGGCAGAAGCCCACCGGGTTCAGCCGTGATCCCAACGCCCATCCCGAATGGGCCGCCGCGATCTGGTCCGGTGCCCGGGCCGCCCTGCTCACCCAGCGCCACCGCGACGACAACGCCTACGCCGGTGCCCTGCACACCCCGCCCGGCAGCGTGGTCGCCTTTCGCACCGACGCCCTCTACCTCACCGATGCGCAGGACTGGCCCTACCATCACCAGCCCGGTGACTACCTTCTGCGCGGCCACCTCACCGGCCCCCTGCCAGCCCCCACCAGTGAAGAGGAGCTCCTCGCTCTGCGGGACGCCGGGCGTACCGCCCTCACCACGAACCGGGAGTCCTGATGCCGCGCCGCCGACGCCGGGCCACCGGCCGCACAGCTGTGAACGAGGCGGCCCGCCTGGCCGACCGGCTCCAGGCGGCCGGGTACACCAAACGCGACATCGCCCGCATCATCGACCGGGACCCCTCTTTGGTGTCGCAGTTCTACACCAAGAACAAGGGAGCGGCCTTCGTCCCCGCCCTGCGCGAGGTCCTCACCGCGGTCGAGGCCGGCGGCATCACCGACCTGCCCGGACTCCGAGCCATCGCCACCCGTCACATCACGCGCCGCACCACCGCCTCCGGCGCCCGAGCCCGTGTGCGCGGCAAAGCCGTCCTGATCACCCCTACCGGCACCGGCACCGGGCGCGTCGGTGCTCAGGCCATCGCTTCCGGCTCCGCCCGCCTGCGGCCCCTGATCGCCGAAGCCGCCCGCCGCGGTCTGCGCCTGGCGTTCACCGTCCGCCTGGCCAGGACCGGCTACCTGCATCCCTCCGGCAGCCGCACCGATTCACCAGGGATCCGCCGGGATGTGATCCAACGCGCCGACCACACCGAAGAACGCTCCTACGGCTCCGCCCGGACCGGCGGGTTGGACGCAGCCAATTTCGCCCGCCGGGTCGACACCGCGGGCGGTGACGTCACCGCCGCCGTCCAGCAGTGGCTCACCGAAACCGGTCGCATCCAGCCCGATGCCCGCATCCTCCACCTCGAGGTCCGTACCTGGCAGCCTCCAGCCTCCAGATGACCGGCGCTCAGCCACCGGCCTGAACCGCTCCCGGCCACCCGGCCGACCCAACCGAGTGTTGTGCGAAGGCCGGGCACGCAGGCGCGTGCACGGTGCGCTCTCAGCCCAGTGCGCAGCATGGGCCTGTCTGTCTTCGCTGGGACGGGGGCCTCGGCACGCCTGTCGTAGGGTGCGGTCATGACCGGACAGGCCTGTGGGGGCTCCGCCTCGATCGCCCTTGCTGTGCAAGGAGACGGACATGCGGCAGCAGCCCTCGGGGCTCTTGCTCTCGGCAGTCACCTCGACAGTGCAGCGGTGCCCGCGGTCCTGGCCGCGGCCATCGACGAGCACGGCGGGTGTGTCCCACTGCCCTATGGTCAAGGACAGTGCCGCATCGCCAGGGTCGGGGAAATTATCGCGGGATGCTGTATGCCACTCCGCCCATACGCTGGCTGCGCGCACATCCGCCGGCTCAGCGCAACGGCCTGATCCACTCACTCACCGAGATCGAGCTTCTCGCCGTCGCAGAGCCTTACCGCCACCACGGCATCGGTACAGCTCTGCTGGAGGAAACCGAGCACGCCGCACGCGCTGACGGAACCCGCCTGGCTCTCGCCAAGGTCCGGATCGGTGCCTTCCCCGTCATGCGCTGGTATCGCAGACGCGGATACACCGTCGCAGCCCAGGGTGAACCCGTTGTCTTCCGCACCCGACTCGGTGGACTCACCTCCTGTGACGACGGATCCGACGGTTACCAACTCGCCGTCAAGGCACTCCAGCCCGGAGAAACGATGCGCCGCGTGGCCAGGGGAGCCGACACGGTGCTCACCCTCGAACACGCCTGAACCCGGCCTCTGTGCGGCCAGCGCCTGCCGCTCGCCTCTGCGCAGGTCAAGCACCGATGGCAGTACTTGTCGCGAGTGTCGAGGCCGTGCGAAACACCCCTCGGTTCGCCTCCGAACGTGCCCTTCTCCTGCGGTCGGCCGCGCACGAGCACGGCAGCACCTTTGCACGAGGGCGTTGGCCCCGCACAGGACAACCACAGCTCGCGGTTCGAACGGATTTACCGCGTCGGTGGGCCGGCAGGAACGCGCACCACGCTGCCGACTGCTCCGATGACGGTCTCTCCCGTCTGCACGGGCCAAGGCGTCAGGCGAGCCTGCCCTTGAGCGTGGCCACCTGCCCATATGGGTGACAAGCGCACGCCTGAAGACCACTTTCGGGGGACACCGCGCAGCCCGTCGGAGCGGCTACGATCCTCGCACCCCACCCCATGCAATTGCATATGGGATTGCACTTCCCATGGTCCGGCAATGCAGCGGCCCGTGTGCGCAGAGCCTCGTGCTCCTCGCTCGGTGGGAGATGACGTCGACCGAAACGGGATGGTGACAGCAATGCAGTACCGCAACGGAGTTCCGGCCGGTGAGATCCAGGACGTGATGTGGTTCAAAAGCAGCCGCAGCAGTGCTCAAGGCGGCAACTGTGTCGAAGTGGCGGCTCTGCCGGGTGGGGGAGCGGCGATGCGTCACTCCCGTGACCCGCAGGGGCCGGCGCTGGTCTACACGGCCGAGGAGGTCGACGCGTTCCTCGTGGGAGTCAAGGCCGGCGAGTTCGACAGTCTGACTGGCTGAGCGCTCTGACGGCAACCGTCGGACATGCCCAGTCGGAGTCTGCGAAACTGGCCCCGGGTTCAAGGCTTTTTCGCAGGGGGGCGTGCATGTCCGACGGTTCTGCGGTGCGTGAGGACAGCGCTGAGCCTGCCGTTGTGCCGATCACCGGGCACAGTGCGCGGCCGGAGATCGCGGCCCGTCTGCTCGGTGAGACCTTGCGGCAGGCCCGCAAGGAGCGCAGCCTGTCGTTGCGTGACGTCGCTCCCGTGATCCGCGGGTCGGTGTCCAAGGTCAGCCGTCTGGAGCGGGGCGAGAGCCCTCCGCGGGAGCGGGACATCAGGGACCTGGTTGCCTTCTACCAGTTCTCGAGCGATCAGGCCCATGAGATCGAAGGGCTGTTGCAGCAGGCCAAGAACAACGCTTGGTGGCAGAAGTACGGTGACGTCACTCCCAATTGGCTCAGGCGTCTGATCGGTCTGGAAGCCGGGGCCACCCGCATCGCCTCCTACGAGAATCACGTGGTTCCCGGACTGCTGCAGACCCGCAGCTATATGCGCGCCCTTGTCTCCAACGGCCTGCCGGGCGCCAGCGCTGAGGAGATCGAGCGGCGTGTGAAGTTGCGCTTGGACCGGCAGCGGATCCTGTGGTCCCCCCGCCGGCCCAGCATCGTCGCGATGCTGGAAGAGGCGATCCTGCTGCGTCCGGTGGGCGGCCCCGGCGTGATGCGCGAGCAGCTCGACCACCTGATCGAACTCTCACAGCGAGACGGGATCAACATCCGGATCATCCCGTTCGAACGCAGCGCCAGTGTCGCCCCCAGTTACCCCATCACGCACCTGACGTTCGGCGACGGCGGACCGTCGGAGCTGGTCTACATCGAACTCATCGACAGCGCCATGTATCTCAGCCGGGCCGGCGAAATCGAGCAGTACAGGCAGGTGCTCCTGAATCTCCTCGCCGCCTCGGAACGCATGAGGGACAGCCGCGATCTGTTGGTGGAGGCGCGGGACCGTTACGCGGCCCGCACCGCCGATAGCGCCCTGTAGTGCTCTGACCGGGAAGGTACGCCGGGGCGGTAGCTTCGCCTCGATAGTCTGCACGGCGTGATCAACGCATACGCGGGCTTCGACGATGCTGCGGTCGCGATAACCGGAGCGCGGGCTGGCGCGGACGTGGTGCGCAATATGTACGGCCGGCGGCTCAAACGCATCGACAAGGGTGCCGGGGACTTTGCCACCGCCGCCGATGTGGAGGCTGAGATGATGATCCTCGGCGTCATCCGTGCCGCACGGCCCGATGACGCGGTGCTCGGCGAGGAAGGCGGGCAGCAGGGCGCCGCCAACGCTGTGCGCCAGTGGTTGGTGGATCCCTTGTGCGGCACGCTGAACTACGCCGTCGGCAACATGTTGGTGGCCGTCAACATGGCACTGCGCGACGGGGCGGCGGCCGTGGCCGACCCGTTCAGCGGCGAGGTTTTCTTCACCGACGGGCGAACCGCCTGGGGGCGGTACGACGGGGTCGACGACGCACCACTGACGCCCTCGCCCGCTACCCGATTGGTGGACGTCAACCTGGATCCGCCGTTCCCGAGCAGGGCGGTTGCAAGTTCCGGGATCGCGTAGATCGTCCGCGCCCAGGGGGAGTTGACGTGGCAGCAGCACAGGCACGAGACCGGTGATCATCAGGGTGTCTACGCCAGCTGATCACATCGAGGTCCCGTGCCTGCCGCTCCATCCTCCCCGGTCCCTGCCGTCCTGGCGAAACTGGGTGCCCTCCACCAGCACGACACCGGCCGTCTGCGCGCCCACCTCCAGCGGGTACCCGACCCGCGTTCGCGTCGCGGGCGGTGGTATCCCCTGGTCAGTTTGCTGCTGATCTGCGCCTGCGCAGTCGTCTCCGGAGCCCGGACCATCACCGAGATCACCGAGTGGGGACAGCGCGCCACCACCACGGTGCTGGAACAACTCGGCATCCGCCGGCACCTGCCCGGACGTCGACGCGCCCCGTCCCATGCCACCCTCACCCGGTTCCTGGCCGCCCTCGACGGCGATGCCCTGGACGCCGTGATCGGTGCCTACCTGGCCGAAGGCGACCACACCGGCGTCGGCGCCACCGGCTCGGCGCCACGGCCGGCGATCGCGGTGGACGGCAAGGCGCTGTCCGGCTCCGCGCACCGGCAGCAGCGCCACCGGCACCTGCTGTCCGCCGTCACCCACGGCCTCGCTGTCACCCTGGCCCAGCGGGAGGTGGGGGCCAAGACCAACGAAACGGCCGCCTTCCGCCCCCTGCTTCAACCACTCGATCTGGCCGGCACGGTGGTCACCTTCGACGCCCTGCACAGCGTCAAGGACCAGGTGCGCTGGCTGGTGCAGGAGAAGAAGGCCCACTACATCGCGGTGATCAAGGGAAACCAGCCGACCGCGTCGGCCCAGCTCAAGGCCCTGCCATGGGAACAAGTGCCCGTGGCGCACACCGTCTCCGGCACCGGGCACGGGCGGCGGGAGTCCCGCTCGGTCAAGACCATGGCCATCGCGGCGAGCCTGGGCGGGATCGCCTTCCCACAAGCGCGGCTGGCCTTGCGTATCCACCGGCGCCGCCAGGAGAGCGGCAAGCGGCAGACCAGGGAGACGGTCTACGCCGTCACCAGCCTCGATACCCACCAGGCCACCCAGCCGACCTGGGCGGATATGTGCGCGGGCACTGGGGAATCGAAAATTCCAGCCACCATGTCAGAGACGTGGTGTTCGCCGAGGACGCCTCCACCGTCCACACCGGCAGCGCGCCGCGGGCGATGGCCGCTCTGCGGAACCTGGCCATCGGCAGGCTGCGGCTGCTGGGAGCGGACAACATCGCCAAGACCACCCGAGCGATCCGAGACGCACCCGAACACGCCATCTGGATCTGGGGCATCACCGACAGCCCACTCCTACCGGGAACTTGAAGCCGCCCTGGTTCCCGAGTGCGCCCGGATTCCGGGCCGTGGATCTGCTGGCCCATCCTGATTTCGTCGAACGTTTTCGGCCTCGGGTCGTGTCCACGACGCTGGCGTTGGCCTGGGTTGCTGCCGGTAAGCGCGCCGCGTATGTCACCGATGGCGGCGACCTCTCCGGGAGCGTGCATTTCGCGGCCGGCATCGCTTTGTGCCGGGCTGCTGGCTGCGTCGTCACCGGCATCGACGGGGCCCCGATAGGTGAGGCAGGCCGTGGGCTTGTGGTCGCCGCCGATGACGAGACCCACAGGCTGCTGATGTCGATGATGCGCAGCCGAAGCTAATGCTGTGACCGCAGGGGTTTCGCCGGGCCGGGTCAGACTGCGGCTTCGAGAAGCCTGCCGCCCCAGCGGATGCCCTTCTCGCTGCGGATCCGGGCACGTCGCGAACGTCCAGTCCGTCGAGGAAAACGCGGACCTCGTGTTCTTCACGTACCCGGCTCCCGCGGCCATGCGTGAGGACCTGCATCAGTTCGGTCACCCGGCGCCGGTGCGGTCCACGTACAAGATCGCGTCCGTGATGTGGTGCAGGTCGTGTTCCGGCGGCCGGCCGAAGTCCCCTGGGTCTGCCGCGACGCTCGAAGTGCCGGGCCGTAAAGAACCGTTTGATCAATCCCCAGCAGGCGTCGGACGGATCACTCTGATATGGGCGTCACGTCGGCAGGCTTCCGGCGTACCGCCGTGGCCCAAGTGCGCCCAGACACCCAGTGATGAGAAGGGCTTGGACGAAAGGACCTTCGCGGCTATCGCAGCACCTGCTTGTGCCGGCGGTGGCGCGGGATGACCAGGCCGGTACCGCGGTAGCCGCTGTCGGCGATCACCATGGGGTGCCGCCGGCAGTGGTTGCGGTTGCCTTGCTGTGGCTTGCCGATGGCGATGGCGGCGAGGCGGGGGTCTGTGTCGAGGACCACCTGGTGGTTGGTGGCGCAGCGGTAGTCCTTGCTGAGGATGGCCACGGCCCGGTCGCCGGTGGGGACCAGCGTGCCGTCCGCGTCGACGATCCGGGCGGGCGCCGACTGGAGATGACCCTTGCAGGTCGCCTCAGAGGCGCTGGGCAGTCCACTCTGATGTCTGCCAGCATCTGCCGACCGGCTCGTCCGTCCGGCCGGTCAGCGTAGGGAGCGAGGCGACCAGCGGGGCCACAGCTCAGCCGGAGCAGAGGCTCCTGACCGCGCGGCCCGTCCGGTCAGCGAGATCACGGAAGGCCCGTGGTACCGGCAAAATCCACTTTGCGGAGTACGAGGTCGGGACCTCGTGCCGTCCGTTCAGTGTGCTGTGAGGAAAGCTACTCAAATGTCGGCTAGGAACCATTTACGGCGATGGATGCCCGCACTCGACCGCCATTGATGTGACTCACGGCACTAGATGTTCTGGGTTCTTTGGCTCCTCTGTGGCGTGATGCCCGCTTGTGGCCACCTAGACCTGTGCTTGATCTCTTGTTTACCGTCGTGTGCACGATCTGTAAGAGATCGGTCACAGCGGGGGCAGGGTCTGGGGAGGCCCTGTGGGGAGGGTGTGTCATGCCTGTGCGGAGACGATGGAGCTTCACTGGTGCTGCGGTGTGTGCCGCAGTGTTATTGGGCCTGCTTCCGTCAGCAAACGCGGCCAGTGCTGCCGACAGCAAGACGTCGGCCGGTCAGGCGTTACATGCCTTGGATGCGGGAGATACCGGAACAGCTTCCGCTGCCACCGAGGCTGAGGCGGTGTCCCGCGCCAAGCAGACAGGCCAGCCCGTGGAGATCGCCTCTCTGAGAGGGGAGAGCAGCGAGGTCTTCGCCGACCCGGACGGCAAGCTTCAGGCGCGCGAGCACCTGCGCCCCGTGCGCGCACGCGTCGATGGTGTGTGGAAGCCCATCGATACCGACCTCGCACAGATGGACGACGGGATGGTCGCGCCGAAGGCCACAACCATCGGCCTGAAATTTTCCGGCGGTGGCGATGGCCCGATGGTGAGAATGACCAAGGCCGGGCGTGAACTGACCTTATCGTGGCCGGGGAAGCTGCCCGCTCCTCAGCTTCAAGGGGACACGGCCACCTACCCGGACGTCTTGACGGGTGTCGACCTGCGGTTGGGTGCACAACAGGACGGCTTCACCCAGCTCTTGGTCGTTAAGTCGGCCGAGGCGGCTTCCAGCAAGGAACTGGCCGAACTGCGCCTGAGACTGAATGCCGACGGCATGGAGGTGAAGGAGACCGGCGCCGGTGGTCTCCAGGCCGTGGACAAGGGCGCCGGCGGTACGGTGTTCGAGGCGGCGCAGCCGCTGATGTGGGACTCCAGCACAGGCGCCTCGACGCAGAAAGCGGCGACTGCGCAACCCTTGGCACACTCCAAGGCGGCGAGGAGCTCTACCGACGACGTAGAGCCCGGCGCGACCGAGTCGGGCAAGCTGGCTCCCGTCGATGTGGAGGTTCCTCCCAGCCAGGATGCGCTTGTGCTGAGGCCGGACACCGAGGTCCTCCGCGGAAAGGACACCGTGTATCCGGTGTTCATCGACCCCAAGTGGGACGCGCCCAAGGCCACATCCTGGACCGTGGCGTCGAAGTACTGGGCGTCGTCCCCGCAGTGGAAGTTCAACGGTGACCCGGACGCCGGCATGGGCTACTGCGGCTGGTACTACTGCAAGCCCTACGACACGAAGCGGCTCTTCTACCAGATTCCCGTCTCGAAGTACGCGGGCAAGGACGTCCTGTCGGCCGAGTTCGTCGTACGTGACACGTGGTCGGCCTCCTGCAGCGCGCGCAGTGTCCAGCTGTGGCGGACGAAAGGCATCTCGTCCTCGACGACATGGAACTCCCAGAACGAGTCCGGCTTCTGGATCGACCAGCTGGGGACCAAGTCGTTCGCCTACGGATTCGAAGGATGCGCGGCAAAGGACGCCGAGTTCGATGTCAGATCGGCCGTGCAGCAGGCCGTCGACAAGAAGTGGCCGACGATGACCTTCGGCCTCCGGGCCGGCGACGAGTCCGACGAGTACGGATGGAAGCGATTCTCCGACGACGCCTATCTGCGAGTGAAGTACAACCGGCCGCCGCAGCAGATCAAGATGTCGCAGCTGGAGATGGAGTACGGCGGTACATGCAAGAAGCCGTCGGACGCTCCGCGGATACGCACCCTGGGCAAGATCTACGCGAACGACGTCATCGATCCCGACGGTGATGCCCTGGCGGTGCAGTTCCAGGCGAAGTGGGACGCCGGAGACGGCAAGGGCACGATCGCTCGCTGGAAGCCGCCACTGACCACCTACAAGAAGTCGGCCTCGAACTTCGCGGTCTCGCTGCCCTCGTCGATCCCGTCCAACAAGACGGTGAGCTGGTACGTCCGCTCCTACGACAGCGCGCAGTACTCGCCGTGGTCGTACACCGGAGGCTCGACCGGCTGCTACTTCGTCTACGACACCTCCGTGCCCAAGGCGCCGGCCATCTCGTCCGGCGAGTACCCGGCGTCAGACCCCGAGAACCCCGATGACCCGTGGTTTGACGGCGTGGGGAAATACGGGTCCTTCGAACTCAAGGGCGCCAACAGCGATGTGACGAAGTACTACTTCGGCGTCAACGAAGACCCGTCGTCCAAGAACACCCTCACCACGTCGGCAGGTGCTGCGAGAACCGCGAAGGTGCTTCCGTCCAAGCCGGGACTGAACTTCGTGACCGCCAAGGCGTTCGATGCGGCGGGCAACGCCAGTGAGATCCGCACGTATCGCTTCCGCGTCAAGACCGGACAACCGGAGCGCGGGATGTGGCAACTGGACGATTCCGCCGGTGCACCAACGGCTGAAGGGACGGCACCCGAACGCACGGTACTGCTGGGTGGCGGAGCCAAACCGAACGTCCCCGGAGCCAAGGGCACGGCGGTGTCGTTCGACGGGGTGGACGACTATGCAGCCACCGACATTCCCGTCATCGACACTTCGGGAAGTTTCTCAGTCTCGGCCTGGGTCAAGCTTGCCGCCGTCCCCGACCATGCGGCCGTCGCGGTGACCCAGCCCGGGAACAACTCGCCCGGCTTCGAGATCTACTACTCCGCGGGTTACGACCGATGGGTGTTCAGCCAACACACCTCCGACACGCCCGGTTCGAGCAGTGTGACGGCCATGGCCTCCACCGGGGGCGCAGTGAAAGCCGGCGAATGGACCCACCTGGTGGGCACCTACAGCTCCGGCAGCGACGAACTGAAGCTGTACATCAACAACCAGCTCGCGGGCACGGCCAACTACAGCTCCCCCTGGGACGCACGGCGAGGCCTACAGTTCGGCGCGGCAAGCCTCAACGGCAGCCGAACGAACTTCTTCCCCGGCGCGATCGACGAGGTGCAGATCTTCGACAAGCCGCTCTCGGCTGCCGAGGTGACCCAGCTGTACGGCAAGTCGTCCCTCACCGCGGGCCGCCCAGCCCGGGCAGCGTTCGCGATGGACGAACCGGCCGATGCCACCCAGTTGACCGGCAGGGCAGAGGTACCGGACGCCACCCTCATGAACGGCGCCAAGCCCGGGCAGACCGGCATCGCCGGCAAAGCGCTGACACTGGACGGAACCGACGACTACGCCACCACCGGACGGCCGGTCCTGAACAACCAGAGCAGCTTCGCCATCTCCGCCTGGGCGAAACTGCCCAAGACCAAACCCGACCACGCGGCGATCGTCGCCACCCAGGCAGGCGCCCACCGCGCGGGTCTGGAGCTGTACTACTCCAAGACCTACGACCGGTGGGCGGCCAACGAGTACTCCGCCGACTCCACCGACGCCACCCCCATCCGCGCCATGCAAGCAGACGGACAGACCGCCTACGGCGACACCTGGACCCACCTGGTCGCGGTGCACGACACGGTCGCCGACAAACTGATCCTGTACGTCAACGGCACCAAGGCCGGAGAAACAGACCTCCAGGCCAACTGGTACGCGGGCGGCGCGGTACAGATAGGCGCAGGCTCCTACGACGGCCAGCCCGGCTCATTCTTCCCCGGCCAGATCGACGACATCCGGCTCTTCGACCGGCCCACGTCCGCGCAGGAGATCCAGCAACTGTTCCGACAGCGGCCGTTGGTCAAGGGGCGCTGGACGTTCGAGACGGCATCCGGCTCGCCGCTCGTGACACCCGACGCCTCCGCGTCGGAAAACGGTATGACCCTCTTCGGCGGCGCCCACCTCGACGCCGGCTGGGTCGACGGCGGCGTCACCCTCGACGGCGTCAACGACTACGGAACGACATCCACCGTGCCCGTGGACACCAGCGCCAGCTTCACCGTCACCGCATGGGCCCAGGCGGCAGCGATCCCCAGCAAGGGCGTGACCCTGCTCAGTGTCCCCGGCGCAACCCAGAGCGCCTTCACGGTCCGCTACGAACCCAGCAACACACCAGGCTCCGACCCGGGGCGATGGCGCATCGCGATGGCCTCGGCCGACAGCAGCAGCGCCACCCTCACTCAGGTCGACAACAGCCAGTTCTACAGCCCCACCGAATGGACGCACCTGGCTCTGGTCTACGACGGCTTCTCCAAACACCTGACGCTGTACGTCAATGGTGAGCAGGAAGAAGTCGTCTGCAAGGACGCCGACGGTGACGGGGACGCAGACGACTCCTCGTGCACGGACAAGCTGTCCTGGGCAGACGACGTACTGGCCTTCAAAGCGGCACAGCCTATGCAACTCGGCCGGGCCAAGACCGGAACGACTACCTGGGGCGAGTATTGGCCGGGCGCTGTCTCCGGCGTGTGGGCCTTCCAAGGCACATTGTCAGACGCGCAGATCGAGACGCTGGCCACGGGACAGCCCGGAATGGCAACCGACGTTCCTGGCAGCGGCTGAAAGAGCGCTGGGCCCTCGTCGGCAGGGCCCCCACCCCGGCCGCGCCCGGGCTCCCTTTCCCGGCATGGCATCCAACTTCACTTCCGCCACCGTGCGCTTGGCACCCACGCGGAGCACCGCAGCGAAGGACGAAGGACACGATGAACGGCAGATCGAGCAGGCAGTTCGCAAGAATGCGGCGATGCCTCGCACTGGCCTCGGCCACGGTCATGGTGGGCACGCTCCTGCAGGGAGTGACGCAGCCGGCTCTCGCCGCCGACAACGGCAAGGGGCGACCCGCCCTGCCCACCTCCGAGCGCCCGGTCGCCACCACGACGGGCAAGGTCAAGCCGCGCCCCGTGATGAAGGGGCCGCGGACGCCGCAGACAGTTCCCGATGCCACCTGGCCCAAGGCGGCGTCGACGGTACTGCGCCTCCCCGACGCCAGTACGGGAATCCCCACGGCCTCCGTTCGTGCCCACGGTCTGCCGCTGACACTCGACACCCAGGGCACGGCCCGGAAAAAACCCTTCCGCGGGAATGTCGAGGCACGCCTGCTCAGCCACAAGGCGGCACAGAAAGCCGGCGTCGACGGCCTGTTGTTCACCCTGAATCCTTCCAAGACCGAGACGAAGGCCGGGCAGGCGGGCCGCGTCCAGGCCCAACTCGACTACTCCGGCTTCGCCGACGCCTACGGCGGCGGTTACGCCTCCCGTCTCACCATCGTCGAGCTCCCCGCTTGCGCACTCACCACACCGGACAAGGCTGCCTGCCACTCCACGAAACCGCTCACCACAGTCAATGACGCGGAGAAGCAGACCCTGACCGCGCGGAACGTGAGCCTGACTGCCGGAACGACCACAGTGCTCGCGGCTGTTTCCGGCACGGGAAGCGCGCAGAGCGACTACAAGGCGACATCGCTCTCCCCCTCGGCGACCTGGAACACGAGCCTCAACACCGGCGACTTCACCTGGTCCTACGACATGCCGGCCCCCGCCGTCCCCGGTGGACTCGCCCCCAAAGTAGGCCTGTCCTACTCCTCCGGATCAGTCGACGGTCGTACGAGCAACACCAACAACCAGGCGTCCTGGGTGGGAGACGGCTTCGACCTGTGGTCCGGCTACATCGAGCGCCGCTACAAACCATGCTCCGACGACGGCGTCAAGCACGCGGACGGCAGTAAGCCGGGCGACCTGTGCTGGGGTTATGACAACGCCTTCATCACCTTCAACGGCAAGGGCGGCGAACTCGTCCCCAATGGCAAGGACTCCTGGAAGCTCAAGGAGGACGACGGCACGAAGATCGACCACCTGACGTCCAGCGACCGTGGCAACGGTGACGACAACAACGAGTACTGGCGGCTCACCACACCGGACGGCACCAAGTACTACTTCGGCTACAACCGCCTACCCGGTTGGACCGACGGGAAGGAAACCACCGACTCCACCTGGACCGCACCCGTCTTCGGCGACGACTCCGACGAACCCTGCCACGCCGCCACCTTCGCCGACTCCTACTGCCAGCAGGCCTGGCGCTGGAACCTCGACTACGCGGTCGACGTCCACGGCAACGCCATCGCCTACTACTACGACAAGGAAACCAACTCCTACGGCCGCAACCTCGAGGCCAAGGACAACACCCGTTACGTACGTGGCGGCACCCTCGACCGCATCGAATACGGACTGAAATCCTCGTCCGTATACAGCACCAAGTCCCTCGCCAAGGTCAACTTCACCAGCAGTGAGCGCTGCCTGCCGGACCCCCACACGACCTGCTCGGACATCTCCGCCGACGCCTTCTACTGGTACGACACACCCTGGGACCTGAACTGCGACACCGGCAAGGACTGCGACAAGGGCCGCTTCGCACCAGTGTTCTTCACCCGCAAGCGGCTCACCGAAGTCACCACCCAGGTCTACAACGGCACCACCTACCACGACGTCGATTCGTGGAAACTGGCCCACCGCTGGGGAATGTCCGACACCGACTACCAGTTGCTGCTCGACTCCGTCCAGCACACTGGACGCGCCACTGACCCGGCGATCGCCCTGCCCAAGACCACCTTCGCCTACACCCAGCTCGCCAACCGGCTGGACAAGACCGGCGACGGCTACCCGCCCTTCATCAAGGACCGCCTCTCCACGGTCGCTGACGAATTCGGCGGCCAGATCGACGTCAACTACTCCGCTGCGGCCTGCGACTGGGACACTCTGCCCACGCCCGAGACCAACACCACCCGCTGCTACCCGCAATACATCGGCGGCGGCTCGACAGACGACCCCGAACGGAAATGGTTCAACAAGTACGTCGTCACCTCCGTCACTGCCACCGACCGCACCGGCGGCTCGCCTGACCAGGTCACTCGCTACGAATATCTCGACGGCGCGGCCTGGCACTACGACGATGACGACGGTCTGACCAAGGAGAAGTCCAAGACCTGGTCCCAGTGGCGTGGGTACGGGCACGTCCGTGTCCGCACCGGCGGCCAGGGCGGCGCCTCCGCCATGAAGAGCCAGCAGGACAGCTACTTCCTGCGCGGCATGGACGGGGACCGTAAGAACACCAGTGGCGGTACCAAGACCGTCGCCCTCACCCTCGGCGACGGCGAAGGCGACCCGATCACCGATGAGGCACAGGCCACCGGCTTCAACTACAAGACGGTCACCTACTCCGGCCCCGACGGCACGATCCTGGCCAAGACCGTCAACAGGCCCTGGCATCACGAGACAGCGAAGAAGGAAAGGGACTGGGGCACCGTTACCGCCAACTTCACCCGCACCGCCAGCTCTAAAACCTGGACCTCCCTGGACGACGGTGCCGGCACCTCCTGGCGCACCACGTCCACGGCCACGACCTACGACACCGTCGCCGGACGCGCCACACAGATCGACGACGCCGGTGACAGCAGCACCAAGATCGACAACACCTGCACTCGCACGACCTACGCCACGAACTCCACCGCCAACATCCTCACCCTGCCCTCCCGGGTCGAGACGGTGGCGACGTCCTGCTCCGACACGGCTGTCCGGCCGGACGACGTGATCTCAGACGTGCGCACGGCCTACGACGGCGGCGCCTACGACGCAGCTCCTACCAGGGGAGACCCGACCAACACCGCGGTCCTCAAGCAGTACGACGGCGCCACCGCCGTCTACCTGGAGTCCGGCACCACCTACGACGATTACGGACGCCAGCGCGCCACTACCGACCTGACCGCGGACGTCAAGGTGACCGCTGCCGGAGCCCTCACGCGCACCGCGCGCCCCGACGGCCTGACCACCACCACCGCACCGGAGCCCACCACCGGCTTCGCAACCAAGATTACCGTCACCACACCGCCGGCCAAGACGGGTGACTCGACCACCGCACAGACCACCAGCGTCACCTATGACGTCCTGCGCAACCTGCCGCAGGCCCAGACCGACACCAACGGCAAGGTGACGAGCTTCGCCTACGACGCGCTGGGCCGCTCCACCAAGGTGTGGCTCGCCGATCGCCTCACCGGCCAGACACCGTCCTACGAGTTCACCTACACCAACAGCGACAAGGGCCCAGTGGCCGTCGGCACCAAGACCCTCGGCAACAACGGGGAGCAGCGAACTTCCTACACTCTCTACGACGGCCTCCTACGACCGTGCCAGACCCAGGACCCCGGCCCGAACGGCGGCAGCCTGCTGGCCGACACCTTCTACGACGAACGCGGCCTGGTGGCCAAGGAATTCCAGACGTACTTCTCTCAGAAGCTGCCGACGACCGTTCTGACCGAACCGAAGGACGCCCTCGACGTCGAAACCCAGAACCGCTACACCTACGACGGCCTGGGACGGCAGACCGAGGCCAGACAGATCGCGGGCAACGGCGACGGCGGACCGGTGCTGTCCACCAGCAGCGCCATCTACCGCGGAGATCGCACCACCGTGATCCCGCCCGAGGGCGGCACCGCCACCACCACCCTTGTCGACGCACGGGGCCGCACCACGGCACTGCGCCAACTCCACGCAAGAAACGCCGACGCCGCCTACGACACCACCAACTACGAATACACACCACGCGGCGAACTGAAGAAGGTCACCGACCCTGCGGGCAACACCTGGTCGTACGCCTACGACCTGCTCGGCCAGCAGATCAAGGCAACCGACCCCGACAAGGGCACCACGCTCAGTACCTATGACGACCGCGGCCAGCTGACGACCAGCGACGACGCCCGCCCCGACACCACCACCGACGACCGCCCGGACACACCGAAGCTGTGGTACGGCTACGACAACCTCGGCCGCAAGACCGAGGTGAGGGAGAAGTCCCCCACCGGCACCCTGCACGCCCAATGGGTCTACGACACCGTCAGCGGCGCCAAGGGCCAGCTCGCCGAATCCACCCGCTACGACGGCAGCAACGCCTATACCAATAAGGTCGTCGCCTTCGACCGCCTCTACCGGCCGCTGCGCACCTCGGTCACCATCCCGGCCGCAGAAAAGGAACTGGCCGGCACGTACATCTCAACCACCTCCTACAAGGTCTCGGGGCTCACAGCCGGCATCGGCTATCCGAAGGCGGGCGCCCTGACCGCAGCAACCGTCGCCTACACCTACGACGACGCCACCCTGCGCCCGACCGCCCTTGATGGAAGCCAGGGCATCAAGGCAACCACGAGCTACAGCCTCACCGGCAAACCCCTGCAGTTCGAACTGTCCAACAACGCTGGTAAACACGTCTGGGCCACCAACGCCTATGAATGGGGCACCCAACGCCTCGCCACGTCTCGCGTCGACCGCCAGGACATCACAGGTGTCGACCAGAACAGCACGTACCACTACGACGAAACCGGCAACATCTCATCCGTGTCGGATGTTTCCCGCGACGGCACCGACACCCAGTGCTTCACCTATGACTATTTGCGTCGCCTGACCGAAGCATGGACGCAGAACACCACCGCCTGCGCCGCAGCCGGCAGCAGCCTGGGCGGACCGGCCCCCTACTGGCACTCCTACACCTACGACCTGGTCGGCAATCGCCGCACCCAGACGGTCCACGACCTCACGGGCGACGCCACCAAGAACACCAAGCAGACCTACACCTACCCCGACCCGGGCAAGACCCTGCCGCACGCCCTGACCTCGGTGACGACCACCGGGCCCACCAGCACCATCCAGGACAGTTTCGAGTACGACGAGACCGGTAACACCACGACCCGCACCCTGAACGGGGACGCCCAGAACCTCACCTGGGACCCGGAAGGTCACCTCGCCAAGGTGACGGCGGGCGGCAAGACCACCGACTACGTCTACGACACTGCAGGCAACCGGCTCATCGCCCGCACGCCCACCGCAACCACCCTCTACCTCGGCGCCACCGAGATCACCCTCCCCAAGGGCAGCAGCACCCCCAGAGCCACTCGCTACTTCGACCTCGGCGGTGGAAACCAAGCCGTCCAACAGGACGACGGCACCGTCTCGTTCACCCTCGCCGACCATCACGGCACCGCCCAACTCGCTGTCGATGCAAGCACGCAGAAGCTCACCCAGCGCCGCACCCTGCCCTTCGGCGGCACCCGAGGAAACAAGCCGACCACCTGGCCGGGCACCAAAGGCTTCGTCGGCGGCACCGACGACACCAAGGACACCGGCCTCACCCACCTCGGCGCCCGCGAATACGACCCGACGACCGGCCGGTTCATCAGCGTCGACCCGGTCATGACCGCGACCGACCCACAAAGCCTGAACGCCTACGCCTACGCCAACAACAGCCCCGTCACAAGCAGCGACCCATCCGGTCTCTGCATGGCCGACCTGTGCGGCATCGGCTACCCCATCGGCGGTACCGGCTCGGGCGGCCGAAAGAAGGAATATGTCAAGAAGGCGCCACGCGGCGCCGGTGGAGTAGGAGCTCCCGGATACAGCGGAGCCGGGTACACGGCCCCCCTGCCGGCTGCCGCCAACGGCGACTCGAACAACATGGTCAAGATCCACGACGAGTGGAACGTCAAAATCTACCCCGGCGTCTACATGCCGGCCGACAACCCCCATGTCAACGAGGTCGCCGCACGATTCAACAAGTGGGTCAACTACGTCTGCAACGCGGGCCCCGGCGACTACAACTGTATGGCCCCCGGCGACGGCGAATCCGATCCGAACGCCTACCAGCGGGTCAAGGGCAAGATGTTCTCCTGCGATTCCGGATGGGATTGCGGAGATAACTGGTTCAACCCCGTCGACCTGGTCACTGCCGGCGTGAACAGCGGCCTCATCGGCGGCAACGGACAAGCCAGCCGGGTGGCCGGCCGCGGGGCCCGCAGAGGCGCGTCGACCGGCGGCCCGTGCAGTTTCGACCCTGACACCCCGGTCCTCATGGCGGACGGCAAGTCCAAGCGGATCGGCAAGGTGAAACCTGGCGACCGCGTCGAAAGCGCAGACCCTAGGGACGGAAAGCATAAAGGGCTTCGTAAGGTCACCGCTGCTTTCGTCAACCATGACGACGACCTGGTCAATGTGCACGTACGGGGTTCCGACGGAAAGAACCTGACGTTCCGCACCACCTCCCTTCACCCCTTCTGGGACGACACAACCCACACCTGGGTACAGGCCAGCAAGCTCAAGCCGGGCCACCTCCTCAACACCGCTGCTGACGAGCACGTCCGGATCATCGCCGTCACAGTTCGCACCGGCGCCGCGGACATGTACAACCTCACTGTCAGCGACCTCCACACGTACTATGTGCTGGCGGGGGCCACTCCGGTCCTGGTTCACAATTCCGGTCCGAATTGTGGAGTGCCAGCTGGCGGCAAAAATGGAGACCGTCTCGGCGGCGAGGATTTCCACGGAAGTGACTACAGTCTCGACGAGATGGTTGAGTTCGTGAACGGGCACACGGGTGGGGGGAATCCGGCAATGGGGCGTCCGTCTGCCACGGAAGTTGAGACGACGCTTCGACAGGCCGGCCCGCGCCAGTTGGACGGGCAGAACTCGTCAAGGTTTGACCACAATGGCGTCCGCGTAATTATCAACTGGGATATGCCGTGGAAGTCCACGTCGTATTACCCTGGCAGGTGAATGAATGAATACTAGCGAGCGAGGCGAATGGCTCGGATGCTTCCTGACGGATATGGATATTCGTCGACTGGAAGGCGTCTCAGTTCCAGTCGCCCCGGAGCGGGCTCTAGGGCTAGTTGAGCTGCTGGAGAGCTGGCGCAATCACGTTCTCAGGATCGAGGCAGAGGTTGGGCTACCAGATTCTGACAGGACGGTGTGGGGCGTCTATGATTTGATTGCCGCCCTCGCGCTCAGAAGCTTCGTATTTCGTGGCATGAAAAACATCGACTCGAATTTCCTTGAGGGATTCAGATTGGCACTCGATGATGTCGACTCCAGATTTACGCAGCTCACTGAAATTGATGAATCTGGAATTGTTCGTCGCCTCGATGGTGGTGAGCGATCGAATGGCGAATGGTGGTGGGATCGAGTTCCCCGGGTTGGCCCGATCCGTCGAGATGTAGAGCGATTCAAATCGTCATCGTGACCCAATTTCGAACTGTTGAAATGAAGAGGACTCGATGGTGGTCCTAGGGTTTCATCAGTAAATCTGAAGCCCCACCGGATTAATTTCCGGTGGGGCTTCAGGTGTGTTTGACGGCAACGGTGACGGCAACGTCAGCGGACGACGGCTGCGGCGGGTGGGTCATTGGGGTCGTCGGTAAGGCCGAGTACGTGGCCCAGAGCGTCGATGGCCTGGCGTTGGAGGCGGAGTCGGACGTGGGCGTAGACGCCGATGTGGGCGCGGCCGAGGAGTTCCTTGATGACGACGAGATCGACGCCTTGTTCCAGGAGCAGGGTGGCGGTCGAGTGCCGGAGGTCGTGGAAGCGGATCGTCCGAAGGCCAGCGCTGTGGAGGACGCGACGGAAGCGGCGGGTGAGGTTGCCGGGGTCGAGGGGGCCGCCCTTCACGGTCGTGAAGACGAGCCCGTTGTCCGTCCAGCCCGCTCTGGCCGCCTGACGCTCTTCCTGCCGCCGATCCTGGTGGATCTTCAGGGAGGTGATGCACTCGGTGGGGAGCGCGATGCGGCGTTCGGAGGCGAGGGTCTTGGTGTGCAGGACGGTCAGGCCCTGGCTGCGGGTGCGCTGGAGGGAGCGGTGGATGGTTGCGGTGCCGCCATCGAGGTCGAGGTCTTCCCAGTGGAGGCCGAGGAGTTCGCCCTTGCGGAGTCCGGTGCGGAGGGCGAGTTCGTACAGAGCATGAAGCCGATCGTCGCCGGCCGACTGGAGGAACTGCCGGGCTTCGGCGGCGGTGAGGGGCTGGAAGCGCCGGGGGCGGGGCGTGGTGGTCTTGACGTTGCGGGCGACGTTGCGTGGCAGTTCGTCTTCGGGACGGCGTGTTCCAGGGCGGATTTGAGGACCGCGTGGACGTACGTCACGGTCAGCGGTGACAGCCGCTTCTCGCAGCACTGCCCGATGGCGCAGCAGGACCGCCGGTGGGTGTCGCGTCCCTGGGCGCAGCACTGGCAGGTGGTGCGGAGTCCGTCGAGGAAGATGCGGACGTCGCGGGTCGTGAGTCGGGCGAGCTTCTTTGCGCTGAGGCGGGGGTTGAGGTGGAGGCGGATGGAGGCGGCGTAGCGGGTGTGGGTGTTCTCCCGCAGACGGTGCACGGCGACGCCGTCCAGCCAGTACGCGAGGTAGGCGCTCACGGTACTGTCGGCCGCCGCGACGGGGAGGCCGCGGTTGCTGGCGGCGATCTTCTCGGTGAGCTTGGTCATCGCGTCTTTACGGGTAGCGCCGTAGACGCGGACGCGCTTTCGGGTATTGCCGGGGGCCAGCACGTATCCGGCGGCTTCCCAGCGTCCGTCCTTGCGCTGGTAGACGGTCCCGTCGCCGTTCGCACGGGTACGGGAGCGGCGAGGCGGAGTAGGGCGTGGTGTGGTTATCAGGCGGCGTCCTGTTTGAGGCGGGTGCGGATGAAGTCGGTGAGGGCGTGGGTGGGGATGCGGCGGGCGCGGCCGAGGGTGATCGAGGCGAGCTGGCCGGTGCGGAGCAGGTCGTAGACGGCGGAGCGGCCGATCTGGAGGCGGACCATCACCTGGGGCACTGTGAGGAGAGCCAGGGCCGGGACCGCTTCGGTGCGGAGGACGGTGGGCGGGGGCGAGGCCATCAACAGCCCCCTTCGGCCGCGAACTGCCGTTCCAGTTCCTTGCGGTGCCAGACGGAGGCGGCGAGGAGGCTCGCGCCGGGGCTGTAGCCCGAGCCGAGGTAGTCCCAATGTTCGACGACGAGCGTGGTCTTCGGGTCGGGCTCAGGGAGGCCGGCGTGGGCGCGGGCCTGTTCGGTGCGCTAGAGGTTGTCCCGTAAGGGGTGTGAGTTATCCAGTGAGGGCCAGGTTGTGGAGCCGGGCGATGCCGAGCATCGCCTGATGAACGCCGTTGCCTTTGAGGCGGCAGTCCCGCAGGATCTTCCAGTTCTTCAACCGTGACGGAGCGCGTTCGACCCGGGCTCGCGCCGGGCGGTGGACGGCGTTCTCCGCTTCCTGCTGCGGGCTGAGGCGGGTCTGACGTCGTCGCTTGCGGTGTGGGATGAGAAGGCCGGTGCCCTGGTATCCGCCGTCGGCGATGGTCGGGGCTCCGCGGCAGGTCTGGTCCACGCCGGACTCGGTGAAGGCCCGGCAGTCGTTGCGGCTGCCGGGCAGCGGGAGGTCGATCGCGACGACCAGGCGGCTGTTGGCGTCGATGACGACCTGGAGGTTGGTCGAGTACCGGTAGTTCTTGCTCGAGGCGGCGATGCCGCGGTCGCGGGTGGGCACCAAGGTGCCGTCGACGATGTAGACGGTGTCCTTGCGCGGCCGTCGGGCCGGCGAGATGGCCAGCAAGGGCGACAGGTGATCGAGAATGCGGTCGGCCGCAGACTTCGAGATGCCGAACAGTGGCGCCACCTGCCGCAATGTGAGGTTCGTGCGCCAGTACGTCGCCACCAGTAGTACCCGGTCTTCCAGCGGCAGTCGCCAGGGACGACCGCGTTGGACATCGCCGCCACGGCGCCGCACCAGCGCCACCAGCCTGGCGAACTGCACCTCGGTCAGCCCGGAGAACGGCTCGATCCACTTCGGATCATCCGCAGAGATCACCCCACCCATACCCAACCAACGCACCAACCACCTACTGGTTACGGGACAACCTCTAGGGGTTCTGGTGGTGCGTCCAGCCTCACATCCTGGTGCTGTGGTGGACGCAGTGGTGAGCGGTGTTCGTGGACGGCAGCGTGGCCCGCGGACGCGGTCGGTGCGCTGCACAGAACACCGGTGAGAGCGACGGCGATGGCCGGAACAACGGTGCGGCGGTGGTCGGCCCATCGCCGGCCGCGGACCGGATCGGTCGGCATCAGCGGCTCGATCCGGTCCCACACCGCATCAGTGATCACTAATCGGACGGACACATCCGATCAACTGACCAACCCATCAAATAGACACGCTCTAGGAGCTGCCGCCCGTTGGCCTTGCGTCCGCCCACCGCTCCAGCAGCCGCGCCCACTGCTCGCTGCGCTCGGGGTTGGCTGGCTGGCTCATAAGGTTCCGGATCGCCTTGTTGATGTCGTCTGCGGATGTGCAGGCGAGCCCGCAGTGTGGGGGACGGGTGGGCATACCACCAGGTTATGGGCCAGGTCTGGCACTCGCCCGGGCCTGGTGGTTCAGCGCGGTGTCTCGCCGAGCGCGGTCCGCAGCCAGTCAAGGGAGCCGGTTTCGAGTACGGCGTCCGCCAGGGCCTGGCCGCTCTTGGTGGTGATCCGGCCGCGGCTGTTGTCGATCCACCGTTGCGCGTTGACGTATCCCTGATCGCGGTACTCGATGCCCTGGATCATGCACTCCAGCTTGTCCGCGTCCCTGGCGCAGGTGGCCTCGGGGCTCTCCTTGGCTTCGTACTCGCCGACGAGGGCGCGGATGGCGTCGGCCAGGCCCTCGGGCATGCCGGCGACCTGGTCGGCGGTGATGGCGCGCGGGTCCACCTCGCCCTGCGTGTACTTCTTGCCCAGGTGGTTGACATCGCCGGTGCGGGTCTCCTGGGAGTCGTGCCACACGGAGAGGAACGCGGCCCGGGCTGGGTCGGCGCCCTCCAGTTGGGCGATGATCGTTGCGATGAGGGCGGTGCGCCAGGAGTGATCCGCTACTGTCTCCGGGTCCTTGACGCCGGCCATCCACCACCCGGAGCGCTTGGTGTTCTTGAGCGTCCCCGCCTCGTACAGGAAGCGCGCTACCGCCGTCAGGTCCTGGTCGTTGGACACGGTCGGGCTCCTCTCACGCCTCGGCGAGGCGGATCGCGTACTGGATGCTCTCCAGCTCCCGCCGCGCGCGCGACGAGAGGTCCCCGTTATCCAACATGATCGGAAGCCTCTCGCGTAGGGTGCGGGCGGCCTGGCCGGACCGGAGCAGGTTGGGGCGGACCTGGAGCAGGGCCCACACGCTGTGGATGTTGAGGTCCACGTAACCGTGCTGAGGGGCGATGCCTGCCACGAGGTGGGCGAGGAGCCTGTCACCGTGCCAGTGGCCCAGGGTTCCGTCCGCGATGAAGTCGTCCGAAAGCTGGGGCACGGGTGCCTCTCCCACCCAGTACGCCCAGTACGCCAGGTTGGCGGCCTCGCCGGGGTCATCGTCCTGCAGGGCGGTGTCGATGAAGTGGGCCATGCGGTCACGGTCGCCGTGGCGAGCGGCGACCGCGGCCACGGAGCGGTTGTTGAGCCAGGCCGTCAGCCAGTCGTCGGGGCGTTCAGTGCGCTGCTGGTGGGCCAGCCAGTCGGCTGTGTCCGCCTCCCGGTCGTACCCGGACAGGTAGAGGGCCTGGCGGCGCAGCAGGAACTGCCCGGGCCCGCGCGCCTGTTCTGCCGTAGCCCGCATGGTCTTGAAGAAGGCTTGCCGTTCGGTCGCGGTGAGCTGGGGCCCGGTCGGGGCGGGGCCTCGGCGGGCGCGGGCCGGCCGGGGTAGGGCGCGGACGGAGCCGGGGGCAATGCCGTTGAGCGGCCACACCAGGACTTCCGCGAGCTCCCGCTGCATGACCATGGCGCCCAGCGGGCTCTCCTCGACGGGGGTGTCCTCGTCCAGGACGCTGGCCAGCAGCACGTCCGCCTCCAGGGCCCGCTCCAGAGCCTGGAGCAGGACGGGGGAGGTGTCCATCTGCATGAGCTGGTGGCGTAAGCCGAGCATCTGGCCGATAGGCACAGCCGTGAGGGGACGGCGACCGGTCTCCCACCCGGCGATCGTGTCCGTGGACACCCTGAGCCGCTCGGCCGTCTCGTCCTGGGTGTAACCCTGCTGCTCGCGGATCACCCGCAGGACGTACCCGCTGAGCAGGCCCGTCCGAGGCCGCGCAGCCTGGCCCGTACCCCTGGTCAGGGTTTGCCGAGAACTTGGCTGCATGAGCAGTCCAATCCTGGTGGTTTGCCCGTAACCACCTGTACTCGTGGTCAGTTCAGGGGTAGCGCGGGACTACGTACGGTCGTGGCTGTCCCTGAATCAGGCTACTTGGGAGGCCGCGAGACATGGGTTTCGTTCAGCAGGTTCACCACCAGTCGGTGTCACCACCAGATGGCAGAAGCGACGTTGTGAGTGGCGCCGAGCGTCGCCTGGCCGTCGAGCACTGGCTCCTCACGGCGACCGAGGACCGGGACCGGGCCCGGTGGGAGTGGAAGACGGACGGGGTGGCGCTCCTGCGCTGCGGGGGCATTTTCGGCGCTGTCCGTATCAGGGCCGCCCTGGTGCACGTGGTGGCCGGTACGGACGTCTCC
This sequence comes from Streptomyces sp. NPDC100445, assembly GCF_044759735.1. Lineage (NCBI taxonomy): Bacteria > Bacillati > Actinomycetota > Actinomycetes > Kitasatosporales > Streptomycetaceae > Streptomyces > Streptomyces sp. NPDC100445. The sequence goes on along the minus strand of NZ_JBIVZV010000001.1, from coordinate 61,151 downwards.
CGGGACGTGGACGCGTACCCGTACCGGGCCCTGCTCGGCGGCCTCGTCTTCGCGGATCTGACGACCCTGCGCTACTACGTGCTGGTGGGTAACACCACCGGCCTGCGCGAGGAGTGGGAGCAGGCCCGGGACGACACGGAGTTCATGGGGCGCGGCCACTTTCTGGGCGTGCCGGCGTTGGACGCTACCAGCCCGGACCACGGCCATTACTGGTGCGTGGAGATGGACAGCGCCGCAGACCTGGCCGCTTCGGACGCCGTTTCACAGCTCGTCCACACGGGCCGCTACCGGCTCGCCGGTGAGACACCGCGTTATGGGTGATCTGGTGCTTCGCGACATTGCGCCCCTGGCCGAGGTGCCTACCGCGACCCGTAGCCTGCCACGCCTGCCGGAGTCCGTACCCGTCGCCCGTCGCCTCGTGCGGCAGGCCCTGGCCGACTGGCAGCTGACCGGCCTGATCGACGTGGCCGAGCTGGTGGTCACGGAGCTGGTGACCAACTCCGTGCGGCACGCCCCATCCACGACGATCCGGGTGACGGTCCGTCGCCTGGCCGCCGGAATGGTGCAGGTGGCCGTCGTTGACATGAGCCGTGCCCTGCCGGCGCTGCTGCCGTCCACGGAGGATGCCGTGGACGGCCGGGGACTGGCCATCATCGACGCCGTCTCGACCAAGTGGGGCACTGACCTGCTGCCGTGGGGCAAACGCGTCTGGGCCGACCTAGACCCCGAGCAACCGCCAGCCGGACAGCCGACCCCCACCGTCCCGATATACGCCACCCCTCAGGCCCAAGCGCTGTACGCGTTCTTAGTGATCGCGCTCGGCGTGCTGCTCGCCCTGGCCGTCGTCTCCGACACGCCGTGACAGCGTGGTTCACCGGCGACTGCTGGCGCTGCGAGGCCGCCGACGTGCCCGTTGTGTGGGTCGGCCCGATTCAGGCGGAGGGCCAGCACGCCCCCTCAACCTGTGCGCCCCCTGCCTGGACGCCGTGGGGCGCAGGTTCTGGCAGCACGTGATGGGCCGCCGCCCCTGCCCCACCTCAGCCTCCGGCTGCGAGGACAACGCCGGCCGCCCCCACGTACCGAGGAGCACCATGCACCCCCAGCACGGTAGGACCGCCACCCCCGCACAGGTCGTGTCCCTGTCGTTCACCGGCTTGGGTATCCGGGCCCACGCCGACGGCCGGACCGGCCGCGAGGCGTGGCGGCTCATCCGCGAACGGCACCCGCGCCTGGCGCTGGCCGCCGGCGCCTACGCCCTCATGCTGGGCGGCCTGGCTGCGGCGGCCGTGGTGCGCCTGCTGTGACCCGCCTCTGAACCCCCGCCCCCGCCGGCATGGCGCGAGGGAAAGTCCGGCGCCCGGCCTCCCGCCTCCTCCCCGCGGAAGGTCCCGGCCCGGGGCGGGCCATCTTCCCGGCGTCTTCTGGGGGTGACCGTCGCCGGGACCAGGGCCCCGGCCGCCCGTACGGCTGGGGCCCCTCAGGCCCCCGGGAGGCACCCCGCCTCACGGGTCATCACCGAGTGAAGGGATCGAGTCATGTCGAAGGCCAAGGAAGCCGCGGAGACCACGGAGCAGGTCGCCGAGGCGACCTCTGTAGAGGACCTCGTCGACACCGCCGCCGTCGTCCGCAGTGAGGACGTGGAGCAGCAGGAGTGCTTTACCTTCTGACCGGCTCAGCGGCCGCCCGGTCACCTGGTGGCCGGGCGCCCGTCCCATGCGCACCCCTGGAGACCATCGTGATTCACGTCTTCACCGGGCCCACGCTGAGCCCGGACGACCCCGCCCTACAGGACCGGGCCCTGCGGGTCCGGCCACCCATCGCACACGGTGACCTGTTCGAGATCAAGACCGGTGACACCGTCGTGATCATCGACGGCGTCTACCACCACTCGCCGGCCGTGCGGCACAAGGAGATCATCTGGACGTTGAGCCGGGGCGTCCGTGTCATCGGCGCGGCGAGCATCGGCGCCCTGCGGGCCGCAGAGCTGGGTGACTGCGGCATGATCGGCGTCGGCTCCGTCTGGCACGCCTACGCGACCGGCCTGCTGAGCGGCGACGACGAGGTGGCCGTGGCGCAGTCCACCGACGCCGACCGGAGCGCCTGCACCTGGCCGCTGGTGCGCGTGCGGCAGGTCGTCGCCATGGGCCTGTCTCAGCGCGTCCTGGACAAGAACCAGGCCGAACGGCTGATCCATGTCCTGGCCGGCGTCTACTACGCGCACCGGTCCTGGGACGCCGTGCGGCTGGTGAGCCGCCGAGAGGCCCCGGAGTTCGCCCGGTGGCTGAGGGAGGCACTGGCCGCAGACCGGCACTTCGGGGACGTGAAGCGGACGGACGCCCTGTCTGCCGTCGCCCTGGCGCGCGACCTGGTGTCGACGCCGGTGGAGCCTGTGGACGGCCTTATCTGGCAGACGCGGTGCTTCCGGCAGTGGGCCAACCGGGCCGCCGCCCAGGACACGGACCACGGGCGGCTGCCGACCCTGCTGCGCGTCCACTTTCAGCAGATCTTCGACTCGCAGTTCCCGCAGGTGTGGTGGGAGCACCTGAGCAGCTACGGCGTGCCGGAGCTACCGCCGGCACTCGCCTGCGCGGTCACCCAGCCGCGTACGGACCTCACGGACCCGACCGTGACGGCGCGCCTGCTCGTGCACGAGACGGAGGAGGACCGGGCCGACGTCGCCCGGTACGCGGCCGTCACCGCGCAGGCCGGCCGGACGCATCACGGTTTCTTCCCGGAAGCGATCAAGGAGCAGGTGGTGCGGGACATGCTGGCCGCGGTGTGGGGGACTGGCGCGGACGGGCTGGAGGAGGAGGCGTGGCTGCGCGGGTTGCAGGGCGTCGGGGAGGCCGTCGACGCGGCGCGCCCGTTCCTGCTCGGCTTCCTCAAGGACCAGGAGGCGGCCCGATGAACGCGAGTACGCCCGGCACTCTGCGCACCCGCACGTCGGAGGACACCTGGGAAGCGCTGGCGCCGGCGATCCGGCACCTAGGTATCAGCCGGGTCGCCCGGCTCACCGGCCTCGATCACCTCGGTATCCCCGTCTGGACGGCCGTCCGGCCGGCCGCGCACACGCTGGTCACCTCCCAGGGCAAGGGCGCCGACGACCTCCTCGCGAAGATCTCGGCGGTGCTGGAGGCCGCAGAGCTGTGGCACGCGGAGCGGCCGGTCACGGTGGCGGCGCGGGCCACGCACCGGGAGCTGCGCCTGCCGTATCCGATGGCCGCGCTGCCGGTGAAGGTCGAGCACCCGGCCCTGGCCGACATCCCCCTGGACTGGGTGGCCGGCCGCGGCCTCCACACCATGGCGGAGGTCCTGGTGCCGGCGGACCTCCTTCGCCGCGAGATGCACCACGGCCCGGTGCGGCCGGAGGTGTTCACGGTCACGAGCAACGGCCTTGCATGCGGCAACAGTCGGGACGAGGCGACGCTGCACGCGCTCCTGGAGGTCGTGGAGCGGGATGTCCTGCACCGTGACTGGGTGTCCGGCGGGCGGCGGCGCACGCTGGTCGACCCGGCCTCCGTCACCGACCCGTACTGTGCCGACCTGATCCGGAGGTTCCTCGACGCCGGCATGTGGCTGGAGATCGTCCACGTCGGCAACCCGTACGGCATCCCGGTGTTCGCGGCCTACATCTGGTCGGAGGACTACCCCATCGTGTTCGCCGGGTCCGGCTGCCACGGCCTGCCGGAGATCGCCCTGTCCCGTGCGCTGACGGAGGCCGCGCAGTCCCGCCTCACCTGCATCGCGGGCACCCGTGACGACCTCGACTCCCACGAAGCCGCCTTCGCCGCGCAGCCCGGACGGCCGGAGCTGGCCGACCTGCCCGCCGGCACCTGGGCGGACTGCACCGGCCCGGCCCTCGACCTCGAACCCGACGTGACCCGCCTCCTCCACCAGACGGTGACGCGGGTTACCGGGATCACCGGGCACGAGCCGATCGCCGTGACCCTGCGGGAGGCGGAGGCGTACGCAGCGGTGAAGGTCATCAGCCCCGGCATGGAGATGCGCATCACCCGCTCGATCCCGCGGACGAGGGAGCGGCTGGCTGAGCCGCTGCTGACCGCCGCAGAAAGGCAGTTGGGCCTGGTGTACGACGCGATGTACACGGCCCGCGCCGGCAGCACGATCGTGAGCGACCTGTACGCCGCGGCGATGGGCGACGTCTACCCGGAGGACGTGGACGCGTCCAGTTCCTGTGACTGGCCGCTGCTCGGCACGGTGGCGCATCTGCGGTTGCAGCCGGGGCAACGGCTGGTCGACCTCGGGTGCGGGACGGGCGGTGTCGGCCTGTGGCTGGCCCGGGCGCTGGCGGTCTACGTGACCGGCGTCGACGTTTCCACCACGGCGGTCACGCTGGCGTACGGCCGGGTGCCGGAGTTCTGGCTGCCGCCGGAGCGGGCGCAGTTCCATGTCGGCTCGATCGCGACGACTGGCCTGCCCGCGCGGTATGCGGACGGGCTGATCTGTGTGGACGCGCTCGGTTTCGAGTCGGACCGCAGAAGGGCGCTTCAGGAGATCCGGCGCGTCCTCAAGCCGGGCGCCCGCGCGATCGTCACCTCCGGCCGGTCCCGCGTGACCCCGACGCTGCCGCTCTGGAAGGAGCAGGCGGCCGAGACCGGCCTGATCCTCGACGCGGAGGAGGAGAGGCCGCACGAGCCCGCGATGTGGCAGCGCGTCTACCGCCTGTGGATCGAGCACGAGGCGATGGTGCGCGAGCAGCTCGGGAACGTACAGGTCGACAGCATGCTGACGGAGGCGAGGACGCGCGGGCCGGCGCTCGCGGAGCGGCTGGCGGTCACCGTTACATTGAGGCGCCCCGAGGACTGAAGGAGTCAACCGTATGTCTCGTCGCGTTGCCGTCTACGGAGCCGGGTCCTGGGGGACCGCGTTCTCCATGGTCCTGGCCGACGCCGGTTGTGAAGTCACCCTGTGGGGGCGGCGGGCGAAGCTGGTGGACGCCATCAATGCCACGCACAGCAACCCGGACTACCTGCCCCAGGTGAAGCTGCCGGGCACCGTGCGGGCGACGACCGACCCCGGGGAGGCCGCCGGCGGAGCGGACATCGCGGTCCTCGCCGTGTCCGCGCAGAAGGTCCGCCCGCTGCTTGAGGAGTGGCGGGAGCTGAAGTTGTGGGAGCCGGGCACGGTGTTCGTGTCGCTCATGAAGGGGATCGAGCTGGGCACCGGCCGGCTGATGAGTGAGGTCCTGGCGGAGACGACGGGGGCCGGACCGGACCGGATCGCCGTCCTGTCGGGGCCCAACCTGGCCGGGGAGATCGTCGCCCGGATGCCGGCGGCCAGTGTCGTGGCCTCCTCCGCGGAGGAGACCGCCGCGCGCATCCAGGCTGCATGTCACACGCCGTACTTCCGGCCGTACACGAACCACGACGTAATCGGTTGTGAGCTGGGCGGAGCGATCAAGAATGTCATCGCGCTGGCCGTCGGCGTCACCGACGGAATGCGGCTGGGCGACAACGCGAAAGCGTCGCTCATCACACGAGGCCTGGCGGAGGCCACCCGGCTCGGCGTCGCCATGGGCGCGAGTCCGCTCACCCTGGCCGGACTGGCGGGCATGGGCGACCTCGTCGCCACGTGCTCCTCCACGCTCTCCAGGAACCACACGTTCGGCCACCACCTCGGCCGCGGGCTGACCGTAGAGGAGGCCAGGGCCGCCACCACGCAGACGGCGGAAGGCGTCGCCTCCTGCCAGGCCGTCCAGGGTCTGGCCGAGCATCACGACGTGGAAATGCCGATCACTCGCACCGTGGTCGACATGATCCACGGCGCCCGGGCGCCCCATGAGGCCGTGCGTGAACTCATGTCCCGCGCGCCCACATCTGAGAGCGCAGGACGCTGACCGGGGCCTCGATCCCACCCGCTGCCCCGGCCGCCACGGCCGCGCAGGATGTAGGAGGGGTGGCGGCGGGCTTCGGCGAGCAGGTGGTGGCGCTTGAACCGGCTCCACCGCGGGCCTGGATGAACAGATCGTGCAGGCGGTCGTCGACGACTACACCCGCCCCATCGGCCGGGGCCGGATGATGACCGCCGACCCGCGCGCCCTGCACCCACGCGACACCGAGGACGCCGTGCTGCGCCCGCTGACCCGAAACCGGTCCGAGGCTCCGTACGAGCGGGCCCGCCTCGCCGCCCGACGTGCTGAGGGTACGGGTCCGGGCCGTGCGTCGCGCGAACCGCCTGGGCTCCCGCACTCAGCCGCGCACCGCCGCCGTGTCCGCTGCCTCGACGTCGCGCCCGCGGCCGTTTCGCTCGAAGCGGAAGGGCGGCCGCGTACCGGAGCGGACGACCGAGGCTGACACGGTGAAGCCGACCCGCCGGACGCTCGCCGAGGCCGTTCTCGCCAGGGTCCAGGAAGGCGCCCGGGAGCGTGCCAGCACCCACGGCCCCCACCCTGAGTCCGCCCCGGCGGCATCCCGGAACCCATCACCCACCGGGCCGGACCAAGGGAGAAGTCGCGGAGCCGATGATGCCGAGGACGGTGCCGGGGCGGCAGTGCATGCAGGCGCTGCAGCCGTCGGCGAGCAGCCGCCGTGCCTCCTCCCGGTCGACCGTCTGGCGCCGCTTGCCGGCCACGTATCAGTCGTCGCGATGGAGTTGCACCGGCGGCCGACCCACCCCGATGCCGAGTTCGACGATCCACTCCGGCACGGCCGGCTTCGCCGGTCGGTGCACGCGTGGCCGGCTTCCCGCCCTCGTGGTGCTCCCCTCCCGAGCCGACCTGACCTGGCCTGCACTCTGCGACCCGGTTTCTTGTCCCGCGTCGGCCCGGCTGTCGGCTCGCTGCCCGGGGCGTGGCCCTGACCCTGCGACACCGCAATCCTGCGGTGGAGCTGACGGCCGTGCCCGCCGCCCGTGTCCACGGCTTGTTTGCTGCGTGCTGTGCGGAGTTGTGATGATGGCTGCATGTCTGAGCACGGGGGTGCGGTCGACGGGCCGCAGCGGATTCCACGGTCGCGCATCGCTGACTACGCGGAGATGACGATGTCGCCAACCGCTCGGAAGGCGCAGGCGCCTTCAGGGGAACACGATGTCGAAGATGGAAGACCTGACGAACAGCCGCCGGTACACATTCAGGAATCCGATCGCGAAGATGCAGGGGCTGAGACGCGCAGACGGGAGTTCGCCGCTCTGCTCGGTGATTTCCGCCGTACCCCGGTTCTGGTGCCGCTCGGGGACGGGCCGGGTCCGGAGGGTGAACGAGGTCTGCTGACCGAGGATCTGAGCGGCGTCCGTTTCATCCTGGCGTTCTCCGACGAGCAGGCGCTGGCCCGTTACGCGATCGCGCGGGGTGAGGCGGCGCGTGAGTGGTCGTACCAGACGATTCTCGGGGCGCGTCTGCTGGATGTGGCGGTGCCGGCGGCCGGGGTGCCGTGTGGGGTGGCGCTGGACTGCGCGGACGGGGAGGCAGGGATGGTGTTCCCACCGGTGCGCGGGATCGTGCCGGACGAGGTGGCGGTTGACTTCGGCAGTGGGACGGGGGACGCGGCATGACCGAGGGCGGCAAGGACCTGAAGGCGGACGGGCTCGCCCTGATCGCCAAGGGGCTGACCGAGGCGCTGGGCGAGCTGAAGGAACTCGGCATGGTCGGAGAAGCCGGGGCCGGTCGCGGTTTCGGCGACATTGCTCTGTCCGGACTTGAGTTGGGGCACGAGGGCCTGACGGGGGAGTTCCAGTCGTTCTGCGAGCGATGGGAGTGGGGAGTGCGCTCGCTGATCAACGAGGGCAATGGCTTCGCGGTCAAGACGGGCCTGTCGGCGGGCACGTACTACGAGACCGATAAGTACGTCGAGGGAAGTTTCAAGGTCGTCGCGAACTCGGCCGTCGGCAATCCGTACGCCTCCGAGGAGGACGTGGAGAAGATGGGCTGGGGCGACATCGCCAAGTCCGGCATGAGCGTCGACTACAGCAAGAAGTCCTTCGACCAGGCGCTGGCCAACAGCGAGCAGGGCTGGAAGGACGCCGGCCGGGACGTCATGACCTCCCACACCATCGGCCCGTTGCCTGGTATGGATCCCGAGGACCTGCACGGTGCCGGCGGGGTCTCCGACAAGGAGTACAACAAGTTCCTCGACGACACCTTCGGCCCCTCCCCGGAAGCCCGCGCCAAGGCGGCCCAGCAGCAGGGCGGTGAAGGCTGATGGGCCTCGGAGACATAACCAACTCCGTCCTGGGCGGAGCCGAACACCTCTACGACGAGGGCAAGAAGAAGCTCGGCGAGGCCGTCGACTACGGAACGGACAAGCTCGGCGGGGCCCTGGACTACGTCGGTGCGCACGACTGGGCCGACAGCGTGGAGGACTGGGGCGACGAGGTCGCCTCCGACCTGGGCGCCACTCCCGGCGAGCAGCAGCTCGGTCAGACCGAGGAGCCGAACGAGCTCGTCCACGGCAATCCGGAGAAGATCCGCGAGAGCGCGAAACACCTGAAGGACTTCCACGGCGCCTTCGACAAGGTCAGCCAGGGACTGCGGAAGGTCGACTCCTCGGGCTGGCAGGGCGAGGGCGGTGACGCCTTCCGGGAGAAGTTCGGCGTGCACCCGACCAAGTGGGCGCAGGCAGCTGAGGCGTGCACCGCAGCAGCGGGAGCCCTGGAGTCGTACGCGGACACCGTCAAATGGGCGCAAGCCCAGGCGAAGGAGGCCGTGGAGCTCTACAAGAAGGGCGTGAAGGCGGCCAAGGCCGCAGCCGACGACTACCAGACCAAGGCCGAGGCCTACAACGCCAAGGCCCGCGCGGGCGACGACCCGGGACCGAAACCGAAACAGGACATGGAGGCGGGCAAGACCGACGTCAAGGCCGCCGTCCACAAGCTCGCCGAGGCCCGCAAACAGCGCAACACCGCCGCATCCCAGGCGGAAGCCAAGGTCAGGGCCGCGCTCGCGCACGCCCCCGCCGAGCCGCCGCCGCTGTCCCGGATCAGCCACGATCTTGCCGACGGCTACCAGGCGGTCAACACGGAACTCACACACGTCGTCGGCGGCGCTCTGAAGGGCACTGCGGGCCTGGTCAACTTCGTCCGCGGCCTGAACCCGACCGACCCCTACAACCTCACCCATCCGGCCGCCTACCTGCAGAACGTCAGCATGACGCTGTCCGGCCTGGTCTCCACGGCCTCGCATCCCGAGCGGGTCGTCCAAACCGCCGTGGACGGCTTCAAGAAGGACCCTTCCGAGTTCATCGGCCGTCTCATCCCCGAACTCATCGGCACCAAGGGTGCAGGCCTGGCACGCGGCGGACTGCGACTCGGCCTGAAGACGGCCGCCAAGGAAGGGCTGGAGGAAGGCGTCGAGAACGCCGCGCGCCGTGGAGCCCGCCAAGCAGCGGAAGAGCGTCCGCACGCCACCTCACGGCAACCCGGTGAGCTGACGTGCGAAGAAGACCCCGTAGACGTCGCCACCGGCAGCGTGCTGCTCTCCCAAACAGACATCGAGCTTGCAGCCGGTCTCCCACTCGTCTTCAAGCGAGAGTTCTCCTCGGTTTACCGCTCGGGCCGCTGGTTCGGCCCCACCTGGTCCTCGACCATCGACCAGCGCCTGGAAATCGACGCTGAAGGAGTCGTGTTCATCGGTGAAGACGGCCTCCTGCTGACCTACCCCCACCCCGCCCCAGGCGTGCCGACCCTGCCCCGGCACGGCAGCGCCCGCTGGTCACTGGATCGCTCCGACGACGGCTACCTGCTCATCGACCCCGAGAGCGGACGACGATGGCACTTCGCCGACGCCGGCGACGACCTCGCGGTGCTGGACCAGATCGACGACCGCAACGGCAGCTGGATCCAGTTCGAGTATGACGAGCACGGTGCTCCCCGTGCCCTGGCACACAGCGGCGGCTACCGCCTTGTGCTCCACAGCTCGGCAGGACGCATCCGCACGCTCGCCCTTGCCGGCGCGGCAGCAGACGGCGGCGACCAGGAGCTTGTGCGCTACGGCTACTCCGCCGACGGGCATCTGACCGACGTCGTCAAATCCAGCGGCATCCCCACACGGTTCGGATACGACGAACGCGGTCGGATCGTGTCCTGGACCGACACCAACGGCCGCGCCTTCACCTACGCCTACGACGAGCAAGACCGCTGCACCTACCAGTCCGGGGAAGCCGGACACGAACGCTCGGTCTTCACCTACACCGAGGAGCAGGAAGGGCAGCACACCACCACGATCACCGACTCGTTCGGCCACGACACGCGCTTCGTGATGAACGACCGTGACCAGGTGATCGCCCGCATCGACCCCCTGGGGAACGTCACCCGCTTCGTACGCGACCGTCACAACCGGCTGCTGGAGCACACCGACCCGCTCGGCCACACCATGCGCCTCGAGTACGACGCGGCCGGCCGGCTCATCACCGTGACCCGCCCCGACGGACATGCGGCACGCGCCGAGTACAACCACCTCGGCCTGCCCGTGAAGGTGATCAACCCGGACGGCACCATCATCCGGCGAACCTACGACGAACGCGGCAACTGCATATCGGACACCAACCCCGCAGGGCAGAGAACCCGCTATGCCTATGACGAGGCGGGACGCCTCACCGCGGTCACCGACCCGATGGGCAACACCACCACCATCGACACCAACCCCGCCGGCCTGCCCATCGCAGTGACAGACCCGCTCGGCGCCGTGACCCGCTACCAGCACGACGCATTCGGGCGCATCACCGCTGTCACCGACCCGGTGGGAGCCGTGGCAGCGATGCAATGGACACTCGAAGGCCACCTCGCCCGCTACACCGCCCCCGACGGCACCGTGGAGTCCTGGACCTACGACGGCGAAGGCAACTGCACCAGCCACACCGACCCCTTGGGAGGCGTCTCACGCTACGAGTACACGCACTTCGATCTGCTCCTGGCACGCACCGGACCGGACGGCAGCCGCTACGAGTTCCTCCACGATACGGAGCTCCGCCTGACCGGCGTCGTCAACCCGGCGGGTCTGACGTGGAGATATGAGTACGACGCCGCGGGCAATCTGGCAGCCGAGACAGACTTCGACGGTCGCCGCCTCGCCTACACCCACGACGCGGCGGGCAACCTGCAATCGCGGACCGACGCAATGGGACAGGTCATCCGTTACCGACGGAACTTCCTGGGCCAGGTCACCCGCAAGGATGCCCAAGGCCACATCACCGAGTACGCCTACGACCTCACCGACCAACTGGCCCAAGCAATCAGCCCCGACTGCACCCTGACCCTGCTGCGCGACCGATTCGGCCGCCTCCGCTCCGAAACCGTCAACGGCCGTACCGTCTCCTACAGCTATGACCAGTGGGGGCGACTGAGCAGGCGCACCACACCGACTGGCGCCGTCACCACCTGGCGCTACGACGCAGCCGGGCGCCCAGCGCAGATGATCGCTGCAAGCCGCACCGTCGAATTCACCTACGACGCCGTGGGCCGGGAAGTCTCCCGCCGCATCGGCAACAATCTGCACTGGTCGAATCAGTGGGACCGCGCCGGACGGCTCACAGCCCAGACCATCGCGGCAGACAGCCGGCCCCAGCCGATCCAGCAGCGCGGCTATTCCTACCGCGCCGACGGCAACCTCACCCACATCGACGACCCCTCTACCGGCCCACGCCGAATCGCCCTGGACCCTGCCGGCCGCGTCACCGCCATCCAGGCCGCCAACTGGAACGAGACCTACGCCTACGACGAAGCAGGCAACCAGACCTTCGCCTCATGGCCGTCCAGCCACCCCGGACACGAAGCCACCGGCGCCCGTTCCTACGCCGGCACCCGCCTCACCGCCGCCGGCACGGTCCGCTACGAGCACGACACCTTGGGCCGCGTCACCCTGCGGCAAAAGACCCGGCTCTCCCGCAAGCCCGACACCTGGCGCTACGAATGGGACACCGAAGACCGCCTGACCTCGGTGATCACCCCGGACGGCACCCGCTGGAACTACACCTACGACCCCCTCGGCCGCCGCACCAGCAAACTCCGTCTCGCCACCGACGGCGAAACAGTCATCGAACGCACCGATTTCACCTGGGACGGCACCACCCTGTGCGAACAGACCACCGTCTCAGCACAAGCCCCCAACCCCGTCACCCTCACCTGGGACCACCACGGCCTACACCCGATCACCCAAACAGAACGAATCACCAGCGCCGACGCTCCCCAGGACCAAATCGACGCCCGCTTCTTCGCCATCATCACCGACCTCGTCGGCACCCCCAGCGCCCTCGTGGACGAACGCGGAGACATCGCCTGGCAGACGCGACGCACGCTGTGGGGAGCAACAGCATGGACCGTCGACAGCACGGCCTACACACCCCTGCGCTTCCCAGGCCAGTACTTCGATCCGGAAACCGGCCTCCACTACAACCACTTCCGGCACTACGACCCCGAAACCGCCCGCTACCTCACCCTCGACCCCCTAGGCCTCGCGCCCGCCCCCAACCCGGCCTCCTACGTCCCCAACCCGCACCTGTGGGCCGACCCCCTGGGCCTCACCCCCTGCAAGTCGGCAGCGCAAAACGCCAAGGACAACAACACCACCCCACTCGGCAAGGACATCCCCAAACGAGAAGAAGCGTCCGTCGGCAGCACCACCAACCACAACTACAAACAGACATTCTTCAACGCACACCCAGAACTTAAAGGCAAAGTCGTCGTCCATCACGCCATCGAACAGCAAGTCCTCAAACGCTATCCGGGCGTGTTCAAGGCGGACGAAATGCACTCCCTCGAAAACCTGCGCGGCATCCCCAAGGGAGATATCAACAGTAGAATCCATCTCAGTGAGATACGTGTCTCTTGGAACGAGTTCTACAGAACTCACCCCACCGCCACGCGCCAAGAGATCCTCGATCATGTCACTAAAGTCGATGATATGCTGGGACACTGGTTCAGTCCCCGCATCAGGTAATATCACCAGTATTGGAGAAAACGCCTCATGTGGCGAGAGCTCGCCTCAGAATTCCCCGATGCCGATGTAGAGCTGCAAGACCCTGCAACCCCCGACGCCTTGGCCGCGATCGAGGAACAGCTCGGGCAGCCACTCCCCGGCCCTTTGCGTGAACTCCTGGCGGAGACTGACGGGATCGAAGCCAATTATGGCACCGAGGTGATCTGGACCGCAGAAAAGGTCCTCGAAGAAAACCTGTCATTCCGCGGCAACGAGCAGTTCCGCAACCTGTACATGCCGTTCGACGCCCTCATGTTCTTCGGTGACAACGGCGGCGGAGATCAGTTCGCCTTCGTGCGTACACCGGCCCGTGATGAAATCTTCGCCTGGGACCACGAGACAGACAGTCGCACCTGGATCGCGCCGTCCCTGGAGACCTACCTGCGCAGCACGCTCGCCAGCAACGGTGAAGACTGGTACCGCACTACGTGATCAGTGAGCCCTTCCCGCCTTCACTCTGAGCTGGTCGGATGAAGGGGTGGGGATGGGCCTGGACGAGGGTGGTGATCCGGGTGGTCGAGCACCGCAGTTTGCGAAGGAGCCGCCAGGCCTTGAGGGGGCGGCGGCCTGCTCGATGAGTGCCCGGATCTTCGCGTGAGACCGGTTCACCGCCTTCTGGCCTGCGCGCTAGCCCCAGGCGCCGCCCGGCCTCCGTACCGCCTCCGCGCGGCAGCCGCGCCGGGGGATCGACGCCGCCCGCACCTGCTCCTGGGCCGGTCGAGGGGCGGCGGTCGGTCAGATGGCGTCCGCAGTGGTCCGGGCCAGCTGCGGATCCACCGCGTAGACCGGGGCCCGGCCTGGGCGTGGGGGAGGTGCTGGTTGACCCAGATTCCCTTCACCCGGGTCCGGCGCCGAGTGAAGGTCACGCCCTCGATGGCGTCGGGACCGTAGACCGGGCCGGAGGGCCGGCCGTGTTCGTCGAGGACGTGGACGCGGGTGTTGTGGGTCCAGTGGGCGCACCGCCAGTCGCGGCACTGGGCAGGCGCCCTGCCCGGCCCCCGCCGGCCGGTGGGGAGTAGGCAGCCTGGGCGACTTCGTGGGGCGGTGCGGTGAGCGCCGAAGTGGGCGGCGGCGTGGGCGTGGAGGGCCTCGTCGTCGGAGATGACGGCCGGCAGCGGGACGCCGTCGTGGAAGACCAGGACGGCCTCGGCCGTCACCCGCAGCTGCGCCCCGCATTCCGGCGGCAGGCCGGTGGCGGCGTCGAACGCCTCGGCGGCCGACACGAAGTACGGGCGCGCCGGCGTAGGCCGCGAGCATCACCTGCAGGTCGAGGAACCGCTCGACCTCGCGCTCCCGGCCGGACAACAGCGGCTGCGCGTCGGCGGTGGCCGGACTCAGGCTCCTGAAGCGGATGCTGGCGGCGTCGCCCGGCTCCAGACCGCACCCGCGGGTGACCTGCTCCCGAGTTGGTGGTGCCGATGTCCGGCCGGGAAGCGCGGGTTCTCAAGCTGGCCGCGCTTACGGGCCCGGGCGAGAAGGGGGCTCGGGAGCTGGCCGGCTGGGCGGACCCGCACGCGGAGCGTACTTCTTCCGCTCCGGCCCGGCCGCGGGCTGGCTGGAGGTCCTTCACGAGCACGCGCCACACCTGCTGCCGCCCGTTCCTGGAGCGCCTGACCGCTGTCGCCCCGGGGAGCTTGGAGGCATCCAGCGCACTTGGCTCGGCTCCGCCTCGACGTCACCCTCGGCGACATCCCACCGTTCGGCGCGGGCGCCGCACCGGCCAGGAGCTGACCACCTTGGGTACCAGCTCAGTCCAGCAACCCGAGTGGCAAGTATCCGGACGGCAATGAGTGCACGCCAGTACCTGTCCCCGCAACACCCGGGAGTTGCCCTCGGTGGCGGCCTGCACCCTGCCGCTCGGTGGGTGGGGTTGTGGCGGTGCCAAGAAGGAGCGGCTGCGTGGATGTGTTTGCGGGCTTTTCGTGCTGTTCAAGTGCGTTGGTAGGTGCGGTACAGGATGTGGGGGATGCACCCTATTGGGACCGCGGGAATCGTGAGGCGTAGCTATCTGCGCAGGTCAGATGCTATTCAGCCATAGTTATGTGACCCGAGTCACAGTTGATTGACCCCTCTCGGTAGCGGTGCTTTTACTTTGCGGGATCTTTATGACTGGCGTGCCGGGGGTGGATGGCGTGGGCAAGCGGCGGGACCATGTGGGGAAATTGCGGAGATCGAGAAGGTTACGTAGTGCCTCTTTGGGGGGCGTCGCGGCCTCTCTGCTCCTGACGGTGCTGCCAGTCATACAGGCCACGGCGTCCGGAGCGTCGGCGGCTGCTGCCGATGCGGGCACAGGGGTGGTGGGCGAGCCCACGGCGTCCGCCCAGGCGCAGGCGTCGGGGGAACAGGTGGAGGTGACGGCGGACCGCACCGAATACTCCACGACCGAGGCGAACCCGGACGGCTCGTTCACGCTGACGCAGTCCACCACTCCCCAGCGGGTGAAGGAGAAGGACGGCGGATGGGGAACGGTCGATCCGGTGCTGGAGCGCCGTACGGACGGCAGGATCGCTCCCAAGGGCGCCGTAGTGGACCTGTCCTTCTCTGGTGGTGGCCCGGGATCGGGCATGATCCAGCTGGGCAAGGACGGTCGATCGGTCACTTTGGGATGGCCTGGTGATCTGCCGGAACCGACGCTGGACGGTCCCACCGCGACCTACGCCAACGTCTTCGACGGTGTGGACCTGCAGCTGACGGCCACGGCCGAGAGCTACCGAGAAGTACTTGTCGTCAAGACGCCGGCGGCGGCGCAGAACCCGGCGCTGGAACAGGTCAAACTCGGCGCGTCCGGAGACGGCCTCACCGTAGTGCCCGGCGTCGGCGGTGGCCTGCGGGCCATCGACGACAAC
Organism: Streptomyces sp. NPDC100445; assembly: GCF_044759735.1. NCBI lineage: Bacteria > Bacillati > Actinomycetota > Actinomycetes > Kitasatosporales > Streptomycetaceae > Streptomyces > Streptomyces sp. NPDC100445. The sequence continues at coordinate 45,380 of NZ_JBIVZV010000001.1, read as the reverse complement.
GGCAACGCCGTCTTCCGTGGCCCGGCCGGCCAGATGTGGGACTCTGCCGGGGACAAAGCATCGGGCCCGCAGACACAGCTGATGCGTACCGAGGGCTCGGCGAGCGCCACCGCTCAGACACAGGACGACCCGACGCACCCTGGTGAAGGCGACACCACCGCAGTACTGCCGGTGAAGGTCGATGACGATTCGGTCGCCGTGCACCCGGACCTGAACCTGTTGCGCGGCAAGGGGACGGTCTACCCCGTCTACATCGATCCGTCGGTCGGCTTGGGCGTCTCCGAGCGCACGAAGCTGTCCTCCGACGGCGACAAGTTTTGGATGTTCGACGGCGACAAGGGCGTCGGCAACTGCGGTAACGCCGACGGCTACTACTGCGGCAGCGGCTACGTCGACCGCATGTACTTCGAGTTCGCACCGACGAAACTGGCCGGCAAGCACGTCCTCGATGCCACCTTCCGGGCGAAGGAGACGTGGTCGTTCAACTGTGATCCGCACTGGGTGGACCTGGTCCGCACCGACAACATCTCCGAGGGCACTCGGTGGCCCGGCCCCAGGCAACTGGACCTGATGGGTGACCGTGATGTAGCGGCGGGCCGCGGCGATCTGTGCAGCCCTGATCAGCCTGACCAGTGGATCGAGTTTAATGACAACGCGAAGGAGTCGGACGAGAACCTGACGAGCACGGTCCGCTCCTTCGCGGACGGCAAGATCAGCCGGCTCACGCTGATGCTGCGCGCCAAGGACGAGAGTGACCCGCGAGCCTGGAAGCGGTTCGACGACAGCGCCGATCTTCAGGTGGTATTCGCCTATAGGCCGGGCGTGCCCACCGGTGTGGGACTCATTCCTGGTGACGGCAATACGGGCTACTGCAACAAGTCCTCTTCCGACCCGTTGATCGTCACCCGCACCGATCCGATGGTCCAGGCTCGGGTCCAGACGAAGGTCGAAGCCCACAAGGGCGACGAGGAAGGGGCGTTGCAGGCCGAGTACGTGGTTGAGCGCGGTGACGACGCGGCCTGGCACCAGGTGTGGACCGGACACAGGCCGGACACCGGCTGGGACCCGGACGAGACGCTGGAGAAGATGCGCACCACCGATCGAGCGGACAAGGGCTTGTACCGGTACAAGGCGCGGACGCAGTCACACTGGTCGTACAGCGGCAAGAGCGGTGACCTCTGGTCGCCCTACAGCTCATGGTGCTACTTCAAGATCGACTCTACCGCGCCCAAGGCGCCTCGTATCACGGCCGGGTCTCCATACACCGAGTGCGGCCAGGTCTGTGAGGGCCGCGGGGGGCCGGGTGTGTCCGGTTCCTTCACCTTCCAGCCCAACACCGCCGACATCACCAGCGGACGCACCGACGTCACCGCCTATGAGTGGAAGTTGCTGTCCACGCCTGCCCGGCAGGTCACCGGCGGACTCAAGGCCGACGTCAAGGACGTGAAGCCACCACTGTCCGGCACGCAGCTGCTATCGGTACGGGCGAAGGACGCCTACAACCGGTGGGGCACGCCTGCGGAGTTCATTTTCAAGGTAGCTCCGGCGCCCGGGGCGGTGGGGCGCTGGCACTTCGACGACGCAGCGCCCGGTACAGCAGCGACGGTCGCCAAGGACACAGCGACAGAAGGCACCAGGCACGACGCCACGCTGCAGACAGCAGGGGCCGGCTGGTCCAGCCTGGGCCGCCGCGGCGACGCCGACTACTCCTTGTGGCTCAACGACGGATCGGACGCCACCCAGCCCTCCGGGTACGCCGCCACCACCACGCCGGCGGTGAACACCAAGGACTCCTTCACCATCTCGTCCTGGGTCTATCTGACCGACGCCTCACAGACGCATGTGGTGTTGTCCGCGCCCGGCACAAACGCATCGGCCTTCACGCTGTACTACTCCGCGAGCTACAAAAAGTGGGTGTTCAACCGGGTCGCCACCGATGTCAAGGACAACCCGGTCTTCCTACGGTCGATCGCCGACGCGGGGTCCGTGCCACTGAATGCGTGGACGCATCTGGCGGCCGTCTTCGACACCAAGGATGACACGGACAAGACGAACGACACCATCCAACTGTTCGTCAACGGCCGCCCGCAGGGGCAGCCAGTGGTGCTGAACGCGCTGTCTTCCGCGTACCAGCCATGGACCTCCACCGCGGGTCTGCAATTCGGCCGTTCGCTGGCCAACGGTGCGTGGGGTGAGCACTTCCGCGGCCGCATCGACGAGGTCTCGGTATGGCAGTACGCCCTCAAGCCTGAGCAGGTCGCTCAGGAGGCGCAGCTGACGCAGGACGGTGTGGCTGCCGACGAACTCGTCGCCTACTGGGATGCCGCTTCCTCGACCGGCACCCAGGTCAAGGAACTGAGCCCCTACCCGGCGCCGGCGCTGGCACTGTCGCCCACCGGAGCGGCGCTGGATGCCGACGACAACACCCTCGTCCTGGACGGAACGTCCGGCTATGCCTCGGCGAGCGGCCCGGTCACGGACGAGACAGGCTCGTTCACCGTCTCCGCCCATGTGCGCCTGGACGCCGACAAGCTGGCGGCCAAACCCGTCGGCTATCAAGCCCAGGTAGCAGGACAGGCGGTCGGCGGCGAGTCTTCATGGGCCCTGTGGGTGATCAAGCCCGCAGCCGACACCTACGAATGGCAGTTCACTCGCACGGCTGTCGGAGCGGACGGCAAGGTCACCCAGAGCGCCCAAGTGGCAGCCAGCGATCTTGCCGAGCTGAACACCGGGGTGGACGTCACCGGGGTATACGACGCCCAGGAGACATGGCAGTGGACCAACCCGGCTGATACCTCAAAGACGGAAGACCGCATGGGACGACTGCACCTGTTCGTGGGCGGACTCGAGCAGCCCGGCGAGGACGCCTCCGGCTTCTCTTCGGTCCAGCAGGGCAACGGCACGCTGTCCGCAGGCAGGGGAACAGCAGGCGGCTCCACGGGGCACTACCTGCCCGGCTCACTGGAATCCCTACGGATCTGGACCGGGGCGATGAACTTCGACCAGATCCAGTCCCAAGTCCTGGACACCCCCGACAGCATCTGACAAAACGCCACCGCTGCACGGGGCGGCCTGCGCTGACCGCAGGCCGCCCCCGCCAGCCGTGTGCATAGCGACTTCGGCCGCCTTCTCCATCTTCGCTCTTCCTCCTCGTTCTCCACTGCATGCCCGGCCCGAACCGGTCGAGCACCGCATAGAAAGAACCCACCATGAATCCCCATGGCATACTCCGCCCCTCTGCGGGCCGCGGGACCAGACCGGGACAACGCTGGTCCCGGCGCATCGCCGCAACCACCGGCCTGGCACTCCTGCCCGGCTTGCTTACCCCCGTTGCCTTTGCCGCGGACACTGATCCCCTGGGACGTCCGCATCTGAAGCCCGCACACGCCACCAAGGTCAGCCCGTTCACCGCCGAGGTGAACAAGAAGGCGGCAGCCGAGGTGAAGAAGGCAGCCCAGGCCGACCAAGCGGCAGCTGCCCGAGCCCGCCACGATCAGCAGCGCAAGGTGACCTGGCCGAAAGCCGGCAAGGCAGTCCTGACGGTGCCGGCCAAGGGCACAGCCAAGGCCGCCCCAGGCTCGCTGACGGTCAGTGCCACTGCTCCGGGCAAGGGCAAGGCAGCCGACTCCGTCACCATCGAGGTCCTCAAGCAGAACACAGCCGCCGAACTGGGCGTCAAGGGAGTGGTCCTCAAAGTCACCGGTCCCCAAGCGGGCGGCAGGACGCGACTCGGCATCGACTACTCCACCTTCGCCTCCGCCTACGGCGGTGACTGGGCAGGACGCCTCCAGCTCACGCGCCTGCCGGACTGCGCTCTGAAGGACCCCGCCGCAGCCAAGTGCCACAAGCGCGTCGCCCTTGATTCGGTGAACAACCGCGATAAGGACACCATCTCGGCGCCGGTGACGCTCGCCTCAGGACGGCAGCCCATGCTGCTCGCCCTGGCGGCGGGCACGCAGTCGGGCGCCGGCGACTACAAGGCGACGCCCCTGTCCGCCTCCTCGACATGGGAGGCCGGCGGTTCCTCCGGTTCCTTCACCTGGTCCTACCCCCTGCGGGTCCCCCCAGCTGCGGCCGGCCCTCAGCCGGACCTGTCCCTCTCCTACGACTCCGGCGCAGTCGACGGCCAGACGGCCAATTCCAACAACCAAGGCAGCCAGATCGGCACTGGCTTCGACCTGACGTCCTCCTACGTCGAGCGCAAGTACAACTCCTGCGACGATGACGGCCAAGACGGCAAGTATGACCTGTGCTGGAAGTACGACAACGCCTCCCTCGTCCTCAACGGCAAAGCCAGCGAACTCGTCAAGGACGATGAGACAGGCAAGTGGCGCCTGAAGGACGATGACGCCTCCACCGTCACCCACTCCACCGGCACCGACAACGGCGACGAAGGCTCCACCGGCCTCGACGGTGAAGGCGAGTACTGGACGGTCATCACTGGTGAGGGCACCAAGTACGTCTTCGGCCTGAACAAGCTCGACGGCGCGGGCACCGACGAGCGCACCAACTCCGTCTGGACCGTCCCCGTCTTCGGCGACGACCCCGTCGAACCGGGCTTCACCGGCGGTGACACGTTCGCCGAACGCGCCAAGAAGCAGGCATGGCGCTGGAACCTCGACTACGTCGAGGACACCCACGGCAACGCCTCGTCCTACTGGTACACCGCCGAGCACAACAACTACGACAAGCTCGGCGACGACAACACCGGCACCGACTACACCCGCGGCGGCTACCTGAAAGAGATCCGCTACGGCCAGCGCGCCGACAAACTCTTCTCCGGGAAGCCGGCCGCCTCGGACAAGGTCGTCTTCACCTACGACGAGCGCTGCCTGGCGTCCGGCACCGGCTGCGACTCGCTGACCAAGGACACCCGGGACAACTGGCCGGACGTACCGTTCGACGCGATCTGCAAGGACGGCGACAAGTGCACCGGCAACGTCGGTCCTTCGTTCTTCACCCGCAAACGACTGACGGCCATCACCACCTACGCCTGGAACGCGGCCGCTTCGACGCCCGACTTCGAGCCCGTGGACGTCTGGTCCCTCAAGCAGCTCTACCTCGACCCCGGTGACACCGGTGATTCCACCGACCAGTCGCTCTGGCTCGACGAGATCAAGCACACCGGCAAGCGCGGCACGGACCTCTCACTGAATTCGGTCAAGTTCGACCACGTGATGCTGCCCAACCGCGTCGACGGCAAAGCCGACGACATCCTGCCGTTGAACAAGCCGCGGCTGAAGACCGTCATCTCCGAGACAGGCGCGCAGACGATCGTCACCTACATGGACGCCGACTGCACCGCAGCCGGCACCAAGCCCAAGGTGGACGAGAACACCAGGCGCTGCTACCCGGTGTACTGGTCACCTAACGGCGAGAAAGACCCCACGCTCGACTGGTTCCAGAAATACCCGGTCAGCTCGGTGTCCACCACCGACCCCGAGGGCGGTTCCGAAGCCGTACAGCACAGCTACCAGTACACCGGCGGCGGCGCATGGCACTACGACGAGGACCCGATGACTCCCGCCAAGGAGCGCACCTGGTCCATCTGGCGCGGCTACCAGCAGGTCACCCACCTCACCGGCGTCTCCAACGGCACACGCAGCAAAGAGACCACACTCTACCTGCGCGGCATGAACGGCGACCGCGTACTCAGCGCCGACGGCAAGACGCTCGACAAGGACAAACGCAAAACCGTCACTGTCTCCGGCATCAAGGCCGGCGACATCACAGACTCCGAGCAGTACGCGGGCTTCACCCGTGAGTCCGTGACCTACAACGGCGACACAGAAGTCGGCGGGACGATCAACGACCCGTGGTCGAAACGGACAGCGACCCAGCACAAGTCGTACGCGGACACCGAGGCGTACTATGTGCGCACCGCCGCCACTCACACCCGCACCCGCATCACCAGCAAGATCACCCCGTACGACCGGGTGCACACGGTGAAGACGACCTACGACGATTACGGCATGGCCGAGACTGTCGAGGACGTCGGCGACGACGCGGTCCAGGACGACGACAAGTGCACCCGCACCTGGTACGCACGCAACGACGACGCGGGCATCACCTCGCTCCCCTCCCGCACCCGAACCGTTGCGGTCTCCTGCGCCACCACGGACGCGGCGCTCGACCTCCCTGCCGACTCCAAGCACGCCGGCGACGTCATCGCCGACACCGCCACCGTCTACGACGACACGACGGCCACCACCTGGTCGGCAACCCAGAAGCCGACCAAGGGCGAGGCGACCTGGACGGGACGCGCCAAGGGCTACGGCAGCGACAGCACCCCTGCCTGGCAGAAGCTCTCCAAGACGACGTACGACACCCTCGGACGCCCGAAGACGGTCAAGGACACCAACGATCTCGTGGCGTCCTCGATCACCTACGTGCCGGCGGACGCCGGTCCATTGACATCCACGGAGGCCGAGAACGCCAAGTCGTTCAAGACCACCACAGCTCTGGACTTCGCGACCGGTGCAACCCTGAAGGCCACCGACCCCAACGGGAAGGTCACCGAGAGCGAGTACGACAGTCTCGGCCGCATCACCAAGCTCTGGCTGCCCAACCGACTCAAAGCACTGAACAAGACACCGAACTACGTCTACGACTACCACGTCACCAGCGCGGACATGTCGTGGGTGGCCACCGGCACCCTCAAGAACGACGGCTCCGGCTACAACACCACCTACGAGTTCTACGACTCCCTGCTGCGCTCGCGCCAGATTCAGACGCCGACCCCGCAGGGCGGCCGCCTCATCGCCCTGACCCTCTACGACGCCCGTGGACTCGCAGTCAGCCAGCAGTCCGACATCTGGGACAGCACCTCACCGCCCAGTTCAAAGGCCGCGGAGATCTCCGGCGGCCAGGCGCCCACCCAGACGGACACCACCTACGACGGGGCCGCCCGACCGACGAAGACCGTTACCAAACTGCACGGCGTCACACGCTGGACCATCGACACCACCTACACCGGGGACACCACCGCCACCAGTGCCCCGACGGGCGGCCAGGCCACCGCCGTACTCACCAACGCCCTCGGCCAGACGACCCAGCGCCGCGAGTACGCCGGACCGACACCGACCGGCACCAACTTCACGACCACCGACTACACCTACACCCCTGCCGGCCAGCAGGAGACGATCACCGGTCCCGACCAGACCAAGTGGTCCTACACCTACGACCTCTTCGGCCGACAGGTCTCGGCCACCGACCCCGACAAGGGCAAGACGGCAACGGCGTACAACGACCTTGATCAGATCGTCAGCACCACGCCGAACGACGACGCGGCGAAGAAGCTCCTGTACGAGTACGACGTGCTAGGCCGCAGGACGGGCATGTGGCAGGCCGACAAGAGCGACGCCAACAAGCTCGCCGCCTGGGAGTTCGACCAACTCGCCAAGGGCCTGCAGGACACCGCCACACGCTACGACGGCGGCGCGACCGGCAAGGCGTATACCGAAAAGGTCACCGCCTACGACTCGACCTACCACGCGACCGGCAGCCAACTCATCCTGCCCGACACCGAACCCCTGGTCTCCGGCGGCTACATCAAGAGCACACTCGCATTCACCACGGGTTACAACCTGGACGGCTCGATCAGCCAGTACTCCGCCCCAGCTGCCGGCGGCCTGCCCGCAGAAGGAATCTCCTACACCTTCAACGCCCTAGGACAGCAGCTCACGGCCAAGGGCACCACGGGCTACCTGCAAGACGCACGCTTCTCCCCGGAGAGAGACCTGCTCCAGCTCAGCCTGGGCACGGACGGCACATCCTCAGCGAGAAAGGCCTATCTCACCTCGGAGTACGAGGAGGGAACCCGCCGCCTCACTCGCACCCAAGTCACCGACGACGTACACAGCTACCCGACCCAGGACCTGAAGTTCACCCAAGACGACGCCGGCAACGTCTCCTCCATCTTCGACAACACCACCCAAGGCGGCACGGCCAAAGCCGACTACCAGTGCTTCACCTACGACGGCAACCGCCGCCTGACCGAAGCCTGGACCCCAAAGACCGCAGACTGCTCGGGCACCGGCCGCACTGCCGCCAACCTCGACGGCGCAGCCCCGTACTGGACGTCCTACACCTACACCGGCGCCGGCCAACGCAAGACCGAGACTCAGCACACCACGTCCGGTGACAAGTCCACGGCATACACCTACGACGACACCAAGGACAACAAACCACACACACTGGACAAAACGACCGGCGCGCGCGCGACCACCTACTCCTACGACTCAAGCGGCAACACCATCACCCGCCCCGGCCCTCCGGACCCAAAGACTCAGGCGACAACCCAGCAGTCACTGGCCTGGAACACCGAAGGCGACCTCGCCAAACTCACCGAAGGCACGAAGGAGACGAGCTACCTCTACGACGCTAACGGCGAGTTGCTCATCCGACGCGCCAAAAGCGACGGCGAAACCGTCCTCTACCTGGGCGCCGGCACAGAACTCCACCTCACAGTCAAGGGCACCACGAAGACCGCCTCCGGCACCCGCTACTACACCGCGAACGGCCAGACCATCGCGGTCCGCACCGCCACTACCGGGATTGCGGGTACCAAACTCAGCTTCCTGGCCGCCGACCACCACGGCACCTCCAGCATCGCCCTGGAATCAGGCACGTACGCGGTTGCCAAGCGCTACAGCACCCCCTTCGGCGCCCCACGCGGCACCAAACCAACGTCTTGGCCCGACGACAAGGCGTTCCTCGGCAAGCCGGCCGACGACACCACCGGCTTGACGCACGTGGGTGCCCGTGAGTACGACCCCCTCATCGGTCAGTTCACCAGCGTTGACCCGCTCCTGACCGTGGACCAGCACCAGTCACTCAACGGCTACTCCTACGCCAACAACACGCCGGTCACTTCCAGTGACTCCACTGGTGAAGCTGTGTGTATGCAGGACGGGATCTGCGGCGGCACAAAGTCGGTCGAAGAGTGGGAGAAGAAACATGGGCGAGAGTATGGGGATGGACGCCTAGGCGGCGGTACCGGCACCTCGCACACGAGCAGTACCGGACACACGAGTAGCTCTGGTGGCACCGGCACCGGCACCGGCACTGGCACCCGGTATTCATGCAAATATTCCGGTCCCGGAGAAAGCTGTGTCCCTGTCACCGGTCCTACTGACACCGAAACTTACGTCAGCAACTATGTGGCGAGCTTGGCCAAGGATGCGAATTTCTGGGGCGGGATCTTCCAAACGCTCGGCGGAGCGTTCATCGACACCCTTGGTGGAGGTGCGCTTGGCACAGGGGCCACCATGTGCGGTACGGGTGTCCTCTGTCCTGGCGGCGCCCCAGTCATAGCCCTCGGCTCCGGGATGTTGGCTCTAGGCACCCCCATGATTAGTTCGGGCGCAGACAAACTAGGCCAGGCATTTCGAGAAGCAGACGGCGCTGCAGGCGAGGGGAGTCCCGCTGCAACCGAAGGAAGCGCTGATCCCTTCAGCTTGAGACGTACTGAGGCTCTGTCTGGCAATGCCGCTAAGAAAAACGTCGATACGCTGACAGCTTCTATGAAGGAGAACGGCTGGCAAGGTGAGCCGATCTCGGTGGCGAAGATCCAAGACGACCTGTACATCCTTGATGGTCATCACCGGGTCGCTGCTGCGAAGCGCGCAGGCATCGACGTGCCATATAGGATTCTTTCGAACGCTGAGATCCGGACCAGATATCCTGGAGGCGCCGATGACATCACGACCGCCTGGGCTGAGGTCGGGCCGGACCGTCTAGTGAACAAATATAGGAAGCCGGGGTATCGATGACAGGTGAGCCTACGAGCGAGGTCGAGGCGTACTTGCGGGCCCTGGCCCGGGTGCGCGGTGCTGTACAGCGTTGCCACCCGGGGGTTGAGAGACTGGCTGATCTCGCTCGCCTGTACCGGTCGAGAGCCCTGGAAAAGTCCGGAACTATCTGCGACGGTCTAGAATACAATTTCCATGGTTCTGGGTGTCTCTTCACTGAGGTCGGCGGTGCTGAAGTGGACGTCGATTTCCTTGATGACGAACTGGAGATCTTTGACTCCTGGCGAGTCAGGCGATTCTCGATGAGTGTTGAAAGTGAGTCGTCAAGGAGTCTTGGTGAGATCGCCAAATCCTGTCGATCCTTGGTCTCTCAAGGTCGATTGGCAGAGCCGCGCAGTGGATGGTTCTCGATAGCAGAGTAGTGCGTTTTTGGATTGCGGTGGAGGGGAATTAGCCCACCCATATTCGATCCGTAGAAACGACCATGGTCCCCTCTTCGGTATTTATCGGAGAGGGGCCTACGGTGCGTTGACGGCAACGTCAGCGGACGGCGGCTGCGGAAGGCGGGTCGTAGGGGTGGCCGCCGGCTGTTTGCAGCTCGGTGAGCAGTCGTTGGGTGGCAGTCGTTGCGGCTGCCCGGCAGCGGCAGGGCGATCGCCACCACGAGGCGGCTGTTGGCGTCGGTCGCGACTTGCCGGTTCGTCGAGTAGCGGTAGTTCTTGCTGGACGCGGTCACGCTGCGATCACGGGTGGGCCCCAGGGTGCCGTCGACGATGTAGATGGTGTCCTTTGCGTGCCGCCGAGTCAGCGAGATGGCCAGCAACGGTGCCAGGTGGTCGAGGAAGGGGCGGCCGTAGACTACGAGACCCCGAACAACGGCGCCACCCGCCGCAACGTCAGGTCGTGTGCCGTACGTCGCCACCAGCAACACCCGGTCCTACAGCGGCAGTCGTCGGGTACGGCCGCGCTGAACAACACCACTGCGACGCCGCACCAACGTCACCAGCCTGGTGAACTGCGACTGGTTCAACCCGGATCCATGGCTGTGTTTGCTACTCGCTGTGCGCAGTTGTGATGATGGCTGTATGTCTGAGCACGGGGGGGCGGTCGACGGGCCGCAGCGGATTCCACGGTCACGCATCGCTGACTATGCGGAGATGACGAAGGTGCCGGACGAGCGGGAGCCGGTGGTGTCTCCGCAGAAGCACGGCGAAGAACAAGGGCGAGATCAGCGGCCGCCCGTTGATAGCCAGGAACCCGGTCGCGAAGCCAGTGTGGTTGCGGCTCGCAAGCGTGAGTTCGCCGTCCTGCTGGGTGAGTTCCGCCGTACCCCGGTTCTGGTGCCGCTCGGGGACGGGCCGGGACCGGAGGGTGAACGAGGTCTGCTGACCGCGGATTTTGGTGGCGTCCGTTTCATCCTGGCGTTCTCTGACGAGCAGGCGCTGGCCCGTTACGCGATCGTGCGGGGTGAGGCGGCGCGTGAGTGGTCGTACCAGACCGTTCTCGGGGCGCGTCTGCTGGATGTGGCGGTGCCGGCGGCCGGTGTGCCGTGCGGGGTGGCGCTGGATTGCGCGGACGGGGAGGAAGGCATGGTGTTTCCGCCGGTGCGCGGGATCGTGCCGGACGAGGTGGCGGTTGACTTCGGCAGTGGGACGGGGGACGCGGAATGACCGAGGGCGGCAAGGACCTGAAGACGGACGGGCTCGCCCTGATCGCCAAGGGGCTGACCGAGGCTCTGGGCGAGCTGAAGGAACTCGGCATGGTCGGGGAGGCCGGGGCCGGGCGCGGTTTCGGCGACATCGCGCTGTCCGGACTTGAGTTGGGGCACGAGGGCCTGACGGGGGAGTTCAACTCGTTCTGCGAGCGATGGGAGTGGGGCGTGCGCTCGCTGATCAACGAGGGAAACGGCTTCGCGGTCAAGACGGGCCTGTCGGCGGGCACGTACTACGAGACCGATAAGTACGTCGAGGGAAGTTTCAAGGTCGTCGCGAACTCGGCCGTCGGCAACCCGTACGCCTCCGAGGAGGACGTGGAGAAGATGGGCTGGGGCGACATCGCCAAGTCCGGCATGAGCGTCGACTACAGCAAGAAGTCCTTCGACCAGGCGCTGGCCAACAGCGAGCAGGGCTGGAAGGACGCCGGCCGGGACGTCGTGACCTCCCACACCATCGGCCCGTTGCCGGGCCTGGACCCCGAGGACCTGCACGGCGCGGTCGGGGTCTCCGACAAGGAGTACAACAAGTTCCTCGACGACACCTTCGGCCCCTCCCCGGAAGCCCGCGCCAAGGCGGCCCAGCGGCAGGGCGGTGAAGGCTGATGGGCGTCGGAGACATAACCAACTCCGTCCTGGGCGGAGCCGAACACCTCTACGACGAGGGCAAGAAGAAGCTCGGCGAGGCCGTCGACTACGGCACGGACAAGCTCGGCGGGGCCTTGGACTACGTCGGTGCGCACGACTGGGCCGACAGCGTGGAGGACTGGGGCGACGAGGTTGCCTCCGACCTGGGCGCCACTCCCGGCGAGCAGCAGCTCGGCCAGACCGAGGAGCCCAACGAGCTCGTCCACGGACACCCGGAGAAGATCCGTGAGAGTGCGAAACACCTGAAGGACTTCCACGGTGCCTTCGACAAGGTCAGCCAGGGACTGAGGAAAGTCGACTCCTCCGGCTGGCAGGGCGAGGGCGGTGACGCCTTCAGGGAGAAGTTCGGCGTGCACCCGACCAAGTGGGCGCAGGCGGCCGAGGCATGCACCGCGGCAGCGGGAGCCCTGGAGTCGTACGCGGACACGGTCAAGTGGGCGCAAGCCCAGGCCAAGGAGGCCGTGGAGCTCTACAAGAAGGGCGTGAAGGCGGCCAAGGCCGCGGCCGACGACTACCAGACCAAAGCCGACGCCTACAACGCCAAGGCCCGTGCGGGCGACGACCCGGGACCGAAGCCGAAGCAGGACATGACGGCGGGCAAGGCCGACGTCAAGGCTGCTGTCCACAAGCTCGCCGAGGCCCGCAAGCAGCGCAACACTGCCGCCTCCCAGGCGGAAGCCAAGGTGAAGGCGGCGCTCGCGCATGCTCCCGCCGAGCCGCCGCCGCTGGAGCGCCTGGGCAACGACTTCGTGGACGGATATCAGGCCGCCAACACCGAACTCACCCATGTGGTCGGTGGTGCGCTGAAGGGCACCGCCGGCCTGGTCAACTTCGTCCGCGGCCTGAACCCCACCGACCCGTACAACCTCACCCATCCGGCCGCCTACCTGCAGAACGTCAGCATGACGCTGTCCGGCCTGGTCTCCACGGCCGCGCATCCCGAGCGGGTCGTCCAGGCCGCGGTGGACGGCTTCAAGAAGGATCCCTCGGAGTTCGTCGGGCGCCTCATCCCGGAGCTCATCGGCACCAAGGGTGCGGGGCTCGCCCGCGGCGGACTGCGACTCGCGCTGAAGGAGGGAGCGGAAGGAGTCGCGGAACAGGGGCTACGCAAGACCGCTCGCAACGCGGTCGAGGAAGGAGGCGAGAACGCCGCCGGGAAGTCCGCTCGGGAGAGGGTGAACGAACATCCGGCCGAGGAATCGCGGTCCGAGGGTAAGCACAGCGAGGACACCGACCCAATCGACCTCGCCACCGGAAAAATGTACTTGCCGCAGACGGACGTCGCCCTGCCAGGTGTCCTACCGCTGTCCCTGAAGCGTCGGGTGGAGTCCGGCTACCGCCTTGGCCGCTGGTTCGGCCCGTCCTGGGCCTCCACGTTCGACCAGCGCCTGGAGATCGACGCCGAGGGCGTCGTCTTCATCACCGAAGACGGCCTCCTGCTGGCCTACCCGCACCCCGCCCCCGGTGTGCCGACCCAGCCCAGCCACGGCCCCCGCTGGCCCCTGGACAGGGTCGACGGAGGCTACACCGTCACGGACTCTCATACCCGGCGCACCTGGCACTTCACCGACCGTGGCGACAACCTTGCGGTCCTCGAGCAGATCGACGATCGCAACGGCAACTGGCTCACCTTCGAGTACGACGCGCAAGGCACCCCGCTCGCCGTCGTTTCCAGCAGCGGCCAGGCCATCAAGGTCACTACCGATTCCGGCCGCATCACGGCCGTCCACCTGGCCGCCACCGGCGAGGAACTGAAGCGCTACGCCTACACGGACGACAACCTGACCGAGGTCATCAATTCCACCGGCCTGCCGCTTCGCTTCACGTACGACGAAGCCGGCCGGATCACCTCGTGGACGGACACCAACGACCGCAGCTACACCTACGTCTACGACGAACACGACCGCTGCACCGCCCAAGGGGGATCCGCAGGGCACATGGTCCTGCACCTGTCCTACGAGGAGCCCGACCCGCACACCGGCCTACGGACCACGACGGCCACGACCGGTCAAGGCCACACGCGCCGCTACCTCATCAACGACACCTGGCAGGTGGTCGCGGTGACCGACGCGCTCGGTGCAACGACCCGATACCGCCGCGACCGCTACAACCGCCTCCTCACCCAGACTGACCCCCTCGGCCACACGACGACGTACGACTACGACGACAAGGGCAACCTCACGAGAGTGGTCCGGCCGGACGGCCGGGTAGCCAGGGCGGAGTACAACGCCCTCGGCCTGCCGGTGAAGGTGGTCAACCCCGACGGCACAGTCGTACGCCAGACCTACGACGAATGCGGCAACCGCACATCGGTGACGGACCCCTCCGGGCAGACAACGCATTTCGCGTACACCGAAGCCGGCCACCTGACCTCCGTGACCGACCCCCTGGGCCACACGACGACACTGACCTGTGACCGCGCCGGACTCCCGCTGATGGTCACAGACGCACTGGGCGCGAGCACCCGATACGAAAGAGACGAATTCGGCCGCCCGACCGCGATCACAGACCCAACCGGCGCCACGACGCAACTGCAATGGACAGTCGAAGGTCATCTCGCCCGTCGCACCGCCCCCGACGGCACCTCGGAAACCTGGACGTACGACGGAGAGGGCAACTGCACCAGCCACACCGACCCCGTGGGGGGCGTGACCCATTTCGAATACACCCACTTCGACCTACTCACGGCACGTACCGGTCCGGACGGAGTGCGCTACGAGTTCGCCCACGACAGCGAACTGCGCCTGACGCAGGTCACGCATCCGCAGGGCCTGACCTGGACCTACGAATACGACGCGGCCGGCCGTCTGGTGACGGAGACGGATTTCGACGGCCGAACACTGACCTACGCCTACGACGACGCAAACCGCCTCACCTCTCGCAGGAACGCTCTCGGAGAGACGGTGTCCTTCGAGCACAATGAACTCGGCCAGGTGGTCCGCAAGGACGCCGCAGGTCTGGTCACGACATACGCCTACGACTTGACCGACGAGCTGGCGCACGCAACCGGCCCGGACGGAGCGACGATCACACTCTTGCGTGACCGCCACGGCCGTCTACGCTCCGAAACGGTGAACGGCCGCACGTGCACCTACACCTATGACACGCTGGGCCGACGCAGCAGCCGCACGACTCCCACCGGGGCTACCACCACCTGGTCCTATGACGCCGCTGGCCGCTGCACCAGCATGCGCACGTCGGGCCGAACCATCGACTTCACCTATGACGAAGCAGGCCGCGAACGAACCCGTCACGTCGGCGCAGCCCTAGCCCTCAACCACACCTTCGACCCACTGGGCCGAATGACGACCCAGTCCGTGACAAGCGCCCACGGGCGTACGATGCACCGCGCCTACAGTTACCGCGCCGACGGCAACCTGGTCGGCATCGTCGACGATCTACCCGGCTCCCGCCACTTCGACCTGGACGCCGCAGGCCGGGTCACCGCCGTCCACGCGTTCAACTGGACAGAAACATACGCCTACGACGAGGCAGGCAACCAGACCCAAGCCCAGTGGCCGAGCAGCCACCCCGGCCAGGAAGCAGTGGGCACCCGCACCTACGCCGGCACCCGCATCACACGCGCCGGCAACGTCCGCTACGAACACGACGCCCTCGGCCGCATCACCCTCCGTCAGAAAACCCGCCTGTCCCGCAAACCCGACACCTGGCACTACGAATGGGACGCCGAAGATCATCTGACGTCAGTGGTGACCCCCGACGGCACCCGCTGGCGCTACACCTACGACCCACTAGGCCGACGCACGGCCAAACTCCGGCTCGCAGAGGACGGCGAAACCATCGTCGAGCGTGTCGACTTCACCTGGGACGGCACCACCCTCTGCGAACAGACCACGACATCCCCTGACCTCCCCAACCCGGTCACTCTCACCTGGGACCACCAGGGCGTTCGCCCTGTCGCTCAGACGGAACGCATTACCGCAGCCGAGATTCCCCAGGCCGAAATCGACTCTCGCTTCTTCGCCATCGTCACCGACCTCGTCGGCACCCCCAGCGAACTCATCGACGAACACGGCGACATCGCCTGGCGCACCCGAAGCACCCTGTGGGGAACGACAGCGTGGGCCGCCGACAGCAGCGCCTACACCCCCCTACGCTTCCCCGGCCAGTACTACGACCCCGAAACCGGCCTCCACTACAACTACTTCCGCCACTACGACCCTGAAGTTGCGCGCTACGTCACCCCAGACCCACTCGGGCTCGCACCAGCACCCAACCCCGACACGTACGTGCACAACCCGCATACATGGGGAGATCCTCTGGGATTGGCACCGGACGAGTGCCCGTACCGTGTCGAACCAGTTCCCGACGAAGACCTTGGCACCCTGTATCACTACACAAACGAGACCGGCTACAACGGCATCCTGGAGAGTAAAGAACTGCGCGCCTCCCTGAAGGCAGACAATCCCAAGGATGCACGCTTCGGAGATGGCCAGTACCTTTCCGACATACAACCTGGAACGAAGACCCCTGGACAGCTCTCCTACGCCTTTGTCCGGGTGCCCTGGGCTGGCCACAAGTTCAGTCACTTCATCGAGGTAGACGTTCGCGGACTTCAGGTCATGCGATCAGTTGAGCGGCCCGACGTCTTCGTGGTACACAACCAAGGCCCGCTCGACTTGACGGGCCGCATCGTCAGCCATGGAAAGAGCTAAGTTATGGAATATTGGAAAGTTGAGTGGCTGCACGACTTCCAAGAAGAGCCGACAAGATTCTATAATGAAATCGGCCATGACGGATATGAGGTCCGCAAGATCCAACATTATCGGGACGGGCGAAGACTGAAGGCCGATGCGTCTCACGAATCTTCAGAAATCGGCTTGAGTGAGATTCCAGTAGGTACCATCGAGGATGTGGCAAGTCAGCCCGAATTCGCCGCTTCACTGATCAGTCGGGAGGAGTTTGAGCAAGCGTGGGAAAGCGCTTCATGGTCGACAGGAGTCTCAGGCTCTCCTGGCGAGGAGACTTATTGATCATTTCAGAACGAAGTTCGGAGTCGTCTTGACCGTGTCCTACATGGTCAGTTGATCGTTAGTTCGGATATGGAGAGTGGGCGGTGGGGATGGGGCGTGCCGGATGGCTTATGGGAGATCGCCGAGCCATTGTTGCCGCCGGCGCGGGTGCGTCCGCAGGGCGGCGGAGTCGCGAACATCGATGACGAGGCTGTGTTCGCCGCGATCATCTATGTGCTGGTCAGTGGCTGTGCCTGGCGGGCGTTGCCGCCGTGCTTCGGGGTGTCCAAGTCGACCGTGCACCGCCAAGATCTGCATGTTGTCTGGGCCGGTAGACGAGGCGGGAGCGCTCGCCGGGTTTGTAGCAGCACAGGGCGGCGATGGAGAAGCGACGCTGGGAACGGCCGCGTACCCGGATGACCGGTGTGGTGCCGCGTCGGCTCCAGGTGCGTGAGGTAGGCGGCGTCATCGAGAATCCGGCTTCGTCCTCGAAGACGATCCAGGCCCCGAGCGCCGCCGCGGCGTTTCCACGTGCGGCCACACCTCCTTCACCCAGCCGGCCACCGCGGTCTCGTCGCGCTCGAGGGCACGACGGGCCGGAACCTGATGACTCCAGCCATGCCGGCGCAGCATCTGCGAGATCCCCGACAACGTCATCGACTTGTGAAACCGCCGGCCGATCAGGGTTTTGATCCTGGCCAGTGTCCATCTCTGGTCCGGCCAGCCATGCGCGACCGGCCCCTTGGACAGCTCCTCCTCGAGCACGGCGAACAGCGCCTCGCTCAGCTTCGGCCTGGACGCCGGGCCGTGAGAGCGAACCCCATCCCGGCCAGCCGCCTTCCAGGCCTGCCGCCACCGCTGGACCGACCGGACGCTGACCCGTAACTCCTTCGCAGTGTCCGTGCTGCCCCGCCCCTCGGCGAACATCACCGCTGCTTCCATCCGGACCCGCTCGCGGAACGCTTGCCTCTCCGCGGTCAGACCCCCACCCTGCGGATACCTCATACACCCGGCATACCGCGACGATCACCGATCGTCAGCCCCTACGACAACCCACCTTCAAGGTCAGTAATGGTCTGCTGAGGCAGCGGCAGCCCACCACCGGATGCGTCGGGGTATTAACGCCAAGAGCTTGTGCGTGCGATCGCGGCGTCTGCTCTCGACGACTGCGTCGCCGCCCCGGCGGACATGGGTGATCACTCGTTTCTGGCACGGGGCGGGTGCGGGCGGTGTGGCGAGGACGCGGTGTCAGGGCCGGTCGAGCTGCGCGGCGGCCTCCTCCAGGTCGGTGATGGTCCCCGACATGATTGTCCGTACGTGCCTGGTGATGTGCTGCACGGGCCAGTTCCACCACGCCACGGCGAGGAGCCGGGCGATGTCCGCGGCGTCGTAGCGGGTGCGGACGAGCCGAGCGGAGTTGCCGCCGACGATGCCGTAGTCGGGGACGTCGCCGGTGACCACGGCGCCCGCGGCGACGATCGCGCCGTGACCGATGCGTACACCGGGCATGACCGTGGCGCCGTGGCCGAACCACACGTCGTTGCCGACGGCCGTGTCGCCCTGCCCGGGCGCGCGTCTCCCAGTTCGGCGCGACGCCGGGCTTATTTGGGCATTCTTTGTGTTTCTGTCTGATCGTGTCCTTCTCAGGTGGTACTCGGCGCTATACAGACCAGGCGGCCCGACCGGGTTTCGCTGGAAGAGGCACTGACGCTCAGCAGCGCGACCGATCCCGCCTCCTACAAGCTCTTCCTCAGGAGAGGCACTATGGCCAGTCCCAGAACAGCCGCTCTCACCGTGTCCGTCATCGCTGCGGTAACGCTGTCGCCGGGCGTCGCGCTGGCGGCGTCCAGCCCGTCCCCGTCGACCATGCCCTCACATCAGGACACCACCTGGATGAAGACGTCGGCGGCCGGGGATCTCTTCGAGATCCAGGGCGGAAAGTTGGCGCAGACCCACGCGCACAGTGCTGCCGTGAAGCAGTTCGGCGCGCGACTGATGTCCGACCACACCAAGTCTTCCCAGGACACGAAGAAGCTCGCCGCGCAGCTGAAGGTCGCCCTTCCCACCACGCCGACCAGCAAGGAGCAATCCGAGCTGTCGCACATGGCCTCCTTGCACGGCACCGCGTTCGACAAGCAGTACGTGAAGACGGAGATCAGCGATCACAAGATGGACATCTCCGATGCGAAGAAGGAGATCTCCACCGGCAGTAACAAGCAGGTCATCGATGAGGCACGCAAAGACCTGCCCGTCTTGCAGACCCACCTGAAGCTCGCCCAGCAGACGCAGTCCCGCCTCTGACAGCGTTCTCAGCAAGGGCCTCTTTCCGGTGGCAGTACGGGGCTTACACCGGACCTTCGGCCGGTCGGCTGCCGCCGGGGAGCAGCGGCACTCAGTAGTGATCGGTGGCGGCCGTGGCTGAACGAGACGGAAATTGAAACGAGGGAGTACCCCGCTGAGCAGACCGAGTCAGCGCACGCGGGCCGGTCCTCGTGACGCACCCCTCGCGCGTCACTCGTCCGCTCCATCAGGAGAGACAGCATGCACAGCCGGGAACGCGGCGCCTCGGACACGGCGTTCCCGATGGAAGCAGGAGGTGCCGTCGCATGTCACACCGCGCTGCGAGGGGGGTGGGAGGCCACGTGGGTGGCAAGGTCGGCAGGGGCTCTGCTGTGTCTGGCGGTGGCCGTCATCCATGTAAAAGATCAGGGCGGCGTCACGACGACGAGGGATCCCCACTACATCGGTGTCGCCTACCATGTCCTTGAGATCCTTGCTGTGGTTGCTGCCGTGCTGCTTCTGGTCGGCGTCGTCCGACTGGGATGGCTGCTGGCGGCCGGGGTCGCCGCGGGCCCCCTGCTGGGATACGTTCTGTCCAGGGGCCCGGGACTGCCCCATTACAGCTCCGACATCGGCAACTGGACGGAACCGCTCGGGCTGGTCAGCCTGGCAGCCGAAGGAGCCCTTCTCCTCTTGTCGGTTCCGCTCTTGACGCGAAGTCTGCTGCACCGCGAAACCCTGTATTTGTACTGCAACGGTGCCAGTAGCTCGTCGTACTGCGGCCGGGAAGAATGACGGCAGCAGTCGCAATGGCACCCGGGGCGAAGACCGTGCTCACCGATGTCGGCCCGGTCGAGGTGAGGTGCCCCGAGAACGTCCAGACCCGGCAACTCCTACGTCACCGTGCGCGCCTTCCACCCGGGCCGTCGGCCGGCCGAGTGACTGCGGAAGGTGCGGCCCGTCGCACCGGCCGGTCAGGCGCCGGGGTGCGCAGCAGTCTTCAGCTTCCCAGCCGCTGCCGGTGCAGCCGTCCTGGAGGGGCGGGAACCGGTGGCCTTTGACGTCGGTGCTGTACTCGTGGCGCTGTCCGCAGTTGCACTCGTAGATCTTGTGACAAACGGGCGGACCGGGGGCCTGCGCCACAGGGCCCGTCGCAGGACTTTCCACGGCGCGGTCCCTGAGTCCGATTGTGCTGCGACAGCGCCCGGCCGGCGATGGTCAAGAGGCGCAGTAGCCCCACGTCCCCGGCCGTCGAGCAGCAGCTCCGCCGAACGCCTGCGCCGAGTCGGCTGTCGCGGTGCCCAGAGGGGGGTGACCGGCCGGCAGCGCGGGCTCGGGCGTACGCCCTGGGCGAGCGCCTGGTGGACCCGATCGCGGGTGACGCTGCGCAACCGGACCGCCTCACCGCACGAGCGGGCCCGCCTCGCCGCCGACGCACTGAGGGTCCGGGTCCAGGCGGTGCGCCGTGCCGATCGTCTCGGCTCTCGCACCCGGTCGTGCACCGTTGCCGTGCCCGCCGCCTCGAGGGTGCGCCGCCGGTTGTTCCACCGGTTCCGAAGGCCGGCAGCGTTTCGGAACAGACGACCGGGGGCGACACGGTGGAGCAGACCCGCCGGACGCTCGCCGAGGCCGCCCTCGTCAGGGAAGGCTCTGGCCGAGGGCACCAGGGTCGGCACCCAGGGAGCGGGGAGGCCGATCTACGAGGTCGCCTTCAACGGCAAGTCCCAGCGCCTGGCCATCAGCGTGGGTGACAACGGATTCGTGATCGGAGCAAACCCTGTATGACCTTCGAAGAACCGCGCCACGTGCTCGTACACGCCCAGGACGAACCGTCTCCGCTGTACGAGCCGGAGCATGCCGGGTTCTGCGACGACGTAGATGCCTTCACCCGCAACGTCCCGCTGGACGACTCCGGGCTGGACTTGCCCGAGGACCTGGCCAACGCTCTGCGCTCATGGTCGCTTGCCCGCCCGCCCGAGGGATTCACCTCCCGCCCGGACCTGCGCAAGCACGTCAAGCAGGGCTTGGCAGCCGCACAGCGCCTGGCACGGCACCTCGGGCCGTCCTGGGTCGTCCGCTACTGGGACGAACGCCACCGCACGGTGAAGTGGGTCTGCTGGGGCTGCGACCGCCTGCACTGGGACCGCGACAGTCACGACGCCCCACCGCACCCGATCGACATCACGGTCGAGGGCGAGTTCAAGTATGGCCCGCTGCGCTCCGATGGCTTCGGAGACTTCTTCCCCGACGACGACCCTCCTGCCGGCCTGGACCTGTCCGACGACCTCGTCTGCGGCCTGTACAAGTGGGCGCAGGACATCGACACCACGTTGAACCTGGACCTGCGAGACCGTGAGGACGGCAAGTACGACGCTGAGTGGGAGCGGCTGTTCCAGGACGGAATGGACCTGGCCAGACGCCTCGCACACGAACTGGGACCAGCCCGGACGGTGACCTACAAGGGCCTGGCCAACGGAGGCCTGGCCGCGCTGACGTCGGTGGCCTGGCGAGGCGACCGGCAAATGTAGTCCGGCGACTGCCAGGCCGGTGGAGCGGGGCAAAGGCCACGTGCCTCCGATCCACCGGCCGTGGGGGTGCAGACAGCGCCAGCAACGCCCGGCCTTCCTGAGGCCGGGCCCGGTCACCTGCGCAGGTGCTGACCCACGCTCTCTACGGATGTGGCAGAGCGCGCTCTACTTGAACCAGTAGCGGACGCCCTCGTGGTGGGAGCAGGTGCCCTGCGAGTGCCGGGAGTAGGACAGGGAGGCGTCCTTGCACTTGGCGGTCTCGTACTTGTCCTTGGGCTTCTGGCGGTGCGTCCAGCCGCACAGACCGGTGGTGTGGTGGACGCAGTGGTGAGCGGTGTTGGTCGACGGCAGCGTGGCCGCGGACGCGGTCGGTGCGCTGAACAGAACACCGGTGAGAGCGACGGCGATGGCCGGAGCAACAAGACGTGCGCGCAAAGGAATCCCCCCTCTGGGATGAACGAGTGCAGCGGGAGTTTATAGCGGTTTCAACGACTTGTTGCCCGCTCCGGCCAAGTCCGAGAACGCTGCCTGACAGTCAGAAGACCCAGGTCCGCGTGGAGTTCGCCGCGCTGCGCGCCGCCCCGCTGCTCCCCGGCAGGAGCCCGTGCCGGCTATCCGGCTCCTTGCTGCTCGGCGGCCGGGTCCTGCGGCGGATGCCGGACGGCCTTCTTCACGGCCTGTTCCAGCTTGTAGCGGTTGGCGCCGGTGGCTTCGGCGTATGCGGTGACGGCGGCCTGCGCCCGCTGTGCGGCATCGCGCCAGCGCCGCCACTGCGCGTCGTACTCCTCGCCGGTAAGGCCGGTGAGCCTGGCGTGTTCTTCCTCCGCGGAGCGTTCCAGCGCGAGTAACTCGTCGTCAGGGGTGGCCACGGGCATGGATCCTGAGCGGCCGGGCCTGGGCGCCGATGATCGGACCTACCGCCTGAACGGGTGGTGCCGCTGCTCGTTCCCGGGCGGGCCGCCCGGCGGAGCGGTTACGAAGACCACGGCCCTGTCCGTGATCTTCGAGAAGACCCTGCCGGCCGGGAAGGGGAAGTCGGATTTGCGGCCTCGAATTGCTGCCCGTCTCACGAGGTCGAGTCCCGCGCCATCGAACCCGCGGCCACCGCGCCTCCGCCATGGGGCCCGGCAGAGGACCGGCGCAGATACCGCCAGCGGCCAGCAGTCCCCCAAGGCAGGGGCGCTAGCCGGTGCGCGGTGCGCCCCGTACCTGCACCGGGGCGGGCAGATGGCCTCGGGCGGCCAGGCGTCTGCACGGCCGTTCCGGTGGAGCCGCTACTTCAGACCGAGTCGGTGTTCAGCGGTTACCCAGTTGGAGGCGATGGCTTTCTGGGTTGCTGCGAGGCCGACGCGTCCGCTGCAGATGGCTGTGTGCAGGCGCGTCTCGACTTTGTCCTTGTCGTTGTTCGGCCCGGCGCCCGGCTGGTGTCCGGGGCTCGGCGGCTCTACCCAGAGGTTACGCGGGTCATTCGGGTCTCCGCCCAGCTGCAACGAGACGAGGTGGTCGTACTCGGCGTCGTGCAGGCTCGCCTTGTCGGTGTTGTAGCCGTACGACGCGGCGTTCGCGACCTTCTCCCGGCCCGTCACCGACGCCGGAGGCCGGATCTTCGAGGTGTAACCATGCGGATTGCAGATGGTGGTCTTCAGGGTCTGTGTGGTGACCTTCGGGTTCAGCGCGCCCGGGGTGCAGCGGCTGTCGGGTAGCGGCTGCGCCTGGTCATGCCGGTAGTGGCAGGTCCCCGGGGCCGGCTGCTTCTGCACCGTGTAGTGACTCTGCGGGCCGGGCCCGTAGGGAAGGGCTGAGGCGCTGGCGCCGGCCGGACTCGCGCCGAAGGCGAGTGTTGCGCTGGCGGCAAGGACGCCCGCGGAAGCGAGCGCGCGGTGGTAGCTGGTCATGGGCTCCCCGTTCTGCGGTCCGCGACGCATCCGGGCGGGACAGTCGCCCCCACCACCTGCTGCGGCCCGGCGTGTACATCCACGGCCGGTGATCACCGGCCGGACAGGAACCTACCGCCCGAGTGAATACCATGACTAGCCACCAGATACCGCCGCCACATGACGTGTTGGGTGACTGGCGATGGCAGATCCGCCGCCGATCGATGACGGACAGGCAAGCTGAGCGCAGACCCAGGCTTCGCTGAAATACCGGCTTCCTGCAAGCACGACCGCGTGCGATATCGCCTCGCGCTTTCAAGGACGAACGAGTTGTCGCCGCGTTCGACGGCCTGGAGCACGCTGGAGCCTCGGATGGCGGGACCTGCGGCCAGAAGGCGAGAGCCGGCGGTCCGAGCGGCATTTCCGGACGACCACGGCGGGCTGGTTGTGGCGGTGGGCGCCCGCCGGACTTGGTGCGTGGCTGATCACAGCACCGTCTGACATGTCATTCATGGCTGCTCTTTGGCTTAAACCAGTCCAAATCGCATGCCCTCTGCGTGTCGGGCGTGGTTGTATTCCGCCAACGCGACGGGGGCATCGCGGAGTTGGGCGCTCGCCCCTGTCGGCTGCGTTCAACACAGGGGGTACAAGTTGAAACTGAGAGCGCTGCTCACAACGGGGGCTGTAACCCTGGGGCTGCTGACAACAGCCGCCCCGTCAGCTCTGGCCGACCCGCCCGGCACCGGCGCTGGACAGCTGCGGGTCACCATCGGCTCGGCCCAGTCCCAGGTGAACGAACTCGCCCGTCCGGCATCCAATGCCACCTGCACCATCAACAAGATCACGATCAACCGGTTCAATGAGTGCGAGTGGGTCACCATCCACGTCGACGTCATCAAGGTCATCGACGGGGAGCCGGTCCTCGAAGGCACCGTCGACTTCGACGTCAAGCACCAGATGACCCTCAAGACGAACTCCTCGAACTGGTCGGAGAAGTTCCACGTCTCCAAGGCGCGCACCACCCGCGCGGGCAAGGGCGTCGCCGTCAACATCGCCGCTGCGTCCGGAGGCGGCACCAAGGCCGCCATCCACTTCTCGCAGGGGCACATCCTCAGCAGCAGTGCGGCCGACGGCAACGTCGGCTACAAGACCAGCATCGCTCCGAAGAAGATCAACCCCAAGACGAAGACCACGTACACCTACACCTTCACCAAGCCCGGCTACAGCCCCGGCACCGTCTCCTACGGCTCGGCCCTCTACCGCTGCGACAACTACTACGGCAGCACTCGAGCAAGCCGCGCCGGCTGCGCCATCCCGGAAGTCCCCACCGGCGTGAGCATGGTGGGCCTTGCCCGCATCGACGAAGGCATCCGCAAGCTTCGCTCCCGCGGTGGCCACTACGGTGACCCCTACGGCGGCAAGCCGCTGCACTGGATGATCAACAAGACGCAGGAGGACAAGAACCGCAAGGCAGTGTGCCCGCGCACCGCGCCGCCGGACATGCAGCGCGCCGGCCGCACCTCCTGCGACGAGTACCCCTTCGCCTCCAGCTACGAAGGCGGCACCCACCTTGCGGCCGGCCAGCGGGAGATCACCTGGGTGAAGGTCAGCGAGAACAAGGCCCAGGGCGGACGCATCACCGCCTGGCGCGGCCAGATGCACGTCATGGACCGCGATCCCTTCTACGTGATCGTCTAGTCGCCTCTACACTCGCCGCCAAGCAAGGGGACCCGCTCCCCGCAGCGTCCGGGGAGCGGGGCACCGTCTGCGATGAAAAAAAGGGGTCTGCATGCTGCTGCGTGAAGTGACGTTCACCGTCGATGCCGGCGAACACGGCTACCTCATCGGCTTCGACGACGACTACGACTTCCCCCGGGAGATGCCGTTCGGCTGGCGCTGCGGCCCCGCCACCGAAGCCCTCGCCGTCGTCCTGCCCATCACCGACACCGGCCCCGTGCAGATGACCGTCCAGGTCCACGACGCCCCACCCGCCCCCGAAACCGACGACGGCTGGGAGCCCCCAGAGGAGATCAGCCTGCGCCCCGGCATCCCCGACCTCTGCCTGGCCATGATCGGGCAGGGCGACTTCTGGGACGCCTGGCCCGAAGACGAACCACCCCTGCAGGTGCCGCCCACCGCCGAGGGCGGTGACGGGGTACGCATGCGCCTGTACTGCCACACCGACGACCCATACCCCGGAATCGGCGACCACGGAGAACACCACCTAATCCAGCTCTGGCGCGCTCCGGCCACCGACCCCGTGCACCCACCACTCAGCGACGAGGACCGACAGGCGCGCGCCCAGTTCACCGCAGACATGGCCACGCCCGTCGAGGACTACACCACCGAGTACCCGATCTATTCCAGCGGCGAGAGCCCCGACGCCTAGTACTGCAACGGTGCTTGTCGTGATTGATGGCCAGGTCAGGGGCTGTGTCCGCGTCGTTTGTAGTGGCTGGTGCGGGCTTGGTGTTGTCGTCGTCGGCGCCAGGTGGACCAGTGCAGGATGTGCTCGACGGGTGTGGGCCGGCGGTCGGTGAGGCGGGTGATCAGCCGTCGTATCTCGGCGAGGCTGAGGTGGATGAGCTGGGAGGATCCGTTTCTGCTTTGCTGGCATCCAGCTCGCGGGCACCGTTGCAGTACTAGGCCGATGATGCCGAGGCCGGTGTCGGGGCGGCAGTGCGTGCAGGCGGTGATGCCGTAGGCGAGCAGCCGCCGTGCCTCCTCCCGGTCGACCGTCCTGTGCCGCTTGCCCGCCATGTAGCAGTCGCCGCGGTGGAGCTGCAACAGGCGGCCGGCCCCGGGCCGGGATCGGGGCGACGGGGGCGGCGGGTGCATGGTGTTCTCCGGTGGATCGATTCGGTCCGTGGTACGTAGTCGGGCGGTCGGCGTCACGCGTACGGCGTACACCTACGACGACAGCAAGGACAACAGGCCGCACATGCTGGACAAGACGACCGGCGCCCGTGTGAGTACCTACTCCTACGACTCAAGCGGCCGCTGATGCCCCCCCGGCCTCAGCGCCCCAGAACCCCACGTCTCGGCCTCAGCCCTACCCAGGCATGTTCCTGCCCGCTCGGCGGCCTTACCTCGACTACCGGGTCCCCGCTCGGTCCCGCCTACTTCCCGCTCGGCCCCCGGCCGGGGGCCTCGGGCGCCGGCTTCCTGTTGAAGCTCCTTTTGCACTGGTCCAGGTTGGGGCGCGCTCCTGCTCGAGGCCCACAAACCGTGTGCGACACAACCCGCCAGCTCCGGAGGTAGGGGTAACCACTCACTCCGAGCGGCTCACCCCTGCATACGCAGCCACTGCCACCCTCAAGTCCAGGGACGGGCTTCGGTCCCGCCAGTAGGCTCACAGCACTCATGAGATGCCCGGGCGGACGCGGTCAGGCTCCGAGGAGCAGGTTGCGAACCAGATATTCGGTCACGACCGGGCAGCGTTGAGTCGATACAAGTAGCGGGAAACGTGCGGTTGTTGTGGTGGATACCTCTAGTATGACGGTCTGCGCTGGCGTCCCGCGCGCCCCTTCTGTCCATCTATCACCGCACGTCACCCCTACCGGCCGGGGAAGGGGAGATTCGGAGCACGTCGACTGTGTACCTCACTCGTTTCTCCGCGTGCGGCTTCCGTTCCCTGGCTCGTGTGGAGGACATCCCCGTCAGCAGTCCGACGATCTTGGCCGGCCGTAATGACGGCGGCAAGAGTGCTGTACTGACAGCGCTGGCCTTCCTCCTGGGACATCATCGTCTGACGGACGAGGACCGTACCTACCAGCAGGCGGGAGACGCCCCAGGCGACCGCTGCTCCGAAACATGGGTGGAGGGCTTCTTCACTCTTGATGCTGGTGAGCAAGCCGCCACCGCCCTGCCGAAGACCGTGCGGATCCGCCGCATCGCCGAAGAAGGCCAGACAGCCCGGTGGGAGTACCACGGTTCCCGTCCGGCCGACAACCGACTCCACGACGTGGCCAGGCTGCTGAAAGGCGAATTGGCGGAGCTGGTGGCCGAGTTCTCCCTGATGCCCGAGGGAACCCTCAAAGAGGACTTGGTGCAGGCCGTCACCGCCTACGCAGCCACTGCACCTCAGGTCGAGCAGTGGCAGGCTCTTCCTAAGGAGCTCCAGGAACGGCTGCCCCGGCTGCTGTCATTCGGAGGCAAGGACGAGCGCCCGGACGACGCGGTGCGCACCGCCCTGAGTAGCTGCTACGAAACCTACCTGGAGGACGAGACGCTCCAGGGGCGGGTGCGGGAGATTGAAACGGAGATCACTCAGCGTCTGGAGAAGGAAGCCGACTCCCTGTGCCAGCACATCCGCCGGCACTGCCGAGAGTTCGTCGGGGTGCAGGTCAAGCCGGAAGTGTCCTTCAAGGGAGGCTTCAAACGCGCTCCGCTGGAGGTCTCCAAGGCCGACGGCGAACCGGTCGACCTCACCCGTTCAGGTCAGGGGAGCAACCGCCGGATCGCGCTCGCCGTGTGGGAATGGACCAGCAACCTGCTGGAAAACAGCGAACTCGCCGCCGCAGGGGAGGGGGACGAGCCGGAGCCGACGCAGACCATCGTCGTGTACGACGAGCCCGACACCCACCTCGACTACCGCCACCAACGCACCGTGATGGAGATCATCCGCAAGCAGTGCGCCCTGCCCCATGTCAGCGTGGTGGTCGCCACCCACTCCATGAACCTCATCGATGGTGTCGACATCGCCGATGTCGTCCACCTTCGCCTCAGCGACAGAGGCCGAACCGTCGTCGAGCGCCTTGCAGACGAATCCCACGACGGCGTCGACTTCCACCTCGGCCAGATCGCCGCTGCCGTGGGACTGCGTAACTCCGTCCTCCTGCACGAGCGCTGCTTCCTCGCCGTGGAAGGTCCCACCGAACAACAGTGTCTGCCCGTGCTGTTCCGCCTTTCCCAGGGCCTGTCCCTCCAGGCGGCCGGCATCGCCTTGTGGGCCTGCGGCAATAACGAGGGAGCCCTCCATTTGGCCGGCTACCTCGTCAAGAACCACCGCACGGTCATGCTGATGGTCGATGCCGACAGCCGCACCAACAAGCACTTCAAGACCGAACGGCTCATCAGAGCCGGACTCGACCTCGCCACCCAGGTCACCTATATCGGTGAAGCCGACGGCTACAACGAACTCGAGGAGCTCTTCACCGACCCCCAGTGGGCCGTGGCCGCCAACACCCATTGGCCGCGTCCCGAAGGCCAGGAATGGACCGCCGAGGACTTCACCGCTCACCGCAGCGGAAAATTCAGCGCCTGTGTTCTGACCATGATCAAAGAAGGCGCCGAGCGGACGAGCCCCGACGGCAAGGACGACATGCTCTACTCGCTCGTGACCACCCTCACCAGCGCCGAGGACGTCCCCCCACAGCTGAGGGACGCTTTCAAGGACATCCAGACTCTGGCGTCCTGACCGATCGGTCGGCACGACGCTGCAACATCCGCTCTTTACGCTGTTGCAGCGTCGGAGCCGTCCACGCATGCCAGCCCACCCCCGCCACATGCTGCCGGCCGTGACCTCGTGCCTCAATCCCACACCAACGGCACCCGCCCGGTGCCACCACGGATCCACTGCTGGTAGAACGCGATGTCGACATCACATCCTCCTTCCCCCCACCGCTATCTTGCCTCCTGCCACTGACAACCACCCGGTGGCAGACCTCGTCCGCCGCTGGTTGCAGCCGGAGACCCCACACAGCGCGGCCCCCCACTCTGATCGCCGTTTATCAGGAAAACCGCCCGTAACTGCAATGCCCATAGCTACTGTCTGTGCTCATGCGGTTCTTGCACACCTCGGACTGGCACCTTGGCCGCCGGTTCCACAGAGAAGACCTTCTGCCCGCCCAGGAAGCCTTCCTCGACCACTTGGTCGACACAGCCCGCGCCGAAGACGTCGACGCCATCCTCGTGGCCGGCGACATCTACGACCGGGCCATCCCAAGCCTGGACGCAGTACGTCTGTTCAACCGCGCCCTGCACCAGCTCGCCGACCTCGACGTGCCCATCATCATGATCAGCGGAAACCACGACTCGGCCCACCGCCTCGGCGTCGGATCAGGCCTCTTCACCCGCGCCGGGATCCACCTGCGCACCGACCCGGACACCTGCGACGTCCCGGTCCTCCTGACCGACGCTGACGGCCCGGTCGCCGTGTACGGCATCCCCTACCTCGAGCCGTCAATGGTCCGCACCCAGCTGGAGGCGGAGGCCACCTCCCACCACGCGGTACTCACCGCCGCCCTGGACAAGATCCACGCTGACCTCACCGGCCGCCAGCCGGCCGGAACCCGCTCGGTGGTCATCGCCCACGCCTTCGTCACCCCCGGCACCGGCCAGAGCGAGAACCAGCAGGTGGAGGAGTCCGACAGCGAACGCGACCTCAGCGTCGGCGGTGTCGCCCACGTCGGCGCGCAGGTCTTCGACGGCATCGACTACGTCGCCCTCGGACACCTCCACGGCCCCCAGAAAGTCACCGACCGAGTCCACTACAGCGGCTCCCCGCTGGCCTACTCCTTCTCCGAGGCCACCCACACCAAGTCCTTCACCCTGGTCGACCTCACCCCCGGCACGGCCCCCACCCTGAAGCGTCTGCCCTGCCCGACCCCGCACCGCCTGGAACGCATCGAAGGCCTCCTCGAAGACCTCCTCACCCACCCCGCCCACGAACACTTGAAAGACGCCTGGCTCGAGGTCACGCTCACCGACCCAGCCCTGCCCTTCGAGGCCATGGCCCGGCTGCGCCGACGCTTCCCCCACACACTCAGCCTCAAGCACCAACGCGTCTTCATCCCTGCCCAGGCCACCGACACCCCCACCTACACCGAACGCCTCCGCGGCCGCAGCGAACTCGACATCGCCAGCGACTTCATCACCGACATGCGCGGCACCGCCCCCACCCCCGACGAACACGCCCTGCTCCAGACGGCTGTCGATGCCGCCCGCGTGAACGAACTGCAGAAGGAAACCGTCTGATGCGCCTGCACCGCCTCACCCTGCAGGCAATCGGACCCTTCGCCGGCACCCACACCATCGACTTCGACGCTCTTGGTGCCGACGGCCTGTTCCTGCTCCACGGCGACACCGGCGCCGGGAA
Organism: Streptomyces sp. NPDC100445; assembly: GCF_044759735.1. Classification (NCBI taxonomy): domain Bacteria; kingdom Bacillati; phylum Actinomycetota; class Actinomycetes; order Kitasatosporales; family Streptomycetaceae; genus Streptomyces; species Streptomyces sp. NPDC100445. The sequence goes on along the minus strand of NZ_JBIVZV010000001.1, from coordinate 14,515 downwards.
GAGCACCCTGTTCACCGCCATCTGCTTCGCCCTGTACGGCGAACCCCCGGTCGACCGCGACCTGATGCTGCGCAGCCACCACGCCCCGGCCGACCTGCTCACCCAAGTCACCCTGGACGTCACCATCGGCGGCCACCGAATGCTCATCGACCGCGTCCCCCAGCAGATGCGCCCCAAGAAGAACAGCACGGGTGACACCGTCCAGAAGGCCGAGACCCGGCTCAGCCGCTTCACGACCGACGCACTGGGACAGGGACACTGGGAGGCCTCCAGCAAGTCCCACCAGGAAGCCGGCAAAGAGATCAAAGACCTGCTCGGCATGAGCCGAACCCAGTTCTGCCAGGTGGTCCTCCTGCCCCAGAACGAGTTCACCAAATTCCTCTACGCCGATGCCGGCAAGCGCCGCGAACTCCTCGGCAAGCTCTTCCACACCGACCGGTACGCCTTCATCGAACGCTGGCTGAACGACCACAGCCGCACCACCCAGAAGAACCGCGACGCCACCCGCGACGAAGTGCTGCACCTGGCGGCCCGCATCCACCAAGCCGCCGGCCCGGACCTCAAATCCCAGCACGACGCCCCCACACCCGACGCCGCGCACGCCCTGACCGGCCCCGCCCTGACCTGGGCCAAAGACCTCATCCAAGCCAGCCAGGCCGACGCCCTCGCCGCCCAGACAGACGCCGAGACGGCCAAGAAGAACCAGCTCACCCACCAAAACCTGGAAGCCGCCACCCGCGAACTGCACAGGCAGCAGACCACCCACACCACCGCCCGTGAACAACTGGACAAGCTGGACGAGCAGACCCCCCATCAACAAACCCTCGGCCGGCGCCGGGAACAAGCCCGGCGCGCCCAGCAGCTGGCACCACTGCTGCACGCCGTCAACACCGCCCGCGCCGACCACACCCACGCCCAGGACAGCGAAAGCACCGCCCGCACCCGGCTGCTCCCCGAGCACGCCACGCTGCAGACTGCCGACCTCATCGCGGCCGGGCAGCGCATACGCGACGGCATCGCCGTGCTGAACACCCTGCTTCCGGAGGAAGCCACCCTCCACCAACTCACTACCGACCTGAAGCGCATCGACGCCGAACGGCAGGACTTCACCGTCCAGCAGCGCACCGCCCGCCACTGGCTCGAGCAGGAGACCACCCAGCGCACCACCCTCCAAGCCCGCCGCGAAGCCGCCCGCGAGGCCGAGGAAGAAAGCCGCCGCCACCAGACCCAGCTCGAGACTCTCAACGGCCGCGTGGCGGCCGCCGAACGCCGCGACGCCCATCTGGCACAGATCACCACCACCGAGCAGCGCCTGGGCGCCGCCCAGAAGGAAACCGAACAGGCCGCCCAGGCCCACATCGACATCCGCCGCCGACGCACCGAGGGCATGGCCGCCGAACTCGCCGCCGGCCTCACCGACGGCACACCGTGCCCGGTCTGCGGCTCCCGCTCCCACCCGGCTCGCGCCCAGGCTCCCGACGGACATCCCACCCGCGAGGACGAACAAGCCGCCGAGGAAACCCACCAGCGCGCCCAGCAACAGCGCGACGCGATCACGGTCGAGCTGCAGCAGCTTCGCGAGAACGCCGCCAGTGCCACCGGCGAAGCCGGCGACACCCCGCTGGCCAACCTCAAGACCGAACACAAGGCACTCGCCGCTCAGCTGGCCGACGCCCTTAAGCGTGCCGCCGACCGCGGAACCGTCGAGGAGAAACTCCTCGCGCTGGACCGCGAACACATCACCATGACCCAGCAGGACAGTGTCGCCACCGCCGGCCTGTCCGCCCGCAACGCCAGCTACGACACCCTGTCCCAGCGGCAAGCAGAGCTCACCGAGAAACTCGACGCCGCCCGCGGCACGGCCCCCACCCTGGCGGCCCGCATCGACGACCTCACCCACACCGCCGACCACCTCGAGCAGGCAGCCGAGGCATCCCGCACCGCCACCACCGCCATCAAGGCCCTGCACACCCGTACCAGCGAAGCCACCGACGCCGCCACCTCCCAGGGCTTCGACACCCTCGCCACCGCAGAACAGGCCTTGCTCAGCGAGCAGGACCTAGGCGACCTCGAGGAAGAGATCCACCAATGGCGCGAGGCCCGCGCCTCCCACCAAGCTGTCCTCGACGACCCCGTCCTGCAGAAAGCAGCAGCCCAGCCAGCCGCCGACATCGAAGCTGCGGCAGCCCTGCGCACGGCAGCAGACGACCAGCACGCCCAAGTGGTCACCACCGCCAGCACCGCCCAGACCCGCACCACCAACCTCACCGACCTCACCACCGCCCTGGCCGAGGTCGTCGAACGCCTGCAGGCACTCGAGCAGGCCCACAACACCGCCCGCCACCTCGCCGACCTGCTCACCGGCAACGCCTCTGGCACCCGAGTCCGCATGCAACTGGAGGCCTACGTCCTGGCCGCCCGCCTCGAACAAGTCGTCACCGCAGCCAACACCCGCCTCAGCCTGATGTCCGACGGCCGCTACACCCTGCGCCACTCCGACCACCAAGCAGCCCACGGCGCCCGCTCCGGCCTCGGCCTCGAAATCACCGACGCCTGGACCGGCCACCCCCGCAAGACCGACACCCTCTCCGGCGGCGAATCCTTCTTCGCCTCCCTCGCCCTTGCCCTCGGCCTCGCCGACGTCGTCACCCACGAAGCCGGCGGCAACCCCCTCGACACCCTCTTCATCGACGAAGGCTTCGGCACCCTCGACGACGACACCCTCCACAATGTCCTCGACGTCCTGGACTCCCTACGCGCCCACGACCGCACCGTCGGCGTCATCAGCCACGTCCCCGAACTGCGCCGCCGCATCACCCAGCGCCTCCACGTCCGAAAAGGCCCCACCGGCTCCACCCTCGCCCACCTAACCGAAGCAGCCGAATAACCTGCTCAGGAGAGCGGAGCTTTCGCCACGCCCTCTTGAGCACCCAGCCGACCCTCACGGAGCGCTGCACCTCCATGGCCCCCGACATCGAGCTACGGCCCCACCAAAAGGAAGCCGTCGCCGCCGCTACCGCCACGCTCCGCCACCACACCCGCGCGAGCGTGATCGCCGCCTGCGGCACGGGCAAAACCCTGATCGCCGCCCGCACCACCGCCCGCATCGCCCCCCGCGGCCGGGTCCTGGTCCTCCTGCCCACACTGGACCTGCTCTCCCAGACGATCCGCTCCTGGCGCGCCGCCGGACGCAAAGGCGCCACCATCGCCGTCTGCTCCGCACGCCAGGCCCTCGACCACGAACCGCTCGGCACCGACACCCCCCTCACCACCGACCCCGGCGAGCTCACCGCCCTGGCCACCCCACCGCGCCCCGGCCCGGTCACCGCGTACGCGACCTACGCGTCCCTGCCCGCCGTCCTCACCGCCCACCGTGACCACCACCTGCCCCCCTGGGACCTAGTGGTCGTCGACGAGGCCCACCGAACCGCCGGGCGCCTCGGCAAGGCTTGGGCAGCCGTCCACCACAACGACCAGCTCCCCGCCGCCCGCCGCCTCTACCTGACTGCCACCCCCCGCATCTGGGACCCCGAGGACGCTCAGGATGGGGACGGTGCAGAGATGGTGGCTTCGATGGACGATGAAAGCCTGTTCGGCCCCGTCGCCTACCACCTCAACCTCTCCGACGCCATCGACCTCGGTCTGCTCGCCGATTATCAGATCCTCGTTCCCGTCGTTACCGACCACGACCTGCGCGACTGGCTCGCCACCGGACCCGGCGCCGGCGTCGACGGCCTGCGCCTGGCCGGCTGCCAGGTCGCCGCATTGCGTGCCATCCACGACCACCGGCTGCGCCGTATCCTCACCTTCCACCACCGCGTTGCCGACGCCCGGGCCTTCGCCACCACCCTGACGGACACTGCCGCCGCGCTCCCCGCCGAACTGCGGCTCGAGGGGCTCTGGGCGGACTGGATCAGCGGCAGCCACGCCCCCCAGATCCGCCGCCGTCTCCTGCTCGAGTTCACCTCTCACACCACTCCCGATACGCCAGCCGTCCTGTCGAACGCCCGCGTGTTGGGCGAGGGTATCGACGTCCCTGATATCGACGCCGTCGTCTTCGCCGACCCCAAGGACAGCCCCGTCGACACCGTCCAGGCCGTCGGCCGTGCCTTGCGCCAAAAGCCCGGCTCCGGCAAGAAGGCCACCCTCGTCGTCCCCGTTTACCTCACCCCGGACGAAGATCCCGACGACCTCCTCGGCGCCGATGCCTATACCCCGCTGTGGCGCACCATCCAGGCCCTGCGCGCCCACGACGACCGCCTCGACGCCCGCCTGTCAGACCCTCGTACCCACCGCCTCACCACATCCCCCGAAGACCCTGAAGCCTGGCTCCGCTTCGACCGCCCCACCCAGGCCGATGAAGTCGCTCTCGCCCTCTCACTCCGGATCCTGGCCCCCAAGAGCGCCGAATGGCGCCGTGGCCTTGCCGCAGCCCGCAGCTACCGCCACACCTACCACCACCTCGACGTCCCCCAAGCCTATGAAGACACCGACGGCTACCCCCTGGGCCGCTGGCTCGCCTGGCAACGCCACCTGTACACCAAAGGCACCCTCGACACCGCACGCGTCCATGCCCTCGAACGCCTCGGCATCATCTGGGACCCCCGCCAGCAAGCCTTCGACCGGGCACTGGCCCACGCAGCCGCCTACGCCGCCCGTCACGGCCACCTCGCCGCCCCCGTCGAGGAAGTCCATGATGGCTTCCCCCTCGGCCGCTGGCTGGCCACCCAGCGCACACGCGCCGAGAGCCTTACCGAGCAGCGCGCCGCTGCCCTCGCTGCCCTGGACCGGTGGTGGAACCCGCCCTGGCCGATCACCTGGCAACGGGCCTACCATGCCGCCCGTCAGAGCCTGGAGCACAACGAGACGGCTTCCCACGAACAGAAGTGGCTTGAGGTCCAACGCGCTCAATCCGACCGCCTTCACCCCGAACAGAAGGGCCTGCTGAAGGAGCTGGGACTCGCGGACCTGCCCGGCACGTCCGCATCCCCGGCGGGGGAGAGCCACCTGCCGACGCGCGAGCGCGCCTTCCAGCGCGGGCTGGCCGCCGCACGGGCATTCCGAGAACGAGAAGGCCATCTCAACGTCCCCCAGCGCCACGTCGAGAAGACCGAAGGTGGCCCCGTGCGCCTGGGCCAATGGCTGAGCAACCTGCGCCGCCGCCGCTCTAGCCTCAGCCCACACAGGCAAGCAGCGCTGTCCGAACTCGGCCTGTAAACACCGACCTCACTTCCTCGAAGGAGGACCGGTTGACGCCATCAGCCGACATGAAGCGAGAGGTTCAAGTCAATGGCCTGAATGCGCCCTGGTGGAGCCGCTCGGCGCGCCCAGCGCGCCCTGCAGGAAATCATCCTGATGATGCACGCCTGGAGCCCGCACACCTTCGAAGCTCCCGAAGCCCAGGCGGCTGGGGAGGCACTCGCGAGCGTCCTGTCCCCACAGGAACGCCAGCAGGTGCGGGCGGTCATCGACGGGATCGAGACCGACGACGACGAGGCCCGCGCCATGGACCTCGCGAAGGGACAGCACGCTGGCCGGTACCAGTGACCGGCACGGCACCTACGGTGCCGGCCCCGGTGAGCGCGAGGACTGTGCCACGGCCCGAGGCCGCGTGTTCGAAGAGATCTCCCAGCCCTGGAGTGAGGGCGTCGACCGCGAGGCCGACGCTGCCCGGCTGGCCCGGTTCCTGCTCGGACCCCGTGCCGACCGAATCCAGGCCGCCCTTGCCGCAGCCCGGGCCGGCGTCGCCCGGGACACCGTCGAGGGGGCGCCGCAGGTCTGGCACGACAACGCCGAATCCCTCCGGGAAGCCCGCGAAGCCGCAGGACTCGATCTTCACGACGCCGTCGGCCACCTGGGTATCAAGCACGCCACACTCCAGCGCTTCGAACAGCCTGCACCCAGGCGGGCCACACTGCCGCCGCCTGCATCCCGCAGGCCATCTCCCAGCCGACCACTTCGTAGGACGCTACCCCCTGTCGCCACTCCACCACCATGTGAGGAACTCCCGTGTTCGAAGAGGTACATCACCGGCCTTGCGGGCGCCCCACCAAGTCCGGCGCTCCCTGCCGTGCGCAGTTCTCCGGTCCGAGCTTCGCCTGCAAACTGCACACCACCGACCACGAAAGAGCCCTCGTGGACGCCTACCAGCAGGGACTTGAGACCGGCCGGGCGAAGGAAAGACAGTGGAGCCGGCGCGCCCAGGCCGCCCGGGTTGAACACCTCGAGCGCCAGATACAGACCCTGCGGGAAGAACTCGACGCCAAGAACCGCCGCTTCGAGGTGGATGGCGACCAAGCCGTCACCGTCGACGGTTACGGATACCGCTGGAAGGGCCCCGGCACGCTCGAAGTCGGCGACCGTGTACTCCTGCCCGAGAACTACGTCAGCGCCCTGCGCCACGGCTCGGGACCCTTCCCGGGGACCGTGACCGAACTGGGCACCACCTACACCGGCACCCTCAGCACGATCATCTCCCGGGCCCCCGCCGTCCCAGGGCAGATCGGCTGAAACCACAGGCCCAAGACGCCGGCATCCGAATCGACCAGCGGAGGTTGTCCGTGAAACGCGAGCGCGCCACCACCCTCCTGAACGAGATGCTCGACCGGCTGGAGGAGGGAGGCTGGCCGCTGGACATCGTCGACGAGATCCTCGTCTTCAGCTCCTACGCGCGCAGCGTACTGACCCCGCGCCGCGGCAGCCGCCCTCGCCCACCTCGAAGCCGCATCCTGCCCCCTCGACTCCGTCTACCTGCACGGGGGAGCGGTCATCGGCAGCCGCTACAGCGACACCACGTAGCAGACCGGCATCGGATTCGGCTGGAGCCACTACCGCCGTATCTCCCAACACCCGCAGGAAGGCACCGACTGGTTCGAAGTCATCCGCCCCACACGGACCCAGCCCCTGCACACCCTCCACATCACCGTCCAGGACCGCTCTGCTCTGCCCCACCCGTGACGCACCATGCCCGAGTGAGCTCCAGGACCGCCCGCCAGATGTGGACCGGAGTGTGTCAGGGCGACGGGAGAGCGACGACTACCCCTGGCACAATGCGAGCTCCCGCAATGACCCGACCTGCGTGGCCCCATGTCCGGGCTCACACCACGGCGTGACACAACGGCACTTTGTCAGGAGTGGGCCGGAAAACGCACCGGGTACGGCGATGTCAGTGGCGCGACATACAGTGGCACCGCTCATCAGAGCACTCGGGAGGGGGCAGGGACGTTGGGCAGACAAGCAGAGCACGGTCCGGAGGCTGCGCCGGAGGGGCGGTACCTCTATGAACGGCTGGGGGAGAAGACATTCCAGCGGCTGTGCAACGCCGTGCTCGCGCACACCTTCAGCGACACCCGCTGCTACCCGGTGGGGCACTCTGATGGCGGCCGCGACGCCACCCGGCAAGACGCTGGCCGACTCGTCATCTACCAGGTCAAGTGGACCAGCAAGCCGCAGCAGAACCCGGTCACCTGGCTGAAAGCCGCGATCAACGGCGAGGCTGACAACATCCGTCGCCTGGTGAAAGAGGGCGCCAAGGCCTACTACCTGCTGACCTCAGTCGCCGGTACAGCCGTTCCGCAGCGCGGCTCCATGGACACGGTGGACGTTGTTCTGGCCAAGTACGCTGCCCAGTTCGGCATCCCCATGCGCATCTGGTGGCGGGCCGACATCGATGCCCGCGTGGACGGGGCACCCACCGAACTGAAGTGGGCGTACTCGGACATGCTCGCCGGGCAGGACCTGGTGCGATATCTGATCGATGGGGCGGGGCAGGCCGCTCACGATCATGCTCTGCGTACCCTGGCGATGAAGGTCATCGCCACCCAGTGGGACGAGGACGCCAAGGTCAAGTTCAAGCAGGTCGAGCTGACCTCTCACCGTCTGGAAGACCTGTTCATCGACGTCGAAGCAGTGCGGGTGGCGATGCCGACGGCCGTGCGCCGGGCCCGCATCCCGACCTTGCAGAGTGATGCCCTGGGTGCGGCCGCCGACTACCTGCTGACCACGCAACAGCCCTTCACCCTGGTCCGGGGCGAGCCCGGCCAGGGCAAGTCGACCCTCGGTCAGTACCTGTGCCAGCTCCACCGCGCCGCCTACCTCAGCGATGAACACCCCGCCACCACCCCGAGATCAGCCCTTGGCCGGGCGCCGCTCACCGAGCCCCGGCTGCCGCTGAGGATCGACCTGCGGGACTACGCCTCCTGGCTCTCCGGTGCCGATCCCTTCGGTGACCAGGACCGTCCCGCCCGCACCGTGCTGCGCAAACAGGGCTCGATGGAGTCCTTCATCGCGTATCTGCTCACCGCCCGCAGCGGTGGCCTGCCCGCGACCGTCGCCACGGTCAACGACATCATCGAGCGACTGCCCGTCCTCATCGTCCTCGACGGCCTGGACGAAGTCGCACGCCCCGAGACCCGCGCTCGGGTCGTCGAGGAGATTGACCGCTTCACGGCGCGGTTGCGCACGGCCTGCCGGCCCCAGATGATCGTCACCACGCGCCCCAATGTAGCGGGGCTGGCAGAACCGACCCCCGAGCGTTTCGAGACGATCGCTCTGAACCGGCTAGGCGAGACACTGCGCATCACCTACCTGCACAAGTGGGCGCGGGCGCGGGCCATCCCGGACCGAGAGCACCGCACGCTGGAACGGATCTTCCGCCAGCGTTCTGCGGAACCACACATCTCTCAGCTCGCCGACAACCCCATGCAGCTGACCATCCTGCTGTACTTGTTGCACAAGCGCGGCAATTCGGTGCCCGCCAACCGCACCGACCTCTACACCTCCTACATGGAGACCTTCCTGGACCGGGAGGCGGAGAAGACCGCCGCGGTCGACGAGCACCGCAACGACCTGGAAGAGGTCACCGCCTACCTGGGCTGGCACCTTCAGGCCCGCGCGGAAAGGGACGGCGGCAACGGCCAACTACCCACCCGCGAACTGCAGCGGGCGATCCTGAACTACCTGTTCAGCGTCGACAAGAACGTCACCCTGGTCGATGACCTCTTCACCGCGGTCACCGACCGCGTGTGGGCGCTGACGAGCAAGGTGCAGGGCACCTTCGAGTTCGACGTGCAGCCGCTGAGAGAGTACTTCGCCGCCCGTTACCTGTATGACTTCGCCGGCGCGGACCAGCGCGGCTTCGACCGCGCGGACGTCCTGCGCGAGCTGGTGCGCCGAGGCTACTGGCTCAATACCAGCCGCTTCTTCGCGGGTTTCGCCAAACCCAACGAGCTGGCAGGACTGGTAGAGACCCTGGAGGAAGAACGCGACGAGGGCACCCGCCCGCGTCAACTGCGCCTTTCCGCCTGGGTCCTGCTCGCCGACGGCGTCTTCAGCGGCCGCCCCCGCACCCAGCGCCGCGCCGCCGAACTCTTCCTCGACGACCTCAGCGTCCGCTTCATCCACCACGAATTGACCACCAACGACGACCTGCCCGTGCCCACCGCCGACCGCGGCGCCCAGCACCTCGCCGACGAGATCCTGGAACAGGTGGCGAACGACCCCGCCTCCCTGGCGGCCGCCGAGCGCCTACAGCTCGCCGTTATCCTGCTGGACGACTCCCATGCCTTCCACGCCTGGTGGTACCCGCAGATGCAGACGGCGCTAGGCACCAGCCAGGAGGCAGCCTGGCTCAACCTCGGCACTCCGTTCCACTGCGCCGGCCAGCTCAGCGGAGCCGACCTCAAGCGCCTGGCCCTCGCCGACGACACCGCAGCCGCAGCAGCCCTGCACGCCGGCCTGGCCCCGGAGCCCGGCTCCCGCCACGAACAGCGACTCGTGCAGGCAGTCCTCAACGGCCATGCCAGCGAGGCCAGCTGCTCCACCCCCACCTACGCGGCTGATCTCCTGCGTATCCTGCGACCACAGAACTTCCTGCGTATGGCGGTCGGCACCTCCACCCCGCTGCTCCTGGAACTCGTCGGTCACCACGACCCTGAACTGCTCGGCCAGCAGCGCCAGCCCGCCCTGACCCGCTTGAAAGAACGCGATGCGCGTTTCGACGCCCTGCAGACCGCTCTCGCCTTCCGCAAGGGCCAAAAAAGCACCACCTCGCCCTGGAGCAACGCGGCCCGGGCTCTGGCTGCCCTGCTGGGTCCGTGCTGGCTGGCAGCAGAGATCACCGTGATCGGCGCCGCAGCAACCAACTTCACCACCGGCGGTGACATCACCGTGAACTCGCAGCCCCTCGGCCCCGATCCCGACTATGGCCGTCTGCTGCAGGAACTGCGCAGCAATCGCACCAGCACCGCTTGGTGGAGCCAGCAGTACACCGCCCACACCGATCCACTCTCCCGCGCCACCTGGGCGCTGGGACTGCTCGCCATTGCCGACGAAAGCGTCCTCACCGCACACCTGCCCCGCATCGACAAGGTCCTCCAGACCCTTCCCAGGGACGCACGCCACGCCCTCCTCATGAGCTCAAGCCGGCTGGGCGCCACGCTCGCCCGCCGCCTGTCCCCAGACGCCCTTTCTCCCGCCGCAGCCCTCGCCCCGTGCACCACCCTCGCAGTTGCTCACTATGTTGCTCACCCCGAACAACATCTCCGGGAAGCGCAATTGCAGCCTCTTCCCGATGCCGTCCTGGCGGACATGGCTGCCTATTCCGCAACGGCCTGGCCCGCTCATTTCGCACTCACCGCACGTATGACCCTCAACCCCACGCCCGAGACCCTGGCCGCGCTCAAAGCACACGGCCCCCACGCCTCGGCAGGACATCTGGTACCCCGCCTTGCCCCCGAGACCGGCACCGCCGTTCTCGCCTCCCCGTTCGACTACCCCATGTCTTTCGTGCTCGAAGCGGACAAGGCGGCACGCGGCGACGCTGACGCCTACCTGGCCGACGCAGCCGACGATGCCAAGTGGTTCGGCTCCTGACACCCACTCCCCCCACACGGGCATGTGCTCACGCCCAGGACATCACCGCCCGCTTCTTCCCACGCGAAAACGTCACGGCCCCGGTCCGCCTCCCCGAAGGGAGCCGGACCGGGACTGGCCGGCGCCCCGCGTCTTCGCACACCGCAGCGTGAGACGCAGATCGCACGCCCGAAGCAACCGAACAGCCCGCCCACGTGAGCGGCTACCAGCCAGGTGTGAAGTGCAACCGGCGAGGACGGTCTGCTTCTGCAGCTGATGCCTCAAAGCCGCCCCGCACCGGGGCCGACGCGCCTGACGGGCCCGCTCTTATGACACCAACGAGGCGTTTGATCAAGCATTCCCGGACCGCGCCGTACGTTGCGCCTGGCGAAGGTGCCCGCGCAGCAAAGCGCGCAGCTCGGGCAGAGGAAGCCTGGCCTCCAGGGCATCGAGGAACTCCTGGACCGTCCATGAGATCAGGGCGCCGTGGCGGGACAGGTAGAGGCCGACCCGGTCGATGGCGTATGCGTCGTCGTAGTCGAGCAGCAGGTATCCGGCGAGCTGGTGTACCGCGGATCGGTGCAGGGTGCGGGCGCGGGTGGTGGCCTTGCAGTCGATCAGCATGCCGCCTGTGATGAAGTCCGCGTCGGCCCCGCCGAGGTCGCGGCTGCCGGCGAACACCGGTCCACACACCCGCTGCTGCTTCGGCAGTTGCCTCAACGGTGTGAAAGGCTGCTCGGCGAGCTTCATCTGCTCGGCGATGTCTTCCAGCACGTACACCGGTACCGCCGCGGTGAGCTGGTCCAGGGTGGTGCGTTCATCCGCTTGGGCAAGCAGGTTACGGCGCCGGGAGAAGACACCGTTGCGGTAGACGGCCTCGTAGAAGCCGGCCACGTGACACAGCCGGGTCAGGTCCTGCTCGTCCAGCGGGCACGTGCCCGACAGGTGGGCGTCGAGCCGGGCGAGCAGTTGGATGCCCGCCCCATACAGGGCGGTGCGGGTCTCGGCCGCCGGGGCGCCGGCCAGCGGGAGAGCACTGCCCAGCAGCCGGACACCGGTGGTCACTGCGTCTCCCGGGCCGTGGCCGAGGCTGATCCGCAGCCGGTAGTCGATGGTGTGTCCCAGAGCCGCGTAGTCGGGGCGGCGCTCATCCATCGGCTGCACCGCAGGCCCCAGCCCCTGCGCCCAGTGCAGATACGTGCTGACGAGCCGGTCCATCCGGGGCAGATGCCGGGCCAGGAACAGGGACATCGGCGAGCGCGGGTACTCCAGCTGGCCGGTCAGGGACAGCGCGGCCAGGGGCACACCGTCCGCTGTTTTCGTCACCGACCCGCGCGAGGCCTGCCGGATCTGGGCTTCGGCCCATTGGATCCCCGTGGCGTCCAGCACCTGGCGTGCCCGCGTCACCGCTACGTAGATCAGCCGTGCCTCCGCCGGATGCACGCCGCGGGTATTTGGTGCATCCGACTCCGGGGTGAATCCGTCGCCGATCCGCACCCGCTGCCACTCACGTCCCTTGGCTTTGTGAACGGTGGAGACCACCACCCGCGCCCGCTCCTCGTCGACCATCTGCTGCACAGCCGCGATGATCTGCTGCGGCCCATAAGCGTCGACGAGTTCCACGATCGCCTTCAAGTCGGCGGCCGCCGAGTCCTGTTCGGCGTACTCCTGCACCTCGCCCCAGGACGAGAACAGGAACAGCTCGTGATGGGAGGTCCGCCGGCCGGCCTGCAGATCGATCGCCGCCTCAGCGATCTTCAGCAGAGGCTTGCCGCCTCCGGCCAGCGCCACCGGCACACCCTGGTCGAGGAAGCGCAGCACCTCGGCGAGGGCGTCCGCGTTGCCCCGGCACAGCACCGCATCAGGGACCTCCACCCGTCCCAGCCCGGATACCTCGCGGGCGTGTCCGGTCAGCTGCATCGTCGACCCGGCGGCCCGCAGCCACCGATTCGCCACTTCCGCGATCGCCGGCCCGAACCGGAACGACTGCGTCAACTCCAGCCGCTGGCCCGGGAAACCGCTCATGATGTCCTTGGCGTGCCGCCACTCATAGATCTGCTGCGCGGGATCCCCGACACACACCCGCTGCGCGTCCTGCGCCAGAAAGATCTCCTCCAGGACCGGGTTGGTGTCCTGCGCCTCGTCCAGCAGGATGAAGTCCGCCCGCAGCCTCGGCCGCGTCAACGCCCACATCTTCAGGTAGTGGTCGTGCTGGAAAGGCAGGTTTCCCGCAGGGGAGCAGATGTCCTCCCACGCCCACCGTGCCCGCTTCAGCAGCACCTCCGCCAGATACTGCGCGCCCTGCTCATCCAGCCCGTTCACCGGCCCCAGGTGCCGGGCCGCCACCTGCTCATCCGTGCTGTAACAAAATCGCCGGACCATCTCCATCACGAGCCGGGCCAGCGTCGTCGGCTTCAGCCGCCGCTTGCCCACCGCCAGCTCCCGGTCCAGCCCCAGCAACTGCGCCGTGCGCTTGAGCGGCATATGACGAGAGGCGTCGAGACGACCCTGGAACCGGCGGCCCACCGCGCGATGCGCCAGCGAATGCGACGTACGGCATTCCACGTTTGTCCCGAACCGGCCCTTGGCCTCGTCCGCGATCGGTCTGTTGAAGGCCACGTACAGGCCCCTCCGTCGCGTCGCCGAGCCCATCATCACCAGCGTGGACGTCTTGCCCGTTCCGGCACCTGCCACCAAGGCCACGTCCTGGCCCGCGCCGAACACCTCCCGGGCCGCCTCCTGTTCAGCCGTCGCGCTCAAGGCCACGCCGCACGTCCCTTCCACCCGCACTGCGAGTCAACTTCCGCTCTCGGCCCTGGCTCCGGCCGAGCGCGATCAGCTTGGCAGCGCCCACTGACACTAGGCCGCCTCACCTCAGACATGTGCGCGGAATCTCGAAGAAGCGGCCGATTTTCATGTGGTGGCCCATCCGTCCAACCGCTCACGATCCGATGCCGCGAAGATCGCCGCCCTGTGGGAATCGGTCGGTCTCTACACCTTCCAGGACGGTGTGCAACTACTGGACACCAGCATGCAGGAACCCCGTGGTGTACGCCTGCACGCACAGCCGTCGACAGGCGGCTCTCCGCCCGCTCGCCGTATTTCTCAGCGGCTCCTCGGGCTCTCACACCTGAGCAGGATCCAACGCAGGCTCCTCGCCCGCCACGCGGCACCGGTAGCATCCTCGTCCCATTTCCGGAAAGGCCGGCATTGCTCACGCTTTCGGACGCTACCGAGGGCACTCCGGCATCCTGCCAAGCCCGCCAGGCCGACTAACCAGCGCGCCGTCAGGCGTCAGCTGGAACACTCATCGCAGCTCTCCGGCAGGGGAGCGTAGGCAACCCAGATAACTGTGCAACAACCTCGCTATGACATTACGGCGCCGATAGGCGCCGACACCTGAGCCCAGTCAACTTCCCCTCCCCGCCAGGGGAGGGTGCATCACCAGGTGTCTGTTCTGCCGTCAGGCAGAACATTCTCTCTTTTGGTGAGCGGGCCGTCAGGCCCGCCAACGTCCCCGGAAACTAATCGAGTTGGCCCGCCAGGGCCAACTCGATACCGACAATACAGCCGTGCCGTCAGGCACGGCGACAGCAACCTAACGGGCCGTCAGGCCCGTAGTTGGCCGCCAGGCCAACTTGAGAGCCTTCAGGCTCTCCGCCCC